>NZ_LIXJ01000022.1 GCF_001905795.1 Streptomyces sp. CB01580
CTAACAAAGCCCTACTAGTGCCGTGACCGGCAAGGTTCACCGGCTCGCGACGCCCGGCACGGCACCTCGCCGCGTTGTCGCATCACCCGAGTACGTCCGGTACGAGGGCGATCCTCCGCCTTGCGATGCACCGCACCGGACGCCGCGAGCTTCCCGGCAAACCTTCCCGGTCACAGCACTAGGCTGGCCGTATGGTCAATCTGACACGTATCTACACCCGTACCGGCGACCAGGGCACCACCAACCTCGGTGACATGTCCCGGACCGCCAAGACCGATCTCCGGATCGCCGCGTACGCCGACACGAACGAGGCCAACGCCGTCATCGGCACGGCCGTCGCGCTCGGCGAGCTGTCCGAGGACGTCGTGAAGGTCCTCGCCCGCGTGCAGAACGACCTGTTCGACGTGGGCGCGGACCTGTCGACCCCGGTCGTCGAGAACCCGAAGTACCCGCCGCTGAGGGTGGAGCAGAGCTACGTCGACAAGCTGGAGGCGGACTGCGACCGCTTCCTGGAACCGCTGGAGAAGCTGCGCAGCTTCATCCTGCCCGGCGGTACGCCGGGGGCGGCGCTCCTGCATCAGGCGTGCACAGTGGTGCGGCGCGCGGAGCGGTCCACCTGGGCGGCGCTGGAGGTGCACGGCGAGACGATGAACGCGCTGACGGCGACGTATCTCAACCGGCTCTCGGACCTGCTGTTCATCCTCGCGCGGACGGCGAACAAGGAGGTCGGCGACGTGCTGTGGGTGCCGGGCGGGGAGCGGTAGCCGCTCCGCCGCGCGGCTGCCCGACTGCGGTGCGGTGGCCGGCGCCCTGCGTGGTCCGGTCATGGGTCCTTGCGCGCCGTACGGGCACGGTCGTCGCGCCCGTACGCCGGTTCACTGCTTCTCGGCCGGCTCGCGCTCCGCCGCCGGTCCCCGTGTCCCGGCCGGCTCCCGCTTCGGGAAGAGCGTGTAGCTCCCCGCGATGACGACGTTGATCCCGATCACGAACAGCATCTTCTGCTGCCACTGCTGGAGCGTCGACGCGTCGCCGTCCCCGCCCACGTACCAGATCGCCGCCTGGAGCAGCGCCAGCGCCGTCACCGCGGCGACCGTCCAGCGCGCGGCGACCTTCCACTCGTGCACCGCGCGCGCCATGCCGTACTTCGGCGGCTTGACCGGCGGCGGGCCGCCCGCGAAACGGTGGGCGACCCGGGCGTCCACCCAGCGGATCGTGGAGTGCCCGAGGCCCACGGTGAAGCCGATGTAGACGGCGGCCAGGCCGTGCCTCATGTCCGGCTCGGCCCCGTTCTTCAGGTCGATCGCCGTCACCACCAGCAGCACGACCTCCAGCAGCGGCTCGCACAGCAGCACGGCCGCTCCCAGGCGCGGCTTCTTCGCCAGATAGCGCAGCGCCAGCCCCGCGGCCAGCAGCACCCAGAAGCCGACCTCGCAGAGCACGATCAACGTGACGATCACGCCCGTCTCCTTCCCGTTGCCCCCCAGCATCCCGTCCGCGCCGCCCGGACACGTCGTCGCCGGTGACGAACCTCGACTGCATCCTTCGATGTACGCGCACATCGCCCGCGGCACCGAGGCCTCCACCCGGGCGGCCGTGTTGGATGGGAGGGTGTTCTCCTTCCTCCGTCCGCACCGCCACGACGTACTCATCGCGGTCATCGGCCTCCTCAGCGGCCTGCTGCTGTGGGCACTGGGGCTGCACACGCAGGGCAGCCGTCCCTTCTCCGCCCCCTGGGTCTCCCTGCTGCCGCTCGCCGTCGTCTCGGTGTTCGCACTCGTCCGCAGAACGGCTCCGCAGGTGGGGCTGATCTTCGGCACGCTCGCGGTGGTCGCGGACCAGTTCACGGTCGGGAACATGGTGACCGTCGTGCTGTTCACCGACCTGATGTACGCGGCGGTGCTGTACGGGACACCGGCCGCCGCCCGCCGCATCCCGGTGACCACGTTCCTGATCACGGTCGCGGTCACGATCGGTTTCCTGGCGTGGTTCCGCAATCCGCAGGCCCTGCTCGTCGGGATCCTCACCGGTGTGGTCTCGTTCGCTCCCGCGATCACCGGCGTCAGCGTCCGCAACCACCGCGACGCCGCCGAGGCGGCCCGGCTGCGGGCCGAACAGACCGCACTGCTCGCCGAGATGGACCGCACCCAGGCGGTGACCGCGGAACGCTCCCGGATGGCGCGGGAGTTGCACGACCTGGTGGCCAACCATCTCTCCGCGATCGCGATCCACTCCACCGCCGCCCTCTCCATCGACGACCCGGCCACCTCGCGCGAGGTGCTGGGGGTGATCCGCGAGAACAGCGTCGAGGGGCTCGCCGAGATGCGCCGGCTGATCGGGCTGCTGCGCACCGGTGACGCGGACGCCGAGCCGAGCGCCTCGCCGACCCTGGACACGCTGGACGCACTGATCGAACAGGCCGGTACGAACGCCGGGACAACTGGGCTGACCTGTACTTTCGAGGACGCGCGCGAGGAGCGTGGTCCGGTGCCCGCGCCCGTCGAACTGACCTCCTACCGAATAGTCCAGGAGTCCCTGACGAACGCGCTCAAGCACGCCGCGCCCGGCCCGGTCGCGGTGCGGCTCGGACGCGCCGGGCCCTCGCTCACGGTGGAGGTCAGCAGTGTGTTCGGGGACCGTTCCGGGCCGCGCGCGCCGGGATCGGGGGCCGGTCTCGTGGGCATGCGGGAACGGGTGGCGCTGCTGGGCGGAACGATCGAGGCGGGGCCGGTGGACGACGGCTCCGGAACGAGGATCTGGCGGGTGCGGGCCGAACTGCCCGTGGACGAAGGGAATGTGGGGGAATGACGATCCGGGTCCTGGTCGCCGAGGACCAGTCGGCCGTCCGTGCGGGGCTGGTGCTCATCCTGCGCAGCGCGCCGGACATCGAGGTGGTCGGCGAGGCGGCGGACGGCGAGGCGGCGGTACGGCTGACCCGCGAACTCCGGCCGGACGTGGTGCTGATGGATGTCCAGATGCCGCGTCTGGACGGGGTTTCGGCGACGCGTCAGGTGACCGGCGAAGGGCTGGCGGACGTGCTGGTACTGACGACGTTCGACCTCGACGAGTACGTCTTCGGCGCACTGCGGGCGGGGGCGGCGGGCTTCCTGCTGAAGAACGCCGAGGCCCGCGATCTGCTGGAAGCGGTGCGCACGGTGGCACGCGGCGAGGGGTTGATCGCTCCGGCGGTGACCCGTCGGCTGATCGCGGAGTTCGCCGGTACGCGGCCCGCGCGGACGGCCCACGCGCCCGATCCGAAGGTGCTCGACGCGCTGACCAGGCGGGAGCGGGAGGTGCTCGGCTGCCTCGGCGAGGGACTGTCGAACGCGGAGATCGCGGTCCGGCTCTCGATGGCCGAGGCGACCGTGAAGACGCACGTCAGCAGGGTACTGGGCAAGCTCAATCTGCGCAGCCGGCTCCAGGCGTCGGTGCTGGCACAGGAGTTGGGCATGTGAGGCCGGAAGAACGATCTTTGGTCTGGACCTCTTGACGATTGGTCCAGACCTTCCTAATCTCGCCGCACAACACACTGCGGTGAGTGCGCCATGACAAGGCGCACTCTGGGCGGCGCAGGGTTTGCAGTCCACGGACCACCCCCGATTGTCCGGACCTCACCCGAGGAGCACCGTTGAGCACTGAAACCCCCCTACGCCGGACCCGATTCAGATTCGGGACCGGGAGAGCCACCAGATCCAGAGCGGTCGCGGGCGTCACCGCGCTGCTCCTTCCGCTCGCCGCCATGGTGGGCCTGGCCTCCCCCGCCGAGGCCGCCGACTCGGCGACCGCCACGTACCTCAAGAAGTCCGACTGGGGCGGCGGCTTCGAGGGCCAGTGGACGGTGAAGAACACCAGCACCACCGCCCTGTCCTCCTGGACCATCGAGTGGGACTTCCCCTCGGGCACCTCGGTCGGCTCCGCCTGGGACGCCACCGTCACCGGGTCCAACAACCACTGGACCGCCAAGAACCTCGGCTGGAACGGCACCATCGCTCCCGGTGCCAGCGTCTCCTTCGGCTTCAACGGCACCGGCTCCGGCGCCCCCGCCGGCTGCAAGCTGAACGGCAACCCCTGCGACGGCGGCAGCGTCCCCGGCGACAACGCCCCCTCCGCTCCTGGCACCCCCACCGCGAGCAACATCACCGACACCTCGGTCAAGCTGAGCTGGTCCGCCGCGACCGACGACAAGGGCATCAAGAACTACGACGTGCTGCGCGACGGCGCGGTCGTCGCCACGGTCACCGGCACCACCCACACCGACACCGGCCTGACCGCGGGCTCCGACTACTCGTACACCGTGCGGGCCCGTGACACCGCCGACCAGACCGGCCCGGTCAGCGGCTCGGTCAAGGTCCGCACCACCGGCGGTGGCGGCGAGACCCCCGGCCCCGGTGGCAAGATCAACCTCGGCTACTTCACCGAGTGGGGCGTCTACGGGCGGAACTACCACGTCAAGAACCTCGACACCTCCGGCTCCGCCGCGAAGATCACGCACATCAACTACGCCTTCGGCAACGTGACCGGCGGCAAGTGCGCGATCGGTGACTCGTACGCCGACTACGAGAAGGCGTACACCGCCGACCAGTCGGTCGACGGCGTCGCGGACACCTGGGACCAGCCGCTGCGCGGCAGCTTCAACCAGCTGCGCAAGCTCAAGGCGAAGTACCCCCACATCAAGGTGCTGTGGTCGTTCGGCGGCTGGACCTGGTCCGGCGGCTTCGGTGACGCCGCGAAGAACCCGGCCGCGTTCGCCGAGTCCTGCTACAACCTGGTCGAGGACCCGCGCTGGGCCGATGTCTTCGACGGCATCGACGTGGACTGGGAGTACCCCAACGCCTGTGGCCTGACCTGCGACACCAGCGGCCCGAACGCGCTGAAGGCCATCACCTCCGCGCTCCGTGCCAAGTTCGGCAGCAAGAACCTGGTGACGGCCGCCATCACCGCCGACGCCTCCGCCGGCGGCAAGATCGACGCCACCGACTACGCGGGCGCCGCTCAGTCCCTGGACTGGTACAACGTGATGACGTACGACTTCTTCGGCGCCTGGGACGCGAAGGGCCCGACCGCCCCGCACTCCCCGCTGACCTCGTACGACGGCATCCCGAAGGCCGGCTTCACCTCCGCCGAGGCCATCGCCAAGCTGAAGGCCCAGGGAGTCCCCGCCTCCAAGCTGCTGCTCGGCATCGGCTTCTACGGCCGCGGCTGGACCGGCGTCACCCAGGACGCGCCCGGCGGCACCGCCACCGGCGCCGCCCCCGGCACCTACGAGACCGGCATCGAGGACTACAAGGTCCTCAAGAACAGCTGCCCGGCGACCGGCACGGTGGCCGGCACGGCGTACGCCCACTGCGGCAACAACTGGTGGAGCTACGACACCCCGGCCACCATCGCGTCCAAGATGACGTGGGCGAAGGGCCAGGGCCTGGGAGGCGCGTTCTTCTGGGAGTTCAGCGGTGACACGACCAACGGTGAGCTGGTCGGTGCGATCAGCAACGGCCTGAAGTAACCCGTCGCGGGGCACCGACCGGGTGCCGCGCACACTCCGGAAAGCCACCGGGGAGACAGGTCCGCCCCCTGTCTCCCCGGTTCTCGCGTCTTGGCCGCCGGATTCCCTGCCGACACGGGACGTCCCGGCCGATACGGTCCGGCCCGCACGGGCCGGACCGGGTCCGGCCGGACCCGCCCACACCGGCCGCGCGCACCGCGTACCGGTCGCATGTGAAGGGGCGCCCCCTGCGAGAGGGGGCGCCCCTACACGTCCGACAGATCCGAAGCTATGCCACGTTGACCCGCTGGCCGGGCGGAGCCGCCTCCAGCCAGGCGAGAAACCCGGTCAGCGCGTCCTCGCTCATGGCCAGCTCCAGGCGGGTCCCACGATGGAGACAGCCGAGCACCACGGCATCGGACAGGAGCGCCAGCTCCTCCTCGCCCTCGGGCATCCGGCGGGCGATCACCTCGATCGCGGAACGCTCCAGGATCCGGCGCGGACGGGGCGCGTACGAGAAGACCCGGAACCAGTCGACCTGGTCACCGCTGTACCGGGCGACCCCGTACACCCAGCCCTTGCCCGAGAGATCGGGCTCCTCCGGCACGTTCCACCGCAGGCTGCAGTCGAAGGTCCCGCCGGAGCGCTGGATCAGCCTCCGGCGCAGACCGAAGACGAAGAGTCCCAACAGGACCAGGGCGACGACCACTCCGCCCACCCACAACGCGAGGAACATCTCCACCGACCTCCTCGCGTCGTCGAGTAACGGATACACCAGAATTTCACGGGCATCTGCATCGCCTCAGCCGCGGCACGGTCCGGAGGGGTCTCCAGGCCGTGCCGCGGCTGAGGGTAAAGCTACGTCGTCGCGGTGCGCTAGCGCACCGCCACCGCGCGCAGTCGCACTTCGGCGCGCCGCTCGGCAGCGGCGTCCGTCGCCTCCTTCGCGCGCTCCAGCGCACGCTCGGCGCGCTGGACATCGATCTCGTCCGCCAGCTCCGCGATCTCCGCGAGCAGCGACAGCTTGTCATCCGCGAACGAGAGGAAACCGCCGTGCACCGCGGCGATCACGGTTCCGCCGTCGCTCGTGCGGATCGTCACCGGGCCCGATTCCAGCACACCCAGAAGCGGCTGGTGACCGGGCATGACGCCGATGTCGCCGGACGTGGTGCGCGCGACGACCAGGGTGGCCTCGCCGGACCAGACACTGCGGTCCGCCGCGACCAGCTCGACGTGCAGCTCAGCAGCCAAGGGTGGCTCCTCGGGTCACCACCCGGCCGCGCCGGCCGGGTGTTGGGTCAATTCTAAGGGGCGTGGTGAGGGGGACGGGACGTGCCCGTCCCCCTCGGTGAGCCGTAGGCTCAGGAAACGCCGAGCTCCTTGGCGTTGGCCTTGAGGTCCTCCAGGCCACCGCACATGAAGAACGCCTGCTCCGGGAAGTGGTCGTACTCGCCGTCGCAGATCGCGTTGAACGCGGCGATCGACTCGTCGAGCGGAACGTCCGAACCGTCCACGCCGGTGAACTGCTTGGCGACGTGGGTGTTCTGCGACAGGAAGCGCTCGACACGACGGGCACGGTGGACGACCAGCTTGTCCTCCTCGCCCAGCTCGTCGATACCGAGGATCGCGATGATGTCCTGGAGGTCCTTGTACTTCTGGAGGATCCCCTTGACGCGCATGGCGGCGTTGTAGTGGTCCTCGGCGATGTAACGCGGGTCCAGGATCCGGGACGTGGAGTCCAGCGGGTCCACGGCCGGGTAGATGCCCTTCTCGGAGATCGGACGGGAGAGAACCGTCGTCGCGTCGAGGTGGGCGAAGGTGGTGGCCGGGGCCGGGTCGGTCAGGTCGTCCGCAGGGACGTAGATCGCCTGCATCGAGGTGATCGAGTGACCACGCGTCGAGGTGATGCGCTCCTGCAGCAGACCCATCTCGTCGGCCAGGTTCGGCTGGTAACCCACCGCGGACGGCATACGGCCGAGCAGGGTGGACACCTCGGAGCCGGCCTGGGTGTACCGGAAGATGTTGTCGATGAAGAAGAGCACGTCCTGCTTCTGCACATCGCGGAAGTACTCCGCCATGGTCAGACCGGCCAGCGCCACACGAAGACGGGTGCCCGGCGGCTCGTCCATCTGACCGAAGACGAGCGCCGTCTTGTCGATGACGCCGGAGTCGGTCATCTCCTCGATGAGGTCGTTGCCCTCACGGGTACGCTCACCGACGCCCGCGAACACCGACACACCATCGTGGTTGTTGGCGACGCGGTAGATCATCTCCTGGATCAGAACGGTCTTGCCGACACCGGCACCACCGAACAGACCGATCTTTCCACCCTTGACGTACGGGGTGAGGAGGTCGATGACCTTGACACCGGTCTCGAACATCTCGGTCTTGGACTCGAGCTGGTCGAAGTTGGGCGCCTTGCGGTGGATCGCCCAGCGCTCGGACACCTCGGCCTCGGCCTCGGGCTTGTTCAGGATCTCACCGAGGGTGTTGAAGACCTTGCCCTTGGTGATGTCGCCGACCGGGACGGTGATGCCGTCGCCGGTGTCCGTCACCGGGGCCTGGCGGACCAGGCCGTCGGTGGGCTGCATGGAGATGGCACGGACCATGCCGTCACCGAGGTGCTGCGCGACCTCGAGGGTCAGCGTCTTGAGCTTGCCCTCCTCGGCCGGGTCGGCGACCTGGACGGTCAGCGCGTTGTAGATGTCCGGCATCGCGTCGACGGGGAACTCCACGTCGACGACCGGGCCGATGACCCGGGCGACGCGGCCCGTGGCAACGGCCGTCTCAACTGTCGTCGTCATTACTTGTCACTCCCCGCGGTCGCGTCGGCCAGCGCACTGGCACCACCGACGATCTCGCTGATTTCCTGGGTGATTTCGGCCTGGCGGGCCGCGTTGGCGAGCCGGGAGAGCGTCTTGATGAGCTCTCCGGCGTTGTCGGTCGCCGACTTCATCGCGCGGCGGCGGGCGGCGTGCTCGGAAGCAGCGGCCTGGAGCAGCGCGTTGTAGATGCGGCTCTCGACGTACCGCGGAAGCAGGGCGTCGAGGACGTCCTCCGCCGACGGCTCGAACTCGAAGAGCGGCAGGATCTCGGCCTTGCCGTCCTTCTCCTTCTCGGCACCGAGGCTGAGCGGCAGCATCCGGTCCTCGACCGGGTTCTGCGTCATCATCGACACGAACTCCGTGAAGACGATGTGCAGCTCGTCGACGCCGCCCTCGGCGGTGTCCTTGGTGACCGCCTCGATGAGCGGAGCGGCGGCACGCTTGGCATCCGCGTAGGTCGGGCTGTCGGTGAAGCCCGTCCACGAATCCTCGATCTTGCGCTCGCGGAATCCGTAGTAGGCGACACCCTTGCGGCCGATCACGTACGTGACGACCTCCTTGCCCTCACCGCGCAGCCGCTCGGTCAGCCGCTCCGCGGCCTTGATGGCGTTGGAGGAGTAACCGCCGGCCAGACCGCGGTCGCTCGTGATGAGCAGGACCGCGGCCCGCGTCGGCTTCTCGGACTCGGTGGTCAGCGGGTGCTTGGTGGTGGAGCCGGTCGCCACCGCCGTCACCGCGCGGGTGAGCTCGGTGGCGTACGGCATCGACGCCGCCACCTGGCGCTGCGCCTTGACGATGCGCGAGGCGGCGATCATCTCCATCGCCTTGGTGATCTTCTTGGTGGCGGTGACGGAGCGGATGCGGCGCTTGTAAACGCGAAGCTGAGCGCCCATCGATCAGCCCTCGCCCAGGAGCTTGCCGTCCGAGGTCTCGAACTGCTGCTTGAACGCGGCGACGGCGTCGGCGATCGCCTGCAGCGTGTCGTCGGACATCTTGGCGCCCTCGCGGATGCTGGTCAGCAGGTCCTTGCGCTCGCGGCGCAGGTACTCCAGCAGCTCCGACTCGAAGCGGCGGATGTCCTCAACCGGGACGTCGTCCATCTTGCCGTTGGTGCCGGCCCAGATGGAGACGACCTGCTCCTCGACCGGGAACGGGCTGTACTGCGGCTGCTTCAGCAGCTCGACCATGCGCTTACCGCGCTCCAGCGACGCCTTCGAAGCCGCGTCCAGGTCGGAACCGAAGGCGGCGAACGCCTCCAGCTCGCGGTACTGGGCGAGGTCGACACGGAGACGGCCGGAGACCTGGCGCATCGCCTTGTGCTGGGCGGAACCACCGACGCGGGAGACGGAGATACCGACGTTCAGGGCCGGACGCTGGCCGGCGTTGAACAGGTCGGACTCCAGGAAGCACTGGCCGTCGGTGATGGAGATGACGTTGGTCGGGATGAACGCCGACACGTCGTTCGCCTTGGTCTCGACGATCGGGAGACCCGTCATCGAACCGGCGCCCATGTCGTCGGAGAGCTTCGCGCAACGCTCCAGGAGACGCGAGTGGAGGTAGAAGACGTCGCCCGGGTAGGCCTCGCGGCCCGGCGGACGGCGCAGCAGCAGCGACACGGCGCGGTAGGCGTCGGCCTGCTTCGAGAGGTCGTCGAAGATGATCAGGACGTGCTTGCCCTGGTACATCCAGTGCTGACCGATGGCCGAACCGGTGTACGGCGCGAGGTACTTGAAGCCGGCCGGGTCGGACGCCGGGGCGGCGACGATGGTCGTGTACTCGAGCGCTCCGGCCTCTTCGAGGGCACCGCGCACGGAGGCGATGGTGGAGCCCTTCTGACCGATGGCGACGTAGATGCAGCGGACCTGCTTGTTCACGTCGCCCGAGCGCCAGTTGTCGCGCTGGTTGATGATCGTGTCGACGGCCAGCGCGGTCTTGCCGGTCTGGCGGTCGCCGATGACCAGCTGACGCTGGCCGCGGCCGATCGGCACCATGGCGTCGACGGCCTTGTAGCCGGTCTGCATCGGCTCGTGCACCGACTTGCGGACCATGACGCCAGGGGCCTGCAGTTCAAGGGCGCGGCGGCCGTCGGTCGCGATCTCGCCGAGACCGTCGATCGGGTTGCCGAGGGGGTCGACGACGCGGCCGAGGTAGCCCTCGCCGACGCCGACGGAGAGCACCTCGCCGGTGCGCTGCACCGACTGGCCCTCCTCGATCCCGTCGAACTCGCCGAGGATGATCGCACCGATCTCGCGCTCCTCGAGGTTGAGGGCGAGACCGAGGGTGCCGTCCTCGAACTTCAGCAGCTCGTTCGCCATGGCCGAGGGAAGGCCCTCGACCTTCGCGATGCCGTCACCGGCAACGCTGACCGTACCGACCTCCTCGCGCGAGGCCGCGTCCGGCTTGTACGACTGGACGAAGTTCTCCAGTGCGTCCCGGATCTCCTCCGGCCGGATCGTGAGCTCCGCCATCTGGGTTCCCTGCTCTCCTTGTTGGGCCCGAAGTTTCTTAAGGGGGTCTGGGGGCCGACCCCCAGGAATCTTCTGCAGTTTCTGCACGGCCCAACCGGGCCGCTGGTCTTGCTCTGGTTCTTTTGCTGCGTCGGCTCGTCAGCCGGCCATGCGACGGCTCGCCTCTGCCAGGCGGTCCGCGATGGTTCCGTTGATGATCTCCTCACCGACCCGCACCGCGATCCCGCCGAGGACCTCGGGGTCCACGTCGAGGTTCAGGTGCATGGGCCGACCGTAGATCTTCGCCAGTGCCGCACCGAGACGCTGCTTCTGCCGGTCGCTGAGCGGCACCGCCGAGGTGACCACGGCGACCATGCGGTCCCGACGCTCCGCGGCGAGCTTGGAGAGGGACTCGAGTCCCGCTTCCAGGCTACGTCCACGCGGCTGGGTGACGAGGCGCGTGATCACGCGCTCGGTGGCCGGCCGGGTCCTGCCGCCGAGCAGGCTGCGCAGCAGCTGGCTCTTGGCGGTGGCGGACGCCGACCGGTCGGTGAGCGCGGCACGCAGTTCCTTGTCGGAGGCGACGATCCGGCCGAACCGGAACAGCTCGTCCTCGACGTCGTCGAGGTCTCCGCCGCGCTGAGCGGCGGTGAGGTCCGCGATGTTCGCCAGTTCCTCGACCGCGTCGACCAGGTCGCGCGACTGCGACCAGCGGGAGCGGACCATGCCGGAGACCAGGTCGACGGTCTCGCCGCCCACCTGACCGCTCAGCAGTCGTCCGACCAGCTCGGCCTTGGCCTCGCCGGCCTGCGACGGGTCGGTGAGGACCCGTCGCAGTGAGACCTCGCGCTGGAGCAGCGCCGTCACGGCGGCCAGCTCGTCGGCGAGCTTCGCCGCGTCGACCGACGTGCTGTCGGTCAGCGCGTCGAGACGCTCACGTGCCGCAGCCAGTGCCTCGCGGCTCGCGCCGTTCATCGGACGGCCTCGGCCTTCGCGTCGGCCTTCGCCTCGAGCTCGTCGAGGAAGCGGTCGACGGTGCCGCTCTGCCGGGCGTGGTCCTCCAGGGACTCCCCGACGAGCTTGCCGGCCAGTTCGACGGCGAGCGTGCCGACGTCCTGGCGCAGGGCCGCGGCCGCGGCCTTGCGGTCGGCCTCGATCTGGGCGTGGCCGGCAGCGATGATCTCCTCACGCTGCCGCTGGCCCTCGGCCCGCATCTCCTGCAGGATCACGGCGCCCTGCTCCTGCGCCTCCTGGCGCATACGAGCGGCTTCGTGGCGGGCCTCGGCGAGCTGAGCCTTGTACTGCTCAAGGACGCTCTGGGCCTCGGTCTGGGCCGCATCGGCCTTTTCGATACCGCCTTCGATGGCCTCGCGGCGCTCTTCCAGAACCTTGTTGATGTTCGGGAGGAGCTTCTTGGCGAGGAAGCCGAAGACGATGACAAAGGCGATGAAGCCAATGACGAGCTCAGGGATCGGCGGGATGAGCGGGTTTTCCGCTTCCTCCGCCGCGAGCTGAACCAGAGGGTTCACGTCAGTGCCTTCCGTCGAATGGGCTGTTCGCTACCAGATCAAGAGGCCGGGTAGACGAACGGCATGACCAGACCGATCAGGGCGAGCGCCTCACAGAAGGCGAAGCCGAGGATCTGGTTGGCGCGGATGAGACCGGCAGCCTCGGGCTGACGAGCGAGCGCCTGGGTGCCGTTACCGAAGATGATGCCGACGCCGACGCCGGGGCCGATCGCGGCGAGGCCGTAGCCGATGGAGCCGAGGTTGCCCTTGATCGCGACGCTGGTCTCGGCGAGGGTCTGGAGAGCAGACATGCCCGGTTCTTCCTTCTCTTTCTTGGTCCGGTGGGGGTTGGCCACCGGGAGCTTCAGGAGGTGCGGTGTTCGGTGATCGCTCAGTGGCCCTTGGCGAGGGCACCCTGGATGTAGCTGCAGGTCAGCAGCACGAACACATAGGCCTGGACGGCCTGGATGAAGAGTTCGAAAGCGGTCATCACGATGACCATCACGAACGAGACACCCGCGTAGGCGATGCCGATGCCGTTCAGCAGGTACCAGCTGGCGATCGTGAAGAGCAGCAGCAGGGTGTGGCCCGCGAACATGTTGGCAAAGAGCCGGACGGCGTGGGTGAAGGGCCTGACCAGCAGGTTCGAGAAGAACTCGATGGTCATCGAAAGCGGCAGCACCGGCCCGAGGGACTTGTCGTAGCCGGTGAAGTTCTTGAAGGCTCCGACGAAGCCGTGCCGCTTGAAGGTCAGACCGACCCACAGCACGTACACGATCAGGGCGAGCGCGGCCGGGTACGCGATGATCGACGTCACCGGGAACTGGGCGACCGGAATGATGGACCAGAGGTTCATCATCCAGACGAAGAAGAACAGCGTGACCACGAGCGGGACGTACTTCTCGCCCTCACGCTTGCCGATGGTCTCGTAGACGACGCCACGGCGAACGAAGTCGTAACCGGCCTCCGCCACCATCTGCAGCTTGCCAGGAACGAGCTTCGGCTTGGCGAACGCCGCCCAGAAGAAGCCGACGATGATGATCGAGCCGAGCAGGGCCAGCAGCATCGTCTTGTTGAAGTACAGGTTGCTGTCCGCGTCGCCCCAGAGGGGCTCGAACAGGAACGAGTGCAAGCCGGGTGCCGGGAAACCACAACCATCGAAGATGTGGCAATCGGTCTCGAAGGCGAGCACCTGTGTCGGGTCAGCACTCACCGCGGGCTCCTTCAGCGTGGCGCATAGGTACGGCAACCTCGTTGTGTCGGCGCGGCGCGCAGCCGCGGTTCGGCACTGGACTGGTGTTACGGATGTGTGAGCGGCAGTCAGGCATTGAGCCTCGCGATCGAGCAGGCGTCAGCTCACATGCCCGCGCCCGCAATGCCGCAGTTGGAACCGGACGATAGCAGGGTCTTGAACCCACGCTTATCCCGCCCCTACCCTTCACGACTTCGACCCGGCGTTCTCGGGCTTCTCACTCTTGTCGGACTCGGGTTCGACGTAGAGGATCTTGGCCTTCATGTGCGCACGCGCCTGTGCGCCGATCCACACCAGAGTCGCCACGACCAGGGTGATCGCGAAGGACTTCGGATTGAACACCGTGGTGTTCTTGAATGCGGCGACGAAGATGAACAGCAGGAGAAGCTGAGCCGTGTAGAGCATCAGCCCCATCGCCTGGAAGAGGTGGGGCAGGGACCGGGCGGTCCGTTGCAGGACCACAAGTCCGATCCCCATGAAGAGGATCACCACGAGCGCCCCCACGACCGCGCCGAGGGCTCCCTTGCCGCCCGCGACGACACCGCAGATCACGGCGGCGAGAGCGCCGGCGGCAGCGGTGGGTACGGCGGTCTGGAGGAGAGTCCGGGCGTCGTTGGACGGCATGGGGCAGCTCCACTTGCAGGGGATGGTCGGTGTGTCGTCATGGACGAGCGTAGGGCCCGGTCCGAGTCGATGACTCGGGCCGTCGGACCGTGGTACTCAAGTCCTTCAACTCCGCCACCGGGCCTAGTGAACGGTATCACAAACTATTTGATGAGGTCTTTACCAAGACCTGTGCTTGCTGTCACACATGAGAGTGAATTTGCACATGTGAGCAAGACAACTCTATTCCTGACCTGGTATTGCCCTCAATGACCGAATCGTCAGCGGGTCGAATCGGCCGCATCTCTGTCCGAAAAACGCGAACGAGCGCCGAGCGCGGTCGCCCCGTTGACGCCGGGCACACCCGTGGCGGCGGCGGGCCGCTCCTGGCCGCGTCGGTCCGTTCCCCCCATCTGTCCTTCCGGGGACCGCCGTTGGGCCTCCCCGGCCGCTGTGGCCGCGCCCTGCGACGACTCCTCTGCGCGACCGCGCCGGTGCCGGCGGTAGCGGGGCGGCAGGAAGCGTTCCGCCCAGTACGGCGCCCGGGGCGTAAAGCGCGGCATCAGCAGCAGGACGAGGCCCAGCGCGCTCAGTCCCATGATCACCAGCACGATCCACAGGGACGCCGAATGCACGGAATAGCCGACCGCGCCGAAAGCGATCAGCGCCGACCAGAAATACATGATCAGCACGGACCGGCTGTGCGAATGACCGATCTCCAGCAGCCGGTGGTGCAGATGCCCGCGGTCCGCGGCGAACGGCGACTGGCCGTTCCAGGTGCGCCGCACGATCGCCAGCACCAGGTCCGCGGCCGGGATCGCGATGATGGTCAGCGGCAGCAGCAGCGGAATGAAGACCGGCAGCATCGCGTGGGTGGCCTCGCGCTCGCTGCCCGCGAAGAGCGTCATCGTGTCCGGGTCGACCTGACCGGTGACGGAGATCGCCCCGGTCGCCAGCACCAGCCCGATCAGCATCGATCCCGAGTCGCCCATGAAGACCCGGGCCGGGTGCATGTTGTGCGGCAGGAAACCCAGGCACATGCCCATCAGGATCACGGTGAACAGCGTCGCGGGGGCCGCCGCCTCGATCATGTGCCCGTACCAGAGCCGGTACGTGTACAGGAAGAACGCGGCCGATGCGATGCACACCATGCCCGCCGCGAGCCCGTCCAGGCCGTCGACGAAGTTGACCGCGTTGATGGTGATGACGACCAGGGCGACCGTGAGCAGCGTGCCCTGCCACTGGGTGAGCGCGACCGTGCCGATGCCGGGGATCGGCAACCACAGGATCGTCAGACCCTGGAGCACCATCACGGCGGCGGCGATCATCTGGGCGCCCAGCTTGATCAGCGCGTCGATCTCGAACTTGTCGTCCAGGACACCGATCAGCCAGATCAGCGCCGCCCCGGAGAGCAGCGCCCGCGGCTCGTCGGACTGCTGGAAGACCCAGTCGAGGTTGTGGAGATGGGCCGCGACGATCAGACCCGCGCACAGTCCGCCGAACATGGCGATGCCGCCGAGCCGTGGCGTCGGTTCCCGGTGCACATCGCGCGCGCGGATCGCGGGCATCGCCCCGGCCGCGATGGCGAACTTGCGCACCGGGCCGGTCAGCAGATAGGTCACCGCAGCCGTTACGCAGAGCGTCAGCAGGTAATCACGCACGGGCTGCCCCACAGATTTCTACGGCCATCTCAGCCCACACCTTAGACGGTCCGGAAGGTCCGATTCCTGGTCGAGGACGTCGCGGGCTCGTGGTCGAGGACACCGCGGGCGGGCCGATGGTTCCGCGTTCCGCCCCCCGTCGCCGGGCCCGCCCGGGCCGGACCGGACGCTCCCCGGTCAGGCCGGTCCGTCCGGTCCGGACGGTCCGCGGCCGGGGCCGGCGGCCCGCGTCCCGGACGGGTACGGCGGGTGTGCGCGGGCCAGCTCCCGGACCTCCGCGCGGACGTCCGCCGCCGCGCCCTCCTCGCGCACCGCCGTCCCGAACAGGGCCGCCAGCCGCGCCATGTCGGCGTCGTCCATGCCCTGGGTGGTCACCGCCGCCGTGCCGAGCCGGATCCCCCGGGCATCCCCGTACGGGAGCGCGCAGACGTCCAGGACCAGGCCCGCCGCCGCGAGGCGGTCCCGGGCGAGGCGCCCGTCGACGCCCAGCGGGGCCGGGTCCGCGACGATCAGATGGGTGTCCGTGCCGCCCGTGGTGACCTCGAAGCCCTCGGCCTCCAGACCGGCGGCCAGCACCCGGGCGTGCGCGACCACCCCGCGGGCGTACGCGGCGAAGGCCGAAGTGGCCGCCTCCCCGAACGCGACCGCCTTCGCGGCGATCGTGTGCATCTGCGCGCCGCCCTGGGTGAACGGGAACACCGCCCGGTCGATCCGCTCGGCCAGCTCCGCGCCGCACAGGATCATCCCGCCGCGCGGGCCGCGCAGCACCTTGTGCGTGGTCGCGCAGACCACGTCGGCGTACGGCACCGGGCTCGGCGCCGCTCCCCCGGCGATCAGCCCCATCGGATGCGCGGCGTCGGCGATCAGATAGGCGCCCACTTCGTCGGCGATGTCCCGGAACAGTTCGTAGTCCGGGTGCCGGGGGTACGCGATCGAGCCGCTGACGATCGCCTTCGGGCGGTGCGCGCGGGCCAGGGCGCGCACCTGCGCGTAGTCGATCAGGCCGCTCTCCGAGTCCACCCCGTAGCCGACGAACTCGAACCAGCGGCCGGAGAAGTTGGCGGGCGAGCCGTGTGTGAGGTGGCCGCCGTACGGGAGCCCCATCGCGAGCACCGTGTCGCCGGGGCGCAGCAGGGCGGCGTAGGCGGCGAGGACGGCGGAGGAACCGGAATGGGGCTGGACGTTGGCGTGTTCGGCGCCGAAGAGGGCGGTGGCACGGTGGCGGGCGACGCGCTCGGCGGCGTCGGCGTGCTCGCAGCCGCCGTGGTGGCGGGCGTCGGGGTAGCCCTCGGCGTACTTGTTGGCGAGCGGTGAGCCGAGGGCGGCGAGGACCGCCGGGGAGGTGAAGTTCTCGGCGGCGATCAGCTGCAGGGTGCTCGACTGCCGGTCCAGCTCCGCGAGCAGCACGGCGGCGATCTCCGGGTCCTCCCGGAGCAGGGCCCCGAAGTCCTGCGGCAGGACCGGATCGACGGGCAAGGGGTGTGCGGCGGGGGTGGTGACCGGCATCGAGGAGCTCCGGACCTGGAGTGGGTGCGCTGGCGTCAGCTCCAATGTAGGCCCGTCACGGGCCCTCCGCCCGCTGTGCGCCGCCGCCGTGCACCCGCCCGTCCCTCGGGCACTTGTCCTCGCGTACGCCTGTCAGAGCGGCGCCCAGCGGCACGTGCCGGGTGCGCACGGGTACGTACGGGCTCCGCACGGCGGGGCGGTGCGCCGGTGCGTGGGTCAGTGCGCGGCCGGTACGCCGGTCAGCGCGGTGACGACCGGGTCCAGCGCCTGGTTGATCTCGTCGCCGATGGACCGGAAGAACGTGATCGGCGCACCGTACGGGTCGTTCACCTCGTCCGCCTCGACGGTAGGCGCCAGCAGCCAGCCGCGCAGCGCGGCGGCGGCGCGCACCAGTGCGCGGGCGCGCTCGACGACGCCCTCGCCGCGCGGGTCGGGCAGGGTGGCCGGATCTATGGCACGGACCAGCCGGGTGAACTCCTTGAGCGTGAAGGTCCGCAGCCCGGCCGAGTGCCCCATCGAGATGACCTGCGCCCGGTGATCGCGGGTGGCGGTGAGCACCAGATCGGCGCGGATCACGTGCTCGTCCAGGAGTTCCCGGCCGACGAAGCCCGTGGGGTCGGCGCCGAAGTCGGCGAGGACGATCTCGGCGTTGGACTCCATGGGGGCGCCTTCGTGGCCCCAGGTGCCCGCGCTCTCCACGATCAGCCCGCCCAGCAGCGGGTCGCCGAGGCGGTCCACCAGGGCGTGCCGGGTCAGCCGCTCGGTGATCGGCGAGCGGCAGACGTTGCCGGTGCTGACGTGGAGGATGCGGAAAGTGTCGGCCCGCCCCGCTATGCCACGCCCCTCAGGGGCGGTCAATTCGCCACCTCGAGGTCGGGTACCACCTTGCGGAGTTCCTCGACCGAGACCGCGCCGGCGCGCAGCAGTACGGGGACCTTGCTGGTCACGTCGACGATCGACGACGGCACGATGCCGGGTGTCGGTCCCCCGTCGAGGTAGACGGAGACGGAGTCGCCGAGCATCTCCTGGGCTGCGTCGCAGTTCTCGGGGGCGGGGTGGCCGGTGAGGTTGGCGCTGGAGACGGCCATCGGGCCGAACTCGGTGAGCAGCTCGATGGCGACGGGGTGCAGCGGCATCCGGATGGCGACGGTGCCGCGGGTGTCCCCGAGGTCCCACTGCAACGACGGCTGGTGCCGGGCGACGAGCGTGAGGGCGCCCGGCCAGAAGGCGTCGACGAGCTCCCACGCCTGCTCGGAGAAGTCGGTGACCAGGCCGTGCAGCGTGTTCGGGGATCCGATCAGCACGGGGGTGGGCATGTTGCGCCCGCGGCCCTTGGCGGCGAGCAGATCGGCGACGCCCTCGGAACTGAAGGCGTCCGCGCCGACGCCGTACACGGTGTCGGTGGGCAGCACGACCAGTTCGCCGCGGCGGACGGCCGACACGGCCTCGCGCAGCCCCGTCGTACGGTCGGTCGCGTCGTTGCAGTCGTATCGCCGTGCCATCAGCCGGCCTCCTCAAGCATGTACGGGTATGGCGGGTGCGGGGCGTGCGTGCGGGCGCCGCCGGTCGCGGCCCGGCCGTGCGGGCCGTGGTCGCCGGGCGCGGCCCGTCCCCGGGTGCGGGTGGCGCCGGTCACGGCATGGCCTTGCGGGCGGTGGCGAAGCGCGGACGGTTGTTGAGGTCGGGGTGGTCGGCCGCGTCGGCCCAGCCGCGCTCCTCGGTGAAGATCCACGGCACCTGGCCGCCCTGGGTGTCGGCGTGCTCGACGACGACGAGGCCGCCCGGACGCAGCAGGCGGTGCGCGGTGCGTTCGATGCCGCGGATGGTGTCGAGGCCGTCCTCACCGGAGAACAGGGCCATCTCCGGGTCGTGGTCGCGGGCCTCGGGGGCCACGTACTCCCATTCGGTGAGCGGGATGTACGGCGGGTTGGAGATGACCAGGTCGACCTGGCCGTCGAGTTCGGGGAGGGCGGTGAGGGCGTCGCCGTGGTGGACGGTCACCCTGGACCCCTCGGCGTTCTTCCGGGTCCACTTGAGGGCGTCGTCGGAGAGTTCCACGGCGTGCACCCGGGATCGCGGCACCTCCTGGGCGATGGCCAGGGCGATGGCGCCCGAGCCACTGCACAGGTCGACGACGGTCGGCTCGACGACGTCCATCGCGCGCACAGCGTCTATCGCCCAGCCGACGACGGACTCGGTCTCCGGGCGGGGGACGAAGACGCCGGGCCCGACCTGGAGCTCCAGGTAGCGGAAGAAGGCGCGGCCGGTGATGTGCTGGAGCGGTTCGCGGGCCTCGCGGCGGGCGATCGCCTCCCAGTAGCGGGCGTCGAAGTCCGCGTCCGGCACACGGTGCAACTCGCCCCGCTTGACGCCGTGCACGAAGGCGGCGAGCTCCTCCGCGTCGAATCGCGGTGAGGGCACACCGGCGTCGGCCAGCCGCTGGGTGGCCTGGGCCACCTCGGCGAGCAGCAGGTTCATCGCGGTACTCCGTACGGGGTCACGGGCGGGGCGGGCTTTGCTGGGACCGGCCGACGCATCGGGAGGTCGACGTGTGCGGCCGGTCCTATGCTGCGGCGAGCTTCGCGGCGGAGTCGGCGTCGACACACGCCTGGATCACCGCGTTCAGATCGCCGTCGAGCACCTGGTCCAGGTTGTACGCCTTGAAACCGACGCGGTGGTCCGAGATCCGGTTCTCCGGGAAGTTGTACGTGCGGATCTTCTCGGAGCGGTCGACGGTGCGGACCTGACTGCGGCGCGCGTCGGCGGCCTCGGCCTCGGCCTTCTCCTGGGCCGCGGCCAGCAGACGCGAGCGCAGGATGCGCATGGCCTGCTCCTTGTTCTGAAGCTGGCTCTTCTCGTTCTGGCAGGAGGCGACGACACCGGTCGGCAGGTGCGTGATGCGGACCGCGGAGTCCGTGGTGTTGACGGACTGGCCGCCGGGTCCGGAGGAGCGGTAGACGTCGATGCGCAGGTCGTTGGCGTGGATCTCGATGTCGACCTCCTCCGCCTCGGGAGTGACGAGCACCCCGGCGGCGGAGGTGTGGATGCGGCCCTGGGACTCGGTGGAGGGCACGCGCTGCACGCGGTGCACGCCGCCCTCGTACTTGAGGCGGGCCCAGACGCCCTGGCCGGGCTCGGTGGCGCCGTTGCCGCCCTTGGTCTTCACCGCGACCTGCACGTCCTTGTAGCCGCCGAGCTCGGACTCGGTGGAGTCGATGATCTCGGTCTTCCAGCCGACGCGCTCGGCGTAGCGCAGGTACATCCGCAGCAGGTCACCGGCGAACAGGGCGGACTCGTCGCCCCCGGCGCCCGCCTTGATCTCCAGGAGCACGTCCTTGTCGTCGCTGGGGTCGCGCGGGACCAGCAGGAGGCGGAGCTTCTCGGTGAGCTCCTCGCGCTGCTGCTCCAGATCCTTGACCTCCGCGGCGAAGTCGGGGTCGTCGGCGGCCAGTTCGCGGGCCGTCCCGATGTCGTCGCCGACCTGCTTCCAGGAGCGGTACGTGGCGACGATCGGAGTCAACTCGGCGTAGCGCTTGTTCAGCTTGCGCGCGTTGGCCTGGTCGGCGTGGACCGCCGGGTCCGCGAGCTTCTTCTCCAGATCGGTCTGCTCACCGATCAGTTCCTCGACGGCCTCGAACATCTTCGGGCTCCTGGTTCCTTCAATCGGACGTGCCTGCTGGACGGCGTGCCGCCGTCCGGGCGGGGGTACGGGGACGTGTCGTACCCCGAGCCGGAAAACGCCGGTCTCGGCGCCCCCGGGAAGAGGGCGCCGAGAACCGGCGCAGTGGCTCGCTACTTGCTGGCGGAGCCGGCAGCCTTGCCGAAGCGGGCCTCGAAGCGGGCCACGCGGCCACCGGTGTCGAGGATCTTCTGCTTGCCCGTGTAGAACGGGTGGCACGCGGAGCAGACTTCGGCGCGGATGGTGCCGCCCTCGATGGTGCTCCGGGTGGTGAACGACGCGCCGCAGGTGCAGCTGACCTGCGTCTCGGCGTACGCGGGGTGGATGTCGCGCTTCAAGGGATTCTCCTAGGTTCGGGAGGGCACCGGGTCGGACGCACGGGATGCGTGTCCGTGAACCGGGGCCGACGGTCCAGTCTGCCAGGATTGGCCGCATCTCCCAAAACCGGGGGCGGCCCGCACCTATTCCCGGGTCCGTTCCCGCGCCGGGGGACGCGACCGCGCGCCACCGATTGTCACGCCGCATCACGAGGCGTCACCGGTTCCGGCCCGCGGCGCGGCCGGGTCAGCGGACGACGTCGCCCGCGGTCCCCTTGTCACCGGCCGACTTCTCCGTGGCCGAGGCCGGGATCGGCCTGTCGCCCTTGAGCGCGTCCCAGACCTGCCGGGCGGACTCCTCCAGCGGTACGACGCGGTTCGGGTCGGCCGGGTCGTACTGGACGGGCAGGGTCACCATGTGGACGTTCTTCGCGCCGAGCCCCTTGAGGCCGTTCGCGAAGGAGGCCAGTTCCTTGACCGATCCCAGGTCGGAGTCGGTCGTGACGGCCTTGGTGGCGGCGTCCGCGAGGTCGTACAGCTTCGTCGGGCTGGAGAACACCCCGACGCTCCTGACCTGTTCCATCAGCGCCTTGATGAACGCCTGCTGGAGCTGGATGCGGCCGAGGTCGCTGCCGTCGCCGACGCTCTTGCGGGTGCGGACGAGACCCAGCGACTGCTCGCCGTTCAGCACGTGGGTGCCGGGAGGGAGGTCGAGATGGCTCTTGGGGTCGTGGATCGCCGTGGTCGTGGTGATCTTCACGCCGCCCAGCTCGTCGATGAGCTTCTTGAACCCGGTGAAGTCGACTTCCAGGTAGTGGTCCATGCGGATGCCGGACATGGCCTCGACGGTCTTGACCGCGCAGGCCGGCCCGCCGACCTCGTACGCCGTGTTGAACATCGCGCGCCGCTCCCCCGCGACGAGCTGCCCGGTGGTGTCGCCGACACAGTCGGGGCGGGTGACGAGGGTGTCGCGAGGGATGGAGACGACGGAGGCCGTCCGGTGGCCCTTGTCGATGTGCAGGACCATCGCGGTGTCGGAACGGGCCGTGCCCTCGTCGGTGCCGTACGCGGCGTTCGCGCCGGAGCGGGAGTCGGAGCCGAGCACGAGGATGTCCTGGGAGCCGTTGTCGACGTTGTCGGGGCGGTCCTTGCCGAGCGCCGCGTTGATGTCGACGGCCTTGAGGTTGCCGTTGAGGTCGAAGTAGGCCAGGGCGAGCCCGCCTCCGCCGAGGGCCACGGCCCCCACCAGGGTCCAGGCGGCGATCACCGCTGTCCGGCGGCGGCGGGAAGGCTTCTTGCGGCGTCTGCCGGTGGCGCGTATTCGGATGCCGCTCCCGTTCTGCCCGCTCATCCTTCTCCTTCTGTTCCCGGCTCCTCGCGGCCACCCCCGGCAGCGGTGCGTGCGCACTGATTCGTTCTGCTGTGACGACTTGTCGCCACTTCACGTGACTCGTACGACTCGTACGACGTCGCGGTACTTCGTACGACGTCGCGGCATGAAGAAGGGTTGCACAGCGGTTCGTCACATCCACGTGAGGAACAAGTCGACACAAAGGCCACGCCCCACGTCGGCGAACGGCTGGTGATCCGGCGCTCACCTGCGGTTTCTCGCCCCGTGCAGCCGTCGTCGCGAACCCGGCCGTCACGTCCGTCGTGTGGCGAAGGTCTCGGACCGGCCGAAAGGACCGGATCGCGCACGGAGCGACGAACCGCGATCCGCGCGGCCGCGCGAAACAGGGCCGCCCCCGTCACCTCGGCGGTGACGGGGGCGGCCCTGTGAGCCTGCCGGTACGGTACGACGTCAGTCGTTGCCGTTGCCCGGAGCGGGCGTCGTCTTCTGGATCTGGAGCAGGAACTCCGCGTTGGACTGGGTCTTCTTCATCCGGTCCAGGAGGAGCTCGATCGCCTGCTGCTGGTCGAGCGCGTGCAGCACCCGGCGCAGCTTCCAGACGATGGCCAACTCCTCGCTGCCGAGCAGGATCTCCTCCTTGCGGGTGCTGGACGCGTCGACGTCCACCGCCGGGAAGATGCGCTTGTCCGAGAGCTTCCGGTCGAGCTTGAGCTCCATGTTGCCGGTGCCCTTGAACTCCTCGAAGATCACCTCGTCCATGCGCGAGCCGGTCTCGACGAGCGCGGTGGCCAGGATGGTCAGCGAACCGCCGTCCTCGATGTTGCGCGCGGCACCGAAGAAGCGCTTCGGCGGGTACAGCGCGGTCGAGTCGACACCACCGGACAGGATGCGTCCGGAGGCGGGGGCCGCGAGGTTGTACGCGCGGCCGAGGCGGGTGATGGAGTCCAGCAGCACGACCACGTCGTGACCCAGCTCGACGAGACGCTTGGCGCGCTCGATGGCCAGCTCGGCGACGGTGGTGTGGTCCTCGGCCGGGCGGTCGAAGGTCGAGGAGATGACCTCGCCCTTCACCGACCGCTGCATGTCGGTGACCTCTTCCGGACGCTCGTCGACCAGGACGACCATCAGGTGGCACTCGGGGCTGTTGACGGTGATCGCGTTCGCGATCGCCTGCAGGATCATGGTCTTGCCGGTCTTCGGCGGGGCCACGATCAGCCCGCGCTGGCCCTTGCCGATCGGCGCGACCAGGTCGATGATCCGCGTCGTCAGGACGTTGGAGTCGGTCTCCAGGCGGAGCCGGTCCTGCGGGTAGAGCGGGGTCAGCTTCTGGAACTCCGGTCGGCCGCGGCCGGTTTCGGGCGCCATGCCGTTCACCGAGTCGAGGCGGACCAGCGCGTTGAACTTCTCGCGCCGCTCGCCGTCCTTGGGCTGCCGCACCGCGCCGGTGACGTGGTCGCCCTTGCGCAGGCCGTTCTTGCGGACCTGAGCGAGCGAGACGTACACGTCGTTCGGGCCGGGCAGGTAGCCGGAGGTCCGGATGAACGCGTAGTTGTCGAGGATGTCCAGGATGCCCGCGACGGGGATCAGGACGTCGTCCTCGGAGACCTGGACCTCGCCCGCGAAGTCGTCGCGGCCGCGGCGGCCACGGCGGTCGCGGTAACGGCCCCGACGGCCGCGGCGGCCGCCCGCCTCGTCGTCGTAGCCGTCGTCCTGCTGGCCGCCCTGGCGCTGCTGGCGCTGGCCGCCCTGCTGTCCCTGGCCACCGCTCTGCCCCTGGTCGTCGCCCTTGCTGCGGCGGTCGCGCTGCCGGTCACGGCGGTCCCCGCGCTCCTGGCGGTCGCCCCGCTCGCCGCGCTGGCCGCGGTCCTGGCGCTCGCCCCGACGGCCCTCGGCCGTGTCGGCGGCGGCCTCGGCGCGGTCCTCGTTCTTCGGCTCGGCGCTCTTGGGCTCGGCCTGCGTCTGGGCCTTGGCCTCGACGGCCGGCTTGCTCTCCGCCTTGGGCTCCGGGCTGCCCGCCTGCGCGGTGGCACGGCGCCGACGGCGCTCGCCCGCGGGCTGCTCGTCACTGGCCGGCTGACCGGGGATGTCGATCTGCTGCTGGGCGGCGGCGGCCTTCTCGGCCGGCGCGGCGTCCTCGCCGGTGCGGGCCTTGGAGGTGGCACGGCGCTTCGGCTTGGTCTCGGCGTCGGCGGCGGGCGCGGCGGCCTTGGGCGCGGCGCCTCCGGCCGCCTGCGCCTCCTTGATGACCTCGATCAGCTGGCCCTTGCGCATCCGCGCGGTGCCCTTGATGCCGAGGCCGGACGCGACCTGCTGCAGCTCGGCCAGGACCATGCCCTCAAGGCCGGTGCCGGAGCGGCGGCGCCGTGTGGTGGTGCCAGTGGCAGCACCTTCGGCGGGCGCGGCGCTGTCGACGTTCTTGTCGGCAGTCACGCCCATCAGATCGGTGGTGTCGCTCACGAAGGGTCCTTCCCTGGAGCGGACGTCGGCCTTCTGGCTCGGCGACCGGTTGTGCTGTCCGGCTGCGGTCTTTGCTTCTCGCGGACCGTGCCGGGGCGGTGGTCCGCCGGGGTACGGCGGAGGAATGAAGGTGTGCGGGGGTCCGGCGCGGGCATCCCCCTGCTCGGCCCACTCCTGGACGAGCGAGGGGTGTGTCGTGCCGGTTCCGGTGCGTGCACGAAACTGCTCAGGCAGGCTGCTCAGGCAGTTTGGGGAGGCTCCCGGAGAAAAGGTGGTCCCGGAAAGGGACACGGAGCAACGCGCCTCATGGACGTCGATTGCAGACTTGAGGTTAACACTACCGGCTCCAACAAACATTCCCCCTCTCACTCACCGGCAATCACTTCTCGGCCACCCGGCCCTCACCTCGCGGCTACGGGGCGAGCGGAAGCACACTCGCGCCCGGGGCGTCGAGCGTGAGCCGATTGGCGGCCCAGCCCTCGCCCGCCAGCCGTGCGACCTTGTCGGCCGCACCGCCCTCGGCCAGTGCGAGCACGGTCGGCCCGGCACCGGAGATGACCGCGGGCACGCCGTCGGCGCGCAGCCGGTGCACGAGTTCCGCACTCTGCGGCATCGCCGGGGCGCGGTACTCCTGGTGCAGCCGGTCCTCGGTAGCGGTGAACAGCAGTTCGGGGCGCCTGGTCAGCGCCTCGACGAGCAGCGCGGCACGCCCTGCGTTGAAGGCGGCGTCGACGTGCGGGACCGTGCGCGGCAGCAGCCCGCGGGCGGTCTCGGTCAGCACCGGCCGGTCGGGGACGAAAACCACCGGAACGATGGAATCCGCGGGATCCATCCTGATCGCGTGGGCCGATCCGCCGTCCGTCCACGCGAGGGTGAAGCCGCCGAGCAGGCAGGCCGCGACGTTGTCCGGGTGTCCCTCGATCTCGGTGGCGAGATCGAGCAGCGCGGCGTCGTCGAGCCGGGTGTCGCCGCCGGTCGTCACCGCGCGGGCGGCGACGATGCCGGCGCAGATGGCCGCGGAGGAGGAGCCGAGGCCGCGCCCGTGCGGGATGCGGTTGGCGCAGACGATCTCCAGGCCGCGCGGCTGCCCGCCGAGCAGGTCGAAGGCCGTGCGCAGGGAGCGCACGAGGAGGTGCCTCTCGTCGCGCGGCAGGGTGTCGGCGCCCTCGCCCGCGATGTCGATGTGCAGTCCGGAGTCGGCCACGCGGACGACGACGTCGTCGTACAGCCCCAGCGAGAGGCCGAAGGCGTCGAAACCCGGGCCCAGGTTGGCGCTGGTCGCGGGGACGCGCACCCGGACGGCGGCGGCTCGGAAGGCGGGACCGGCCATCGGTTGGACGACTCTCCTTGTAAGGCGGCGGGGGGTGGTGGTGAAGCGTTTTCTCGGTGACGGCGGACGTCGTGGCGGCGGGGAGTGGGTTCCGGGGAATGGACTCCGGGAGACCGACGGCCACAATGACCCCTGCACCGCGGCATATGCGGCGGGCGGGTTGACTACAGCTTATCGAAGGAAGGTTCTGTGGCGACATAGGGCGCACAGGAGGCGCACGATGCGTGTCGCCCATCTCCTGCGCGCTCTCACCCTCGGAAAGGGACGGTTGGGCCGAATTCCCTCCCCGCGGCGACCGGCCCTCGCGCCGACGGCGCCCCGCACCGGGCCGTGCTCCCGTCCCTGATGACCGCGACCGGCCGGGCCGGAGGGGGCGGGAGCGGCCGGGAGGCGGACCAACGGCCGGGGGAACGGGCCGGGCCCGTCGACCACCCGGCCCCGGCCCGCCCCGGGCCGTACGCCGGCTCTAGTGCTGTGGCCGGAAAGGTTTGCCTGGAAGCTCGCGGCGCCCGGTGCGGTGCATCGCAAGGCGGAGCATCGTCCGCGTACTGGACGTACGCGGGTGATGCGACAACACCGCGAGGTGCCGTGCCGGGCGGTGCGACGGGGCAAACGTTGCCGGGAGCGGCACTAGGGCCGCTCCCGGCACTAGGGTCGGGCCATGACCGAGAGTTCACGCGGACACAGCGCCCACGAGGAGGACGACGCCGAGGCCCGGCTCCGCGATCGCTGGCGGGAGACGCTCGTCGCCGCCCGGCGCGGGGCTCCCGGACCCGATCCGGGGCCGTACGCGGACAATCTGCTGTCCCGGTGGGCCGAGCCGCAGCGGCGTTACCACACCACCGCGCACCTGATCGCGGTGCTCGACCACGTCGACACGCTCGCCGCGTACGCGGCCGACGCGGACGCCGTGCGCCTGGCCGCCTGGTTCCACGACGCGGTGTACCGGCCCGACCGGTCCGAGAACGAGGAACGCAGCGCCGCCCTCGCCGAACGCGCCCTGCCGGAGGCGGGCGTACCCGACGACGTCACCGCCGAGGTGGCCCGGCTCGTCCGGCTCACCGTCACCCACGATCCGGCGGACGGCGACGCCGACGGCGAGGTGCTGTGCGACGCCGACCTCGCGATCCTGGCGGCACCCCCGAAGGAGTACGCCGCCTACGCGGCACAGGTGCGCGAGGAGTACGACTTCGTGCCCGACGACGCGTTCCGGGAGGGGCGGACGACCGTACTGCGTCAACTGCTCAGCCTGCCCTGCCTGTTCCGCACGCCGTACGGGGCGGAGCACTGGGAGCCCCGCGCACGGCAGAACCTGCTGACCGAGCTGGAGCTGCTCGACCGCTGAGGCGCGGGCGCCCGACGACGGGCAGGAGCACCGGACGACGGGCGGGGGCACGGCCGGCGCACCGCACATGGCGGGTGTGTGACACCTGCGTGAAAGCGCCGCCGGAGGGAATGACGCGACGGCGAGAGCGGTTGTCAGCAGTCATGCCCGACTCCGCCGCTCGTCCTTCCCGTATGCCCCTGGCCGTCTACATCCTCGGCCTCTCCGTCTTCGCCCTGGGCACCAGCGAGTTCATGCTCTCCGGCCTGCTGCCGCCGATCGCCGACGACATGAACGTGTCCATCCCCCGTGCCGGGCTCCTCATATCCGCCTTCGCGATCGGCATGGTGATCGGCGCCCCGCTGCTCGCCGTGGCCACCCTGCGACTGCCGCGCCGCACCACACTCGTCTCCCTCATCTCCGTCTTCGGCCTCGGACAGGTCGTGGGCGCGCTGGCGCCGACGTACGAGGTGCTGTTCGCCTCGCGGATCGTGAGCGCCTTCGCCTGCGCCGGGTTCTGGGCGGTGGGGGCGGCCGTCGCGATCGCGATGGTGCCGATGAACGCCCGGGCCCGCGCGATGGCCGTGATGATCGGCGGCCTGTCGATCGCCAACGTGCTGGGCGTGCCCCTGGGGGCCCTGCTCGGCGAGAACCTCGGCTGGCGTTCGGCGTTCTGGGCCGTGGGCGCGGCGTCCGCCGTGGCACTGGTCGGCGTGGTGACGCTGATCCCGCGTATTCCGCTGCCGGAGCGCAAGCCGCGGCTCAGGCAGGAGATGGCCATCTACCGGGACCGTCAGGTGTGGCTGTCGATCGTGGTCACGGCCCTCGCAGCGGGCGGTGTCTTCTGCGCGTTCAGCTACCTGGCCCCGCTGCTCACGGATGTGGCCGGGCTGGACTCCGGGTGGGTGCCGACGGTGCTCGCGCTGTTCGGGATCGGTGCGCTGGTCGGTACGACGATCGGCGGCCGGGTCGCGGACGCGCATCTCTTCGGGGTGCTGATGAGCGGCATCGCGGCCTCGACGGTGTTCCTGGTCGCGCTGGCGCTGTTCGCCTCGTACCAGGTGGCCGCGATCGGGCTCTCGTTCCTGCTGGGCGTGTCCGCGTTCTACACGGCCCCGGCACTCAACGCCCGGATGTTCAACGTCGCGGGCGCCGCGCCGACGCTGGCCGGTGCGACCACGACCGCCGCGTTCAACCTGGGCAACACGGGCGGCCCCTGGCTGGGCGGTGCCGTGATCGACGCCGACCTCGGTTTCGCGGCGACCGCGTGGGCGGGAGCGGCCATGACCGTGCTGGCGCTGGTGGCCGTGGTGTTCTCGCTGAGGCTGCACGGCCGTGGGGGCAGGTCCCTGAGGGTGACCGGCTCACCCGCCGCGAAGGCGTCAACATCGACGACGTCCACGGCTTAGGCCACGTCCACAGCTTCGCCTTCGGCCTCGGCCTCGGCTTCGGA
Organism: Streptomyces sp. CB01580; assembly: GCF_001905795.1. Classification (GTDB taxonomy): domain Bacteria; phylum Actinomycetota; class Actinomycetes; order Streptomycetales; family Streptomycetaceae; genus Streptomyces. The sequence continues at coordinate 29,193 of NZ_LIXJ01000022.1, forward strand.
GGCGGGCGCGGAGACGGGCACCACCGGGGCCTGAGTGCCCTCGATGCCCTGGGGCGGGCACGGTCCGGCGGGCCCGCTCCCTCAACAGGCCCGCTCCCTCAACGGCCACGGTCCGGCGGGTACGTCCCCGTCAGCGGGTCCGTCCCACTCAGTGGGCCCGGGGGACCAAGACCGGGGCCGGAGCCAGGTCCAGGGCCGGGGCCAGGTCCAAAGCCGAGGCCGGGGCCGGGACCGGGGCCGGGCGCCCCTTGGGCCGTCGCAGCCCGGCGGCCGTGAGCCGCCGGACGAGTTCCTTCGAGCCGATCTCCTTCGCCCCGGCACGCACCGCGTCCTCGTAACGCGACTCCGGTACGTCGTAGTGGTCCCGGTCGAACGCGCGCCCCGGGCAGCCGATGGACTCCGCGAAGGCGTGCAGTTCCTCGAAGGACACGTCACTGACCAGGTGCGACCAGAGCCGCCCGTGCCCCGGCCACTGCGGCGGGTCGATGTAGACCGTCACCGGCGCGCTATCCCGCCCAGCGAACCGACCGGCGCCACGGCGACGGCCGCCTTCGTGCACACCCAGTGCGGGTCCGGCCCCAGCTCCGGCTCGACGTCCAGGGCATGCGGGTCGCCCGCGTCGCAGACCGGGCAGAGCGGCCAGCGCCCGTACCGTTCGAGCAGCGCGTCCTGCACGTCCTGGGCGACCAGACCGACGACGAACGCGACGCCTTCGGGCCACTGCTCGACCCACCAGCGGCGATGCGTCACCGCGTCCTCGACCAGCGAGACGATCCCGGCCTCGGCGACGCCGCCTGCGGCGAGATCGGCCATCACCAGCGCGCGGGCCGTATGCAACGCCTGTTCCAAGGGATTCATCTCCATACGCCCATTGTCACCCGGCCCGCGAGGCCGTCCGCTCGCGATCGGGCGTCCCCCTTCGGCGGTCCCCTGCCCAGAGCCGGCTTCCAGGCAAGGGGCCGAAAAGCGACTCCCGGGCACCGGACCGCCGAAGAGGGGGTTGACGGGCCCTCGGGTTGAAAATATCTTTCAAATGTGACCAACGACCTGAAGGAAAGTTTCAGCGCTGACTCCCCGCCCGCCCCGGCGGCCCTCGCGGCCAAGGTGCGTACGCTCGCGCCGTCGATGACCCGCTCCATGCAGCGTGTCGCCGAAGCCGTCGCGGGGGATCCCGCCGGTTGCGCCGCCCTGACGGTCACCGGTCTCGCCGAGCTCACCGGCACCAGCGAGGCGACGGTGGTCCGTACGGCCCGCCTCCTCGGCTACCCCGGCTACCGCGATCTGCGCCTCGCCCTCGCCGGCCTCGCGGCGCACCAGCAGTCGGGCCGGGCGCCGTCCGTCACCGCCGACATAGCGGTCGACGACCCCATCGCCGACGTGGTCGCGAAGCTGGCCTACGACGAGCAGCAGACGCTCGCCGACACGGCCGCCGGGCTCGACACGGTCCAGCTCGGTGCCGCCGTGGCCGCCGCCTCCACCGCGCGCCGCATCGACATCTACGGCGTGGGCGCCTCCTCCCTCGTCGGCCAGGACCTGGCGCAGAAGCTGGCCCGTATCGGCCTGATCGCGCACTCCCACACGGACCCGCACCTGGCGGTGACCAACGCCGTGCAGCTGCGTTCCGGCGATGTCGCCATAGCGATCACGCACTCCGGTTCCACCGTCGATGTCATCGAGCCGCTGCGGGTCGCCTTCGACCACGGCGCGACGACGATCGCGATCACCGGCCGCCCCGACGGCCCCGTGACGCAGTACGCCGATCACGTGCTGACCACGTCCACCGCCCGCGAGACCGAGCTGAGACCCGCCGCGATGTCGAGCCGTACGAGTCAACTGCTCGTCGTCGACTGCCTGTTCGTGGGAGTCGCGCAGCGCACCTACGAGACGGCCGCCCCCGCCCTCGCCGCCTCCTACGAGGCACTGGCCCACCGCCACACCCCACGCCCGCGCTGACGCCGGCCCGGGCGCCTCGCAGCACGTCCGTACCGCGACCACCCGTCCCAGGCCCCGCACCCGCACCCGCACCCGCACCCGCACCCGCACCCGCACCCGCACCCGCGAAACCGTACGAGACCGAGAAAGAGAAAGCAGAGCCTTCCTCCATGACCTCCACGACCGACGCCGACCGTACGGGCGCCGAAGCCACCTCCCCCACCGGGTACGGAGAACTCCGCGCCCAGCTCGACACGCTCACCACCGAGGCGTTCCGCCCCGAGCTGGCCGAGATCGACCGGCTGGGCACGCTCGAAATCGCCCGGATCATGAACGGCGAGGACCAGTCGGTCCCGGCCGCCGTCGGCGCCCGGCTGCCCGAGATCGCCGCGGCGATCGACGGCACGGCGGAGCGCATGGCCCGGGGCGGCCGGCTGATCTACGCGGGCGCGGGCACCGCGGGCCGGCTCGGCGTTCTGGACGCCAGCGAGTGCCCGCCCACCTTCAACACCGACCCGTCCCAGGTCGTCGGCCTGATCGCGGGCGGCCCCTCCGCCATGGTCAAGGCCGTCGAGGGCGCCGAGGACAGCAAGGAGCTGGCCGCCGCCGATCTGGAGGCCCTGGGGCTCACCACCGACGACACGGTGGTCGGCATCTCCGCCTCCGGCCGCACGCCGTACGCGATCGGCGCCGTCGAGCACGCCCGCGCCAAGGGCGCGCTGACCATCGGGCTGTCCTGCAACGCGGACTCGGCGCTGGCCGCCGCAGCCGAGCACGGCATCGAGGTCGTCGTCGGCCCCGAGCTGATCACCGGCTCCACCCGACTCAAGGCGGGTACGGCGCAGAAGCTCGTTCTCAACATGATCTCGACGATCACGATGATCCGGCTCGGCAAGACGTACGGGAACCTGATGGTCGACGTCCGCGCCTCCAACGACAAGCTGCGCGCACGCTCCCGCCGGATCGTCTCCCTCGCCACCGGCGCGTCCGACGCCGAGATCGAGGCCGCGCTCACCGCGACCGACGGCGAGGTGAAGAACGCCATCCTCGCCATCCTCGGCCAGGTCGACGGGCCCACGGCCGAGAGCCTGCTGGCCGCGTCCGGCGGCCACCTCCGGGCCGCCCTCGCCGCCGCCCCACGAACCACCGAAACCGCCAGCACCACTGGCACGACCAGCACCACCAGCACCACCGAAACCAGCCGAACCACCAGCACTACCTGAACCTTCGGCACCACCCCGCACCACCCCCGCACAGCAAGGCACCCCGCACCATGGCACCAGAAGACAAGAACCGCGCCACCGCCGCCGCGATCCTTCCGCTCGTCGGTGGCGCCGCGAACGTCGACTCCATCGCCCACTGCATGACCCGGCTCCGGCTGGGTCTGCACGACCGCTCGCTCGTCGACGACGAGGCCCTGAAGGCGATACCCGCCGTCATGGGCGTGGTCGAGGACGACACGTACCAGATCGTCCTCGGCCCGGGCACCGTCGCCCGGGTCACACCGGAATTCGAACGGCTGGTGGAGGAGGGCAGGGAGGCCGCCACCCCGGCGCCCGCGTCCGCCCCCGCCCCCGATCCCGCCTCCGCATCCGCGTCCGCTTCGGAGGTCGCCTCCGCGGAGGAACTGGCCTCTCAGGGCGCGGCGATGAAGGCGGCGCGCAAGGCGAAGAACGCCACCCCGTTCAAGCTCTTCCTGCGCCGGATCGCGAACATCTTCGTCCCGCTGATCCCGGCCCTCATCGGCTGCGGCATCATCGCGGGTCTCAACGGCCTGCTGGTGAACCTGGGCTGGCTGACCTCGGTCACGCCCGCGCTCGCCGCGATGGCGTCCGGGTTCATGGCGCTGATCGCCGTGTTCGTGGGGTTCAACACGGCGAAGGAGTTCGGTGGTACGCCGATCCTGGGCGGCGCGGTCGCGGCGATCATCGTCTTCCCGGGCGTCGCGAACATCGAGGCGTTCGGCCAGAAGCTCTCCCCCGGACAGGGCGGTGTGCTGGGCGCTCTCGGCGCGGCGGTGCTCGCGGTGTACGTGGAGAAGTGGTGCCGTCGCTGGGTGCCCGAGGCGCTGGACGTCCTGGTCACCCCGACACTGACGGTCCTGGTCTCCGGCCTGGTGACGATCTTCGGCCTGATGTTCGTGGCCGGCGAGGTCTCCACCGCGATCGGTTCGTTCGCCGACTGGCTGCTCGCCAACGGCGGCGCGGGCGCGGGCTTCGTGCTCGGCGGCCTGTTCCTGCCCCTGGTGATGCTGGGCCTGCACCAGGCTCTCATCCCGATCCACACCACCCTGATCGAGCAGCAGGGCTACACGGTCCTGCTCCCGATCCTCGCGATGGCGGGCGCCGGCCAGGTCGGCGCGGCCGTGGCGGTCTACTTCCGGCTGCCCCGCAACGGCTCGGTCCGCCGCACCATCAAGTCCGCGCTCCCGGCCGGCCTGCTCGGCGTCGGTGAGCCGCTGATCTACGGTGTCAGCCTCCCGCTGGGCCGCCCGTTCATCACGGCGTGCGTGGGCGGCGCGTTCGGCGGCGGCTTCATCGGCCTGTTCAACCAGCTCGGGGACAAGGTCGGCTCCACGGCCATCGGCCCGTCCGGCTGGGCCCTGTTCCCGCTCCTCGACGGCAACCACGATCTGGGCACCACGGTCGCGATCTACGGCGGCGGGCTGCTGGTCGGCTACCTGGCCGGCTTCCTCGCCACGTACTTCTTCGGCTTCGGCAAGGAACTGCTGGCCGAGTTCAACGTCTCGCAGGAACCGGCGGGCGCCACGACCTCCGGCGCCCCCGGCACCACCACGGGCACGGCATCGGCCCCGGCCCCTGGTCCGGGCCCGGACCAGGCAAAGGAACCCGCGGGCCTGTGACCGGGTGAACGACACGGAGAGGGCGGCACCCGGAACGGGCGCCGCCCTCTCCGCCGTCCGGCCACCCCGCGGTCTTCGTCCGATCGCCCTCTGGTCTTCGTCCGGTGCGCGTCGGGTCGCTGCGGATAGTCCCACGGGCGGCCATCGAAGGCCCGGTCGTACTCGACCATCGCAGCGGTCATCACGGATCCCTTCTCTGTGGCCCGTGTGAGCTCCGTGGATCGACGATTGCGCGGCGGTCCCCCGCTTCACTCAGCGCCCCACGATCGTGTGGCGTGCGCACCGACCTGCGCCGTCACGACTCGTCGCGGTCCGCAGGACGACGGCTCTCATCTGAACGGTCCTCAAGGGACGACTGCGTCATCCCGGCCGTCGCCAGGCTCACGCCTTCTGCGGCGAGCACCTGGCCACCTGCCCGCCTGGCCACCTGACGCCTGACCACCTGCCCGCCTGACCGGCCGTACACCAGGCCCCTGACCAATCCGGCCGCCTGCCGATCGGGCCGCCAGACCACCCGCACCCCGCACCGCACATCCACCGTGCGTCCCCGCAAGGGCCCAGGTCGGTCGCCGCACGGTGTCGGCCTGGGCCATCGGCGTATCCCGCGTTCAGCGCGGGAGCCGCCCCTCCCGGTTGATCTCCGTCACCCGCGCCCGCAGCACCAGCCCCGAAGGCGCCGTCCGTAAGAGGTGCGGCGGGCAGTCCCACTCCGCCCCGCCGCCCGGCGCCCGAAGTTGTACGTACGGCCCGACGCTCCCCATCACACGCCCCACTCGTCCGTCCCGCGCGTCCACCGCGAACGTCCCGGGCTCAGGCACGCCCGGGGACGCCGACGCCACCGGCAAACCCTGTGCACCGTGCGCCTCCTGCGCACCCTGGGCGCCCGGCTCGACGTCCTCACCGGTCATGTCCGGCCCTCCCCTGTGCCTCCAGCACCACGCTCAGCCGCAGCGCCGTGTCGAGGTTGCACCGGCCGAGCTCCACCAGCGGCGTGGGATCACTCCCGGCACACGACACCGGGTCGACCCGCAACGACGGCAACGTGATCCCCACCCCCGAGAAACCTTCTTTCAACCGTGCCACCGCCTCCTCCGCCGCCCGTACTTTCCCCTCCGCCGCTTCGCGCCGTTCCATCGTCGTCATGATCCATACCTTTCCACTCTGCGTAATGACAATGCATACCCAGAGTGTCCAACGCGCGACAGGCCAGGAAGAGGCGCAGAAGCTACAACCGCACGTGTGTCACAGGGAGTTGTCATGCCGGGGCCGAGGGCGCGAGGCCGTACCAGCGCGGAGGCCGGACGAACCACTGAGTGATCCAATGAATGAACCGTTGCATGGACCACTGGGCGAGCCGCTGCATGCCCCTCCTGGGCCGAGCCGCCGGGTGAACCGGTGAGAACCGATGGCGCGGGCCGTCAGGGGCTCTGCCCGGACCAACGAGCCAGGCGCCCGGACCGTCGAACTCGGTCGCGAACCATCGAACTCGGCGCCCGGACCGTCAGGCCCGGGCGCCTGCCGTCAACTTCAGCTCGAACCATCGGCTTCAGCTCGAACCATCGGCTTCAGCTCGAACCATCGGCTTCAGCTCGAACCGTCAGCTTCAGCTCGAACCGTCAGCTTCAGCTCGGACCGTCAGCTTCAGCTCGGACCGTCAGCTTCAGCTCGGGCCGTCCAGAAGGCCGCTGATCTCGTCGTGGAGTCCGTACGGCAGACGGACGGCCCAGCGGTCGGCCGCCTCGGCGGCCAGCTCCCGGCTCCAGCACCAGCTTTCACGTGCCGCCCTGCGCACCTCCGCCTCCCGGGCGGCGGAGGTGGTCGCCGTGTAACGATCACGGTCGGTGGCGGGCAGGTCCCGTTCCAGCGCCCGGCTCGGGGTGAGCCAGTGGGCGGTGCTGCCGCGCAGCAGGCGGCAGAGCTGGAGCTGCTGCGGCGCCACGACGGTGTGCAGCAGGGCATGGGCTCGGGCGATCTCGCCACGGGCCAGGACGTGGGCGAGCATGAGCGTCCAGTTCGCCGACTCGTCGGTGAGCTGCTGAGCGGTGACGGCCGGCTCGGGCGGGCGGAACTCGGCCAGCTGCCGTGCCGCCCGCGTCAGGCGGCCGGTGCGGTCGAGCAGGACGGCGTCCTCGGGGCGGGGCAGGTGCACCATCCCTCGCCACGTGGGCACTTCCTCGATCCCGGCACCCGCGGCGGTCAGGTGGAACTCACCGCGCATCAGGTCGTCGAAGACCACGGCGAGGATTCCGTACATGTTGGTGTACGCCAGCTTGAGCGGAGCGAGCTGCCCGAGAAAGGCGGGACCGTCGAAGTCGGGGAGCCGGTCGTCGTGGACGTAGAGGTACGCCTCGATGTCGGAGTGGGCGTCGGCCTCGCCCAGGGTCCAGGAACCGTAGAGCAGGACGCCTTCGAGACGGTCGTCGGCGTGGGCGATCCGCCTCAGCCGGGCGATGCGGTCGTCGAGGGCGGGGCATGCGGAACGAACGGACATGATGGGTCGTGTCTCCTGAATCACGCGCGCCGGGCAGGCACGCCGACGAAGCCCGGCACCCGCCGGGCGGATCGGTGCGGATACCGCCGTCCGCTCAGGAGAAGTTGCAACCCATGGCCGCCATCTTCGCAGAGTCCCCCACCCGGCCCCGCCCCGCGGCCCGAGCGGACAAGAACAACGCACGCACACTCCGTCGAGTGGGAGTTTTCGGCCCGACCGAGTGGCGCCAGGAAGCGGCCTTCACCTCCTTCGAGAATCGCCACCGGTGACCCCGCACGACACCGGTGCCCCCGGACCTACGGGAGCCGGTCACCGCGCACACATGGTCGGGCCCGTCCCCGGGACTTGAGCTCCGGGGCGGGCCCGCCGCGTTCCTCGCCCCGTTCTCCCCGCCCCGCTCGCCACCGCCGCTCCCGCTACCCCTGCTGCTCCCGCGCTCCCGGTTCCTGCTCCCGCCCCTGTTCCGGCGCCGACCAGAGGTGCCCGAGCGCGCCGAGCACCAGCCGGCAGACGTCGTCCGGCTCCGCCCCGGCCAGCGGCTCGCGGGCGACGACCGTCCGCATCAGTCCGATTCCGAGCAGCCACGCCATGGCCAGATCCGCGCGCAGGGCACCGTCCGCCGTACCGGAGAGCCCGGCCAGCGCCTTCTGGTACTCCTCCCCCAGCTCCCGCAGGGTTCCGGCCGCTTCGTCGCCCCGACCGATGGACCGCAGGTAGACCTCCAGGGTGCGGTCTCCCGTATCTCCCGCGCTGCGGGTCAGCATCGAGCGCAGGGCGGTCTCGAAAAGCTCCTCGGCCGGGGTGGCACGCAGCTGCTCCAGTCCGCCCTGGGCCAGGACCTCGGTGAGCAGTCCCTGCTTGGACCCGAAGTAGCGGAACAGCAGTGCCTGGTTGACCCCGGCCCGCGCCGCGATGCTCCGTACCGTCGTCGCCTCGTAACCCTGCTCCGCGAACAGATCGTGGGCCGCGTCCAGCAGACGACGGCGTGTGGCGGCGGCGTCCCGGCGAGGCGTGGTGGCGGCGTCCCGGCGGCGCTGTTGGGACGGCAGGGCGGGGGCGGACTCCATGTCGGCCTTCCTCTCGGACCTCTCGGAGCGGCCCGTAAGGATAACGGCCGTATTGCGTCGTTGACCTGCCGTACGGCCACTCCTACCGTTGTAAGCAGCTGCTTACATACCGAAAGCCGCTTACCACTGGAGGTCGCAGTGACCACAGCAGACGTCACCCCCCTCGCCTATCCCTTCAACACCGCCGCAGGGCTGGAACTCTCCGAGGAGTACGAGCGCGTACGCGACCAGCAGGGTCTGTTACGCGTCCAGATGCCCTACGGCGAGCCGGCCTGGCTCGTCACCCGTTACGCGGACGCCCGGCTGGTTCTCGGTGACCAGCGCTTCAGCCGGGCGGCCGTCCTCTCGCACGACGAGCCCCGGCAGTCCGAGGGGCGGCGCGACAGCGGCATCCTCAGCATGGACCCGCCCGACCACACCCGGCTGCGTTCCCTGGTCGCCAAGGCGTTCACGGTGCGCCAGGTGGAGAAACTCCGCCCGCAGGTACGGACGTTGACGTCGGACCTGCTCGACGAGATGGAAGTGGCCGGCCAACCTGCCGATCTGGTCGATCTGTTCGCGCTTCCGCTGCCGGTCGCGGTGATCTGCCGCATGCTGGGCGTCCCCGCCGAGGACCGCCCGAAGTTCCGCGTGTGGAGCGATGCCGCGCTGTCCACGAGCTCGCTCACCGCCGAGGAGTTCGACCGAAACCGCGAGGAACTTCGGGCTTACATGGCCGAGTTGATCGCGCAGCACCGGGCGGAACCGCGCGACGACCTGATGACGGCCCTGATCGAGGCCCGCGACGGCCGCGACCGGCTCTCCGAGCTCGAACTCATCGATCTGTGCGTCGGCATCCTGGTGGCCGGACACGAGACCACGGCGTCACAGATCCCCAACTTCGTTCTCACGCTGCTGGATCACCCGGACCAGCTGGCCCGGCTCAGGGCCGAACCCGAACTCGTCCCGAACGCGGTCGAGGAGCTGCTGCGCTTCGTGCCGCTGGGCAGCGGATCCGGTCAGCCCCGTTACGCCACCGAGGACATCGAGGTCGGCGGAACGCTCGTCCGGGCCGGAAGCCCGGTCCTGGTCGCCGTCGGCGCGGCCAACCGCGACGCGCTGCGATTCTCCGCCCCGGGCGTGCTGGACGTCGCCCGCGAGGGCAATCAGCACCTGGGATTCGGCCACGGCGTGCACCACTGCCTGGGTGCCCCGCTCGCCCGGCTGGAACTCCAGGAGGCGCTGAGCGCCCTGATCGCCCGCTTCCCGGGGCTGCGGCTGGCGGACGACGTGACCTGGAAGTCCGAGATGCTGGTGCGCGGCCCGCGCGTCATGCCGATCGGCTGGTGACCGCCATGACCGATGTCTCCAGGTGGAACGTACGCGTCGATCCGGAACTCTGCCAGGGATCGGGTATGTGCGCCGGAACGGTCCCCGAGGTGTTCGCGCTGGACGGGATGCGTGACGGGCACGAGCACGCCCGGGTCAAGGCCGACGGGATCGAGCCGGACGAGCGGGTCCTGGACGCCGCCGACATCTGTCCGGCGCTGGCGATCACCGTGCACGACGGCGCGTCGGTCATCGCCCCGAGCCGCGACTGAGCCCCGTCCGGGGTCCGGCGGACCTCCCACCGGACCCCGGACCGCAGACCGCAGACCGCAGACCACCCCCGTGTCCACCTTCGTGGACATGCTGACGCAGGCCCGCGAGCACATCGACGTCTTGGTGTACGCCGCCGTCTTCCTGCACGAGGCGTACCCGCGGCTCAACGACGTGCTGCGAGAGCGAGCTGCCGAGGGGTGCGCGGTCCGTATCGCGGTCGGCGACCCCGACAGCACGAATGTCCAAGAGCGCGGCAAAGAAGAGAGGTTCGGCCACGGAATCGAGTCCCGCTGCCGCCTCGCCCTCATGCACTATCGCCCCCTCGCCGGAGTACCCGGCATCGAGGTGCGGACCCATGCCACCACGCTCTACAACTCGATCTATCGTGCGGATGACCAGGCGATGGTCAATGCCCATGTCTGGGGCGTGAACGCCTACGCTGCGCCTGTGTGGCACCTTCGGCGCAGCGGAGAGGGCGGCATGTTCGACACATATGCTGGCAGCTTCGACGCGGTGTGGGAGACCGCGACGCCGGTAAGGGAAGGGTGACCATGGCACGGACCGAGTACTACGACGACCCGGCGGCACCTGAGCCGAACAGCGTGGTGGTCGCCGCGTCCGCCGTGGTGACCGACGACGAAGGGCGCATGCTCCTTCAGCGCCGAAGGGACAACGATCTCTGGGCGCTCCCTGGCGGCGGCATGGAGATGACCGACTCCCTCCCAGGAACAGCCGTCCGGGAAGTGAAGGAGGAAACGGGTCTGGACGTAGAGATCACGGGGCTCGTGGGCACGTACACCGACCCTCGCCACATCATCGCCTACTCGGACGGTGAGGTGCGCAGACAGTTCAACGTCTGCTTCACCGCCCGCGTGGTCGGCGGCCGACTCGCGATCTCCGACGAGTCAACGGAACTACGGTTCGTCCAGCCAGAAGAGATTGATCAACTGCCGATGCACTACACGCAGCAGCTCCGGATCCGTCATTTCCTGGAACACCGCGAGCGGCCCTATCTCGGCTGATCGCATCCGTGACACCCGTTTCAGGAGAGAGGCTGGGTGGTCTCGGGCCTGACCTGCGGCTTCGCCGGCCGAGGAAGCGGGCGGCTACTCGACCACAAGGCACCGGTTGACCGTGGCCGGCCCCTGCATCCGGCACGGCTGTGGCACGAACCTTGGCCACCGAAAGTCAGCCACGATGGCGGGTGCCCTCTCTGTCCGCCTTGGGTGAGACGTCCCGCTTCGCCGGGTTAGCCTGCAGCGGTTCGCCCTCGCCCCGGACGTGGTAGGCGAGTTCCGTCCCGTCGGCGGTGGTGAACGCAGGCATGGCGCCATCCTCGTCGCCCTCGGCGACCTCGGCGACCTCGGCAAACGGATTCCCGCCGCCCCGGGGCTCAAGCCCCGAAGTCCGAGCGCTTTTTCTGAGGAATGGGTGGTGGGCCTCTTCCCACCCACCCTCCCCGCCACCGAAGTTGACCGTTTGTGATCGGTTTGCGACGCACGGTGCTGACGCTCTAGCGTGCCGAACAGCAAACAGCCCCTGCCGGTGCAGGAACACCAAACAGGGGCCTGACCATCAATCGAGTAGGAGTCGATCCATGGCTGCCAGCCAGCTTAACGTTGCCCCGCACACCCCGCACGAAACCCCGCCCGCGCGACCGGATCAACCGAAGCCCGCGCCCGCGACCCCGCCCTCACCCCCGCACCCGATGGCCAACCCGGGCTACGGCAAGCGTTCCGCACCCTCGCAACTCCCCCGCACCGCACACGACTTCGCGCACCTTCCGGCCCGCGAGGCGTCCATCGCCGCCTACCTCGACCGGTTGCCCGAGGGCGCCGACATCTCCGTGAAGACGCTCGCCAAGGTCCTCCCCTACGGACAGTGCGCCCTGCGGACCGCCCTCAACAGGCTCCAGGACGCCGGGCATCTGCGACGCGGCAGTGAATGCGTCGCCGACGACCGGACGTTGCTGTGGGTGACCCGCACGTTCTTCTCCCGTACCGCGCGGGACGACGACTGGTGGGCGGCGTTCACCCGGGGCGACGTTCCCCCGGAGCAGCGCCGACGGCCCACCCGTTCCCGGGCGTTCGTACTTCTGGCCGCCCTCGGCCACACCACCCCCTCGCTCACCCTGGCGGAGAAGGACTGCGCGGCGCTGGAACCGCTGGCCACCGAATGGTTCGAGCGCGGCGCCACGGAGGCGGAACTCCTGCACGCCCTCACCGACGGTCTCCCCAACCCCGTCCACCACGCCCCGGGCCTCGTCCGTACGCGGCTGGTCGACAAGATGCCGCCCGATCGCGCGCGCCTCGCGGCCCGGACCGGAGCTGCGGCACCGCGCCCGCTGCTGCGCACCCTCGAATGCGGCGAGTGCCGCGCCCCCGGCCCCGCGGAGGCCCTGATCGGGGGCCGCTGCGGCCCCTGCCGCGGCACTGTCGGCAAGACGGCCCCCACCGGACCGCTCGGAGCCGTTCCCCCGTCCCATGTCCGCGACCGGATGAGCGAGGTCCGAGCCGCGCTGATCCCGCGCTCCGAACGGCCGTCCGGGCTGCGGCCGTAGCGGAACGCCCCGCCGCGGCTGGGGCGGAACTCGGTTGCGGCGCGTCCGTGTCTCACGGTGATATCCCGGCATGAGCAGAATCGCTGAGGTCATCGTGCTGGCGCAGGACGCGGACGAGGTCATGGAGCCGCTGACCCGGTACGACGACACGCGCACCTGGAAGGGTGCCTTCGACGAAATGCGGCCGGGCGGGAACTGGGGCTTCGGCTGGGGCGCGGAGTTCGTACGGGTGGGCAACAGAACCGGGCTCCTGAAGCACCTGGAGTCCTTGCCGTGGCCCCGGCCGGAGACGGTGCAGGTCCTGATCCATGACGAGGAGGACGACTGTTTCGGACTGTGGATGATCCATGACGGCAAGCTGGTGGAGATACCCCTTCCGCGCACACGCCGGGCCTACTGGTCCGGGCCGCACAACGAGGAGTTCGCGCCCGACCCCGGAATCCTGAGCCGGACGGACGCCGGTCCCGTCGACTGGCCGGAGGAGATCGAGGGAGGCGATCAGTCCCGGCCCCCGGCCTGGTGAGAACCACTGCCCCCGGAGCCGGCCGGAGCAGCCGTACCGGCCGAAGTGGCGGTGCCGGGCGGTGTGGCGGTGCCGGGCGGTGTGGCGGTGCCGGGCGGTGTGGCGGTGCCGGGCGGTGTGACCACAGCGCTCGGCACGCCTCACGGCCCTCACCAGCCCCCACATGTCCGAATCCGGCTCCCACCTGGGAGTGGTTTGATCCACTTCTTCCACCCGGCCGCTACTCCTCGTGTTCACCATGACGCCTGTTGTGATGAACCGGCCCAAAGGGGAACGACCTGTGTCCGAACCGACCCGCGAGCAGATCGCCTCGGCGCTGCGGAGCAAGCCTCCTATCGCCCTGACTCCCGGCCTCCGTCTGGAGGCCGAGCCGCACGGCGCCCTTCCGCTGCCGCCCAGTACCGTGTGGGACCTGCCGGGCGGCACCGCCTGGGTGTATTTCGGCGAGGGGAACCGGGATCTCGTACGGCCCGTGATCCTGGCCGACGGATTCAACACCGGGCCGAGCAGTCTGGACTTCTCCTGGGAGGGCCTGGAGTTCGGCGACTACGCGCTCATCAGCGAACTGCGCCGCCGGGGGCACGACGTGATCCTGCTCGGATACCACGAACGCAGTGCGTCGATTCTGGACAATTCCCGGACCGCGCAGGCCGCGATCATGCGTGCGATCGCCGAGCGGCGGGGCGACACACAGCTGGCCGTCGGCGGGTTCGGCATGGGCGGCCTGGTCACCCGGCACGCGCTGGCCAAGCTGGAGCACGAGCGCGTGGACCATCAGACCGCGTTGTACTTCTCGTACGACAGCCCGCACCGCGGTGCCTGGGTCCCGGTCGCGCTCCAGGCGTTCGCGCACTGCATCAGGGTGCTCGACAGCCGGTTCTCCGACCAGCTCAACAGCCCGGCCGCCCGCCAGCTGCTGTGGCGGCACATCGAGGAATGGAACGGGGTACCGGCACAGAGCGACGAACGCGCCGCGTTCCTCGCCGAGATGAGGAACGTCGGCGAATGGCCGCGCAGGCCGCGGCTGATCGGGGTCGCCAACGGCACGGCCGACGGAAGCGGCACCGATGTCCGGGCCGGGGAACTGGCCCTGGAGGGCAAGGGACTGTCGGTCGTCGGCACCGAGCTCTACACCCAGGCGCCGGGCGACGGCGAACTCGTCGCGAAGCCGAGGGTGGTGACGCTGAAGTCCAACGAGGTGCGCACGTCCGGGCTCCCGTCCATCGACGGCGCCCCCGGTGGTTCGCTGGAGGGCTTCGGCATCCTCGCCGACGGTTTCAACGCCCTCAATCCGATCCTGGGCTTCAAGACCGACGTCCGTATCCGCTCGCACTGCTTCGTCCCGTCCGTCAGCGCGGTCGACATCCGCGACCTGGACACCGACGAGGATCTGTACGCGGACATCTCCGCGCTCCCGCCCGAGGACAGCGGGCTCGACGAATTCCGACTGGCCTCCCGGAACGAGGGCCACACCCTCGTGACCGAGGAGCTCTGCACCTGGCTCCTCGACCGGCTCCCGTAGCATCGCGAACGCCGCGAATCCACGAAGACCGCGAACGTCGTGGGGACGTCGTGCTTCACGGCACGGATACGGCGCAGGCCCCCGGGACCAGAAGGTCCCGGGGGCCTGCGTTACAGCGAAGCTGTGCCGGACTTGCCGATCCCGTGGGATCAGAAGTCCATGTCACCGCCCGGCATGCCGCCCGGAGCGGCCGCGGCGGCCTTCTCCGGCTTGTCGGCGATGACGGCCTCGGTGGTGAGGAACAGCGCGGCGATGGACGCGGCGTTCTGCAGGGCGGAGCGCGTGACCTTCGCCGGGTCGAGGATGCCCTCGGCGATCATGTCGACGTACTCGCCGGTCGCGGCGTTCAGACCGTGGCCGACGGCCAGGTTGCGCACCTTCTCCACGACGACGCCGCCCTCGAGACCACCGTTGACGGCGATCTGCTTCAGCGGGGCCTCCAGGGCCAGCTTGACGGCGTTGGCGCCGGTCGCCTCGTCACCCGAGAGCTCCAGCTTCTCGAAGACGGCCGAGGCCTGGAGCAGAGCCACGCCACCACCGGCGACGATGCCCTCCTCGACGGCGGCCTTGGCGTTGCGCACCGCGTCCTCGATGCGGTGCTTGCGCTCCTTCAGCTCGACCTCGGTCGCGGCACCGGCCTTGATGACGGCCACGCCGCCGGCCAGCTTCGCCAGGCGCTCCTGGAGCTTCTCGCGGTCGTAGTCCGAGTCGGAGTTCTCGATCTCGGCACGGATCTGGTTGACGCGGCCCTGGACCTGGTCGCTGTCACCGGCGCCGTCGACGATCGTCGTCTCGTCCTTGGTGATGACGACCTTGCGGGCGCGGCCGAGCAGGTCGAGACCGGCGTTCTCCAGCTTGAGGCCGACCTCCTCGGAGATGACCTGACCACCGGTGAGGATGGCGATGTCGCCGAGCATGGCCTTGCGGCGGTCGCCGAAGCCCGGGGCCTTGACGGCAACGGACTTGAAGGTGCCGCGGATCTTGTTGACGACCAGGGTCGACAGGGCCTCGCCCTCGACGTCCTCGGCGATGATCAGCAGCGGCTTGCCGGACTGCATGACCTTCTCCAGCAGCGGAAGGAGGTCCTTCACGTTGCTGACCTTGGAGTTGACGATGAGGATGTACGGGTCGTCGAGGGACGCCTCCATACGCTCCATGTCGGTGGCGAAGTACGCCGAGATGTAGCCCTTGTCGAAGCGCATACCCTCGGTGAGCTCCAGCTCCAGACCGAAGGTCTGGGACTCCTCGACGGTGATGACGCCTTCCTTGCCGACCTTGTCCATGGCCTCGGCGATGAGCTCACCGATCTGGGTGTCGGCGGCGGAGATGGAGGCCGTCGAAGCGATCTGCTCCTTGGTCTCCACATCCTTGGCCTGCTCCAGGAGAGCGGCGGAGACGGCCTCGACGGCCTTCTCGATACCCCGCTTGAGGGCCATCGGGTTGGCACCCGCGGCGACGTTGCGCAGACCCTCGCGGACGAGAGCCTGGGCGAGAACGGTGGCGGTGGTCGTACCGTCGCCGGCGACGTCGTCCGTCTTCTTGGCGACCTCCTTGACCAGCTCCGCACCGATCTTCTCGTACGGGTCCTCCAGCTCGATCTCCTTGGCGATGGACACACCATCGTTGGTGATCGTGGGGGCGCCCCACTTCTTCTCAAGGACGACGTTGCGACCCTTGGGGCCAAGGGTGACCTTGACGGCGTCAGCGAGCTGGTTCATGCCGCGCTCGAGACCGCGCCGGGCCTCCTCGTCGAACGCGATGATCTTGGCCATGTGAAGTGGTCCTCCCGGACAGGGGTGGATTTTCTCCGGACCGAGTGGCGCCCGCGACGGACGGCCTGCGACCGGTGGTTCCTTGCCCCACCGGAGCTGCGGACCTCACCGGCCCGGCCCAAGTTCTGTCACTCTCACCCGGAGAGTGCTAACGCCAATGATTAGCACTCGACCCCCGGGAGTGCAAGCGTCCCCCTCGGGATGTGGACAACCCCGGACGCCGGATCCAGGCGGAGGGCGGACACCCCGGAACCCGTACGGGCGCGTGGTCCCGGTCGGTCTCCCGCCGCGCCGGGCACCCGGGAACGTTCCCGGGCGCTCGGGCTCCCGGAAGGTTCCGGGAACGCACGCGGGGCCCGCCCCCGGGTGCTCCCCGGGTACGGGCCCTGCGTGCGTGAGTGGTGTCGTTGGTGGCCGACCGCGCCGAACTCAGCCGACGGCGAGCTTGACCATGTCCGCCTGCGGCCCCTTCTGGCCCTGCGAGATCTCGAACTCAACTCGCTGACCCTCTTCGAGGGTGCGGTAGCCGTCCATCTGGATCGCGCTGTAGTGGACGAAAACATCCGCACCACCGTCGACCGCGATGAAGCCGTACCCCTTCTCCGCGTTGAACCACTTGACGGTGCCCTGAGCCATGCCTAACTCCCCTATTACTGGCCCTTGCGCAGGACCGCACTTCGCGGACCCGGGTCAGAACTCACCCTCCGACAGGAGAGGGTGTGTGCGCCGGAACGCGTCGACCGCGGCTGAATGTATCTGCCCAACTGCCCTCTGCAACAGGTCAATCGGACGAGAATTCTGGGCAGCATCGATCGCCCGGATCTGAAGAATTCACAAGATCCCGGGGCAAGTCGGGCCGGGCAAAGGTGACTTATGGCGCAGGAAGATCACACACTTTGGCCACTTCTTATCGTGACCGGGCGCATTCTCATTGGCGGGCGGCACGCGAAGCTGGGGGGACTTCCCCCACTCTACCCCGCTCAACCATGCAGAATTGCCCCCTCCGTTTTCTCTCGGAGAGGGCAATTCGGATAACTCGTGAAGCTGTCCCCGGCCGAAGACCGGCCAATGACCGACGACGGCGACCGAACGGTGACCGACCGCGGTGCGGGGAGCCTTCGGACCGTCAGCAGCCGCCCGCCACGGCGGGGATGATCGAGATGCCGGCGCCGTCCGGGGTCGCCGTCCCCAGGCCGTCCTCGAAGCGCACGTCGTCGTCGTTCACATACACGTTCACGAAGCGGCGCAGCTTGCCCTGGTCGTCCAGGACGCGGGCGGCGATGCCGGGGTGGTTGCGCTCCAGGGACTCGATGACCTGGGAGAGGTTCTCGCCCTCTGCCGGGACCTCGGACCGGCCGCCCGTGTAGGTGCGGAGGATGGTGGGGATGCGGACCTTGACGCTCATGATGGGTGTGCCTTTCTTCGGTCGCGGTGGGGATCAGGCGGTGGCGAGGCCGGCGGCGCGGAACGCGTCCAGGCTCGGGCGGATCGTCGCGGTCGCCTGCGAGGTGGCGGCCACCGCGTCCAGGGTCTTGAGGCCGTCACCGGTGTTGAGGACGACGGTGGTCAGCGACGGGTCGAGCACCCCGTTCTCGATCAGCTTCTTCGTCACGCCGACCGTCACCCCGCCCGCCGTCTCGGCGAAGATGCCCTCGGTGCGAGCCAGCAGCTTGATCGCGTCGACGATCCGCTCGTCGTCCACGTCCTCGACCGCGCCGCCGGTGCGCCGGGCGATGTCCAGGACGTACGGTCCGTCGGCCGGGTTGCCGATCGCCAGGGACTTGGCGATGGTGTCCGGCTTCTGGGGCCGCACGACGTCGAGACCGGCCTTGAACGCGGTGGAGACCGGGGAGCACCCCTCGGCCTGGGCGCCGAAGATCTTGTACGGCTTGTCCTCGACCAGCCCCAGCTCGATCAGCTCCTGGAGACCCTTGTCGATCTTCGTGAGCTGCGAGCCGGACGCGATCGGGATGACGATCTGGTCGGGCAGGCGCCAGCCGAGCTGCTCGCAGATCTCGTACGCCAGGGTCTTGGAGCCCTCGCCGTAGTACGGGCGCAGGTTGACGTTGACGAAGCCCCAGCCCTCCCCGAGCGGGTCGCCGATGAGCTCCGAGCAGAAGCGGTTGACGTCGTCGTAGTTGCCCTCGATGCCGACCAGTTCGCCGCCGTACACCGCGGCCATGACGACCTTGCCCTGCTCCAGGTCGTGCGGGATGAACACGCAGGAGCGGAATCCGGCGCGGGCGGCGGCGGCGCCCACCGCACCGGCGAGGTTGCCGGTCGAGGAGCAGGAGAGAGTGGTGAAACCGAAGGCGCGGGCGGCCTCGACGGCGATCGCGACGACGCGGTCCTTGAAGGAGTGCGTCGGGTTGCCGGAGTCGTCCTTGACGTACAGGCCACCGGTGACGCCCAGCTCGCGGGCGAGGTTGTCGGCCTTGACCAGCTTGGTGAAGCCGGGGTTGAGGTTGGGCTTCTCCGCGACGTCGGCGGGGACCGGCAGCAGCGGCGCGTACCGCCAGATGCTGTTCGGTCCGGCCTCGATGCGCTTCCTCAGCTCCTCCGGGGAGCCGCTCGGCAGGTCGTACGCCACTTCGAGCGGCCCGAAACAGGACGCGCAGGCGAAGATCGGGCCGAGTGCGAAACGCTCGCCGCATTCGCGGCAGGAGAGCGCCGCGGCGGGTCCGAGATCGAGGTCGGCGGGCGCGGTGCCGGCGGAGGAATCGTCGGCGGAAGAGGTGTTCGCTGGAGCGGTCGCAGCGGTCTGCACAGCCATGATGGCGGAGGCCCTTTCTCCTCATCTTCCTTGCGACGCGTTTCGTCGCAAGCCGGAATTGGCACCTTCCCCACCGTGACCTCTCGGTCGGCAGGAGGGTTGCCGGGACGTCAACGGGCCGTTCCCTCAGTCCCTCTGGATGAGCGCTGTGGCACTGGAGCGATGCTCCAGGCGTTTGTCGGCGGACCGACCCCGGCATGCGACGGTCGTCCGCGTTGTTCAAGACTGTAACCGAAGCACCGGACCGTTGAGATAGTCGTCCGAACCGCGAGATGGATCACATACAGGGAGTATCGACCGTGCTGGAAGAGGTCGAACGCTGGCTGACCAGGCGTTCCTGGTCGGCCGCCGACCGTCCGCTGGACCGCCTTCTGGCCGCCAAGGCGAAGGACCCGCGGCGCGGGAGCGTGAGCGTCGTCCTACCGGCGCTGAACGAGGAGGCGACGGTCGGCGGGATCGTCACGACGATCCGGCGCGAGCTCATGGAGAAGATCCGGCTGGTCGACGAACTCGTGGTGATCGACTCCGGTTCCACGGACGCCACCGCGAAGGTGGCCCGGGAAGCCGGTGCCCGGGTGGTGCACCGGGACGACATACTCCCCCGCATACCCGCCGTGCCCGGCAAGGGAGAGGTGCTGTGGCGCTCGCTCCTGGTGACGCACGGTGACATCGTCTGCTTCGTCGACGCCGATCTGAGGGACTTCTCGGCGGACTTCGTCTCCGGCATCGTCGGCCCGCTGCTGACCGACCCGGAGGTCTGCCTCGTCAAGGCGATGTACGACCGACCATTCGACAACGGACCCGTCGGCCCGGCCGGCCCCGCCGAACCCGCCCCCGGCGGGGCCGCGGCCCAGGGGGGACGGGTCACGGAACTGGTGGCCCGGCCGCTGCTCAATCTGCACTGGCCGCGGTTGGCCGGATTCGTCCAGCCGCTGGGCGGCGAGTACGCGGCGCGCCGCTCCCTGCTCGAACAGCTCCCCTTCCCCGTCGGTTACGGGGTGGAGCTGGGCCTCCTCGTCGACGCGCTGCACACGGTGGGCCTGGACGCACTGGCGCAGGTCGACGTGGGCGTGCGCAGACACCGCCACCAGGACGGCCAGGCGCTCGGCCGGATGGCGGCGGCGATCTACCGCACCGCCCAACTACGCTTGTCCAGGGGGCACTTGGTGCGCCCGGCGCTGACCCAGTTCGAGCGCGGCGAGTACGGCTTCGTACCGCGCACCCATGCGGTGGACACCGAGGAGCGGCCCCCGATGCGCGAGATCGAGGAGTACGTCTCGCGCCGCGCAGCGTGACGTGGGCGCGCACCGTACGACACCATCGCGGATCCACGGGACCGTCCATGGGGCGCCCGTGGACGCACGGGGAACCGTCGGGAACCGCGGGAGCCGTGCGCGCGCCACCCGGGTGCCGCCGAACGTTGTCCCGCTTCGCACGTTTGAGTGGTTCGTGATCGGGCTAGATTCCGCAACATGGTCTCCGAGCACGAAGCCCAGTCCGCCGAAGCCGGTGTTCTCGTCGCGTCGAACCGCGGCCCGGTGTCGTACACCCTGAGGACGGACGGAACGCTCGACGCGAAGCGCGGCGGGGGCGGGCTCGTCTCCGGGCTGAGCGCCGTCGAGGACAAGCTCTGGGTGTGCGCCGCGCTCGGCGACGGGGATCGCGCGGCGGTCCGGCGAGGGGTCGGCGAGCCGGGCGTGCGGATGCTCGACATCGACCCGGCCGTCCACACGGACGCGTACAACGGCATCGCGAACTCGGTGCTCTGGTTCGTCCACCACATGCTGTACCAGACCCCGCTGGAGCCGGTCTTCGACCCGGAGTTCCGGCGGCAGTGGGCGTCGTTCGAGACGTACAACCGGGCCTTCGCCGAGGCGCTCGCCAAGGAGGCGGGCCGGGGCGCGGCGGTCCTGGTGCAGGACTACCACCTGTCGCTGGTCCCCGGCATGCTCCGCGAACTCCGCCCCGACCTGCGGATCGGCCACTTCTCGCACACCCCGTGGGCGCCCGTCGACTACTTCCGGCTGCTCCCCGACGACATCGCGGAACAACTCCTGCGCGGCATCCTGGGCGCCGACCGGGCGTGCTTCCTCACCAGGCGCTGGGCCGACGCCTTCACCGCCTGCTGCACGGAGTTCCTGGGCGGCACGGGGCGGACCGGGATCGGGGTGCACGGGCTCGGCGCGGACGCCGACTTCCTGCGCCGACGCGCGCACGAGGCTGACGTGGACGAGCGGATGGCCGCGCTGCGCGAGCAGATCGGCCCCGGACGGAGGACGATCGTGCGGGTGGACCGGACGGAGCTGTCCAAGAACATCGTGCGCGGCCTGCTCGCCTACCGCACGCTCCTCGACGAACGGCCCGAATGGCGCGAGCGCGTCGTCCACGTCGCCTTCGCCTACCCGTCGCGGCAGGACCTGGCCGTCTACCGCGACTACACCGCAGAGGTCCAGCAGGTCGCAGACGCGATCAACGAGGCGTACGGAACACCGGGCTGGACGCCGGTCGTGCTGCACGTCAAGGACGACTTCGCGCGCTCGCTCGCCGCGTACCGGCTGGCCGACGTGGCTCTCGTCAACCCGATCCGCGACGGCATGAACCTGGTCGCCAAGGAGGTCCCGGTCGTCTCCGACCACGGCTGCGCGCTGGTGCTGTCGCGGGAGGCGGGGGCGTACGAGGAACTGGGCGACGACGCGGTCGTGGTGAACCCGTACGACGTGTCCGCCACGGCGCGCGCCCTGCACGAGGCGCTGACGATGGCGGACGGCGAACGCGCCGAGCGCACACGGCGGCTGGCCGCTGCGGCGGTCGCGCTGCCGCCGCAGCAGTGGTTCCTGGACCAGCTGGCCGCGCTGCGCGACTGACGCCCCCGGCGGGGAGCGAAGCGGACGGCCCCGGACGACCGGCCGGGGCCGGGCACAGCCGAGGAAACCGTCGCGGACCGCCGGGACGAGCGCGCCGACAGGGGCGGCCCGGGGCGGGCGGAATCCGCGGATCCGGTGCGGGCGGAACCTGTGGATCCGGTGTTGACGCTCCCGTCAACGAGACGCGACCGTGCGCAGTTCCAGCTCGTGTCCCGCCTCACTCCGCAACAACTCCTCCAAGTGGTACAGCGTGGTGATGAGCGGGTCGTCGCGGTCGAGCACACGACCGGCAAGGCCGATCAACGAGTCGTCCTCGTGAGGCGTCGACCAGTCGAACAGCAGGCTGCACAGCGCTTCGCTGCTCTCGTCCCGATCGGCCACCATGCGCAGACCGAGCCATCTGCGCTCCACCCGGTGCCTCAGCAGCGAGGCAAAGGTCCGGATGCAGTGCCACGGATCGTCGGCACCCGTACCGGACGTCAGTCGCGCGACCAGATCCTCGTACAGCTCCGCTGTTCCCAGGCCCAGCGCGCGCGCACCCACGTACGCCCAGCGGTCCGATCCCGTGCCGCCTCCGTAGGCCTCCCAGCGCGGGTTCCACAGCAGCCGGGTGAACGCGGCGCGCCCGGCGTCACCGTGCAGGGCGATGCCCAGGATCAGCCCACCGTTGCAATCCGTGGACGCGGCCCCCTCGCCCCATTCGACGAGCCTCTTCAGCCATGTCGGATCACCCGTCTTCGTCGCGAGGACCGGCAGGAATTCGGGGAACAGGTGAGAACCGACGTGCCGTTCCAGAGCCTTTGCGATCTCGGCCCGCAGATCCCGGCACGGCAGGTGCGCCAACCCCAGACAGGCGGACCCCGACTCGTCGTAGCCGCCCTCGACGTACTCCCACAGCATCCGCTCGGCCGACTCGCACCCCAGGCAACCGAGAGCATGCAGCACACCGGCCGGCACACCGTCGCGCAACCTGCCCGCCCGGACACTCGCCTCCAGCAGCCTTTCGGCCACCCCGGCGTCTCCGTGCCGGGCGAAGACCGGAATCAGTTGCTCACGCGCTCCGGGATCGTCCAGGAACACCGGAAGCAGCGCCTCCGCGTCGGAGCGGGACCCGTGCCGCAGCACCACATCCACGGCCATCGACTCCCACATCCTGGTCACCGTCGTCGGATCACCGGCGTACCTGTCGAGCAACCTCCGCGCCGCCCACGAAACCGCCACTGCGTCCCCCCGCCCCGCTGCCGCCTCTGTCCCTGCCACTGCATCTGCCCTCTGGCTCGCCCCCTGGGTCGAGCCCTGGGCCGGCGTCCGCCCGGACGCCCGTCGGCGGCCGTGGCTTCCGGCGCCCCGAACCGTCGACGGCTCAGAGGCGTGCGGCCAGGGCCGCCAGGTAGCGTACGACGGCGGCCGGGCCGTCCAGCAGCAGATCGGCCCGTTCGGCCAGCTCGGTGACCTCGGCGCTGCCGCTGCAGACCAGCAGGCCCGGGATGCCGTCGGTGCCCTCGGTGCTTTCGGTGCCCTCGGTACTTTCGGTGCTTTCGGTGCGGAGCTTCTCGACAGCCGCGTACGCGGCGAGGTCGCCGAGGTCGTCGCCCGCGTACAGGACGGACTCGGCGCCCGCCTCGCGGAGGTACCGCGCGAGCGCGACGCCCTTGTCCATGCCGGGTGGGCGCAGCTCCAGCACCAGGCGGCCGGGTTCGACGATCAGCCCGTGGCGGGTGGCGAGCTCGCCGAGGGGTTCGCGCAGGGCCTCGAAGGCACCTTGGGGGTCGGCGGCGCGGCGGGTGTGGACGGCGAGCGCCCGGCCCTTCTCCTCGACCCAGGTGCCGTGCCAGGCGCCGTGCCGGTCGAGCACGCCGGGCAGTTCGGCGCGGGCCGCGGCCACGCCGGGGTGCGGGGCGGGGGCCTGGACGGTACCGGTGACGGCGTCCCAGCGCTCGGCGCCGTAGTGGCCGAGTACGACGAGGTGGTCGAGGCCCGCCACCCCGGCGAAGCCGCCGTGCCGGACGGCGACGCCGGCCGGACGGCCCGTGATCACGGCGACGGAGGCCACTTTCGGGGCGAGCGCGGCGAGCGCGGCGACGGCGCCAGGATGGGCACGGGCCTGGTCCGGGTCCGGGACGATGTCGGCGAGCGTCCCGTCGAAGTCGAGTGCGATGACGGCACGGTCCGGGCGCGCGAGGATCGCGGCGAGCGCCTCCCGGCCGGCCCGGGTGGTGGGGGTCGGGAACTCGGACGGGGTCGCGCTCGGCGCGGGTGCGTGCGGGTTGCTGCCCATGGGGCGAGCCTATAGGCGGCGGCGGGCGGAGTGGTGGGCCGTTGTGTCAGCGGCGATCGCGGCGGGCGTCCCGGACGCGGCGCAGGCGGTTCACCGTCACCGGGTCCTCCTCCAGCGCCCGGCGGTCGTCGAGGAGCGCGTTCAGCAGTTGGTAGTAACGCGTGGGCGAGATGCCGAGTTGCTCGCGGATCGCCCGCTCCTTGGCCCCGGGGCCGGCCCACGAGCGGCGCTCCAGGGCCAGTACGGCACGGTCGCGGTCGGAGAGGCCGGATGCGTTCGGTGCCTCGGGCGTCTCCCGCCCGTCGGTTCCGTCGGACGGTCCCGACGGTTCCGCAGGATCGGACGGGGCAGGCGGGGCGGGCTGCGCCGACGGGACGGACGGTTCGACCGGGCCGACCGGTTCGGCGGAACCGACCGGCTCGGCCGGGCGGGCCGTGTCGTCGGGGCCGTGCTCGGGGGTGGTCATATCAGCCAACCTATCGCCCGCCCGGAGGACCGCCACCCCGCCACCGTGCGGCCTCCGCTACCGGGCGTCCCGCTCCCGTGCGGCCTCCGCGGCAGCCGCGTCCTGTCCGATCCTCCCCAGCACGGCCGCGGGGTTCCCGTCCGGTGCGACCGCCTTGCCGATGTTCTCCTTGATCGACTCATTGGTCCTGGCCCAGGACGTCTTGCCGTAGGGGTAGAACTCCGCGTTCGGCAACGCGGCCAGGAAGTTCCGCAGCGGCTCGTGCCCGGCGTCGGACTCCATCGCGGCGGAGGCGCTGCCGGTGACCGGCAGCAGGTCGTACTTGTCGGCGAACTCGATGACGTTCTTGTCGGTGAAGAGGTACTCAAGGAACTTGCGCAGCTGCACCCGGTGGCCGCGCTGCTTGAATCCCATGATCCAGTCGGCGACCCCCACCGGGCTCGTGCCGGGACCATCGGCGCCGGGCATCGGCACCATGCCGACGGAGATCCCGTTCTTCCGCGCCTCCCGCATCAGCGTCGGGTGGCCGTTCAGCATGCCGACCTCGCCGCGCGTGAACGCGGCGAACGCCTTGCCCCGGTCGAGATCGCCGGGCGCGACCGGGCCCACCAGCCCCTTGCCGACCAGGTTCGTCCGCAGCCAGTCGAAGGTCCTGATGTTCTCGGCCGAGTCGAACTCGTACGAACCGGAGTCGTCGATGAAGCCGCCGCCTCCACCAAGCAGCCACATCATGGTCTCGGCCTGTGCCTCCTCCGGGCCGAGCGGCAGCGCGAAGGGGTACTTCACACCGCGCTGCTCCAGCACCGCCGCGTCGTCGCGGATGTCGTCCCAGGTACGCGGGGCGGACAGGCCCGCGTCGGCGAACAGCTTCTTGTTGTAGAAGAGCAGTCGGGTGCTGGCGACGAACGGCAGCCCGTACTGGGTACGGTCCACACTGCCCGCGTCGGTCAGACGGGGCAGGAAATTGGCCTGGGTACGTATGGACAACAGCTGGTCGGCCCGGTAGAGCTTGTCGGCCTTCGCGTAGTCGGCGTAGGCCCCGATCTGGGCGGCGTCGGGGGCCCGTCCGTTCTTCACCATGGTGGCGACCTCGCGCTCGATGTCCTTCCACGAGTGGACGCTGACGTCGACCTTGATGCCGGGGTGGGACGCCTCGAAGCCCTTGACCAGGCCGTCCCAGTACTTCTTGGAGCTGTCGGCCGGGCCGGTGCCGTAGTCCGCCGCGACCAGTCGGAGCGTGACCTCGCCCGGTCCGTCGCCCCCGCCGCACCCCGCGAGCACCGCGGTCATCCCCATCGCGGCCACAGTCGCCGTCATTCCCAAGTAAAGCCGCCGCACACCCAGTTCCGTTCTCGTGAAGCCCTCCGGACGAACCGCGATCCTTCCCGGTCGCCCATCGAAGGTTTACACCAGCGAGCCATCACTTTCACAACGCGCCCTGTGCGAAGCCTGGTTGACGCGAATCGACTACCCCTCGACCTGAATCGACCGGTGAACGCGCTTGCGCAGGAAGGAACTCCGGCCGAACGACCGGCGCCACGCCTCCCCCTCGCCAGGAACGGCGCCGGCCGGGGCGGGGGGTGACGCGCGCACCTCATCACCCCCGGCCGAACCGGACGGACCGCGGCGAAGGCCGTCGGCACCCCTGGAGGGTGATTTTGTATGGATCCGCAACAAACCAGAGAAGTGGACTAGACCTATCGAGGTCCCTGGGCGAGACTGTTTCCCGTGAAACACGTCATCGCCCTCGATGTGGGCGGCACCGGAATGAAGGCCGCACTGGTCGGGACCGACGGCACCCTGTTGCACGAGGCGCGGCGGGCCACCGGCAGGGAGCGCGGTCCCGACGCCGTCGTGGAGTCGATCCTCACCTTCGCGGCGGACCTGCGCGCGCACGGCGAGGAGCACCTCGGCGAAAGCGCCCTCGCGGCCGGCGTCGCCGTGCCCGGCATCATCGACGCCGAGAACGGCATCGCGGTCTACGCCTCGAACCTGGGCTGGCGCGACGTACCCATGCGGCGGCTGCTCGGCGAGCGGCTCGGCGGCGTCCCCGTGGCGCTCGGCCACGACGTGCGCACAGGTGGACTCGCCGAGGGGCGGATCGGGGCGGGCAAGGGCACCGACCGCTTCCTCTTCCTGCCGCTGGGCACCGGAATCGCCGGGGCCATCGGCATCGCGGGCACCATCGAGGCGGGCGCGCACGGGTACGCGGGCGAGATCGGCCACATCGTGGTCCGCCCGGACGGCCCGGAATGCGGCTGCGGCCAGCGCGGCTGTCTGGAGACCCTGGCCTCGGCCTCCGCGGTGACCCGGGCCTGGGCCGCCGCCTCCGGCGATCCGACGGCGGACGCCGCGGACTGCGCGAAGGCCGTCGAGTCGGGCGACCCCGCGGCCGTGGAGGTCTGGCGGGACGCCGTCGACGCGCTCGCCGCCGGGCTGGTCACCGCAGTGACGCTGCTCGACCCCCGCATGCTCATCATCGGTGGCGGGCTCGCCGAGGCCGGGGAAACGTTGTTCACACCGCTCCGTGCGGCCGTCGAGGAGCGCGTCACGTTCCAGAAGCTGCCCCACATCGTCCCGGCGGCCCTCGGGGACACCGCCGGATGCCTGGGCGCAGGGCTGCTCGCCTGGGATCTTCTCTCCACGGAGGTATCCGTCTGATGGCCGGACGCGCAGACAGCACGGTTCTCGCAGGTGCCCGGGTGGTGCTTCCCACCGGGACCGTCGAGAACGGACGGGTGATCGTCGAGGGCACCCGGATCGCCGGCTCGGCCCCGGAGGACGCCCGGATCGTCGATCTGAGCGACCACTGGCTGGTCCCGGGCTTCGTCGACATGCACAACCACGGCGGCGGCGGCGCGTCCTTCACCTCCGGCACCGTCGACGAGGTCCTCACCGGCATCCGCACCCACCGCGAACACGGCACCACCACGCTGGTCGCCTCGACAGTCACCGGCGAGCTGGACTTCCTGGCCCAGCGGGCGGGCATCCTGTCCGAACTGGTCGAGCAGGGCGACCTGGCCGGCATCCACTTCGAGGGCCCGTTCATCTCGCCGTGCCGCAAGGGCGCGCACAGCGAGGACCTGCTGCGTCACCCGGACCCGGCCGAGGTCCGCAAGCTGATGGACGCGGCGCGCGGCACCGCGAAGATGTTCACCCTCGCCACTGAGCTTCCCGGCGGCATCGAGTCGGTGCGGCTCCTTGCCGAACACGGCGTCATCGCCGCCATCGGCCACACGGACGCCACGTACGAGCAGACCGTCGAGGCGATCGACGCGGGCGCCACCGTCGCCACGCACCTGTTCAACGCGATGCCGCCGCTGGCCCACCGCGCGCCCGGCCCGATCGCGGCCCTCCTGGAGGACGAGCGGGTCACGGTCGAGCTGATCAACGACGGCACGCATCTGCACCCTGCCGCCCTGGAGCTGGCCTACCACCACGCGGGCGCCGACCGCGTCGCACTGATCACCGACGCCATGGACGCGGCCGGGTTCGGCGACGGGCGCTACCAGCTCGGCCCGCTCGCGGTCGAGGTCAAGGACGGCGTCGCGCGACTGGTAGAAGGCAACTCGATCGCGGGCTCCACCCTCACCCTGGACACCGCGTTCCACCGCGCCATGACCATCGACCGGATCCGGGTCGAGGACGTCGTCCAGTCCATCTCCGCCAATCCGGCCCGGCTCCTCGGCGTGTACGACAGGGTCGGCTCGCTGGAACCGGGCAAGGACGCGGACCTGGTGGTCCTGGACGCGGACTTCGCGCTCAAGGGCGTCATGCGCAAGGGCGAGTGGATCACCGAGCCCTGGACCGACTGAGGATCGGCTGAAGACCGGCAGAGGGCCGTCCGGGGCCCGAAGCCGGGGCCGCCGAGACCGGGCCGGGACCGTCCTGATCGCAGCCTCGCGCGAGCGCCTGCGGTGTTCACCGCCGTTGACGGCTGTTGACGGCGAGTTGAATACGTAACGAAGAGACGGCGGTTGGTCCCGGGGCCTGGGCCGACCGCCGCCTCTTTGACATGATCGTCCGGGATACGGGCGGTCCGAACGCCTGTATCAGGCAGAGAAAGCGCATTCCATCCCGAGGGATCGCGCTCCAGGCAGGGATCGAGGGAGCGGCCGCGGTGATCCTCACGGTCACACTGAATACGGCACTCGACCTGACGTACGGCGTCCCGGAACTCGTCCCGCACGCCAGCCACCGCGTCAGCGACATCTCCGAGCGCCCCGGCGGCAAGGGCCTCAACGTGGCCCGGGTGCTCTCCGCCCTCGGCCACGAAACGGTGGTCACGGGCTTCGCCGGGGGCTCGACCGGAGCGGTGCTGCGCGAGCTGCTGGCCGACCTGCCGTCCCGGGACGCCGTGCCCGCCGACTCCGGCCCGGTCGCGGACGACCCCGTCCCCGCCCCCGCCTCCTCGCCCGCGCCCGCGCAGATCACCGACGCCCTCGTCACCGTCGCCGGGAGCACCCGTCGCACGATCGCCGTCGTCGACCGGACCACCGGCGACACCACCCAGCTCAACGAACCCGGCCCGCTCGTCAGCGCCGACGAGTGGTCCGCCCTCCTCGCCCAGTACGAGGAACTGCTCACCGGGGCCGACGCCGTCGCCCTCTGCGGCAGCCTGCCACCGGGCATCCACGTCGGCGCCTACGCCGAACTGGTCCGTTCCGCCCGCGCGGCCGGCGTCCCCGTGCTCCTCGACACCAGCGGCGAGCCGCTGCGCCGGGGGATCGCCGCCCGCCCCGACCTGATCAAGCCGAACGCCGACGAGCTCGCCCAGCTCACCGGCTCCCGCGACCCGCTGCGCGCCACCCGCGACGCCCGCCGCCGCGGCGCGCACGCGGTCGTCGCGTCGCTCGGGCCGGACGGCATGCTGGCGGTCACCCCCGACGGTGTCTGGCAGGCGTCCCCGCCCGCCAAGGTGCTGGGCAACCCGACCGGTGCGGGCGACTCCGCCGTGGCCGGGCTGTTGTCCGGCCTCGTCGAGGCGCTGGGCTGGCCGGACCGGCTGCGACGGGCGGTGGCACTGTCGACGGCGACCGTGCTCTCCCCGACGGCCGGCGACTTCGACCGCGCGGCGTACGAGGAGCTGCTGCCGTGCGTCGGCGTCGAGGAACACACCACGGCGGCCTGAGCCGCCACCCGTACCGTCCCGACCGGACGGCGGCCGGTTCGAGAACTGCCACCCGCACCGGCTCGTCCGGTCACCCCGTACCGGCTCGTCCGGTCGCCACGACCGGACGAGCCGTTCAGCACAGAAGCAACAGAGGTCAGCATGCCGCTCGTCAGCACCGGTGAACTCGTCTCCGCCGCCCAGGCCGAAGGGCGCGGGATCGCCGCCTTCAATGTCATCACGCTGGAGCACGCGGAGGCCATAGCCGTCGGCGCGGAGCGCGCCGGGGCCCCCGCCATCCTGCAGATCTCCGAGAACGCCGTGAAGTTCCATGGCGGACGGCTCTCCCCCGTGGCCGCCGCGGCCGCCGCCGTCGCCCGTGCCTCCGGCGCCCCGCTCGCGCTCCACCTCGACCACGTCGAGTCCGTGGACCTGCTGCACCAGGCGCACGCGGAGGGCTTCGGCTCGGTGATGTTCGACGCCTCCAAGCTCGGTTACGAGGAGAACGTGCGGGTCACCGCCGAGGCGGTGGCCTGGGGGCGCGAGCGCGGCATCTGGATCGAGGCCGAACTCGGCAAGGTCGGCGGCAAGGAGGGCGAGCCCCCGCTCGACGCCCACGCCCCCGGCGTCCGCACCGATCCGGCCGAGGCCGCCGCGTATGTCCGTGACACCGGGGTGGACGCGCTGGCCGTCGCGGTCGGCTCCTCCCATGCCATGACCGAGCGCACCGCCGCCCTGGACCACGAGCTGATCGGCCGGCTGCGCGACGCGGTCCCGGTGCCGCTGGTGCTGCACGGCTCCAGCGGTGTCCCGGACGACGAGATCCGCCGGGCCGTCGCCTCCGGCATGGTCAAGATCAACGTGGGTACGGCGCTCAACACGGCGTTCACCGGCGCGGTGCGGGCCTACCTGGCCGAGAACACCACGGGCGTGGACCCGCGCAAGTACATCGCACCGGGCCGCGAGGCGATGGCGGCGACAGTGGCGGGGTTCCTCTCGCTGATGGGCTGACCGGGGCAACGCACCGGAACGCGTGATCCCGGCCCCCGCCCGGGCACTGCGGACGCAAGGGGCAGCATTCGCGCAACAGACGCCCAGCCGCTCAGGAAAAAAATGCGACCTCTCCCGGGTTCGGACACCAGGAGAGGTCGCAGGGCGTTCGCCCTCAATGGGTCAGCCGTTCGCAGAGGTGACTTCCAGCCAATCCAGGATCACGTCGCACTGGTTCCCTTCCTGGCACGAGATGCTGATCTCGTTCTCGCCCTTGATCAGGTCGACCGGCGCCCAGGTGGTCTGCCAGTTCTTTTCCCAGTCCGAGTCGGACGAGCTGATGAAGTTCTTGAGACCGATGGGCTGCGGATTCGGCTTCCCGTTCACCGTCAGCGTCGCATTGGCGTCCTCGGCGGGGATCGCGTAACGCACCGTCAGGCGGTACTTACCGCCCTCTGCCATCGCCGCCTTCCACGTCACGGACGACCCGACCGCGTTGAAGCCGGTGACGTACGAGCCGTTCGGGCCCTCCGCACCCTTGATCGACTGGTCGACGGTCGCCGAGCCGCCGAGCTTCAGCGTCGCCGCGTTCTGCTTGGGCAGCTCGGCCGGGGCCTCGGCGCCGGTGGTCTGCTCGGGCTTCGGGGACTCCTCGACCTGATCGGAGGGGGCCTGGGAGGAGGTGGCCTCGTCCTTCTTCCGGTCCTTGTCGTTGTCCTTGTTCGTGAGCAGCATGGCGCCGATGCCGACGAGCACGACCAGGACCACCGCGACCGCGCCGATCAGCAGGCCCTTGGTGTTCGGGCCGCCCTTGCCGGAGCCGCCGGGGGCGATGCCGCCGGGCTGCTGCGGGGCGTGTCCGGCGGGTGCGCCGCCGGGGTAGGTCTCCGGGGCCGCGTACTGGGCGCTCGGTCCGCCGTACGGCTGCTGCGGCGGCGCCTGCTGCCCGTACTGGCGCTCACCGACGGCCCGCACCTGGTTGTACGAGGTCCGGGGCACACCTGGCTGGGCCACCGGAGGGTAGCCGTAGCCGCCCTGCCGTGGCGACTGCGCGCCCGACGCCTGCCCGTCCTCGTACAGATAGCCGAACGGATCGTCGTCCTCGGGCGTGTTTGCGCCGTTGTTCCCGGCCGTCATCCCTGGTTACTCCTCACCATCTCGCCAGCCGTCGCCGTATCTCGCCAGCCGTGGCCGACCGGCCGAGCCTACCCCGAACGGGCCACACCAAGAATTGCCGTCGCATGTCCTGTGACCGCTTCGAAGCAAGGCCCACCACCTGCGTGAACGTCGCGTAGACGTCAACCGGCCCGGCGGTTGACCTTCGACCGGGAACGCTTCTCCACATACATGCGCTGGTCGGCGGAGGCCAGCACCTCCTCGACCGACATGCCGCAGGCGGCCCAGCCGATGCCGAAGCTCGCCCCGACCCGCACCGCCCGCCCGTCGACCCGGATCGGCGGGATGATCGCGTTGCGGAGGCGTACGGCCAGATCCGCGGCGTCCGCCGCCCCGAGCCCGTCGGCCAGGACGACGAACTCGTCGCCGCCGAGACGGGCGACGGTGTCGCCGTCGCGCACACCGGTGCTGAGGCGGCGGGCGACCTCGATCAGCACCGCGTCACCGGTGTGGTGCCCGAAACGGTCGTTGATGGACTTGAAGCCGTCGAGGTCGCAGAAGAGGACCGCGATCCCCTTCGCCCCGTCGTCCTGCTCGGTGTCCGGGGCGACGGCGTGCACATGGTGGTCGTACGGGCCGTCGGGCCCCGTTTCCACGTCGTAGCCGTGCACCCGCGCGTCCGGGTCGGGGTCGATGTCGGCGTACGCCGTGTCCAGCGTCTCGATCGCGGTGGCGGGGATCGCGTTCGGGCGTTCGCAGAGCCGCGAGCTGAGCCTGGACCGCAGCTCCGCGCTGTTCGGCAGACCGGTGAGGGCGTCGTGCGAGGCCCGGTGCGCGAGATGCAGTTCGTGGCGCTTGCGCTCCTCGATGTCCTCGACATGGGTGAGCAGGAAGCGCGGTCCGTCGGTGGTGTCGGCGACGACGGAGTTGCGCAGCGACACCCAGAGGTAGCTGCCGTCCCGCCGCCCCAGCCGCAGCTCGGCGCGGCCTCCCTCGGCGGAGGTGCGCAGCAGGGTGCCGATGTCCTCGGGGTGGACGAGGTCGGCGAAGGAGTAGCGGCGGAGCACGGAGGCGGGGCGGCCGAGCAGCCTGCACAGGGCGTCGTTGGTGCGCAGCAGCCGCCCGTGCTGGTCACCGCCCATCT
This sequence comes from Streptomyces sp. CB01580, assembly GCF_001905795.1. Lineage (GTDB taxonomy): Bacteria > Actinomycetota > Actinomycetes > Streptomycetales > Streptomycetaceae > Streptomyces. The sequence goes on from NZ_LIXJ01000022.1 coordinate 62,245, forward strand.
CGGCGATGGCCATGCCGCTGGGCGCGTACTCGAACGCCTGGCGGAAGGACTCCTCGCTGGCGCGCAGCGCCTGCTGCTCCCGTTCCAGACGGACCAGGGCCCGCTGCATGTTTGCTCTGAGCCGGGCATTGCTGATCGCAATGGCCGCCTGCGAGGCGTACATCTGGAGGGCCTCCCGCCCCCAGGCGCCGGGGCGGCGGCCGTTGCGCGGGCGGTCGACGGATATGACGCCCAGCAGGTCGCGTCCGCCGCCGGAGGCGTACATCGGCGCATAAAGGCGGTCCTGGGGGTGCCACTCGTCCTCGAAGCGGGGCTCGGGCCCCTCCGTGTGCCACTGCGGTACGTCGTCGTCGAGAAGCACCCAGCCATCCGTGTGGGGTATGAAGCGGAGCTCGTCCCACGCCTCACCCATGGCCAGCCTGCGCTCCCAGGAGGTGCGCGAACCGATGCGTCCGGTGATCAGGGCCTCCGCGGCACTGTTGCCCGCGAAGGCGGCGACGACGAGGTCTCCGTCCTGCCTCACCAGGTTCACGCAGGCCAGTCCATAGCCGAGGCCCGTGACGATTCCGTCGGCCACGGTCTGCACGGTGTCGGCCAGGCTCCGCGCCGTGTTCAGCTCGGACACGGCCTGGTGCAGCTGCCGCAGCGTCGCTAGACGGACATACGGCTCCGACTCGGCCTCCATTGCTCGCACTCCCCGAGACCTCGACAGCACTCCATGTTCATATCGGCGTACTTGATGACGTACTTGGATGACCCACTTAGATGACTTACTTAATGAAGTGTCACGGCCACTGAATCACAGTGAGCTGCACCGTCGGTACACAGGGTCAGCAAATATTGCTCTCTGTGACTCAAGTCACAAAAGATGGTAAAGAGGTCCGGACGTCGCCCAGGTGCGGTCCGTCCTTTTCTTGAACGCAAATCCGGGCGTTGCCGTACGGGGCCGGTGGGGCGGCGAGGGCCGGGGCCGACGGGGCCACGTGCCGGGATCCGTGCGGGTGAAGGGCCGGGGCCCGCGGGGATGAAGAGGCTGGAGGGGTCCTAGGACCAGGATGGTCCCCTGGCCCGATGCGGCCGCGCCCCGGCCGCGGATAGCGTGCCGGTGTGTTGCAGACAGAGTCCCCCGCCCCGCGTTCCGGCCCCACTCCCCAGGGCCTCGTCCCCCAGGACCTCGTTCACCAGAACCTCGTCCCCCATGCTGAGGGGGTGAGCAATGATGAGTTCCGGGCCGCGCTGTCCCGACTGGCCGCCGGAGTCGTACTGGTCACGGCCGAGGAACCGCCGCTGGACGAGAACGGGATCGGCGAGGACGTCGGGATGACGGCGACCGCCTTCATGTCGGTGTCGCTGAACCCGCCGCTGGTCATGGTCAGCCTGCGCAACGACTCGCGGATGGACGACCTGCTGTCGGAACAGCCGCTGTGGGCGGTCTCCGTGCTCGCCGAGAGCCAGCGGCACATCGCCGGGCGGTTCGCGATGAGGGGCCGGATCAGCGACCGGCTGCTGTTCGAGGACATCCCCTACCGGAGAGGGGAGTTCACCGGTGCGCCCCTGGTCGGCGGAGCACTGGCCACCCTTGAGTGCCGCACCGAGCAACGGGTCCTGGCGGGCGACCACACGCTGGTGATCGGCCGGGTGCTGAGCGCGGCCCTGCCCAGCGGGGACGGATCTCCGCTGATGTACTTCCGGGGGCGGTACCGGCACCTGGGCTGAGGCGGCGCGGTGCGCGCATGCCGGCCCGTACGGCACTGCCCCTCACGGTGCGCGCGGCGGCCGTCACCAGTCGCGGCCGGAGCGGCCGCGTTTCGTCTCGCCGCGCTGCTTCTTCTCGCGCAGTCGGCGCTCGTTGATGCCGCGCGGGATCTTGGTCCTGCGGCGCGGCTTGGGGGGCGGCGCCGTGGCCTCGGCCAGCAGGGAGGCGAGCCGTACGAGAGCCGTCTCCCTGTTGCGCCACTGGGACCGGTGCTCGGACGCCCGCACCACGACGACCCCGCCCACGAGCCTGTTCTCCAGCCGCTGGAGCGCCCGTTCCTTCCACACCTGGGGAAGCGCCTCGGTCGCCGCGAGGTCGAAACGCAGTTCCACCTGGGAGTCGCTGGTGTTGACGTGCTGTCCGCCGGGGCCGGAGGAGCGCGAGAAACGCCACATGAGCTCGGCCTCCGGCAGGGAGACCGAGCCGCGGATGACATAGGGCCCGGACATGACACCCATGTTCCCCGCCCCAACGGGTGTCCGTCACCTTCTTTTGCCGAACGTCTTCTTCTGCCGGGCGGCTTCTTCTGCCGGGCGGCCGTGCCGGTTCTTCTGCCGTACGGCTCCCCGGCCGTGTCCGGCCCCTGTCGTACGGGCGCGCCGACGAGGGCGCCGACCGGGAGCGGGCCGCCCGGACGAGCCGACCGGACCGGGCCGACCGGGGGACTTCGGTAAAGAAAGTAAAGGGGGCAGGAACCTCGTGGTCCCTTGTCCGCGTTATGACCAGTGACGGTAGCTTCGTGATGGCATGAAGCCCGCACTCGACGATGAAAGGGACTTCCCATGGCTGTAAGCCTGTCCAAGGGCGGCAACGTCTCCCTCACCAAGGAGGCCCCGGGCCTGACCGCCGTCACCGTCGGCCTCGGCTGGGACGTCCGCACCACCACCGGCACCGACTTCGACCTCGACGCCTCGGCCATCGCGGTCAACCAGGCCGGCAAGGTCGTCTCCGACGGCCACTTCGTCTTCTTCAACAACAAGTCCACCCCCGACCAGACCATCGTCCACACCGGCGACAACGTCACGGGCCAGGGCGAGGGCGACGACGAGCAGATCAACGTCAACCTGGCGGGCCTGCCGGCGGACGTCGACAAGATCGTCTTCCCGGTCTCGATCTACGACGCCGAGAGCCGCAGCCAGAACTTCGGCCAGGTGCGCAACGCGTTCATCCGCATCGTCAACCAGGCCGGCGGCACGGAGATCGCCCGCTACGACCTGAGCGAGGACGCCGCCACCGAGACCGCCATGGTCTTCGGTGAGCTGTACCGCAACGGCGCGGAGTGGAAGTTCCGCGCGGTCGGCCAGGGTTACGCCTCGGGCCTGTCCGGTATCGCCCAGGACTTCGGCGTCAACATCTGACGCACCCGGGTCCTGCGGACCCGGTACGTACCCGTCGGGAGCCCCCGGCCGTTCGTCCGCGGCCGGGGGCTCCCGTCTGTCGTGTGCCCGAACGCCCACGCGCCCGCGGGCCGCGCGCCCGCGTGGCACGCGGGCGCACCGCGCGTCCGCATGAATCAAAAGGACGTCAAACCCCGCTGAACAGTCGTCAAATAGCGGACACAAGCCCACCCCAGACGGACAAGAGGTGGTCAAAAAAATGTGAGGTATTTGTTAGTACACCGTCAATCTTGGTCATTCGGTGGCACGCTCTTCGCTCGTAACCCCCCACGGAACGAGCAACGGAGAACGCATGACCCCCCACATGAACACCCGTCGCGCCGCGGCTCTCGCCGCCGTCGCCGCGATGGTCGTCGTAGGTGTCCAGACCGGAGCGGCGAACGCCGCGCCCGACCAGGGAACCGGCGCCCCCTCCGCCACTCGCAGCACCGTCCCCTTCGGTGCGAACAACGCCTCCCAGCGCACCGCCGCCATCAAGTCGGCCCAGGCCGACGTCTCCTCGACCGCCGAGTCGCTCGGCCTCGGCGCGCAGGAGAAGCTGATCGTGCGTGATGTGATCAAGGACGCCGACGGCACCGTCCACACCCGCTACGAGCGCACCTACGCCGGGCTCCCGGTCCTCGGCGGCGACCTCATCACCCACACCGCCCGTGACGGCAAGGCCAAGGGCGTCACCAAGGCGACCGACGCCCGGATATCCGTGCCGTCGACGACGGCGAAGATCAAGACCGCGGCGAGCGCCCGCAAGATCATCTGGGCGAGCGACGGCAAGCCCGTCCTCGCCTTCGATTCGGTGCGGCACGGGACGCAGAAGGACGGCACGCCCAGCCGGCTGCACATCATCACCGACGCGACCACCGGCAAGGAACTGCGCCGGTACGAGTCCATCGAGACCGGCGTCGGCAACAGCCAGTACAGCGGCAAGGTCGAGCTGACGACCACCCAGGCCGGTTCCGGCTACGAGCTGACCGACGGCGACCGCGGCGGCCACAAGACGTACGACCTCGACCAGGGCGAGAGCGGCACCGGTTCGCTCTTCACGGACGACGACGACACGTGGGGCGACGGCACCGGGAACGACCGCCAGACCGCCGCCGTCGACGCCGCCTACGGTGCCGCGAAGACCTGGGACTTCTACAAGTCGGCGTTCGGCCGCGACGGCATCGCCGGTGACGGGAAGGCCGCGTACTCGCGCGTCCACTACGGCAACGAGTACGTCAACGCATTCTGGGACGACAGCTGCTTCTGCATGACGTACGGCGACGGTGCGGGCAACAAGAGCGCCCTCACCGCCCTCGACGTGGCCGGCCACGAGATGAGCCACGGCCTGACCGCGTCCACCGCCAACCTCGACTACTACGGCGAGTCCGGCGGCCTGAACGAGGCGACCAGCGACATCCTCGGCACCGCCGTGGAGTTCTCCGCCGACAACAGCGCCGACGTCGGCGACTACCTCATCGGCGAGAAGATCGACATCAATGGCGACGGCACCCCGCTGCGCTACATGGACAAGCCGAGCAAGGACGGCGGCTCCGCGGACAACTGGGACAGCAACGTCGGCGACCTGGACGTCCACTACTCCTCCGGCGTCGCCAACCACTTCTTCTACCTGCTGTCCGAGGGCAGCGGCGCGAAGACGATCAACGGCGTCGACTACGACTCCCCGACCGCCGACGGCTCCACCGTCACCGGCATCGGCCGGGACAAGGCCGTCCAGATCTGGTACAAGGCGCTCTCCCAGTACATGACGTCGAGCACCGACTACGCGGGCGCCCGCACGGCGACCGAGAAGGCGGCGACCGATCTGTACGGAGCGGACAGCGCCGAACTCGCGGCCGTCGACGCCGCCTGGGACGGCGTCAACGTGAAGTAGCGCCGACGCGCACCGGTCGTCCGGGCCCTGCCGGGCCACTCGGGCCACCCTGGGGACTGCGCGGAGAAGCTGTGCGGAACGGGAGCCGGTCAGTCCTTCGGGGCGGGCCGGCTCTTCCCGTACAGCCAGGTGTCCCACAACTCCGTCAGGTCCTTGCCGGTCACCCGCTCCACATGGGCGTCCACATAGGCGGTGAAGTCGGCGGTCGACGCGGTGCCGTGCCGGTGGGCCCGTGTCCAGCCCCGCACGAGCGCGAAGAAGCGCTCGTCGTCGCCGACGGCCTCCCGGATCCTGTGGATGACCATCGCGCCGCGTCCGTACACCGGCGCCCGCGAGATGTCCGCGGCCGTCGGCGGTTCGGCGGGCGGAAAGGCCCAGTTGTCGTCGTTGCCGAAGGCGGCCTCGAACCGGTCCTCGACCGGCTCGCCCTCCTTGTCGTCCTCCCACAGCCATTGCGCGTACGTCGCCAGGCCCTCGTTGAGCCACATGTCCCGCCAGCTCGCGGGCGTGACGGAGTTCCCGAACCACTGGTGCGCCATCTCGTGGACCAGCAGCCCGACGCTCGGCGGTCCCGGGAAGAAGGGCCGGTTCTGGGTCTCCAGCGCGTAACCGGCGTCCCCGTCCCGCCCGACGATCGCGCCCGTGGCGGAGAAGGGGTACGGCCCGAACCGTTCCGCCTCCCACGCCACGACCTCGGGGACGCGGGCCAGGACCGCCGCGCTCCGGGCCGCCACCGCCGTGTCGGCGGCGGTGAACACCTTGATGCCGTCCGGGGTGCTCGACGCCTTCGTGTCGAAGCGGCCGACGGCGAGCGTGGCGAGATAACTGGCCATCGGTTCCGCGACGCGCCAGTGGTACGTGCTGGTGCCTCCCGAGGCGCCGTCCGGGGCGCCACCCGTGGTGGTGGCGGCGCGGGAGGTGGTACGGGAAACCAGTTCGCCGTTGGAGACGGCGGTCAGGCCCTGGGGGACGGTGACCTCGATGTCGTACGACGCCTTGTCGCTGGGGTGGTTGTTGCCGGGGAACCAGGCCATGGCACCCGTCGGCTCGCCGAGCGCGACCGCCCCGCCCGACGTCCTGAGCCAGCCCTCCTCCGACCGGTCGGGGTCGGTGAGGATCTCCGGGGAGCCGGAGTAGCGGACGACCGCGCGGAAGGTCCTGCCCTTGCGGAGCCGGTGTCCGATCCCGGCGTCGGGCCGCAGCGTCAGCTCGTGGCCGGCCCGGTTGACGGCGGCGGGGCGGCCCTCGACGGTGGCGGACCGCACGGTGAGCCCGGCGAGGTCCAGGTTGAAGGCGCTGAGGTCCTGGGTGGCGCGCGCGGTGATCGTGGCGGTGCCGCGCAGCCGGTGGGCGCCCGGGTCGACGTCGAGCACGAGGTCGTAGTGCGTGACGTCGTAGCCGCCGTTGCCGAGCTTCGGAAAGTACGGATCGCGCAGGCCCGAGGCGCCGGGGGTGCCGTCGACCCCGCCGCTGCCGGTGCAGGCGGTGGAGGCCGCCAGAACCAGCAGCGCGAGAGCGGCGGCACGTGCCGGGCGGCATATGGGTCCCGCACGGCGTCCGCGCGCTGTGCGGCGCGGACGTGCCGTGCGGCGTGCGCGCGCCGTACGACGTACGGGTATTCGCTGCTTCACACCCGCGATCCTAGGCGCGTACCGGGCGGACGCACGGGGTGACCGACCGCCGGGGTGACGGACACCGGCGGCGTCGCCGGAGAGGCGAGCACCGGCCCTCGCCGGGGCGACGGGGGCTTCCCGGCGGCGGTCCGCCCGGGGGAGGCTCCGGGCCCGGGGCGCGGCCTCTCCCAGGCATCCGAGGCCGCCCGGGAGGCTCCAGGACCAGGGCGCGGACCGGCTCGACGGACCGGATCGGCGGACCGGGACGCGGGGCTCAGCGGACCAGGGCGCGGGGCTCAGCGGAGGAGGCCGAGGGCGCGGGGGCGGCCGGGCTGACCGCAGGACGCGGATCTTCACCCCGCGTGCTGGAGTGCGCCCCGGCGTCCGCGCCGTGCCGTGTGCCGGGCTGCGTACTGCCCTGTGCCCCGGCGCGTGTGTCGGCCTACCGGTCGGCCCGCGTATCGGTCGCGCAGCCCGCGAGCACGACCGCAGTGGCGATGGCCGTCAGCACCCGACGCGCGTTCACCGGGCGTCCCGCAACAGCGCGGCGATCTCCGCGAAGCCCCGGCGTTCCGCGTGCTCCAGCGCCGTGACGCCCTCGCCGTCCGGAAGATCCGGTGCCGCCCCCGCCTCCAGCAGAAGCTCGACGATCTCCTGGTGCGCCCTGCCGCCGTCGCCGAGGATCACGGCCTCCAGCAGGGCCGTCCAGCCGAGCCGGTTGACGTGGTCGACGTCGATGTCCGTGGTCCGGAGCAGCTCGCGCACGTAGGCGACATGACCACGCTCGCTCGCCGGGATCAGCGCGGTGCCTCCGAACCTGTTGCGGAGCTTCAGGTCCGGACCGGCGGGCAGGAGCACCCGCAGCATCCGGACGCTGCCGGTCACACCGGTCGCCAGCCAGGGACTGTCCTCGCGCCGGTCCTGGGCGTCCGGGTCCGCACCCGCCGCGACCAGCAGCCGGGCGGCCTCGACATGGTCGCCGTGGACGGCGAGGAGCAGCGGAGTTCGCAGCTCCTCGTCGCGACGGTCGACGCGGGCGCCGCCCTCGATCGCGGTCCGCACCCCGTCGGTGTCGCCGGTACGTGCGGCGTCGAGCAGTCGACGATCGAGGGCGTTCATCTCTTCTCCTGTTCCGTGGCCGGTGGCCTGGGGCGGCGACTCGTGAATTACCTGGCGAGGGCGGCGACGCCGACGTTCGCGAACTTCTCGTCGAGGTCGCCGCTGGGGGCGCCGGCCACTCCGATGGCCGCCACCGGGGCGCCGTTGACCTGCACCGGGGACCCACCCGCGAGGAACAGTGTGCCGGGGATGTCCTTGAGGGTCGGGGCCTGGGCCAGACGCTTGGTCAGCTCGGAGGTGGGGGCGTTCCAGGAGACGGCGGTGTACGCCTTCTTCACGGCCGACTCGTACGACTGCGGGCCCGCGCCGTCGCCGCGCAGCGTGACGATGGTGTTGCCGTTGCGGTCGACGACGGCGACGGAGACCCGCTGGTTCTCCTTCTTCGCGGCGTCGAGGGTGGCCTGTGCGGCCTTGGTGGCGGCGGCCACGGTCAGGTGGGTGGTCTGCTGGAGGTTCCGGTTCGAGACGTCGGCCTTGACCGCGGCGGCGGGGGCGGCGGCCGGGGCGGAGGCGCTGGCGGAGATGGCGCCGAAGGTTCCGGCGCCGACGGCGGCCACGGCGACGGCACCGGTCAGGACACGGGCGCGCAGCGACAGCTTCTTCTTCGTGTTCTTCTCCATGGTGTGCTCCTTCGGCGCGTTCGGCTGCGGTGGTGTGCGAGCGTTTCCCGCTCTGCCATCGATCTTCCGGCCGCTTCCGGGCCCGTACGGTCGACGAACCGGCTCGACCCGGCTGGCGGAACGGCCGACGGTTCCATCGGCCGATCGGTTGATGCGGGCGTGGCCGTCCGGGGTGACCATGGGTGTGTCCGTGCAGGTCAAAACGGTCGTCGTCGACGACCGTGAACGGCGACGACGAGCAGCGAGGGGTACGAGGGCCGCCGCCCCCGACGCCGCGCGGTGCGCCCTGCCGCCGTCGCCGTCGTCGTCAGCTGGGCGAGGGCATCGACGGGGTGGAGGCCACCCGCCGAATCTCCGCCACGGGCGTCCACGTGCTGGTCCTCACCACGTACGACACGGATGCCGACATCACCCGGGCCATCGGTGCGGGAGCCACCGGCTATCTGCTGAAGGCCGAACGCCCGGAGGAGCTGTTCGCCGCGATCCGCTCCGCCGCCCAGGGCCGCACCACGCTCTCCCCGCCCGTGGCCAGCCGCGTCATGGCCCGGATGCGCGAGCCCCGGCCCGCCCTCACCGACCGCGAACTCGACATCCTGGCCCAGCTCTCCCAGGGCCTGGGCAACCGGGACATCGCCCGGGCGCTGTTCATCAGCGAGGCCACGGTCAAGACCCACCTGGGCCGCATCTACGACAAACTCGGCGTCGACACCCGCGCGGGCGCCGTGGCCGTGGCGAAGGAGCAGCGGCTGCTGCCGTAGCCCGGCCTCGTCACGCGAAGGGTTCGTCGGTCGTCTTCACCGTGAACGCCCGGTCGACCCAGACATCCAGCGCCCGCAGATCCCGACAGGAACCGATCCGCTCCCGAACCGCCTCGTCCACAGCCACACCGCGATGGTCCAGGACCCGCAACACGCTCAGCGCCCGCTCCCTCGCAACGCCCTCCTCGCGGCCTTCTTCGCGTCCCTCCTTGCGGAAGCTCTCGGCGACTATGCCGTGGAGGTGGCTGAGACTCGTGCTCATCAAATCCCTCCAGATCTTGCGGGCCGGGGTGTCTCCCAGGCCGGCCTCGGTGAATTCGGCGAAGACCGCCGCAGCATCGGCGTCCGTGGTCCTGAGCGCCACGGCCAGAGCTTCCAGTATGGCAGCGATGTCCTGATCGTTCCCGTGCGTGATCGCCGAGAACACAGCCATCGGAATGTCCTCGGCGGCCTGTGCGGCGTCCGTCACGGCGGGCACGTTGTGCGGGCCCAGGACCAGCGGGAACACCGCGAGGCTCGGGTGCTTCTCCAGGCCGATACGGATCGGCTCGGCCGCCCCCTCCGCCGGACATGCGCAAAAAAACTATGCACCCGGCATATGTCAGAATCCCATTTTCCCTATGCACCACCTGATCGAAGGTATTCATCGTCGCCACATTGACCGATCCGCACTGCGACATTGACGGGTCTGTACCGCGACATTGACGACCGTGCGGGCATGACACCATCGGACCGTGCTCGACATCGGCTACTCCCTCTCCCGACGCTTCCCCGACCCCCCGCAGACCGACTACCGCCGCGCGGATGTCCACGCCTTGCGGCACGACCTGTTCTGCGGGGACGTCTATCTCGCCGACACCGAAGCCGATCGCGAACTGTCCACAGCCTGGGGATGGGTGCCGGTGCTCGACTTCGCGTGGGCCCTGTGCGACATCGTCGAGCAGCTCGACCGGGACCCGCGTGGCAGCCGTTCGCACCAACGGCAGTTCGCCGAGCTGGATTTCACCGAGTCGTCCGACCGCATGCTCTTCGAGCGCCGCTTCGGCTGGGTGGACGTCGAGGCCGACTGGATGCCCGGTGACGAACCCCCGCTCACCTTCAACCACGCGCTGCTGCGCCGGGAGGCCCGCGACTTCCTGCACGACCTGATCGCGGACCTCGCCGACATGCACGAGGGGCTCGCCGACAACCCCGCGATCTGGGACCTCCAGGCCCGATTCCCCCGTATCTGACCCCCTGTGCTGGACCGGCCCCAGCCCGACCGGGTCGGACGCCCGGCCCGGTGGCGAACACACCTCCACGCGCTACGCCTCCACGCGCACCCCTATCTGCGCCGCGAACGCAGGCGCCAGCTCCATCAGCTGGTCCGGGCTGATCACCGCACCCGCCAGCCGCTCCACTCCCCTGGCGATGTCCAGTTCCGCGACCGTCCGCAGATCCACCGACTCCATCCGTACGGAACTGAAGTCGGCACGCTTCAGCACGCAGTCACGGAACTCCACCCGCACCAGGTGCGCCTCCCCGAAGTCCGGCTCGGACAGCACACAGCCCTCGAACACCACGTCCTTCAGCCGCGCCTTCCGCAGATTCAGGTAGTCGATCTTCCCGCCGCGCACCAGGACCCGTTCCAGCGCGGCACCGTGCAACTGCACCCCGCCGAGCCGGGCGTCCGTCATCTCCACGTCACGCAACGACGCCTCCGCGAGGTCGGTGCCGACCCCCCGGACACCCGTCAGCACCGAGTCGATGAAGCGGGCCCTGACCAGGTCCGTACGGTCCAGGGCGCAGCCGTCCAGCGCACAGTCCATGAACCGCGCGCCCGGCCCCGACCCGTCCGCGAGGTCCGTCCCGTCGAAGCGCAGACCGTCGTAGTCCCCGTCCGGCTCCAGCCCTTTCCCGTCGTACGGAACCAGCGGCGGCAGCCGTACCTCCGGCCGCCGGACCGCCGCGACGGTGTCCTTCTTCCTGCTGCTGCGTGCCATGCCCCCATCGTGGACCACACCACTGACAATCAACGGTGACAATCGCCGCTGCCGGGGAGTACCCCGGTGGGCGCCGGTCGGGTCCTACCGGACGCCGAGCTTCGCGAGCGCCTCGTCCGTCAGCCGGTACACCGTCCACTCGTCCTGCGGCCGTGCCCCCAGCGACTCGTAGAACGCGATGGACGGGGCGTTCCAGTTCAGCACCGCCCACTCCAGTCGCTCGTAGCCGCGCTCCACGCAGATCCGTGCCAGCTCCGTGAGCAGTGCTTTCCCGTGCCCGCCGCCGCGCCGCTCCGGCCGTACGTAAAGGTCCTCCAGGTAGATGCCGTTCACCCCGCGCCAGGTGGAGAAGTTCAGGAACCACAGCGCGAATCCGACGGCCTCGCCGTCGTCGTCCGACTCGGCGATGTGCGCGTACGCGGCGGGGCGCTCGCCGAACAGTGCCTCGCGCAGCTGCTCCTCGGTGGCCTTCACCTCGTGCAGGGCCTTCTCGTAGTCGGCCAGTTCACGGATCATGGCGTGGATGGCGGGAACATCGGCAGGGGTAGCAGTACGAATCATGGAGGCAGCGTAGAACCGACGCGTGCCGGTCCACACCCGACGGTCCGCGCCCGACGTCACCGCCCGCCGGTCCGAACCCGAGTGTCCGCGCCCGACGTCACCGCTCCGCAGGTCCACAGACCCACACCCGACGGCCCGCACCCGGTGCCCCGTACCCGTCGGCCACGCCCTCTCATCCCCGCCCCAGCAGCAGCCGGGCGATCTCGACCTGTTCCGGTTCCAGCCGCCGCTCCCCGTCCGAGACGGCCCACAACCCGTTCTGCAGCAGCCGCCCCAACGTCCAGGCCCGCGCCCGTTCCCTCTCCCGGTCGAGGCCCAGCGCCTCCGTCATCAGGTCGAACCGCCACCGCACTGCCGCCGCGTCGAACCGGTTGACCAGCGCCGGAAACAGCTCGAACCCCGGATCGCCGACCAGCGGTTTCGGGTCGATGGCCACCCAGCGGTCGCCGGCCGTGCGGTGATCAGCAGCTCCCCACCCGCCCCGGCCCTGGTCCCGGCCCCGTTCCCGGTCCCGTTCCTGGAGCGCCGCACCACGGTCCGCCGCCCCACCCGCCAGCACGTTCCCGTAGTGCAGGTCCCAGTGCAGCACCCGGTCCCCGGGCTCCCCCGCGACCTCGCGCACCGCCGCCGCGCAGTCGGTCAGCAACCGCCGCTCCGCCTCGTCCGACAACGCCTCCGCCGCGCCCGGCGCCTCCTCCAGCATCCGCGCCACGATGTCCCCGAGCCGCCGCAGCCCGCACCCGGCCGGAGCCGGTACGGACGACAGCCGGGCCAGCAGCTCCGCCAGAACGCGGACCGCCTCCCGGTCGTCCGCCACTCCTGCCAGCGAACGCCCGCTGTCCAGCCGCTCCAGCAGCATCGTCCCCGTCGCCGGGTCGTGGTCGAGCAGTTCCACGGCCCCCGCGCCCGCCTCGCCCCACACCCGCAGCGCGACCGGCTCGCCCGCCGTCTCCTCGTCCACCTGCTGGAGCTTCAGCGCCGCCGGACGGCCGTCCGCCTCACGTATCACCGGAAGCACCAGCGCACACATCCCGTGGAGAGCCGCGCCGTCCGGCCGGAGCCCCCACCGTTCCAGGAACTCGGCCGCCCTCCCCGGCAGCGCCGCGAGGAAGGCCCGCCCGGTCTCCCCGTTGTACTTGGACTGGGTGGCGCGCAGTGCGTCCGGGATGTCGATCACACGAACGATCGTAGAGCCGTGCGTCAATCGGATATGGCCCCCAGCAGCCCCGCCCCGCCCGGCCGGCCGGGCCCCGCTCCACCCGACCGGCCGCACACCACCACCGGTTCGCGGCTCCGCGGCGTCGGCTCATGGCTCTACGGGGTCGGCCCGTGGATCCGCAGCGCGCCCGGCACCTACCTGTGGCTGACCACGCTCGTCGTCACGACCGTGATCATCCATCAGATGTCCCCGGACTTCGAGGAGGCCTTCCTGCGCCGACGGTCCACCAACCTCCACGAACTCTCCGAGGACCCCCTACGCGTACTGATCGCCAGTGCCTTCTGGACCGACAACGGCCTGTGGGCGCCGTACGCCGTCCTCTACACCGTCTTCCACGCCCGCGCGGAACGATGGCTCGGCACCCTGCGCTGGCTCGCTGTCGCCGCCGCGGCGCACGTCCTGGCCACCCTCGTCAGCGAAGGCGTACTGGCCTGGGCCATCAGGAACGGGTACGTGACACCGGCCGCCACCCATACGCTCGACATCGGTGTCAGTTACGCGCTCGCGGGTGTCGTCGCCGTCCTGACTTACCGGGTTCCGTCGCCCTGGCGGCACGTGTATCTCTTCGCCGTCGCCGTCTTCTACGCCATCCCGCTCATCAGCGGCCGCAGCACCTTCACCGACCTCGGGCACTTCACCGCCGTGCTCATCGGCCTGGCCTGCTATCCGCTGACCCGGGGCCGGGCCCGGGACGAGGGCAGGGACGAGGGAGACGAGGGCCGGGACGGGGACGGGGCCCGGCCCCGGAGCCCGCGCCACGAACGGCCCCGCCACCCATCCGGCAACCAGCCCGGCCATTCCGACCAGTCCAAGCAGCCCAACCAGTCGAGCGACGGATCCAGCGACGAGTCCCACGACGGGCCCGGCTACCCGTCCCCGCACGGGACGGGAAACCCTCCGGCGCAGTAACGTCCGCCCCGGCGCAAGCCGGAAAGCCCCCCACCACCACAGCCTTCACACCGGACGAAGCAGGGACAGCAGGGACAACATGAGCACCGTCAGCACCGTCAACGGCGGCATATCCTTCTGGTACGCGGACCGGGGCACCCCCATCGCCCGGGAGCCTCTCCCCGGCGACAGCACGGCCGATGTCTGCATCGTGGGCGGCGGGTACACCGGACTCTGGACCGCCTACTACCTCAAGAAGGCCGTCCCCTTCCTCAACATCACCATCCTCGAAGCCAACTTTTGCGGCTACGGCGCCTCCGGACGCAACGGCGGCTGGCTCTACAACGGCATCGCCGGGCGCGACCGCTACGCGAAGCTCCACGGCCACGAGGCGGCCGTCCGGCTCCAGCAGGCGATGAACGACACCGTCGCCGAGGTCGTGCGCGTCGCCACGGAGGAGGACATCGACGCCGACATCCATCAGGGCGGGGTCCTCGAAGTCGCTTATACGCCCGCCCAGTTGGCCCGCCTCAAGGACTTCCACTCCGTGGAGATCGCCTTCGGCGAGACAGACCGCGTGCTGCGGGGCGCCCGCGAGACCGGCGAGCGCGTCAACGTCACCGGAGCCGTCGGTTCCACCTGGACCCCGCACGGCGCGCGGCTGCACCCGGTCAAGCTCGTCACGGGCCTGGCCGCGACCGTCGAGGCGCTCGGCGTCACCATCCACGAGTCGACGCCCGTCACCGCCATCGAGCCCAAGCACGCCCGTACCCCGTACGGCACCGTCCGCGCCCCGTACATCCTGCGGTGCACCGAGGGCTTCACCGCGAACCTCAAGGGCCACAAGCGCACCTGGCTCCCCATGAACTCCTCGATGATCGCCACCGAGCCGCTCCCGCGGTCCGTCTGGGACGCCATCGGCTGGGAGGGCCGCGAAACCCTCGGTGACATGGCCCACGCCTATATGTACGCCCAGCGCACCGCCGACGACCGCATCGCGCTCGGTGGACGCGGCGTCCCGTACCGCTACGGCTCGGCCACCGACAACGACGGCCGCACCCAGCCCGCCACCATCGAGGCGCTCCGCGACATCCTCGTCCGACTCTTCCCCGTCGCCGCGGGCGCCCGCATCGACCACGCCTGGTCCGGCGTCCTCGGCGTGCCCCGCGACTGGTGCGCCACCGTCACCCTCGACCGTTCCACGGGCCTGGGCTGGGCCGGCGGCTACGTCGGCTCCGGCGTCGCCACCACCAACCTCGCCGCCCGCACCCTGCGCGATCTGATCCAGCAGGACTCCGGCCAGTCGGGTCCCACGGAACTGACCACCCTGCCCTGGGTGGATCACAAGGTCCGCAAGTGGGAGCCCGAGCCCTTCCGCTGGCTCGGCGTCCACGGCATGTACGCCGCCTACCGCGCCGCCGACCGCCGCGAACTCACCTCGCCCCGCCCCGGCACCGACCCCATCGCGAAGGCCGCGGACCGGCTCGCCGGACGACACTGAGCGCCCGGAGAGGAGCGGACACGAACGAACGGGCATCCGCCACCGAAGTGGCGGATGCCCGTGACGCGCCCTCAGGACGCCCTCAGTACGCGCTCCGTGCGCCCTCAGTACGCCCCCGGAAGGGCCCCCGAAAAGACGAGCTCAGACCCACAGCAGGCCCGCACGGAGCCCTCGGAGGGCCCTCGGCGCGCGAGGCCCTCGGGGCGCACGGAACTCAGGCCTTGCTGGTGCAGATCGCGTTGTACGGACGGCCGGGGCTCGGGAACAGCTCGATGGGGTTGTCGGTGCCGGACGGACATTCCTTGGCCGTCTTCGTCAGGGCGAGCACCTTGAACACGCCGCTGCCCCCCTTGCCGCAGGGCACCTCCTTGGCCTGGTCGTCCACGCAGTCGCCCTTCACCAGCTGGCCGCCGCCCGCCCCGGCGTCACCGGGGTGGTCGCCGGACAGGTTCCGGCCGCAGACGGTCTTGCTGGGGATGCCACCGGTGCTCTGGCTCGGGCCGAAGGAGATCTTCACGGAGATGATCACGTCGGTGCCGGCCGGGCACTGGATCGAGTCGGCGAAGATGGCGCCGTCCTTGATCTCCAGGGCCTTGATCGTCGCCTTCGGGTCGTCGCACTCCAGGGCCTGGTAGGCGTCCTTCGACTCCTTCGCGTCGGGCCCGGCGCAGTCGCCGACCTTCCAGTCCTTGGACTTGTGGGTGCCGCCCGAGGCCGCGTCGTCCAGGGCCTCCTTGCTGCATGCCGTACCGGCCCCCAGGACGAGCGCGACGAGCAACGCCGCCTTCGAGCAGTCCAGGAGAGCCCTGCGGGGACCGCGCCGCCGTACAGGAACGTCCCCCTCCGTTCCGGTGCTCAGGGATCGCGTGAGGCCGTGGACTGTCATGCCGCTCCTTGGATTCGGGTACGTGGCGAGCCCGCGCGGCGCTTGTCATGCCCGCGTGCAGTCGCTCGCGCGCGTAAGGACGACGTAAACGTCCGCCGTGGTTCCCGGGTGCGGAAGACTGTGCTTCGCACACGGAGAGGCAAGGGAACGGGGGGCGTATGACGACCTGGGGGCTGGTCATGGAGACCACCGTGGGCGGCGGGGAGCGCAAGCACATCGAGACATACGTGCTGGCACACATGGCGGGAACACGTGAGGACGCCCTGCTGGAACTGGAACGGCGGGCCCGGGTCCACACCCCGACTCACCCCTGGAACCCGAAGCGGCGCCGGCTCTTCCGGAAGGACGACGGTTTCCTCCTGGTGATCGACGGCACCTGGCAGTCGTACAGCACCCGGTTCACGGTGGCGGAGCTGCTGGAGGACAGCGCCGCGCCCGAACCCGAACCGGCGCAGGAACCGGAACCGGCTCCTGGCCCCGAGGCCGAACCCGAGGTCGAAACGCCTCCCGCCCCCACCCCTTCACTCGCGACCGAGCGAGTGAAGGGGTGGGGGCGGCGTGCGGAGCATCCCGCGGAGGAGGTCGTGGAACGGTACGCGGACGGGGTGCCCGTGCGGCCCGCCTGGCTGGGCCGTGCCGATCTGCCGTGACGGCGGCTGCTCCTCGCGACGGCCGTGGAAACCGGCTGCCGCGGGAACCGGCTGCCGTGAGAGCCGGCTGCCGTGAGAGCCGGCTGCCGTGCCCGTCGGGACGCGGGGCGCCCGCGTCCGGCCCTGCCGGGTTGACCTGATCGGGCGTACCGGGGACTCGCCACGCTGCCGGGAGCCGGACGGCGACCGACGATGAACGGGACGCGCGTCCGCCGCAGCCCGTACGGGTGCGGCCGGCACGGCCCGGAGGCGGTCATGGAGGCGGGCATGGAGTTCGACGTGACGGTGGAGATCCCCCGTGGGTCCCGCAACAAGTACGAGATGGACCACACCCTGCACCGCATCCGCCTGGACCGGATGCTGTTCACATCCACGAAGTACCCGGCGGACTACGGCTACATCGAAGGAACGCTGGGCCGCGACGGCGATCCGCTCGACGCGCTCGTCCTGGTCGGCGACCCGACGTTCCCCGGCTGCGCCATCGAGTGCCGGGCCGTCGGCATGTACGTCATGAGGGACGAGAAGGGTCCCGACGAGAAGGTGCTGTGCGTACCGGCCCACGATCCGCGCTACGCCGCCGTGCAGGACATCGACGACATCCCCCGTTTCGACACCCTGGAGATCACCCATTTCTTCGAGGTCTACAAGGACCTCGAACCAGGCAAGTCCGTCGAGGGTTCCCACTGGGAGGGACGGGACTCGGCATACGCGGAGATCGAGGCGTCACGCGAACGCGCCCGACGCGCCGGGGCCGAGGGGCGTACGTGACATCAGCCCCGCGCGGCGGGGACGGGGCCGCGGGGAACGGCGAAGTCGGTGAGCACCGCCGCACCGGGCACGAGCCCGGCCCCGCCCCCGGCCCGGGTACCCGGCAGCGCCAGTACCGCGAACGCGGAGGTCGGGAACTTGGTACGGGCCCGCGCGAGCGCCTGTTCGTCACCACCGCCCGCGAGGGACAGGACGAGTTCCTGCACCCCGGGCTGATGCCCGACCAGCAGCACCGTCCGACCCGGCGCCGGGCCGTCGCGACCGTCACGGCCACCCCGCGCGAGCACGTCGTCGAGCACCTCGTGCAGCACGCGGAGAAGGTCGGACGCGCCCGCGGCGTACACCCTCGGCTCGTACACCACGTCCGGTTCCGCCGCCTCCGGTTCCGTAACGTCCGGTTCCGTCGCGAACAGCTCCGTCGCGACCAGATCCCAGGTCTCCCGGGCGCGCCGGGCGGTCGAGCAGACGACCAGGTCGGGAACGTACCCCGTCTCGTACAGTCGGCGCCCTGCCGCCGGGGCATCACGACGGCCCCGGCCCGCGAGCGGCCGTTCGTGATCAAGGACACCGTCCGGCCAGGCGGACTTGGCATGCCGCAGCACTATCAGCCGATCGCCGCCGCTTTCGGGCCCGGCACCGAACTCGGACCCTCCGGTCGCTCCGGTCACCCCTACCACCCCGGTCACCCCGGTCACTCCAGGCATCCGGTGAGCCGGAGATAGGCACGGCGCGCGTCCGACACCAGTTGGTCGGCCTCCCTGCGGCTGCCGCAGCCCGTCACCCGGTACGCGGTCCCGGGCGACAGCCGGCCGAGCGCCGTCGCCCACACGTCGGGCTCCGCGTGCCAGCGGCGCAAGTCCGTGGCGTCGACCAGGTCGATGAAGGGCTCGGCCTCGGCGACGCACAGCACTTCGTCCATGTCATGACGGCCGTCGTTCAGATGCAACAACGCCACCGGCCAGGCCGCCACCTCGTCGCCCGACCGGGCCGGCTCCCGCATCAGGACCAGGGTCCGTACGGACCGCCCGTCCGGGTCCAGGGTGTCCTCGACACGTCCCTCGCCCACGGGCCAGCCGTCGGCACCGCCACTCGCTTCCGGCCCGTCCGAGACATCAGGCGGGGAGAACCCGCTGGATGAACCGACAGAAGAACCGGCAGAGGAACCGCCGGACGAACCGACAGAGGAACCCCTGAACGAACCATTGGACGAACCGATGGAGGAACCGATGGAGGAACCGATGGAGGAACCGATGGAGGAACCGATGGTCGACTCGACCTCGACGGTGATGCGTGACACCGCTGCCCACCTCCCGCGACGCCGGGCGACCGGCTCGTACGGCAGCCACCCGCGCCGCACCGGCGCGGTCGCGGCGAGCCTCGTCGCCAGGCGAATTCCAGTGTCCCGCGCCCGTACGGCCGGGACAACCACCGCTCGCCGCCCACCGCTCCGAGCCGTACGGTCGGCGCCCGGCCCGGCAGGAGAACCGCGGCGATGCCCGGTAGGCTGGTCCGAGCGGTGTTCCCAGCGGTGATCGCGTAGTCACGCGGTCCCCTCCCCCACCGCACGGCGGTGGGGCCCGCCGTACCCGAACCGCGGCGACGGCGCCGCCAACGGTCCCTACTTGCGACGCGCACCGTACGTTCCCGTGCCTGGCGAGTAGGAGACACGCATGGAAGAGCCCCGGACCCCGATGCTGAACGAACCCGTCGACCCCGACGTCGACCTCCGCGTGCCCGACGGTCGGCGCAAGGACTCCCGGCTGTCGCGACAGGGTCCGGTGGTGGCCGTCGTGGCGGTCGGCGGCGCCGTGGGGGCGACCGCGCGATACGGGGCCTCGCTGCTGTGGCCCACGGCGACCGGCGCCTTCCCATGGACGACCCTGACCGTCAACGCCGTCGGCTGTGCGGTGATCGGGGTCTTCATGGTGGTCATCACCGACGTCTGGGCGGCCCACCGTCTCGTACGCCCCTTCTTCGGCACCGGCGTCCTCGGTGGCTTCACCACCTTCTCCACCTACGCCGTGGACATCCAGCGCCTGGTGGACGGCCGGGAGACACGCACCGGCCTCGCCTACCTGGCCCTCACCCCGGTCATCGCCCTGACCGCCGTATGGCTCGCGGTCGCGCTGACGCGCCGCGTCATCACGTGGAGGCAGCCATGAGGTTCACCGGTTCCGCACTGCGCGTCACCGTGTTCGTCGGCGAGATGGACATGTGGCACCACAAGCCCGTGTACACCGAGATCGTCCACCGGGCCCGCGAGGCCGGGCTGGCGGGCGCCTCCGTCTTCCGGGGCATCGAGGGGTTCGGGGCCTCCTCCCTGATCCACACCGTCCGGCTGCTGTCGCTGAGCGAGGACCTGCCGGTCGCCGTCGTGATCGTCGACACCGAGGAGCGGATCCGGGCCTTCCTGCCGCAGCTCGACGAGCTCGTCGTCCAAGGGCTGGTCGTCCTCGACGACTGCGAGGTCATCCGCTGCACCGGCCGTGATCGCAGGGGCCGGGACAAGACCCGCCACGGCAAGGAGGAACGGTGAACTGGCTGCTCGTGATCGCGGGTGCCATGGTCGGAGCCCCACTGCGCTACCTCACCGACCGTGCGGTCCAGTCCCGGCACGACAGCCTCTTCCCGTGGGGGACCTTCACCGTCAACATCTTCGGGTGCCTGATCCTCGGACTGATCACCGGCGCGGCTGCCGCCGGGGCCGCCTCCTCCGAGACACAGCTCCTGCTCGGCACCGGCCTCTGCGGGGCGCTGACGACGTACTCGACCTTCTCGTACGAGACGCTGCGCCTGGCCGAGGACGGGGCCCGCTTCTACGCGGCGGTCAACGTCCTGGCGAGCACGGCCGTCGGGCTCGGAGCCGCGTTCACCGGCGCAGCACTCGCCCGCGCCCTCTGGGGGTGACCACGCCCGGAGCGGTGGAGCGGGAGCGAACGACGGAAACGGTAGAAATGGGGACATGCCCCAAGGAGAGCCCGGAACGGCGGACGTGGACGCCGTGGACGCCGTCGCCAACACCTCCAACACCACTGACACAACTGACACCTCTGACACCGCCGATTCCTCTGGTTCCTCTGGTTTCTCCGAAGCCGACGACGTCGACGACGTCGACGCGGTGACGCGGGCGGTCGTCACGGCGTCACGGGTACTGGTCGCGGTGGCGGCGAACTCGCTCGCCGAGGTCGAGGAGCGGGTGACTCTGGCTCAGTTCCGGATACTGGTGGCGCTCTCGACGCGCGGCGCGACCAAACTGGTGGGGCTCGCGGAGCTGTTGCGCGTGTCGCCCCCGACCGCGATGCGCATGGTCGACCGGCTGATCGCCTCCGGTCTCGCGGACCGGCAGGTCAACCCCGGCAACCGCCGCGAGACCCTGCTCCGGCTCACCGACGAGGGCCGCCGCACCGTCGAGGACGTCACCGCCCGGCGCCGCCGTGAACTCACCACGATCATCGCGCGTCTCGCCCCCGCCCGACGCACGGCCCTCGTCGGCGCGCTCACCGCCTTCAACGAGGCGGCCGGTGAACCCCCCGCCCCGGGCCCGGAGGCGGACGCCCCACATCTGCTCGGCTGGGCCGACCTCCCACCGGCGTACGACACCCCGCCGCCGTCCCCGGACGGCCCCGCGCCGACGGCACCGGGCGACGGCGAGGCTCCCGCGCGACCCACCGGGCGCTGAAGGCCGACCGGGGGACCACTCGAAACGGCGCGCGGCACGGCCACCATGCCCAATGCGTGATCATTCCGCCCGTCGACGTGGCCGTCGCCGTTGCCTCCCCGGCGGTGTGCGTCAGCGGGGTGTACGGCGGATGCGCAGGGCGAGCGGAAGAAGCCCGATCAGGAGGGCGAGTGCGGCATACCCCCAGGTGAGTGCGGCTACGGAGGCAATGGAGGCGACCAGGAGCGGGCCTCCCGCGTCGCCGAGTTCCCGGCCGAGTTCGGCAGCCCCCATGGTCTGCCCCATCCGCTCCTCGGGGGTGGTGGCCGCGAGGGCGGCGAAGCCGAGCGGAGTGATCAGGCCGGTGCCGATCCCGATGAGAACGGCGGCCGCGAGCAGCCCGGCCACGCCTGGCAGCAGGGCGGCGACGAGTCCGCACGCGGTCAGCAGGAGCCCCGCGGCCGTCCCGGAACGCACCGTCAGCCGCCCGTCGTCCAGCGCCCGCACGGCCCAGGGCTGGACGACGGCAGCACAGGCCGCCAAGGCGGAGACGGCGGCACCGGTGGCCAGGGGCGACAGCCCGTCGACGGCACCGGAAAGGGGCAGGAACCCCACACCGACCGACAGGGCGGCGGTCGCGGCGGCCAGTGCGGCGACCGGCCGCAGGAAGACACCGTCGGTCAGGCGCCGGGCCAATCCCAAGAGGGTCTGACGGGCCTTGGGCAGCGGCGGCACGGCGGGCACCGTGAGCGCGGCCCACACCGCGACCGCAGCAACCAGCACCATCAGCACGCAGAACAGCAGCGCCAGCCCTCCCGCCCAGACCAGGACACCGCCGAGGAGCGGGCCGGCGGTGTAGCCGATGCTCTTGAAGAACCCGTAGGAGCCGAATGCGCGGCCGTGCTTCGCCCGCGGATTCAGCCGGGCGACCATCGCGGAGGCGGCGGGAGAGAACGCGGAGGCCGCGGCCCCCTGCCCCAGCCGGGCGGCCCACAGCCATCCCGGATCACGGACCGCGACGAACACGGCGGAGGCGGCGGCGAACGCGATCAGCCCGCCCAGCAGCACCGGGCGCGGCCCGACGCGGTCGGCAAGCGTGCCGAAGACCGGCTTGAGGACGACCTCGGCACCGTCGTACAGGGCGAGCAGCACCCCCAGGTACAGCACCGACCGCACCAGGTCCTCATCACCGGCACCGAGGTTGGCGGCAATGCCATGGGCGCCGAAGGCGGTGGTAACCCGGCCGCGTACAGCGGCCACATCCGCCGCCCGCGTATCCCATCGGCCCCTCCCGGCCCGCCCGGCTCAGCGGACCCAGCAGCACTGTCACGCCCAGCCGGCTCGGCAGGCTCAGCGGTGGGCTCAACGGGCTCGGCGGCGCGCTCCGCGCTCACGGCGCACCCTCCTGACCGCCGGAGGAGAAGGCGTGCAGGTGGACGAAGACGCGTTCGCCGTAGTCCTCGAACCGGCGTACGCACTCGGCGAGTTGCCGTTCGGCCTTCTCGGCGCCCGGCGCGCCGAACACGTCACGGGCCTTCAGATCACGGTGCCAGCGCCGCAGCCGCTCCAGCGACTGCTCCTCCTCTTCCAGCTCGGCAAGGGTGAACTTCGCCTTGCCGATCTCCTTGTCCAGCTCCGCCGTGTACTTGCCGCAGTCGGCGACGAACTCCGCCCAGTCCTCCTCGCGGGCGGTGGTGAACATCGCCTCGAACCGCTGCGCGTCCTGCGGACCCCGGCCCGCGGCACGCAGCACCACGGTCTCGCCCTGCGCCCGCCGGGCCAGTTCCACAGCCCGTTGCACGCCGTCGGCGAAGAACGGCACCTCCGGCACCGCCCACACCCCCTGGCCGAGCGACAGCGCGCCGACCTTGCGCAGCTCGCGCCACACCGCCACCCGGTGCCGCGACGGCTGCGACGGCAGCCGCACGATCAGCACCATCCACTGCATCGCCGTCTCCTCACCCACTCAGAAAAAGTAACGCACGTTACATGCAAACAGGGAGCGCGCGTCACCTCACCACCCCAGGCCGAACGGGCACGACCCGACCCGGCCGAGCATCAGGAACCCCGACGCGGACAGCAAAAGGCCCGGGTCGGAGCGATCCGACCCGGGCCTTCGCGGAGCCCCCTGTCGGATTCGAACCGACGACCTACGCATTACAAGTGCGTTGCTCTGGCCAGCTGAGCTAAGGAGGCATGCCGGAGCAGTGTAACCAACCTCGCCCCGCGCACGGTCCCAGAATTTCACGACCCTCGAACTACTGACATATTCCGCATGTCCAGGTAGCGTCGCTCAAGATTCACTCAAGTGGACCAGACCACTCCCTACTCGGATCGTCCGGCACGTTCCTGCCGGTGGAGGAGAAGAATCAGCATGGCCAGTGTCACGTTCGACAAGGCGTCCCGCATCTACCCCGGCTCGACGAAGCCGGCCGTGGACCAGCTGGAGATCGACATCGCGGACGGCGAGTTCCTCGTACTCGTCGGTCCTTCCGGTTGCGGCAAGTCGACTTCCCTCCGCATGCTCGCGGGCCTCGAGGACGTCAACGCCGGTGCCATCCGCATCGGTGACCGCGACGTCACGCACCTGCCGCCGAAGGACCGGGACATCGCCATGGTGTTCCAGAACTACGCGCTCTACCCGCACATGACCGTCGCGGACAACATGGGCTTCGCGCTCAAGATCGCCGGTGTCAACAAGACCGACATCCGGGCGAAGGTCGAAGAGGCCGCCAAGATGCTGGACCTCACGGAGTACCTGGACCGCAAGCCGAAGGCGCTCTCCGGTGGTCAGCGCCAGCGCGTCGCGATGGGCCGTGCCATCGTGCGTGAGCCGCAGGTCTTCCTGATGGACGAGCCGCTGTCGAACCTCGACGCCAAGCTCCGTGTCTCCACCCGCACGCAGATCGCCTCGCTCCAGCGCCGCCTGGGCATCACGACCGTGTACGTCACGCACGACCAGGTCGAGGCCCTCACCATGGGCGACCGGGTCGCCGTCCTCAAGGACGGCCTGCTCCAGCAGGTCGACTCGCCGCGCAAGATGTACGACAAGCCGGCGAACCTCTTCGTGGCCGGCTTCATCGGCTCCCCCGCCATGAACCTGGTCGAGGTCCCGATCACCGACGGCGGCGTGAAGTTCGGCAACAGCGTCGTCCCGGTCTCGCGCGAGGCGCTCAAGGCCGCCGCGGACAAGGGCGACACGACCGTCACGGTCGGCATCCGCCCCGAGCACTTCGACATCGTCGAGCACGGCGGCGCCGCCGCGAAGTCCCTCACGAAGGACAGCTCCGACTCCCCCGCCGGCCTGGCCGTCTCGGTCAACGTCGTCGAGGAGCTCGGCGCCGACGGCTACGTCTACGGCTCCGCGCGGGTCGGCGGCGAGGACAAGGACCTGGTCGTCCGCGTCAACGGCCGCTCCGTCCCGGAGAAGGGCACCAAGCTGCACGTCGTGCCGCGCCCGGACGAGCTGCACGTCTTCGCGACCTCGACGGGCGCCCGCCTCACCGACTGACGCTCCGCACGCCCGCGCACGGACCCGTACCTCGCACGCCGCTCACGCCCGCGTGCACCGCACGGCCCGCACGCCCGCGCACCACGACGGCCCCGCACGCTTCCCCGTGCGGGGCCGTTCGCGTGCACGGCACTGCCCCGGGAGACTCCGGGAGTCCTGGGAGCCTGCCGGAAGGCCGCGCGGAGCCGTTCGCGCGTCGCGGAGGCGGGAACGGGTTTGAACCGAGCTGTGCCGACTCCCCGCTGCGCACCGGCCGTTTCGCCGCTCCCGGTCAACACCGAATTCGAAAGGCGCCCTCGAACCATCCCTCGCAAGGGTGACAAGATGTCGCCATGTCATTACCGACCGCTACGCTCGCTGCGTGACCCACACCGCTCGCCGTATCGGCCGTTCCCTCGCTCTCGTACTGCCCGTCGTGATGGTCCTGTCCGGGACCCTCGCCGTCACCAGCGTGCCGTGGGCAGCGCACAGCTCCGATTCGCGGGTCCTGGCCGCGTCGGCCCAGGACGTATCGAAGCGTGCCAAGGCACGTGCCCCGCAGGACATCCTCCGTGACCGTCTGCTCGTGGAGCTCCGCGAGAAGGACCCGGGCGTCGCGCTGACGAACCTTCAGCGCTCCGTCGAGGGTCGGCCCACGCTCGCCCGGCACTGCATGTCGATCGCGAAGGCGCTGGGCCGGGCGGCGGTCGAGCAGTACGGGCCGACGCGCGCCCACCGGTTCTCCCGCCCCGTCTGCGACACGTCGTTCGCCTCCGGCGTCGCGCAGTTCAGCTGACCCCCCGGCAAGCGGGCCCAACACCGGTCGGCCCGGCACCGGTCGTCCCGACCCCAGCCGACGCGACACCCGGTCCGTCCGGCACCGGTCGGCCCGTCGCTCGACCGGCCCCGCACAACACGACACCAGGCACCACATATCGTGCCTGGTATGCATACGTATCCGACGCAGGCCGTGGTCCTGGCGGGTGGCCAGGGATCGCGGCTGCGCCCGTACACCGACGACCGCCCCAAGCCGATGGTCGAGATCCCGGGCACCGGGACCCCGATCATCGGCCATCAGCTTTCCTGGCTGGCCGCCGAGGGCGTGACCGACGTCGTGGTGTCGTGCGGTCATCTGGCCGAAGTACTGCAGGAATGGCTGGACTCAGCGGTGCTGCCGCTGCGCGTGACGACCGTCGTGGAGTCCGAGCCCCTGGGCCGGGGCGGCGGCCTGAAGTACGCCGCCGCCCGGCTGCCCGACCCGGACCAGCCCTGGTACGCCACCAACGGCGACATCTGGACGCGCTTCTCGCTGCGCGAGATGGCCGCCTTCCACGCCGAGCGCGACGCGACCGCCACGCTGGCGCTGGCCCGTCCCCGGATCCCGTGGGGCGCCGTGGAGACGGACGCGTTCGGGCACATCACCGACTTCATCGAGGCGCCGCCGTCGCCGTATCTGATCAACGCCGGCGTATACGTCTTCTCGCCGGCCTTCACCACCCTGCTGCCGGACCGCGGCGACCATGAGCGGACGACGTTCCCGAAGCTGGCGCGCGAGCGCAGGCTGGCCGGGTACCCGCTGCCGCACGGGGCGTACTGGCGGGCCATCGACACGGCGAAGGACCTGACCGAGGCCGCCAAGGAACTCGACGGCGGGTGACTCCGTCCGCTCGGTGGCCGGTGACTCCGACAGTTCCGAAACCTCCGTGAGCGCCTGCGGCGGAGCACGCCGCAGGCGCGCGTGCACCGCGTACGCGCGTCTGCTCGTGCACCGCGTACGCGGAGGGGCGGTCACCGGATCCGACCGGTGACCGCCCCTTCTTCGTCCGTCCTTCTTCGTCCGTCCTTCTTCGTCCGTCTTTCCCGTCCGCCTCCCCGCCCGCCTCGGAACGGGGCGAGACGGACGGGCGCCAGGCTCAGCCGAGCAGGCCCCCGATCGGGTTCTGCCCCGCGCCCGACGTTCCTCCGGTGGAACCGCCCTCGTCCGGGCCGCTGCCGCCCGAGGGGCCGCCGCCGGTGCCCGTGGAGCCCGAGGAGCTCGGGCCGGAGCTGCTCGCCGGGGGCTGCTGGGGAGTCGTCTGCCGCGGGACCTGCTGGACGGTGCCCTGGGTCTGGCTGGGCTGCCCGGCGCCGGTCGTCGCACGGCCCGGCTCGCGCACGGAGTCCGCGGGAGGCGTGGACGCCCGCGTGGACGGGGTGGTGGCGGCGCCGCTGCGGGTCGGCGACGGGCGCCGCCCCTCGGGCGTGTGTGATGCCTCACCGGTACGGGACTTCTCCGGAAGCGGGGAGCCGGGCAGCTGGTTGGTCGGGTTGCCGTTCGGGCCCGGCACGGTCACGACCCCGGAGGAGCGGACGGCCCCGCCGAGGATGGAGCCCACGAGGAACGTGAGTCCGAGGACGAGGGTCGCGACGGCGGCGCCCCGGCGCAGCACTCGACGGCGCAGGTCCCAGATCGCCGAGCGCGGGCCGAGCGTGCGCCACGCCTCGCCGGCGAGCCGCCCGTCGACGGAGTAGACCGGCGCGCCCGCGATGATCAGCGGGCTCCAGGCGGCGAGGTAGATGATGTCGGGCGCGTCGTACACGGCGACGCTGCGCCAGCTCACGGTGACCAGCAGGGCGGCGGAGAGCAGGGCCCCGACGGACGCGGCGACGCGCTGCCAGAGGCCGAGCACAGTGAGGACACCGACGACGACCTGGAGGAAGGCGACGGTGAGCCCGGCGCCCACCGGGTGCGAGAGCGCGAAGTCGCGCAGCGGTTCGGCCAGCGTCCAGGGGTGCAGCGAGTTCAGCCACGTGACCATGGAGCCGCGTTCGCCGCCGTCGAAGTACACCGGGTCGCACAGCTTGCCCATGCCGGCGTAGATGGAGATGAAGCCGAGGAAGACCCGCAGGGGCAGCAGCACCACGCCGAGGTTCATACGGCGTCCCGGGTAGTACGCGTGCCGAACGGCGTCCTGAGCCTGGCGGCGGCCCCGGGCCTCCGTGCCGTCGTCGTACGCGGCCCCGGCCCCGGCCCCGTCCTCGTCACCGGCCGCGTCCACGTATCCGTCGTAACCGGTGTCGCGGCCGTACGGACCGTGATCGACGGGGTCGTAGGCACCAACCGCCTGGCGCATCGGCGGCAGCAGCGGACCGTTGCCGTGCGGTCCCGGCTGCTGGGGCGCGGTGACGACGGGATTGGGCTGGGTCTCCTCCAGGCAGTCGATCAGCTGGGTGCTGCCCGCGCCGAGCCCGCCGTCGAACTCGCCGGGGCGCCCGGAGTCGCCGTGGTGGGCACGGGAGTCGTAGGCGTCGTACGCGGCCGTCGAAGGGCCTGCGGCCGAATTCCGCACGGCCTGGAGGAGTCCGGTGGCTCCGGGGTCGCCGGGGGCGGACCTGCCACTCCACACGACGGGCGCGCGCCTGCCGCGCGCCGTTCCGGGGGACCCGCTCATGGCGGGGATCCTGGGCACGCCCGCGGGGGCCAGCCCGCGCAACCGTGCGCGCTGGCCGGGCGCGAGCTGCACCCGGAAGCTGGCGTGGTTGACGATGACCTGCGCAGGGTCGCAGTCCACCTTGGTCATGCTCAGGGCGGGTTGTTCGTCGAACCGAGGCGTTCTGGTGTCCACACTCATCTAACCGAGTGATGAGTGTTTAGGACACTGCCTTGACGAGCCCGATGTGTCCGAGACCCGTCAATCATGTCCGAGACGCGTCAACGACGGTTCTCGGACCGAACGGGAACGGGCCGAACGGAACGATCGACGGGCCGGACGGGACGGCTGACGGGACGAGGCCGGGCCGGGCCGCCGAACGGGACGAGACCGGGGCGGACGGGCGGGACCGGGCCGGATGGCCGACCCCGCCCAAGAGTGTCTCAGGCCCGGCGCCGCGCGGCCTCGTAGAGGACGATCCCGGCCGCGACACCGGCGTTCAGCGACTCGGCACCGCCCGGCATCGAGATGCGGACGCGGTAGTCGCAGGTCTCGCCGACGAGACGGCCGAGTCCCTTGCCCTCGCTGCCGATGACGACGACGACCGGGCCGTCGAGCGCCTCCAGGTCCTCGACGGTGTGCTCGCCGTCCGCGGCGAGGCCGACGACCGTGAGGCCCGCCTTCTGGTAGCCCTCCAGGGCCCTGGTCAGGTTCGTCACCCGGGCGACCGGCGTACGGGCCGCGGTGCCGGCCGAGGACTTCCAGGCACCGGCCGTCATCCCGGCCGCGCGACGCTCCGGCACGACCACGCCGTGCCCGCCGAACGCGGAGACGGAACGGACGATCGCACCCAGGTTGCGCGGGTCGGTGACACCGTCGAGGGCAACGATCAGCGGCTCCTCGCCGTTGTCGTGCGCGGCGACCACCAGGTCGTCCGGGTGCGCGTACTCGTACGGCGGGACCTGGAGGACGAGGCCCTGGTGGTTCAGACCGTTCGTCATCCGGTCCAGCTCGGCGCGCGGCGCCTCCATCAGGTTGATGTTGCCGCGCTCGCCCGCGAGCTGGAGCGCCTCGCGGACCCGCTCGTCGTTGTCGATGTACTGCTGGACGTACAGGGTCGTCGCGGGCACCCCGTCGCGCAGGGCCTCGTAGACCGGGTTGCGGCCGACGACCATCTCGGACGTGCCCTTGGCGCCGCCGCGGCGCGGCGCGGGGCGGCGGTGCGCGGCCTGCTTGGCCTTGGCGTGGGCGATCCGGTTCTTCGCGTGCCCCTTGCGCGCGGAGGCGGGCGGCGTCGGGCCCTTGCCCTCCAGGCCACGGCGTCGCTGGCCACCGCTGCCGACCTGCGCGCCCTTCTTGTTGGCAGTGCGGCGGTTCCTGCGCTGGCTGTTCCCGGCCATGACCTACCTGTTTCGTTGCTGCTCGGACGAGCGTGCGTTGCGTACGTATATGAAGTGTGCCCCCATGAGTGTGCCGTCCGGGACTCCGGACGGCACACACGGGATGCCTACGGGCTGCCTACGAGCGCGGACCGAGGGTCCAACGCGGTCCGGCCGGGCTGTCCTCGATGACGAGCCCGGACTGGCCGAGCTGGTCGCGGATGGCGTCGGCGGCGGGCCAGTCCTTCCGGGCGCGGGCCGCCTCGCGCTGGTCCAGGACCAGGCGTACGAGCGTGTCCACGACCCCGTGCAGATCGTCGCCGCGGTCGCTCTCGCCCGCCCAGTGCTCTTCCAGCGGGTCGAGCCCGAGGACGCCGAGCATCGCCCGTACCTCCGCGAGCCGGGCGACGGCCGCCTCCTTGTCGTCGGCGGCCAGCGCGGAATTGCCCTGCCGGACCGTGGTGTGGACGATCGCGAGCGCCTGCGGGACGCCCAGGTCGTCGTCCATCGCCTCCGCGAACGCGGGCGGCACCTCACGGGCCGGGGCGACCATGCCGCCCGCCTTCTCGACGACCCGCTGCACGAAGCCCTCGATCCGCGCGAACGCGGACTCGGCCTCGCGCAGGGCCTCCTCGCTGTACTCGATCATCGACCGGTAGTGCGGGGTGCCGAGGTAGTAGCGCAGCACGATCGGGCGCCACGCCTTGACCATCTCGCTGACCAGCACCGAGTTGCCCAGCGACTTCGACATCTTCTCGCCGGACATGGTGACCCAGCCGTTGTGCACCCAGTAGCGCGCGAACTCGTCGCCGAACGCCTGGGCCTGGGCGATCTCGTTCTCGTGGTGCGGGAAGATCAGGTCGATCCCGCCGCCGTGGATGTCGAAGGCCCGGCCGAGGTACTTGTGCGCCATGGCCGAGCACTCCAGGTGCCAGCCGGGCCGGCCGCGGCCCCACGGGGTCTCCCAGCTGGGCTCGCCCGGCTTGGACGCCTTCCACATCGCGAAGTCGCGCGGGTCGCGCTTGCCGGTCTCGCCCTCGCCGGACGGCTGACGCAGATCGTCCAGGTCCTGGTTGGACAGCGACAGATAACCCGGGTAGGAACGCACATCGAAGTAGACGTTGCCGTCCGCCGCGTAGGCGTGACCACGTTCGATCAGGCCCCGCATCATCTCGACCATCTCGGTGACGTGCCCGGTCGCGCGCGGTTCGTACGTGACCGGCAGGCAGCCCAGCGCGTCGTACCCGGCGTTGAACGCCCGCTCGTTCTCGTAGCCGATGGCCCACCACGGCCGGCCCTGCTCGGCGGACTTCGCGATGATCTTGTCGTCGATGTCGGTGACGTTCCGGACGAACGTGACGTCGTAGCCGCGGTACTCGAACCAACGGCGCATGATGTCGAAGTTCAGACCGGACCGGATGTGCCCGATGTGCGGGGCCGCCTGAACGGTGGCACCACACAGGTAGATCGAGACACAGCCCGCCGTGAGCGGGACGAAGTCACGGATCTGCCGGGCGCTGGTGTCGTACAGGCGAATAGTCACGCCTCAAGGGTAGTGGGCGTGCACCAGTGCCCCGCGCCCCCTCGGGGGTCGCAGGGGTCCTCTTCACGGGAAGCGGTGTGCGCCGGCGGCTCGCTCGGGTCCGCGAGAGGACCTTGCTCGGCGCGATCCGGACGATCACGTGCTCGGTGCCGGTGGGACCGACGGGTCGAACTCCGCGTACGGCTTGCCGGTGTACCTGACGGACGGCTCGTCGAGAAGCTCCGGCGCTGCCGCACCGCTCCCGGGGGGCCGTCCCGCGCCGACGGTGCGGGACGGCCCCGGGGCGGGTCAGCCGGTGCGGTGGACCAGCGCGGTCGCGATCCCGGCGATGCCCTCGCCCCGCCCGGTGAAACCGAGCCCGTCGGAGGTCGCGGCGGAGAGCGAGACGGGCGCCCCCACGGCGTCCGACAGCACCCGCTGCGCCTCCCCGCGCCGCTTGCCGATCTTCGGCCGCACGCCGACGACCTGGACGGCGACGTTCCCGATCTCGAAGCCCGCGGCCCGTACGATCCGCGCCGCCTCGGTCAGCAGCGTGACCCCGGAGGCGCCGGACCACTCGGGCCGCCCGGTGCCGAAGTGCTGCCCGAGGTCGCCGAGCCCGGCGGCCGAGAAGAGCGCGTTGCATGCGGCGTGCGCGACGACGTCGGCGTCCGAGTGCCCGGCCAGGCCGGGGCCCTCGCCCTCCCACAGCAGGCCCGCGCACCACAGCTCGCGGCCCTCCTCGAAGGCGTGGATGTCGGTGCCGATCCCGACGAGCGGGATCACCGGCCCGGCCGTCCGGACCTGCGCCGCGTCCCCGCCGGCGGACGCCGCGGACCGTTGCCCCGCCGACTCGTTCCCGGCCGCCACCGCCCCGGGAACCGTTTCCTCAGAAGCCATCGTTCGCCCTCCTGCGCGCGAGTACCGCCTCGGCCAGCACCAGATCCAGCGGCCGGGTCACCTTGAACGCCTCCTCGTGCCCGGGGACGACCACGACCGGCTCCCCGAGCCGTTCCACCATGCCCGCGTCGTCCGTGGCGCCCTCGCCGCCGACGACGACGGTGCGGTGCGCGCGCACGAGCGTGTCGCGGTCGAAGCCCTGCGGGGTCTGCACGGCGCGCAGCCGGGCCCGCTCGGGCGTGCCGAGCACCGGCTCCGGTTCACCCGGCGCCCCGGGCTCCACCTCCTTGACCGTGTCGGCGAGCGGCAGCGCGGGGACGACGGCGGGCGCGCCGTCGCGCACCGCCTCGATCACCGCGTCCACCGTGTCGACGGGCACCAGCGGGCGCGCCGCGTCGTGCACGAGCACGACGGAGATGTCCTCGGGCAGGACGTCGAGGCCGAGGCCCACCGACTCCTGGCGGGTGTCGCCACCGGGCACGACGAGGTAGTCGGTGCGTTCGGGCAGGGCGTGCTCGTTCAGCAGGTTCTTGACCTCGGGGGCGCCGTCCGGCGGCGCCACGACGACGACCAGCGAGACGGAACGGGACGCCGCCATGGCCCGTACCGCGTGGATGAGCATCGGCGTCCCGCCCAGCCCGCGGAGCGCCTTGGGGGCTCCCGGGCCGAGCCGGACACCGCGGCCGGCCGCGGGAATCACGGCGGCGGTGCGGGAGAGGCGCGGTTGATCAGACATCGGTTGCACTCCGGAGCTTCGGCATGTTTGTTTCCACGGCCGACGTGGGTATGGCCACAAGCGAGCCGGGCGCCGAGCCGCGACTCGACCGGGCCCTTTCCGTGACACCCGGTCGAAGCCGGGCGAGCCGCATCGGCCGCTCGGGATCGGCTGCGCAAGATCGCGAGCAAAGTATCGGGGGGATCGCCGCTGAAGCCAACGCAAGGGTGCGACGGAACATAATCGTCGCTATTCAGCCATGTCCTGGCTGAATCCAGATGGATCGTGCCGCCCTTCGGCGCACCTGGCCTTCGTCGTACCGGCCTTCCGTGCCCGGCGACCGCGCCGCACCGATACCGGAACGCCCACCCGGATACCGGGAACCGCATGCCGGATATCGGCATGCATGCGGACATGCCGCAGCGCCCGACCGACGTACCGTGAACACGGTTGTCAGCGGGCACCGCAGCACATTTTCATGACCGGCACGAGCCGGTTCAGGACGCGAGTACCTCGTCGAGCAGAGCCTCGGCCTTGTCCTCGTTCGTGTTCTCCGCGAGAGCGAGCTCGCTCACCAGAATCTGGCGGGCCTTGGCCAGCATTCGCTTCTCGCCCGCGGAGAGTCCGCGCTCGCGCTCACGGCGCCACAGGTCGCGAACCACTTCGGCGACCTTGATGACATCACCGGAAGCGAGCTTCTCCAGATTTGCCTTGTAGCGCCGGGACCAGTTCGTCGGCTCTTCGGCATACGGCGCACGCAGCACCTCGAAGACCCGGTCCAGCCCCTCCTGCCCGACCACGTCGCGCACACCCACGAACTCCGCATTGTCCGCCGGCACACGAACCGTCAAGTCGCCCTGGGCGACCTTGAGCACCAAGTAGGTCTTGTCCACGCCTTTGATCTGGCGAGTTTCGATAGCCTCGATCAGCGCGGCCCCGTGATGGGGATAGACCACGGTGTCGCCAACCTTGAACGTCATGTGACAGGTACCCCTTCCGTGGCTATCAAGGGTAACACGAGAACAGCTTCTCCTGAATGGCGTTTTCGCAGGTCAGGGCATATCTCGGGGCTTGACAACAGCGACACGTACGTGCTGCGGAAGGTTCACGGAAGCCGGTATTCGCAGGTCGGAGCGGCTGCACGGGCGGGACGAAACGTACACCTCGCGCACCCCGGAACCCCCCTCTGAAGTGGTCGAACGTCCCATTTTGTCGGGTTCTCGATGCCAAACTTTCCATACTCCGTTCGAAGATCGCCCACTCGTACGGATGTATGCGTGGAGGTAAGTGGTGTCGTTCAATGGAATTGATCGACACTGCGCCGTGATCACTTATGCGCACGTAATGCGCCACCCTCATGAATTGATCACCGGCAATATGTGAACGCCATGTGTCGGCGCATGAGGACCGCACATGGCGATCGGATGCGGCGGCGCGCGACGACCGGATGCGGCGACCGGATGCGGGTGCCCGTTGTTCCGATGCGACTGCCCCGCAACCCGGTTGCGTCCGCCCCGCACATCCGGGCATGGCCGCCCGGTATGTCCGAGCGCGGCTTCTCGTCGCCACGAGCGGACGCGCTGCTCCGAGGGCGGTGCCGACAGGGCGCCGTCGGCCCGGGGACACGCCTCGGGAGCGCCGGGGGCGGAAGCGCGGAGCGGGTAAGGGGCGGGTCGGGTGCGGGGCGGGCGGGGCGGCTCGGTAGCCTAAGGCCGCTGACACACACTTAGGGCGGCTTTACGCCGCTCGCAGGGCGACCCCCCGTCGCTCGACCATCCGTCCGCAGTCCGATCGTTCAAGGAGTTGCCGCCGCCGTGAGCCGCAGCCTTCGACACGGCGCCCTCGCCGCCACAGCCATCGTGTTCTCGATCGCCTCGCTCGCCGCGTGCGGTGCGGGCAATGACGCAGCCACGCTCCAGATCACGCCGGACAGCGCCGCCACCACCTCCGGTGACATCAGCATCCAGAACGCGAACCTGATCACCCAGCCCGAGCGCAACGCGGAGGGGCCGGCCGTGGTCTCCGCCACGCTCTTCAACGACGGCACCAAGCAGCAGACCCTCGAGTCGGTCACCCTGCCGGGCACGAACGCCACGGTGAAGCTGCACGCCGCCGAGGGCAGCGGCCCCGTCGTCGTCCCGGCCGGCGGCAGGGTGATCATCGGCGGCAAGGGCAACGCGTCCGCCGTGATCGAGAACGGCCGCGAGGCCGCCCCGGACGGCAGCGTGCAGAACGTCGTCTTCAAGTTCAGCTCGACCGGCGAGATCCCGCTCGGCGTGTTCGTCGTCCCGGCGACCAGCCACTTCACGGACTTCGGCCCGAGCTCACTGCCGACGGCTCCCTCTCAGAAGCCGACCGCACCGACCGGCTCCGCGACGCCGGGTGCCCCGGGCGGGGCCCACTCCGAGAACGACACGTCCGCCCAGGACGGCTCCGAGGCCGACGCCCCGTCGGGCGACTGACCGGACGGACGCACAGGGACACGTCGGCACCCGCAGCCGGTGGGTGCCGGTCCCTGGCAGGCGCACGGGAACGTGAACGGCGGAGGGCGCCCTCCCTTTCGGGGAAGGGCGCCCTCCGCCGTCGTGTACCGCCGTCGCGCGACCGCCGTTGTCTACGGCTCGAACTTGTACCCCAGGCCGCGGACCGTCACCAGGAAGCGCGGCGCGCCGGGGTCCGGCTCGATCTTGGCCCGCAGGCGCTTGACGTGGACGTCGAGGGTCTTGGTGTCGCCCACGTAGTCGGCGCCCCAGACCCGGTCGATGAGCTGCATGCGGGTCAGCACACGGCCCGCATTGCGCAGCAGCATCTCCAGCAGGTCGAACTCCTTGAGCGGCAGGTCGACCTTGCCGCCCGCGACCGTGACGACGTGGCGGTCCACGTCCATCCGGACCGGCCCCGCCTCAAGGGCTGCCGGGGTGACCTCCTCCGGCTCGCCCCGGCGGCGCAGCACGGCGCGGATGCGGGCGACCAGCTCGCGCGAGGAGAAGGGCTTGGTGACGTAGTCGTCGGCTCCTATTTCCAGGCCGACGACCTTGTCGATCTCGCTGTCCTTGGCGGTGACCATGATCACGGGGACGTTGGACCTGCTGCGCAGCTGACGGCAGACCTCGGTGCCGGGCAGGCCCGGCAGCATCAGGTCGAGCAGTACGAGATCGGCGCCGTTGCGCTCGAACTCGTCAAGACCGTCCGGTCCCGTGGCCGCGACGGCGACTTCGAAACCCTCCTTGCGGAGCATGTAGGACAGAGCGTCGCTGAAGGACTCCTCGTCCTCGACGACAAGCACTCGGGTCACGGAAGGA
The DNA here is from genome assembly GCF_001905795.1 of Streptomyces sp. CB01580. Taxonomy (GTDB): domain Bacteria; phylum Actinomycetota; class Actinomycetes; order Streptomycetales; family Streptomycetaceae; genus Streptomyces. The sequence goes on from NZ_LIXJ01000022.1 coordinate 98,212, forward strand.
CCTCCGGGGCAGGGATTGGTTCAAGGGTGTCGGGGTGAGCGGGTCCATAAGGGCCCTCGTCGCCGTCGGCGACGAGCGGTCCGCCCGAGCTGCGGTCCCGTTCCCGTGCGGGGCCCGCTTCGGGCAGCCGCAGGGTGAAGGTGGAGCCCTGGCCCTCCGAGCTCCAGACCGTGACCTCCCCGCCGTGCGAGGCGGCCACGTGCTTGACGATGGCGAGGCCGAGGCCGGTGCCACCGGTGGCCCGTGAGCGGGCCGGGTCGACGCGGTAGAACCGTTCGAAGACCCGCTCGCGGTCCTTCTCCGAGATGCCGATGCCCTGATCGGTCACCGCGATCTCGATCTGGTCCCCGCCGGGTACGGACACACGCCGGGCGGCGATGCCCACTCGGGTACGGGCGGGGCTGTAGTTGACGGCGTTCTCGACGAGGTTGCCGAGCGCCGCGGCGAGCTGACCGCGGTTGCCCCATATACGGAGCTCCGCGGTGCCACCCGCGGCCATGGTGATCTGCTTCGAGCCGGCCTGCTGGCGGCAGCGGTCGATGGCCTCGGCCACCAGTTCGTCCACGCGTACCGGCTCGGCGTCCTCCAGCGGGTCGTCGTTCTGCACCCGGGAGAGGTCGATGATCTCCTGCACGAGGTTGGTCAGCCGGGTCGCCTCGATCTGCATCCGCCCGGCGAACCGCTCCACCGCCTCCGGATCGTCGGAGGCGTCCAGCACGGCCTCGGAGAGCAGCGAGAGCGCGCCGACCGGGGTCTTGAGCTCATGGCTGACATTGGCGACGAAGTCGCGCCGTACCGCCTCGATGCGGCGGGCCTCGGTGAGGTCCTCGACCAGCAGCAGCACCAGCCGGGAGCCCAGCGGGGCGACCCGGGCGGAGACCGCCAAGGCCTCGCCGCGGCCGGTGCCGCGGCGAGGCAGGTCCAGTTCGACCTGCCTTATCTCGCCGTCCCTGCGGGTGTCCCTGGCCATGTTCAGCATCGCGTCGACGGCGAGCCGCCCTCCCCTGACCAGCCCCAGCGCGTAGGCGGCGGAGCTGGCCTTGACCACGCTGTCGCTCTCGTCGAGCACGACCGCGGAGGAACTGAGCACGGACAGGACCGTGTCCACACCGGGGGGAAGAGCCGCGTTGCTGTCGGGCCGCAGAGAGGTTCGCGTCGGCTTCTTCTGGTCGCGCTCGCTCCAGCGGAACGCGAGCATGGCGATCACGCCGGTACACGCACCGCCGATCGCCGCAGCTGCGGCGACTGCCGCGTTCACGTCCATACGTCAAGGTTATGCGGGTCCGGGAGGACTCTCCCAGCCATCCGGGTGCCTGTCCGAACACTCGTCGCCCAGAGTTCACCGAGGAGCAAGGGACGGTTCACTTGGGCGGCCGGAAGCGGACGCGTACGCCGCCCAAGGTGGCAACGTGGGGCTCACAGCCTGCCCCGGTATTGCACAGAAGACTGGAGAGGGACTTCCATGCGTGACGCCTACCACGAGGAACTCGACTCGATCGGCGAGGGGCTGGTCGAGATGGCCCGGCTCGTCGGGTCGGCGATCGGCCGGGCGACGACGGCCATGCTCGATGCCGATCTCAAGCTCGCGGAGAGCGTGATCGCCGCGGACCAGAAGGTCGACGACCTCCAGCACGACCTGGAGGCCCGGGCCATAGCCCTGCTCGCGCGCCAGCAGCCGGTGGCGACCGATCTGCGCATCGTGGTCACCTCGCTGCGGATGAGCGCCGACCTGGAGCGCTCGGGCGACCTCGCCCAGCACGTCGCGAAGCTCGCCCGGCTGCGGTTCCCGGAGTCGCCGGTGCCGCACGACCTGCACGCGACGATTCTGGAGATGGGGCAGCTGGCCCAGCGCCTGATGGCCAAGGCGGCCGAGGTGATCATCACGAAGGACGTCGATCTGGCCCTCCAGCTGGAGCAGGACGACGACGAGATGGACCTGCTGCACCGCACCCTGTTCCAGCACCTGATGGACGACCGCTGGAAGCACGGCATCGAGACCGCCGTCGACGTGACGCTCCTCGGCCGCTACTACGAGCGCTTCGCGGACCACGCGGTGTCGGTCGCCAAGCGTGTGGTCTATCTGGTGACGGGCGAGCACGCGGACGAGATCCAGCAGCAGGCCCCGGTGGAGGGCGCGTAAGGGAGGGCGCGAACCGGACGGGGTGCCCGGCGGAAGCTCTGAGGGGCGGAAGCTCTGAGGGGCGGAAGCTCTGAGGGGCGGACGGGTCCGGATGCGGGGCGGCGTGCGCGGTCGCATTTCGATCGCACACGCGTTCTGCACGTGTGCGCCGTTGATGCGCCCGCCCCTGTGGGCGTCCAATGGGACGGGGCGGCACGCCTTGTCCGTACGCCCCGGCCGTGCGTACGTCGCTGTCGGCGCACGGCCCTGTCGTACGCCTTGAGGAGGAACCATGGCCGATTCCCCCACGACCGACCCCCGGCAGGAAACCCCCGCCGACGCGGTGCACCTGCCCCTGCTCGGCGCCTGTGGCTGCGGCTCGGGCTGCGGCTGCGGCTGCCAGTCCGGCGCCCCGTGCCAGTGCGGCGGCTGCTGCGGCTGACCGAGGCCGCCCAGCAGTGACGGGCGCGCGCCCCGCGCGGAGTGTTACGTCTCCGCGCGGGGCGCCGCTGTGTGTGACACAGCCGTGTGTCACAGCCGTGCAAATCGTGGACGCGTGCGCCGGGGGCGTGTGGGCTGTGGGCGTGTGCGCCGTGGGCATGTGCGCCGTGGGCATGTGGGCTGTGGGCGTGTGCGCCGTGGGCATGTGCGCCGTGGCATGTGCGCCGTGTCTTCATGGGCCGTGGCAGTACGCACGCCCCGCATGTGTCATGGGTCATGCGTCACGGACCATGCGCCGCGTCGCACCCCGGACGGCAGGCGCTCAGCCGCTCTCCACGGACAGGTGCTCGGACGCCGACGGGGTGGCCGAACCGTTGCGCGCGCCTCCCTCGCTCGCGACGCACTCGACACGCCCGGTGCTCTCGACACGCTCGGAACTCCCGGCGCTCCCGCTCCCGCCGTTCCCCGCCCGGACGCCCGCCGCCCCGGCCCCGGCACCGCCGTCGAGCGTCGCCGCGGACTCCTCTTGAAGGTTCCGCATCAGCAGCCAGTAGCCGAGCGCGGCACCGGTGCCCAGTACCGCACACGCCCCCCACAGCCACTGCGCCCCGAAGCGGTCGATGACCTGGCCCGACATCAGGGGCGCGACCAGCGCCGCGGCGGACCAGGACATCGTGTACATGCCCTGGTACCGGCCGCGGCCCCGGGCCGGCGAGAGCCGGACGACCAGGCCGGTCTGGATGGGCGAGTTGACGATCTCGGCGATCGTCCAGACGCAGATGCTCAACGCGTAGACGGCGACGGACCCGGCGAACGCGGTCAGCCCGAATCCGTATCCCGCCAACAGGGAGGACACGACGAGCAGCCGACGGGGGTCCCGGTGCTCGATGAAACGGGTGACCGGGATCTGGAGCACCACGATCAGCACACCGTTGACGGCGATGGCGGTGCCGAAGTCGGAGCTGGAGAACCCGTCCGCACCCATGGCCACCGGCAGGCCCACATATCCCTGCTGGAAGATCAGAGCGATGACGAAGGACAGCCCGACAACGCTCATGAACCGGCCGTCGCGCAGCACGGTGGAGAGCCGCACCTCGTCCGCGCGCCCGGCAACCGTCCGGCCGGGCGCCCCGTCCTTCCCGGACCACGTCTCGGGCCCGGGCCGCGACTCGGGCACCTTGGCGAAGACGACGACGGCACAGATCAGCGTCATCGCGGCCTCGCCCAGGAACCCGGCGAGATAGCTGTACTCGGCGACGAATCCGGCCCCGGCCGACGAGACGGCGAAGCCGAGGTTGATCGCCCAGTAGTTGAGCGAGAAGGCCCTGACCCGGTCCTCGGGCCGCACGATGTCGGCCATCATGGCCTGGACGGCGGGCCGCGAGGCGTTGCTGGCCATGCCGACGACGAAGGCGACGGCGGCGATCGCCACCGGATCGACCATGAATCCGAGCACGGCCACGGACACGGCGGTCGAGGTCTGTGCGATCAGCATGGTGGGCCGACGCCCCAGCCGGTCCGTCATCACCCCGGCCCCGAGCGCGGACACGACCCCGCCGAGGCCGTGCAGCGCGGCCACCAGACCGGCGTACGAGGCGGAGTAGCCCCGCTCCAGGGTGAGGTAGAGCGCCATGAACGTGGCGACGAACGCTCCCAGACGGTTGACCAGCGTGCTGATCCACAGCCACCAGAACTCCCGGGGGAGCCCGGACACGGACTCCTGCAGAGCCCGTCTGACACCGGCGACAGACATGCGGAATCCCCCAGAGAAGTACGACGGAGCGAACACCACCGGTAAGAGGCCCGGCGGCGAACCGAACATTACGGTCACCGGATTCCGGATCGCCAGTCGATTGACGCGCCCCGTCAATCGACGCGCTCCTCTCCCGCCCCGAGCGCGCACCGCCCCCGTCCGCCCCGGCTCCGAACCCGGCGAGGGACTCCGACCCGGTCCTGGTCAGGGGCCGAGTCCGCCCTGGTCAGGGGCCTGGACAGGTGTTGACCCACCCCTGGCCGTCCGCCCTGTGACCGTCCGCGCGGCGCTCACGGGGCTTCGATTACGCTCGGAGCCATGGCCGACGCACCGTACAAGCTGATCCTCCTCCGTCACGGCGAGAGCGAGTGGAACGCGAAGAACCTGTTCACCGGTTGGGTGGACGTCAACCTCACGGAGAAGGGCGAGAAGGAGGCTGTCCGCGGCGGTGAGCTGCTGAAGGACGCCGGTCTGCTCCCCGACGTGCTGCACACCTCCCTCCAGAAGCGCGCCATCCGCACCGCGCAGCTCGCGCTGGAGTCCGCGGACCGCCACTGGATCCCCGTCCACCGCTCCTGGCGCCTGAACGAGCGCCACTACGGCGCCCTCCAGGGCAAGGACAAGGCGCAGACGCTCGCCGAGTTCGGCGAGGAGCAGTTCATGCTCTGGCGCCGCTCGTACGACACCCCGCCGCCCGCCCTCGAGGACGGCACCGAGTTCTCCCAGAGCGACGACGCCCGTTACGCGACGATCCCGCCGGAGCTGCGCCCGCGCACGGAGTGCCTCAAGGACGTCGTCGTCCGCATGCTTCCGTACTGGTACGACGGCATCGTCCCGGACCTCCTCGCCGGCCGCACGGTCCTGGTCGCCGCCCACGGCAACAGCCTCCGGGCCCTCGTCAAGCACCTCGACGGCATCTCCGACGCCGACATCGCGGGCCTGAACATCCCGACCGGCATCCCGCTCTTCTACGAACTGGACGCCGACTTCCGCCCCGTGAAGCCGGGCGGCACTTACCTCGACCCGGAGGCCGCGAAGGCCGCCATCGAGGCCGTGAAGAACCAGGGCAAGAAGAAGTAGCCACTGGGCTCCGACAGCCCCCGTCCGCAGTTCGCCGCGGGCGGGGGCTCGTCGTCGTACGCGGCCGGCTCCGGCGGGAGGCGTCGCGCGTGCCGTCTCCTCCGGTCCTGCGTCAGCCCTCCGTCCGTCCCCGTCCGGGAGTCAGTCGAGGCCGCCGAGCTCGGCGCCGAGCTCCGCGTCGCGCATGCCCGGCAGGGCGTACCCCTCGTTCTCGTCCCACGGGACGTCGACGTCGTCCATGTGCACGTGCCACTCCGCCCCGCCCACGGCGCGGCGCAGCTCGGTGACGGAGTCGAGCACGTGGGTGAGCACCGGCAGCCATCTGTCCGGATCGCTCGGCAGTTTGGTGGATCCCGCGAGGATCTCGCCGTCCTCGTCGCCACCCAGGTCGTAGAGGTGGAGGTCTTCCTCGTCGTCGTACGGGAACGACGCCGTGCGGGCGGCGACGACACGCTCGACCGCGGCGGTCTCGGGGCCGGTCAACGGCTCCGACCGACGGGCGCTGTAGTACACGGAAACGCTCATGACCCGAGCGTACGACGGAGGTGTGACAACGCCGGGCGGGCGAACGGGCCGGGACCGGGGCGGTTCCGGGAACGGGGGACGGCTCCGGAACCGGGGCGACTACGGGACCGGGACGGGGGTGCGGGGGACGTCGGTGGTCGGTCCGGCCGGTGGCCGCGTGGTCGCGCCCCCGGCCGCGGGGGTCTTCGCTCCTATGCCAACGCCTGTCCCACGCGCGCCGCAAGGGTGTTCCAGGGACGGCACGGGACGACCGGCAGTCCGTGGTGGGCCGCCTGGGCGGCGAGCCAGTGCGAGTACGCGGCGCTGACCTGAGCCCGGTGCCGCTGCTCGCCGTTGCCCGGCTCCCGGGAGGCGTAGTTGGCGGTGATCCGGTCCGGGTCCTCCTCGTGCAGGAACACCGCCCGTACGCGGTGCCCGGAGCCGGCACCGCGGTTGATCGCCGTCGCGGCCACGGCCGGGGTGAGGTAATCACCCTCGATCACTGCGGGGGCGTCGACGGTCAGGCGGTTGTCGACCACGCCCAGCACCGCGGGTTCCAGGGCACGGGCGGTGGCGATCTGAAGGTCGAGCACCTCGTCGACAGCGAGCCGGGAGGTGTCGGGGATGTCGTCGAAGTGATGGACGGCGGGGTGGTGTTCGGCCGTCGTCATCGCCTCGACCGCGCCGACCACGTCGTCGAACTCGACCACGAACGCCGGGCGTTCGGCGGCGAGCCGCGCGGCCAGTCGGCTCTTGCCGATGCCTGACGCCCCACCAACCAGCAATATGTCCCATGATGTTCCTGTCATGGGACGAACGTATCGTGCGGTCCCCGGGCCCGCCCCGGCACCTGGCGCTACCGTGAGGCCGAGCAACGGTCCGTGTGCGGGCGGGAGTCCACTCGTGCGGGGTCGCAGCCGCGCGAGTGCGGTACGGGCCCCGGGCGGGCCGTGCGCGGAGAGCAAGGAGAGCGGGGAGAGCAACCATGGGCGAGCCCCTGAAGACCTTCGTCGGCGGCGCCGAAGTCGACGTGCCCAACAGCATTCCGGCCATCCGTGCCGCGCTGCCCGAGGAGAGACGCGAGGAGTTCGACCGCGCCATCAACGACGCCGGGGTGGGCGAGATCCAGGCGGTCATGCGCCACTGGATGCTGGAGGCCGTACCCGATCCGGAGGCCGAGAAGATCCTGGACCGACTGGCGCAGGACGAGGCCGAGAGGCGGACCGTCGCTTGAGTTTCCGCATCTCCTACGCCCCGCCCGCCGACGACACCCTGGCCAAGATGCGTGACGGCGAGGTCTTCCGGGACGAGATGGCCCGCACCCTGGGCCGGGACCCGTACGGGCACGGGTCCACCGCCGTCAAAAGCGAGCGCGACCGCCGCGAGGCGACGGTCGCCGGGGCCATCGTGCTCTATTACGTGTCCGGGTCGGTCCTGATCGTCACGGTGGTGAGGCTCGTCCCGCTGCCGTGAACGACCGGACCGGCCCCGGCCCTTCCGAGAACGAGGCGAACGAGGCGAACGAGGCACCCTGACGCATGCCCACCGGCTTGAGCTGCATCTCCTCCCCGCCAGCAGCCATCTCCACGGTCCGGGCGGCTGCTTCCTCGCAGCCGCTGACCTGCGCCTCGGTGACCTTGGTGACCTTGTTCTTGGTACCGACCGCCGTGAACGCGAACCCGTCCGCGCAATTTTGTTCGTTGATCAATCAAGCTGGGAAAACGGTGCGATCGTGACGACGCTGTGATCACGCCGTGAATGAGCTGTTCGTCACCGCGACGCGCAGAAATCACGACTCAGGGGGCAAACCCACTCATGACGAACGATGACCCGACCCCCGTCGTGCTGCGGTCGGTCGGTCTGAGGGAGGACCGGATCGCCACCCTCACACGTCTCGCCGGAGGCACCTTCAACACCGTCACCCGGGTCACCCTCACCAACGGCGACGATTGGGTGGTCAAGGTCCCACCGCCCGCGATCGACGGGACCTTGATGAGCCATGAGCGCGATCTGCTGGTCAACGAGGTCGAGTTCTACACCTGCGCAGCCGGTACGGCACCAGTGCCGCGCGTGCTCCACAGCCAACTCGACCCGGTGTCGCCGACCGGCCCGTACCTGATCGCGTCGGCACTTCCGGGACGCCCCTGGAGTGACGTCGCCGACGACATCGCCGCCCATGACGCTGCCGCCACGCGCCCCGCGGCACCGGACGCCTCCGGTCCAGGCACCGCCGCACCGGGAGCCTCTGTTCCCGACGCCTCCGCTCCGGGCGCCGAGGAGCATCGGCTCAGGAACGAGCTGGGCAGGATCGTCGGGCGTACGCACTCCCTCACGGGCTCCGGCGGATTCGGCTACCCGGGGCAGGCGCTGGGCCCGCTGTCCGCGACCTGGCGGCAGGCGTTCACCGCGATGACCGACGCCGTCCTCGCCGACGCGGACACCTACCGGGCCCGGCTGCCGCGCCCGACGGCGGACATCCGCGCGCTGCTCGCCGCCGCGTCGCCCGTCCTCGACGACGTCACCCGGCCCGCCCCGGTCCACTTCGACCTGTGGCGGGGCAACCTCCTCGTCGACGGCGAGCCGGGCGCCCGCTCCCTCGGCGGGATCGTCGACGGCGAGCGGATGTTCTGGGGCGACCCGGTCGCCGACTTCGTGTCACTCTCCCTCTTCGCGGCCCCGGAGGACGACGAGGATCTCCTCACCGGGTACGCCGAGGGCAGCGGACAGCCGATGGTGTTCGACGCGTCCGCACGACTGCGGCTCGCGCTCTACCGCTGCTATCTCTACCTGATCATGCTGGTGGAGACCGTCCCGCGCCGAGTCCCCCGGGAGCAACTGGACTGGACGTGGCGGGAGGTCGGTCCACAACTCGTGCGGGCCCTGGGCGACGTGGAATCGGCGCTGCGGTCGGGGGACTGAGCCCAGCGGGCCCGGTTCGACCTGTCAGCCGGTCAGCCGGTTGGACATTTGGGCTCTTGGGCAGTTGGCCGGTCGAGCGGCCGGCCGGACGGCCGTTTCGCCGGACGTCAGCGTTCCGGACGTTGGGTCAGGTGTCTGAAGGCTTCCAGGTTCCGCGTGGACTCGCCGCGCGACACCCGCCATGCGTACTCCTTGCGGATCGCGCTCGCGAACCCCAGTTCCAGCAAGGTGTTGAACGAGCCGTCGGCCGCCTCCAGGACCGTACCGAGCAGCCGGTCCAGTTCCTGCGGCGTGACCACGGAGAGCGGCAGTTTGCCGACGAGATAGATGTCGCCGAGCCCGTCGACCGCGTAGCTCACACCGAAGAGGCGGAGGTTGCGTTCCAGCAACCATCGGTGGACCGCCGGCTCGTTCTCGTCCGGGTGCCGGATGACGAAGGCGTTGAGGGAGAGCGAGTGCCTGCCGACCCGCAGCGAACAGGTGGTGGACAGCTTGCGCGTGCCGGGCAGCTTGACGACGTAACTTCCGGGTTCCGGGCTCTCCCATTCGAGCTCGGCGTCCTTCAGCGCCGCCTCGATGATCCGCGCCATCGGTGCGGCCTCCGCGACCTGCGTGGCCGGTGCGGCCTGCGCGGTCTCTCCCGGCTGTGCGGCCTGCGTGGCCTCTCCCGGTTGCGCGGCCCGCGCGGTCCGTTCCGACGGCGTGGTCTGCGTGGCCTGCTCCTGCCGTTCGTCCTGCTCCGGCCGCCCGCCCCGCGCCGTCACGTCGGCCATCGCCGCATCAGCCGTCGTCGCTTCCTCGGGTACGTCAGCCATGGTGCGAGCGTACGCGACGGCGGCGCGCGTGCATCGCGGCCATATACACGTCGGCGGTCGCCGACGCGGCGGTGTCCCAGCCGAAGCCCTGCGCGTGGGCCGACGCCGCCGCGCCCATCCGTGCGACCAGGTCCGGCGCGTCCGCGAACCGGGCCAACGCCTCCGCGTACGCCGCCGGTTCGCGCCCCGGTATCAGGAAGCCGGTGATCCCGTCGCGCACCGCCACCGGGAGCCCGCCCACGGCCGCCGCGACGACCGGGGTGCCCGCCGCCTGCGCCTCGATCGCGACCAGTCCGAAGGACTCGCTGTGCGAGGGCATGACCAGCACGGACGCGGCCCGGAACCAGTCGGCGAGCTCGTGCTGCCGCACCGGCGGGTGGAACCGTACGACGTCCGCGATGCCCAGCCGCGCCGCCAGCTTCTGCAACCCCTCCGGCTTGGCGAGCCCACTGCCGCTCGGACCGCCGACGATCGGTACGACCATTCGGGTACGCAGCGAGGGATCCCGGTCCAGCAGCACCGCCACGGCCCGCAGCAGCACGTCCGGGGCCTTCAGCGGCTGGATGCGGCCCGCGAAGAGCGGGATCAGGGCCTCCTGGGGCAGTCCGAGGCGGGCCCGGGCCGCGGCGCGCCCGTCGGCCGGGCTGAAGCAGTCCAGGTTGACCCCGGGGTGGACGACGGCGACGGAACCGGGGTCGGCGGCGTAGAAACGGATCAGTTCGTCCGCCTCCTCGGCCGTGTTCGCGATCAGCCGGTCGGCCGCGTCGACGATCTGGGTCTCGCCGATGACGCGGGCGGCGGGCTCCGGTGTGTCGCCCTCCGCGAGTGCCGCGTTCTTGACCTTGGCCATGGTGTGCATGGCGTGGACGAGCGGAACGCCCCAGCGCTGGGCTGCGAGCCAGCCGACGTGGCCGGAGAGCCAGTAGTGGGAGTGGACCAGGTCGTAGTAGCCGGGGCGCTGGCCGGCCCACGCCTGCATGACTCCGTGCGTGAAGGCGCAGAGCTGGGCGGGCAGCTCCTCCTTGGCGAGCCCTTCGTACGGTCCCGCGTCGACGTGCCGGACCAGGACGCCGGGCGCCAGATCGACCGCCGGGGGCAGACCGCCGGTGGTGGACCGGGTGAAGATCTCGACCTCGATGTTGATCGCGGCCAGGCGCCTCGCCAGCTCCACGATGTAGACGTTCATGCCGCCCGCGTCGCCCGTTCCGGGCTGGTGCAGGGGCGAGGTGTGCACGGAGAGCATTGCGATACGGCGCGGCTTGCGGTGACCGCCGGGGAAGGCCGCGGGAAACCTGAGACGCGGCGCCACACGACTGCTGCCGAGCCGGGAGACGTACTGACTCACGTCGTCCGGTCCTCCTCACTCAGGGCACGACACGGAGGGACCGAGCCCCTCCCGCGGGGGGAAACAGCGGAACCTCTCCTTTCATTTCCGCTTTACCAAATCATTACGAACTTCGCGGCCCGGCCTCGCATCAGATGCCCGTGTCGCATGCCCAGTGCCCCACGCCGGTGCCACATGCCTGGTGCCACGTGCCTCACGCCTCACGCCTCACGCCTCACGCCTTCAAGGCGCGTGGGCGCCTCCCGCTGCCGCCCGCCACCCAGGCCCCGCTGTCCCCTACTCCCCCGACGTCCACCGACCGGCGGTCGTTACGCTCGCTGTCATGCGCCCCATCGGCACCGCGACCCGCGGGACCACCAACCCGAACCGGCTCCGCCGCATGGACCGCTGGATCGCCGCCGCCCACGGCCCGGCCCTGCGCCGCGCGGACGCCCCCCTCGCCGTCGATCTCGGGTACGGGGCCGCCCCCTGGACGGCCGTCGAACTGCTCCAGCGCCTGCGCACCGCCGAGCCGCGCGCCGAGGTGGCCGGCATCGAGATCGCCCCGGAACGGGTCGCGGCGGCGAAGCCGTACGTACGCGATGGCCTCACCTTTCTGCACGGCGGCTTCGAGATCCCGGTCCCCCGCCGCCCCGACCTCATCCGGGCGGCGAACGTGCTGCGCCAGTACGACGAGGGCGAGGTGGCGGAGGTCTGGCGGCGACTGTGCGCCCGCCTCGCGCCGGGCGGGCTGCTGGTGGAGGGGACCTGCGACGAGATCGGACGTCGGCACGTATGGGTGGCGCTCGGGCCGGAGGGCCCGCGCACGGTGACATTCGCGACCCGGCTCGGCTCCCTGGACCGCCCCTCCGACCTCGCGGAACGCCTGCCCAAGGCGCTGATCCACCGCAATGTGCCGGGCGAACCGGTCCACGCCTTCCTGCGCGACTTCGACCGGGCATGGGCCGCGGCCGCCCCGTATGCGGCGCTCGGCGCCCGGCAGCGCTGGATCACGGCGGTACGGGCGCTGTCGGCCGACTGGCCGCTGACGGACGGGGTACGGCGCTGGCGCCAGGGCGAGGTCACGGTGCGGTGGACCGCGCTCCGACCCGACACGTATTGAGACACGCATGCTGAGAGACGCCTACTGGGACACGCGTTCTGAAACGCGAGCACTGAGACGCCGACACTGAGGCGTGAGCGCTGAGACGCCGACACTGAGGCGTGAGCGCTGAGACGCCGACACTGAGGCGTGAGCGCTGAGACGCCGACACTGAGGCGTGAGCGCTGAGACGCCGGCACTGAGGCGTGAGCGCTGAGACACGCGTGCTGAGACACGTTCTGAACCGGCAGCCCGGTAGGCACGGGGGTCCGTCTCCGCGGCCCGGCGCGCACCGACTTCGCAACCGAGCGCCCCCGGCGCGTGCGCGTATTGCCAACATTTCGGCCCGATCTGTGTGATGGTCGGAACAGCATGTGTGGGCCTCTGTTGCTTTTCGGGACGGCGTGGCACGATCGCGCCGTCGACGAATAGTTACTGACGGTTAATCAAGTGCTTTCGGAGGGGGATCATGTGAACCGACGTCACTGTGCCGCAGCCGCGATCACTCTGGTCTGTGCGCTGACCGTGCTCACCGCGCCGGTCGAGGCGTTCGCCGCGCCCTCCCCGCCGTCCCCCGCCGCATCACGGCACGCGTCGGACTCCAAAAACCCCGTCGGACCCGGGACCGGGGCGAAGACGAAGGCGACGAAGCCGTCGAAGGCGTCGGAGCCGAAGAAGAACCTCGAAGAGGTACGCGAGGAGATCGAGGCCCTCTACCGCAAGGCGGGTGCGGCCACCGACGCGTACAACCTCGCCGTCGAGAAGGCCAAGAAGCAGTCCAACGAGATCGTCAGGCTGGCCCGGGCCATCGTCGTGGGGCGGGCGAAGATCACCGAGCTCAAGAGCCAGGCGGGCGCCCAGGCCCGCGAGCAGTACCGCAGCGGGGGGCTGCCGCCCGGGGCGCAGCTGATGCTGAGCGACGATCCACAGCTGTTCCTGGACGGGGTGAACCGGGTGCGGGAGGGCCAGCAGGCCGCCCGCGGCGTCCTCGGTGAACTGACCAGGACCCAGCAGAACCTGGAGACGTACAGCAAGGACGCGACCACCAACTGGGAGAAGCTCGAAGCCAACCGCCTGAAGCAGGCCGAGGCCAAGAAAGAGATCAAGGAACAGATAGCGGCGGCGAAAAAGCTGGAATCCCAGCTCGAGAAGGAGGAGCGGGCCCGGCTGCTCAAGCTGGAGCAGGAAGCCGCGTACAAGATGCAGACGGCGTGGCTCAGCTCCGGTGCTTTGAAGGACATCAACCGCGAGGCGAGTGCGAGCGGGAAGAAGGCGTTGGCCTTCGCGACCGCGCAGATCGGCAAGCCGTACGTGTGGGGCGCCGAGGGGCCCGACTCCTACGACTGCTCGGGGCTGACGTCGCAGGCGTGGGCCGCGGCCGGCCGGCCCATCCCGCGCACCTCTCAGGAACAGTGGCGGCTGCTGCCGCGCGTCGCCATCAAGGACATGCGCCCCGGCGACCTGATCATCTATCACGACGACGCCAGCCACGTGGGGATGTACGTCGGCGACGGCGCCATCGTCCACGCCCCACGCCCCGGCCGCGATGTCACGCTGGCGGGCGCGGGTTCGATGCGGATACTCGGCGTGGTCCGCCCGGACAAGTAGGACGCCGCCTGGGGACGGGAGAGGGACGAGAGCCACTGCCCCCCGCCCATGTGCACGGTCGCGCCCGTGTGCACCGCCCCGTCCGTGCACGGTGGCGCCCATGTGCACGGTCACGCCCGAGGTGCACCACCCCGCCCGTTTGCGCCATCGCGCCGAAGCGACCCACCGGCCCGGGACCGCGCGCCTCGCTCCGGTGACCCATCTCACCGGGGTGACGCGCGCCACCAGGGAGCTCACGCGCTTCGTGGTGGGCTGCGTCACCGAGCGGCTCACTTGTTTCACGGTGACGCGCGCCACCTCCGCGCCCACGTGAGCTTTCTCATGCGCGGTCGCCCGCCCCCGGTTCCCGTCCCGGCGCTCCCCGCCGGATCCGTGACGGGACGCGGCTTATGGCCGGGCGGACGCGGCCCGCGACCCGGCGCATGACCGGACATACGACAGACGCATGACGGCGGGCGGTCGCGGTACGCCATTCCGTTTCCCCACCGCGGCCCGCTATCGTCCCGGTCTGGCGGTTCGTCGTTCGTCGTCCCGCCACACCCTCGGGGGGAGGGAAGGAATCCCGAACCGATGCCCGTACCCGAACCGCAGGAGCAGACCCCGCTCGCTGCGGAGACCTCCCCCGCCACCGGCCTCACCCTTCTGGTGATCGAGGACGACCCCGCGGGCACCTTCACCGTCCCCGAACTCCCGGCCTCGGCGGGCACCCGGATACGTGTCCGGACCGCCCGCAACCTGACCGAGGCGGACCGGCTCCTCACGGACGACGTGGACTGCATCCTGCTCGACCTGGCCCTACCGACCGGCGCCGAGGCACGCGCCGCCCGCGCCACCCACACCGGGAACGTCCGCGGAACGACCGGGTCCGCCCAGGGAGCGACGGGCCCCGCGGAGGCCGCAGGAGCCGAGGGCACGGGCGTGGACGCGCTCGCCATGCTCCGGCACGTCCTGCGACTGGCCCCGCGCCACGCCGTCCTCGCCCTGACCGCGCGGGACGACACCGAGCTGGCCGCCGAGGCGGTACGGGTCGGCGCCCAGGACTACCTCTTCCGCGGCGAACTCGACGGGCGGCTGCTCAGTCGCGCCATCCGGTACGCCGTCGAACGCAAGCGCGCCGACCTCGCACAGCACCAGCTCACCGAGTCCCGGCTGCACGCCCAGGAGAACGCCCGTCTCGAACGCGGGCTGCTCCCCACCCCTCTGCTCGTGGGCTCCGACCTGCGCTTCGCGGCCCGCTACCGCCCTGGCCGCAGCCGCGCACTGCTCGGCGGCGACTTCTACGACACGGTCCGCACCCCCGACGGAACCGTCCACGCGATGATCGGCGATGTCTGCGGCCACGGCCCGGACGAAGCGGCGCTCGGTGTCGAACTGCGCATAGCCTGGCGGGCGTTGACCCTGGCCGGACTCTGCGGCGACGAGCTGCTCGCCACGCTCCAGCAGGTCCTGGAGCACGAACGACACAGCGAGGAGGTCTTCGCGACGCTCTGCGCCGTCGACATCGCCCCCGACGGCCGGCGCGCCGGTCTCTGCATCGCGGGCCATCCCGCCCCGCTGCTCGCCCGGCACGGACGGGCCGCACATCTGCTCCCGTGCGAGGACGGCGGACCGGCCCTGGGCCTGCTGCCGCGGGCCCGGTGGCCGCGTCGGCAGGTGGACCTCGGCGGCTCCTGGAGCCTGATGATGTACACGGACGGGCTGATCGAAGGACGCGTCGGCGAGGGCACCCGACGGCTCGGCCAGGACGGCATGGTCGCGATGATCAACCAGCAGCTGGCCGAGGGACTCACCGGCGAGGACCTGCTGGAGGCCGCGGTCGCCCGCGTGCGTCAGCTGAACGGCGACGAGCTGACCGACGACGTGGCGGTCCTGCTGCTCGACCGCGACCAGGAACGGATCCGCCGGTACACGGGATCCGGCTTGGGCGCGTACACCAGCCGTGGCCCCGCCCCGTACTCCGACCACTACTCCGACCACGGTCCTGGTGGCGGACGGGACCCGAACGGCGGCCGGAATCCGAGCGGTGGCCCGAACGAGGGCGGGGGCCGGGCCATGAACATCCCGCGCCCCCGCCCCGGTTCGGCCTCACCCACGAACGCGGCGGGCGCCGCGTCCGGTCAGCGCCCGCCGTTGTAGGGCCCGTACGGCCCGTCGCTGCTGGAACCGCCGCGCCGGCCGCCACCCGAGACCGCCCTGAGCGCGGGCCGCACGTCCACCAGGAACACGATGGACGCGACCAGACCGGCGAGCTGGAGGAACAGCATGGGGACGAAGAGATTCACGGCGACGGCGACACCGAGGATGATGAGCCAGAAGGACTTCTGCTGCTTGTCCGCGGCCCGGTAGGCGTCCTCACGGGCCATCGCCGCCATGACCAGCGCGACCACGGCCAGGACGAGCATGGCCATGTAGAGCAGCCAGATGAGTGTGCTGAATCCTGTGAGCAACATGGTGTGCACCGCCTAGTCGATGGATGAGCCCCTCGCGGCCAAGGTACCGGGGCAACGAGCCGGGCACCCCGAAAAATGCCCGCCCCGGCCGCCGGTACACGCGGCGGTGCCACGGCACCGCAGCCTGCGGCCCGTGGCACCGGGGTCCTGCTTCACGCCGGGGTTCCGCTTCGTACCGGGGGTTCTGTCTCGCCCCGGGAGTCCTGCCTCGCCCCAGGGGCCCTACTTCGCGCTCGGCGGAGGCGTCCGCTTGGCAGCGGACTTGCGCGCGGGCGCCTTCTTGGCGGACGCGGCCGGAGCCTTGCCCTCCGCCCCCGCGGCCTTCGGGGTGGGCGTCGCCTTGGCCTGTCCCGCCCGGTCGGCCGATGCCGTCCGCGAGGTGCCCGTGGTCCCGGCGGACCTGGTACCCGCGGGCCTGGTCCCCGCAGACGCGGTCCCGGCCGACTTGGAGCCCGCGGCCCCGGTCGCAGTGGCGTTGGCGCCGTTTGCCTTGGCCCCGGTCGCGTGGGTACCGGTCGCCCTGGTCCCGGCCGGCTTGGACTCCTTGCGCGGCTCGACGACGACGGCGATCTCGACGATCTCGTCGGCCGTCTCGCCCCGCCAGTTCCGCACGGTCCGCTCGCCGCGCTCGGCGACCTTCTCGTACGTCTCCCGGGCCCGCACCGCGTACTCCGCCGCCACGCCCAGGCTGCGCATCGCGAGGTCCTGGGCGCTCTCGCCCAGCTTCCGCAGATCGCTGTCGAACGCCCCGATCACCTCGCCGACCTTGGCCTGCACGGTGGCCTGTGCCTCCTTGGCCTGGGTCGCCATCTTCTCCTGCACGACCTTGGGGTCGGTGTTGCGCATCGCCTCGATGCGCTCCGGCGCCTCGGCACGCAGCTGCTCGATCAGCGCCGGAACCTTGCGCGCCTGCTCGACGGCGAGGTCGGCCGTACCGGCGGCGAAGTAGAGGGGGGTCGGGTCGGTGAGGGTCTTGCGCAGGTCATCGGTGATGGGCATGACTGTGGTCCTCCCGGATCATCAGACTCAGTGTGAGGGTTTTGAGGGTTTTGACCTCGAAACCGGGCCGGCGTCCTTCCCGTCGTCGCCCGTCTGCGGGCCGTCGGTGCCGTCACCGGATCCAGGTCCGGGCTCGAACCCGTTCTCCTTGCGGAAGGCGTCGTAGATCTGCAGCAGCACGCTCTTCTGCCGCTCGCTGATGAACGGATCGGACAGGATCGACGCCCACGTCTCCGACTCCTCCCGCTCCCGCTCCTCCAGAATCCCGGCCCGTACGTACAGGGTCTCGGCGGAGATCCGCAGGGCCTTGGCGACCTGCTGCAGGACCTCGGCGCTCGGCTTGCGCAGCCCGCGCTCGATCTGGCTGAGGTAGGGATTGGACACCCCGGCGGCATCGGCGAGCTGCCGCAACGACAACTGCGCGTTGCGCCGCTGTTCGCGCAGGTACTCACCGAGATTGCCGACGTTGAGCGATGCCATACCCCGATGGTGCGCCCACTCGCTAACTTTTGCAAGCACCCGCTTGCAAAAGTGCATCGTGTCACCGGCACGACCGGCATCAACGTGACGCATACGAGTGACTGGACACGGGGGTCGCCACCCGGGCTCGGCATCCGTCGCGCGGCGCGCCCCGTGACGGACGGCCCTTGGAACCAGGGCGGGTGACGACCGTCTCGCCCAGCCGGCGAAAGGCGTCCGCTCAGTCGAGGACCGCAGTGGCTTCGATCTCGACGAGATGGTCGGGAACGTCCAGTGCCGCCACGCCCAGCAGCGTGGCCGGCGCGACCGGGGCGGCACCCAGCCTCGCGGCCGCCCGGGAGATCCCCTTCAGGAGCAGGGGCATCTTGCCGGGGGTCCAGTCGACGACGTGGACGGTCAGCTTCGCCACGTCGTCGAAGGAACCACCGGCTGCGGCCAGGGCGGTACCGATGTTGAGGTAGCACTGTTCGACCTGGGCGACGAGGTCACCTTCGCCGACCGTGGCCCCCTCGGCATCCCAGGCGACCTGCCCGGCGATGAAGACGAGTTTCGACCCGGACGCGATCGACACCTGCCGATAGACGTCGACCTCGGGCAGTCCACCTCCTTGTCATGAGGGACGGTCGCACCCCTCGTGGTCTCTTGTGGTTACTGAGAAACCGTAGGAGAGTGGCCGCTGACATGGAAGAACGCACTTTTCGGTGACTGGGGAACCTCATGGTGACCAAGCAGTTCAAGGGCTCGCCCGAGGACGAAGCGGACCTGACGCGCGCGGACTCGTTGGCACGGGAGATCTTCTCGGACGTCGCCAACAAGTGGGCGCTCCTGATCATCGAGGCGGTGGGCGACCGCACCCTGCGCTTCACCGAGTTGCGCGACGAGGTCGAAGGCATCAGCCACAAGATGCTCACCCAGAACCTGCGCATGCTGGAGCGCAACGGCCTGGTCGAGCGGTGCGTGCATCCCACCGTGCCGCCGCGGGTCGAGTACACCCTCACGGAGCCGGGCCGGGCCCTGCGAGCGACGGTCGCCGGCATGTGCGACTGGACCCACCGGTACCTCGGTCACATCGAGAACGCCCGGCGCGACTTCGACAACTGACAGCCGGCTCACTCGCGTACGCGACTGTCGGGCGGGCCCGAGGCGCTGCTCCGCACCCCGGACGACCGCACCCCGAGCCGCTCCCCGGACGGCTGCAACCCAGGTGCCCCGCGCCACGGGTGAGCGCATCGCAGGTGACGGTGGCGCGGGTGAACCGCGCCGCAAGTGACGACACGCCGATGTCAGTGGCATCGGCGATGATCGCGGCATGACTACGACCGCCGCCGATCGCATGTGGTTCGAGGAGCGTTTCCCGGAACTCGCGGGAGCGTATTGCTTCACCTTGGCGCACGGCCTGTCGCCCACCGAGGTGCTGCGCCGCCTCGAAGGGCGTGAGGACTGTGGCAGCGCCCGAGTCGTCCATGACACCGCCGCCGCAGCGGAGTCGGCGGGCGCCTGACGCGAAGTCGGGATGAGGAACGACGCGGCAGGTTCACCTGCACTCGGCATTCGGCATTCGGCGAGACGCAATACGACACAGCACGGCATGGGGCGGCTTCGATGACACATGCTCCGACCGGCGGTACGGACCGTCGCGGCGGGCAGTACCCGACCCGCCGCCCGCCGACGAATCGAAGATCGGGAGAAGATCCATGGGTGTACTGACCGACTATTTCCGCGCGGGGGATGCCGCCTCGGTCGTCCAGGCGCTTGAGCAGACGGATGGTGCGTCCCCGCTCTACGCGGAACCCTCCGTGTTCGACGGGGTCGAAGCCAAGCACGTGGATCCGGCCGTCGTCCTGGGTCAGCTGATCGCGGCCGTCCAGCAGACCGAGTGGCGGGTGGACCTGGTGGGCGAGACGACCGTGTGGCCGACCTCCCCGGCTCCCGGCCCGGAGGGCCCCGAGACCGACGACGATCCCTGGGTGACCGGGCCATGGGTGTCGCAACTCGGTCCCGTGGTACGGGACGCCCTGGCGGGAGTACACGACTCCGAAATACCGGCCATCGCCGCGAGGTGGGTGCAGGCGGAGGAGTTGCGGGAAGCCCGCGCCGAAGAGATGCGGCCGCTGGTCGAATCGCTCGTCCTGCTCGCCAGGCGGGCTCACGACGCCGGTGATCAGCTCTACTGCTGGATGTCGTTGTGAGCTCGTCCGGTACTCACCCCCTCACGCGTCACGCGTGGCCGCGACGGCGGCAGCCAGGAGGCCGTCGGCCACGGGGTGCGGGGCACGGGGTCGGGTGACGGCGAGGACCTCCTGCTCGGGGCGGTGGTCCACGGGAAGGCCGTCGACGCGGTGGAGCGGCCGGGTCCGGTCGTGCCGGCCGCCGACCACGCAGGCGGGTGCGAATCCGCCCGCCGGGCCGAGGAGACCACCACCGAGCAGATGAAGGACCGGGGAAGGCGGAGCCCCTGCCCGGCCCCCGCCTTGACCTTCACCCTGGGGAAAGCCACAGCATCGGTGGGGCCGGGCCAGGCGCCCGGCACGAGGAGGAGCGGGCATGGAACTGCTGACCATCGGGGCGTTCGCGAAGGCGTCCCGGCTGTCGCCGAAGGCCCTGCGCCTGTACGACGAACTCGGCCTGCTGCCACCCGCGCGCGTCGATCCGGTGACCGGTTACCGCCTCTACGCGCCGCGGCAACTGGAGCGGGCCCGACTGGTCGCCTGGCTGCGGCGCCTGGGGATGCCGCTCGCCCGCATCCGGCACGTCTGCACCCTGGACGCGGCCGGGGCGGCCCAGGAGGTCCGAGCGTTCCGGGCCCGGTTCGAGGCCGAGACCGCCGCGCGGCGGGACCTCGCCGCCTTCCTCGTCGACCAGCTGACCGGAGAGGACCCCGGAATGTCACCGACCACGACCACCGAGCCCCTGGAAATCCGTTACGCCGCGCTCTCCGACACCGGCCGCGTCCGCGGGAGCAACCAGGACACCGCCTACGCGGGAGGCCGGCTGCTCGCCGTCGCCGACGGCTTCGGCCGTGCGGGCGCCTCCGCGAGTGCCGCCGCCGTCGACGCGTTCCGGCACCTCGAAACCGGCGGTGTCCCGGCGGGCGATCTCCTCAACGTCCTGGAGGACGCCGTCGAACGGGCCGAGCGGGCGGTACGCGGCGTCACCGCCACGGGTCCCGCGCCGGACGAAACCGGCACCACGCTCACCGCGATGCTCTGGACGGGCTCGCGGCTGGCCCTCGTCCACATCGGCGACTCCCGCGCCCATCTCCTGCGCGACGGCGCGCTGTTCCGGATCACGCACGACCACACCGTGGTGCAGGCGTTGATCGACGAGGGGCGCATCGACCCGGAGGAGGCCGACTCCCACCCTCAGCGCTCACTGCTGATCCGGGCGCTGGGCCGGGGAGCCGACGGCACCCCCGACATGCGCCTGCACGAAGCCCGCGCCGGGGACCGCTACTTGCTCTGCTCGGACGGCCTGTCCGCGGTGGTCGGCACCGAGGAGATGCGCCGGGTCCTCACCACGGTCGACGAACCGGAACCGGCCGTACGGGAACTCGTCTCGCTGGCCAACCGCTCCGGCGGCCCCGACAACATCAGCTGCGTCGTCGCGGACGTCGTGGAGCCGCACCGGTAGGGAGCGGAGCCGACGCCCCGCCTCCCGGCCGGTCCCCGATCCCTGTCTCCGTTCGCGGCCTCCCCCGTACTCCCGGGGTCCGTGCCGGCCGCGCGGCAGGCGGCGTTCGAAGACAGGGATTACGGGACAGCCCTTAGGATCCCGCCCATGGCTATCGACCCCGGCTACACCTGCTCCTGCTGCGGTGAACACCACGCGGAACTCCCGATGGGGTACTCGACCATGGCGCCCGACGTCTGGGACGCGAGCCTGGAGAGCGATCCCGACAGCATGCTCTCCTCTGAACAGTGCGTCGTCAGGAACGAGCACTTCTTCATCAAGGGCCTGATCGAGATACCCGTCCTCGGCTGCGAGGAGCCCTTCTCCTGGGGTGTGTGGGTCTCGCTCAGCCGGACGAACTTCGCGCGCGCCCTCGATGTGTGGGAGACCCCGGGACGCGAGGCCGAGCAGCCCTACTTCGGCTGGCTGAGCACCGAGTTGGGGCTGTACTCGCCCCGTACGACCAATCTCAAGACGAACGTGCACACCCGCCCCATCGGCCGGCGCCCCGCCGTCGAGCTGGAACCCACCGACCACCCCCTCGCCGTCGAACAGCGCACCGGCATCACACGCGACCGGGTACGGGCGATCGCCGAAGCGGTGCTGCACGGCACGGACCTGAGCGGCTGAGCGCCGAGCGCCCGCGCGGCTGATCGCTCACACACCTGCGCACGCGCCCACGCACCCGGCGCTCAGCGCTCAGCGTTCACGCACCCACGCACCCACGCACCCACGCACCCACGCACCCACGCACCCACGCACCCACGCGTCGGAACGAGCGGTCCCACGGCCGGCTCCGGGGCTGCTTCGGGGCGACTCCGGGCCGATTCCACGGCCGGCTGCTCACCGGCTCCATGCCCGGCGCTCCTCACCGGTCGATCCCCGAGCGCAGCTGCTCGAACGCGGCCTCGGCGTCCGCGACCGCTTCCGGGTACGCCCGGTCCGCGCTCATGCCCGCATCGATCCGCCGCCAGTTCTCCTCGGCCAGGACGCGGAGCACGGCGTTGATCTGGCCCGCGGCCAGCCGGTCCGGCATCCGGTCGCCCAGCGCGTGGGCGAGCACCGCCTCCGACCGCCTCTGGTAGCCGAACAGCCGCGCCACCAGGGACGGAGTCCCGTACAGCAGCCGCAGGTACACCAGTACCTGCGGCGCGTCGCACAGCCCGGTCACCGGGTCGCGCCGCTCCAGGCCGTCGAGGAAGTGGCGGCGCACGGCGTCCAGGGGGGATTCGTCGTCCGCGCGGGCGGCGACCACGCGGGCCGACTCGTCCTCGTGGTCGGCGAACCGGTGCAGCACCAGGTCCTCCTTGGTCGGGAAGTACCGGAACAGCGTCGGCTTGGAGATGTCCGCGGCCGCCGCCACCTCCGCGACCGAGACCTTGTCGAAACCCCGCTCCAGGAACAGCGCGATCGCGGTCTCCGAGACCGCCTGATACGTCAGCTGCTTCTTCCGCTCACGCAGGCTCATCGGCGCGTGCAGCGCATGGGATGCCTGGGTCGTGTGCTCCGGGCGGCCCCGACGGCCCCCGTGCGCCGTGTGCGCCACTGCCCCGGGGCCGGCATTCTCTCCGCTCATGACCATGAAGGGTACGCCTCGGCCCCGAGCGGACTCGACGCCCGAGCCCGGCCACCGCGCGCACGTCGGACACCCCCCGCGCCCATGAACCGGCCCGACCGCAGAACCCGGCGGGACGGCCCGCGTGCACGCCCCCCTGCGGACCCGCCCGCGCGCACGGAGCCCCCGCCTCCGGGCGTCAGAACATGTCCGGGCACCACGCCCGCCGCGCCGCCCGGAACACCCCCTCCGCCGTCGCCACCGCCCCCGGTGTCCGTTCCTCGATACGGCCGAGGGCCGCCAGCCGGGCCGGGGACTCGTCGCCCAGGTAGAGCGTCCCCAACTCCCTTACGTCCAGGGCGATATCGGCGTCCCGCGTGGTGGGGGCGCAGGTCGCGCCGGACGGGGAGGCGTCCAGGCGGTAACGGCCGCCGGCCAGGCCGGCCGCGTCGTGGACGTCCAGGATCAGCGTGCCGGGCACGGCGTAGGTGCGGGCCTCCAGGGCGCGTACGACGTCGAGGACGCGCACCCACAGCCAGTCCGCGTGGGTCACGACCCGGGCCGCGCGCGGGTCCGGGAGGAGAAGGGGCAGCAGGTCGTCGGGAGCGCGGTAGCCGGTACGGACCGTGGTGATCCAGTCGATCGAGCAGACGAAGTGCCACAGCGCGCGCTCCGCGGCCGGGGTGACGGCGATGTGCTCGACGACCGTGGCCCGGTTCAGCGGCTGCTTGGCGTCGCTCCAGCGCTCGTCGGCGCGGTAGGCCATCAGGCCGTCGGGCTCGCCGTCCGCGTCCCGGTGGACCGCGTAGAAGGGTTCCGTCCAGGGCTCGGGTCGGGGCCGGTTCTCGCCGGTGGTCAACTCCCACCAGCGCGCGTCACGGTTGATGGCCCCGTGCCGGCGGGCGCGCAGCCGGTCGTGGATCGCCGGGCCCAGCTTCCGTACCTCCGCGCCCGTCACCAGGTCGATCCGGCCGCCGTCCGTCGCGGAAGGGACGGGTCGGCGCGTGTCGAGGCCCGAACGGGACACGTCGATCTCCCACTCGGTGGTCCACGTCGCCGGGCCGAAGCCGTACCGTCCGTAGATCGGGTACTCGGCGGCGATCAGCGTGGCGACCACCTCGCCGCGTTCCTTCGCCGCCGCCAGGTCGTCGGCCACCATCCGGCCGAGCAGTCCGCGGCGGCGGTGCGTGGGCGAGACCGTGACGTTGGAGATCGCGTCGGCGCGCACCGCGGCACCGCCGACGGCGGTGAGTTCCTGTGCGAACGAGCGGAACGTGGCCACGCACCGCCCGTCGTCGAACACGCCTCGCGTGCGTGAGAGGTCGGTGTGCAAAAGGCGGTTGCCGATCTCCTGCTCCGTCACGGTCGGCGGGCGCAGGAAGCCGGTGTTCACGGCCCGCAACCAGTCGGGGAAGTCGGACTCGTCGAGCGTACGGAGGTCAAGAGGCATGCGCCCACGCTAGGCATTCCGATCAGGGGCTGTCGCCGGGTTTTCCATCGGTGCCCGGACAGGGTCCGGTCGGCTCGGGCTCCCGCTCCGGCACCGCCCGGAACGGGATGTCAGGAGCCGGACACCGGACCCGGACATCCGTCCGGGCGTGTCCGTTCAGAACGCCGCGCGGATCTCGCCGACCTCGCCGCCGCCGCCCAGCAGCGGGGCGTGCCCGATCCGGTCGGCCACCGGGGCGTCGACACCGAGCAGCCGCAGCGACCGGGCCAGCACCGGGCCCAGCGCGCGCCCGGCACCGTCGTCGATCTTGAAGGCGAGCGCCCGGCCGTCCGCCAGCGCCACCGCCTGCACCGCCTCCGCGCCCATCTTGGAGAGCGTGCCCGGCACCTCCCGCATCAGCCAGGTGTCGGGGCGGCGCGTCCCGGCCACGTACTCGGGGTGGGCGCGCATCGCGTCCGCGACCCGGCGCTCGGCCGTCCCCGGCTCCGCCAGCACGAACGAACGGAACGCCCGGGCCAGCCCCACCAGGCTGATCGCCATCAGCGGCGCCCCGCACCCGTCCGTGCCGACCGCCGCGACCGGCTCGCCCGCGACCTCCTCCACCACCTGGTGGACCAGGCGCTGGAGCGGGTGCGCGGGGTCGAGGTAGGAGGTCCGGTCCCAGCCGTTCAGCGCGCACGCCGCGAGCATCGCCGTGTGCTTGCCCGAGCAGTTCATGGTGATCCGCTCCCGGACGTTCCCGGCGGCGAGGTACGCCTCCGCCTCGGCCGGATCCAGCGGCAGGTCGGGCGGGGTCCGCAGGTCGCCGGGCGTCAGCCCGTGCTCGGCGAGCATCGTACGGACGAGATCGAGGTGGAAGCCCTCCCCCGAGTGGCTCGCGGCGGCCAGCGCCAGCCGCTCCCCGGACATGTCGAGTCCGGCCCGCAGCACGGCAGCGGCCTGCATCGGCTTGTTGGCGGAACGCGGGAAGACGGGCGCCGCCGGATCGCCCAGGGCCCGTTCCACGCTGCCGTCCGCGGCCAGCACGACCAGCGAGCCGCGATGGCCGCCCTCCACGAAGCCGGACCGTACGACCTCGGCCAGGACCGGATGGGCGTCCGGGCGGGCAGGGGATATGCCGGACGGGGCGGCGGGGGCGGAGGAGACGGCGCTGGGGGTCATGGTGGCCTTCCGGGGACGGTGCGGACCCGCCCCCGGAAGGATCGCTTCAGGCGAGCAGATCGTCTACTTGTGCTTCTCCGTCACGGTACCTGCGGGCGATCTCGGCACCGCAATCGTCAGCGGTGCGTTGCAGCTGGTGACGGCGCCGGGAGACCTGCTGCTCGTAACGGACCAGGCGCCCCATCGCGGCGTGCAGCTCCTCGTCCGTACGGGCGTCGAGGTCGGAGAGTTCGACCTCGGCGAGCGTCTCGGCCGCCAGTCGGCGGTACTCGTCGCTGCGGGGCGTGGTGAGCGTGACGTGCCGGGCGGAGGAGCGGTGCCGGGACGGGGTGTCGGCGAGGATCTCCGAGAGCCGGTCCACCACCGGCGCCTCCGGATCCAGCCGCCGGGCCAGCTCGGCCCGCAGGATGTCGATCCGCCCCTGGACCAGTCGCCGCACGTAGCTGAGGTCGGCCTCGTCGCGCTGCGAGTCGCGGCGCAGCGTGCGCAGCTCCGCCAGCCGCAGACCGCCCAGCTCGGGCCGCGGCCCGGCGGGCGGGGCGTCCACACCCGCGTGACCGGTCCGCTGTACGGGTGGGCGCATGGTGCTGGTGCCGCCGTCGCCATTGCCGTCGCACGTGAACGGCACGGCGCCGGAGGACCGCCCGGTTCCATAGGTGCTCATGCTTGTGTCCATCCCCTCGACCGGTGCGTCGGCACACCGCCTTGCGAGCATGGTGCCACTCCAGTGGCCCCGTGTGGGCGCTCTGTACCCGTTCAGCCCAAGGCGGGGTTGGCCAAGTTAGGTTGGTCCGTATGCGTGCAGTGATACAGCGGGTGGACGGCGCGAAGGTGACGGTGGCCGACGGCTCGGGCGCGTCGGACGGGCCCGAGGTGGTCGGCGAGATCGTCGGCGAGGGGCTGTGTGTGCTGGTGGGGATAACCCACGGCGACACTCCGGAGAAGGCGGCCCAGCTCGCCCGCAAGCTCTGGTCGGTCCGCATTCTAGAGGGCGAGAAGTCCTGCTCGGATGTGAATGCACCGCTTCTGGTGATTTCGCAGTTCACCCTCTACGGGGACGCCAGGAAGGGCCGCAGGCCCACCTGGAACGCCGCCGCGCCGGGCGAGGTCGCCGAACCGCTGGTCGACGAGGTGGTGGCGCAGCTGCGGGCGCTGGGGGCGCACGTGGAGACGGGCCGGTTCGGGGCGGAGATGCGGGTCTCGCTCACGAACCACGGCCCGTTCACCGTGATCGTCGAGGTCTGACCCGGTCCCGGCCGGGACGGACCGGGACCGGCCGGTCCCGACGCGGGCGCGTCCGGATGGCGCGCACGGGGCCCGGCAGCGGGCGCGGGCCGGGCCGGGGCTCGAAGCGTGTCGGGCCCGTGCGGCCCGTCCGGCCCGACACGAGCGCTTGCGTGGTGCGTCCGGCCCCGGGACGAACGTGTCCGGGTGGGGCGCCCGGTCGGCCCGGTCCTACGGCTCCACGACGACTTCCTGCGCGGCGGCCGTGTCCCCCGCGAGCAGTTCCGCGTCCACCGCGACGTTCCGCTTGACCAGGGCGAGCGCGATCGGCCCCAGCTCGTGGTGGCGGGCGGACGTGGTGATGAAGCCCAGCTGCCGGCCCTCGGGGCCGTCCGCGGCGAGCCGCACGGGGGTGCCGTGTCCGGGCAGGACGACCTCGCTGCCGTCGAGGTGCAGGAAGACCAGTCGGCGCGGCGGCCTGCCCAGGTTCTGCACCCGGGCCACGGTCTCCTGCCCCCGGTAGCAGCCCTTCTGGAGGTGGACGGCGGTGCCGATCCAGCCCACCTCGTGGGGAATGGTGCGGTGGTCGGTCTCGAAGCCGAGACGCGGGCGGTGCGCCTCGACGCGCAGCGCCTCGTACGCCAGGATCCCGGCGAGCGGGCCGTGTGCGGCCGCGTACTCCTCCAGGTCGGCGCGGGGCAGGAACACGTCCCGGCCGTACGCCGTCTCCCGTACCGTCACACCGTCCGGGACCTCGGCGATGGAACCGGCGGGCAGGTGCACCACGGCGAAGTCCTCGGTGCGGTCGGCGACTTCGACCCGGTAGAAGAACTTCATGGACTCCAGGTAGGCGACGAGTCCGTCCTGCGTGCCCGGCTCGGCGTGCATCCACACCGTCTCGCCGTCGTCGACGAGGTAGAGGGCGTGCTCGACGTGCCCGTTCGCGGTGAGGATCAGCGCGTCGGTGGCCTGCCCCGGGGCGAGTTCGCTGACGTGCTGGGTGAGCAGCAGATGCAGCCAGGCCAGCCGGTCGCCGCCGCTGACGGTGACGACGGCGCGGTGCGAGAGGTCGACGAGGCCGGAGCCGTCGGCAAGGGCGCGCTGCTCGCGGAACAGGTCGCCGTAGTGCGCGGCGACGCCTTCGTCGCGGCCTTCGGCGGGGACGGCGCCGGGCAGGGACAGCAGGGGGCTCTTCATGCGACCAGCGTACGACGCGGTTCCAGGGGGCCGACGGTGGGCACCGTCACCTTCCGACGACCCCTTCGGTGTCACGCTTCGGCGCCGTGACCTTCCGGCGCCACCCTCGACACCGCTTTCGCCGACGCTTCTTCGGCCGTCGCCCGCGCCGTGCACTCGGCGCACCGGCCGAAGATCGCGAAGTGCTTCATGTCGGTCTCGAAACCGAAGCCGTCCTCGAGCTTCGCGGTGAACTCGGCGACCACCTCGACATCGGCCTCGATAACGTTCGTGCAGTCGCGGCAGACCAGATGGATGTGGTGGTGGCGGTCGGCCAGGTGGTACGTCGGCGCCCCGTGCCCCAGGTGGGCGTGGCTGACCAGGCCCAGTTCCTCGAGGAGTTCGAGCGTCCGGTAGACGGTGGAGATGTTCACCCCCGACGCGGTCCTGCGCACCTCGCAGAGGATGTCGTCGGGCGTCGCGTGCTCGAGTGTGTCGACGGCTTC
Organism: Streptomyces sp. CB01580; assembly: GCF_001905795.1. Lineage (GTDB taxonomy): Bacteria > Actinomycetota > Actinomycetes > Streptomycetales > Streptomycetaceae > Streptomyces. The sequence continues at coordinate 126,547 of NZ_LIXJ01000022.1, forward strand.
CAGAACAAGCTGCCGCTGCGGCGTCAGCCGGTAGCCGCGCTTCCGGAGATCGGTCTTCCAGTCGGTGCTCACCACACGCTCAGTGTAGGTCCGGGCGGACCGCCGCCCGCGGCCGAAGACGAAAGGGCCGTGCGGCGGGGCCGGAGCACCGGCCGTGCGCGGGTCGGGCGGCTGCTCGAAGCGGCCCGCTCGCGGCGGTCCGCCCGGGGCAGCTCACCGCCGCCCGCGATGCCTGCGACCCGCTCGGAGCCTGCTCGAAGCCGCTCGAAGCGGTCTGCTTCTCGAAGCGGTCTACTTGAAGAACGCGATGCCGTCGTCCGGCAGGTCGCCGAGGCTCTTCGCCATCGCCTCGACCTCTTCGGGGGTGACGACCTTCTTCAGATGGGCCGACATGTACGGGCGCAGCTCGACCTCGGGGGTGGCCTTCTCGCCGACCCACATCAGGTCGCTCTTGACGTAGCCGTAGAGACGCTTGCCACCGCTGTACGGGCCGGAGGCGGCAGTACGCGCCACCGCGTCGGTGGCCAGGTCGATCTGCGGCTTCTGGTCGGCCAGCTCGCCGTACCAGATCTCGACGACGCCCTGGTCGCGCACCATGACGACCTCGACCTTGCGGTCCTTGTCGATGCGCCAGTAGCCGGTCTCGGACTCCAGCGGCCTGACCTTGTTGCCCTCGGAGTCGAGCACCCAGGTGTGCGAGACGTACTCCAGGAAGTCCCGGCCGTCGTGCCGGAAGGAGACCTCCTGGCCGAAGTTGCACTTCTCGGCGCCGGGGAAGTCGGAGACACCCGCGCCCGCCCAGTTGCCGAGGAGGAAGGCCAGCGGGACGAGGTCCGGGTGGAGGTCGGACGGGATCTCGATCATGAGTGGCTCAGACGATCTGTGAGGAAGGCGGGGGGTGGTGGATTCCGGACGTGGCACACGCCGGTGCGGGGGTCACGTCCGTCCAGCGGGGACACCCGCGCCGGGGGGGACGGAGGGAGGAGGGGCGGCGGTGGGCCGCTGTGGTCAGCGCTGGCCCTGGTAGAGCTTCTTCACGGTCACGCCCGCGAAGGCGAGGGTGCCGATGCAGACCAGGACCAGCAGGGCGGTGAAGAATGCCTCGAGCACGGGAACTCCTTGGGACGGGCGGTGTGGCAGCGGTACGGCGCCGGGCCCCAGCCTAATGGGTTGGGCCCCGGCACGTCGGTTCGGGGCTTGCGGGCCCGGCCGCGCACGGACGCACGGTTCCGCGGTGAGCACGGCGGGCCCGCGCGGTGCGGGCCCGCGCACGGGGACCGGCCGACGATTACAGTTCGAGCCATGTCGAAGAAGCTCGTGATCAAGGTGACTGCCGGTGCCGACGCGGCCGAGCGCTGCTCGCAGGCGTTCACGGTGGCCGCGGTCGCCGCCGCCAGCGGAGTGGAGGTCTCGCTCTGGCTGACCGGGGAATCCTCGTGGTTCGCCCTGCCGGGGCGCGCCGCCGAGTTCGAACTGCCGCACGCGGCGCCGCTGCCGGACCTGATCGGGTCGATCCAGGCGGGCGGGCGGATCACCCTGTGCACGCAGTGCGCGGCCCGCCGCGACATCACCGAACAGGACGTCCTGGAAGGCGTACGGATCGCGGGCGCCCAGGTCTTCGTCAGCGAGATCATGGCCGACGGCGTGCAGGCCCTCGTCTACTGACGCACCCGGCACGCGCACCCGCGACGCCCCGCCCACGCGCCGCACGCACACGCGTCATCGCCGGGCGGTGACGTTCAGTGGCGCTTCTTGCCGTCGAGCTCGTCCCACCACTCGTCGGACTGCGGATCGCCGGACGGATCGTCCCACCAACGGTCCTCCGGCCCCCGCCGATTGGCGATCATGGCCGCGACGGGCGGGATGACCATCGCCACGAGGCACATCACTATCGCGGCGGGCATCGACCACAGCCTCACGAAGGCCCAGGCCGAGACGAAGAGGACGATGCAGCCGCCCATCATCAGGAAATAGCCACGACGGCGTCGGGCGTACATGCTTCAAGCCTAGTGCTGTGACCGGGAAGGTTCACCGGCTCGCGACGCCCGGCACGGCACCTCGCGGTGTTGTCGCATCACCCACGTACGTCCAGTACGCGGACGATCCTCCACCTTGCGATGCACCGCACCGG
>NZ_LIXJ01000023.1 GCF_001905795.1 Streptomyces sp. CB01580
GCGCGCAGCAGGCTCTTCTCCCGGCCGTCGTGGTTCTTGAACGACCACGGCGCGTTGTAGACGTACTCGACGAGCCGGTGGTCGCTGAACGGCACCCGGACCTCCAGGCCGACGGCCATGCTCAGCCGGTCCTTGCGTTCGAGCAGGAAGCGCACGAACCGGGTGAGGTGCAGATGGGTCATCACCCGCATGCGGTACTCGTCGTCGTCCTCGGTGTCCAGCCGTTCGACACCGCGGACCGCCTCGGCGTACCGGTCGCGCCGGTAGCCGTCGAGGTCGAGCGTGTCCATGAGTTCCCGGCGCAGGCCCGTGCCGCCCTTGTCGAGCGGTCCCGCGTTGATGGCGATCCAGGGGAACTCCCGGGCCCGGCGCACCTCGGGGTCGTGGAACTGCCGGTACCCGCCGAAGAGTTCGTCCGCCGATTCCCCCGACAGCGCCACGGTCGACCGTTCCCGTATCGCCTTGAACAGCAGGTACAGCGAGAAGTCCATCTCGCCGAACCCCACCGGCACGTCGCGCGCGACGAGGGCGGCCCGGCGCACCTCCGGGTCGGCCAGCGCCCGGTGGTCCAGCACGATGTCCGTGTGCGTGGTGCCCACGTGCTCGACGACCTGCCGCACGAACGGGGCGTCGGGGGTGTCCCGCAGGTCGTCGGGCTGGAAGCTCTCGGTGCGGTCGGTGAAGTCGACCGAGAAGCTGCGCACGCGCTCGCCACCCAGGTGCAGCGCCGCGAGCGCGGTGAGCGCGCTGGAGTCCAGGCCGCCGGAGAGCAGGACGCCGCGCGGCACGTCGGCCACGAGCTGACGTCCCACGGTGTCGTCCAGCAGTTCGCGCACCCGGGCGACCGTGGTGTCCAGATCGTCGGTGTGCGGCCGGGTCTCCAGCCGCCAGTAGGTGTGCTCGCGCATCCCGTCGGCGTCGACGGTGACCACCGTGCCGGGCTCCACCTGACGGATGCCGGACCAGATCGCGTGCCGCGGGGTCATGACGAACGCCAGCCATTCGCGCAGCCCGTCCGCGTCGACCACCCGGCCGGCCAGCGGATTGGCCAGGATCGACTTCGGCTCCGAACCGAACAGCACGCCCCCGGGCGTCGGGCAGACGTAGAGCGGCTTGATGCCCATGCGGTCGCGGACCATCACGAGCCTGCGGCTGCGTTCGTCCCAGACGGCGAACGCGTACATGCCGTTGAGGCGCCGCGCCACGGACTCGCCCCAGCGCAGATATCCGCGCAGTACCACCTCGGTGTCGCCGACCGTGGTGAACCGTTCGCCCGCGCGGACCAGTTCGTCCCGCAGCTCGGTGAAGTTGTAGACCTCACCGCTGAAGACGAGCGTGACATCCCCGTCCGGCAGCCGGGCGGTCATGGGCTGCACCCCGCCGGGCAGGTCGATCACGGCCAGGCGCCGGTGCCCGAGGGCCGCGTGGAGACCGGTCCACGTCCCCGAGGCGTCGGGACCGCGGCACGCCATGGTCGCCGTCATCGCGTCGAGCGTCTCCAGCTCCCGGGAGAGGTCGCGGTCGAACGCGACCCAGCCGGTGATTCCACACATGAATTGCCTCCTGGAAAGGTGCGGTTACGGACCGGAACACCGGATGTCAGGCGCGCTCGGGCCACAGCGTGGGAACGACGGAGCCGACGAGCAGCCGGGACGCCTCCTCGATGTCCGGCCCGAGCGGCGCCCCGAGATAGAACTCCTCGAAGCCGGCACGGCGGGCGACGGGTACGAGCCGCGCCAGGCGCTCCGCGCAGTCGTCGGGGGTGCCGGAGACGAGCAGACCGTCCATCAGGTCGTCCGAGACCCTGCGGCCCGCCTCCTCGACGCCCCCACCCTCCTCGAACGCGGCACGCACGGCGTCGGCCGACTCGACGTCGAGCCCGGCGCCCAGGAGCCCGGTTCGCAGCGCGGGGTTGCCGACGGAGAGCGCGGCCTGGCGGCGGGCGAAGGCGCGCGCGGCCCCGCGGTCCGCCGACACGCAGCAGTTGAGGCCGTACACCAGGCGCAGCGGCCGGCCCGCCCGGGCGCGCCGCGCGGCGAGTGCCGTGATCTCGGCCGGCGCGGTGTTCCCGTCGGGGCGTGTCCCGGCGCCGGACCGCAGGGCGGCGTACGACAGCGGGGGATAGGTGCTCGTGCACAGCAGCCCGTCCGCGACGTCGTGGGCGAGCCGCAGCGTCCTGGGGCCGCCGACCGCGACCAGGACGGGTATCTCCCGGGTGACCGGATACGTGAGCCGGGCCGTCGCGCCCTCCCTGGCGTTCAACCGCTCGGCCAGCAGCGGGAAATCGGCGAGCGGCACCGCCTCGCCCGCCCACAGACGGCGGACGAGGGCGACCGACTGCCGCAGCAGCTCGGTGGCGTCGCGCTTGGAGAACAGTCCGGACACCAGCGAGCCCCCGGCGCCGACGCCCATCAGCACGGGGCGGCCGGGCGGCGTCAGTTCGCCGAGAGTGGCCATCGCCGAGGCCATGTCGATCGGATTGCGGGTCACGGGGAACGTGATGCCGCTGGCCACCCCGATGTCACCGGTGGCGGCGATCGCCGCGAGCAGCACGTGGGCGTTGCGGGCGAGCATCTGGTCCGGCACCCACACCACGTCGAAGGCCTTGGCGAGCACGGCGCTCGCCGACAGGACCTCACGGGCACCGGCCCAGGGGGCTATCTGGACTCCGAGCATCGCTCGGGGCTCCTTCCGGTCGGGTTCTGGTCGAGGCTGTGGCCCGGCTCGGTGATCCGGCCCAGGCAGACGAGCGTGACGACGCTGCCGAGCAGCAGTGCCGCCACGGCGTACAGGGGGAGCTGGTCCACGCCGTCGCTCAGTCCGTTGACCGCCACGGGCACGAGACCGGCGAGGGCGAAGCCCCCGTTGGTCGACAGCGCGACGCCGGTGCCACGGATCGCCGTGGGGAAGGACTCGTTGAGGAAGATCGGGAGCGGTCCGAACGCGGCGACGGTGCCGCACGACACCAGTACCGCGACCAGCGCGATGGGCAGCAGGTCGGGCGTTCCGCGCAGATCGGCGAGGTGCCAGTAGAGGAAGGGCAGTGCGACCGCGTTCACCGCGGACACGGTCAGCAGCACGGACCGTCTCCCGAACCGCTGGCTGAGGTGTCCGGTCAGCGGGGCGAAGACGAGCGTCGCCGTCGTCACGGCCACCATCAGCTTGCCGACGGTGGGGGAGCTCAGGCCGTTGACGAGCTCCAGATAGCTGGGCAGGAAGCCCAGGGTGAGCAGGAAGTGGGTGCCGATGCCGAAGACCACCAGGACGTTCACGGCCAGCACCCGGCGGTGCGGCCGTGCGACCAGGCGGAGCAGCGGCCGTTCGCTCCGCGGCGCGACGGTCCGCTCCCACGAGGGCGACTCGCGCACGTACCGCGACACGACCAGACTGAGCAGGACGGGTACCCCACCGACGAAGAACATGGCGCGCCAGCCCCACGAGTCGAAGGAGTCGCCCGGGAAGATCTGGGTCGCGGCCAGGAACGCCAGCGCCGCGAGCACACTCCCGATCGCCGTCGCACCGCCTCCCACCAGGCCCGAGACCAGACCGCGCCAATGGGGCCGGACGCTCTCGGTGGCCAGCGTGAGCGTGGACGCGAACACCCCGCCGACGAAGAACCCTTGAACGAGCCGCAGCGACAGCAGCAGGATCGGAGCGAGCACACCGATCCGTTCGGTGGTCGGCAGCGCGCCGAGGAGTACCGTCACCGTGCCCACCCCGAGCAGCGCCACCACCATCGCGCGCTTGCGACCGTGGCGGTCCGCGAGCCCGCCCAGCAGGACGGCCCCCACGGGCCGCATCAACAGCGTGGCGGCGAGCGTGACATAGGCGCCGGCCAGGGACAGAACCCCCTGATCGGACGGAAAGAAAAGATCGGCTATCACCGGTGCTACGTACACCACCGCGTATAGGTCGTAGAAGTCCAAGGCAAATCCGATTGCCGACGAGGCAGTTGCCCCGATGCCTTGACCACGTCTTGTGACTGTGCTTGCCAATTGCATTTGTTCGGTCTGCATGACAACCCGCTCTCCGCGAATGCCGAAGTCACTGGCCGGGTGTGCGACGGGGAACGTTAGCACCGCACCGGCAATGTCTCGCCAGGATCTCCCGAGTTCAATTCGGGCCTTGACAAGGCGGGTTGGGTACTTCAAAGCTGGGGGCGGTCAGGAAGCGTATCCAAGTACTGTCCCGTTATCCCGGCGGGCGTGCGACGGCGGCCATGGAGCCTCGCCGCCCGGCCGGTTCTCCCGAATCGATCCGGTATACGGAATCCTTCACCCGCGACGCGTCGGTCCGACGCCGCGCACCGTTCCGTCGGGGATCCGGCACACCGAGCCACCGGGGATTTCGGGACAGGCTTCAGGCAAATCAATGACGAGGTGGTCGCCCATGCCCAGCAGTGCGCCGAGCCCGAGCGGTTCGACCGCGGTGAATCTCTTCAGTCACGATGTCCTGGTCGATCCGTACCCCACGTACGCCCTGCTCCGGGAGACCGAACCGGTGCACTGGGACGACCGGCTGAACGGCTGGGTACTGACCCGGCACAGTGATGTGCACGCGGCACATCTCGACCCCGACACATTCTCTTCCCAACGGCTCGGGGCCATGGTCTCCGACCGTGTCGGACCCGACGCCTCCGCCGAGATGCAGAGGTTCATGCAGTTCGCCCCCGAGTGGATGCTGTTCCGGGATTCCCCGGACCATGCCCGGGTGCGCAAACTGATGAATCGTGAATTCCGGGCGCGCGACATACGCAGGCGCGGCCCCGGTATCCGGCAGATCGTCGCGGGTCTGGTCGACGACCTGCTGGAGAAGCAGGAATTCGACCTGGTCGCCGATTTCAGCTACAAGCTGCCCGGCCTCGTGCTCGCCGCGCAGTACGGGCTGCCGGAATCGGACGCGGCACTGCTCACCGACTGGTGGTACGAGATCCGCAACATGCAACGCGTCTTCCTCGGCGCGGACCCGGCCGATGTCGCCCCCACCGGCAGTTCCGTGGCGAACGCCTTCGGCGAGATGGTGCCGTACCTCGGCGAGCTCATCAAGGACCGCCGGCGCACCCCCCGGGACGATCTCGCCACCCGGGTCGTCGAGTACGCCGGGGAGACACCGGAGGAGGGTGAGGAACGGCTCAGCGAACAGGAGATGTTCGCGCACCTCCTGCTGCTGCCGCTGGCCTCGTTCGGGACCACGATGGACCTCATCGGCAACGGTCTGCTCGGCCTCTTCGACCAGCGCGACCAGTGGGAGCTGCTGAAGTCCGACCCCACGCTCGTCTTCAGCGCCGTCGAGGAAGTGCTCCGCTACGACGCCTCCGTGCAGCTCACCCACCGCGTGGCGACACGCGACACCGAGGTGGCCGGCACCACGATCCGCGAGGGCGAGCTGATCTACATGGTCCGGGGCGCGGCCAACCGCGACCCCGAGCGGTGGACCGACCCGGACTGCATCGACATCACACGCGGCGACTCCGGGCACGTCGGATTCGGCGTCGGCATCCACCGGTGTCTGGGCGCCGGACTCGCCCAGCAGGTGACCGCCGCCGCCTACGCCGAACTGTCCGCCCGCATACCGGACCTGCGGGCCGACACCTCCCGGCCGCACCGCTGGAAGGCGGACACCCCGCAGTTCCGCGGACTCGCCGAGCTCCCGGCGACCACGGGGAAGTCATAGCCATGACCAGGGACGCGCCCACGCGTACCCGCGAGGCGTTCTGGATCGGCGGCCACTGGGCGCGGCCCCTCGGCGACGGCGCGATCGACGTCGTCGACCCCAGCACCGAACGGCCGCTGGGGTCGGTCCCGGCCGGCACGGCCGCCGACGCGGAAGCCGCGGCGGCCGCCGCCCGGCAGGCCCTGCCCCGGTGGTCCGCCACCCCGGTGTCCGAACGCCTCGGCTTCCTCGAACGGCTGGTCGCCGGGCTGTCCGCCCGTGCCGACGAGCTCGCCGACGTCCTCACCGCCGAGGTCGGCGCGCCGGTGGCCATGGCACGCCGCACCCAGGTCGGCCTCGCCGTCGCCCTGGCGGCCTCGTACCTGGACATCACCCGGGACTTCGCCTTCGAGCGACGGGTGGGCAACTCGCTGGTCCTGCGCGAACCCGCGGGAGTGGTCGCGACCATCACCCCATGGAACGTGCCGCTGCTGCTCACCCTCCAGAAGGTCGTCCCCGCGCTCATGGCCGGCTGCACGGTCGTGCACAAACCGAGCGAGCTCACCCCGCTGCATGCCTACCTGCTGACCGAGGTGATCGCCGAGTGCGATCTGCCGCCCGGCGTGTTCAACCTCGTCGTCGGCGAGGGCCCGGTGGTCGGCGCGGAACTGGCGCGCACCCCGGACGTCGACCTCGTGTCGCTGACCGGGTCGACGCGGGCGGGCCGCGCGGTGGCCGCGATCGGCGCCGAGCGCGTGAAGCGGATCCATCTGGAACTCGGCGGCAAGAACGCCGCGATCCTCCTGGACGACCTGGACGACGCCGGGCTGGAGTCGGCGGTGCGGGCGTGCGTCGACCAGATGTGCTTCAACACCGGCCAGGCGTGCTTGCAGTGGAGCAGACTCCTGGTGCCCGCCGACCGCCACGACGAGGTGGTCGAGTTCGCCGCCCGGTGCGCGCGGGAGTACCGGGTCGGCGATCCGCGCGACCCCGCCACCGACCTCGGCCCACTGGTCTCCGCTGCCGCGCTGGCCCGTGTGCGCGCGGCCGTCGTGCGCGCGGTCGAGGAGGGCGCGCGGCTCGCCACGGGCGGCCCCGGCCGCCCCGAGGGGCTGAACCGCGGCTACTACGTGAGCCCGACCGTCCTCGGCGGCGTCGACCCCTCGATGGCCGTCGCCCAGGAGGAGGTCTTCGGCCCCGTGCTGTCGGTCATGCCCTACGACGGGGAGGACGAGGCCGTACGGATCGCCGACGGCACCCCGTACGGGCTGCACGGCGCGGTGTGGTCGGCAAACACCGCGCACGCGCAGCGGGTCGCCCGCCGGCTGCGGACCGGACAGGTGGACATCAACGGCGGCCCGTTCAACGTCCGCGCCCCGTTCGGCGGCTACCGGCAGTCGGGGGTCGGACGGGAGTGCGGCGAAGAGGGACTGGACGGCTTCTGCGAGATCAAGTCGCTCCAACTTCCCTCGGCCCCAGTGGATTCAGTGGACTCGGCCGGACCCGTGGTGCCCACGGGCCCCCGGCTGCGTGACGCGTCATGAACGCCCGTGCATCGATCGGAGGAAGCAGCGTGGATCACCGCATCAGGAAGGTCGTCATCCTCGGAGGCGGCACCGCGGGCTGGATGGCCGCGGCGTACCTGGGGAAGGCGTTGCAGCGCACGGTGAAGATCACCGTGCTGGAGGCACCGACGATCCCGCGGATCGGGGTGGGCGAGGCCACCGTGCCCAACCTCCACCGCGCGTTCTTCAGTTACCTCGGCATCGCCGAGGACGACTGGATGAGGGAGTGCAACGCCAGCTTCAAGACGGCCGTCAAGTTCATCAACTGGCGCAGCCCCGGCGAGAGCGCACCGCGCCCCAAGCCGCTCGGCGACCGCACCGACCAGTTCTTCCACCCCTTCGGTCTGCTCCCCTCGGCCGACCACATCCCGCTGTCCCACTACTGGGCCGCCAAGTACCTCGCCGGCGAGACCGACGAGCCCTTCGACTACGCCTGCTTCAAGGAACCGGCGATGATGGACGCCAACCGCGCCCCGCGCTGGGACGACGGTCGGCCGGCGACCAACTACGCCTGGCACTTCGACGCACGGCTCGTCGCCGACTTCCTCCGCCGCTTCGCCGTCGACAAGCAGGGCACCGAGCACGTCGAGGACGAGATGACGGAGGTGCTGCGCGACGAACGCGGATTCATCACCGCGCTGCGCACCGCGGGCGGGCGGCTGCTGGAGGCCGACCTCTTCGTCGACTGCTCGGGCTTCCGCGGCCTGCTCATCAACCAGACGATGGACGAGCCGTTCCTCGACATGAAGGACCACCTGCTGTGCGACAGCGCGGTGGCCACCGCCATCCCGCACGACGACGCGGCCCACGGCGTCGAGCCGTACACCTCCGCGATCGCCATGTCGTCGGGCTGGACCTGGCGGATCCCGATGCTCGGCCGGTTCGGTACGGGCTACGTGTTCTCCAGCGACTTCATCAGCCGCGACGACGCCACCGCCGAGTTCAGCCGGCTGTGGGGCCTCGACCCGGAGAAGACCGCGTTCAACCAGATCAGGTTCAGGGTCGGACGCAACCGGCGCTCCTGGGTCAAGAACTGCGTGAGCATCGGCCTCGCGTCGTGCTTCCTGGAACCGCTGGAGTCGACCGGCATCTACTTCACGTACGCCGCCATCCACCAGCTCGCCAAGCACTTCCCGGACCGCCGCTTCGACCCGGTCCTCATCGACGCGTTCAACCGCGAGATCGAGGAGATGTTCGACGACACCCGGGACTTCATCCAGGCCCACTTCTACTTCTCGCCCCGCACGGACACACCGTTCTGGCAGGCCAACAAGGAACTCCGGCTCGCCGAGGGCATCCAGGCGAAGGTCGCCGCCTACCGGTCCGGTCTGCCGGTCAATCCGCCGATCACCGACGAGAGCAACTACTACGGCAATTTCGAGGCCGAGTTCCGCAACTTCTGGACGAACGGCAGCTACTACTGCGTCTTCGCCGGGATGGGCCTCGTGCCCGACCGTCCCCTGCCCGCGCTCTCCTACAAGCCGGACTCGATCGAAGCCGCGGGTCCCCTGTTCGAGGCGGTGAAACGGCAGCAGAGGGAGATGGCCGAGAAACTGCCGTCCAACTACGACTACCTCCGACGGCTCCACGGCAAGCCATGACCGGGGTGGACACGTCCGGGGCCGCCGGACTGCGACCGGGATCCGTGCGGGGGGCGTCGCGGGAGGAGTACCGGGACCTGATGTGTTCCTTCCCGACCGGGGTCACCGTCATCACCTCCCTCGACGCGGCCGGCCGGCCGTGCGGGATGACCTGTACGTCGATGACCAGCGTGACGCTGCGGCCGCCCACCCTGCTCGTCTGCCTGCGCGTCGGCAGCGCCACGCTCGAAGCGGTACGGAGCCGGGGCGCGTTCGCGGTCAACCTGCTGCACCACCGGGCACGGCGCACCGCGGAACTCTTCTCCTCCCCGGTCGCCGACCGGTTCGAGCGGGTGCTGTGGAAGCGCTCCGGCACCGGACTGCCCTGGCTGACCGAGGACGCGTTCGCGCTGGCGGACTGCCGAGTGGCCGAGGACCGGGAGATGGGCGACCACGCGATGGTCCTCGGCCACGTCCAGCAGGTGACGCGGGCCGTGGACACCCCGCTGCTGTACGGGCTCAGGCGGTTCTCCACCTGGGACCCCGCAGGACACGACCCGGCGCACGCCGCCCGTCAGGCCGAGGAGAACCGATGACCGGCACGGTACGCACACCGCACGAAGGCATGGAGAGGACGGGGACGGGGGCCCTCTTCGAGGCCGTCGAACGCTGGGCCGCGCGGACGCCCGGGGCGTGCGCCGTCTCGGCCCCGGACGGCACCCTCACCTTCGCGGAGCTGACCGAACGGACCCGGGCCCTGGCCGGGGCGCTGGCCGCGGAGGGCGTCGGGCCGGGCGTCCCCGTCGGACTGTGCGTGGGCAGGTCCCGGCTCTCCGTACCCGGCCTGCTCGCGGTGTGGCTGCTGGGGGCGACCGCCGTGCCGCTCGACGAACGGCACCCCGCCGAGCGGCTCAGCTTCGTGCTGCGCGACTCGGGGACGCGCCTGCTGCTCGGGGACCGGTTGCCGGCCGGGGCCGCCCCGAGCCGGGCGCGCCGGATCCCGCCCGACGGCCCGGCCGCCCGGGCGGCGGGCGGGTACCCGGACCGCCCGGCCGCCCCGCACCCCGAGGAATGCGCCTACGTCGTCTACACCTCGGGCACCACCGGCTGGCCCAAGGGCGTCGAGGTGACCTACCGCGGTCTCGGCACCTTCCTGTCCGCCCTGGGGGAACTGCGTCTTCCCCCGGGCGGCATGGGGATCAACGCGGTGTCGCCCGCCTTCGACGGCTGGCTCTGGTGCACTCTGCTCTATCTCCTGCACGGGCAGGGCGTCGGGATCATCGACCTGGAGGCGGAGGACGACGCGGGCCCCGACCTGGCGGCACGCGTCGCCGCGGCGGCCCCGCGCACGGTCTGCCTCACCCCCTCGCTCCTGACGGCCTGCGCCGACGACATCGGCACGGCCGAGGTGCTGGTGGTCGCCGGTGAGCCGTTCCCGCGCGCTCTCGCCGAACGGCTCGGTGACCGGCACCGGCTCCTCAACGTGTACGGACCCACCGAGGCCACCATCGCGGCCACCTGGGCCGACAGCGCACGCGGCGACGACGTGCTGACCATCGGCGCGGCCCTGTCCGGGTACGCGGTGTACGTCCTGGACGAGGACCGGCGCCCCGTCCCGGACGGCACGGCCGGTGAGCTGTGCGTGGGCGGACCCGCCGTCGCCCGCGGCTACCGCAACCGGCCCGGGCTGACGGCCGAGCGGTTCGTGCCCGACCCGTTCGCCGCGCCCGGTTCCCGGATGTACCGCACCGGGGACCTCGTCCGGATCGGGCCCGGCGGACGCCTGGACTACCTGGGCCGCGGCGACGAACAGGTGAAGGTCCGCGGCTTCCGGATCGAGCTGCGCGAGGTCGAGGAGGCGGCCGAGGGCTGCCCGGGGGTGGCGGCGGCCGCGGCCTTCGTCACCGTCGACGGGGACGTGCTCGGGCTGGCCGTGGTGGCCGCGGCGGGGGCCGCCGCCGAGAAGTGCGTCGCCGAGGTGCGCGAGCGCTGCGCCCGTCAGCTGCCGGACTTCATGGTCCCGGCCCTGGTGGACCTGGTCGACATGCTGCCCACCTCGCCGTCGGGGAAGGTGGACCGGGCCGCGCTGGCCGAGACGGCCGGGTCCGCGGCGGTGCCGGCCGGACGGTCGCCGCGGACCCCGAGGGAACACCAGATATGCGAGGTCTGGAGCACCCTGCTGCCCCGGCCCGTGACCGACGCCGAGGCCGACTTCTTCGAGATGGGCGGTCACTCGCTGCTGGCCGCCCGCGCGGTCGCCGCACTGCGCCGGGCCACCGGGATCCGCCTCACCGTGCGGCATCTGCTCGCCAACCCCACGGCGGCGGACCTGGCACGGGAAGTGGACCGACTGGCCGGACAGGCCGCGCGGACGGCGGGTGACGACTGATGGGTGGCACCTGGGTGGTCCCCTGGCAGCCCCCGGAACGGGGCCGGACGGCACTGCTCTGCCTGGCACCGGCCGGGGCCGGATGCGGTCAGTTCCGGCCCTGGCAGTCCGCGCTCGGTCCCGGGGTGTCGGTGATGGGCGTGCAACTGCCGGGCAGGGAACGCCGGTGGGCCGAACCACCGGCCGTCTCGGTCGACGAGGTCGTCACCGCGGTGGTGGACGAACTGACCGCCCTGGTCCCGGTGGCCCGCCCGCTCATGGTGTTCGGCCACAGCTTCGGCGGACTCCTCGGCTACGAGATCACCCGCAGGCTGGGCGAGGTCCACGGACGCTGGCCCGCCACCCTGGTCGTCGCCGCCTGCCGGCCGCCGCAGATGTGGGTCGGCGCGGGCCGGGGCCTGGTGGACGACGACGAGGAACTGGTGCGGCTGCTCGACGTACGGGGCCTGGGGGACGACGAACTCGACGAGGACAGCCGGGAGCTGATGCTGGAGGTGCTGCGCGAGGACGCCCGTCTCTCGATGACCTACACCGACGCCGGAGCCCCGCGCGTCCACGCGTCGGTCGAGGCATGGGGCGGCGAGGGGGACGGGACCGTCACCGCGGATCACCTGGCCGGCTGGCGGCACCGGACGGCGGCGGACTTCCGCCGCCGCCAGTTCCCCGGCGGTCACTACTTCACGGCGGAACGGGCCGGACTCGTCGTACCCGCGTTGCGGGAACTGGCCGCGCACGGCGTGGCCGGGGTACGGCGGCTGCGGCGGACGAGCGGAGGCTGATGTGAAGGTCGACCTGCTGGACCCCTCGCTCTTCGAACGGGGCGAATTCTGGCCGGTTCTGGCGTGGCTCCGGGCGAACGATCCGGTGCACCGTCACGCCGAGCCCGACGGGCCCGGGTTCTGGGTCGTCAGCCGCTACGAGGACATCGTCGGCGTGTACGGCGACCAGGAGAACTTCAGTTCGCGGTACGGCATGCGGCTCGACAGCGACGCCGAGGCGGTGTCGGCGGTCGCGCAGCGCATGCTGATCGTCTCGGACCCTCCCGACCACACCCACCTCAAGCGCGTCCTGGGGAAGATGTTCGCCCAGGCGGAGCTGGAGAGGGTGGGGCATCTGGTGCGGCGTGTGGTGCATGACGTGCTGACCGAGGCGGTCGAGGCGGGCGAGCTCGACTTCCTCGACGCGGCCAAGAAGATCCCGAACCATGTGGTGTGTTCGCTGATGGACATCCCGCGCGCCGACTGGGAATGGGTCGGGGACATCACCACGGAGGCGTTCGAGGGCGCCGACGAGGAAACCCGCCAGGCGGCGCACGGCGAGATCTTCCTGTACTTCACCGAACTGCTGGCCGCCCGCCGGAAGAACCCGGGGACCGACTTCGTCAGCCGCGTCGCGCACGACCGCAGGGCGACGGACGTGCCGGGGGAGGAGCGGCCGCTCACCGACGAGGAGATCGTGTTCAACTGCAACGGGGTGCTGGCGGGCGCGAACGAGACCACGCGCTACTCGTCGGCGGGCGGCGTGCTCGCGCTGATCGAGAACCCCGACCAGTGGACGGCGCTGCGCGCGGGGGGACCCGCCGCGGTCCCGGCGGCCGTCGAGGAGGTCCTGCGGTGGACCGTGCCCGGGGTGCACGCGATGCGTACGGCGTTGCGGCCCACCACGGTCGGCGGTGTCAGGATCGGCGTCGGCGACCGGGTGACGCTGTGGAACGTGTCGGCCAACCGCGACGAGGCCGTGTTCCCGCGCGCCGACCGCTTCGACGTGACCCGCTCGCCCAACCGGCACATCAGCTTCGGCGCGGGCCGCCACCTGTGCCTGGGCGCGCGGCTGGCCCGGATGGAGCTGAACGCGTTCCTCACCGGACTGACCGCCCTCGTCGACCGGATGGAACTGCTCGGCGAGCCGAGGTACAACGCGTCCAACTTCACCTGGGGCATCTCCTCCCTGCCCCTGAGACTGGTCCCGTGACACGTCCGGGGCGGCCGACGGCCGCCCCGGACGTGTCCGTCGCGCGCTACTGCATCACGGAGAGGTCCCCGCTGCCCTCGACCTGCGCCGCCTCGTCGAGGGTGAGGGCGATCCACTCCAGGAGGTCGCACTGGCGCCGGTTGGCGGCGCCCTGCCAGAGCCGCTGCCTCTCGGGCGCCACGGTCATCTGGATGCCCACCGGCGCGGCCCCCCGGTGCGCGGCCGGCAGCGCACGCGCGCTCCGTATCGCGCTCCGCAGCTGATTGCGGGACCAGTGCTGCTCCTCCGCCCTGCCGAGCCAGGAGTCCTGCTCGTTCTCGGGCAGTGCGACGACTTCGGCGTGGTGCTGAAAACTCAGCGCGGAATGCCGTCGGCCGGGGCGGATATTGCGGGCGACCCATGCGTAATTGCGCAGGGTCTGGTAATCCAGGGACGTTTCCCGGACGGCTCGCCTGTAACGGTCCGGAAAGGTTTCCTGCCCGTACACGAGCCAGTCGCCCAGCCACCAGGCCGACGAATCGGTGATGAGGAAGATCTGCTGGCCCAGGCGCTTCCACTCCTCGAGCGGCATGCGCGCGGGCAGAATCAGCGACGTACGTCTCGTCGTGGCAGCGTGGGAGATGTTGAGCCGTTGCGGTTCTTGCCGCACGCGCAGAGCCCCCGTTCGTGAGAAGTCACATGGTCACCGCGGTCGCGTTCAAGTATCGGCAGTGCTTCTGGACGGGCTCTGGACGTTCTCTACATGTCCGGCGTGGGCCGCGCAGACGACGTCCGGCGGGGCGAGTTCGCCGCGGAGGATCTGCTGGTAGCAGCGGTGCAGCCGGGATCCGGGCTCGACGCCGAGCTCCTCGCGCAGCGTGCGGCGGACCCGAAGGAACACCTCGAGCGCCTCGGCCTGACGCGCGCAGCCGTACAGAGCGGCCATCAGGAGTTCGCTCAGGTGCTCGCGCAGCGGGTTCTCGCCCACCAGAATGCGGAGTTCCGCGACGGCGTCCTCGTTGCGGCCCATCATCAGCAGGATCTCTATCCGGAGTTCGGCGGCGGTGACCCGGTGCTCCTCCAGGCTGGCGCGCCAGATCTGCGGGACGGGCCCGGGAGCCCCGCCGACCGCGTTGCCCCGCCACAGCCGCTGCGCCTCGGCGAGCGCCCGCAGCGCCCGGTCGAGCCTGCCGTCGGCCCGCAACTGCTGGGCGTGTTCCACGCGCCGGGCGAACAGGCTGGCGTCGAGCACGCCGTCCCCCAGGCACAGCCGGTAGGTGGACGGGGCCCCCGAGACGAGGAGGCTGCCGTCGCCGCGCGGCCGGCGCCCCGGTTCCAGGGTCTGCCGGAGCGCCGCCACGTATTTGTGGACGCTGCTGTCGGCGGTGCGCGGTGCGTCGCTTCCCCAGACGGCCTCGACCAGTTCCTCGCGTTCGACGGCCATTCCGGCTTTCATGACGAGAACGGTGAACAGCGCCTTCTGCTTCGGCGGTCCTAAAGGGAGTTCACGCCAATTGCGCCACGCCATCACTGGGCCGAGAACTCCCACATGGAGCTTTGTGGCGTCGGTATCCGATTTCGGTGGTATCACGATCCGCCCCCCGGACATCGAGGCAGACATTTTGTGATCCCGGAATATCTGGCGAGGTGGATGGCCTGTCCCATGTATCCCCCTGATCGTTTTTGGCTACGACTACGGGGGATCGTGCCAGATTGGGACTGAGCCAGGCAATGCGCTCGTTACAAACGTTCCTTTTTGATTTTGGCCTGAAGTTGACTGTCCGGGATGTGCGGGATGACCCTCCGCGCGGCGCCGCCGGAATGGCGGGACCGTTCACGGTTCTCCTCGGCGCGAGTGTGCGATCGGCCCGTGAACAGGCCGTACGCGCCCGTAGGGCGAGGCGCCGGCCCGCCGCTCGGGCGTACGCGTCGGCCGGCCGGGGGTCCCGGCGCGCGTGCGCGACCGGTTTTCGCCCGGTGGCGGCCGTCCGGGCGCGGGCGGCGAACCGATCCCGTATTTCCGGGATCGGCGCAAAGGCTGGGCGGATCGCGTGTCGGAGCCTCCCCCGGCCGCCGTTCTTCCGTATCTCGTGTCCATGACATGCGCACCTCCGGGCGCATGCGCGGGATTCCGGGCGCGGCCCGGCACCGGCGCCCGGCGCCGGATCCTCATGGGCGGCGACGCGGAGTCCCCCTTCACGGGCCGACCCCGCTCGGAAACGGGCATCCGCCCCGTCCGAGCCCGCGGTCACCCGTCCGAGCCCGCGGTCACCCGGCCGTACCCGTCGTCCGCGGCGGGAGCGTGGCGACGGCCGCGACACCTCACTGCGCCGCCGGGACGCCCGCATGACGGCGTCGCCGGAACCGTCCGTACACGTCCGGTACGCGAGCGCCCCTTTGCCCCGCGACGCACCGCGTCCGACGCCGCGCGCTGATCCACCACGGATCGCGGGACAGCGCTTAGGGTGCGAGCCATGGCAGAGAGCGCTGCTCACCGGGGTGCCGCGGGGCGGGGCGCGCGTTCCGCCCACGCCTTGGGGACCCCCGACCCGCGCCGCTGGCGGGCGCTGGCGGTGTGCCTGATCGCGGGGTTCATGACCCTGCTGGACGTGTCCATCGTCAATGTCGCCCTGCCGTCGATCCGGTCCGGGCTGCGCACCCCTGAGTCCGACCTCCAATGGGTCCTGTCCGGCTATGCGCTCGCCTTCGGACTGTTCCTGATCCCCGCCGGACGCCTCGGTGACGCGCGGGGGCGCCGAGCCGTGTTCATGGCCGGTCTGGCCCTGTTCACGCTCGCCTCGGCGGCCTGCGGCGCCGCCCAGTCCAGCCTCTGGCTGGTGGTGGCCCGTCTGGTCCAGGGCCTGGCCGGCGGCATGATCTCGCCACAGATCTCCGCGCTGATCCAGCAGATGTTCTCCGGCCAGGAGCGCGGCCGGGCCTTCGGCATGTTCGGCACGGTGGTGGGCGTCTCCACCGCCGTCGGCCCGCTGTCGGGCGGGCTGCTGATCCAGGCGGCCGGCGCCCACGAGGGCTGGCGCTGGGTGTTCTACGTCAACCTGCCGCTCGGCGCCCTCTGCCTGCTGCTCGCCAGGCGCCTGCTCCCGGACACCCCGTCGGCGGGCCCGGTGCGCCTGCGCGACCTCGACCCGCTCGGGGTCCTGCTGCTCGGCACCGGCGTACTGGCCCTGCTGCTGCCCTTCGTCCAGGCCCAGCAGTGGCCCGGGGACCGCAAGTGGCTGCTGCTGATGCCGGCCGTGGCGCTGCTCGCGGCCTTCGTCGGGTGGGAGTCCCGGTGCGCCGCACGGGCCACGCGGCCGGTCATCGACCTGTCGCTCTTCCGGGTCCGCTCGTACTGGCTCGGCTGTCTGCTGGCCCTGGTGTACTTCGGCGGATTCACCTCGATCTTCTTCGTCACCACGCTCTACCTGCAGAACGGACTGCACTACAGCGCCCTGCAGGCGGGGCTCGCCATCACGCCGTTCGCGCTGGGCTCGGCCGTCGCGGCGAGTCCGGGCGGCCGGCTCGTCCACCGCTTCGGACGGCCCCTCGTTGTCGCCGGGCTCACCGCGGTGGTCGTCGGACTGGCGGGCGCCGTGCTCGCCGTGCACCTGGTGCCGGGGCGGGGCGCGGGATGGGCGATGGCCGCCCCGCTGCTCCTGGCCGGTCTGGGCAGCGGTCTGGTCGTCGCGCCCAACCAGACGCTGACCCTCTCCGAGGTGCCGGTGGCCACGGCGGGCAGCGCGGGCGGCGCCCTCCAGACCGGGCAGCGGGTCGGATCGGCGGTCGGGATCGCCGCGGTCGGCTCGGTGTTCTTCGCCCAGCTGGGCGAGGCCGGCTGGGCCACCGCGTACGACCACGGCCTGGTCGTGGCGGTCGCCTTCGTCGTGGCCGCCCTGCTCGTCGGTCTGGCGGACGTGCGCGGAGAACGCCGCGGCCGGGGCCGCACCCCACGAACCGTCACCCACACCCACGCAGACAGAACGCCATGAACGCAGGGAGAACGCGATGAGCGACAACAGGACGAAGGACCCCGGGGGCGCCGGGGACACCGGTTCGGCGGTCGTCGGCAACGAGGCGTACGGGCACAAGCCCTTCAAACGGTCCCGGAGCCACTTCGCCGACCGCATCGCCGCCGACGGCCGGGGCGACTGGCCCGTCGAGGCCGGCCGCTACCGGCTCGTCGTCAGCCGTGCCTGCCCGTGGGCGAGCCGCGCACTGATCTCCCGGCGGCTCCTCGGTCTGGAGGGGGTCCTGTCGCTGGCCGTCGTCGACCCCCTCCAGGACGACCGCAGCTGGCGCTTCACGCTGGACGAGGGCGGCCGGGACCCGGTGCTCGGCATCGCGTACCTGAGCGAGGCGTACGAGGCACGGGAGCCCGGCTACTCCGGCGGGGTCAGCGTGCCCGCGATCGTCGACGTGCCCAGCGGCCGACTCGTCACCAACGACTTCCAGCAGATCACCCTGGACCTCGCGACCGAGTGGACCACACTGCACCGTCCGGGCGCCCCCGACCTGTACCCCGAGGGCCTGCGCGAGGAGATGGACGAGGTCATGGAGGGCATCTACCGCGATGTGAACAACGGCGTCTACCGCGCCGGGTTCGCCTCCGGACAGTCCGAGTACGAGGACGCCTACCAGGACGTCTTCCGCCGCCTCGACCTGGTCTCCGAGCGCCTCGCGGACCGGCGCTACCTCGTCGGCGACTTCATCACGGAGGCGGACATCAGGCTGTTCACCACCCTGGTCCGCTTCGACGCCGTCTACCACGGCCACTTCAAGTGCAACCGGTCGAAGCTGGCCGAGGACCCGGTGCTGTGGGCGTACGCCAGGGACCTGTACCAGACGCCCGGCTTCGGCGACACCGTCGACTTCGACCACATCAAGCAGCACTACTACCGGGTGCACTCCGGCATCAACCCCACCGGCATCGTGCCCGTCGGACCCGACCTGTCGGGCTGGCTGACCCCGCACCACCGCGAGCAGCTGGGCGGGAGCCCGTTCGGATACGGCACCGCGCCGGGTCCCGTACCGGCCGGTGAGGAGGTCCCGGCCGCGGGGCGCCCCTGACCGCGAGCCCGCGTACGGGACGGGGTCCTGTCGGAGCGGGGGCAGGGCCCTGTCGAGTCGGCCGGCGTCACGAGATATCTTGATGTCGAGCAATGTTGCAGACGTGGAGCGGAGCAGAGGGTGACTGACTCGACCATCATCTATACACACACCGACGAGGCCCCGGCCCTGGCGACGTATTCGTTCCTGCCCATCGTCCAGGCGTACGCCTCGACGGCCGGCGTCGACGTCGAGAGCCGGGACATCTCCCTGGCCGGGCGCATCATCGCCTCCTTCCCCGAGCGTCTGAAGGAGGAGCAGCGCATCGCCGACGCGCTCGCCGAGCTGGGCGCGCTGGCCAAGACGCCCGAGGCCAACATCATCAAGCTGCCGAACATCTCGGCCTCGATCCCGCAGCTGAAGGCCGCCGTCGCCGAGCTCCAGGCGCAGGGCTACGCGCTCCCGGACTACCCGGACGACCCGCAGACGGACGAGGACAAGGACGTCCGCGCCCGCTACGACAAGGTCAAGGGCAGCGCGGTGAACCCCGTGCTGCGCGAGGGCAACTCCGACCGCCGCGCCCCCGCCTCGGTGAAGAACTACGCCAAGGCGCACCCGCACCGCATGGGCGCCTGGTCGTCCGACTCGAAGACGAACGTCGCCACCATGGGCGTCGACGACTTCCGCTCCACCGAGAAGTCCACCGTCGTCGCCGAGGACGGTTCCCTGCGCATCGAGCTCGTGGGCGACGACGGCAGCACGACGGTGCTGCGCGGGGCGGTGCCGGTGCTCGCGGGCGAGGTCGTCGACGCGGCGGTCATGCGCGTCGCGGCCCTGCGCGAGTTCCTCGCCGCGCAGGTCGCCCGGGCCAAGGAGGAGGGCGTGCTCTTCTCCGTCCACCTCAAGGCCACCATGATGAAGGTCTCCGACCCGATCATCTTCGGCCACGTGGTCCGTGCCTTCTTCCCGAACACCTTCGCCAAGTACGGCCAGGCGCTCGTCGCCGCCGGGCTCTCCCCGAACGACGGCCTGGGCGCCATCCTGAACGGCCTGGACTCCGTGCCGCACCTCGGCGCCGAGATCAAGGCGTCCTTCGAGGCCGAGCTCGCCGAGGGCCCCGCCCTGGCCATGGTCGACTCGGACAAGGGCATCACCAACCTCCACGTGCCGAGCGACGTCATCGTCGACGCCTCCATGCCGGCCATGATCCGCACCTCCGGCCACATGTGGGGCCCGGACGGCCAGGAGGCCGACACCCTCGCGGTGCTCCCCGACAGCAGCTACGCGGGCGTCTACCAGGTCGTCATCGACGACTGCCGCGCCCACGGCGCCTTCGACCCGGCGACCATGGGCTCGGTGCCCAACGTCGGCCTGATGGCGCAGAAGGCCGAGGAGTACGGCAGCCACGACAAGACCTTCGAGATCCCCACCACCGGCACGGTGCGGGTCGTCGACGGCAAGGGCGACGTCGTGCTGGAGCAGGCGGTCGGCGCGGGCGACATCTTCCGCATGTGCCAGGCCAAGGACCTGCCGATCCAGGACTGGGTCAAGCTCGCCGTCACCCGGGCCCGCGCCACCGGTGCCCCGGCCGTGTTCTGGCTCGACGAGGACCGCGCCCACGACGCGCAGCTGATCGCCAAGGTCAGGAAGTACCTCGCCGACCACGACACCGACGGTCTGCGGATCGAGATCATGTCGCCCGAGAAGGCGACCGCGTTCTCGCTGGAGCGCATCCGCCGCGGAGAGGACACCATCTCCGTCACCGGCAACGTGCTGCGCGACTACCTGACGGACCTGTTCCCGATCCTGGAGCTGGGCACGAGCGCGAAGATGCTCTCCGTCGTCCCGCTCATGAACGGCGGCGGCCTCTTCGAGACCGGCGCCGGCGGTTCCGCGCCGAAGCACGTCCAGCAGCTCGTCAAGGAGAACTACCTGCGCTGGGACAGCCTGGGCGAGTTCTTCGCGCTCGCGGCCAGCTTCGAGCACCTGGCGGCGACCACCGGCAACACCCGCGCGCAGGTCCTCGCGGACACCCTCGACCGCGCGACCGGCACCTTCCTCAACGAGGACAAGTCGCCGAGCCGCCGGCTCGGCGGCATCGACAACCGCGGCAGCCACTTCTACCTGGCCCTGTACTGGGCCCAGGAGCTGGCGCGGCAGACCGACGACGCGCACCTCGCGCAGGCGTTCTCCGGTCTGGCGAAGACGCTGGCCGAGCAGGAGCGCACCATCGTCGACGAGCTGATCGCGGTGCAGGGTTCGCCCGCCGAGATCGGCGGCTACTACCAGCCCGACCCGGCCAAGGCGTCGGCCGTGATGCGCCCCTCGGCGACGTTCACGCAGGCCATCGCCTCCCTCGGCTGACGGAGCGGCGGCGGTCGGGGCGCCCCTTTCCGGCGCCCCGACCCTCCCGCCCCGGCCGGCATCACGCCCGGCCGGGGCGGTTTCGTGTCCGGCCGCGGTGCCGCGCCCGCCGCGACGTGCCCGGCCGCACGTTCTTCGCTCAACCGCGCACGGCCGGGCCACTGCCTCGATAGGTTCGGGTACCCGGGACCGACCGGGCCCGGAGAAGGAGGGACCGTGCTGACAGGCAGGAACGCGGTGGTCACCGGAGGATCGCGGGGCATCGGCCGCGCGATCGTCGAGCGGCTGTGCCGCGACGGCGCACACGTCGTCTTCAACTACGCCACCAGCGACGACGCGGCCGCCGACGTCGTCCGCACCGTGCGGGACGGCGGCGGCACGGCCCACGCCGTCCGGGCCGATCTCGCCGCCCCCGACGGACCCGGGAAGCTGATGGAGGCGGCGGAGGAGAAGCTGGGCACCCTGGACGTCCTGGTGAACAACGCCGCCCTGTGCCCCGCTCCGTCCTTCATCGCGGACACCGACCCGGACGTGTTCGACCACGCGATGGCCGTCAACACCAGAGCGGTCTTCATGACGATCCGTCACGCCGCCCAAAGGATGCGCGACGGCGGCCGGATCGTGAACATCTCCACCGCGAACACCGTGCGCCCGGGCCCCGGTATCGCCGCGTACGCCGCGAGCAAGGGCGCCGTCGAACAGCTCACCGCCGTGGCGGCCCATGAACTCGGCGCACGAGGCATCACGGTCAACACCGTCTCGCCCGGCGCCACCGACACCGTGATGCTGCGCACCGCCAACCAGCCGGAGGCCCTCGAGACGGTGGTCGCCATGACCCCGCTCGGCCGGCTCGGCGAACCCGCGGACGTGGCCGACGTGGTCGCCTTCCTGGCCGGCCCCGACGCCCGGTGGATCACGGGCCAGAACCTGCGTGCGACGGGCGGGCTGGCCTGAACCGTCGTCCATGACGCCCGGGCCGGTTGCCGGTCCGGGCGTCCGCCGTGCGCACCGGCGTGTCCGCGCCCGCCCTGACGGGTGAAAGTCGTGCCGTGGCGGGTGCCGGGCCACTCCCGGCGGCCCCGTGGCTGGTTTGCTGCATCCGGGATCCGGTGTGACGCACGTGGGAGCGGTCCGGCGGCCGGCCCGGTGGAGAAGGCGCCCCGGCCGGGCGCGCGGTCCACCCGCGAACGACGACCGAAGGAGGGGCCCAGTGACGACGACGGGCACATCGGGGGCGGCCGACGAGGAGGAGGCGTACGCGGACGAGCTTCCGGTCCGCGCGAAGGAGCCCGGGAACGTCGTCATCAGATGGCTGACCACCACCGACCACAAGACGATCGGCACGCTCTACCTGGTCACATCGTTCGCGTTCTTCCTCGTCGGCGGAGTGCTGGCCCTGGTCATGCGTGCCGAACTGGCCCGGCCGGGCATCCAGATCCTCTCGCCCGAGCAGTTCAACCAGGCGTTCACGATCCACGGCACGATCATGCTGCTGATGTTCGCGACCCCGCTGTTCGCCGGATTCACGAACTGGATCATGCCGTTGCAGATCGGCGCGCCCGACGTGGCGTTCCCGCGGCTGAACATGTTCGCCTACTGGCTCTACCTCTTCGGCTCGCTGATCGTGATCGGCGGCTTCCTCACCCCGCAGGGTGCGGCGGACTTCGGCTGGTTCGCCTACTCCCCGCTCTCCGACGCGGTCCGTTCGCCGGGTGTCGGCGCCGACATGTGGATCATGGGTCTGGCCTTCTCCGGGTTCGGTACGATCCTCGGCTCGGTCAACTTCATCACCACGATCATCTGCTTGCGCGCCCCGGGCATGACCATGTTCCGCATGCCGATCTTCGTCTGGAACGTCCTCCTGACGGCGGTGCTGGTCCTGCTGGCCTTCCCGGTCCTCGCGGCGGCCCTGCTGGTGCTGGAGGCGGACCGGAAGTTCGGCGCGCACGTCTTCGACCCGGCCAACGGCGGGGCACTGCTCTGGCAGCACCTCTTCTGGTTCTTCGGCCATCCGGAGGTGTACATCATCGCCCTGCCGTTCTTCGGGATCGTCACCGAGATCATCCCGGTGTTCAGCCGCAAACCGGTCTTCGGCTACATCGGCCTGATCAGCGCCACCATCGCCATCGCAGGACTGTCGGCGACCGTGTGGGCGCACCACATGTTCGTGACCGGCGGTGTGCTGCTGCCGTTCTTCTCGTTCATGACGTTCCTCATCGCGGTACCCACCGGGGTGAAGTTCTTCAACTGGATCGGCACGATGTGGAAGGGGTCGTTGTCCTTCGAGACCCCGATGCTCTGGTCCGTCGGATTCCTGGTCACCTTCCTCTTCGGTGGTCTGACCGGTGTGATCCTGGCGTCGCCCCCGCTGGACTTCCAGGTCTCGGACACCTACTTCGTCGTCGCGCACTTCCACTACGTCGTGTTCGGCACCGTGGTCTTCGCGATGTTCGCCGGATTCCACTTCTGGTGGCCGAAGTTCACCGGCAAGATGCTGGACGAGCGGCTCGGCAGGATCACGTTCTGGACGCTGTTCGTGGGCTTCCACGGCACGTTCCTGGTGCAGCACTGGCTCGGTGCCGAGGGCATGCCGCGTCGCTACGCGGACTACCTCGCCGCCGACGGCTTCACCGCGCTGAACACGGCCTCGACGATCGCCTCGTTCCTGCTCGGCCTGTCGATGCTGCCGTTCTTCTACAACGTGTGGAAGACCGCCAGGTACGGCAGGAACGTGGGTGTCGACGACCCGTGGGGCTACGGCCGTTCCCTGGAGTGGGCGACCTCCTGCCCGCCACCCCGGCACAACTTCCACACGATGCCGCGGATCCGCTCCGAGTCCCCGGCCTTCGACCTGCACCACCCCTCGCTCCGCGCCCTCGACGAAGCCCTGAACCTTCCCGGGACGCTCCCGATGCCTCCGGGGGACCGGTCGTGAACGCGGCCCCGGCCCGGTGAGCGGCCCGGACCGGTGGCGCGACCGCATCAGCCCTCCGTCGTCCCCGACAGGCGAATTCGCACGCGGCTCGTGAAGATGGGAGAGGACGGGTGCGTGCGACGGGGCCGGCGAGCGGACGACCGCGCATGCCCGAGGAGGGACGAACACTGTGGCACGACCCAGGATTCTCGTTGTCGGCGCCGGATTCGCCGGAGTGGAGTGCGTACGCCGCCTGGAGCGCAGACTCGTGCCGGGCGAGGCGGAGATCGCGCTCGTCACCCCGTTCTCGTACCAGCTCTACCTCCCCCTCCTGCCCCAGGTGGCGGCCGGTGTGCTCACCCCGCAGTCCGTCGCGGTGTCGCTGCGCCGCAGTCGCAGGCACCGCACCCGGATCATCCCGGGAGGTGGCATCGGCGTGGACCCCGAGGCGAAGATCTGCGTCATCCGCAAGATCACCGACGAGCTCGTCTACGAGCCCTACGACTACATCGTCCTGTGTCCCGGAAGCATCACCCGCACCTTCGACATTCCCGGCCTCCTCGATCACGCCCGGGGCATGAAGTCGCTCGCCGAGGCCGCGTACGTCCGGGACCACGTGATCGCCCAGCTCGATCTCGCGGACGCCAGCCACGACGAGGACGAGCGGGCCTCGCGCCTCCAGTTCGTGGTGGTCGGCGGCGGATACGCGGGCACCGAGACGGCGGCCTGCCTCCAGCGCCTGACCACCAACGCGGTCCGGTACTACCCCCGGCTCGACCCGGGACTCATCAAGTGGCACCTCATCGACATCGCCCCGAAGCTCATGCCCGAACTCGGGGACAAGCTCGGCCGCAGCGCCCTGGAGATGCTGCGCGCACGCGGCATAGAGGTCTCGCTCGGCGTCTCGATCGCCGAGGCCGGTCCCGAGCACGTGACCTTCACCGACGGCCGGGTCGTGCCCTGCCGGACGCTGATCTGGACGGCGGGGGTCGCCGCGAGCCCGTTGGTGTCCACCTTCGGGGCGGAGACGGTGCGCGGCCGGCTGGCGGTGACCCCCGAGATGCGCCTGCCGGGCTTCGACGGCGTCTTCGCGCTCGGCGACGCCGCGGCCGTACCGGACCTGAGCAAGGGCGACGGGGCGGTGTGCCCGCCCACCGCCCAGCACGCCTCGCGCCAGGGCCGCACGCTCGCCGACAACCTCATCGCCACGCTGCGGCACCAGCCGTTGAAGCCGTACGTGCACCGGGACCTCGGTCTGGTCGTGGACCTCGGCGGCAAGGACGCGGTCTCCAAGCCTCTCGGCGTCGAACTGCACGGCGTCACCGCGCAGGCCGTCGCCCGCGGTTACCACTGGGCGGCGCTGCGGACCAACGTCGCCAAGGTGCGTGTGATGACGAACTGGATGCTGAACGCCGTCGCGGGCGACGACTTCGTCCGCACCGGCTTCCAGTCCCGCAATCCGGCCAGGCTGCGCGACTTCGAGTACACGAACGCCTACCTGACACCGGCTCAGGTGCGCGAGCACACCGCCTCGTTGCACACCGCCACCTGAACCCCTCGTACGACGCCTCCGTTTGCGGGTCCGGCCGGTCGCGCCACCGGCCGGACCGGTGTGTGCCGGAAAGGAAATGTGGGCTCAGGCATCCGGAACGGTGAGGTGGACCGTGCGGAGGAAGGCGGCGTTGTCGGGGGTGCGCCGCAGCCGGTCGAGCAGTGTCTCGAGCGCCGCCCGCGGGTCCTTCCTGGTGAGCAGCGCGCGCCGCAGCCGGCGCATGGCCCGCAACTCCACGTCCGGCACGAGGAGTTCCTCACGGCGGGTGCCGGACGCCTGGAGGTCGACGGCCGGGTGGATGCGTCGGTCGGCCAGCGCCCGGTCCAGCCGGAGCTCCATGTTGCCGGTGCCCTTCAGCTCCTCGAAGAAGTAGTCGTCGGCGCGCGAGCCGGTCTCCACCAGCGCGGTGGCCAGAATGGTGAGGGAGCCGCCCTCCTCGGTGAGGCGGGCCGCACCGAAGAGCCGCTTGGGGCCGAGCGGGGCAGTCGCGTCGACGCCGCCGCTGAGAGTGCGTCCGCCCGCCGCGGACGCGTTGTTGTGGGCGCGGCACAGCCGGGTCAGGGAGTCCAGCAGGACGACGACGTCCTCGCCCCGCTCGACCAGGCGTTTGGCGCGCTCGATCGCGAGGTCGGCGAGCGCGATGTGTTCCCGCGCGGGCCGGTCGAAGGTCGAGGCGAGCACCTCGCCCCGCACGGACCTGCGCATGTCCGTCACTTCTTCCGGGCGTTCGTCGATCAGTACCACCATCAGACGGCATTCGGGATGGTTCGTGGCGACGGCCTCGGCCAACTGCCGCAGCAGCACCGTCTTGCCGGCCCTGGGCGGTGCCACCACGAGACCGCGCTGCCCCTTGCCGACGGGCGAGACGAGGTCGACGAGCCGGGTCGCCGGACCGCCCGAGGGTGTCTCCAGGCGCAGCCGCCTTTGCGGGTGGATCGGTGTCAGGTCACGGAAGTGGGGTCGCTCCCGCAGCGCTTCGGGTGAGCGGCCGTCGACGCGCACCACGTCGGACAGGACGCGGGGCCGGTCGCAGACGCCCTCCACCAGGTCGCCTCGGCGCAGGGCATGACGGTGGATCAGGGCGGCCGGGACCTGCACGTCGCCGGGGGAGGGGCGGTCGGCCCGAGTGCGCAGAGTGCCGCGACCCTGGTGCGTGATGTCCAGGATGCCAATGGCCCCGCTGGGCAACTCCCCTTGGGAAAGGGGGAGTTCGAGGGTGCTCGTCATGTGGGGTGGTCCTTTCGCGGGCAGGACGGATGAAGGGGCCCGGACGACATCGGGGGCGGACGGGATCACGCCCCGGTCGGCGGGCGGAGAAGCCCGGCACGGGGAAGCCCGAACCGGACTGGAGAAAGTGGTGCGGGAGAGCTGGACCGCCGACCGGAGAAGGACGGGAGCGGCAGCCTGAAGAAGAGGGGATCGGCACAGGGGGCCTCGGAATGAGGCATGACACATGTGCCGAACGCACCCTACCACGACATGCGCGGTCGGTACCACGGCATGCACGGCCCGTCACCGGCTGCCGGTCGGCGACCCGGCCGTCGGTGCGGTCGCCGGTGTGCCGCCCGCTGCCCGGTCGCCCCGCCATCTCGCCGTCGCGCGCGGGTCGACCGACATCTGCGCCGTGAATCAGCCATACGAATTGTAGATGCAAGGTAAATGCGAATATCTTGGCGCACATGCAGTCCTACACGATCGGGCAGGCGGCGCGCCTGCTGGGGGTGAGCCCCGACACGGCCCGCCGCTGGGCGGACGCCGGAAGGGTCGCGACCCACCGCGACGAGAACGGCCGACGGCTCATCGCGGGCCGCGATCTGGCCGCGCTCGCCGTCGAGACCGGCCAGAGCGGCGGGGGCGACGACGAGCCCTCGTACACGACGGCGCGCAACGCCTTCCCCGGCATCGTCACCGCGGTGAAACTCGGCGACATCGCCGCCCAGGTCGAGATCCAGGCGGGTCCGCACCGGCTGGTGTCCCTGCTCACCCGCGAAGCCGTCGAGGAACTCGGACTGGAGGTCGGCATGCGGGCCACCGCCCGCGTGAAGTCCACCAACGTGCACATCGACCGTGTCTGACCGCGCCTCGTCCGCGACGCGCACGACTCCCGAGGAGCCCGGCCCCATCATGACGATCCCCTTCACCCGGCGCCGCGCCGCCGCCGCGCTCGTGACCGCCGCGCTGCTGGTCCCGCTCGCCGCCTGCGGCGGCGCCGACGACGAGAAGGACGCCGCCGGTACGCCGACGACGGCCCCCGGCGCCCGGCTGACGGTCCTCGCCGCGGCGTCGCTCACCGATGCGTTCAAGACCGCGGGCGCCGCGTACGAGAAGGCGCACCCCGGTACGAAGGTGACGTTCTCCTTCGCCGGATCCCAGGAACTCGCCGCCCAGGTCCGGCAGGGAGCCCCTGCCGACGCCCTGGTCACCGCCGACACCAAGACGATGGACGGGCTGAAGTCCGACACCGGCACCCCCACCGTCATCGCGAAGAACCGCCTCGTCATCGCCACCGCGGAGGGCAACCCGGAGAAGATCACCGGGCTGAAGGACCTGGCCAGGACGGACCTCAAGGTGGTCCTGGCCGCTCCCGAGGTCCCGGTCGGCCGCTACGGCAAGCAGGTCCTCGACGCCCAGAAGCTCCATGTCCGGCCGGTCTCCCAGGAACCCAACGTCCGCGCCGTGCTCAGCAAGGTCGAACTCGGCGAGGCGGACGCGGGCATCGTCTACAAGACGGACGCCGAGTCGGCCACCGACAAGGTCGACGCCGTCGACATCCCCGACGCGCAGAACGCCGTCGCCTCCTACCCGGCCGCCACGCTGCGCCAGTCCGCGCACGCCGACGCCGCCGCGGCGTTCGTGAAGTGGCTCGGCGGACCGGAGGCGCAGAAGATCCTCGGGGCCGCGGGCTTCCAGCAGCCTTAGCCCGTACGGAACGCCGTTCGCATCCGCGGGCGCGCGCCCGCCCCCGGCCCGGGGGACCGGGCGGCGTCCGTGCCGAGATCGCCCCGGGAACCCCCGATGAGAGCCCTCCGCAGCCGCCTTTCCGGCGCGCGCACCCCTGTCGCCCTGGCGCTGCCCGCGCTGCTCGCCGTCGCGTTCCTGATGATTCCGCTGATCGGCATCCTGGCCCGCACCTCCTGGACCGATCTCGGCACCCATCTCACCTCCCCGGGCGTCACCCAGGCGCTCGGGCTCTCCCTGCTCGTCTCGTTCTGGGCCCTGGGTCTGTCGCTCCTGCTCGGGGTGCCGCTGGCCTGGCTGCTGGCCCGGGTGGACTTCCCCGGCAAGGGATTCGTGCGCTCACTGGTCCTGCTGCCGATGGTGCTGCCGCCCACGGTCGGAGGCGTGGCGCTCCTCCTCGGCTTCGGCCGCCGGGGTGTGCTGGGGCCCTGGCTGGAGGACACGTTCGGTGTCACCCTGCCGTTCCACACCTCGGGCGCGGTGGTCGCGGCGACCTTCGTCGCCATGCCGTTCCTCGTCATCAGCCTCGAAGGGGCACTGGCCGGTCTGCGGCCCGCGTACGAGGAGACCGCGGCCTCCCTGGGGGCCTCACCGATCCGGGTGTTCCTGACCGTCACGCTCCCGATGGTCGCCCCCGGGCTCGCCGCCGGGGCCGCGCTCACCTGGGCACGGGCGCTGGGCGAGTTCGGTGCGACCATCACGTTCGCGGGCAACCTGCCCGGCACCACGCAGACCCTGCCCCTCCAGGTGTACCTGCTGCTCCAGGACTCCCCGGAGGCCGCCACCTCCGTCTCGCTCCTGCTCCTCGCCATCGCCATGGCCGTCCTCGTCGCCCTGCGCGGACGCTGGACCGGAACGCCCCGCGACCGCCGGCGCGCCCCCGCGTCCCCGCCGGACGACGCGAGCGGTGCGCAGGCGCCGGGCACCCCGCCCGGCGCCCCGGGCCGTCGGGAGGACCCGGCCCCGGCCCCGGCCCGGGCCCAGCGGGAGGACTGCCCGCTGCACGCCGACGTCACCGGC
Source organism: Streptomyces sp. CB01580 (assembly GCF_001905795.1). Lineage (GTDB taxonomy): Bacteria > Actinomycetota > Actinomycetes > Streptomycetales > Streptomycetaceae > Streptomyces. Next base: position 28,991 of record NZ_LIXJ01000023.1, read on the forward strand.
TTCAACCGGCTCACCCTCGACGCCGGTCCCGGCACGACGATCGCCGTCGTCGGGCCCAACGGCGCGGGCAAGACCACCCTGTTGCGCGCGCTCCTCGGCCTGACCCGCCGCTCCCGGGCTGTGCTGCGCCTCGGCGCCGCCGACGTCACCGCGCAGCCACCGCACCGCCGTGAGGTCGCCTGGGTGCCGCAGGACGGCGCCCTCTTCCCGCACCTGACCGCACTGTCGAACACGGCGTACGGGCTCCGCGCCCGCGGCGTCCCCCGGGGCGACGCCCGCCGCGAGGCCCAGCAGTGGCTCGACCGCCTGGGCGTCGGCCGGCTCGCCCACCGCAGACCGGCCCAGCTCTCCGGAGGACAGGCCCAGCGCGTGGCACTGGCCCGCGCCCTGGCGGCCCGCCCCCGGCTGCTGCTGCTCGACGAACCGCTCGCGGCGCTCGACCAGACCACTCGGGCCCATGTCCGCCACACCCTGCGCACCCATCTCGCCGGGTTCGGCGGCGTCTGCCTGATCGTCACCCACGACCCCGTCGAGGCGGTGTCGCTCGCCGACCGGGTGCTCGTGCTGGAGGAGGGCCGCACCCTCCAGGACGCGCCCCCGGCCGAGGTGACCCGGCATCCGCGTTCGCCCTGGGTCGCCCGGATGCTCGGCCGCAACGCCTGGCCGGGCACCGCGGCGGCCGACGGCACGCTCGGCCTCGCGGGCGGCGGCCGACTGGTCGTCGCGGACCCGCTCCCCGAGGGGACGGCGGCCCTCGCGGTCATCGCGCCGGAGGCGGTGTCCGTGCACCGCGTCAGGCCCGGGGGGAGCCCCCGGAACGTCTGGCCCGGAACGGTGCGCGAGCTCACCGCCACGGGGAGCCGGATCCGGCTGGTGGTCGACTCGGACGAGGTGCCCGACCTCGTCGCGGAGATCACCCCCGAGGCGGCGAGCGAGCTGGGGCTGGGCGAGGGGACGGCCGTGTGGACCGTCGTCAAGGCGACCGAGGTCACCGTCGTCCCCCTGTGACGGGACCGGGGCCCGGGTGCGCACCGCACGGACACCCGGCCCCGGCCGTTCCCCGATCGGCGCCCCTGCGGCGTTTTCCTTTGTCGAATCCCCCGACCGCGTGCGACGTTGGAAACGGTCATACATGACTATTTCTGACGCACGTTCTGACAGGCGCCGGATGAAGGGGAAGTCCATCGTGGAGACCGCCAGAGCCGTCCCGGCGTCCACCGTCGTCAATCTGCGGGACCTGGGCGGGATCGCCGTGGGGCCCGGCCGGTTCGTCCGGCCCGGTGCCGTGCTGCGCTCCGGCGGGCTGGGTGAACTCGACGTCGAACGCGACACGGCGGTCACCGCGTTCGGCATCCGCACCGTGGTCGACCTGCGGACCGCCGACGAGCGCGCGGCGGCCCCCGACCGGCTGCCGCCCGGCGCGCGGCTGTTCGTCGCCGACGTGCTCGGCGACAACCCCGGTCTCGCGCCCGCCCGTCTGCGCGCCCTGCTCGCCGACCCGGCGGCGGCCGACCGGCTGCTGGGGGACGGGAAGGCGGAGGAGGTGTTCGCCGGGTCCTACCGGCGGATGGTGCTCTCGCCCTGCGCGTCCGCCGCCTACCGGGCCTTCGTGGAGACGGCGGCAGACGACCGTGCCCGCCCGGTGCTGTTCCACTGCACGACGGGCAAGGACCGCACCGGCTGGGCCGCCGTGCTGCTCCTCATGCTGCTCGGCGCGTCGCGCGAGGCGGCGCGGGCCGAGTTCCTCGCGGTCAACCGCGTCGCGTGGGGCACCTGCGCGCCCTATGTGCGGGGCTTCCTCGACGCCGGGGGCGACCCGGAGATCGCTTCCGCGGTCGTCGAGGTCCGTCCCCGCTATCTCGACGTGGCGCTCGACGCCATGGACGAGCGCTGGGGCGGACTCGACGGCTATGTGCGCGACGGCCTCAGGATTCCGCAGGCCGCGGTGGAGCGGCTGCGGGACGGGCTGGTCGTCCCCGCCTGAACGGGCCGCGGGTACCCGGCGGCGAGGGTCGCGCACATGGATTGACTCCATACCCCCGGGGGGTATCCTGTTCCTGTGATCGGGAAGGGCCGCCCTCCCGACGGGACCCGATGGAGGACACCGTCATGAACGAGGGCGGGCCGGGTCCCGAGGTCTCCTTCACGGCGACCGCACCCACCGCGGGCACGTACCGGCTCTTCCTCGACTTCCGGCACGAGGGCGAGGTCCGCACCGCGGCGTTCACGGTCCGGGCGACGGCCTCGCCGCAGGAGACGCGGGACGGCCGGGGCGGCGGCACCGGTGCGGGCGAAGGGCACGCGCACTGAACCCGGGCGTCGGCGCCACGACCGGCCGCACCGCACCCGAGGGGGCGAAGGCGCGCCGGTGCCGTGGGTATCGTGAGAGGTGCCGGACCGCATCGCCTCCGGAAGGGGTCGCCTTGACCGAACGCAAGCCCCCGGGCGTGAGCTTCGAGTCCTGGGTCGACAAGCAGATCCGCGAATCCGAACAGCGCGACGACATCTCGCGGTTGCCGGGATTCGGGAGGCCGATCGACGGCCTCGCGGCTCCCTACGACGAGGACTGGTGGATCAAGCGGAAGCTGCGGCGGGAGGGGGTGTCGGTGCTTCCGCCCGCGCTGGCGCTGCGCAAGGAGGCGGAGGACGTACGGGAAGCCGTCTCCCGGGCGCGGACGGAGGCGGAGGTGCGGCGCCTGCTGACCGGGGTCGACGAGAAGATCCGGGCGGCCGTCCGCAGGCCGCCGCCGGGGCCCCTGCTCAACCTCGAACCGTTCGACATCGAGGCCATGGTCGAGGAGTGGCGCGCGGCGCACCGCCCTTCCTGATCCCGTCGTCCGTGCGCCGGACGGACCCCGGCGACGGCGGAGGGGCGGGTGAGGGTGGGTGCGAACCAGTATGTAATGATCTGCAGATGAATTCAGGTATTACGCGTCAGGATGGCGGAACCCGGGAGGGTGTGCGCGTCAGGCGCGCGACCGCGCGGGACGCTCGGCGGCTCACCCGAATAGTGAGGGCCTCCCGCGCCTACGAGGGGCCCTACGCCGCCATGGTTGCCGGATACCGGGTCGGGGCCGACTACATCGAGAACCACCGCGTCTTCGCGGCCGTCGACGCCGACGACCGGGTCCTCGGCTTCTACGCACTGATCCTCGACCCGCCGGAGCTCGACCTCCTGTTCGTCGCCGACGAGGCCCAGGGTCTCGGCATCGGGCGGCTGCTCATCGGACATCTGCGCGACGAGGCGCGGCGCACGGGCCTGACCGGCGTCCATGTCGTCTCGCACCCGCCGGCCGAGGGCTTCTACCGGAGCATGGGCGCCCGGCGGACCGGCACGCGCGCGGCGGCCCCGCCCGCCGTGATGTGGGACCGGCCCGAACTGCTGCTGCCGGTCGCCTGATCCTTCGGGGAGGGTGCCCTCCGCGGACACGGCGCGCGGTGTCGGCCGCCACCGATGCGGAAGGGCCCGGCCGGAGACACGCGCCCTCCGACCGGGCCCCGGTCGCGTATCCGCCCCGCACGTGCCACGCACCGCGTACGTGGCACGAGGGGGAGGCGTCGCGGACGTTACGAGGGGAAGCCTCCGTACGGGCGCGTGATGAGCTCCATCGCGTGACCGGAGGGATCGAGGAAGTAGACGCCCCGGCCGCCGTCGTTGTGGTTGATCTCGCCCGGACGCTCCCGGTGCGGATCGGCGTAGTACGTGAGCCCGAGCTCCTTGATGCGGGCGTACGCCGTGTCGAACTCCGCCTCCGAGACGAGGAAGGCGTAGTGCTGCATGGCGATCGATTCCTCGGGGACGGTCGCGAAGTCCAGGGTGACCCCGTTCGCGGTGGCGAGCGGGATGAACGGACCCCATTCCTCGCCGACTTCGAGGCCCAGTATGTCCGCCAGGAACTCGGCGGACTCGCGCTTGTCCCGGGCGTGGACGATGGTGTGATTCAACTCGACAGACACTGTGGAATGCCTCCAACGGGCATCTCACGGGCACCTCCACGCCTCACCCGGCCGGTGACCGACGCGCGATGCCGTGTACGAAAGCCTAGGCGGGACCGGTCCGGCCGTCGAGGCTCCGCCGGGATCTTGGCGGAAAGACCTAACGACCTCGCCCACGATGGACACCGCGACGCCGCTGACCATCGTGGGCGAGGTTGTAAAGTGGACCCACTTACTCCACGCATCCGGACGGTGTCCCACGGTGACCTCGCCTCCACCTCCCGCCGGCGCGGGCCCCGGCACGGGGCGCCACGAGACGCCCGACGAGCGGGCGGACCGGCAATGGGCCGAGCTGCTCCAGGAGCTGCGGGTCGCCCAGACCGGTGTCCAGATCCTGTTCGGTCTGCTGCTCGCCGTCGTCTTCCAGCCGCGTTTCGCGGAGCTGTCGGCCGCCGACCGCACCATCTACGTGGTCACGGTGATGCTGGGATCCGCCACCGCGGCCGCCCTGATCGGGCCCGTCTCGTACCACCGCATGCTCACGGGACGACGGCTCAAGCCGCAGACGGTCACCCTGGCGGCCCGGCTGACCGTGCTCGGACTCGTCCTGCTGTTCTGCACGATGTGCTCCGCGCTGCTGCTCGTCCTGAGGGTGGCCCTGCACGACGGCGCGGCCGCGCTGTGGCTGGTCGGTGCGATGGCGTTGTGGTTCCTGATCTGCTGGCTCGTCGTACCGGCCCGGCTGCTCGCCCGCTCCGCGTCCGAGCAGGAGGGCTGACCGCCGTACGGGGTGCCCCGGTCGTCACGCGGCGGGGCCCCGGGCGTCGGTGACCGTGAAGAGGCCGCCGTCCGGGTCCAGCAGGATCGCCTCGCCGCCCTGCCCCGGCGGGAGCCGCTCGACCAGGCTCCCGCCGTGCCGCCGCGCCGCCTCGACCGCCGCGCCCACGTCGGCGACGGGGAAATGGACCTGCCAGTGTGGGCGGACCAGCGGATCGGGGGCGGCCTCCACCGCGCCCGAGCTGATCCGGGCCAGTCGGCGCCCGGCGCAGTCGACGACGACCTCGTCCTTCTCGTACGACACTTCGCAGCACCCGGGTCGCCCGCTGGCCCAGTCGAGCACCTCGCCGTAGAAGATCGCCGCGTCGAAGGCGTTCCTGGTGTGCAGGCTCAGCCAGGCGTGCGAATGGCCGTCCGGGGCGGGCGGCGAGGTCGCGGGCTCCGTGCGCTCCCAGATGCCGAACACCGCGCCGTCGCGGTCCGCCGCCAGCGCGCCGCGCCCCTTTCCGAAGGCGAGTGGCCCCACCGCGACCGTGCCGCTGCGCTCACGGATGCGCGCCGCCGCCGCGTCGGCGTCGGGAACGGCGAAATAGGGGGTCCAGGCCACTGCCACGCGATAGGCGGTCGCCACCGCGCCGATGCCGGCGACCGGCACGTCCCCCCGGCGCGCGACGGAGAACTCCTGCCCCAGCCGGCCCGGCCGGAAGGACCAGTCCAGCACGGCGGAGTAGAAGCGTTGCGCCGATTCCAGGTCGCGGGTCATGAGATTGACCCAGCAGGGCGCTGCGGACCCGGTCAGCGGCGCCGGCATCGACACCGCCCCGGGACGGCTTGCGGTCATGGTCCCACTGCCTTCATCGGTCGTTCGGGCGGCGCGTGCGCGCCGGCCCTCGGGGGCCACCCCAGCCTCTCCGCGGCCGATCGCTCCCGCAACACGCGACGGCCGCGCGCACCGCGTCCCGCACGGCGCCCGGCGGGTCGTCGGGCGGGGTGGGGCGTGTGTCAGTCGCGTCGTTCGTCGGTCTCGTGCCGGATGGTCTCGCTCCCGTGGTCCCCGAGCTCGTAGGGGGACAGCCCCCTGCCGTCGGGCGGGAAGCTGTCGTCGCCATGGACATCGCGCTGCTCGATGTGGGCGCGGTGGTCGGGCCGCGGCGGCTGCTCCTCGGGCCGGGGCGGTGGAAGCTCCTGGACCCGGCGCCTCCTGCCCAGCCAGACCGCGCCGATCAGCACACCCACCAGGGCGATGCCGATGATGCCCATCACCGACCCGGTGGCGCCCCGCCCGTCGGCGAGGAGGAGGGCCAGTGAGCCGATGTCTCCGTTCGATACGTCCATGCCTCCCCGATACCCCGAGGAACAGGGACCAGTCGGTCATGGCGATGAATTCATGTTTTAAGTGGATATGAACCTTAAAAGAGTTTCGTTTCCGAGGTGACGGCCGGCGCGGGGCCGCTCCGTCCGGTGTCCGCGCCCGGCGGCCCGCTCGTGTCGCCGTCGTCCGGCCGCGGGGTGAGCCTGGAGAGGACCCCAGTCCGCGGGCCCCGGTGCGGGGCCCGCGCAGCACGCGGAGCGGAGGAAACCACGGTGAACACCATCGAGGAGCGGGCCGACGAGGGCCTGCACGGCCGGGACGTCTCGGTCGTCATCAGTGGCTGCGACACCGGCGACGCGCGGATGGTCTTCGACGCGCTGCGGGCCGCCTTCACCACCGACCGGGCCTCCGTGGACGTGCCGAGGGAACTCGCGGAGAAGCGCCCCACCGCGTGGACCGCGACCGTCGACGTCACCGAGGAACGGGTGGTCTCCGGGCCGGCGCCGCTCGGCGCACCCGTCTCGCTCGACGTGCAGGGCGGCTACTGGGCGGTCGAACGGCTCCGGCGGAGCCTGGCGCACGCCTTCGACGTACGGGTCGTGGGAACCGTCTCCGGGGACCAGGAGGAGGAAGTGCGCCTCCGTCTGGAGAACCGGGGCGGCGGCGCGGCGGGTGGGGGAGCCCGGTAGGGCGGCCGGACGGGCCCCGCTACGGAGCAATGAGCCGGGAAGCGCCATTCCATCTGGTACAAAACGGGCAAAAGTCCACCTCTGAAAGGTGCGGGCGAGTGGATCCCTCACACAGGCGGGACGGCGGCGCGGGGCAGCCGGGAACGACGGGCACGACCGTCGACCGGTCCACCCTGACGCTGTACGTCGACGGAACGGAGCGGACGCTGACGCTCGATCACCGCACCACGGTCCTGGACGCCCTGCGCGAGCACCTCGGCCTCACCGGCGCGAAGAAGGGCTGCGACCACGGACAGTGCGGGGCGTGCACCGTCATCGTCGACGGCCGCCGCGCCAACAGTTGCCTGCTGCTCGCCGTGGCGCACGACGGCGCCCGCGTCACCACCGTCGAGGGACTCGCGGAAGGCGACCGGCTCCACCCCCTCCAGGAAGCCTTCCTGGAACGGGACGCCCTGCAGTGCGGCTACTGCACACCCGGCCAGATCTGCTCCGCCGTCGGCATGCTCGGCGAGGCCGCGGACGGCTTCCCGTCCCACGCCACCGCGCGCACCGCGCCCGTGGCCGTCCCGGCCCCGCTGGACGCGGCCGAGATCCGCGAACGGATGAGCGGCAATCTCTGCCGCTGCGGCGCCTATCCCCGCATCGTCGAGGCGATCGAGGACGTGGCGCCGTGAGACCCTTCGCCTACCTCCGCGCCCGCACCGCCGCCGAGGCGGTCCGCGAGCACGCCGCCCACCCCGGCGCCGGATTCCTCGGCGGCGGAACCAACCTCGTCGACCTGATGAAGCTGGGGGTGGAGACCCCCCGCCTGCTCATCGACATCAGTCGGCTGCCCCTGACCGAGGTGGCCGACACCGACGACGGCGGCCTGCGCATCGGCGCGACCGTGCGCAACAGCGATCTGGCCGCCCACCCCGCCGTGCGCGGCCGCTACCCGGCCCTGTCGCAGGCGCTGCTGTCCGGTGCCTCCGGGCAGCTCCGCAACACCGCCACCACCGGTGGCAACCTGCTCCAGCGCACCCGCTGCCTGTACTTCCAGGACGTCTCCAAGCCGTGCAACAAGCGGGAACCCGGCACCGGCTGCCCCGCCCGCGAGGGCGCCCACCGCGATCTCGCCGTGCTCGGCCACTCCGAGCACTGCGTCGCCACCCACCCGTCCGACATGGCCGTCGCCCTGGCCGCCCTCGACGCCACCGTCCTCCTGCACGGGCCGGACGGCGAACGGACCGTACCGGCCACGGACTTCCACCGGCTGCCCGGCGACACCCCGGACCGGGACACCGAGCTCCGGGCCGGCGAACTCGTCACCCATGTGGTCCTGCCGCCCGTCCCGGACGGCGCGGGCTCCGTCTACCGCAAGGCCCGCGACCGCGCCTCGTTCGCCTTCGCCCTGGCCTCCGTCGCCGCCGTGCTGAGCGTCCGCGACGGACGGATCGCCCACGCGGCACTGGCCTTCGGGGGCCTCGCCCACCGGCCGTGGCGGGCCCGCACCGCGGAGCGGGTGCTGCGCGGCGCGCCCGCCACCGAGGAGACCTTCGCCAGGGCCGCGGACGCCGAACTCGCCGGGGCCCGCCCCCTGCGCGACAACGCGTTCAAGGTGGGCCTCGCCCACAGCCTGGCCGTCGACGCGCTGAGCGAACTCGCCGCCGACGGCTGACCGACCGCGGTCACGCCGACACACCGATCCGCAGACGTGAGGACCCGTCATGAGCCAGGCCCCGTCACCACTGGGCAGCCCCGTCGTCCGCCGCGAGGGCCGGGACAAGGTCACGGGCGCCGCCCGCTACGCCGCCGAGCACACCCCGCCGGGCTGCCTGTACGGGTGGCCCGTCCCGGCCACGATCGCCCACGGCCGCGTCACCGCCGTCGGCGCCGAGGAGGCGCTGGCCATGCCCGGGGTGCGCGCCGTCCTCACCCACGGCAACGCCCCGGCGCTGAAGGAACCGGACGACCCGGTCCTCGCCGTCCTCCAGGACGACCGGGTCCCGCACCGTGGCTGGTACGTGGCGCTCGTGGTCGCCGACACGCTCGAACAGGCCCGGGCCGGGGCCGAGGCGCTGCGGATCTCCTACGCGACCGCCCCGCACGACGTCCTGCTGACCGCCGAGCACACCGGCCTCTACACCCCCGAGACCGTCAACGGTGGCTATCCCGCCGTTCGGGAGCGCGGCGACGCCGAACGCGCCTTCGCCACGTCGCCCGTCCAGATCGACGCCACCTACACCATCGGCCCCCTGCACAACCACCCCATGGAGCCGCACGCCACCACCGCGCGATGGACCGACGACGGCCACCTGACCGTGTACGACTCCAGCCAGGGCTCCACCACGGTCCGCGACAGCCTCGCCGCCGCGTTCGGGCTCCGCCCGCGGCAGATCACCGTGGTCGCCGAGCACGTCGGCGGGGGCTTCGGCTCCAAGGGCACCCCGCGCCCGCAGACCGTGCTGGCCGCCATGGCCGCGCGGCACACCGGACGTCCCGTCAAGGTAGCCCTGCCGCGACGCCAGTTGGCCGCCGTCGTCGGCCACCGCGCGCCCACCGTGCAGCGGGTCCGGCTCGGAGCCGAGGACGACGGCACCCTCACCTCGATCGTCCACGAGGTCGCCACCCACACCTCCACCGTCAAGGAGTTCGTGGAGCAGGCGGCCGTTCCCACCCGGGTGATGTACGGATCCGGGCACAGCCGCACCACCCACCGCGTCGCAGCCCTCGACGTGCCGAGCCCGTCCTGGATGCGCGCCCCGGGCGAGGCGCCGGGCATGTACGCGCTGGAGTCCGCCATGGACGAACTCGCCTCGGCCCTCGGCATGGACCCGGTCGAACTCCGCCTGCGCAACGACCCGGTGGACGAACCCGACTCGGGGCGTCCGTTCAGCAGCCGCGGCCTCGCCGCCTGCCTGGAGGAGGGGGCCGCACGCTTCGGCTGGCGCGATCGCGACCCGCGCCCCGCCGTCCGCGAGGAGGGGCCGCTGCTCATCGGCACGGGCGCGGCCTCCGCCACCTATCCCGTGTACGTCATGCCCTCCGCCGCCTCCGCGCACGCGGCACCCGACGGCTCGTACCACGTCCGCGTCAACGCCACCGACATCGGGACCGGAGCCCGTACCGTGCTCGCGCAGATCGCGGCCGCCGCGCTCGGCACCGCGGTGACGAACGTCCGGATCGACATCGGCAGCAGCGACCTGCCCGACGCCTCCCTGGCCGGGGGCTCCTCGGGAACCGCCTCGTGGGGCTGGGCCGTGCACAAGGCGTCCACCGCCCTCCTGCGACTGCTCCACGAGCGCACGGGCCCCCTTCCCCCCGAGGGGCTGACGGCCCACGCCGACACCGGGCGGGACGTCTCCGAGGAATCCCCCTACGCACGGCACGCGTTCGGCGCGCACTTCGCGGAGGTCGCCGTCGACTCGCGCACCGGCGAGACGCGGGTGCGCCGGATGCTCGGCGTCTTCGCCGCCGGACGCATCCTCAACTCCCGTACGGCGCACTCCCAGTTCATCGGCGGAATGACGATGGGCATCGGCATGGCCCTGACCGAGGCGAGCGCCCTGGACCCCGTCTTCGGCGACTTCACCGAGACCGACCTGGCCTCCTACCACGTGCCGGTCAGCGCCGACGTGCCGTGGATCGAGGCGCGGTGGATCGACGAGGACGACCCCCACCTCAACCCGATGGGCAGCAAGGGCATCGGCGAGATCGGCATCGTGGGCGCGGCGGCGGCCGTCGGCAACGCGGTCCGGCACGCCACCGGCGTCCGGTTGCGGACCCTGCCGCTCACCCCGGACACGCTGCTGCCGTACCTGCTCTGAGCCGGAAGGGCCCCGCCGTGCGGCAGGCGCGCCGTCCCCGTGTTGCGGGGGCCGCTCCAACGGGCCACGCTGTGGAGTGACCCAGAAGTGACATCCACTCACTCTTCGTGTTCGGGGGGTCATTGGTTTCGATGAGGCGAAGTCAGTGGGCCCCGATGTGAGGAGCCTCGACGATGACCGTTCAGATCGACCGGCACTATCTGGTCGAATTCCAGGTTTCGGCAGAGCGTATATCACAGGTGCGGCGCATCGTCGCCGCGCACCTCCGCCACTGGAGTCTCGAACTCCACGTCCGCCCGGTGTGCCGGGGCGTGGAGGAACTGCTCACCAACGTCCACCGGCATGTCGGCGACCGCGACCGCTGCGTCGTCGAACTGCGCTGGTCGGGGCGGCATCTCACGGTCTCCGTCGCCGACGGCAGCACCGAGATGCCGCGGCTGCTCGACGGCGGCGGCGGTGGTCTCGGCCGGGTCATGGCGCTCAGCGACAGCTGGGGCACCTGCCGCACCGGTGAGGGCAAGGTCGTGTGGTTCACCCGGTACGCGAAGGAGCCGCGCACCGCCGGGACCATGCCGACCGCGCCGCTGCCCGGAGGGCGTGAGTTCCGCCGCCCACCGGTCGCCGTCGTGGACACGCCCGCCGACGTCACCACGACGGCCGACGCCGCTCCCGCCCTCGTCTGAGCCGGGCCCCGGGACCCGTACCACCGGCTCGGCCGGGACGCGCCCCCGGCGCGGACGGCGCGCCCCCGGCGCGCAGGCTCCGCGCCGGTCCGGCATTCCGGCGGGGACCGCGCCGGTCCGGGAAGGTCCCGCGTTGCGGTACGGCGCATGGCGCGGCACGGTCGAAGTACCGAGGCAAGGAGAGCACAGCCATGCCCATCGCGACGGTCAACCCCGCGAACGGCCGGACGCTCCGAACGTTCGAGGCGCTGGGAGCGGCGGAGATCGAGCAGAGGCTCGCCGCCGCCCACGCCGCGTTCGGGCACTGGCGCACCACCGATTTCGAGGAGAGGGCCCAACTGCTCGGCCTGGCCGCCGACCTCCTCGACGAGGACCAGCAGGACATCGCGCGCACCATGACCACCGAGATGGGCAAACCCCTCGCGGCGGCCCGTGCGGAGGCCGCCAAATGCGCCAAGGCGATGCGTTGGTACGCGCTGCGCGCCGAGGAGCTCCTCGCGGACGAGCACCCCGCTCCGGCCGACGTGGCGGACTCCGGTGCCACCCGGGCCTTCGTGCGCCACCGCCCGCTGGGTGTCGTCCTCGCCGTGATGCCGTGGAACTTCCCGCTCTGGCAGGTCGTGCGGTTCGCCGCCCCCGCGCTGATGGCCGGGAACGTCGGCCTGCTCAAGCACGCGTCCAACGTCCCGCAGACGGCCCTGTACCTGGAGGGCCTGTTCTGCCGGGCCGGATACCCGGAAGGGTGCTTCCAGACGCTGCTCGTGGGTTCCGGCGCGGTCGAGTCGGTCCTGCGCGACCCCCGGGTCGCCGCCGCCACCCTCACCGGCAGCGAACCGGCCGGGCGCTCGGTCGCCTCGATCGCCGGCGACGAGGTGAAGCACACCGTGCTGGAACTGGGCGGCAGCGACCCGTACCTCGTCCTGCCGTCGGCGGACGTCGCCGCGGCGGCACGCACCGCCGTGACCGCCCGGACGCAGAACAACGGCCAGTCCTGCATCGCGGCCAAGCGATTCATCGTGCACGCCGGGGTCTACGAGGAGTTCGCCGAGCGGTTCACCGCGGGCATGCGCGCCCTGACGGTCGGCGATCCGATGCGGGAGTCCACCGACATCGGCCCCCTGGCCAGCGAACGGGGCCGCGCCGACCTGGAGGAGCTGGTGGACGACGCGGTACGGCGGGGCGCGGAAGTGCTGTGCGGCGGCGGCCGGCCCGAAGGACTCGGCCCCGAGCTGGAGAACGGCTGGTTCTACGCCCCCACCGTCCTCACCGGCGTCACCCCCGCCATGCGCATCCACCGCGAGGAGACCTTCGGACCCGTCGCCACGCTCTACCGCGTGGAGTCGCTGGACGAGGCCGTGGTGCTCGCGAACGACAGCCCGTTCGGCCTCAGCTCCAACGTGTGGACCCGCGACGCGGCCGAGGCCCGCCGCTGCGTGCGCGACCTGGAGGCGGGCGGCGTCTACTTCAACGGTATGACGGCGTCCCACCCCGCGCTGCCCTTCGGAGGGGTGAAGCGTTCCGGCTACGGGCGCGAGCTCGCCGGTCGCGGCATCCGCGAGTTCTGCAACACGACCACGGTCTGGTACGGCCCGGAGTCCGTCGGGGCTTGTGCGTAGGCCGCGCTCCGGAGCCGTGATCCGGCGCCGTGTTCCGTCCCGCGCGGGGCCCGGCGGACGACTCCTCGCCCCGCACACTCGCCGTGGCGAAGGATTCGTCCGAGTATGTCCGTACGAGGTTGATCTTCCGCCTCGCGGTCACGCCCGCCGTCCGCACCTCGCCGTGCGGGCGGCGGACGGCGCGCCGCGCCGGACACGATCGAAGGGCTGCCCCGTAATCTCTGGCGGATCAGCGCACGGTGTCAGATGCGGTGCATCGCAAGGCGGAGGGACGTCCGCATACTGGATGTATCCGGACGTTCCGACAACGCGGCGAGGTGCCGTAGCTGTCGTCGAGCGCCCGTCAGGGATTACGGGACAGCCCTTAGGAGAAGCACATGAGTCACGCCGCCCACCCGGCAGCGACGCCCGGACCCTCCGACGAGGAGATCGCCGCACTCGACGCACACTGGCGGGCCGCCAACTACCTGGCCGTCGGCCAGATCTACCTCATGGCCAATCCGCTCCTGACCGAGCCGCTCGCCCGCGACCACATCAAGCCGCGTCTGCTCGGCCACTGGGGCACCTCGCCGGGACTCAACCTGGTCCACACGCATCTCAACCGGATCATCAAGTCCCGCGGTGTCCAGGGCCTGTGCGTCTGGGGACCCGGCCACGGCGGGCCGGCCGTGCTCGCCAACTCCTGGCTGGAGGGCACCTATTCGGAGACGTACCCCGACATCGGCCGGGACGCCCCCGGCATGGGGCGGCTGTTCAAGCAGTTCTCCTTCCCCGGAGGGGTGCCCAGCCACGTGGCACCGGAGACCCCCGGCTCCATCCACGAGGGCGGTGAACTCGGCTACGCCCTCACCCACGCCTACGGTGCCGCGTTCGACCACCCGGACCTGGTCGTCGCCTGCGTCGTCGGGGACGGCGAGGCCGAGACCGGGCCGCTGGCCGCGTCCTGGCACTCCAACAAATTCCTCGATCCGGTGCACGACGGAGCCGTCCTCCCGGTCCTCCACCTCAACGGCTACAAGATCGCCAACCCGACGGTCCTCGCCCGCCTCCCCGAGACCGAGCTCGACGCCCTGCTGCGCGGATACGGGCACGACCCCCTCTACGTCGGTGGCGACGACCCGCTCACCGTCCACCGGGCGATGGCCGCCGCCATGGACCGGGCCGTCGACCGCATCCGGGAGATCCAGGAGGCCGCCCGCACCGGCGCCACCGCCGAACGGCCCCACTGGCCGATGATCGTGCTGCGCACCCCCAAGGGCTGGACCGGCCCGGCCGAGGTCGACGGCGTGCCCGTCGAGGGCACCTGGCGCTCCCACCAGGTACCGCTCGCCGGTGTCCGCGACAACCCCGGCCATCTGCGGCAACTGGAGGAGTGGATGCGCTCCTACCGGCCGGAGGAACTCTTCGACGCTTCGGGCCGCCCCGCCCCGCAGGTGCTCGACTGCGTGCCCGACGGCGACGCCCGCCTCGGAGCGACTCCGTACGCCAACGGCGGGCTGCTGCTGCGGGAGCTGCCCCTCCCGCCGCTGGAGGAGCACGCCGTCGCCGTCGACAAGCCCGGCACCGTGCTGCACGAGCCGACCCGGGTGCTCGGCGGGCTCCTGGAGGCCGTGATGGCCGCGACCGCCGCCCGCCGCGACTTCCGCGTGGTGGGCCCCGACGAGACGGCCTCGAACCGGCTCGACGCCCTCTACGGAGCCACCGGTAAGGCATGGCAGGAGCGCATCCTGCCGACGGACGAACACCTCGCGCACGACGGCCGCGTCATGGAGGTGCTCTCGGAGCACCTGTGCCAGGGCTGGCTGGAGGGATACCTCCTCACCGGGCGGCACGGGCTGTTCTCCTGCTACGAGGCGTTCGCCCACATCGTCGACTCGATGGTCAACCAGCACATCAAATGGCTCAGGACCGCCCGCAGGCTGACCTGGCGCAGCCCCATCGCCTCCCTCAACTACCTGCTCACCTCGCACGTCTGGCGTCAGGACCACAACGGGTTCTCCCACCAGGACCCCGGCTTCGTCGACCACGTCCTCAACAAGAGCCCCGAGGTCGTCCGGGTCTACCTGCCGCCGGACACCAACACGCTGCTCTCCGTCGCCGACCACGTGCTCCGCAGCCGCGACTACGTCAACGTGATCGTGGCCGGCAAGCAGCCGAGCCACGACTGGCTCACCATGGACCAGGCCCGCACGCACTGTGCCCGGGGAGCCGGGGTCTGGGAGTGGGCGGGCACCGAGGACGGCTCCCGCGAACCGGACGTGGTGCTCGCCTGCGCCGGTGACGTCCCCACCCTGGAGACGCTGGCCGCCGCCGACCTGCTCCGGCGTCACCTGCCGGAACTGGCCGTACGCGTGGTCAACGTGGTCGACATGGCACGGCTGCTGCCCCGCGACGAGCATCCGCACGGCATGCCGGACGCGGAGTACGACGCGGTGTTCACCCGGGACACCCCCGTGATCTTCGCGTACCACGGCTATCCGTGGCTCATCCACCGTCTGGCCTACCGGCGGGCCGGTCACGCGCATCTCCACGTGCGGGGATACAAGGAGGAGGGCACCACCACGACGCCGTTCGACATGGTGGTCCGCAACGACCTGGACCGCTACCGGCTGGTGATGGACGTGATCGACCGGGTGCCCGGCCTGGGCGTGCGGGCCGTGGCGGTGCGCCAGGCGATGGCCGACGCCCGTACCCGTCACCACGACTGGATCAGGGAGCACGGTGTGGACCTGCCCGAGGTGGCCGACTGGACCTGGGGCGGCTGACGCGCCCGGGGCCGTGGACGCGCGCCCGCCCACGACGTGCATGCGCCGTCGACGCGCGTCTTGACGACGCATGCGCCGGTGAGCCGGATGCGAGGGGGCCGGGCCGCGCGGCCCGGCCCCGACGACGTGCGCTCAGCGACCGAGAGCCCGGGCCAGTTCGTCCTTCGTCATGTTCGAACGCCCGTGGATGTTCTTCTTCTTCGCCTCTTCGTAGAGCTGGTCGCGGGTGGGACCCGCCGCCCCGCTGTGGGAGCGCAGACCGCCGCGCCGGGACGACGACATGTCCTCGATGGACGTCCGGCTCGCGGTCCTCGACTCGCCCGCGCGGGCACGTGCCTTGTTGACCGTACGGGCCGCGATCTCCTCCGCCCGTTCCTCGCCGACCCCGCGCTCCTGCGCGCTCTCCTTGATGTGCTCGTACTGCCGTTCCCGTTTGGCGTTCGATCCACGTGGCATGGTGCGCTCACTCCTCTCCGGGGGACCCGCCCCCGGGGGCCTTTCGCGGGACTTCTCCCGTGCCCGTCGGGGACCATCCCAGTCTCCCAGCGGCCCCGGGGACCCGCATGCCTGTGAGCGTCGGCCGCCCGCGCGCCCGTGCCGAACGGCGGTCTCCGTGCGGGGAGCACGCGGACCGGTCGCTTCCCCGGCCGCGTACGGGGCGCGGCCGCCGACGGGCCGCCCGGTGGCTCGTCGGCGGTCACGCGTCCGGCGGGCGCCTACCAGATGGACTCGACCCACTCGGGGTGGTCGATGAACGGGTTCCGGTTGTGCTGGTACCGGTCGAATATGACGTCGTTGCGCCGCTTCTCGAAGGCGTCCGGCGGGTCCTCCTGGCTCCACGCCTTGAGCACGGAGAGACGGCCCATGTACGGGGCCGAGCCGTTGGACACCCGCTCGTTGGGTTCGAGGTCGGCGAAGCCGTCGCCGCCCTCGTAGCGCACCGCCATGTAGAGGATCATGCGGGCCACGTCGCCCTTGACCGCGTCGCGCGGCTCGAAGGAGTCGCTGTCGGTGTAGCTGCCCGGGGCCCCGCTGACCGGGCTGCCGCCGTTGTCGAAGTCCTTGTTGCCGCGGATGGAGTTGACCTGGACGTCCTCCGGGCGCAGGTGGTGGATGTCGGTCCCGGGGCCGGTGGCGGTGCCGAAGTCGCCGTGGGACTTGGCCCAGACGTGCTCGCGGTTCCACTGCCCGACCGAGCCGCCGCTGCTGTTCTTGGATATCGAGCGGCCGGAGTAGACGAGGACCACGTTGGAGGAGTTGGCGGGGTCCTGGTCCGTGTTCTTCAGCGCGTCCCAGACCTGGCTGTAGGAGATCTTGGTCTGCTTGCTGATGATCGTGTGCAGCGCGTTCCTGAGCGCGGTGCCGGACTTGCCCATCGCGTCCTGGTAGTACGTGTCGTCCAGGGTCTGGAGCGGTGCGGCGGCGGGGGCGGTCCGGGCGGTGGCCGCGGGCGCGGCGGCCGCGGTGCCGGCGAGCACCGCGAACGCGGCGAACGTCGCCAGCAGCGGGCGCCGGTGACGAAGGTGACGACGGGACATGTGGGGGTGTCCTCTCCGGAAGGACGGGCGCCGCGACACCGGTCACGAAGGGGGGACGGCGCCGCGGCGGACGTGTGGTGGGCTGGTCAGCGGGAGCCTTCCACACGCACCGTGACCATGGTGTGAACGCTGTGTACCTATCATGTGCAGGTCAAGTGACGCCTCCTGTGCGGGGCGGGCGGGGTGGTGGAGGGGGTGCCCGGGCATGGGATGCGCCGGACCGGGCGCGGCGCGAGAATGTCGGAAAGGACGAGGAGGCGGCATGAGCGACGAGCCCGAATCCGTATCCATGGCCGGGGGAGTGACCCCGGACAGCCTCTTGCACACGGGTGGTAGCGATGAACCGACCCCGGAGGACCTGGTGCTCGCCTCCGGGCGGGACCTGACTCCGGAGAACCTCCGATGGGCCGAGCGCAGGCTCGCCCGGGAGGGCCGTTCGGCGATCGACAAGGTGCTGCCGTAGCGCAGGGCCCGCTCCGGCGCGGCGTGCACCCGGGAGCCGGCGG
This sequence comes from Streptomyces sp. CB01580, assembly GCF_001905795.1. Classification (GTDB taxonomy): domain Bacteria; phylum Actinomycetota; class Actinomycetes; order Streptomycetales; family Streptomycetaceae; genus Streptomyces. The sequence goes on from NZ_LIXJ01000023.1 coordinate 46,619, forward strand.
CGGGGAGCGTGTGGGGCGCTCCCCGCGGCTCGGCTAGCCTGGGTGCACGATGAACCGTTTGACGACGTCAGAGGCCGGATACGAGCTGGCCCGCTTCCCCGAGGACCCGCGCGATCCGTTCCGTGCCTGGGACGCCGCCGACGAGTATCTGCTGCGGCGGCTGGAGGGGGCCGACGGGACGCAGCCGGTCGGCCTGTCGGGCACCGTGGTCGTGGTGGGCGACCGCTGGGGCGCCCTGGGCACCGCCCTGGCGGCACACCGTCCCGTGCTGATCAGCGAATCCTGGCTGTCCCAGCGAGCGACCCGCGCCAATCTGGAACGCAACGGCATCGGAGCGGACGCCGTGCGCCTGCTGTCCACCAGGGACACGCCGCCCGACCGCGTCGACGTCCTGCTGGTGCGCGTCCCCAAGAGCCTCGCCCTCCTGGAGGACCAGCTGCACCGGCTCGCCCCGGCCGTCCATGCCGGCACCGTCGTCATCGGTACCGGCATGGCCAAGGAGATCCACACCTCCACGCTCGCGCTCTTCGAGCGGATCATCGGCCCGACCCGCACCTCCCTGGCGATCAGGAAGGCCCGGCTCATCTTCTGCACGCCCGATCCGGCGAAGGCACGCACGCCCAGTCCCTGGCCGCTCCGCTACGCCCTGCCCGAGGGCATCGGCCCGGCCTCCGGCCGGACGGTCACCAATCACGCCGGAGTCTTCTGCGCCGACCGCCTCGACATCGGCACCCGCTTCTTCCTGGGGCACCTCCCCGCACGCGGCGGCCCGGACCGGGTCGTCGACCTCGGCTGCGGCAACGGCGTCGTCGGGCTGTCCGCCGCGCTCGCCAACCCCGCGGCGAGGGTCACGTTCATCGACGAGTCGTACCAGGCGGTCGCCTCCGCCGAGGAGACCTTCCGGGCCAACGCCGGACCCGGCGCCGAGGCCGACTTCGTGGTCGGCGACGGACTCACGGACGTACCACCCGGCAGCGTGGACCTGGTTCTCAACAACCCGCCGTTCCACTCCCACCGGGCCACCACCGACGCGACGGCCCGCGCCATGTTCCGGGGGGCGCACGCCGCGCTGCGTCCGGGCGGCGAGCTGTGGGTCGTCGGCAACCGGCACCTCGGCCACCACATCCGGCTGCGCCGCATCTTCGGCGACTGCGCCACCGTCGCGGGCAACCCGAAGTTCGTCGTCCTGCGCGCCGTCAAGCGCTGACCGTCCGTCGGATGCGCGCCGTCAAGCGCGGACCGCCCGTCGGGTGCGCGTCGCCAAGTGCCGACCCCGTCGGGCCCGCCCCGGCCCTTCCGGATTCTTGCAACACGTTCTACTGTGTGCGCCGCCGCACACGAGCGACGCGACCGCGAGACTCCTGGAGGGGCCGTGCACCTCGCATACACGCCTGAGCAGCAGCAGTTGCGCGCCGAACTGCGTGCGTACTTCGCCGAACTGGTCCCCGAGAACGCATTTGCCCGCCACACCGACCCCGCGGCACAGAAGAAGTTCTACCGCGAGACGATCCGGCGCCTGGGCGCCGACGGCCGGCTCGGCGCCGGCTGGCCCGTGGAATACGGCGGCAGCGGGCTGAGCCCGAGGGAACAGTTCATCTTCTTCGACGAGGCGGCCCAGGCGGGCGTGCCGCTGCCGTTGATGGCCCTCAACACCGTCGGTCCCACCCTCATGCAGTTCGGCACCGACGAGCAGAAGCGCTACTTCCTGCCGAAGATCCTCTCCGGCGAGATCGACTTCGCCATCGGCTACAGCGAACCCGACGCGGGCACCGACCTCGCCGCGCTCAGGACGCGGGCCGTGCGCGACGGCGACACGTACGTCGTCAACGGGCAGAAGATCTGGACCACCAACGGCGACACCGCGGACTGGGTCTGGCTCGCCGTCCGCACCGACCCGGACGCGCCCGCGCACCGGGGCATCACCATGCTGCTCGTCCCGACCACCGACCCCGGCTACTCCTGCACGCTGATCAACACCCTCGCCTCCCACGACACCACCGCGAGCTACTACGAGAACGTGCGCGTCCCGGTCTCCCACCGCGTCGGCGAGGAGAACAAGGGCTGGCGGCTGATCACCAATCAGCTCAACCACGAACGCGTCACCCTCGCCGCCCACGGCACCATGGCCGTCCGCGCCCTCCACGACGTCCAGCGCTGGGCCACGGACACCCGGATCGCCGACGGCCGCCGCGTCGTCGACCTCGGCTGGGTCCGCGCACTCCTCGCCCGCACCCACGCAAGGCTCGACGCCATGAGGCTGCTCAACTGGCGGATGGTGTCCGCCGTCCAGGACGGAACCCTCACCCCGCAGGACGCCTCCGCCGTCAAGGTCTACGGCTCCGAGGCCCGCCGCGACGCCTACGCCTGGCTGATGGAGGTGGTCGGATCGGCGGCCCCCCTCAAGGAGGGCTCGGCGGGCGCCGTGCTGCACGGCGAACTCGAACGCGGCTACCGGTCCGCCGTCGTCTTCACCTTCGGCGGCGGCAACAACGAGATCCAGCGGGAGATCATCTCGTGGATCGGGCTGGGGATGCCGCGCGTACGACGGTGAGCCCGCCGCGTACGGCGGTGCACGTAGCGTGCGCGGCGGTGCGCGTGCAGTGACCGCCGTCCCGGACGGCACGGAGGTCTCCCGGCGGTCCGTGCCGGGGAGCCGCGGGAACGGGGCGGTGCCGCGTACCGGATGCCGATCGGCGTACGGAGATTAACGTGGAGGTGTGGCCGGCCCCGTACGCGTGGGGGGCAGGACGGAGGCACCGTGGGCGACACCGGGACTGAACACCGCGGTGGGGGACGCCGTCGGCTGAGCACGCTGCCCGAGGATCTCCAGGGCCGCCTCGACGCCGTGGAGCGCGGCCCCGTCGAGGCGGCCCTGCTGCTGGAGGCCGTCATGTCGGTCGGGCGGGAGCTCGACCTGTCGCAGGTGCTGCGCCGCATCGTCGAGGCCGCCGTCGTCGTGGTCGACGCCGAGTACGGGGCCCTGGGCGTGGTCGGGGAGGGGACCCGGCTCACCCAGTTCCTGACCGTGGGCGTCACGGACGAGGAGCGCGAGGCCATCGGCCCGCTGCCCGAGGGGCACGGCATCCTCGGCGAGCTGATCCGCCACCCCCGGCCGCTGCGGCTCGCGGAGCTCTCCAGGCATCCCGCGTCCTTCGGACTCCCGCCGAACCACCCCCCGATGCGCTCGTTCCTGGGGGTGCCCGTCCGGATCCGCGACGAGGTGTTCGGCAACCTGTACCTCACCGAGAAGCGCGGCGGGCGCGAATTCGACGCGGAGGACGAGACCGTTCTGTCGACGCTCGCGGTGGCGGCGGGGGTCGCCATCGAGAACGCCCGCGAGTACGCGCGCACGCGCGACCGCCAACGCTGGCAGGAGGCGGGCAACGAGATCGTCGCGGGACTGCTGGGCGGCGCCGACGACGCGGACGTCCGACGGATGATCGTGGACCGCTCCTCCCGCATTCTCGCCGCCGATCTCGGCATCCTGGCGCTTCCCTGCAGGGGACACTGCGTCCGTGTGGCCCTCGCGTCCGGTCCGGACTCCGAGCGGTACCGCGGTCTGACCCTGCCGTGCGAGGGATCGTTCGCCGGGGCCGCGCTCGACGCCGGTGAGCCCATCACCAGCCCCGACATCGTGCACGACCCGAGGATCACCGGTGGCCCCCTGCGGCGGGCGGGGCTCGGCCCCGCGGTCGCCGTCCCCATGGCCACGGGCAGGCGGACGTGCGGGGTGCTGCTGCTGGCCCGGGCACGCGGCAGCCCCGTCTTCACGGAGACGGAGACCGCGCCCCTGCTGGCGTTCGCCGGACAGGCGGCCCTGGCCATGGAGCTCACCGAGCGGCGCGAGTCCGCCGAACAGATCGCCCTGCTGGAGGAACGCGACCGCATCGCCCGCGACCTGCACGACCTGGCCATCCAACGACTGTTCGCCACCGGCATGACCCTGCAGAGCGTGGTACGCCTCGTGGAACAGCCGCAGGCGAGCGAACGGCTGCTGCGCGCGGTGGACGACCTGGACGAGACCATCAAGATCATCCGGTCGACCATCTTCGGGCTCCGCGCCCGTCACCCCGGCCGGACCGGCCAGGGACTGCGCGTCAGGACGGCGAGGGCGGTCGAGCAGTCCGCCCGCACCCTCGGGTTCCAGCCGTCCCTGCGCATGGCCGGGCTGATCGACACGGACGTGCCGGCCGATGTCGCCGAGCAGGTGATCGCGGTCCTCGGAGAGGCCCTGACCAATGTCGCGCGCCACGCGCGGGCCGCGGCGGTGGACGTCTCGTTGACGGTGGGCAACGGGCGGCTGACACTCGTCGTGTCCGACGACGGGATCGGGATGCCCGGCCACGGGGTCTCCCGGAGCGGGCTCGACAACCTCGCGCGGCGTGCGGAGAAGCTGGGCGGCGAGATGGATGTGGGACCGTCGGGGCGGGGCGACGGCACCCGGTTGAGCTGGTGGGTACCGCTGCGACAGCCCTGATGTCCGTCGTGCCGTGCCCGCTCCGACGTGCCCGTTCCGGCGGCCTTCCCGCGGGCGTCCCGGTCCTGAAGACCCGTCCCTCCCGACGGTCCCGGGCGCGTCCCGGGACCACGGTCATCGTCGGCGGTGGCCCGCGCCACCGGCGGACGGGGCGGAGTCCGCGGTGTGCGCCGCGATCACGGCCGCCTGGATACGCCGCTCGACCCCGAGCTTGGCCAGGAGACGAGAGATGTGGTTCTTGACCGTCTTCTCGGACAGATAGAGGCGCTTGCCGATCTGGCTGTTGGTCAGTCCCTCGCCGATCAAGGCGAGGACGTCCTTCTCCCGCGGTGAAAGCCCCGACAGCGCGTCGTCCTGTGCGGATTCGGCGCCGAACTCCTCGTCGCGCAGGCTGTTCATCAGCCGGGCCGTGGTCGCCGGATCGAGGGTGGAGCGCCCGGAGGCCAGGGTGCGGACGGCGGCGACGAGGTCGGAGCCCTTGATCTCCTTGAGCACGTAGCCGGCCGCGCCGGCCATGATGGCGTCGAGCAGCGCTTCGTCGTCGTCGAACGAGGTGAGCATCAGGCAGGCCAGTTCCGGCATCCGGGAGCGCAGTTCACGGCAGACCGTGATGCCGTCGCCGTCCGGCAGCCGCACGTCGAGAATCGCGACATCGGGGCGGAGCGCCGGGCCGCGGGCCAGCGCCTGATCGGCCGTGCCCGCGTCGCCGACGACCTCGATGTCCGGCTCCGCGTCCAGCAGGTCCTGCACCCCGCGCCTGACGACCTCGTGGTCGTCGAGCAGGAACACACGGATCGGCCGGTCCGCCGAGAACCCGGACTCCGTGCCCATGGCGCCCTCCTCGTCGTCGACGGGCGGTACGGCCCCGCTGCCCGCGGGCCGTACGGATCCGTCCTCACCCATCGTGGTCCGCGCCGGGAGCGGCACACCAGGGCCGAACGGGTCCCGCGGCGGCCGGACGGCCCGCGGCGCACCCCGAGACGGCGGCGGGTCCGCCACGTGGCCGGGTTCAGGCCCGTGCACCGTCCCGGCTCCGTCCGTCCGTCCAGTGGCCGCCGCCCGGGGCGGCATGGCTCTCGAGGACACGGATGCGCCGCCCGGTGACGCGCGTGGGGGTGATCGTCAGCCACACGTTCCGCGGCCCGCCGGCCCAGGGCGTGGTGTAGGCGTGCTCGTCCAGCCGCCGGGCGGCCTCCGGATCGTCGACGGCCGCTGCCGTGCCGACGACGAGGACGCTCCATCCCTGGCTCAGCGCCTCGTCGACGTGGTCCACCTCGAAGGCGACCGTCCGGCCCGCGACGGCGGTCAGGAGCGAGTCGCGGGCGCTCCGGTAGGCGATGTGCTCGCCGTCCACGACGTAGTTGACCGGGAGGATGGTGGGGCCGTCGTCCGTCATCGTGCCGACCCGGCCCACGCCATGCGTGGACAGCAGCAGATGACACTCCTGGGGGTCGAGCTCCAGCAGCTGCGTGTGATACCCGGCGTGGCCCAGGCCGGGAGGCAGATCGGTGGTGCACCCGGTCAGCTCGGCCACCGTGCTCTCCAGGGCCTCGGCCAGCCGCAGCAGGAACCCGATGCCGGGTGTCGCCTGGTGCTCCTCGACGTACTGGAGGTAGCCCGGCGCGGCACCGGCCCGCTCGGCGACCTGCTCCCGGCTGAGCCCGAGCTGTTCGCGCCGCATCGCCACCCGGCGGCCCAGCTCTCCCGAAGGGGCCCGTTCCCGGCACTCGCCCGACGGGTGACTCTCTGCGCGCATCATGTCCTACACGTCCTTCGTGGATCCGTTCCGGCCGTCGGGGGGATCCGCTCCGGTCCCTCGTGGGTGTTCCGGTCCGCCGACTGCCTCGCCGCCGTACCCCGGGTCCTTCCGCCGTTCCACATGTGCCTCGTCGGGTCCATGGTGCGCCACCCCGGAGCGCGGCGCATGGGCCGACCGGCCTGGTCTCGCGCCCGCCCAGCCCATGCCGCGGCCCCGGCAGGAGGCACAGCATGACCGTACGGGCCCACGACGACCGCGTGCGAGCTGCGGAAACCCTCGGGTTCGGGGAGCCGCCCGAGCCGCGGGAACGCCCGGGCCGAGGAACGGCGAGCGCCGCGGAATCGCGAGGAGAGAGACCATGAGCAGCACTCCGCAGGACGTGGTCATGACAGGGCCGGTCGTGGTCGGCACCGACGGTTCCGGTCACGCGCTGCGGGCCGTGCGATGGGCGGCCGGCGAGGCCGCCGCCCGGGGAACGGCGCTGCACATCGTGCACGCCGTGGGGACCGGTCGGGGGAGCCTGTACCTCTCCGAGGAGGACCGCCGACGGATCGTGCGCTTCGCGAACTCGGTGCTGGACGATGCCGCCGGACTCGTCCGCCGACTGGCCCCCGCCGTCCCGGTGACCACCACCCTGTGCGAGAACGGCACGACACCCTGTCTGCTCGGCGAGGCGGACCCCGACGCCACGGTGGTCGTCGGCTCGCGCGGGCGCGGGGGATTCGCGCCCCTGCTGGTCGGGTCGGACTCGCTCGACCTGGTCGCCCACGCGTCGGTCCCGGTCGTCGTCGTGCCCGGTGAGGAACGCGAACGGGCGGGCGTCGTGCTGGTGGCGGCGCGGGACGAACGCGACAGGGATACGCTGCGCACCGCCGCCCGGCTGGCCGACCGGGACGGCGCCGCGCTGCGGGTGGTGAGCGTGTGGGCCTTCTTCGAGAACGTCGGCGACGTGGCGACCGTCCTGGAGGGCGCGGCCCGGCTCGCCGAGGAGCGGGCGCTGGCCACGGCCCGGCTCGTCGAGGCAGTGCGCGCGGAGTTCCCGGACCTCTCCGTGACCGAACGGGCCGTCCGCGCCGGATCCGTCTCCGAGGCGCTGGTGCGGGAGACGGCCGACGTCGACGTGATTCTCATGGGGGCGCGGCGGCGTTCCCACCACATCGGCTCTCCGCTCGGGCACGTGACACACGCCGTGCTGCACCACACGCACTGTCCGGTCCTGCTCGTTCCGCACTTCTGAACGGCGTGTCGTTCACGGAGACGCACCACGAAGACGCGCCGCTCCCGCAGGAGCGTCCGGGGCCGCCGGCTCAGGCGCGTGCCGCGCCCTCGAGTCGGCAGTCCACGTCGACCACGCCTTCCACGGACTGAGCGAGCCGGGCCGCGACGGGAATCAGGGAGCTGTCGTGGATGCGACCGGACAGGGTGACCACGCCCTGGGCGACGGCGACCTCCACCGACCGGTCCGCGCCGGGGAACAGCCGGTCGACGACCTCTCGGCGTACGTCGGCGGCGAGCGCCTCGTCGGGCCGGAGGAACACCTTGAGGAGGTCGGCACGGCTGACGACGCCCTTGAGGCCGCCGTCGGCGTCCACGACCGGGAGGCGTTTGACCCGTTGGTCGGCCATGAGGCGGGCCGCCTGCGGAAGCGGCGCGTCGGGCCGCACCGTGACCGCGGGGCTCGACATCAGATCACCGGCCCGCACCGAGCCCGCCTTGGCGGTGTCGCCGAGACGCCTCATCTGCTCGATCATGCCGATCCGGCGCGCGCGGAACTCCTCCTTCGCCAGCAGATCGGCTTCGGAGACGACACCGACGACACGGGACTCGTCGTCGACGACCGGGACGGCGGTGACCTTCCACCGCTCCATGACCGTGACGATCTCCTTGAATTCCGTGTCGGGCGCGACCGTGACGACGGTCTTCGTCATCACGTCGGCGACGGTGCAGCGGGCAGAGGTCATGGCATTCCTCGGTGGATGGGCGGTACCGGCGGACCTGCCGACCGACCGGGACCGGGGGATCCGACCGGACCGTCCGGGCAGACCCGGGACGGACCCGGGCAGACCCGGACGGCTGGTCGTTCACCGTTCACCGTTCGTCGGCCGGGAGGCAACGCTCTCACCCTTACGTCCCCGATGCCACGGGGGCCAGGGGCCGAAAGGACCGGGCGGGGGCCGACCGGCCCAAGCGCGGGGGCCGTGCGCCGGGTCAGCCTGGGGGGAGTGCAGGCACATGCGCCGGAGCAGGCCGGCACGGCACGGGAACGCCACCCGGGAAACACCGCCCGGGAAACACCGCCCGGGGAGGACGCCGTCGTGGAGGCACTCGTTTTCCGGTCGATACGTACTCGACGCCCATGCTGCTGCGCATGACGGCCGTCGGGCGGCTGTCCGCGTCGACCCTGATCAACCACCGTTTCGAAGGGGAACGGACGGAGGAGACGTACGACGTGTTCGCGCGTACCGGGGAAACGGGGGCGCGTGAGGTGGTGCCCAGCGGGGCACCGCACGACGAGATCGCCGCCCCGGTCCGGCCATGAGCCCGCGTCCGGTGAGCACGCGCACGTACACCGGCTGGACCTGGGACGCGCCGCGGCGTGCTCACCCGCCGCCTGTTCTTCCAGGACGCTCACGGGCGAGGGCTCGGCGTCACCCACGTCAGGCTCGTCACCGAACCGGTGCGGTCGGCCGCGACGGGACGGACCGCACGACGCGCGCCCGCCGTCCGCCCGTCCGAGAATGAAGGAGCGCCGTAGCCCCGGGACGATCCCGCGGCGGAGCCCGGGGCGGTTCCGGAGGTGCCTGGAGTGAACGCCGTACACGGACAGCAGCAGACCGCGGTCACCGGCCCGGGCCGCCCGCCCAGACCCGACCGGCTCTTCGACAGGGAGAACGAATGGGAGGCCCTGGTGTCCTTCGCCGGGGACCCCCATCCGGGACCGGACCTGGGCGTCGTCACGGGGCGCCCCCGCCAGGGCAAGACGCTCCTGCTGGAATCGGTGGCACGCGCCACGGGCGGGTTCTACTTCTGCGGTCAGCAGGCCACCGAGGCCGAGGCCCTGCGCAGGGTGGGCGAGGAGTACGCGCGCCACCGCGAGGCCGGGCGGCCCGGCCCCTGGCGCGGCTGGAAGGAGTGCCTCGACGCTCTGCTGGCCCTGGGCGACGACCGGCCCCTGCCCGTCGTCATCGACTCGTTCCCCGACCTCGTCGCGGCGAGCCCGGCTCTCCCGTCCGTCATCCAGGGCGCCCTCCGGCACTCCGACCGGCCGCCGCCCGGGAACCGTGCGCGCCTGCTGCTCGCCGGTGAGACCGCGCCGGTCATGACCCGGCTGTTCGCCTCGTCCGCACCGCTGCGCGCCCTCACCCGCCTCGTACTCGACATCCGGCCCCTGGACTTCCGCGAGGCCGCACGACTGTGGGGGATCGACGACCCGAGGCTCGCCTTCCTCGTCCACACCGTGGTCGGAGGCACGCCCGCCTACCGGCACGACTACGTGAACGACGATGTCCCCGCAGGCCTCGACGATTTCGACGCCTGGGTCTGCCGCACCGTGCTGAATCCGCGCATGCCGCTGTTCCACGAGGCCCGCCACCTGCTCGACGAGGAGACCGGGCCCCGGGGCCGCGTCATCTGCCACTCCGTGCTCACCGCCCTGGCCATGGGCTGCACGACCCACGGCGGGGCGGCCGCCTTCCTGGGACAGCAACTCACCGACACCTCACGTGCCCTGGCCGTGCTTCGCGACCGCGGTCTGCTCCGGTCCCAGCCGGACGGACTGCAGCCGGGAATCACACGCCACCACATCGCCGACCCGCTCCTCTCCTTCGAGCACGCCGTGGCACGTCCGCGCAGGGCCGCCCTCGAACAGAGCGATGCCGAAACCGTGTGGCGGGAGGCGCGGACCGACTTCGACATGCTGGTCGCAGGACGCCGGTTCGCCCAGGTCTGCCGGGACTGGGCCGCCTCGTACGCCGACTGGACCGCCCTCGGGGCCGACCGGGTCACCGCGGCGCACGGCTCCCTCAGCGACCCGTCGGCGACCGCCGGGCTCGACGCCGAGGTCGTGGTCCGCCGCAAGGAAGGTCTCCTGAGCGGCCCCCTCCTGTCCCTGGGGATCGCGCGCTGGAACACCAGCATGGACATGCACCATCTGCAGCGCCTGCGCCGTGTCCTGGAGCGTCTCGAACCCCGCGACGGGACCGGCCGTGTCAGCCTGGCGCTCTACGGCGCCGCCGGGTTCAGCCCCGAGCTGCACGCGGCCCGCGCACGGGGCGAGGTCATGCTCGTCGACCTCGAACGCCTCTACCGGGGCGTCTGATCCCTCTCCGGTGCCGGGGCCGGTACCGGCGACGGGATCGGACCCCGGCCCCGTCCGGGGCGCTTCCGCGGGGCCGGACCCCGTTTCCGGACGGTCCCGGCCATGGGCCGATCGGCCCCTCCATGCTGTGGCCCACTCGGCACTGCGGTGTCCCGGCCCGCGGAGCGATCGTGGAAGTCGGACGGGACGCAGGTCCCGGATCGCCCCGGAGCGGCGGGAGCGGTTCCGTCTTCCGGAGAAGCGATTTCGCCTCCCGAAGAGGTGAGAACCATGTGGCGCACACGGATCCGGATCCGGATCCGGCCGAGGAGCCCCCGCAGACCCCCCGAGCCGGATCTGCGCACGCCTTCCGGCCGCCCCATGCCCTACTGAGGACCGGCAGCGGCCGACCCCGGCCAAGAACCCCTCGTGGAACGGGCCGCCGCGAGCGTCACGGACCAGGGCGGACGGAGACGAGCGACGGCGTGGCCGCCGCGGGAAAGGATGAGGACACCATGTCAGGAACTCACCCGGAGCGCAGGCACGGCCGCTTCCCCGACCTCACGGACTGGTTCGGGACGGATTTCCCCCGCTTCCCGTGGCGGTCCGCGCCCGATGCCCACACCATCCCGATCGAGATGAGCAGCAAGGAGGGGCAGTACACACTGCGCGCCGAACTGCCCGGGATGGACCCGGAGAAGGACATCCACATCACGGTCGAGGGCGACACCCTCACCGTCGGGGCCGAGCACACCGAGAGCAAGGAGGAGAAGGACCACTCCGAGTTCCGCTACGGCTCGTTCCACCGCACGGTCCGTCTCCCCGCCCGCATTCCGCCCGACGGGGTCGAGGCGGAGTACGAGGACGGCATCCTCACCATGCGCGTGACGCTGGAGTCCGGGGCGGGGCAGGCCGCACACCGTATCCCGGTGAAGAGGATCACGGCCGACGGCCACAGGGACGCCTGACGGAGACGCCCGACGAAGACGGGTGGCCGAGGCGCGTGGCACCGACGGGGACCCGCTCCGGGCCCGGCCCTGCGGGCCCCGGGGCCGGGCCGCACTGTCCGTCGCGTACGGCGCGGCCCCACCCCCGCCCCTCGTATGCATGCCGTGGCCCGCACCGCGGGCGGGAGGAGGCTCACGTGTGGGCGACGACGGCGACCGGGGCGGTGGAGTGGTGGAGCATCGCGTGGGTCACCGGACCGATGTGCCCCCCGATCCGGGACCGGCGGACGCGGCGGCCGACGACCACGAGAGCCGCCGCGGCGCCCGCTTCCAGCAACTGCTCGGCCGGACGTCCGATCTCGGACCGGGCGTCGAGGGCGACCGCCGGACACCTGTCGCGCCAGGGCTTCAGCAGGTCGTCCAGCTCGTTCTTCATGGCCTCGGCCATCTGCGCGTGGCCTTCCGGGCTGTACGCGGCTCCGTAACCGGCCAGCGGGGGCGGCGTCCAGCTGTGTACCGCGACGAGCGCGCAACGCCGCAGTGACGCCTCCTCGAACGCGAAGGCGAGCAGGGCGTCGCACGGATGACCGGGGTCGACGCCCACGACCACGCCGCCCTCGGGGTGCCCCTCGCGCGGGCCCGGCCCCACGTCCTCCGTGGCACGCACCAGAACGACCGGCCGCTCCAGGGCGTGGACGACCGCCATGCAGACGGAACCGAGCACGACACCCGCGAGGGTGCCCAGTCCCCGGGAGCCGAGGACCAGCATGTCCGCGTCCGCCGCGGCACCGGCCAGAGCCGCCGCCGGACGGCCGCCGAGCGATTCGGAGCCGATCCGCAGCCGCGGGTGCCGTGCCAGCAGTTCCTCGCGGGCAGCGCGCAGCAGCGGGTCGGCGTCCCCGTGACGCGGCCCCGGTCCGGCCGAGGGGACACCGAGGACCGTGAACGTCTCCTCGACATGGACGAGATGCAGGGGCACGCCGCGCAGGACCGCCTCCCGCGCGGCCCAACGGGACGCCGCGACGCTCTCCGCGGTTCCGTCGAAGCCGACGACGATGCGTGGGTTCATGACGACCTCCTCCGGCCCGGCGCGGCCCTGGCCGGCCCTGGCCGGGGCCGCGCCGGACGCGTGCTCGGGGAATCCGTCCCCGTCTCCGGCAGGTGCGGACGTCCACTGCTGGGGGCCGACAGGACATCGGCGGCGGTGCGCCGGATCCCGGCCGGAACGACGGGCGCCGATCCACCGGCCGGCGGACCACCGGCCGGCGGACCGGCGGCGTACGCGGATACGGCTGTCGGGACAGGGCCTGCGGAGCCCGGACCCGTTCCGCTTCCGGACGCCCCGTCGCCCGTCGGCCCGGCGGGTCGCTCCCGGACACGACACCGACCACACGGTCCTCCTCGCCGAGGACGGGTGGGAGACGGCGGGCACGACCGAGACGATCTCGTCGGTCGTCGGGTCACCGACTGCGACGGGTCTCACGGCCGCTCCTCCCGCCGCCTCGCGGGGGCCCTGCGTCCACGTCCAGGATGAGATGCCCTTGGCGATTCCTCCCGCCGCCTCGCGGGCGCCCTGCCGAGACCCGCACGGGCGAAACGCCGCAGGTATTCCACCAGCCACGATCCGCCGGGCCGCACCCGGGGAAGGAGGGCCGAACGGGGCGCGGCAGGGGCCGGTCGGCCCGGTTCGGGCGCCCCGACGGGGCAGGATGGGACGAAAGGGACCGTCGGCCCCCGGTCGGTCCTGAGCGGCCCCTGCGTGCGCGGCGCCCGGAAGTGCGCGGCGTGGGAGCCGACCCACCGACGCCACTCGGCCAGGAGGAAACCATGGAAGGCAGCAACGGCCGCCCCGAACTGGGCTCCGTCGTGGTCGGCGTCGACGGCTCCGAGCCGGCCCGCCGTGCGGTGCTCTGGGCGGCGGACGAGGCGGCACGCCGGGGCACCCTGCTCCACATCGTCCACGGCGCGGACACCGACACCCGGAGCCTCTACCTCTCGGCGGACAGCATCGAGGGGGTGCGCAGCGCGGGCTACGAACTGCTGCGGGACACGGCGGCCGTCGTCGCGGAACGGTTCCCCGGCCTGCGCGTCACCGCGGAGTTCAGCCGCAGCGCGCCCGTGCCCAGCCTGCAACGGACCGCGGGGCTCCGTGGCACCGTGGTGGTCGGCAGCCGGGGGCTGGGCGGGTTCGCCTACCTCATGCTCGGATCCGTCGGGCTGAGGACCGTCGCGGCGGCCACGACACCCGTCGTCGTGGTCAGGGGCGAGGACGACGGGACGGCCACCGGTGTCGTCCTCGCCGCCGTCCGCGACGAGAACGACACCGAGTGTCTCCGGTACGCGGCGTGCGAGGCGGAGATCCGCGGGGCGACGCTGCGCCTGCTCCACGTATGGAACGTGTTCGAGTCCGCCGGGGTCGCCGCGCCCATGCTCGACGGCGTCGGCAGTGTCGTCGGCGAAGGCGCCCGCCATCTGACGCCCCTGACCGACCTGATCCGCGAGGAGTTCCCGGGACTGTCCGTGCGGGCGGACGCCGAGAAGAGCCTGTCCGTGGCCGCGGCGCTGGTGGAGGCGTCGCGCCACGCGGACCTGCTGGTGATGGGCGGACGGCGGTCGCCCGGGTACATCGGCCCCACGCTCGGCCGCGCCACGCACAGCCTGGTGCACCACGCGCACTGCCCCGTACAGCTCATTCCGCGGCGCCGGGCCGGGCAGCACAGCGAGTCATGACGGGTGCCGGACACCGGCCGACGGGCGCAGGACACCGGCGACCCGTGGCCGACCGCGCCGTGGCGGCCCTCTCGGAGATGTCCACGCCGCCGTGCGCCGGACGCCGTCGGGCCATCTGCCGGCGTGCCTGAAGGGGGTTTGGGAGGTGGTGGTGGACGGCCGGGTGCTCGCCGATCCCGAGGAGGTGCCTGCGGAGGCGGGGGCCCGGTGCGTGCGGACCGGGTTCCGGGAGCCCCGTGGCCCACATGCGTGAGAAGGCCGCCGGGGGACCCGGACACCCGGCGACGGTCGCGGGTGGCGCCTCGGGCCGACGGCGACCCGGGGCACGGGACCCGGGACCCGGCACACATCGGGGCCCCGGGCGAACCGGGGACGGGGCACTCAGGCGGATTCCACGCGCACGTCCACGACGCCCTCGACGGCACGGACGGCCCGGACCAACAGCGGCAGCAGGGCACGGTTGGGGAAGGGCCCCCGAAGGGTCACGACCCCGTCCAGCACGTCGAACTCCACACGGTCCGGGACGGGCAGCCCGGCGAACACGGCGGACCGGATCTCCTCGCCCAGCTCCTCGTCGGGCCGCAGGAACACCTTCAGCAGGTCGCTGCGGCTCACGACGCCCTCCAGCATCCCGAGGCGGTTCACGACGGGCAGACGCTTGACCTGCCTGCGCGCCATGATCCGGGCGGCCTCGGCGAGCGTGGCGTCGGCGTGGACCGTGACGGCCGGGCTCGACATCAGCTCCTCGGCCAGCACCGCATCGGCCTTGGACGCCTCCTCGACCCCGCGGGGCGGCGCCGGACCGTCCTCGCGGAACTCCTCCTTGGGCAGCAGGTCCGCCTCGGAGACGACGCCGACGACACGGCCCTCGCCCTCGAGCACCGGCACCGCGCTGACCTTCCACGCGTGCATCAGCTCGACGATCTCCTTGTACGAGGCATCACGGCCGATGGCCACGGCCGTATGGGTCATCACATCGCTGACGGTGTACCGGGACGCGGCCATGACGTGCTCCTGGGGCGTGGTTCCGGGCAGTGGTACGACGGGCGGACGGGGCGTGGGTCCCGGGGACCGGAGGACCGTGCGACCGGCACGGGGCGCGCCCCACGACTCCTCAGAGGGAACCGCCGCCGTGCGGGGCGTAGAGGTCGAGCAGACGAACCCGCGCGGCCTGCAGCCGGTGGGCGAGAACCTGTCCGACCCAGTGGCCGACGGCCGAACCGAAGGCGGGGTCCGCGTCCATCATCATGCGTATGGTCGCGGCCTCGAACTCGTGGGTGCGGACCGGAGTCATCGTCTCCGCTCCGAGGTGCCACAGGTAGGGTTCGAAGAGCCAGGACCAGCCCACCAGTTCACCGGGTCCCAGATTCTCGATCGAGGCCGGTCGGCCGCCCGGGACACGGAAGTCCAGGGTGACGGCGCCCGAGCGCAGGATCCAGAAGCGGTCCGCGAAGTCCCCCTCGTCGAAGAGACGGACGCCTTGGTCGAAGTTGACCTCCCGGCCCACGCGCAGCAACCGTGTGCGGTACTGGGCGGGCAGGGCGGTGACACGGGTCGGAGAAGTGCTCATCGACAGCCTCCTGTGGGTGGGTCCGGGGTCAGCATCGCCGGGCGAACGGTTCAGGGACATGGGCCGACCGGCCCCTGTCGCGGTTCCGTCCGGCCCCGCCCGGCCGGACGGCCTTGCCGCACGGATCGGGACGGGCCGGGCGGCTCCCCGCGCCGGTCCGCGCGGCCGGGCGGGACGGACTGGCGGCCGTCCCCCGCGAGACGCGCCTCGATGCACCGGCGGACCTCCGCCGTGAGCGAGACCAGACGCTGGGAGAACTCCGCTCTCGGCGCGACGGGTGCCCGTACGGCACGGGCCCGGGGCGGCAGGGTCGCGAGATCGGCGGTGAACCGCTTCCGGGCCGCGGCCGGCCCGGTGCGGGGCGAGGTGCGGCGTCCCTCCCGCATGACCGCCTCCAGCAGCGGGTCCGCGCCGGGCGGCGGCGGCTCGTCGACGAGAGCGACGAGATCCGCCCGGCCCGGCCGCCGGAACACCTGTTTGCGGCCCGGGGCCGTCACCTTGGCCGACGACAGCTTCATCACCGGGCGGCCGTCGTACTCGACCAACTTGTACGCGGAGTCCAGGTACGGCGCGTCCGCGCTGACGCCGACCCGGGTGCCGACCGCGAACGTGTCGACGGGCGCCCCCGCGCGCACCAGTTCGTCCACCGCGAACTCGTCGAGACCACCGCTCGCCACGATCCGGGTCTCCCGGAGCCCGGCGGCGTCGAGCACGGCCCTGGCCCGCACGGCCAGGTCCCCGAGGTCCCCGCTGTCGAGGCGGACGGCGCACCCCGGGCCGAGTCCCAGCTCGCGCAGCACCCTCGCCGCCGTCTCCACGCCCGCCACGGTGTCGTACGTGTCCACGAGCAGGGTCACCGGGCCGGGGTGGGACCGGGCGAAGGCCCGGAACGCGTCCTCCTCGGAGTCGAACGCCTCCACGTACGAGTGGGCCATCGTGCCGACCGCGGTCAGGCCCTCGGCATGCGCGGCCGCCACGTCGCTGGTCCCGGCGAAACCGACCATGGCCCCCAGCCGGGCGGCCTGATGCCCGGCCTCGATGCCGTGCGTGCGTCGCAGGGAGAAGTCCACGACCGGGCGCCCGTCGGCGGCCAGCACGCACCGTGCGCACTTGGAGGCCACGGCGGTCTGGTGGCTCACCTGGTTGAGCACGTACGTCTCCACGAGCTGGGCCTGCGGAAGAGGGGCGGTGATCTCCAGCAGCGGCTCACCGGCCAGTACGACGCGCCCCTCGGGCACCGCCCGAACCTCGCCCTCGAACTCCAGGCCGAGCAGCGGTGCCAGCTCCTCGTGCCGCTGTCCCGTCACGGAGGCGAACACGGCCACGTCCTCCGCGTCCACCCGGTAGTCGGCGAGACAGGCGAGCACCGGTTCCAGGCCCGCGCAGACCAGGAACCCCCGGTCCGGCGGCAGTTCGCGGACGAACAGGCTGAACGTGGCGGGCCCCGTCATGCCCTCGCGCAGATAGGACCGGGCCATGGTGACCTCGTAGAGGTCGGTGCTCGTGGCCTTCGACATCGACGGCACCCTCCTCCCGCCGCGCCGTCCTCCCGGACCGCCGCACCGTGCCGGTTTCGCCCGCCTTCCTCCACTATCGGCCCCCTTCACCTTGCGGGCCAGCCGGAGCCACCGCTGGGCCGACCGCCCGACGGGCGCTCGGCGTCCCGCGCACGCCGGACGGTGTGTCCGAAGGCCGGCCGGTGAGGGGCGGGCGCCGACGGACGCCCGGCGGGCCGCCGCACCCGCGGCACGCACCGGGCCGTGGGGCCGGGCGGGCCGCCGCACCCGGGGTCCACCGGACCCGAGGTGTGGCCCGGTCGGCCCAACCCCGCGAGCCGGGATTCCTGATCCGCTCGACACATGACCACTTCCGGCCGTGGACGACCGCTTCCGGACTGCGGGCCGTCGCATCCCGAAGGGGGATGACATGGAGCACCGAACGGTCGCAGAGCTCATGACCCGGGACGTCGTCCGGGCGCGGCGTGACCTGCCGTTCAAGGAGATCGTCCAGTTGCTGGCGGACAACGACGTCACCGCGGTACCCGTGGTGGACGAACTGGGCCGGCCCATGGGTGTGGTGTCCGAGGCCGATCTGCTGCGCAAGTGCTCCGACCGGGCGGACCCGTCCGGCCTGACGCCGATCCCGCACGTCGAGGCGTGGGAGCGGGCCAAGGCGGAGGGAGCCCGGGCGGAGGAACTGATGTCGGCCCCCGCCGTGTGCGCGCGTCCGGAGTGGACCGTGGTCGAGGCGGCCCGGCTGATGGAGGTGCAGGACGTGAAGCGGCTCCCCGTCGTCGACGAGGCGGACAAGCTGCTGGGCATCATCAGCCGCAGGGACCTGCTCCGGGTCTTCCTGCGCCGCGACGAGGCCATCCGCGAGGAGATCGAGCGGGACGTGCTGCGGGCGACGATGGGACTCGACCCCGCCGCGGTGACCGCCGAGGTCAGGCAGGGGCAGGTGGTCCTCACCGGGAGCGTGGAGTTCGAGAGCCTGGTCCCCGTCATCGAGCGGCTGTGCCAGGGCGTCGACGGCGTCGTGTCCGTGACCGCGCACCTGACCCACCGGGCCGACGACGGGGCCCGCGGCACCCCCGGCAGGACGTGAGACCGCCTTCCCCTCGACGGCGGGCTTTCCGCCGGGGTCCTCGACGGGGCTCCGTGTGCGCCACCGGCGCATCTGCGGTACTCCTCGAAGGAGCGGACCCGCGTCGAACGGGCGGAACCCGCGCCGGCCCCCTCCCCGCGGGCGCTCCCTCCCGGGGCCGCCGCCGTCCGGGCTCGGCCCGTACCGAGGCACGGCGGCGACAGCGGTGCGGGGGGTGCGGCACGCACACCGTCGTACCCCGCTTCTCGCGAGACGGAGGCAAGTCGTCATGGAGCCAGTCGTCACCGTCGGCCTCGACGGATCACCGGAGAGCCTGGCCGCCGCCCGCTGGGCCGCGGACGAGGCCGAGCGGCGCAGGCTCACCCTGCGCCTGCTGCACGCGTGGCCCCTGCTGGTGCCGGAACCGACCCGCGTGCCGGCCGAGATGGACCAGAACTACTGGGCGCGCAGGATCGTGCACAACACCAGGGCGGAGCTCCAGGCCCACCACCCTGGCCTCTCCGTCGTCGGCAGCCTGGTCGCCGACGACGCCGAGAACGCGTTGCTGCGCGCGGCATCGGAGTCCGAGATGGTCGTGCTCGGCTCGCGGGGGCTGGCGCCCGTCGAGAGCTACTTCCTCGGCGACATCAGCCTGCCCGTCGTGTCCCGCGCCGAGCGGCCGGTGGTCCTGGTGCGGGCGGGCGCGGACGAGGACGTGCCGGGACCCCGGCGGGTCGTGATGAGCGGCGTGGTCGTGGCGGTCGGCCCGCACGGCCCCTGCGACGACCTGCTCGAATTCGCCTTCGCGTCCGCCGCCGCCCACGGGCTTCCCCTGCGGGCCGTGCACGGCCGGAGCCTGCCGGTGGACGCGTACGTGCCCTGGGGCGTGGACCACGACGTGACGGACGCGCTCGCTCGGGACGCGCGCAAGCTCCTCGGCCAGTCCCTGCACCCCTGGCGCGACAGGTTCCCGACGGTGGAGGTCGTCGAGAGCGCCGTGCTCGCCAGCCCCGCCAAAGCCGTGGTACGGGCCGCCGAGGGCGCCGATCTGCTGGTCGTCGGCAGGCGCAGGCACCATCGCCCGCTGGCGCCGCACCTGGGACCCGTGGCCCAGGCCGCGGTCCACCACGCGCGCTGCCCCGTCGCCGTCGTCCCCCACGACTGACACGAGGGGCGTACGGGCCGTCCGGCCCCTGGCAGGGACCGTGCCTCCCCACCCCGGCCGACGGCGCGCCGCGCCACACTGGGAACAGGGACGGGCGACCGTCCGACAGAAGGTGATGGGCATGATGTGGTACGACGGCGGCTGGGGCGGCGGATGGCTCCTCATGGCCGTGATCATGGTGGTGTTCTGGTCGTTGCTGATCGCCGGGATCGTCGCCCTCGCCCACTACCTCGGCGGCGGGCGCGGTCGAAGGACCGGCCCGCCCCCCGGCGAGGCCGGCTGGGGCGGCCGACGGGCCGAGGACCTGCTCGCCGAACGGTTCGCCCACGGGGAGATCGACGAGGACGAGTACCGACGCCGCCTCACCGTGCTGCGCGAACAGCGCTGAACCACCTGCCCCCGCTCCGCGGCCGACGCCGGACGACCCCGTCGCCCCGGGGCGCCCCCCGGCCGCGCCGATGGCCTCCGCCCGGCCGCGTGCCGACGGAAGCAGTCGGCACGCCCCGAACCGGACGGGCCCACCGGCCGCCCGGCCGCGTACGGACCGCCATACTGGACGGGCCGGGGAGGGCACGAGGGCAGTGGGCACAGCGACGGGGGCGACAGTACGACATGGCGGACACCAGGCTGGTCCAGAGCCGGTACCGACTGCTCGATCTGATCGGGCGCGGGGGCATGGGCGAGGTGTGGCGTGCCCGGGACGAGTCGTTGGGCCGTCAGGTGGCCGTCAAATGCCTCAAGCCCATGGGGCCCCAGCACGACCAGTCGTTCACCCGTGTCCTGCGCGAGCGCTTCCGCCGCGAGGCCCATGTGGCCGCCTCGCTCCAGCACCGCGGCGTCACGGTCGTCCATGACTTCGGCGAGGACGACGGCGTCCTCTTCCTGGTGATGGAGCTCCTCGACGGCCGCAACCTCAGCCAGCTCCTGGAGGCCAACGGACAGCGCCCGCTCCCGGTGTCCGACGTCGTCGACATCGCCGAGCAGGTCGCGGACGCCCTCGGCTACACCCACCGGCAGGGCATCGTGCACCGCGACCTCAAGCCCGCCAACATCATGCGCCTGGCCGACGGCACGGTGAAGATCTGCGACTTCGGCATCGCCAGACTGGGCCGCGACATCGGCTTCACCTCCCGCCTCACCGGCACCGGCATCGCCATGGGCACCCCGCACTACATGTCGCCGGAACAGATCGGCGGCGGCCAGGTCGACCACCGCAGCGACCTCTACTCACTGGGCTGCGTCCTGTACGAGATCGCCACCGGGGCGCCGC
Organism: Streptomyces sp. CB01580; assembly: GCF_001905795.1. Lineage (GTDB taxonomy): Bacteria > Actinomycetota > Actinomycetes > Streptomycetales > Streptomycetaceae > Streptomyces. The sequence continues at coordinate 67,417 of NZ_LIXJ01000023.1, forward strand.
CGTTCGACCTCGACGACACCTGGGCCGTCCTCGTCGGCCACCGCGACACCGAACCCGAGCCCCTGCGCGCCCGCCGGGCCGAACTCCCCGGATTCTTCGACCGCGCCGTCCTGGACCTGCTCGCCAAGGAGCCGGAGGAGCGGCCCGCCGACGCGAGCGACCTGCGCCGACGGATCGCCGTGGGGCGCAGCGGCGAACAGCCCCGGCCCGGACCCGCCGGACACGTACCGTTCACGGCGCACCTCCCGTCCGTGCCGCTCGTACCCGTCGAGCGTGCCGGGCCAGAACTGCCGGTCTGGGCCCGTGGCATGCCCCCCGGACACAAGGCCCTGGGCGGCGTCGCGCGGACCGCCCCGCCCGACCACCGCGCGGGCCTCACCGACGACTGGACCACCGGCGGCCAGTGGCTGCCGGCGGCCGGGGAAGCGGCCATGGGCGCCGGTTCCGGCCCGTGGCCCCCCGCCGCGGAACGGATCACCGGCAGCGGCCCGTGGCACCTCGCCGCGCAACCGTCACCCGCCCGGACGGAGCGGCCCGCCCCGTCGCCGGAGCTCCTCTCCGTCCTCGCCGGCCGCCACGGCGCGGGCCTCGACCTGGGCCGGCTCGGCCACTGGGCGGAAGCCGAGGCGGCGCATCGCGCGGTCGCCGCCGAACGCGAGCGGGCCCTCGGCCCCGACCATCCGGAGACCCTGTCCAGCAGGTACGAGATCGGTTTCACCCTCGCGCGCACGGGCCGGTCCGAGGACGCGCTGCGGGAGTTCGGCCGGGTGGCCCGGGGCCGCGAACGCGTCCTGGGCCCCGACCACCCCGACACGCTCGCCGCCCGTCAGGAGATGGCATACGTGCTGGGCGGGCTCGGACGGCACGCCGAGGCCCACCGGCTGTACGTCACGGTCCTCGCCTCCCGGGAACGGGCCATGGGCCCCGACCATCCGGACACCCTGCGCTGTCGCCACAACCTCGCCTTCAACCTCGGCAGGCTCGGCCGCCCGGAGGAATCCTGCCGGATGGCCCGTGAGGTGGCGGCCGCCCGCGCCCGGGTGCTCGGTGCCGAACACCCCGACACCCTGGTCACGCTCTACGAAGTGGCCTACGCGCTCGGCCGGCTGGGACGGTGGACGGAAGCTCTGCGGACCTACCGGGACGTCGTCCGCGGCCGGACCCGCTCCCTGGGCCCCGACCACCCCGACACGCTCGCCGCCCGTTACGAGACCGGTATCGCGCTCGGCCGGCTGGGACACAGCGCGGAAGCCCTGGAGCTGTACGGCGCCCTCGTCGGCGACCGCACCCGGACGAGCGGGCCCACCCACCCCGAGACACTGCGCGCCCGCCACGGCCTCGGCGTCAACCTGGGGCGCCTCGCCCGCTGGGAGGAGGCGCTCGCCGAGGCCCGCGACGTCTGCGCCATCCGCGAACGCGTCCTGGGCCCCGACCACCCCGACACCCTGGTCAGCCGCCGCGAGGTCGCCGTCGGCCTCGGCTGGACGGGCCGCTGGACCGACGCGCTCATGCTCTACCACCAGGTCGCCGAGACCCGCGAGCGCGTCCTCGGCGCGGGCCACCCCGACACCCTCGCCGCGCGCAACGACGAGGCGCACTGCCTGGAGCAGGTCGGCCGGGCAACGGAGGCGGTCGAGCTGTACCGGCGTGTCGCGGAACTGCGCCACGGACCCCCCGCACCACCCGGCGACGGCGGCCCCACCGCCTCTGGCCCGGCGTGAGTGCCCCGTGCTACGAAGGACCATGCCCGCACCCGACCGCTATGACGCGGTGATCGTGGGCGGCGGCCACAACGGTCTTGTCTCCGCCGCCTACCTCGCCCGTGCCGGACAGTCCGTCCTGGTCCTGGAACGCCTCGCAGCCACCGGCGGAGCGGCCGTCTCCACCCGCCCCTTCGACGGGGTCGACGCCCGTCTGTCGCGCTACTCCTACCTGGTGTCCCTGCTGCCCCGGAAGATCGTCCGCGACCTCGGCCTGGACTTCGCCGTGCGCAGGCGGACCGTCTCCTCGTACACCCCGACCGTGCGCGGCGGCCGGGCCACCGGTCTGCTTGTCGGCGAGGACCGCGCCACCCGGGAGTCCTTCGCCGCGCTGACCGGCTCGGACCGTGCGTACGAGGCGTGGCGGCGTTTCTACGGCATGACGCGGCACGTCGCCGGACGGGTCTTCCCGACCCTCACCGAACCCCTGCCCACCCGCGACGCGTTGCGTGAACGGATCGGTGACGAGGACGCCTGGCGGGCACTCTTCGAGGAGCCCATCGGCGTCGCCGTCGAGCGGTACCTCGACGACGACCTCGTCCGCGGAGTCGCGTTGACCGACGCCCTGATCGGCACCTTCGCCGATGCGCACGACCCGTCGCTGCGTCAGAACCGCTGCTTCCTCTACCACGTCATCGGCGGCGGCACCGGCGACTGGGACGTGCCGGTCGGCGGCATGGGCGCCCTCACCGACGCCCTGGCCCGGGCGGCCCGCGCGGCCGGGGCCGAGATCCGCGTCCGGCACGAGGCGACCCGGATCGCGACCGACGGGACACACGCCGAGGTCACCGTCCGCTCACCGGAGGCGGAGCACGTCGTCGCGGCCCGCCGGGTGCTGGTGAACGCCTCCCCGCAGGCGCTCGCCGCACTGCTCGGCGAGGAACCGCCCGCCGCGGCCGAAGGCGCGCAGCTGAAGGTGAACATGCTCCTCACCCGGCTGCCCCGGCTGCGCGACCGCTGCGTCGACCCGCGGGAGGCGTTCGCCGGGACGTTCCACATCGCCGAGGGATACGGGCAGCTGGCCGACGCCTACCGGGAGGCGGCGGCCGGCCGGATCCCGGCCGCCCCGCCGTCCGAGATCTACTGCCACTCGCTGACCGACCCGTCGATCCTCGGCCCCGGTCTCGCCGCGAGCGGCCACCACACCCTCACCCTCTTCGGCCTGCACGCCCCCGCCCGGCTGTTCGCCGCCGACAACGCCGCGACGCGCGCCCGACTGCTGGCCGCCACGCTCGGCCGGCTCGACGCGCACCTGGAGGAGCCGATCGCGGAATGCCTGGCCGTCGACGTGAACGGCGAGCCGTGCATCGAGGCGAAGACACCGCTCGACCTGGAACGGGAGCTGGGACTGCCGGGCGGTCACATCTTCCACCGCGACCTCGCGTTCCCGTACGCCACCGGGTCCACCGGCCGCTGGGGTGTGGAGACGCGGCACGCCAACGTACTGCTGTGCGGGGCGGGCGCGGTGCGCGGCGGCGGGGTCAGCGGGGTGCCCGGCCACAACGCCGCCATGGCGGCGCTGGGCCGGTGACCCGCGTTCCTGTGCCGTGACCGGCGTTCACCGCCGCGCGCGTGCGTGCCGGGCGTCGCACGGCGGACGACGCTACTTTCGCAACACGCCCTGGCGGCCGAACACGCCCCGCAGCGCATCCCGTTTGCGCGGCAGGTCGTACTCGGCGCCGCCCTCGTGCCCGTTGTACGGGAACACCTCGATCTCGGCCGGGCCCGCGTAGCGGTGGTACGCGGCGAAGACCGTGGACGACGGGCAGATCCGGTCCATCAGCCCGACCGAGAACCAGGCCGGTGCGGTCGCCCGCGCCGCGAAGTTGACCCCGTCGAAGTAGGACAGGGTCTCCATCGCCTCGTCGATCCGGAAGCGGTGACCGGACAGCCAGCGTGCGATCTCCGCGTACGGTCCGGCGTCCGTGATCTGCGAGGCCCGGCGGTAGTGGCAGAGGAACGGCACATCGGCGACGGCCGCCGAGACGTCGTCCCGCAGCCCGGCGACGGCGAGGGCGAGCCCGCCGCCCTGGCTGCCCCCGAGCACCGCCACCCGGGAGGCGTCCACCGCCTCGTGGGCCTTCGCCGCGTCCACCGCCCGCACCGCGTCCGTGATCAGCCGCCGGTAGTAGTGGTGGTGGGGGTCCTCGATGCCCCGGGTCAGGAAGCCGGGGGAGGACGAACCGTGCCCGTCCGGCGCGATGTCCGGGGTGTCCGCGGTGTTCTTGCCGCCGCCGCCCTGCCCCCGGTTGTCCATCACCAGATGCGCGTGGCCCAGCGCGCTCCAGGCCAGCCAGGAGTACGGGACGCCCCGGCCGCCGTTGTAGCCGATGTACTGCACCACGGCGGGCAACGGCCCCGAGCGCGCCCTCGGCAGCATCAGCCACGCCTTCACCGGCTGGCCGCCCCAGCCCCGGAACGTCACATCGAACACGTCGACGGTCGCGAATCCGGCGTCGTACGGGACGAACTCCGCGTCCAGCGGGTGGCGGGCCGTCTCCGTGAGCGTCTTCTCCCAGAACACGTCGAAATCGGCCGGCTCCTCGGGCTCCGGCCGGTAGTCGCGCAGCCGGTCGAGAGGCATGTCGAACAGCAAGTCTCTAGCTCCACTTCAGGGTGAGGGTTCGGGTCGCGCCGTGCAGTCCGGCGGTGTCGGCGGTGATCCGGACGCCGGTGCTGGTGGGGGCGACGCGCACGCCCGGATCGGCGGACACCACGCCGAGGCCACGCCGTGCCAGGTCCAGCACGACCGAGGACCGCAGCTGGGTCGGGTCGGACAGCGACACCGTCACCGTCTTCCCCTCGGGGCGCACCAGGACCGACGCCGGGCCGTCCGAGGACAGCTCGCGCGCGGTCCCCGCGGCCCAGAAGTTCGCGGCGAGCAGCCCGTCCGCGCGGCGGCGCACCGCGTGGACGGCGGCGGAGCGGGCGACCGCCTCCACCGGGGGCGCGGCCGACCACCGCCGCGTGCGTTCGGCGGAGGCCGCCGGTGCCTGGAGCCAGAAGTAGCCCGCCCCGTCCGGAGCCGTTCCGTGGTCCTGCCACAGCGTCAGGTACGGGCGGGTGACCGGGGTGTCCGTGCCGTACTTGAGGTTGATCTCGCGCCAGGTCGCGGTGCGCTCCTCGCGCAGACCGCGCAGGGTGACGGGCTCGGGGAAGACATAGCCGCCGGTCCCGGCGACGTGCAGCCACCGCACCCGGTCCAGCCGGGCCGACCAGCCGGGGTCGGCGGGCGCGGCCGTGCCGTCGACCAGCAGGGCGGCCCGCGGGTCGCGGAGCTTGCGGTTCTCCACGACCGTCTCCACCGTGCCCGCGTCGGCACTGATGCCGGAACCGACGCACGCGACCACGTCGTCCAGGCAGAACCAGCTCTTGAACGCGCGCAGCGAACTCCCGTACGCGCGCAGCTCCATGCCGTACGCGCCGAGCGTGGTCCCCGGCAGCGCGGTGCCGCCCGCCCAGTGGGCCGGGCTGGTGGTGCGCTGGCCCGCCGCGTCGGCCTGGCGGCCCGCGACGACGGTCGTGCCCGGGAGCCGGGCCGGGTCGACGGTCGGCCAGTAGTCCTTGCTGTAGTGCCCCAGGTCGTCGGTGTACAGCAGGACCATGCCGTCGGAGAGGTGCCAGGCGTGCAGGTTCTCGTTCTGGATCGACTCGTAGTTGTAGATCCGGGACGAGTAGGCGGAGACGCCCAGCGCGAAGGACGGCCGGTGGTGGGCCGCCTTGTCCATCCGGGGGTGCTGCTTGTGCGCGACCAGCGGTCCCCGCGCCGGCACCGGGGAGGCGAGGACCTCCCGGGCCGCGACGAGCGAGGCGAGATCGGTGACGGCGAGGAAGTCCCGGTAGGTGTCCTCGGTGATCCACTGCTTGACCAGCGAGGTGAACCGGTCGCCCGTCTCGCCGGGGAAGCCCGGGATCAGCCGCAGCACCGCCTCGACGACCGTCTGCGCCGACACGTGGCCCTGTTTGCTGGGGCGGGCGATCTCGCGCCCGCACACCGACGCCATCACGTCGCCGCGGACCAGCAGTGGGTCGAACCCGTCGTCGACCCAGCGGCGGACGTTGTCGAGGTCCGGGTCGGTCACCCGCCACTGCGTTCCGGCCAGCAGGTGCAGCAGCCGGGACAGGTTGTTCAGCAACTCCTTGCCGTAGCCGCCGTTGTAGGGGTGCTTGTAGTGCTGGAGGAAGGAACCGTCGGAGTAGAAGCCCTCACCGGTGCCCTCCGCGCCCGTGCCGGTGTCGTTGAAGGCGAGGACGCTGTTGGCACCCGCGCCCTCGACGTCCGAGAGGGCGTCACGGACCCGCGCCAGGTCGTCGCCGTCGTCGCGGAGCACGGCGTTGACGGCGACGACGGTGCAGATCCACACCCGGTTGGCGCCCGTCGCGATCTGCCGGTCGGCCCGCCACAGATTGGGATCGGGCGTGTAGTGCCGCACGGCGGCGGTGATGCGGTCCAGCCGTTCGTCGCCGAGCGCGTCGTACAGCAGCACGGTCGCGTCGCCCAGGGCGAGCGCGCAGCCGATCTCCCAGTCCCAGTCGTTGTCGAACCGGGTGTGCGCGGGCCCGTACCGGTGCGTCAGCATCCAGTCGACACCGGCCAGCAGCAGATCGCGCAGCGCGGGGTCCGCGTGCTGCGGGGTGCCGGGAACGGCCCACGCGGTCGCGACCGTGGCGAGCCGTTTGAACGAGGTCGTGACGTGGTTGGAGAGCGCGGTGCTGGTCAGATCGGGGAACAACCCGTCGGTACGGGTGGGGTCGAGGCCCTTCGCGGCGGTGGTGGCGGCCCTGCCGATCCGGGCCACGGCGGCGGCGATCCGCGAGTCCGTGAGGTCGAGGCCGGGGCCGCCGGTGAGCAGGGTGTGCCAGCGGGTGCGCAGGCCGGCGGCGGTCTCGACGGCGCCGGTGGCCGCCGCGTGCGCGGCGGGGGCGACAGGGGCGAGCGGTACGGCGACGGCCGCGCCGAGGGCGGCGGCCCCGGCGAGGACGGTGCGCCGGGTGGTGCCCGGAGTGCTCGATGGGTTCATGGTGCGGCCCTCACAGAAGGTGTCGGTGGTCGACGGCCGCGGCCAGGGCGGCGTGACCGGCGGGGGCGGGGTGGAGTCCGTCGCCGCTGTCGTACGCGGGCAGCAGGCGCGACGGGTGTCCGGGGTCGCGCAGCGCGGCGTCGAAGTCGGCGACGGCGTCGAAGACATGGCCGGTGCGCACGGCCGCGTTGACCTGTCGGCGCACCGCGTCCAGTTCCGGTGTCCAGCGGGTCCAGCCCTCGAACGGGGTGATGGTCGCGCCGATCACCCGCAGCCCGGCGTTGCGGGCACGCACGACCAGCTGCCGGTATCCGGCCAGGAGGAGTGCCGGGTCGGTCTGGCTCGGCGGCTGCTGGAGGTCGTTGACGCCGAGGTGGACGAGGACGGTCCGCAGCCCCGGCAGCGACAGCACGTCGCGGTCGAAGCGGGCCTGCCCGCCCGGCCCGAACCGGGCGTCGTCCAGCAGCAGCCGGTTCCCGCTGATCCCGAGATTGGCGACGGCCGCACCGGGCAGCCGCGAGGCCAACTGGTCGGGCCAGCGCAGATCGGCGTCGTCCGGGGTGCCGACGCCCTCCGTGATGGAGTCGCCGAGCACCGCGACCACCGGACCGCGCGCCCCGGTCACCTCGACGCCCGTCAGCAGGAACACCGAGGTGGTGCGCTCGCCGTCGACGGAGTGCGAGGCATGGGTGTTGCGGTGGAAGGACAGAGGGCCGGTGGGGCCGGGAAGCCAGGTCTCCACCGACAGCCGCGCCCGCTCGGCGACCCGCAGTCCGGCGACCGGGTCGCTGGTCAGCGAGGCGCCCGCGGCGAGCCATGCCTGCCGCCGCCCGCCGAACGTCACCGGCAGGCCGTCCGCCGTCACCGGACCGACCAGGACCGGGGCCGTGCCGAAGGCGTGCCCGTAGCGCAGGCGCACCGTCCCGCCCGCGGACAGCCGTACGTGCGCGGTGAACGTGCCGTCGGTGAGCCCGGCGCTCGCCACCGTGTCGGTGGCGGTCGGCGCAGTCTGCGCGGTCGCCCATGACGTGGCCCAGCGCGGGCGGGCGGCACCGCCGCCCGCCGGGCCGGCCGCGCGGGCGCCCGGTGCCGTCGCGGCGACGGCGGCCAGACCGGCCGCGGCCGTCAGCACCCCGCGTCTGGCGGGTCCGCTCCCGGTCACTTGGGGCACGTCCCGGTCGGGTCGTACGCGCTGCCGTAGGTGCCGACCGCGTCGCCGCCGGTGTTGCCGCTCATCGTGTTGGAGCAGACCGGGCCCTGCGGGGTGCGCATGAACTTGATGCCGCCGCCCGCGTTGCCGGTGATGGTGTTGCCGTAGACGCTGGTGCCGGTGCCGTCGGTCGCGGTGTCGCCGCCGAGCCGGACGCCCGCGCCGACGTTGTCGTGGATGGTGTTGTAGCGGAAGATGTTGCCGCTGCCGCGCGCGTCGAGGCCGCCGGAGCTGGGATCCTTCTGGGCGCTGCAGTCGTTGTATTCGACGTAGTTGTTGGTCGAGTTCTCCTTGACGTCCACGCACTCGTTGCCCCGGGTGGCGATGGTGTTGTGGTGGATGCGGTTGTTCCTGCTGACATCGGGGGCGGCGTCCGGGGCGCCGTTGGCCCCCTGCTGTTCGGGGGCCGTGCCGAGGTAGATGCCCTCGCCGTTCTTGCCGCCGCCGCCGAACTTGAAGTCGGCCACCCCGCAGTCGGTGATCGTGTTCCCGGAGACGTCGGCGCCGGTCACCAGGTAGCGCAGCCGCAGGCACTCGTCGGCGGCGTTCTTCAGCGTCATCCCGGTGATGCGCAGCCCTCCCACACCGTTCCCGGGTGTTGTGCTCATGACATATATGAGTTTGAGGCGGTAGCCCGACACGTCGGTGGACGACCCGTGCAGCCCGTCCACGGTGAATCCGCCGAGCGTCGTCGAGTCGTGCCGGACCTGGATGATCCGGGCGTCGCCCGCCCCCTTCACCACGGCGTTCGAGGGGCCGGTGACGGTCACTCCGGAGCGCTTGGTCACGACGTCCTGCCGGTACGTGCCGGCGGAGAGGTGCACCACCGAGCCCGTCGGCGCGAGATCGACGGCCTTCTGGATCGTGGCGAGCGGGGCCCCGGCCGACGTACCGGTGTTGGAGTCGCTGCCGGTCGGCGAGACGTAGTACGCGGTGGCTACTTCGGCCGCTCCGGCGGCGACGGACGCGGGCGGGAGGGCGAGCGGCGCGCCGACGGCGAGGGCGGCGACGAGAGTGGTGCGCAGTACACGGCTCATGAGGTGTGCCTCCTGGGATCTGCGAACGACAGGGCGAGCAGTACGGGAACGCTGGGGCCGAGGAGCAGGGGCCCCAGCGGTACGACGAGGGAGAGCAGCGCGGCGGAGACCACCGCGCCGAGCAGCGCGGTGCCGCGGGCCGCCGACCCGAATCCGAGGGCCAGCGCACCGCGCGACCAGGCACGGACCGTGCCGCCCGGCGACCGGCCGGCCTCGGCCGCCAGCGCCACGTGGTGGACGGTCAGCGCGGCGGCGATGCCCACCTGCGCGGCGAGCAGCACGAACGTCCAGGGCTCCGGACGTCCGAGGAGATGAAGGACGTTGGCGGCCAGCAGGAGTGCCGCCGCGGTGGATGCGACGCAGTGGGGCCAGAGCGCCCGCCAGTACCGGGGAAAGGCGGCGAGCACGTTGACGAAGCAGCGGCTGTCGCCCTCCGCCCGCCACCGCTGCAGCGCGTTCCCCAGCGCGGCGAGCGCGGGCAGCCAGGTTACGACGCCCAGCGAGAGCAGGGTGAAGGCGGCCCCGGCGGCGGCCGGGTAGGCCACGAACTCCAGCCCTCGCAGCAGCGACGCCGACCGGCCGGACGAGAGGGACGCCCGCATGACTCAGCCCACCTTTCCCGTGTACGGCTCCGGCACGTCCAGCAGCACCCGGCCCGCGAGCTCCAGCCGGGTGGCCGCCACCACGTACGCGGGCGCCCCGTCGGCGAGCAGCACCGCCGCCGCGTCGGCCACGACGGTGTCGGTCCGGATGCGGCGGGCGGCGGGGGACAGGAGCACGGTCTCCCCGCCGCAGGCCACCCCCTCGCCCCGCGCGCACGCGACACGTTCGACGGCGGCCGGTGCCGCGCCCGGGACGATCGCGGTGAGGAAGAGACCGTGCGACGAGCGGGCCGTCGTGGCGCGCGACGTGTGAAGAGTGCGCGTGAGGCGCAACTCCGGGGTGCTGGATGTCGGATTGGCCTCCACCTCTGTGACCTCGGACGTGAACGAGCTCTCGGGGGAGGCGAACTGACGTACCGTCGCCCGCGCCGCACCGGACCGGACGAGCCTGCCGCCGTCCGGCAGCGGCTCGGTCGGCCGGTCGGTCTGGAGCAGGAACGTCCACTCCCGCTCCGAGTCCGCCTCGGCCAGGTCCAGCAGCACCAACCGCCCCGACGGCGTGAACACCAGCGTCCGGTCCAGCCGCCGCACCCCCAGCGCCGGGTCGTACATCGCGGCGATCTCCGCCGTGGCGTGCGCCCACCCGTGGTCCTCGTCGACGAGCACGTCGCGCTGCCGGGCCTGCCGCTCGTGCGGGATGTCCCGGTACACGTGGTAGCGGTCCTCGTCCGCGTACCCCTGCCCGTCGACCAGCAGCAGGTTGTGGTGCGCGGCCCGCTTGCGGTTGCTGTAGCCCTCGTCGACCGCGAGGAACTCCCCCTGCGAGATCAGCACGAACGAGCCCGAATCGGGGTGGTGGTGCCCCTGGTTCAGGGTCTCCCAGCCGCGCTTCGCCCGGTGCCCGGCCGAGGTCTCCCACGCCTTGTGGCCACCACCGGGACTCGCCTTGAACGAGACGAGCGTGGCTTCCTCGTCCCAGCCGGTACGGGCCGCGAGCAGACCGAGGTCCGGGAAGAACGCCCGCGTCGCGGTGGGGCGGGCACCGGGCACGGACGGGTCGTACCAGAGGTGTTCCAGGTACGCCTCCGGCAGGATGCCCGGCCGCACCCCGCTCTCGGCGGCCTCCTGCCACAGCAGTTCGCCCGAGACGAGATCACCCAGCCACTGCGCCTCGGGGATGCCGTACTGGGCCGCGAGACGGTAGTAGAGGGCGGCGCTGTGGCCGCTGCGGCGGTCGTGGCAGTCCCCGTGGTCGACGTTGAACGCGAAGCCCGGGGCCGCCTGGTGCAGCCGGTAGCCGAAGGTGCGGGAGAGGAAACCGCCCCGCCCCCACCAGTCGATGCCCTCCGCCTCCTGGAGGAGGTCCAGATGGATGGCGAGGAACGGCACCCCGTAACGCCAGTAGACCACCCCTTCGGCGTGCGAACCGTCGTCCGGCAGCAGATCGAGGACCGTACCCAGATTGGCCTTGGCGCGTTCGGTCCACTCCTCCTTTCCCAGCACGTAACCGGCCGTCGCCAGGCCCGCGTAACAGATCCAGTTGTGGTTCTGCCAGTACGACGACGACCACCAGCCGCCCTCGCTCGCCACCGCGTACTCGTACAGGCGCCGCCCCTGGAGCAGCAGCTTGTACCGCAGCAGCGCCCGCAGCCCGTCCGGCAGGTCGTCACCGATCCACCGGTACGTGAGCGAGAGATGGTGCAGCAGCCAGCCCGCGTCCAGGTCGTGGTCCGGCATGTGGGCCCGGCCCCAGTGCGGGAACCGCACCGCGGCCTCGATCCAGCGCGCGCTCTCCGCCAGATGGGCCGGATCGCCGCCGACCCGGAAGGCCAGCGCCGGATTGGAGGCCGCCGGGCCCAGCCAGGTGATGCTGGCCGGCGGGTGGTCGCGCGGCGGAGTCAGCCCGCGGTGGCGGGCGGCCTCCTCGTACAGCCGTGCCTCGCGCGCGGGACGCGGGCCGGGCGGCGGGGTCGCCGAGAGCAGCAAGGTCAGTCCTCCGTCCGGAACCGTTCGGTGGTGCCGTCCGCCAGCACGACCGTCAGCAGCCCGTCGCCGTCGAGCCGTACGCCGGTCACGGCCGGACCCGCCGAGGCCGCCTGGTACACCGAGGCGAACGTGATCCGGTCCGCGACGGCCGTGAAGTCGACCCGGGTGCGCACGCGTTGCGGATCGTCGGCCGTCCCCGGCCCCGGCCGGGCGACCGGGCGCACCGGCCGGCCCGGGGTGTGGGTGTGCCAGCCGTGCAGGGTCTCGTCCCCGTACCAGGTGGTGCGCACCGGGCCGGTGCCCTGGACCTGGACGTCCAGCGCCACCCCCGGACGCAGCTGCGCGGACAGGCGCCGCTCGTCCTCGGCGGCCACGGTCAGCAGGTCGACCAGGAAGCCGCCGCCCAGCGCGAGCTTCCGCATGGCGCGCACGCCGTCGTACGCCGCCGTCACCTCGGCGGCGACCGACACACCGTCCGCGCGCAGCAGCCTCCCCGCGCACTCGGCCTGTTCGCCGTCGTCCGCGCGGAACGCGGGATGCGCCGCCGTCGACGCGTACAGGTCGCGGAACTCGGCGTGGGCGTAGGGGACCTGGCCGGGGTCCGGCTGCCACGGGGTGGTGTCCCCGTACAGGTACAGCGAGAGCTTGTCGCGGTGTCCGTGCGAGCCGCCGTGCGGGCCGAAGTCCAGCAGGGCGTGGATGCCCGCGTGGCGCAGCACCGCGTATCCGGCCGCGGGGAACACCGTGACCGGCTCCGGCGCCGCGCGCTCCGGCAGCGGGGGACCGGCGAACCAGCCGTCCAGCTCGCGGTCGAGGCCGTCGTCGTGCGCGCCGAGCTCCTCGCGGGCCCGGCCGGCCACCGCGTCCAGCGCGGGGGAGGGGAACAACTGCCCGGCCAGTGCGGCCAGTTCGAGCCATTCCAGGGCGAGCGGGGCGCGCAGGTACGGGCCGTCGTGCAGGGCGGGCAGGACGCCGCCCGGCGTGGCGATCGCCGCCAGCACGTCCGTCATCCCCGCCAGCACCTCCAGCACGTCCTTCGGAACGGCCGCGGGATCGGTGCCGCGCAGCGCCAGCAGCGCGGCCCGCAGCACGAACCCGTGGTAGTAGGTGCTGCCCTCCCACTCCCAGCCGTCGTCGGCGACCGCCGCCCGCAGATGCGCGTACAGCCCGTCCCCGCTCTCCAGCCACCGCTCGGCGCCGCCCCACTCCCGGCCCCGGACCGCGTCGGCGGCCCGGCTCGCCGCCGCGCCCGCCGCGTTCAGCCACGCGGTGTAGTTGGAGGCGAGATGCCCCTGACCGGTCAGCACGCCCCGGGCGTCGAGCGCCGACCGTTCCAGGTCGTCCAGGAGCGGCAGCACACCGTGCAGGCCGTCGACGGACGCCTCGGCGAGCGTGGTCACGGTGTGCCCGACGGTGACCGCCCAGATGGCGTCGGTCAGCGCCTGGTGGAAGAGCCGGCCGCGCAGCATCCAGGTCTGTGCCTCGCCGTGCTGTTCCGTGGCGAGTTCCGCGTACAGCGCGGCGTACTCGACGAGCCCGGCCAGGGCCCGGCCGTGCTCGCCGCGGTGGGCGAGCACCCGCAGGTGCCGCGCCCACGCCTGGTGCGACAGCACCACCCAGGCGCCGCGCACCGCCTCGTCGTCCACCCGGCAGCCGTACGCGCACCGCGCACCACCCTCGGGGAAGACCCCGGAGAGCACGTCGCCGTGATCCAGCTCCACGCCGTGCGCCGGGCAGACGTACGCGTGCCACCAGCCGCCCCGCTCCCGGGGGATCCGCTTCACCGCGGCCACACCCCGCCGTCGATGTCCACCGTGGTCGCGGTGAGGAAGCCGGACGACGGCGACGCCAGATGCACCACGGCGGCGGCCACGTCCTCGGGGGTGCCGGCCCGTCCGACCGGGATGCCCGCCTCCATCGCCTGCTGGGCCTCGGGAGCGGTGAACGTGTCGTGGAAGGCGGTGCCCTTGATGAAACCGGGGGCCACGGCATTGACGGTGACGCCGGTCCCGGCGAGTTCCTTGGCCAGGCCCTTGGTGAAGCCCCGGACACCGGCCTTGGCCGCGGCGTACGCGACCGAACCGGGGCCGCCGCCGTTGTGCGCCGCCAGCGAGGACATGGTGATGACGCGTCCTGCCGCGGACTTCGTCAGATGCGGCAGGGCGGCCCGCACGGTGCGGAACGTCGACGTCAGGTTGGTGGACAGGACCCGCTCGAAGTGGTCGTCGGACATCTCGGCGATCGTGGCCCGGCCGATCAGATGGCCCGCGTTGCAGACCAGGACGTCCAGGCCGCCGAGGAATCCGGCCGCCTCCCCCACGAGCCGGTCCACGTCCTCGGTGACCGTGACATCGGCCGGCAGCGCCTTCGCCCTGCGGCCCAGCGCCTCGATCGCCGAAACCGTCGCCGCGGCCTGCTCGGCGGAGGAGTGGTAGTGCACGACGACATCGGCGCCGGCCTCGGCGAGCGCGACGGCGATGGCGCGGCCGATGCCGTGCCCGGCACCGGTCACCAGTGCGCGGGAGCCATGGAGATCAGCAGACATGGAGTGAAAACCTTTCGATATCCGGTCGCATCCGACCGGTACCGGTCACTTGAGACCGGCAGTTGCGAAGCCCTGCACGAAATAGCGCTGGCCGATGAGGAAGAGGACGACCATGGGAAGGGTGGCCAGCGTGGTGCCGGCCATCAGGAAGTGCCACTGGGGGCCGTTCTCCGTCTTGAAGACCGAGAGCCCCACCTGGATCACCCGAAGGCTGTCCGTGCGGGTCACCAGCAGCGGCCAGAGGAAGTTGTTCCACGACGACTCGAAGGTCAGCAGCGCCACGGTGGTGAGGGCGGGCTTGACCTGCGGCGTCATGATCCTCGCGTAGATCCGGAACTCGCCCAGGCCGTCGAGCCTGGCCGCCTCCTCCAGCTCCACCGGAAGGTCCAGGTAGAACTGGCGGAAGAGGAAGACCGCGAACGGGGTGACGGCGCCGGGGACGATGAGCGCCCACCAGGAGTCCAGCCAGCCGCTGCCGCCCTGGCCGAGGATGTCGTTCCCGCCGGCCAGCGGCATGAAGCGGACGATCAGGAACTCGGGGAGCACCTTGGTGTACGTCGGGATCATCAGCGCGGCGATGAAGAGGTAGAAGATGACCTCGCTGCCCCGGAACCTGATCCGCGCCAGCGCGTACCCGGCCATCGACGCCACCACCACGTTGAGGACGGTGTGGCTGATCGCGATGACGAAGCTGTTGCGCGCGTACGTCGCGAACGGCGCCGCCTTCAGCGCGTCGAGGTAGTTCCCGAACTTCCAGTGCTCCGGCAGCAGTCCGGCGTCCTGCGAGGCGATCTCCACCGGTGTCTTGAGCGAGGTGAGCGCCATCCAGACGAACGGCACCACCATCAGCAGCGAGACGGCGGTGAGCGTCACGTACAGCGCGATCCGGCCGACCGTCGGCGGCCTGCGGGCCGCCCGGGTCCGTCCCTTCCCCGCGATCCCCGGCTCCAGCAGGTCAGTTGTGGCCACGGGTGCCTCCCATGATCCGCCGGTTGACCAGGGTGAAGCCCATCAGCAGCAGGAACAGCACCAGCGACTGCGCGCAGGCATACCCGACGCGGAACTCCCGGAAGGCGGACTTGTAGATCTCGTACGTCATCATCGTGGTGCTGTTGGCGGGACCGCCGTCGGTGAGGATGTAGATCTGGTCGAAGGACTGGAACGCGCTGATCATCGACGTGATGAGCACGAAGAACGTCGCGGGCTTCAGTAGCGGCAGCGTGATCGAGAAGAACTGCCGCACCTTCGAGGCGCCGTCCACCGAGGCCGCCTCGTACAGCTCCTTCGGCAGCGACTGCAGCGCGGCCAGGTAGATCAGCATCTTCATGCCGATGCCCTGCCAGATGCCGACCAGGATGACCGAGGGCATCGCCCACGAGGTCGACGACAGCCACGCCGGGCCGTCGATCCCGAGGAACGAGAGGAGCGTGTTGAGCAGCCCGTTGCCCGGGTTGTAGATCCACAGCCAGACCAGCGCGATCGCGACGGTCGCTGTCACCTGCGGAAGGAAGACCGCGGTGCGGAAGAAGCCGCGTGCCCTCAGGCCGGTGTGCAGCGCGAGGGCCAGGAGCAGCCCCAGAGCCATGCCGAAGGGCACGGTGAAGAACGTGTAGACGACCGTGTTGACGACGGACTTGCGGAACACCGCGTCGCCCAGCAGCTCGCGGAAGTTGTCCAGACCGGCGAACCGCGGCGCGGTCAGCACGTCGTACTCCGTGAAGGCCAGGACCACCGACGCGACGACGGGCAGGCCGATCCAGAGCGAGGCGTGCAGCAGCGCGGGCGCCACCAGCAGCAGGCCGGCGCGCCTCCTGCGCCGCCCCGGGCCCATGGGCCGCCGGCCGCCCACGGCCCGCTTCGGGGCGGTGCGGCCGACCGGGGCGGCGGGGCGCGCGGGCCGCGTCCTGAGTACGGATGTCGTTCCCACGGTGACGGGCCCTCACATCCGGCCGATGGCGGCCTCGGCGAGCCGGCCGAGTTCCGCGACGGCGTCCTTCGCGGACTGGCTGCCCACGATCGCGGGCTCCAGCGTGGGCTTGATCTTCTCGCGGATCTCCATCCAGGCGGGGGTGCCGCCCTCGGAACAGGCATCGCCCATGCTCCGTAGCGAGAGGTCGACGAACTCGTTCTCCTTCACGTAGCCGGAGTCGTCGAGGTCCTTGAGCCCGGGCACCGAACCCCGCTGACGGGCCGCGCCCAGGATGGACTCGGGTGTCGCGAGGTGCTCGACGAGCGCACGGGCCGCCGCCGGGTGCTTCGAGCTCGCGGACTGGGTGACCAGTGTGCCGCCCTGGAGCATCGCCGGCCTGCGGTTGGCGAGGACGAACGCGCCGAGCCGGTCGTCCTCGATCAGGTCCGGCGACTGGTCCTTGACCTGCTTCCACAGGCCGCTGGTCGTCATCATCATCGACGCCCCGCCGGTCTGCACGTTGGTCGGGGCACCGAGCTCCGTCTTCCTGGCGTAGTCGGCGGAACCGTCCTGGACCAGGTCCTTGAAGAACTGCAGAGCCTCGACTCCTCGGGCGTCGGTGAACAGCACCTTCCGGCCGTCCTCGCTGAACAGTTGCCCCCCGTTGGCGAACAGGAAGGTCTCCCAGCACTGGCGCAGCTCGATGGAGAACGGATCGAACCCGATCCGTCCGCCCTTCGTGAGCTGCTTGGCCACGGCGCGCAGCTCCGCCCAGTTCGCCGGGATCTTCCTGATGCCCGCCGCGGCGAAGTGGTCCTTGCGGTAGACGACGATGCGGGTGTCCAGCACCACCGGGAGCGCGTACAGCCTGCCGTCGTACCGGGAGGGCTCCAGGACCCGCTTCTCGTAGTCGTGCGCGGTGGCGAGCTTCTCGGGCAGTTCGGCGATCGCCTTCTTCGCCGCGAACGGCGGGATCCAGCCGACGCCCATCATCAGGACGTCGGGCAGCAGACCGCCCGCCAGACCGGTGGTGATCTTCTCGTTGAGCTGCTGGTACGTGGTGTAGTCCACGTTCACCTTGACGTCCGGGTACTTCTTCCGGAAGCTGCCGAGGATCTCCTTCTCCAGCAGCTTCTTGCCGTCGGCACCCTCGAAGATCGGGGTGAGCAGCCTGATCTCGCCCTCGGCGGGGCCGTCGGCGGAGCCGGCCGTCGAAGTGCCGGTGCCGCACGCGCCGAGGGCGGCGGCAGCGGTGCCGGCGCCGATGGCGGCGAGAACCGACCGTCTTGTGAGTTCCATGGGACACCCCTTTTGAGGTGGAGACTGTGGATCGATCCAGCGATGGCAACAGGGATGACAACCCGGCTATGGCCGAGAAGCGCTGGTAAATCGATGCAGTGATGCTAGGAACGCGCCAAGAGGGACGTCAACAGCTGATGCGCATGAATTTTTCTGGGGTGTTGACCGGTGTACCGGTGAACGAAGTCAAGTAAATCGATACACTGCTATGGCAGACGTGTTCCGAACCGGAGGTGGCATGAGCGGGGTAACGATTCATCAGGTCGCGGAGGCCGCAGGGGTCTCCGCGAGCACGGTGTCCAACGTCCTCAACGGGCGCACGGACCGCATGCAGGCGGCCACCCTGGCCCGGGTGGAGCAGGCGATCGAGCGGCTCGGCTACCGGCCCAACCGCGCGGCCCGGATGCTGCGCACGGGACGCATCAAGGTCATCGGTCTCATTGTCCCGTCCGTCGCCAACCCGTTCTGGGGGGCGCTCGCCCGTGAGCTGGAGGCGATCGCGCTCGCCGAGGGCTACCACGTCCTGCTCTGCAACAGCGAGCGCGACCCGGCCCGGGAGCTGAAGTACGGGGAGGAACTGCTCGCGGACGGGGTCAGCGGCGTGGTGCTGTGCTCCTCGCTGCCCTCGCTCGACCACATGACGCCGCTGCTCGGCCGGGGGCTGAGGATGGTCGCGTTCGACCGCACGGCCCAGGCGGGCGACCCGCCGTCGCTGGCATCCATCAGTGTCGACAACGCGATGGGCGCGGAGATCGCCACCCGCCACCTGCTGGAACTCGGCCATCGGCGGCTGGCGTTCGTGTCCGGTTCGGTCCACAGCGTCAACCGCACCGCGCGGCTGCTCGGCTTTCGCGCCGCTCTGGAGTCGGCCGGCCTCGACCCGGCGGACGCGATCGTCTGGCCCGGCGCCGACACCACCGAGTTCGGCGACAAGGACGCGGCCGAGCTCGGGCGCAACGCGGCCCGTGAGCTCCTCGGCGGCCCGCGCCCGCCCACCGCGTTCGTCGCCATCAACGACATGTGCGCGATCGGCATCTGCCGGGGCGCCAAGGACGCCGGGCTGAGCGCGGGGCGGGACGTCTCCGTGGTCGGCTTCGACGACATCCTCCTCGCCGACCTCTTCGAGCCGCCGCTCACGACCGTCCGTCAGCCCCTTCCGGAGATGGCCGCGGAGACGTTCCAGCAACTGCGGGCGCGGATCGACTCGGCCCCGGCGGCGGGGCGGTCACTGCTGATCCGGCCGAGGCTGGTGGTACGGGAGTCGACGGCCCCGGTCCCGGCATCGGCCACCGGGTCCGACGCCCCGCCGCGGCCGACCGCCGTGCCGGGCCCCGCCGCCGTTCCGGAACCGGCCGGTGGCGGGCGGGCGGTGGCGGGCGGCTCGTCGCGGGGCGCCGTCGCGGCCGGCTCCCGGAGCCCGTCGTGAGGCCGTGCGCGCCGGACCCGGGGTGAGGCGGGCCGCGCGAGGGGTGGAGGGCCGCGCGGAACGCTGTGGCGCGGCCGTGGGCACGGGGGTGCGGCGTGCGTGCCGCCGTCAGGCGTAAGCGAGTTCGAGCACGACGATGCCGGCGAGGACGGCCGCGCCGGCGGTGAGGCGTACTCCGCCGAAGCGTTCACGGAAGAGGAACGTGGCGATCAGCGCCGCGATGAGGATGCTGGTCTCGCGCAGTGCGACGGGAGACCCGACGGGGCGGCGGAGGGCGGTCCACGACGGAGCGTGCTGCCTCACAGGCGTCGCTCGGCCAGATCGATCCAGTGTCCGACCTCGTCCGGGGCGAAGTGCCTGATGGCCCAGTCGACCATGCGCAGACTCATGTGCGCCCAGGAGACCCGCAGGACGTCCTCGGGCAGGCCGTCCAGAATGTCGTCGAGGCGGTCCGCGACCCCCGGCGCCTGTTCGGACGCGTGCAGCCCGAAACGCAGCGTGACCAGGTCGAACCGGCGGTCTCCCCGGCAGGCGCCGTCCCAGTCGACGACACCGGTGACGAAGCCGCCGGTCCACAGCAGGTTGCCGTGGTGGAAGTCGTGGTGCACGACGTCCCGGCCGGTCAGCAGCCGAGGACGGTCGGCGCCGAGCGCCGTGATCCGGCGCTCCAGGTCGCGGCTGCGCCGGCTGTGCCGGCGCAGCGGCTCGTGAAGACAGTAACCGGGACCGTCGTCGAGCAGATACAACGGCATCGGGGGAATGCCCGCACGAGGGGCCAGCAGTCCCGCCTGCGCCTCGTTGAGGGCGAGCGCCCGGTCCAGCCCCTCGTGGTCGAGGCGGTCCACCGGAGTGCCCGGCAGCAACTCCTGGACCAGAACCGAGGCATGGCCCACCTGGAGCGCCAACTCCGTCGACGGGCAGGGGTATCCGTGCGCGCGCAGCATCTCGCACACCGCCAGGGGTCCCGCCCGCAGCTCCTCGATCCTGGTGTCCGGACGCCACTTCAGCACGGACCGGCGACCGTCCGGCCATCGCACGTACGCGGCGCCCACCTCGCCGCCCGGGCAGGGCCCCTCCACGGTCAGCCGCAGGCCCGTCCGCGCGTACAGCTCCTCGGAGAGGCGATCGGCGTCGAGCCGCCGGACGCGCGTCCAGTTCTGCGGTGATGGGGTCATCGGGGCATTCTTCCATCGCCCGGGCGTCGGGTCGTCCGGCCGTCGGGTCCGGACCGTCGGGGCACGGCGAGGACGAAAATGCCTTGCCCGGGGCACCGCACGGCCCGACCATCCGCCCATGACACCGACCACCGTGCTGCCGCCGTCCACCTCCGCCGCCTGTCCGGTGCGGGGCCGACAGCGGTCCGGTCGACGGCGGAGACCGGCTGTCGCGCGCTCATGACCGCCGCGCTGGTCGCGGGACTTCCGGCCGGGTTCGGCATCGCCGTTCCCGTCGGGGCGGTCGGGAGCCATCTGGTCGGCCTCACCGCCCGGACGTCTCTGCGGACGGGAGCCTGCGCCGCCCTGGGCGTCGCCACGGCCGACGGTCTCTACGCGGCTGCCGCCGTGGTGGGGGGTTCCTCGCTCGCGGCGGTCCTCGCGCCGGTCATGCCGACGCTGCGGGCGGCGTCCGTGCTGGTGCTGATCGCGCCGGCCGTCCATGCCGGCGTGACGGCGATCGCGCGGTACCGGGGGCTCCGGGCGACGTCCCCGGTCGGCGCGGAGCCCGCCGGCCCGGGACGGTCGTACCTGCTGCTGTTCGGGATCACCCTGATGAACCCGGCCACCGTCGTCCATTTCGCGGCGCTCGTGCTCGGAAGCCGTACCACCGCCGAGGCCGGGCATGTGGAGCGGGCCGTGTTCGTGCTCGCCGCCTTCCTCGCGTCGGCGAGTTGGCCACTCCTGCTCGCGGGCGGGGGAGCGCTGCTCGGCCGGGTGGTGACGAGCCGACAGGGGCAGCTCGTCACCGCACTGGCCCCCAGCGTCCTGATCACGGCCCTGGCCGTCCGACTGCTGTGACCGTGCCGGGGCGGCGCGGCCGTTCACCGGCAGGGCCGCGCCGCCCCGGCCGTACCTCCGGTTCGTCCGCTCAGTCCGCCGAGGCGGTCCACCCCACCGTCTCGATCCGCGCCGTGTCGGCGGGCCGGCTCTCGTCGAAGACCGTCCGGCCGCCGTCCTCGACCCGGATCGCGTCCACGTACACCCCGCGCCCGACGTACAGCTGGTCCGTGGTGTACCGCCAGCGCAGCCGCACCTCCTGGCCGCGCCATGCGGCGAGGCCGGCGTCGAGCCGGTGCCAGATCCGGCCGGACCAGCCGGAGACCGAGCCCGTCGGACGGGGTTCCGGCTCCGGGCGACCGGGCCCGTCCAGCGGCGAGGTGGTGAACGGCACCGGCTGCCAGGTCGCCCCCGCGTCCGCCGATGCCTCCAGGAGGACGAAGTCGGACCCGGGCTCGGTGTCCCACCACAGGGCCGACGTCAGCCGGGCCCGCGACGAGGCGACGCGCAGCGCGGGCAGGGTCAGGGTGGCGGTGGCGGCGCTCGCCATCCCCGAGAACCACGCCGTGCGGCCCCGGACGGGACGGACCGGGACGGCCCGCGCCATCCGGTTGGCGGCGGCGACGCGCGGTGCGCTTCCGGAACGCCAACTGCGCACCGGATGAACCGAGTTGCCGAGAACGATCAGGAACGAGTCGGTCGTCGGGTCCAGGACCAGGCAGGTGCCGGTGAAGCCGGTGTGCCCGGCCGTGCGCGGGGTCGCCATCGCGCCCATGTACCAGTGCTGGTAGAGCTCGAACCCGAGCCCGTGCGCATCGCCGGGGAACGCGGTGTTGAAGTCCGTGAACAGCAGGTCCACCGAGGCGTCGGACAGGATCCTCTCCCGGCCGTAGGCCCCGCCGTTGAGCAGGGTGCGGGCGAGGACCGCGAGGTCCCAGGCGCAGGAGAAGACCCCGGCATGCCCGGCGACGCCGCCCAGGCCGTACGCGTTCTCGTCGTGCACCTCGCCCCAGACCAGCCCTCGGTCGAGGCCGGACCACGGGAGCCGGGCGTCCTCCGTCGCCGCGATCCGCGGTCTCCAGGAGGCCGGAGGGTTGTACCGCGTGCGGTGCATCCCGAGGGGAGCGGTGATCTCCTCACGGAGCAGCACGTCCAGCGCGCGGCCGGTGATCCTCTCCAGCACCAGCTGCAGCGAGATCAGGTTCAGGTCGGAGTAGAGGTAGACGGTGCCGGGCGCGTTGGCCGACGCCTCGTTCCACAGCAGCTCCAGCTGTCCCTCGCGCGTCGGCGCCTTGTACAGCGGGATCCACGAGCGGAACCCCGAGGTGTGCGTGAGCAGCTGACGGATCGTGATGTCCTGCTTCCCGGCGCGGGCGAAGTCGGGCAGGTAAGCGGCGACCCTCGCCTCCAACTCCAGTGTTCCGCGCTCGATCTGCTGCACGGCCAGGATCGAGGTGAACAGCTTGGACACCGACGCCAGGTCGAAGACCGTGTCCTCGGCCATGTCGATCTGCCGGTCGGGCGGGAACTCGACCCCCGTGTCGGTCTTCTCGTCGTACGCGGAGTAGCGCACGGCCTTGCCGATCGGCCGGTGCAGCGCCACCGTGCCGCCGCGTCCGGCGAGCAGCACCGCACCGGCGTACCAGGGGTGCGCGGGGGAAGGGGCCAGGAATTTCTCCGCGTCCGCGACCAGTTGGTCCAGGTGCTCCGGCGAAAGACCGGCGCGGGCGGCGGATCCGCGCCGCAGCGTAGGGCGGGCGCGCCCGGGCACCGTACCCGTCCCGGATCCCGCGCGCATGCCCGACGACTCCGCTCCCGACTCCATGGCCGACGCGCGTTCCGCGAACGGAATCGGCGCCAGGGCGAGTGCCCCGCCCAGGGCCAGCATCCCACCGCCCAGCCTGCGTCGGCTGATCCCTCTGCTGCCGGTCGTGTCCTCGGTCATCCGGAACCCCTTCCCGCCGCGCGAAAGTAATTTTCGAAATCGTGCCCGATGATGAAACTTCTTTCCGTCGCAGAGAGTACTGTCACCCCCGCCGTCACGGAGGTCCCCGGCGTCACAAAGAATCTGACGCAGCATCAGGAAACCTCTTCCTTCGGCCGTCCGGCTGCGGCATCCTGCGCCCCATGGAGACGGAGCTGAGCAAGAAACTGGGAGTCGAGCACGCCATCTTCGGCTTCACGCCGTTCCCCGCGGTGGCCGCCGCCATCACCCGGGCCGGAGGTTTCGGCGTACTCGGCGCGGTCCGCTACACCGCCCCCGGAGACCTCGCGCGCGATCTCGACTGGATGCAGGAACACACCGACGGCAAGCCGTACGGCCTCGACGTCGTCATGCCCGCCAGGAAGGTCGAGGGCGTGACCGAGGCCGACGTCGAGGCGATGATCCCGGACGGGCACCGGCAGTTCGTCCGGGACACCCTGGCCGAGCACGGCGTGCCGGAACTCGCCGAGGGCGAGGCGTCCGGCTGGCGGATCACGGGGTGGATGGAGGACGTCGCCCGCACCCAGCTCGACGTCGCCTTCGACTACCCCATCAGGCTGCTCGCCAACGCCCTCGGCTCACCGCCCGCCGACGTGATCCGGCGCGCCCACGACCAAGGCGTCCTCGTCGCCGCTCTCGCCGGAAGCGCCCGGCACGCCCGCCACCACGCGGACGCGGGCATCGACATCGTCGTCGCCCAGGGCTACGAGGCCGGCGGCCACACCGGCGAGATCGCCTCCATGGTCCTGGTCCCGGACGTGGTCGACGCCGTGGGCCCGCTCCCGGTCCTCGCCGCGGGCGGCATCGGCAGCGGCGAGCAGATCGCCGCCGGACTCGCCCTCGGCGCCCAGGGCGTCTGGCTCGGCTCGATCTGGCTGACCACCGAGGAGGCCGACCTCCACTCCCCGGCCCTGACCCGCAAGCTCCTCGCCGCGGGCTCCGGCGACACCGTCCGCTCCCGCGCGCTCACCGGCAAACCCGCCCGCCAGCTCCGCACCGAGTGGACCGACGCCTGGGACGACCCGTCGGGCCCCGGAGCCCTGCCCATGCCGCTCCAGGGGCTGCTGGTCGCCGAGGCGCTCTCCCGCATCCAGAAGTACGAGACCGGCGCGCTGCTCGGGACCCCCGTCGGACAGATCGTGGGCAGGATGACCAGCGAACGCAGCGTGCGTGCCGTCTTCGACGACCTGACCCGCGGTTTCGAACGCGCCGTCGACCGGATCAACCGCATCGCCGGACGGAGTGCCTCATGAACCCCCCGCCCAACGGCTTCTGGGCCCAGGCCGCGGCCGACCCGGGCCGCACGGTCCTGACCGCCCCCGACGGCGAGGACTGGACGGCCGGACGGCTGCACGCCGCGGCCAACCGCCTGGTCCACGGACTGCGCGCGGCCGGGTTGCGGCGCGGCGACGCCTTCGCGGTCGTCCTGCCCAACGGCGTCGAGTTCTTCACCGCCTACCTCGCCGCCACCCAGGCGGGCCTCTACCTCGTCCCCGTCAACCACCACTTCGTCGGACCCGAGATCGCCTGGATCGTCTCCGACTCCGGCGCCAAGGTCCTGATCGCCCACGAACGCTTCGCCCCCGCCGCGATCGCCGCCGCCGACGAGGCGGGTCTCCCGGCCGACCGCCGCTACGCCGTGGGCGCGGTCGACGGCTTCCGCCCGTACGGGGAACTGCTCGACGGGCAGCCCGGCACGCCACCCGAGGACCGCACCCTCGGCTGGGTCATGAACTACACCTCCGGCACCACCGGCCGGCCCCGCGGCATCCGCCGCCCCCTCCCCGGCAAGCCGCCCGAGGAGAGCCATCTCGGCGGCTTCCTCGGAATCTTCGGCATCCGGCCCTTCGACGACAACGTCCATCTGGTGTGCTCGCCGCTCTACCACACGGCCGTCCTCCAGTTCGCCGCCGCGTCCCTCCACATCGGGCACCGGCTCGTCCTGATGGACAAGTGGGCGCCCGAGGAGATGCTGCGGCTGATCGACACCCACCGATGCACCCACACCCACATGGTCCCGACCCAGTTCCACCGCCTCCTCGCCCTCCCCGACGAGGTGAAGGGGCGCCACGACGTCACCTCCATGCGCCATGCCGTCCACGGTGCCGCGCCGTGCCCGGACCACGTCAAGCGGGCCATGATCGAGTGGTGGGGGAGGTGCGTCGAGGAGTACTACGCGGCCAGCGAGGGCGGGGGAGCCTTCGCGACCGCCGAGGACTGGCTGAAGAAGCCCGGCACCGTCGGCAGGGCCTGGCCGATCAGCGAACTCGCCGTCCTCGACGACGACGGCAACCGCCTGCCGCCCGGCGAACCGGGCACCGTCTACATGAGGATGAACACCGGCGGCTTCCACTACCACAAGGACGAGGCGAAGACGGAGGAGAACCGCGTCGGCGACTTCTTCACCGTCGGCGACCTCGGCATCCTCGACGAGGAGGGCTACCTCTTCCTCCGCGACCGCAAGATCGACATGATCATCTCCGGCGGGGTCAACATCTACCCCGCGGAGATCGAGGGCGCTCTCCTCGCGCACCCCGCCGTCGCGGACGCGGCCGTCTTCGGCATTCCCCACCCCGACTGGGGCGAGGCGGTCAAGGCCGTCGTCGAACCGGCACCGGGACACGAGCCCGGCGACGCGCTCGCGGCCGGGATCCTGCGCCACTGCGAGCAGCGCCTCGCCGGGTACAAAGTCCCCCGGAGCATCGACTTCATCGAGGCGATGCCCCGCGACCCCAACGGCAAGCTGTACAAGCGGCGGCTGCGCGCCCCCTACTGGCAGGGGCGTACGGGTGGCGCATGACCGTCCGCCGGGAGGGCGCCGAGCCAAGCGGGCGGGGCGGTCGTCCCCCTTGCCGACCGGATGCCGCACACGGGATCATGGCATCCGTACGAGGGGTTCGGGCGTCGGGCATGCCATGCCCCACGGACCCGACAGCGTTCCGGGGGAGCTGTGGTCATAGCCGCCGTGTATTTCATCGTTTCCGTGTCAGCGGCCACCGTCATGGGCACTCTGCTGGACCGGCAGCTCCAGGGACCGCGGCTGCGGGCCGCGTGGGCGGCTGGTCTCACGTCCGACGCGCGGTGCACGAGGGTGCGCACCGAGGAGGGAACGGACCCGGAAGGAGTGCCGATGGTCCGCACCCACCCGACCCTGGAGTTCCGCACCTCCGACGGACGGACCGTCACCTTCGAGGAGCGCCGGGAACGCACCGAAGTGGCCGTGGGCGACGTCGTGACGGTGTATTACAGCGCCCAGGACCCGCAGGCCGCGACGATCCGCGCCCCGTCGTTGTTCATGCTCCACACCAGGGCCGTGATCATCGGCATGGGCACGGTGGTCGCCGCGGTCATGGCGACCGTGATGGCCCTGGTCCCCTGAAACCGTTCCGGGTGCGTGCGGCAGCCGGGAAAACGGGTCGTGACCGGCGCGCTGATCCTGGCGGTGGCCGTCGCCGTCGCCGCCGTCGGGGCGCTGCCCGCGCTTCCGCCGTACACCGCCGCCTCGTCCGTGATCCTCGACGCCCGCACCCGGGCCGCCGGTACGTGAGCGGACCCCTGCCCGCGCCCCGTGACCTCCTCTTGCGTCGTCGCACCCCTTGACCACAGGGATCCGGCCGCACAGGATCACGCCATGACAGGTGTACGGAGCAGCACAGTCGACGGTGTCGTGGCCCGCAGCGCCCGCCGGACCCCCGGGCACACCGCCCTCGGGTACGCGGAGCGGACCTGGACCTATGCGGAACTCGACTCCGCCGTGAACACGGCCGCGGCGGTGCTCACCGAAGAGCACCGACTGAGCCCGGGTGACCGGGTCGCCTGCTACGCGCACAACTCCGACGCGTACCTGATCGCCTTCCTCGCCTGCGCCCGCGCGGGCCTGGTCCACGTACCCGTCAACCAGAACCTCACGGGCGACGACCTCGCGTACATCCTGGAACAGTCCGGCAGCACCCTCGTCCTCACCGACCCGGGCCTCGCCGACCGAGTCCCGGAGGCGTTCGCCGTCCGCGCGCTGCGCGACGCCCCGGGATCCCTCCTCGACGCCCTGGTCACCCCGCGCGCCTTCGTCCCGGAGTGCGAACCGGATGCGGGGGACCTGGTCCAGCTCCTCTACACCTCGGGCACCACCGCGCTGCCCAAGGGCGCCATGCTGACCCACGGCGCCCTCGTCCACGAGTACGTCAGCGCCATCACGGCGCTCGACCTGCGCGCCACCGACCGGCCCGTCCACTCGCTGCCGCTCTACCACTCCGCGCAGATGCACGTCTTCCTGCTGCCCGGCCTCGCCGTCGGCGCACACAACATCATCCTCGACGCCCCCGACGTGAACCGGATCTTCGACCTCGTCGAGGCCGGCCGGGCGGACAGCCTCTTCGCCCCGCCGACGGTCTGGATCGGCATCTCCCAGCACCCCGGATTCACCACCCGCGACCTCGGCGGCCTGCGCAAGGCCTACTACGGCGCGTCGATCATGCCGGTACCCGTGCTGGAACGGCTCCGCGAGCGACTGCCCGGCCTCGCGTTCCACAACTGCTTCGGGCAGAGCGAGATCGGGCCGCTCGCCATGGTCCTGGGACCGGACGAGCACGAGGGCCGGATGGACTCCTGCGGCCGGCCCGTGCTGTTCGTCGAGGCCCGGGTCGTCGACGAGGACGGCAAGGAGGTGCCCGACGGCACGCCCGGCGAAGTCGTCTACCGCTCACCGCAGTTGTGCGAGGGCTACTGGGACAAGCCCGAGGAGAGCGCGGCGGCGTTCCGCGACGGCTGGTTCCACTCCGGCGACCTCGCCGTGCGCGACGCGGACGGCTTCTTCACGGTCGTCGACCGGGTCAAGGACGTCATCAACTCGGGCGGTGTCCTCGTCGCCTCCCGCCAGGTCGAGGACGCGCTCTACACCCATCCCGCCGTCGCCGAGGCCGCCGTCGTCGGACTGCCCGACGAGCGCTGGATCGAGGCGGTGACGGCCGTGGTCGTCCTGCGCGGCGAGGCGACGGAGGCCGAGCTCATCGACCACGCCCGCGAACGGCTCGCCCACTTCAAGGCTCCCAAGAAGGTCCTCTTCGTGGACGAACTGCCGCGCAACGCCAGCGGGAAGATCCTGAAGCGGGAGCTGCGCGACCGGTTCGCCTGACAGCCCGGTACGGGCCCTCGGCGGGTACGGCGCGGGCGGGGCCGCGCCGTACCCGCCGACCCGCTACCGCCCGCCGCGTTCGTCCACGATCCGCCGGAACTTGCCCACCGACCGCTCCAGCGTCTCGGGATCCACGATCTCGACCCCCACCGAGACCCCGATCCCGTCCTTGACCGCGGTCGCGATCGACTCCTCGGCGGCTCTCCGTTGCTCGGGGGTGGTCCCGGCCCGGGCCTCCGCCCGTACGGTCAGGGAGTCGAGGCGGCCCTCGCGGGTCAGCCGCAGCTGGAAGTGCGGCGCGACGCCCGGTGTCCGCAGCACGATCTCCTCGACCTGGGTCGGGAAGAGGTTCACGCCGCGCAGGATCACCAGGTCGTCGCTGCGTCCGGTCACCTTCTCCATACGCCGGAACACCCGCGCCGTGCCGGGCAGCAGCCGGGTCAGGTCCCTCGTCCGGTAACGGATCACCGGCATGGCCTCCTTGGTGAGCGAGGTGAAGACCAGCTCGCCCTCCTCACCGTCCGGCAGGACCTCCCCGGTGAACGGGTCGACGATCTCCGGATAGAAGTGGTCCTCCCAGATGTGCAGCCCGTCCTTGGTCTCCACGCACTCCTGCGCCACACCGGGGCCCATGACCTCCGAGAGTCCGTAGATGTCGACCGCGTCGATCGCGAACCGCTCCTCGATCTCGCGCCGCATCCCCTCCGTCCACGGTTCGGCGCCGAAGATTCCCACCTTCAGGGAGGTCGCGCGCGGATCCACACCCTGCCGCTCGAACTCGTCGAGCAGCGTCAGCATGTACGACGGCGTCACCATGATGATGTCGGGCCGGAAGTCCTGGATCAGCTGCACCTGACGTGCCGTCATGCCGCCGGAGGCGGGGACGACCGTACAGCCGAGCCGTTCCGCTCCGTAGTGCGCCCCCAGACCGCCGGTGAACAGCCCGTATCCGTACGCCACATGGACCTTGTGCCCGGGGCGCCCGCCCGCGGCCCGGATCGAGCGGGCGACCATGTCCGCCCAGGTGTCCAGGTCCCGCTCGGTGTAGCCGACGACGGTCGGACGGCCCGTCGTCCCGCTCGACGCGTGGATCCTGCGCACCCGCTCCTCGGGGACCGCGAACATGCCGAAGGGGTAGTTGTCCCGCAGGTCCGCCTTGGTCGTGAAGGGGAAGCGGCCGAGATCGGCGAGCGTGCGGCAGTCGTCCGGCCGCAGCCCGGCCGCGTCGAACGCGGCCCGGTAGTGGCCGACGTTCTCGTACGCGTGACGCAGCGTGGCCCGCAGCCGCTCCAGCTGGAGTGCCTCCAGCTCGTCCCGGCCCAGTCGTTCCGCCGAGTCCAGCAGAGACGTCATCCGGATCTCCCTCTCCCGAGCAGGCGACCGATCATTCGGTCGATCTTTCTGGAGCAGTAATTCAGGATGTTCCGCCCCATGGCAAGAGGGGCGACGCGGATCATTCGCGTCGCCCCTCGTTTCCGCCCCGCCCGTCCGCCGCGAGCCCGCACCGGCCGTGCCGGACAGGAGCGCGACGGGCAGGTCAGGACCGGTGCAGCAGTGAGGTCAGGACGTCGTGGAGGGTGGCCTCGGCGTCGTCGACGGAGCCTGTCGACCGCCAGGCGACGAAACCGTCGGGACGCACCAGCACGGCGCCCTCGGACGTCGTGCCGTGGGCCTGCGCCCAGTCGGCCCCGCCCTCCGGCTCCAGGTCGGCGCCGGGGCCCACGCCGTACACCCGCAGCCGTACCGACAGCCGGGCGGCGACCCGCTCGGCTGCCCGCCGCCACGCCACGTCCGTGGCGTCGGTGAGCAGCACGAAGGTGCTCTCGTACAGGTCCAGGGTCGACTTGCGGCCGTCGGCCTGACGCACCCACAGGTGCGGCGCGCGGCTGCCGGGCCTGCCGTCCAGCTGCATCTTCTCCGGCACCACCGGCTGATCCGGGTCGGCGCCCAGCACGGCGCCCCGCAGGTAGCGGTAGCCCAGGGCCACGGAGAGCATCCCGCCCTGCCTCCCACCGCCCACTCCCGGGGCCGCGGTGTAGCCCGGGTGGCTGTGCTCGCTGGAGCGCGCCGAGGCCCGCGCGCTCGTCGCCCGCGCCACCGGCAGCCGTTCCGCCTCGTAGGTCTCCAGCAGACCCGGACCCGCCTCGCCCCGCAGCACGGCGGCGAGCTTCCAGGCCAGGTTGTGCGCGTCCTGGATGCCGGTGTTGGAACCGAACGCCCCGGTGGGGGACATCTCGTGGGCCGAGTCCCCGGCGAGGAACACCCTGCCGGAGCCGTACCGCTCCGCGACGCGTTCCGCCGCGTGCCACGGCGCCCTGCCGGTGATCTCGATGTCGAGGTCCGGCGCCCCGACCGCGGTGCGGATGTGCGCGGCGCACCGCTCGTCGGTGAAGTCCTCCAGCATCTCGCCGAGCCGGGGCTGCCACGGGGCGTGGAACACCCAGTCCTTCTCGTTGTCCACGGGCAGCAGCGCACCGTCCGCGGCGGGGTTGGTCAGATAGCAGACGATGAAGCGGCGGTCGCCCAGCACTTCGGCGAGCCGCCGCGAACGGAACGTGATGCTGACGTTGTGGAACAGGTCGCCCGGCCCCGTCCGGCCGATCCGCAGCTGCTCACGGATGGGGCTGCGCGCCCCGTCGGCGGCGATGAGATAGTCCGCGCGCACGCTGATGTGCTCACCGGTCTCCCGGCTCTTGAGGGCCGCGTCCACTCCCGACGCGTCCTGCTCGAAGCTCTGCAGCTCGGTCGAGAACCGCAGATCGCCGCCCTGACCGAGCGCCTGCTCCAGCAGCACGGGCTCCAGGTCGTTCTGACTGCACAGGCACCAGCCGGCCGGACTGAAACGGGCGAGCCCGCCACCCGGGTCGATCTCCTTGAACAACCACCTCTGGTCGTCCCCGGTGAGCGACCCCGCCTGCAGGATGCCGTGGTTGCCGGCGAGCACCGACGCCGCCTCGCGGATGGCCGGCTCGGTGCCGGCGGTGCGGAACACCTCCATCGTGCGCACGTTGTTGCCGCGGCCGCGCGGATGCGTCGAGGTGGCGCGGTGCTTCTCGACCAGCAGATGCTCGATGCCGAGCCGGCCGAGGAAGAGTGAGGCGGACAGGCCCACCAGGGAGCCGCCCACGATGAGGACCGGTACGCGAATGTCGACGTTCTCGTTCATCAGTTGCTCCAGCTCGGACGCTGTTCGGTCCCTTGTTCCATGCCCTTGTCGGAGCGGTTCGGACGGCCGCTCACCTGAACGGTTCATAAATCTCGCGCCACCCGGACCAGCGTTTCACGATCGGTCACGGAGACGATGCCCGCTGTCACGGGGGCGGACCACCCGCATCCGCAGGGAGAGTCCCCGCTCCGAACCCACTCGCCAACCGACGGTTGACGGCATGCCTCCGGGCTGCCCACGACGCCGTCTCGAAGGAGACACACATGACCAGCACCCTCTCGGAACGGATCTCCCAGTCCGCCTTCGACGGTTCCCGACTGCGTGTCGTGCTGCTGCTCGACCTCTACGACGGGGCCCAGCAGCAGTTCCTGGAGGCGTACGAACACCTGCGCAACCAGGTGGCGTCCGTCCCCGGACACATCAGCGACCAGCTGTGCCAGTCCATCGAGAACCCCTCGCAGTGGCTGATCACCAGCGAATGGGAGAGCGCCCCGCCGTTCCTCGCCTGGGTGAACAGCGAGGAGCACGTGGAGACGGTCCAGCCGCTGCACAACTGCGTGCGCGACACCCGTTCGCTTCGCTTCAGCGTCCTGCGGGAGACCGGGAAGGCGTTCGAGCTCGCGCCCGAGACGGCCAAGGGCAAGCTCCAGGCGTCGCCCCGTCTGGGCGACGGGGTGGTGCGCCACGCGCTCACGTTCACCGTCCAGCCCGGCACCGAGGGCATCGTGGCCAAGATCCTCGCCGATTACGAGTCCCCGAACGCGCGTGTCGACCAGGACACCCGACTGCGCCGCACCTCGCTCTTCATGCACGGCAACCGCGTCGTACGGGCCATCGAGGTCGAGGGCGACCTCCTCGCGGCCCTGCGGCACGTCGCCCGCCAGCCCGAGGTCCGGGCCGTCGAGGAGGCCATCAACCCGTACCTGGAACAGGACCGGGACCTCAGCGACCCGGACTCCGCCCGCATGTTCTTCACCCGGGCGGCGCTCCCCACCGTCCACCACGTGACCGCGGGCCGCCACGCCGCCGCCGACGTCCGTCGGCACGCACTCTTCTACCAGGCCAGGCCGGGCTGCGGCATGGCACTCGCCCGGCTGCTCGCCGGCCACGACGAGGAAGCGGCCGACGACCCGGCGAGCATCATCGACAGCAGCACCATCTTCCAGCGCGACGACGTCGTCGTCCGCCTCCTCGAAGCGGTCGAACCCCTCGACGCGCAGCCCGCCCAGGCCGTCGGCATCGACGGCCCCGGCAAGGTGGCCAGGCTCGGACGCCTCCTCGACGGCGCCACGAACACCGTGCCCACCGACGACCGGGAGATCGCGGACTTCCTCGCGGGGTCCGAGATGTCCCTGATCACCGACCGGCGCGCCACGGAGTCCTGAACCGCGCGTCCGCACTCCGGGGGGTTCTCGCTCAACCCGTCAACACAACGCGCAATGTGCCAGGAGGAAAGCAGTCATGACCACGTACCGGCCACGCATCGTGGACCTCAGCGAGACGCAGCCCAATCGCAGGCGCGGAGGAGACCTTCGCGCCATGCTCACGCCGACCGCCGTGGGAGCCACCAGCGGCTTCATGGGGCTGGCCATCGTCCAGCCCGGCGACCGCATCGGCGAGCACTACCACCCGTACTCCGAGGAGTTCGTGTACGTCGTCGACGGCCTCCTGGAGGTGGACCTGGACGACGAGCCCTACAAGCTGCGGCCCGACCAGGGACTGCTGATCCCTCCCCATGTGCGCCACCGGTTCCGGAACGTGGGGGACGTCGAGGCGCGCATGGTCTTCCACCTCGGCCCGCTCGCGCCGCGCCCCGAACTCGGCCACGTCGACACCGAACACACCGGATCCGACGACCGCGTCGCACCGCCGGAGCGGACGGAGGCTCCCTCATGACCCGACGCGTGGCGGTTACCGGCGTCGGTGTCGTCGCCCCCGGCGGCATCGGCGTACCGGCCTTCTGGGACCTCCTCGCGAACGGACGTACCGCCACCAGGGGCATCACGCTCTTCGACCCCACCGGATTCCGCTCCCGCATCGCCGCCGAGTGCGACTTCGACCCGGCGGCACACGGCCTGGACGCCGACGAGATCGCCCGTTCGGACCGCTACGTCCAGTTCGCCATGGTGGGCGCCAGGGAGGCCCTCGACGACGCCGGCCTCGACCTCGGGAAGGTGGACCCCTGGCGGACGGGGGTGTCGCTCGGCACCGCGGTCGGCGGCACCACCCGACTGGAGCACGACTACGTCGCCGTCAGCGGCGGCGGTGCCCGCTGGGACGTCGACCCCCGGCCGGCCGGGCCGCACCTGGAACGGGCCTTCTCGCCCAGTACGCTCGCCTCGGCGGTGGCCGAACAGATCGGCGCCCACGGCCCGGTGCAGACCGTGTCCACGGGCTGCACCTCCGGACTCGACGCGATCGGGTACGCCTTCCAGTCCATCGAGGAAGGAAGCGTGGACGTCTGCGTCGCCGGGGCGTCCGACTCGCCGATCACCCCCATCACGGTGGCGTGCTTCGACGCGATCAAGGCCACCTCGCCCAACAACGACGACCCGGAGCACGCCTCCCGGCCCTTCGACGCCCGCCGTGACGGTTTCGTCATGGGCGAGGGCGGGGCGGTGCTGGTCCTGGAGGAGCTGGAGCACGCCCGCGCCCGCGGCGCGACCGTGTACTGCGAGATCGCGGGGTACGCCACCTTCGGCAACGCGTACCACATGACCGGGCTGACGGCCGAGGGACTGGAGATGGCCGAGGCGATCGACCGCGCACTCGCCCACGCCCGGCTGGACGGTTCGCAGATCGACTACGTCAACGCGCACGGCTCGGGCACCAAGCAGAACGACCGGCACGAGACGGCGGCCGTGAAGCGGGCCCTGGGCGCGCACGCCTACGACGTGCCGATGAGTTCGATCAAATCCATGGTCGGCCACTCGCTGGGGGCGATCGGGGCCATAGAGATCGCCGCCTGCGTGCTGGCCCTGGTCCACCAGACGGTGCCGCCGACGGCGAACTACGAGAGCCCGGACCCGGAATGCGATCTCGACTACGTACCGCGGACCGCACGTCCGCTGAAGCTGCGCAGTGTCCTCTCGGTCGGCAGCGGCTTCGGCGGATTCCAGTCCGCGGTGGCCCTGACCCGGACAGGTGGGAGGACACCATGAGAAGCCGCAGAGCCCGGCGGACCGTCGTCACCGGCGTCGGTGTCGTCGCCCCCGGTGGAACCGGTACCGAAGCGTTCTGGAAGCGGGCGCAGGAGGGCATCAGCGTCCTCGACCGGGTCTCCCGCGAGGGGTGCGAGCACCTTGCGCTGCGGGTCGCGGGCGAGGTGCGGGACTTCGAGGCGGCCGAGCTGATCGAGGAACGCTTCGTCGTCCAGACCGACCGGTTCACGCACTTCGCGATGGCCGCCGCGGACATCGCCCTCGACGACGCCCGGCTGGGCCGCGCCGACTACGAGGACTCACCGTTCGACGTCGGTGTGGTGACCGCCGCCGGGTCCGGCGGCGGCGAGTTCGGGCAGCGCGAACTCCAACGGCTGTGGGGGCAGGGATCCACCTACGTGGGCCCGTACCAGTCCATCGCCTGGTTCTACGCCGCCAGCACCGGTCAGATCTCCATCCGCGGTGGGTTCAAGGGCCCGTGCGGCGTCGTGGCCAGCGACGAGGCGGGCGGACTGGACGCGCTGGCCCACGCCGCCCGCTCGGTCCGCGGTGGCGCCGAGGCGGTGGTGGTGGGGGCGGCCGAGGCACCACTGGCGCCCTACTCGGTGGTCTGCCAGCTCGGGTACGACGACCTGAGCACCCGCGACGAACCCTCCCGCGCCTACCTGCCGTTCACCTCGGACGCCTGCGGCTTCGTGCCGGCCGAGGGCGGCGCCATGCTGGTGGTCGAGGAGGAGCAGTCGGCACGCCGGCGCGGAGCCCGGATCCGGGCCGAACTCGCCGGGCACGCCGCCACGTTCACCGGGGCGGGCCGCTGGGAGGAGTCCCGGGAGGGCCTCGCCCAGGCGATCATCGGCGCGCTGCGGGAGGCCGGCTGCGCACCGGACGAGATCGACGTCGTCTTCGCGGACGCCCTCGGCGTGCCGGCCGCCGACCGCGCCGAGGCGCTGGCGATCGCCGACGCGCTCGGCGCGCACGGCCGCCAGGTACCGGTGACGGCCCCCAAGTCCGGGTTCGGGCGCGCCTACTGCGGGGCACCGGTGCTGGACGCGGCCGCCGCCGTGCTCGCCATGGAGAACGCCCTGATACCGCCCACGCCGAACGTCTACGAGGTGTGTCACGACCTCGATGTCGTCACCGGCAGTGCCCGCCCCGCCGAACTGCGCACGGCGCTGGTGCTCAGCCGCGGGCTCATGGGCTCGAACGCGGCCATGGTGCTGCGGCGCTCCACCGACACCCCATCGTGAGAAGGAGAAGTCTCATGACCGACCGACTGACCTACACGGAACTCGCCGCGCTGATGAAGAAGGGCGCCGGGCTCACCGTGGACCCGCGCGAGATGGAACAGAGTCCCCAGGCCGCCTTCGACGAGTTCGGCCTCGACTCGTTGGGCCTGCTCGGCATCGTGGGCGTGCTGGAGAACCGGCACGGACGGGCGTTGCCGACCGACGCCGACCGCTGCAAGACCCCCCGTGAATTCCTCGACCTCGTCAACAACAGCCTCATGCAAGGAGCCTGACGTGTCCGGACACACCGAGAACGAGATCACCATCGCCGCCCCCCTGGACCTGGTCTGGGACGTGACGAACGACCTGGAGAACTGGCCGAGCCTGTTCAGCGAGTACGCCGCCGTCGAGATCATCGAACGGGACGGCGACCGGACGAGGTTCCGCCTGACCATGCATCCCGACGAGAACGACAAGATCTGGAGCTGGGTCTCCGAGCGGACCGTCGACCGCGCCGCTCGCACGGTCCGCGCGCGCCGTGTCGAGCCGGGCCCCTTCCAGCACATGGACATCCGCTGGGAGTACTCCGAGGTTCCCGGGGGCACCAGGATGCACTGGACCCAGGACTTCGCGATGCGGCCCGACGCACCCGTCGACGACGCGTGGATGACCGACAACATCAACCGCAACTCCAAGGTCCAGATGGGGCTCATCCGGGACAAGATCGAACAGCGTGCCCGGGAGCGCCGCACCGCCTCGATGTCGGCCGGCTGACCCCCGTACCCCTCCCACGGCCCGGCACCCGGTCGCGACCGAGTGCCGGGCCGGGACCGAGAAAGGCACGCAACGATGCACCACGCCCTGATCGTCGCCCGGATGGCTCCGGGTTCGGCGCCCGACATCGCCCGGGTCTTCGCCGCCTCCGACAGCACCGAACTGCCGCACCTCGTCGGTGTCACCCGGCGCAAGCTGTTCCAGTTCGGCGACGTCTATCTGCACCTCATCGAATCGGAACGCCCGCCGGGCCCCGAGATCGCCAAGGTGACGCAGCACCCGGAGTTCCGGGCCGTCAGCGAGCGGCTCGGCGCCTACGTGAGCGCGTACGACCCCGAGACCTGGCGCAGCCCCAAGGACGCCATGGCCCAGGAGTTCTACTGCTGGGAGCGCGGGGCCACCCCCGCCTAGGGGCTGTTCCGTTGGACGCGCCACGCGAAGTGCCCCGGGTCCGGACGGACCCGGGGCACTTCGCGTGGTCCGGGACTCAGTCGGGGACCACGCATTCGAAGGCATGCAGGTAGGGGTTGACCGGCACGATCTTGTCGATCACCAGACCGGCGTCCGAGATCCGGCCGACCAGGCTCTCCCTGGTGTGCTTCGCTCCGCCGACGTTGAGGAGCAGCAGCAGGTCCATCGCGGTGGTGAACCGCATGGAGGGGGTGTCGTCGACGAGGTTCTCGATGACGACGACGCGGGCGCCCGGACGGGCCGCGCGGATGACGTTGCGCAGGGTGCGGCGCGTGCTGTCGTCGTCCCATTCCAGGATGTTCTTGATGATGTAGAGGTCGGCCTGGACCGGGATGGCCTCGCGGCAGTCCCCGGCCACGATGCGGGCCCGCCCGGTGAGCGGCCCCTCGTCCCGCAGCCGGGCGTCCGCCCGCGCCACCACGCCCGGCAGATCCATGAGGGTGCCGCGCAGCGTCGGATGCTTCTCCAGCAGGCTCGCCAGCACGTGTCCCTGGCCGCCGCCGATGTCGGCGACCACGGACACCCCGGTGAGGTCGAGGAGTTCGGCCACGTCCAGGGCGGACTGCACGCTGGAGGTGGTCATGGCCCGGTTGAACACCTGGGCCGACTCGTGGGCGTCCTGGTGGAGGTAGTCGAAGAATCCCTTGCCGTGCACGTCCTGGAAGACGCTGCGGCCGGTGCGCACCGCGTCGTCGAGTCGCGGCCAGACGTCCCAGGTCCAGGGCTCGGTGCACCACAGGGAGATGTGGCGGAGGCTGTGGGGGTCGTCCTCGCGCAGCAGGCGGGACATGTCCGTGTGGGCGAAGCACCCGTCCGGGGTCTCGGCGAAGATCCCGTAGCAGGACAGGGCGCGCAGCAGCCGGCGCAGTGGCGCCGGTTCGGTTCCCACGAGTGCGGCGAGTTCCCGCACGTCGGCGGGTGTGTCGCCGAGCGCGTCGGCGACGCCCAGCCGGGCCGCGGCGCGCACGGCGGCGGCGCGGGCCGCCCCGAAGACGATCTCGCGCAGCTGCATGCCGGGGTGCGGGGCCGCACCGTGGTGGGGGACGGCGGCGCCGTGGGCGGTGGTCGGTGCGGGGGTGGGAGCGGGAGTGGGACTCACAGTGGTCATGCCGATTCGCTTCTCCTCGTGCGGGGGTGCGCCGGTCAGCACATCCCGGCCGGTGTGGACTTCGAGCAGACGTTGGATACGAAGGTGTTGCCCTTGCCGGTGTCCCCGTTGGCGAGGTCGGCGGGTTTGTTGCCGAGCGCGACGTTGCCGCTGATGGTGTTGTTGTTGTTCTTCGTGTCCACGAAGCTCTTGAACAGCACGACGCCGCCGGACATCGGCGTGGCGCCCGTGTTGTCGCTGATCGTGTTGGAGCGGACCCGGGTGTCCGCCGCGCCGGTGAGCACGATGCCGGAGCCCTGGATGGCGGGCAGCCTCTCCGTCTTCGCGCAGTACTTGTTGTTGCCGTTGATCCGGTTGGACTGGATCGTCATCGCCCCGGCCTGCGGCCTGCCCTCGTCGCCGACCACGAACACACCGCTGCAGTTGGCGGTGAAGGTGTTGTCGTGGACCGACAGGTTCCTCACGCGTCGGGCGGTGAAGCCGATCCGGTTGTCCGACAGCGTGTTGCCCTGGAGTTCGGTGCCCCGGGTGTCGGTGGCGCCGCCCTCCTCGCTGACGGTGTTGGCGACGAAGATGCCCGCGTCCCCGTTGGCGCGCGCGGTGTTGCCCATGAACGAGCCGCGCGTGGAGCGTTCCTGGGCGATGCCCCAGACGCCGTTGCGTTCGGCGGTCACGCGCCGTACGGCCAGCCGGTCCGTCCAGGAGGCCCAGACGCCGTTCTTCTGGAAGCCGGAGACGGTCAGCGAGTCGAGGGTCACCCCGTCGACGGTCCCGCCGGACCGTCCCAGGACGCAGATCCCGCTCCCGGCCTTCGCGCAGGTGTCCGTCGCCCGCGCCTTCCCGGCCGCCGGACGGATGACGGTGCGCTCGCCGTAGCCGCGCAGGGTCAGCCCGGCCTTGTCGATCAGGACGGACTCCCGGTACGTGCCGGGCTGGACGACGACGGTGTCGCCCGGCCGGGCGGCGTCCACCGCCTTCTGGATCGACTGGCCGGGACGCACCACATGCGGGCTGGTGGTCGACGCTGACGGAACGGCCGCGCCGAGCCCGGCGGCCGAGGCGACCACGACGGGGACGAGGGCCTTGAAGTGTCGTTTCCTCATGTGCCGAAGCTATGGGCGTTTTCCCCCCTTTGCCACACAGAGTGAGCGGTCGGGTACCGGGTATCGCCGCAATGGCTCAGGGCGCGGGGCGCCGCCCGGGCACTTCGGCGCGTGCGGCGAGGGAGCGCAGGGCGGACCGCCGGCCGGTGCGCGGGGCCGTTCGGGTGCCTTCCGGGTGCGGCGGACCGGGGCCGTCCGGGTGGCGCGGTGGCCCCCCGGGCCCTGCCCGAGGGCGGCGCCGGAGCGCGCTCGGCCGCCGGGGTCCGTTGCGTCGGCCCGGTTCCCGGCCGCCGAGGACCCGTACGTCGTCTCAGGCCCCAGGAGCCGTTGCCTCGTCCCGGTCCTCGGCGCCGCGCGGGGAAGCGACGACCGCGCGGGCCCACCGGTAGTCGGCCTTGCCGCTGGGGGAGCGCTGGATCTGCCGGGCGATCACCAGCCGCCGGGGGATCTTGTAACCGGCCAGCCGGGCCCGGCAGTGCGCCTGGACGTCGTCGAGCGAGGGCTCCGGGGCGCCCTCGCGCAACTGCACCACCGCCGCGACATGATTGCCCCACCGCTCGTCCGGCGCCCCGGCGACCAGGGCGTCGTACACGTCCGGATGCGCCTTCAGCGCCTGCTCGACCTCCTCCGGGTACACCTTCTCGCCGCCGGTGTTGATGCACTGCGAGCCCCGGCCCAGGACCGTGACGATGCCGTCCTCGTCCACGGTCGCCATGTCGCCGAGCAGCACCCAGCGCCGGCCGTCCCGCCGGAAGAACGTCTCCGCGGTCTTGCGCGGATCGTTGTAGTAGCCGAGCGGCACATGGCCGCACTGGGCCAGCCGCCCCGGCTCACCGGGCGCCACCGGCTCGTACGTCACCGGATCCACCACCGCCGTACGGGAGTTGACCCGGAGACGGAACCCCTTCTCCGGACCCGAGTCGGGCGTCGCCGTGCCGTTGAACCCGGACTCCGACGAGCCGAAGTTGTTCAACAGCATCGCCGTCGGCACCAGTTCCTGGAACTCCGCGCGCACCGAGTCCGACATGATCGCGCCCGAACTGGAGACGGAGAACAACGACGAACAGTCGGTGCCCCTCAGCGGGCCCCTCAGTGCGTCGATCAGCGGTCGCAGCATTGCGTCACCCACCAGGGAGACGCTGGTGACCTTCTCCTTCTCGATCGTCCGGAGCACCTCCTGCGGCACGAACTTGCGGTGTACCACCACCCGTTGGCCGAAGTCGAAGGCGATGAACGCGGTGAGCGTCGACGTGCCGTGCATCAGTGGGGGAGTGGGGAAGAACGTGATGCCGTCCCCGCCCGCGGCCACCCGCCGCGCGAGCTCCTCCGGGGACTTCACCGGTTCGCCGGTCGGCGCGCCGCCGCCGAGTCCCGAGAAGAAGAGGTCCTCCTGACGCCACATCACACCCTTGGGCATGCCCGTGGTGCCCCCGGTGTAGATGATGAACTGGTCGTCTGCGGACCGCGGCGCGAACCCGCGTCCCGGGCTGCCGCCCGCCTCGGCGTCCTCGAACGCCACCGCGTCCGGGCCGCGGACCGCCTCTGCCGGTGCGCCCACCCGGATCAGATGGCGCAGGGCCGGAGCCTTCGGGGCGGCGGCCCGGACCCGGCCGTCGAACTCGGCGTCGAAGACCAGTGCCGCCAGATCCGCGTCACGGTAGAGGTAGGCCAGCTCCTCCTCCACGTAACGGTAGTTGACGTTGACCGGAACGAGGCGGGCCTTGAGGCAGGCCAGCAGCGTCTGGAGGTATTCGACCCCGTTGTAGAGGTGCAGCCCCACGTGCTCCCCGGCGGCGATCCCCGCGTCCAGCAGGTGGTGGGCGACGCGGTTGGCGGCGGCGTCCAGCTGCGCGTACGTCAGCCGGCGCTCCGCGCCCGTGCCGGGATGGTCGACGTAGACGAGCGCCTCGCGTCCCGGGACCGCGTCGACGACCGACTCGAACAGGTCGGCAAGGTTGTACTCCACCGCTCCTCCTGACCTCGGCTGCTGACGGACACGGCGTCATTAGAGCGCCGGGACGCACAAGTGGGAAGGGCGCGGCCCAATAAATCTGACTACCTGTCAGAAAACTATTGAACTGACTCCCCGCCTCCTGCAACCTGTTCCGGGACGTGAGACGGGAGGCAGACGATGAGTGGTACGGAACACCTCACCGTGCGGCGCGAGGGCGCCACGACGGTGCTCACCCTGAACAGGCCCGAGGCGAAGAACGCCCTCTCGCTGTCGATGCTGGTCGGGCTGTACGACGGCTGGCTCGCCGCGGACGCGGACGACACGGTCCGCTCGATCGTCCTCACCGGCGCCGGAGGCTGCTTCTGCGCGGGAATGGACCTCAAGGCACTGGCGGGCAAGGGGATGGAGGGCGAACGGTACCGCGACCGGATGGCCGCCGACCCGGATCTGCACTGGAAGGCGATGCTGCGCCACCACCGCCCCCGCAAACCGGTGATCGCCGCCGTCGAGGGCCCCTGCGTGGCCGGGGGCACCGAGATCCTCCAGGGCACCGACATCCGGATCGCCGGGGCGGGTGCCACCTTCGGCCTCTTCGAGGTCCGGCGCGGCCTCTTCCCCATCGGCGGCTCGACGGTGCGGCTGCCGCGCCAGATCGCCCGCACCCACGCGCTCGAAATGCTCCTCACCGGACGCCCGTACAGCGCCGAGGAGGCCGCCGCCGTCGGACTGGTCGGCAGGGTCGTGCCCGACGGCACCGCGCTGGAGGAGGCCCTTGTCGTCGCC
This sequence comes from Streptomyces sp. CB01580, assembly GCF_001905795.1. Classification (GTDB taxonomy): domain Bacteria; phylum Actinomycetota; class Actinomycetes; order Streptomycetales; family Streptomycetaceae; genus Streptomyces. The sequence continues at coordinate 109,067 of NZ_LIXJ01000023.1, forward strand.
GAGCGGATCAACGCCTGCGGGCCGCTCGCCGTCGAGGCCGTCAAGGCGTCCGTGTACGAGTGCGCCGAACTGACCGAGACCGAGGGCCTGGCCGCCGAGCTGAAGCGCGGATGGCCGGTCTTCGCCACCGACGACGCCGAGGAAGGCGCACGCGCCTTCGCCGAGAAGCGCCCGCCCGTCTACCGGCGTTCCTGAACCGAGGAGGCACCCGTGCCCGAAACCCTCAGCGCACCCCTGGTGGTCGAATTCCCCTTCACCCGTTCCCTGGGCCCGGTCCAGAGCGCCTTCCTCACCGGGCTGCGCGAACGCACCGTCCTCGGCGTGCGGACCGACGACGGAAGGACCCTCGTCCCGCCCGTCGAGTACGACCCCGTCACCGCGCGGGAGCTCCGCGAACTCACCGAGGTCGCCGCCACCGGGACGGTCACCACCTGGGCCTGGAACCCGCACCCGAGCCCGCGCCAGCCGCTCGGCACCCCCTTCGCCTGGGTCCTGGTGCGCCTCGACGGCGCCGACACCGCCCTCCTGCACGTCCTGGACGCCCCAGGCCCCGAGGCCGTCCGCACCGGCATGCGGGTACGGATCCGCTGGGCCCCCGACCGCACCGGCGCCATCACCGACATCGCCTGCTTCGAACCGTACGACGGGGAGCCCGGCCGGCCCGCCCCGCACAGCGGCGAGTTCGACGACCCCGTCACCGGCATCGTCACCCCCGCCCGCCTCGACTACCGCTACACCCCCGGCCGCGCCCACGGCGGCTACCTCGCGGCGCTCGCCGAGCGACGCATCATGGGCGAACGCTGCCCGTCCTGCGAGAAGGTCTACGTGCCGCCCCGCGGCGCCTGTCCCACCTGCGGCGTCGCCACCGCGGAACAGGTCGAGGTCGGCCCGCGCGGCACCGTGACCACGTACTGCGTCGTCAACATCAAGGCCTCTCATACGGCGAACCTCGACATCGAGGTCCCCTACGTCTACGCGCACATCGCCCTCGACGGCGCGGACCTCGCGCTGCACGCGCGGATCGGCGGCATCCCCTACGACCAGGTGCGCATGGGCCTGCGGGTCGAACCGGTCTGGACCCAGGGTGCGCGCCACCCCGACCACTACCGGCCGACCGGCGAGCCGGACGCCGACTACGACGCGTACAAGGAGCTGTTGTAGATGCGAGACGTGGCGATCGTCGCCTTCGCGCAGACCGACCATCTGCGCCGCACCGACGAACTCTCCGAGGTCGAGATGCTGATGCCCGTGCTCCACCGGGTCCTCGACCGGACCGGGCTCGCCACCGGCGACCTCGGTTTCATCTGCTCCGGCTCCAGCGACTACCTGGCGGGCCGGGCCTTCTCCTTCACCATGGCGCTCGACGGAGTCGGCGCCTGCCCGCCGGTCTCCGAGTCCCACGTGGAGATGGACGGCGCCTGGGCGCTGTACGAGGCATGGGTGAAGCTCCGGTCCGGCCGGGCCGACACCGCACTCGTCTACTCCTACGGCAAGTCCTCGCCCGGTTCCCTGCGCGACGTCCTCACCCGCCAGCTCGACCCCTACTACGTCGGCCCGCTCTGGCCCGACTCCGTCGCACTCGCCGCACTCCAGGCCCAGGCCCTGATCGACGCGGGCGACACCGACGAGGCCGCACTCGCCGCGATCGGTGCCCGCAACCGCACCGCCGCCACGGACAACCCCCACGCCCAGCTCACCGGCCCGGTGCCGGCGGGCGACTACGTGGTACGGCCGCTGCGCACCGGCGACTGCCCGCCCGTCGGCGACGGCGCGGCCGCCGTGATCCTCGCCGCCGGCGACACCGCGCGGGCGCTGTGCCCCCGCCCCGCCTGGATCCGCGGCATCGACCACCGCATCGAGGCGCACGGCCTCGGCGTCCGCGAACTGACCGGGTCCCCGTCCACCAGGCTCGCCGCCGAACGCGCCGGGGTCTTCGAACGCCCCGTCGACACCGCCGAGCTTCACGCCCCGTTCACCTCGCAGGAGGTCGTCCTGCGCAAGGCGCTGCGGCTCGACGACACCGTCACCGTCAACCCGTCCGGCGGCGCGCTCGCCGCCAACCCCGTCATGGCCGCCGGGCTGATCCGGCTCGGCGAGGCCGCGGCCCGCATCCACCGGGGCGAGTCCGACCGGGCGCTCGCCCATGCCACCTCCGGCCCCTGCCTGCAGCAGAACCTGGTCGCCGTACTCGAAGGGGAGGGCGCTCATGTCCGATGAGCCCGTGGCCGTCGTCGGCATCGGCCAGACGAAGCACGTCTCCGCCCGCCGGGACGTCTCCATCGCCGGACTCGTCCGCGAGGCCGCCGTCCGCGCCCTGGAGGACGCCGGACTGACCTGGTCCGACATCGACGCCGTCGTCATCGGCAAGGCCCCCGACTTCTTCGAGGGCCTGATGATGCCGGAGCTCTACCTCGCGGACGCCCTCGGCGCGGTCGGCAAACCGATGCTGCGGGTGCACACGGCGGGATCCGTCGGCGGCTCCACCGCGCTCGTCGCCGCCGACCTGGTCGCCGCACGGGTACACCGCACCGTCCTGACCCTCGCCTTCGAGAAGCAGTCCGAGTCCAACGCCATGTGGGGGCTCTCGCTCCCGGTCCCGTTCCAGCAGCCGCTGCTCGCCGGCGCGGGCGGCTTCTTCGCCCCGCACGTGAGGGCCTACATGCGCCGCACCGGGGCGCCCGACACGGTCGGCTCCCTCGTCGCGTACAAGGACCGCCGCAACGCGCTGAAGAATCCGTACGCCCACATCCACGACCCGGACATCACCCTGGAGAAGGTCCGGTCCGCGCCGATGCTCTGGGACCCCATCCGCTACTCGGAGACCTGCCCGTCCTCCGACGGCGCCTGCGCGATGGTCCTCACCGACCGCGCCGGGGCCGGGCGCTCGCCGCACCCGCCCGCCTGGGTGCACGGCGGCGCGATGCGCAGCGAACCGACCCTCTTCGCCGGCAAGGACTTCGTCTCGCCGCGCGCGGGCCGGGACTGCGCCGCCGACGTGTACCGGCAGGCGGGGATCGACGACCCGCGACGGCAGATCGACGTCGTCGAGATGTACGTGCCGTTCTCCTGGTACGAGCCCATGTGGCTGGAGAACCTCGGCTTCGCGGACGAGGGCGAGGGCTGGAAGCTCACCGAGTCCGGGGTCACCGCACTCGACGGCGACCTCCCGGTGAACGCCTCGGGCGGAGTGCTCTCCACCAACCCCATCGGCGCCTCCGGCATGATCCGCTTCGCCGAGGCAGCGCTGCAGGTCCGCGGCCGGGCGGGCGAGCACCAGGTCGAGGGGGCGCGCACGGCGCTCGGCCACGCCTACGGCGGCGGTTCGCAGTTCTTCTCCATGTGGCTCGTCGGAGCCGAACCCCCCAGCGGCTGACCGCGTGCCGCTCGGGACCGGTTCGGGGCCGGTCCCGGACGGCGCGCGTCACTCCCCGGCCGGGACCCGCTTCCCGGAACGGGCGCCCGACACCAGGACCGCGCCGATCAGCGCCACCGCGGCCGGGACCAGGAACACGGCGTACAAGTGGCGCGCGGCGTCCGCCGTGGTGGCCGGATCGGCGAAGCCGGAGGCGTTCGCGACCATTCCGGCGACCGCCGAGCCGAACGAGGTCGCGGTCAGCTGGACCGTGGTCGTCGACGCTCCGGCGACGTCCTGGTCACCGTCCCCGGACAGGCGCAGCACGTCGGTGAGCAGATGCGGCCACGCGGCGCCGACCCCCCACCCGAACAGGACCAGCCCGGCCGCCACCGAAGACACCGCGGCCACCCCGGAGGACCGGACCGGGGCCACCGCCACGAGCACCACGAGGCCCACGAGGCTGAAGACCGGTGCGGTGGCGACGACCAGCGCCCGCCGCGCGGTCGCACCGCTGAGAACGACCGAACCGAGCGTCCAGCCCGCCGCCATCGCCGCACCGAGGTACCCGGCACCGAGCGGGCCGAGGCCCTGGAGACGCTGTCCGAAGAACGGCACGAACACCTCCACGCAGGACGCGACGACCAGACCGGCCATGGTGACGTAGGTCAGGCGCAGCCGCCGGTCCGGGCCGAACGCCGCCCGGGGCAGCACCCGCACCGCCGCGCCCCGTTCATGACGTGCCCACACGCACAGCAGTACCACCGCGACCAGCACCCCCACGGCGTTGACGGACAACGACTCCGCCACGCTCGCGGCCGAGACCACCAGCACCGCCGCCGAGAGCAGGCCCACCGCGCCCCACGGCAGACGCACGGAGCCCGGCTCCCCGCTGCGCCCCGGCAGCCGGCGCGCACCCAGCCCCGCGCACAGTGCGAGCAGCGGCACGAGCGTCCAGAAGGCGCCCCGCCACACATGAGCCTGCGCCCACGCGCCGCCCAGGGCCGGGCCGACCAGTGTCGCGACGCCCCACATCGCCGAGACCAGGGCCATGGCCCGGGGCCACAGGGCCTCCTCGAAGACGATCCGCACGACCGAGTAGCACAGGGCGAACAGCAGACCGCCGCCGAGCCCCTGGACCGCCCGGCCGACGAGCAGCACGACCATGTTCGGCGCCAGCGCGCACACGACGGTCCCCACGAGCAGCGCCGCCGCCGACCACCGGTACGCCGCGCGCGGACCGGTCCGGGCGAGCACCGCGGCGGCCAGGACGGACCCCAGGACCGAGGCCACCACGAAGACGGTCGTCGCCCACGCGTACAGCCGGGCGCCGCCGATGTCCTCGATGACCGACGGCAGCACCGTGGTGGCCAGGTAGACGTTGACCGCGTGCAGGGCGACCCCGCCGGCGAGGGCAGCGGCGACCGCTCCGTGCCGGCGGCCCAACAGGTCCAGCCATCCCGGGGTGGCCGCCGCGGCCCCGGTGCCCGTCGCTTCTTCCGTGGTCATGGCCTCTTCCGCCCTCACCGCATTGCTGCTTCGGCAATTTCATTACGCACCGTACCGTATCTAATTGTTAGCCTGGCCGGATGCGGGACGGCAAGCAGCGGGCGGGACGCCCACGGGACCTGGGCATCGATCAAGCGGTCCGGACGGCGGCCCTGGCCCTGCTGGCCGAGGCCGGATACGGGGGACTCGCGATCGAGGCGATCGCGCGCCGAGCCGGGACCAACAAGGCCGCCGTCTACCGGCGCTGGCCGAACCTCCCCGCGCTGGTGCTGGACGCGCTCGGTGCCCAGCTCGGTGATCTGCGGCCACCGGACACCGGGTGCACGATCTGCGACCTCTGCGACGCGATCAAGCTGCAACTGACCGTCTTCCGGCGCATGCCGCCCGATGCCCTGGCCGCGCTGCGCGCCGACTGCGGCGGCGACGAGGAACTGAACGAGGCGTTCATGCGCACCCTGTTCGACCCGCCGCGCGAGGCGGTGGCACAGGTCCTCGACGCGGCCATCGCGCGCGGTGACCTGCGCGAACACGTCGACCGTGAACTGGTCCTGGACCTGTTGGCCTCCCTGGTCCACTACCGCGCCCTGTTCGGCCACGGCTCCACCACCGACGAGGACGTCGAGGAGGCCGTGCACGCTCTGTTGCGGGGCGTCGCCCAGGACTACGCCCGCCTGGTCAGCGTCAGTCGGGCCGCGTCGCACGCCCCCTCGCCCGGCCACCTCCACGCCGACGGGTACGCCCACCACTGGAACGCCGGAGCCTCCGGGGCCGGGTCGGACCCGGTCGAACGTCCCGCCCCGCGCGGCCCCGGCGCCGCGACGTGAGCCCGGACACGTACCATGTCCGCATGTCCTTCCTCCGCCGCCGCAGCGCCGCCACACCCGCGGGCCCCGACTTCGACGTCCTGGCCATGGACCCGGGTGACTGGCCCGGAAACCTCGGCGCGGGTCTGCTGCCCGCCCCGGACGGGAGCTGCCAGGGCGTCTTCCTGCGCTACGACCTGTTCGGCGGCCGGGGCCCCGCGATGATCATCGGCAACCTCCCGGAGGGCTCGCCCGCGCGCGAGACCGAGGAGGGCCAGGTCCCGTTCGAGGTCGCACAGCTGCTGCTCGCGCTGGAGAACGACGAACCGGTCGAGGTCACCGGCACCGAGGACATGCCGGTGATGCAGGGCGACAACCTGCTCATCGTCCGCCGGATCAAGCTCTCCGAGAGCCGTATCTCCTGCGTCCAGTTCGACCGCAGCGACGGCGTGCTCGTCACCATCGCCAGCTGGGACCGGCCGATCACCGACGACCTGTACACGCTCCTGAAGCCGCTGCCCGCCGAGCTGTTCCAGCAGGGCTGAAACGTCCCTTCCGCAGCCGCGCGCCTCGTGTCGCGCAGCCGCGGAAGATGCCCGGGCAACTCGCCCACGACGCCAGGCGTCGCAGGCCAGACGGGACTTTCGAAACTCGCCCTAGACGCGGCCGCCCGCGAGCGGAGCGAACAGCGCCGTCACCCGCGCCGCCGACACACCGATCCCCGTGGGCCCGCTCAGCAGGCACGGGGTGCCGGTGCCCCGCCGCAGGTCCTGCTCCCGGTAGCGCCGACAGCCCCGGTGCCAGATCAGGATGCCCGCGATCCAGTGCTTGAGCTCGAGCACGTATCCGGCCAGGATCTCCCTCGCCTCGGCGTCCAGCCCGAAGTCGTCGTACAACACCGGGAGTTCCCGCTCCGCGACATGCAGGAACTGGCGCAGCCGCGACTCCATCAGGTCATGCACGATCCGCACCCCGGTCGGATAGTCCACCCCGAAGAAGTTCTGCACGACCAGGACGCCGTTGTGCACCTCGCCCTCGTACTCGATCTCCTTCTGGTACGAGAACAGGTCGTTCAGCAGGCACGCGTAGTCCGCCGCCGCGTTCTCCAGCGAGCGCAGCGGACCGCTGCGGTAGACCTCCTCCGGAACCTTCCGGCCGTGACCCAGCCGGCACAGACTCATCGTCAGGTCGGAGCCGAACGTCATGCGCCGCATCTCGACATAGTCGACCGGGTCCGGGATGCGGTTCTGCACCTGGTTCGCCAGCTCCCACAGCCAGCTCGCGGTCATGTCCTCGACCGCCGTCCGGAACGCGCGTCGCGCGCCTGCGTCCATCGGCGCGGAGGTCCTCGTCCACAGATCGGCGAGCCCCCGCTCCAGCGCGTCGACCGGTTCGGGGGTTCCGGCCCCGTCCAGCGGCATGAACAGCGAGAGCCGCTCGTTGGCGAGCCTGGCCCCGGTCAGGTCGCGGGCCCGCCCGTGCACCACCGGGAACCAGTCGTCGCCGTACGTCCCCCAGGTCAGCCACTGCGAGGCGAGATCCAGTTCCCCCGGCGTCGCGTCGGGATGCAGCCCCGCCGCGCACAACGGCAGGTCGAACGCGACGAGCCGTTCCTCGTCCCAGATGTGCGAGCCCGGCACGCCCGGCTGCGCCTCCAGGATCCCCATCCGCCTCGACCAGTCGACGATCCGCACCCGCGCACCCTCCAGATGCGGGCTGAGGGTCGTGTCGAACGGCAGCTCGAAGTCGGGCAGCAGCGACGGGCCGACGTACTGGTACGGCACATGCGTGTGACTGCGCAGCCGGGCCGTCTCCGAGCGGAGGGTCGGCCGGATCGACGCCGCGGCCATGCCGAAGGCGGGCGCGGACCGAGCGCCGACCTTACCACCGTCGTTCATGTACCTGCTGGAGCGCATGTGCCATTCGTGGCCGCCCGACTGCCAGTCCTGCAAGCCCTTGACGTACGCCAGGACCGCCGCCGCCTGCTCCGGGCCCAGTCCCTTCTCCGCGCACAGCGGGCCGAGTTCGGTGAGCACGGTGTTCTCGAACTGCTGGAGCCGGGACGTCAGCAGATCGTTCACCGCGTCGGCCGCCTCCTGCGTCGAGCAGCCGAGGAAATGTTCCAGCACCAGCACGCCGTTGCTGTTCTCGCCCTCGTCCTCGACCTCGCGCTGGTACGAGAACAGGTCGTTGCGCAGATGCACCCCGTCGGAGAAGGCGTCCCGCAGCACCCGCAGTGCACGCTCGTCCGCCACGGCCGCGGGGACCTCCGCACCCGCCGCGTACTCCACGAGACCCGCCGACCAGGGGGCGCCGCCCACCTTGCGCCGCATCTCGATGTACTCGACGGGGTTCGCGATGCGCCCCTCGTCGATGTTGGCCAGCTCCCACAACGACTCGTTGAGAAGGTTCTCCGTCGCCACGGCGAACCGGGCCCGCCAGGCGTCGGACATGCTCGGCACCGTCCGCGCCCACAGATCGGCCAGCCCCGCCTCGACCGGATTCGTCGGCTCGGGCATCGCCGACCCGCGGTCCATCGGCATGAACGCGGGCAAGCGGTCCAGATACCGCTTGCCGCCCTCGCGGTCACGGCTGCGTTTGAACAGCTCCAGGAAGTGGTCGTCGAAGAAGAAGACCCACACATACCAGTCGGTGACCAGCGAGAGCGCCTCCGACGAGCAGTCGGGATGGGTGTACGCGCACAGCAGCGCGTAGTCGTGGGAGTCGAGGTCCTTCTCCTCCCAGACGCCCGAACCCTCCAGCATTCCCATGCCGCGCGCCCACTCCTTGGTGTGCCGCCGGGCCTCCTCGACATGGGGATTGAGCCGGGCCGGATGAGGAACATAGAAGTCCGGCAGGGTGAAGGGCTGAGCCATGTGTGTCGGGCCTTTCCGAGATCTCGCCGTGCGCACGCCGCACGGACCAGGTGTCCGCGCGAGCACTACCCTTCGGCCGTTCGGGGCACGCACATCCGCAATTAGTCACACGAATGGTGCGCCCGGGTGCGCGGTGCCCCCGCCCGCCGACGACCGGCCCGGGCCGCCCGGAACGCGGGGATCGAGATGCCACCGGCCTCCCGTGGATTTCTTCTTTCCGCAGGTCGAAGAGGGCGCCAGTGGTCTGGTCCACTGGCTCGGCCGATGGGCGGCGCCGAACCCTTGACGTGCTGTCATCTCAGGTCCGAGAGTGTGCGCGCACCGCGGAACAGTGAGATCGGAACACGTACATCCCCACTCGCACGGCTCCAGGAGAGGCTCCATGACGCCCCAGCAGAGGACCCGACTCGCGGCCGCGTTGGCGACCGCCGGCGCGCTGAGCATGACACTGCTCGGCCCCGCGACACACGCCGGTGCCGACCCGGTGCGGCCCGACTGCCCGCGCGGTCTCGCGTGCGACTGGGTTCCGGCGGCCCACGAGCAGACGGGCGACCCCGCCGACAAGGAGACGTACGGCAACTACGACACCTCCGACCGCCCCCGCACCAACAAGATCAGGTTCATCGTCCTGCACGACACCGAGGAGGACTTCGACACCACCCTCAAGATTTTCCAGAACCCGCTGAGGCAGGCCTCCGCCCACTACGTGGTGCGCTCCTCCGACGGCCACGTCACCCAGATGGTCAAGAACAAGGACGTCGCCTGGCAGGCGGGCAACTGGTACGTCAACAGCCACTCCATCGGCATCGAGCAGGAGGGCGTCGCCGTCGACGGCGCCAAGTGGTACACCCCCGAGATGTACCGCTCCACCGCGAAGCTGGTGCGCCACCTCGCCGCCGAATACGGCATACCCCTCGACCGCCAGCACATCATCGGCCACGACGGCGTACCGCCCACGACTGCCTCCGGAACCAGGAACATGCACTGGGACCCGGGCCCGTACTGGGACTGGAACCGCTTCATGGCACTGCTCGGCAGGCCCACCGTGCCGACCGCCCCTGCCCGCGGCGAACTCGTCACCATCAGCCCGGACTTCAAGAAGAACAAGCAGGCGTTCCGCGACTGCGAGAAGGGCGTGGACCTGCCCGTCCAGGGATCCAGCGCCGTCCCGCTCCACACCGCGCCGTCCGCCGACGCGCCGCTCTTCTCCGACCCCGGTCTGCACCCCGACGGCTCTCCCGGAACGAACTGCGCCGCCGACTGGGGCAGCAAGATCAGCGCCACCCAGCGGGCCGTCGTCGCGGACCGGGTCCCCGGCTGGACGGCGATCTGGTGGTACGGCCAGAAGGCGTGGTTGCGCACCCCGGCCCACACCCGGACCACCACACCCACCGCCGGATACGTGGTCCGGCCCAAGAAGGGACGCGCCGAGGTCCCGGTACTCGGCGTCGCCTACCCGGAGAAGTCGGAGTACCCCGCGGACTTCGCGGACCAGCGGGTGGGAGCACCGCTCGGGTACACCATCAAGGCCGGGCAGTCCTATCCCGGCGGCGGAGAGGCCCCCACGGGCTACTTCCACGCCCCGACGATCGATGCCTCGTACCCCTACGACCACACGTACTTCCGGGGCGGGGAGAGGTACGTGACCGTACAGATCGGCCACCGGATCGCCTTCGTCAAGGCGTCCGACGTGGACATCGTGCGTGCGCGCTGAGAAGGACCCGTGTCACGGCAGCGCGCCGCGGGCCCGGTGTGTCGGCACCGGACCCGCGGCGCGTCCCCCCGGGAGGGTCAGCGAGTGCCGACCGCGGCGCGAACGGCCCGGCGGGCCATGGCGCAGTCGTCGTGCAACCGCCGCAGCAGCAGCCGCTGTTCCTCGCTCGACGAAAGCGCACCCGGCCGGTCCGGAACCACTCCTCCGGTCCCCGGCTCCCGCATGGCCCGCTGGACGGCCGTCTCGTAGGTGCGGATCTCCCGCGTCAGCACCAGCATCAGGTTCACCAGGAACGCGTCGCGCGACGCGGCTCCCGCCGCCTGTGCCAGCTGGCTGATCTGGCGCCGAGCCGCCGGTGCGTCCCCCAGGACCGCCCACAGCGTCGCCAGGTCGTAGCCCGGCAGGTACCAGCCCGCGTGCTCCCAGTCGACCAGCACCGGACCCGTGGGCGACAACAGGACGTTGGAGAGCAGCGCGTCACCGTGGCAGAACTGCCAGGTGCTCTGACGGCCGCCCGCCAGACCGTGCAGCAGCTTCTGCAGGTCGCCCAGATCGCGGTCGGTGAACAGACCGAGCTCGTGATAGTGGGCGATCCGCGCGGCGTAGTCCAGCGGCGCGTCGAACAGTCCCGGAGCCGGGCGCCAGGTGTTGACACGCGCGATCGCGCCGAGCACGGCCCGCACGTCGGCCCGGGGCGGTGCCTCCACCGGGTGCCGGGTCAGCGCCGCCACCCGGCCGGGCATCCGCTCGATCACCAGGGCGCAGTTGTCCGGATCGGCAGCGATGAGCCGGGGCACCCGCACCGGCGGGCGGTGCCGGACGAACGCGCGGTAGGCCGCTATCTCGTGGCGGAACCGCTCCGACCATGCGGGGGAGTGATCCAGTAAACACTTGGCGACCGCGGTCGTGCGCCCGGTGGAGCCGACCAGGAGAACCGAACGGCCGCTGCGGCGCAGGACCTGCACCGGACTGAACTCCGGGCAGATCCGGTGCACCGACGCGATCACCATCCTCAGCTGAGCGCCCTGCGGACCGGACAGGTCCAGCCGTCCGCTGAGCGGCGCGCCGCCCACCCCCGCCGGTCGCCTCGGCCGGACCGTGCCGGACGCCGACGGGGCGGCGTGCGGCGCGAGGTACGGCCCGCCGCCCGCCCCCAGGGGACGGAGCGGCCGGGGCGGGGCGGTCACGGAGGACGATGCTGTGTACATGGGGGAGACAGATCCCTTCGTGCGCCGACAAGTTGCGTGCACCGCCCCGTCCGGCGGCCCTTCGGCACCCTGGGGAGTACCTAGGGCTGCCGGGCGGGGTGGCGCTTTCCTACCCGACACCGGATCACGGGTGGCAGACCATCTGGCGCACCCTGGCGAACCCTGGCGAATAGTCGCAACGCCTGTGACAGGCGGCTACTGTCAACACAGCCGAGAACCTGGGGGCTTGACGTGACCGGAGAACCCAACACCCGCCTGTCCGACCTGTTCGGCCTCGCCGGCTGGTCCAAGGGCGAACTCGCGAGGCTGGTGAACCGGCAGGCGGCGGCCATGGGCCACCCGCAGCTGGCCACCGACACCTCGCGGGTGAGGCGTTGGATCGAGATGGGCGAGTCCCCTCGCGATCCGGTGCCGAAGGTGCTGGCAGCCCTGTTCACCGAGCGGCTCGGCCGTGTCGTGACCATCGAGGACCTCGGGTTCGGCCGGCGCGGGCGTGTGGGGAAGCGGCGAGAGGCGGGGGCGGAGCACAACCCCGACGGACTGCCGTGGGCGCCCGAGCGGACGGCAGCGGTCCTCACCGAATTCACGGGAATGGACCTCATGCTCAACCGACGCGGCTTGGTGAGCGCGGGCGCCGCGCTCGCCGCAGGATCGACCATCACCGGACCCATGTACAACTGGTTGCACAGCGACCCCGTGCTGGCGGCCGACGTCCCACGGACCGATGACCCGCTGTACGCGGACTCCGCCGGATTCGACCGGTACGAGGCCGCCCCCATCGGGTCGGAGGAGATCGAGGCACTCGAACGGTCCGTCGAGGTGTTCCGCGCCTGGGACGCCTCCAGGGGCGGCGGACTCCAGCGCAAGGCCGTGGTGGGTCAACTCAACGAAGTGGGCGGCATGCTCGCCTACCGCCACCCCGAGCACCTGCAGCGCCGCCTCTGGGGCGTCGCCGCCAATCTCGCGGTGCTCGCGGGGTGGATGTCCCACGACATCGGCCTGGAACCCACCGCGCAGAAGTACTTCGTCATCGCCGCGCACGCGGCACGCGAGGGCGGCGACCGTCCCCGCGCCGGCGAGGCCCTGTCCCGGGCGGCGCGCCAGATGGTCCACCTGGGTCGTCCCGACGACGCCCTGGACCTGATGAAACTCGCCAAGTCCGGCTCCGGCGACATGGTTCTGCCGCGCACCCGGGCGATGCTGTGCACCATCGAGGCATGGGCGCAGGCGTCCATGGGGCAGGGCCAGGCGATGCGGCGCACGCTCGGCAAGGCCGAGGAACTCTTCGTCTCCGACAAGAGCGACGTCCCGCCCCCCAGCTGGATGCAGATGTTCGACGAGGCGGATCTGCACGGGATGCAGGCCCTGGCGTTCCGTACCCTCGCCGAACACGACCCGTCGGTGGCGACGGTGGCTCAGCGCCACGCCAAGCAGGCGCTGGAACTCCGGGTCAACGGACGCCAGCGGTCCAAGATCTTCGACTTCATCTCGCTCGCCTCGGCTTGCTTCATCGCCGACGACCCCGAACAGGCCGACCGTTACGCCCGGTTGGCGCTGGTGACGATGGGGGAGACCTCCTCGCACCGCACCTGGGACCGGCTGCGCGAGATGTACCGGCTGACGGGCCAGTACGCGGGTTACGCGAAGATCGAGGACCTGCGGGAGGAGATCCGGGTCGCCATGCCGCAGCACTCCGTCGTCAAGCAGCCCAGGCGCTCGTCGGAGATCTGACCCGGGGGCACCGACGGGAGCGGGCACCGGTCGTCCACCGCTAGTAGGGCTTTGTTAGG
>NZ_LIXJ01000024.1 GCF_001905795.1 Streptomyces sp. CB01580
GCACGCCCTCCGTGCGCCGTGCGCCGTCCGGCGGGACACGATCATCGGCGGGGTCGCCGCCGTACCCGCCGGAGTCTTCCACGGCGTCGACTACGTGGCACGCCGATGCTCGCGCCGCGGTGTGGCGGGGCGGTGGTCGGGCACGGCGCGCCGGTCGCGGGACGGTGGTCACGGCCCACGTGGATCGTGCCGCGGTGGTTTCGCAAACGCCTCCGGTGCATGCCTTGTCATGGGCTGTTCCGGGAGCGCTCTGCGTTTGACATGCGGCGACCCGGTGGGACGGTTGAAGAGGCATTCCCGCCCGACGGCGTTCCCGCCCGACGAACGCGGAGGCAGTCCCATGAAGGCGTTGGTGTACGAAGGGCCACGTTCGGTGAGCGTCAAGGACGTACCGGACGCGAGGATCGAACGGCCCACGGACGTGCTCGTGAAGATCACCTCGGCGAACATCTGCGGCTCGGACCTGCACATGTACGAGGGGCGCACGGACATGGAGAAGGGGCGTGTCCTGGGCCACGAGAACATGGGCGAGGTGATCGAGGTCGGAGACGGCGTGGACCGGGTCAAGGTGGGCGACCTGGTGTGTCTGCCGTTCAACATCAGCTGCGGGTTCTGCCGCAACTGCGAGCAGGGGCTGACGGCGTTCTGCCTGACCACCCCGTCGGATCCGCGGATGGCGGGTGCCGCGTACGGGTTCGCGGGGATGGGCCCGTACAACGGCGGACAGGCGGAGTTCCTGCGGGTGCCGTACGGCGACTCCAATTGCCTGGTCCTGCCGGAGGAGGCGTGGGAGAAGCAGACCGACTACGTGATGCTGTCGGACGTCTTCCCGACCGGCTGGCACTGCACGGAACTCGCCGGGGTGCGTCCGGGCGAGACCGTGGTCATCTACGGTGCGGGTCCGGTCGGGTTGATGGCGGCGCTGTCCGCGACCCTCAAGAGCGCGGCGAAGGTCATGGTCGTCGACCGGCATCCGGACCGGCTGCGGCTGGCCGAGGAGATCGGTGCCGTCCCGATCGACGACTCCAAGGGTTCGCCGATCGACCGGGTCAACGACCTCACCGACGGACTGGGCGCGGACCGCGGCTGCGAATGCGTGGGCTACCAGGCACATGACGCCCAGGGCCACGAGCAGCCGAACCTGACTCTGAACAACCTGGTGCAGTCCGTGAAGTTCACCGGCACCATCGGCGTGGTCGGTGCCTTCGTGCCCCACGATCCCGGAAGTCCGGACAAGCTGTACAAGGACGAGGGAGAGATCGCCTTCGACTACGGCATGTACTGGTTCAAGGGCCAGTCGATGGGGACCGGTCAGGCCAACGTCAAGGCGTACAACCGCCAGTTGTGCAACCTCATCCAGCAAGGGAAGGCCAAGCCGTCCTGGATCGTCTCCCACGAACTGCCGCTGGCGGAGGCGGCGCAGGGGTACGAGCACTTCGACAACCGGGACGCGGGCTGGACGAATGTCGTCCTCCACCCCGACGGCGGGGGCCGGAGCGGCGGTCGGTAGGTGGACGGACAGACAGACAGCCGTGGTCGGTGGGTGGGGCGCGGGCGGTAGGCGGAGCCGAGCGGTGGATGGGGGCGGCGGGCAGGTGTGGCCGGGAGCCGGGGCCGGGGGCCGGGAGCGTCTGATGCGTCTCGGCTCCCGGTCCGGCGTACCGGTGTCGTGGTGTCGTGTCGTGGTGTCACATCACCTCGGTGACGAGAGCGACCGCACGGTCGAACAGGCCCGCCTCATCCCTGCTGTCGCTGTGCTCCTTGTGGCCCCTGACGTCCCCGCCCTCCTTGCCATTCCTGCCGTCCCCGCCGTCCTTGCCATCCTCGTTGTTGCTGTTGTTGCTGTTGTTGCTGTCGTGCCCCTTGTGCGCCGCACCGCCGCGCGTCGCGTCGGCGGTGCGGCGTGCGGCGGCCTCCGCGAGGTGGGCGGCGGGGATGCCGCCGGAGGCGGAGAAGTGCGGCACCAGGGCGTTCAGCAGGGCGAGGGCGCACGCCGATGCCGCGTCCCCGGCCCGGGGGTCGACCGCGGTCCGGGCCAGGATCAGAGCCGTCATGGCCCGGTCCAGGGCGGGCGCGCCCTCCGCCGTGTCGCTCCAGTCGATCACCACCGGTCCCCGGGGTGTCAGCATCACGTTGCCCGGGTGCAGGTCGAGGTGGAGGATCCGGTCCTCGGGCTGCGGGGAGAGCCGCGCCGGGACGGTGTGCAGTTCGGCGAGGAGCCCGGCCAGTACGGTGGCCGCATCGGACGCGGTGAGGTCGCCGGACTCCAGGGACGCCAGCATGGTCGGGCCGGTCAGGCGCCGCAGCACCAGGTCGCAGGGGGCCGTCGTGGCGTCGCGCGGACCGAGCCGGGGGACCGGGTAGCCGTGTGCGCTGAGGTAGGACATGACCGCCCACTCATGGGTGGCGTCCAGCCCGTCGCGATCGCGCCGCAGGACCCAGTTCTCGTCGAGCGCGTACACGTCGGCGGTGCGCCCGGCACCCAGTAGCTCACCTATTCGCATGGGACGAACCTATGGGTACGCGCGTGCGACGGGGAGTTCACCAGCGCATGCGAGTTCACCGGCGCATGTGAGTTCACCGGCGAGTGCGAGTCCATCAGGGCACGCGGCGTCACCAGTGCGTACGGCTTCACCAGCGCATGTGGACGTCCTCGGCCCAGCCCAGGAGTCGGTCCACGACGATCTCGCGCCCCTCGTCGTCGCGTACG
Source organism: Streptomyces sp. CB01580 (assembly GCF_001905795.1). Lineage (GTDB taxonomy): Bacteria > Actinomycetota > Actinomycetes > Streptomycetales > Streptomycetaceae > Streptomyces. The sequence continues at coordinate 2,711 of NZ_LIXJ01000024.1, forward strand.
CGGCCGGAGTAGTGACCGAAGCACTGGTCGGTGCGGTTGGCGATCAGGCCGACGTCCGTACGGGTGGAGCGGTTGTGGAACGGGACGAACGTGAGGTCCACCGCGGGCCGGTTGCCCGGCGATGTGATGGTCCACGGGGCCAGGAAGTCGTCGGACGACCAGTGCCACTCCAACTCCTCGCCGAGCTTGCTGAGCCGGCCGTCCACGCAGAGCGCGTTCTCCGTGGCGCCGGTGCCCCTGGTCCAGCGCCCGCCGAACTGCAGCCCCACCGTGTGGCCGTCGGTGCGGCCCGACGCGGCCCCCCAGTTCCAGTCGACCGAGCGCGGCCAGCGGCCCCGTCCGTGGTCGAGCACGGCCCAGGCGTCCGCGCCGAACTCCAGGTCCTCGTCCCCGATCCGGACCGTGCCGGAGGCGGGGCGGGCCGTGTGCTTCGACGTGTACTGGAAGCGGCGCTCGTCCCACGGCACGACGACGGACAGCGTCTCGTGGCCGACGGGCAGGGCGGCGAAGAGGTCGACCTCCACGGTCCGCTTCGGTGAGGACGGGGTCAGGCAACGGGCCCGCAGGCGGGTGCCTCCGTCCTCCTCGCCGATCTCGATCCTGACCTTGCCGCCCGTGGGGCGGGGCGGGCCGACCACCACGGCGGGGGAGCCGGGCGCGCCCGCGATCGTCTCCGGGAGGCGGACACCGCGACCGCCGGGCGTGATCGCCGTGCGCTCGAACTCCCGGCCACCCGGCCCGTACTCCAGCACGTACACCGTGTTCAGCGCCAGGAAGTCGAGGTCGCTCACGGTCAGTGCGACGAGATGGGTGGGCGTGGTCACGCACCAGTACTCCCAGCGCTTGGTCCGGCCCCAGCCCCGCAGATTCGACCGGTGCAGCGGCCTCCTGGACCATCCGCGGGCAGAGGGGTTCAGCCGACCGTCCGACAGGCACAGGTCGACGGGCTCGGTGATCTCATGTTCGTGGGTGGCCATGGACGGAGCCTAAGGGCTGTCCCGTAGCCCCAGACGGGCACACGACGACGGCTGCGGTACCTCGCGGTGTTGTCGGAGTCGTCCTCGTGCGTCCGGTACGAGGACGATCCTTCGCCTTGCTATCGGACGCACCGGACGGACGCCGCACGATCCGACCTCCGGCCGAACGAAGGCACTTCGACGGCACGTCCTCGCAGCGCCCCTTCTTACGACGCCTGTCCCGACGATGCCTCTCCCGACGACGCTTGCCCCGGTGACGGCGCCGGTCGTGGCGCCGACCCCGCGGCCCATGACCTCGCTGGTCACGGACCCCATAACACGAAGTGAGGGGGAGAACGGGATCTCCTTGGCCTGACGTGTACGCGGCTACCTTGGCGACAATTCCCCCGAAGTCAAGGAGAGTTCCGTGGAGAGATCCATCCTCCGCAGACGTGCTCTGGCCGCGTGTGCCGCCACCGTCGCCGTCGGCACGCTCGCGCTGGCCGGTCTGACCGGCAGCGCGTCCGCCGATCCCGCCCCCCAGGCCGCTACCCCCGCCACCGAGCAGCTTTCGCCGGGCCTGCTGAAGGCGATGCGCCGTGATCTCGGACTGACCGAGACCGAGGCGCGCGCCCGGATCGGCCAGGAGGCGCGGGCCGCGGCCGTCGCGGCCGGCCTGAAGCGTTCCCTCGGTGCGGATTTCGCCGGAGCGCGGGTGAGCGGTGACGACGCCGCCCTGACCGTCTCCACCACCGACGCCGGGCAGGCCGTCCGGATCGGCAAGGCCGGTGCGAAGGCCGTCGTCGTCGAGCACAGCCTGGCCGAACTGGACGCGGCGAAGCACGCGTTGGACCGGGTCGCACTGCGCGAGGCGCCCCGGGGCGTGCCCGTCTGGTACATCGACATCGCCACCAACCGTGTGGTCGTGCAGGCCGCCGACACCTCGGCCGCGAACACCTTCCTGGCCGCCGCCAGGATTGCACACGAGTTGGTGACGGTACGTCAGTCGACGGAACGGCCACGCACGTTCGCCGATCTGCGGGGCGGCGACGCGTACTACATGAACGGGCAGGGCCGCTGCTCCATCGGCTTCCCCGTGAAGCGCGGCACCCAGTCCGGCTTCGTCAGCGCCGGTCACTGCGGCACGCCCGGGGTGAGCACCAGCGGCTACAACCAGCAGGCCCAGGGCTCCTTCCAGGGCTCCACCTTCCCGGGACGCGACTACTCCTGGGTCGCCACCAACGCCAACTGGACGCCGCGCGCCCTGGTGAACGGGTACGGCAACGGCGACGTGACGGTCACCGGTTCCACCGAGGCCCTCGAAGGCTCCTCGGTCTGCCGCTCCGGTTCGACGACCGGCTGGCACTGCGGCACCGTCCAGCAGCGCAACACCAGCGTCACGTACCAGGAGGGCACCGTCTCCGGGGTCACCCGCACCAACGTGTGCGCCGAACCGGGCGACTCCGGCGGCTCTTTCATCTCCGGCAGCCAGGCGCAGGGGGTCACCTCCGGCGGCTCCGGCAACTGCTCCCAGGGCGGTACGACGTACTTCCAGCCGGTGAACCCGGCCCTCCAGGCGTACGGGGTCACCCTGGTCACCAGCGGCACCCCGACCGACCCGCCGGACCCGACGGACCCGCCGACCAACCCGGGCGGCACCTGGGCGGCCGGGACGAACTACGCGGCGGGCGATGTCGTGACCTACGGCTCCGACAGCTACCGCTGCCTCCAGCCCCACCTGGCCCAGTCCGGCTGGACGCCGCCGAACGTCCCGGCTCTCTGGCAGCGGATCTGACGACTCCGCAGGCTCCGGCGCGCGGGCCCCGGAGGGGCCCCGCCCGGCGGACTCCGGCAACGGGGCCGTCCGCCCGACGGATCGCGAAGCAGGGCACATCCCACGGCCGTGCCCCCGCGACGAGGTCCGTCACGGTTGCCGCGCCCGCCCGGCTCGCGCTCGCGCCTCCCTGCCGGGCGGGCGCGCGCCAGCCGTACTCACCCGCACCAGCTGCACTATCCGTGCTTCCCGCACCACCCGCGCTTCCCGCGCTTCCCGCACCAGCCGTACCGCCTGCACTTCCCGCACCACCCGCGCTTCCCGCGCTTCCCGCACTTTCCGCACTTTCCGCTCTATGTCATGCACTTGTCCTTCCCCCATACCGAGGAATCAGCCATGACTCCAGCTTCTGAGGTGCCCGAGGACTCCGGCGAGGACCGCCGGATCAGCCGCAAGTCCGTCCTCAAGGCCGCCCTGATCGCCGGCGCCGTCCCGCTGCTCGCCGGTGGTGGCGTGGCGCTGGCCCGCGACGCGGGCGGCAGCGGCAAGACCCTCGCCCCCACTCCGTACTGCGGCGACGGCGACGGCCCGACGCGCGAGCAGATCGAGGGTCCGTACTTCAAGCCCAACTCCCCGCTCCGCACCAGCCTGGTGACCTCCGGGACCCCCGGCACCCCCCTGACCGTCAGCGGCTATGTCTTCGGACGGTCCTGCAAGCCCATCCCGGGAGTGCTTCTCGACTTCTGGCAGGCCGACACCTACGGCGCGTACGACATGAACGGCTTCGCCTTCCGGGGTCACCAGTTCACCGACCAGTCCGGGGCCTTCTCCCTGACCACGATCGTGCCGGGGCTGTACCCGGGCCGTACGAGGCACATCCACGTCAAGGCACAGGCGCCCGGCTCGCGCATCCTGACGACGCAGCTCTACTTCCCGGGCGAGCCGCGCAACAACACCGACGCCATCTTCGACCCGGCGCTCCTGATGAACATCCGGAACGTCGGTTCCGGGCAACAGGGCACCTTCGACTTCGTGCTCAACGTCGACCAGGGCCCGTCCGTCCCGCCCACCGATCCGCCCACCGATCCGCCCGGCTCGACGTGGAAGGCCGGGACGTCCTACAACGCGGGTGACCGCGTCACGTACGGCGGGGTCGCGTACCGCTGTCTGCAGGCGCACTCGGCCGTGTCGGGCTGGGAACCGCCGAACGTCCCCGCATTGTGGGAACGCGGGTAGACGCGCAGCACGGCAGGGGCGTACCACCGTCCTGCGGCGTGTGCCGGGGTGTCCCTCGCGGGGTGCGCGCCGCACCCGGCCCGGACCGGAACCTCTTCCGGTCCGGGCCGTCGGCTGTCCGGGGGCGGCGGCGGGGCCGCGGAGTAGCCTGGGGATGTACGGCTTCCCGGTGAGGTGAGCCGGTCGTGTCGGCCCGCACGTCGAAGGAGGCCGTGACGCATGAACACCCTGATCAATGTCGTGGTCGTCCTGGCGATGATCGCGATCGCGGCGTTCGTCATCCACCTGCTCAACACCCGCCACCGGCATCAGCATCTGCGTCCCGCGCACTACGACCACGGCCTGGCCGGGTTCGGTGACGGCCCCGCATCGGGCCCGGCCGCCGGCACGGCTCCGGGGCGGCGGGACATGGCCGAAGGGCAGCACGTGGCCGAACGGCAGGACGTGGCCGAACGGCAGGAAGCCGACGCTTCCGGATCCGGGACAGACACCAGCACAAGTACCGGCACCGGCTTCGGTACCGGTGCCGACACCGGCCCAAGTACTGGTACCGACACCGGGCCCAGTACCGGTATCGACGCAGGGCCCAGCCCCAACCCCAATCCCAACCCGGGCCCCGGAGCAGGCTCCGGCTGATGCCGGCCGTCGGCTTGCGGGCCCCTACTTCGCGTCCGAGTAGCGCTCCACCACCGCCGTCGTGAACGGAAAACGCACCGGTGTCTCGCCGAAGACCGTTCGCCCTGCCGTGTGGCCGGCCGCCCGGATCGCCTCCACGACCGCCTCCGCCTCCTCGCGTGGACAGTGCACGATCACCTCGTCATGCTGGAAGAAGACGAGTTCGGCCCGGAGTCCGGCGGAACCGATCTCCCGGCGCAGGGCGGCCAGAAGCAGCAGCGCCCAGTCCGCGGCGCTGCCCTGCACCACGAAGTTGCGGGTGAAGCGGCCCCGCGCGCGGGCGCTGGACGACGCGTAGCCGGGCGTGAATCCGCTGCCGGCGGAACCGTCGGAGCCGTCGGCGGACCCGAGACCGGATCCGTTTCCGGCTCCGCTTGCGGAGAGGTGTGCGGGCTCCTCCTGGGGGATGCCGGCCTCGTCGTCCTCCGCCCCACCGACTGCGGGCGGGCTGGTCCGGCCCAGCCACGTCCGTACCAGGCGCCCTTCCTCGCCCGCCTTCGCGGCATCGTCGACATAGGCCACGGCCAGCGGGAACCTGCGACGCAGGGCGGCGAGGTTCTTCAGGCCATCGCCCGAGGTCTGGCCGTAGATGGCGCCGAGCAGGGCGAGCTTGGCGTGCTCCCGGTCGCCGTGGAACGCCCGGTCGGACAGGGTCGTGTAGAGATCGCCGCCGTGGCCCGCGACCTCCATCAGGCCCGGGTCGCGCGAGATCGCGGCCAGCACCCTGGGCTCCATCTGATCGGCGTCGGCCACGACGAGGCACCAGCCCTCGTCGGCGACGACCGCCCGGCGTATCACCCTGGGGATCTGCAGCGCGCCGCCGCCGTTGGTCGTCCAACGGCCGCTGACGGAGCCGCCCGGCTGGTACTCGGGGCGGAAACGGCCGTCGTGCACCCAGTCCTGGAGCCAGCTCCAGCCGTGCGCCGTCCAGACGCGGTACAGCTTCTTGTACGCGATGAGGGGTGCCACCGCCGGATGGTCCAGCTCCTCCAGCTCCCAGCGCCGCGTGGACTTCACTTTGATCCCGGCCTGCGCGAACGCCTTCACGACGTCGGCGGGGAGGTCGGGGCGGACGCGTCTGCCGAAGGCGGCCGAGACCTCGTCGGCCAGCTCGGCCAGTCTGCGGGGCTCCCCGCCGCCCGCGTAACGCTCGCCGAGCAGCTCCTGGAGCACCTCCCGGTGCACGTCGGCGCGCCAGGGCAGGCCGGCCCGGTTCATCTCGGCGGCCACCAGCATCCCGGCCGATTCGGCAGCCGTCAGCAGGCGCATCCGGCCCGGGTGCGCGGTGGCGTCGTGACGGCGGAGCTGGTCGGCGTAGACCTGGATCAGGTCCTCGAAGGGCAGGTCCGTGCCGGGGCGCGGCTCGAAGAGGGCGGACTGGGAGCCGGGCTCGGCGGCGCGGGGCGGCGGATCGGGAGGCACGGGGGCGTTGTGCAGGCGGGCGTGGGCGGCGGCAGCGGAGCGGGGTTCGCCCAGGCGGCCCTCATGGGCGAGGAGGAGGGATTCGGCGACCTCGATGTCGTAACAGCGGCCCACGGGCACGCCCGCCGCGAGCAGTCGCGGGTACGTTTCGGCGGTGGAACGCCAGACCCAGCGCGTGACCTCCGGCCGGGAGCGGACGGCCGTCACAAGGTCGGGCTCGGCCAGGACCGGTCCTGTGGGCACGCCGGAAGCGTCCAGCGGGGCGAGGAGCGCGCCGCCGTTCTCCGTGGTGGCCAGGGCCCAGCGTTCGGACATGCCGTCGAGTCTGGCACCCACCACTGACAACGGACACGGATAGTGAGCGCACTGGAAGCGTACGGTGACGGGACGGGGGTGAGGCCCAGGACCTCACCCCCGTCCCGTCACCGGCTTCCCGCACCGGAGAGGTCGACGGGGTCGGCCGACGTGGGCGGCCGACGGCGTACGGCTACGAGTCCGTCGTCCAGGTGCCCAGCGATATCTCGGCGGTGATGCCGGGCCCGAAGCCCGCCATCAGGCCGCGGTGGCCGTCCAGGGCCGATGCCTCGTCGAACATGCGACCGAGAGCGTCGATCACCACCGCGCTGGCTATGTTGCCGTACTCGGTGAGTGTCGCGCGGCTGAAGCGGAACGCCTCGGGCGGCACATCGAGGAAGCGGCTCAGGTCGTCCAGGATGCGCGGACCGCCCGCGTGGATGATGTAGAAGTCCATCTTCCCGGCGTTCCACTGGTGTTCCTCGGCGACCGCGTTCAGGGCCGGGGCGAGGGGTTCCATCGTTCCGGGCACCCGCTTGTCGAGCTGGAAGTGGAACCCGGTGGACCGCACCGCGTAGGAGATCCAGTCCTCGGTGTCCGGGATGACGTACGAGCCGTTGCGTTCCATCCGGACCCCGGTGCCGCCTCGGCCCCGGAGCACGACGGCGGCGATGCCGTCGCCGAACAGTCCGTTGGACAGCAGGGAGCCCACGCCCAGGTCGGTGGGCTGGTAGCAGAGCGAGCAGAACTCGCAGGCGACCACCAGGACGTTGCCGTCGGGGTACGCCCGGCAGAAGTCATGGGCGCGGTTGAGGGCAGCGCCGCCCGCGGCACAGCCGAGCTGGGCGATGGGCAGCTGACGCGTCTCCGGCCGGAAGCCCATCTCGCCGATGAGCCACGCCGTCGGCGGCGGCATCATGAACCCGGTGCAGGAGACGTAGACGATCAAGTCGATCTGCCGCGGCTCCAGTTCGGCCTGATCGAGCGCCCGGCGCACCACCGCCGGGACGCGTGCCTTGGTGTGCTGCTCGTACGTGACGCTGCGGGCGTCGAAGCCCGGGTGCTGGAGCACCTTGTCGATCGGCTGGATCAGGTGCCGTTTCTTCACCCCGGTGTGTTCGATCAGGCGCAGGACCAGGCCGAGCTGTGGGTGGTCGCCGTGCAGCCGTCGAGCCAGTTCGAGGGTTTCCTCGTTGGTGATGACGTACTCGGGGACCTCGATTGCCGGCTTGCAGAGAACCGCCATGGAACTCCTCCTAAGCGGACTTGGTCCACACGGCCGGGCCCGGAACGGTCGAGGAGTGTCCGCCGACGGCGGGAGACGGAGGGAGAGGACGGGATCCGCCCACCACGACCCGGCGCACCGCATCGTGCGAGGAGGACTGTGGGGGATTCCCGCGCCGGTCTCAATACCCCTGGAGCGGGCGCGGACGGGCCGACCGTCGAAGACTGGGTTCTCGCCGTTCGTGGGCGGATCCTGTGATCCGCCACGGCTTGGGTGGCCGTCGGGAACACGTTACGGCAGGCGGTTCGAAGCCGCACGTCGAGACGCCGAACGCCCTCGCCGCCCGCCGCCCGCCGTGCTGTGACGGGGCGAGGGCGGTGAGGACGAAGCCGATGGGGCGAACGGGCGGGGGCGGGGTGGGGCAGGCGCGACGGGATCGTGGAGTGGGCCCGGCATGGCTGGGGTGCTCGGCGCGGGCCCGACGTGGCTGATGCGCCTGATGTGCCCGGTGGTGCCTTGCGCGCAGGGGACCCGTTCCCGGGCCGTGTCTGTACTGGGGCCGTTCCTGGGCCCTTCCGGTTGCCGGGCGCATCGCCGGGCCGCATCATCGATGACGGTCGACGTCAGGGACGACGGCCGACAACGCCAGCGACGACGACCGACAAGCCACGAACGACGGCCGACGACGTCGGAGAAGACGCCGACGCGTCAGAGAGGACTTCGGCAACGCCAGGAACGACGGCCGACGACGTCAGGGATGACGCCGACACCAGGCCAAGGGCCGTCCGCGGTGTGCCCGGCCGACCCGTGACCGGCCGACCGGGTAGGGGTGACCGGTTACCAGGTGACGGGCAGTTCGAGGGGATAGCGCCAGATCGAGGTCTTGTTCCAGCGCACTGTCTCGGCGGGTGTCGCCAGTTTCAGTGCGGGGAAGCGCCTGAGCAGCGTTCCGATGGCGATCTCCAGTTCCGTGGCGGCCAGCGGCGCGCCGAGACAGTGGTGGCCGCCCCAGCCGAAGGTCATGTGCGACGGGCCTTCGCGCTCCAGGTCCAGCTCGTCGGGGCGGTCGAACTTCCGAGGGTCGCGGTTGGCCGTCAGATAGGAGACGTGCACGATGTCCCCGGCCCGGATCAGTACCCCGCTCAGCTCCACGTCCTCGGTGGCGACCCGGGGGATGCCGACGCCCTTGCGGAAGGGGATGAAACGCAGCAGCTCGTCAATGGCCTGCGGCAGCATCTCGGGGCGCTCGCGCAGCATGGCCAGCTCGTCGGGCCTGGTCAGCAGCGTGTAGCAGATGTTCCCGATCTCGTACGTGGTGGTGTCCTGGCCGGTGATGAGCAGGACCATGGCCATCACGGTCAGTTCCTGGTCGTTGAGGATCTCGTCCCCGTCGCGCGCCGTGGCCAGCGCGCTGATCAGGTCGTCGCCGGGGTTCGCGCGGCGCTCCGCCGTCAGCCTCTGGAAGTAGGCGCGGAGGTCGGCCTTGGACCGTACCGCGTTGTCCCGGTTCTCGACGGTGGTGTCCATCATCGTCCGGGCGTGGGCGCGCAGTTGTGCGTCGTCGCCCTCGGGGATGTCGAGCACCTCGCAGATGGTGGTCAGCGGCAGCGGCGCGGCCAGGTGCTCGAAGAGGTCCGCGGGGGCGCCGTGCTCCTCCATTTGGTCCAGCAACTCGTCCACGACGTGCTGGGTGCGTACCCGCATGCGTTCCACGTGGCGGGGGGCGAAGCCCTTGGAGATCAGGCTGCGCAGTCGGCTGCTGCCGGGCGGGTCCATCACGTTGATCGCTTCGTCCTGCACGATCGGCTCAGGTGTCATGCGCGGGAAGTTCCGGCCGATGATGGCATTCCGGCTGAAGCGCCGGTCGGTGGTCACCGTGCGCACATCGTCGTAGCCGGTGACGAGCCACGCGTCGCCGTCGCCGTGAGGCAACCGGATGCGGGAGACGGGCTCTTCGGTCATCAAGTGCCTGAGAACCGGGTCGAATTCGAGGGCCTCGGCGTAGTCGAACGGGCAGAGCCGGGCGCCGGTGGCTGGTTCCATGCGGAGCTCCAGAGGGAGAAAGGCTGACGGGGCGGTTCGAGGAGGTGGAGGAGGGACGGGTGGGCTGGACGGGACATGGGTGCCCGGTCTCCCGCAGGGGCACGCGCCGCCGGGGTCCGATTGGTCCACATATTGGTCCATATGCAGAACGGATCCCACGGCCGGGGGTGTCCGGGTTCGCTGGACCGGCGGATCCGGCGCGCGGGGCGGGTGCGGCGAAGCGGAGTGGGTCGGGGTGGAGGTCCGGTGGGCCGGGATGCGCCGGGCCGGTGCTCGCGGTGTCACGGCCGGCGGACCGGGCGCGTGTCGCGATGGCCGTACCGGCAGCGCGGGTACGGGTGCGGGGCGGCTCAGCCGATCGGGGCCGGTACGACGTTGGTCGCGTCCAGGGCCGGCCGGATCGCGCGGGCGAGCGCGACACCGTCGTCCACGGCCCAGAAGTGGGTGAAGAACAGGCGGGGTTTTTCGGCGAGATGGTGGTTGTGCAGCTCGACGAGCTTGATCCCGCCCCGCCGCAGGGCCTTCAACGCGGCCGGTGTCTCGTCGGCGAGCATGGCGCAGTCGCCGCTGAGCGCGGCCCGGCCGCCGCCCAGGGGCTGGAAGTTGAACGCGCTGGTCGAACCCAGGCCGGGCGGCAGGATCAGGTGACCGTCCGCGATCGTCTCGCGGCGGACGAAGAGGATCTTGTAGATCCCGTCCTCGACGGTTCCCTTTGTGCCGAGCACCGCCTCCATCCCGGCGGTGTCCAGGTCGACCGGGACCGACGGCCGGGGCGGCCGGGCGGGCGGGGTGCCGGTGCGGTCGAGCCCGGCGCGCAGGCCGCGGGCCATGGCGACGGGGTCGTGGCCGTGCGCGTGGACGTGGGTCCACCAGATGTCCGGGGTCTGGGCGAGCAGGTGCTTGTGAAGCGCGGTCTGCCCGATCCCGTGCGCCAGCCAGGCGTCGGTCGCCCGCTGCAACTCGTCCTCGGTGACCGCTACGTCGCCCATGAGCATGGTGCTGCCGTCGGCGTAGCGGACGAAGGCCACGTGCGTGCCGAGCGCGAGCCCCGGTGTGACGTTCACCCCCTCGGAGACCACGCGCAGGTCCCGCCGGGGGAAGCCCGTGTGATAGATCGTCCCGCGCAACATGTTGCCCGCGCGACCCAGCGCCCGTGCCACGCCGGCCCAGTCCTCCAGCGCGGTGGGCACCGGCGAGACCCGCTCGCCGTGCGGGTTGGTGCGCTCTGCGGGTTTGCTGCCAGCGGTGACGGTGGCGGTGGCGGCGGTGGCAGTGGGCGCCCCTGCGGCGGTCAGCGCCGGCGCGAGCGCCGCTGCCGCCAGCACTTGGCGTCGTGATGTGAACGCCCGTGCACTCGTGTCGTGCTGTCGGTCTCCGGTCCTGTTGTCGGTCTTCACGTGATCGCCTCCATGGCGAGATGAAAACACGTGAAACTTGGATAAAAGAATGAAAGCGGATACATCGTCAGCGGGTCGGACCGGATGGCCCAATGGCCCCACCGGACGCCCTGTCGGGGCGCGGCGACGAACGCGTGTGGCGCCCTCGCAGGCGGGAGCTGTCACAGCTGACCGAAGCTCAGAAACGGGCTGAGCGGCAGCGGGTGGCCCTCGATAGGGCCGGTAGTCGCCGAGTAGTCTCGATGCGATACGCCCACTCTTCTCGGCAGCGGGTGCTTGCGGAGTGCTGGGGCGTGGTCGCGCCGGCTCGCCAGAAGGGTGTTTTGGCCTCAATGTCGCGATCCAGGGAAGTAGGTAAAAACGGCTACCCTGCCGCCTGAACCCGCAGGTCAGGAACCTGCTCCCCGCGCACGCGGGGATGGTCCCGTCGCACCATGATCAGTCGCCGTACGCTCCTTCTGCTCCCCGCGCACGCGGGGATGGTCCCGCGCCGCGCCGAGTTGCTGAGGCAGGCGAATGCTGCTCCCCGCGCACGCGGGGATGGTCCCATCTCCCGCTCAAGTTCGGTGGTGTACATCTCCTGCTCCCCGCGCACGCGGGGATGGTCCCGGGCGCGTGCCTATGCGTTACGGCCCCGAGGACTTTTCCGTCGTCTGTTCACCGCATAGCAAAGGAGCCCCGCGCCGGGCCGTTCGGAGCTTTGGAGTCACGGACGGGGACCACGCCGCGCGGGGCGACGAGGTTGGCAGCGACCTCGATGCACTGGCCGCCGTTGGCGCTGCATGAAGACTTGAACCAGCGGCGGGATTGGGTCGCCACGGGGTGCCCTTTCGCAACCGGGTGATCACCGCTACGGATTCCGCTTGGGAGGAAGCTTCTGCCTGTAGCCCGTCGGCCGTGCCCCACCGGGCCGCGGCTCCTTCGGCGGCGGTGTGTGGCCCTCGCGGCCGTCGATGTTTCGCGGTGAAAACCGCAAGGTCAGGGGCCTCCTGCCGGTCGGGCCGTCGGACCGGCGGACCGGCGGGGCAGGGCTGGACAGGGCGGAGCAGTTGGAGTACGTGGGGCGGCGCCGCGTCCGGGGATGTGGGCGATGTGTGTGGAAGTTGAATATCCACAGGTTGTGGATGGAGGTGTGGGCAGACTGCCCCCAACCTGCCGCGGTGGTCGTGTGACCTGCCGCGGCGGCCGCGGACCGAACCCGTCCGGCACCCCGCCCGTTCGGCATCTCGCCCGTCCGGCGCTCTGCCCGTCCGGCACCCCACCCGTCCGGCGCTCTGCCTACGCTGACCTCATGGAATCGGTGATCGACCAGGCATTCGCGGCGGCCCTCTACTCGGACGGCGACGCCGGTCTCGACACCGGGGCCTCGCTCCTGGCCGCCGCACCGGCGGCCGACGCGGAGCTCGTCCGGCGCGGCGAGGAGTTCGTCCGCCGAGCCTGGGAACGCGGCTGGCAGCCTGCCGACCTCATACGTTTCATCCGTCGCGAACTCGACGATACGGCCGCCGGACTTGTCGCAGGGCTGATCGTTTCGGAGACCGGACGGTACGAGGGGCTGCCGCCCCGCTGGCAGGGGCAGATCGACAGGTTGCCCGACGCACCCGCCCGGAACCGGCCCGACCGGTTCTCCTACGCCTCCGCCCTCCTCGGGCTCTTCCGGCTGCTGCTTCGGCTCCCCGCCATCGAACCCGTCGGCCCGCCGCCCGGCACTTCCTCCCTCGTACGGCCACTGCCGCCCGCGCACGACGAACCCCGGATGCTCACCCGCATCCGTGCCCTGCTCGCCAAGGCGGAGGCGACCGGCTACCCCGAGGAAGCGGAGGCCCTGACCACCAAGGCGCAGGAGCTGATGGCCCGGCACTCCATAGATGAGGCCCTGCTCGCCGCCCGTACCCACAGTGCGGAAGCCCCCGGCGCGTGCCGCATCGGGGTCGACGCTCCGTACGAGACGGCGAAGGCGATCCTGCTCGACGCGGTTGCCTCGGCGAACCGTTGCCGCGCGGTGTGGAACGGCGACCTCGGCTTCTCCACTGTGGTCGGCTTCGAGCCGGACCTGGAAGTCGTGGAACTGCTGTACACGTCCCTGCTGGTCCAGGGCACGGCGGCGATGACGAAGGCGGAGGCCGGGCAGCGGGCCGGTGGGCGCAAGCGCACCAAGACGTTCCGGCAGTCCTTCCTCATGGCGTACGCCCAGCGGCTGGGCGAACGGCTCGCGGCCGACACCGCCCGCGTCACCGAGGCCCGGGCCGAAGCCGAAACGGAAGCCGGGACCGGAGTCGGGACCGGAGCCGGGGGTGAAGGCGCGTCGGCGGCCCGGCTGCTTCCGGTCCTCGCGGCTCGCGATGTCGCCGTCACGGAGGCCGCCGACCGGATGTTCCCGCAGACCACGACCACCAGGGTCCGCGGCGTTACCGACCTCGACGGATGGAACGACGGAACGGCCGCCGCGGACCGTGCCAGGACGGGCGGCCCGGGACCCGGCCTTCCCGACGGGCGCGGGGCGCGCCGCGGGTCGGGGAGGAGGAAGTGAGCGAGCCGGTGAACCTTCCCGGTCACAGCACTAGGGGGAGAGGCCGGGCGCGCGGCGGTGTACCTGGGCGCGGTGGTTCCAAGGCGCCGGAATGTCGGACCCTTGGACCTGTACTGAAGAAATCGGGCCACAGGGCCACAGGGCCACAGGGCCACAGGGCCACAGGGCCACAGGGCCACCGGGCCACCGGGCCACCGGGCCACGGGACCACCGGGCCATGTGGCGCCGGACCGCACGGCCTCGGACCACGAGTCGTCGAGCTGCGGGATGCCGGGTCCTCCAGCGCGTGCTGAAGCACGGGACCCGCAGGGCCGCGGAGTGCTGGACGATCGCAAGACACCGGGCTGCGGAGCGCCGGACGATCGCAGGACACCGGGCTACGGGACCGGTCCGATCGCGGGGCGCCGTGTCACGGGGCACCGGTGCGAGGGGCACGACTTCAAAGTCGGGCAACTCGGGTGAATAGGGTAATTCCGGTTACGCTCTGGGCATGAGCTGGCTCCGAGCGCTGAAGGAGACGGCCCGCTCGGGGCTGACGATCGAGCGGCGGCGTCTCGAACCGCTCATCGCGATCCGCGGTGCGGCCGGGCTCGCCCTCGTCATCGGGATCAGCCTCGTGTTCTTCGGGCCGGTCGTCGCCGCCAGCTCGGCGTTCGGCGCGTTCCAGGCCGCCATCGCCACGTTCCAGCGCAGCTGGCGACCCCGGCCCGTGCTCGCCCTGGTCTCCGGGGCAAGCCTCGCCGTGTCGACTTTTCTCGGCTACCTCACCGGTGCCCACCTGTCGCTGTTCCTGGCCCTGCTGGTGCTCTGGACCTTTCTCGCGGGCCTGGCATGGGCGGCGGGGCCGACGGGCGGGCTCATCGCGTCGTCCAACGTGGCGATCATGCTGGTGACGGTCACCCTGCCCACTTCCGTCGCGAACTCGGCCGTGCATGCCGCGGTGATCCTGTTCGGCGGCGTCGTACAGGCGACCCTGATCGTGCTGTTCCCGGTCCGCAGATGGGGTGCCCAGCGCGACGCCCTCTCCGACGCCCTGGCCGCCGAGGCCGACTACGCCCGTCGGCTGCGCCACGACCCGCTGGCCCCCTTCGACCCGGTGCCGCTGATGACCGCCCGCAATGCCGCCGCCGTCACGCCCTGGCAGGCCCGCCGCCGTCCGCCGGAGCTGCGCGGTTCGCGCGGTGTCGCCGAGCGGATCAGGCCGGTGCTCGCCTCGCTCGCGGACCCCGCGATGGGCGTACCGCCCGAGGGCCCGGAGCGGGACCGGGTCCGCGAACTTCTCGCCGCCGCCGGTTCCGTGCTCGACTCGGCGGCCCGCGCGATCCGCCACGGCGACCCGGTGAAGCTGTCCCCGTCGGCCGTCGCCGCGTTGAAGACCCCCGACACCGGCTCCCTCCTCGAAGGCCCGCCCCGCCGCGCCGCCGAGCGGCTCGACAAGTTGTTGTCCGACGTCATCGAGACCGCCGAGGGCGAAGGAACGAAGGAGGACCGGGCCCGGGCCGAGCAGGCCGTCGTGGCCCTCAGAGCGACGGGGGAGGAAGAGGCCCCGGTCTCCCCGCACCGCCCGCCCCGCCACCGTCCGACGCTGCTGCGTCTGGTCCCCGTCGTGGGGCGGGCCATGCGTGCCGAACTGCGTCCCGGCTCCCCGATCCTGCGGCACGCCGTACGGGTCGCCGTCGTCGCCGCCGTCGGCTACCTCATCGGCACCGCGCTGCCGTTCGGCCACGGATACTGGGCGCCGATGGCGGCCGTGATGACCATGCGGCCGGAGTTCTCCCAGACGTACGGGCGTGCCGTGGCCCGCTTCGGCGGCACGATCGTCGGGGTCTCGCTCGCGACGGCGATCCTCCGGACCGCCCACCCCGGTGTGACGTTCTCGGCGGTGCTCGCCGTGTGCTGCGCCCTGCTGATGTACCTGCTGATGCGCACCGGGTACGTCGTCGGCCAGGCGTGCGTCTCCGCCTACGTCGTGTTCCTGCTGGGCATGGGCGGCGACAACTGGTCGCAGACCGTGCAGGAGCGGGTGATCCTCACCCTCGTCGGCGGTCTCCTCGCGATGATCTCGTACGCCGTCTACCCGGCCTGGGAGACCCCGCGGCTGCGCGGCAGGCTCGGTGACTGGCTGAAGACGGGCGGGAAGTACGCCGCCACGGTCGTCGGCCAGTACGCCGTACCGGCCGAGCGTGGACCGGACGAGGTGCGGTCCGCCCTGCTCGACACCCGTGAGGCCCGGGTCGCCTGGCAGGAGGCGGTGGCCGCCGCCCAGCACGAACCCGTGCGCAGCCGAGGTCTCTCCCGTGCCGCCGCCGATGACGCCGAACACGCCCTGGCCGAGTTCGGGCGGGTCGCGATGCTGCTGGAGGCGCATCTCCCGTGCGGCGCCGCCACCCCCGTACCGGAGGCCGGGCCGCTGGCCGAGGCACTGCGCCGGTCCACCGAGCGGGGCGCGAAGGAGGTGCGGGAGCGGCGGGTGCCGGACTGGACGGAGGTGCGCGAGGTGCTCGCGCGGTGGGACGCGCGGCAGGAAGCGGCCGAGGGGGACGCCGACCCGGTCGTACGCAGCGGGGCGGGGCTGCTGCTCGACGCCCTGGAGGAGTTCTCGCGGGGGCTGGACGGTGTGCCGGGTGGCAACCCTCCTGGAAAGAAGGCGGGTTGACGCCCAGCGGCCGGCCTGCCGCCCAGGCATCAGGAACCCGGCAGGGCCCGGCAGGTCCGGGCAGGCCCGGTAGGTCCCAGCAGGTCCGGCAGGTCCCAGCAGGTCCGGCAGGTCTGCCAGGTCCCGCTGGTCCGGCAGGACCTACTGGGCCTGGGGGGCTTGTCCCGGCAAGTTCACCGGTGAGGCGAGTTCTACTGGTCCGGCAAGTTCTACTGGTCCGGCAGGTCGGGCAGGCCCGACGGGAGCGCCCCCGGCGCGGTCTTCGCCAGGGTGTCCTTCGTGCCGGCGGACCAGGAAACCAGGATGGTCCGGCCGTTGACGGACTCCACGGTCCCTTCGGTGCGGTCGGTGCTTCCGTCGGCGCACTTGAGTGCCAGCGTCACCCTGCCGGTGTCCCGCACCTGGCCCGTGCAGGCGCCCTGCTCGGTGATGAGCACCGCCTTCCCGGACGCGACGGACAGGACCACCGCCTTGCCGTCGGTCTTCCCGGCCCACGCCCCTTCCAGCGGCCCGGCGCCGTTGGTCGGATCGCTCCCCGAGTCACCCCCCGAGCCACTCCCCGAACCGTTGCCCGGTCCGTCCCCGGTATCGTTTCCGGAGCCGTCGCCACCGGAAGTCCGGCCGGTCTTCCCGGCGTCCTGTCTGTTGCCCGGGCCGTTCTTTCCCCCGTCACCGCCATCACCGCCGCCGCAGCCGGTCAGCGTGAGCGCGGTGAGGAGTCCGGCGGCGATCACGGCGCCGGAGCGTACGACTTTCCACATCTGGAATTCCCCCTCGTACGGCATAAAGACCGCGCCAAGCTACCAGTGCGCGGTATCGGGATGGGCGGGCCGAGGCGGGGTAGGCGAACCGAAGAGGCATCCCGGATGCCTCTTCCTGCGTCTGAGTCTGTAATCGTGGGAACACCTTGTGTGCACGTGCATCCGCTCATGCATCTGCTCATGCATGGATATCTGAACAAGGTTATGATCCGAGACAGTTGACACTTGCACCTTGTAACTCGGGGAGCGTCCTGTGCACCACGTGTACAACGGCATGGCGGCCACAGAGCTTCGCGGAGTCGTCTGGCAGAAGAGCAGATACAGCAACTCCCAAGGATCCTGCGTGGAGTTCGCGAAACTGCCCGGGGGAGATGTGGCGATGCGGAATTCGCGCCATCCCGACGGTCCGGCACTGGTCTATACGCCGGCCGAGATAGAGGCGTTGCTGCTCGGCGTGAAGGACGGCGAGTTCGACCATCTCGTCGCGGGCGGCTGACCCGCGCCATCAACTAGCCGCGCATAGAACGGAGTTCGAAGCGGAGCGGGTGTCGTACGGGCCGGCGGGGTCGGCAGTGTCACCGGCGACTGTTCACTCGATCGTCCCGACCGCCGCCCACCGGGCGATGGCCTGTCCGCCGCCGGACGGCCGGCCCCCTGCGGTCAGGTAGCCCGCCCCGATCAAGTGGCCCGTCCTGCCGGGCGGCGGCCCGCCGGTCGGCAGGACGGCGCGCCCCGTCCGTCCGACGGCCGGTAGTCAGCTGTCCGACCGACGGGCGGACAGCTGACTACCGGCCGTCGGACGTCAGCTCGTCAGCTGCCCAGCCGGTGAGCGGGTGTACGGCACTCGGGGGGCCGTCGGCGCGGCCTCCGGGCACCCGGACAGCCGGAACAGCGCCCAGACGACCTTCCCGCGCGGCATCACCCCGGCCCCGACGCCCTCCGTGCCCAGGAAGGGGGAGGGGTACCAGCCCCATGAGTCGCTGATGGACTCCACCAGGAAGAGACCGCGCCCCGACTCGGCGGAGTCCGCCGCCTCCGAGGCGATCGGGCTCTCCTGGCTGGGGTCGCGCACCGCGCACACCAGGCGCGAGCTCCAACGCATCAAGTGCAGTCGTACGGGTGGTTTCTGTGGTTCCGGCGCGATGTCCGAAGGAAGCGCGTGGCGCAGTGCGTTGGTGACGAGTTCGGAGACGACCAGGGCGACGTCGTCGAAGCGGTCGTCCAGCCCCCAGCCGGTCAGTGTCGTCCGGGTGAACCGTCGCGCCCCGCTCACGGCTTCGTAGCGGGCGGGCAAGGTGCAGGTGGCCGAGCCGGAGACGGCTGAGGGATCGATGGGTGGAAGCCCTTGCCTTAACGGCGCGAGCGTCGTCGATCCATTCGTCCCCATGCGAGGCACTCCCGGGATTCGCGGCTGTATCGGTACTACGGGGTACAGCGGCACAACACGAACGAGCACGCAGGTGCGCGATGGCCATCGTTCCGAATGCGCCGAGCAGATGCAAGGGCAGATGCACGTGCACGCGCCGGACCTGTCCGATCCCGTGCCGGTTCTTGGTCATTTCTTCCTGCGGGGATTTTCACAGCTTTACGAAGCCCTTCCCGTCTGCGTAATCGAATGAGTACGGGGCGAAGCGTTTTGGTGGCAGAATCCGGCACTTGGGGTTCTGGGGGCGGCCCCTTGTCCAGGAAGCGATGGGGAGGACCGGACCAGTGGCGGCAGGCGAGTCGAGTGGATCTGTGGTGCGGCGCATCCTGCTGGGCTCACAGCTCAGGCGATTGCGTGACTCGCGTGGGATCACCCGCGAGGCGGCCGGCTACTCCATCCGGGCATCCGAATCCAAGATCAGCCGCATGGAGTTGGGACGGGTGAGCTTCAAGGCCAGGGACGTAGAGGACCTGCTCACGCTCTACGGAGTCACGGACGAGGCGGAGCGCGAGGCCCTGCTGGGCCTGGCACGCGAGGCCAACGTGGCGGGGTGGTGGCACAGTTACGGAGACGTGCTGCCGGGGTGGTTCCAGACGTATGTCGGCCTGGAGGGCGCGGCGTCGCTCATCCGGGTGTACGAAGTCCAGTTCATCCACGGGCTGTTGCAGACCGAGGCGTACGCGCACGCGGTCGTCACCCGGGGTATGGGTGCTGACGCCCCCGCCGTCGAGGTTGAACGCCGCGTCGCGCTGCGGCTGGAACGCCAGAAGGCCCTCGTGTCCGAACGCGCGCCGCGTTTCCACGCGGTGCTGGACGAGGCGGCGCTGCGCCGCCCGTACGGGGACCGCGAAGTGATGCGCGGGCAATTGCGGCATCTCATCGAAATGTCCGAACACCCCAACATCCTGCTTCAGGTGATGCCCTTCAGTTTCGGCGGACACGCGGGAGAGGGGGGTTCATTCACCATGCTCCGATTCCCGGAATCCGATCTGTCGGACATCGTCTACTTGGAGCAGCTGACAAGTGCGCTCTATCTGGACAAGGCCGAAGAAGTCGCTCAGTACGAAAAGGCCATGACGCGGTTGCACGAGGACAGTCCGGGTCCCGAGGAGAGCCGCGATCTCCTTCGCGGTCTCCTCCAACTCGCCTGATTCATCGTTACGATGACGGTCCGATGGGAGTCTGCACCTGAGTTGGGGATCGTATGTCGTTCTTCTACGAGCTGGCCGACCAGTACATCGACGGTGAGTGGCGGACCGGAACCGGCTCGTGGGACATCATCGATTTCAATCCCTACAATGGTGAGAAACTCGCCGCGATCACCATCGCCACCGCGCGCGAGGTCGACCTGGCCTACCGCGCCGCCGAACGTGCCCAGCAGTCCTGGGCCGCCACGGGACCGTACCGACGCCGGGCAATTCTGGAACGTGCGCTGCGCATCATCGAGGAGCAGCACGAAGCGATCGTCGAGGTCGTCATCGACGAACTGGGCGGCATCCGTTCCAAGGCCGAGCAGGAGATCCACGTCGCCAAGGAATTCCTGCGCGACGCGACACGGCTGGCGCTGAGCCCCATGGGCCGCATTCTGCCCTCCCCGGCGGACGGCAAGGAGAACCGTGTCCACCGCAGGCCGATAGGCGTCGTCGGTGTCGTAAGCCCCTTCAACTTCCCTTTCCTGGTGGCGATGAAGTCCGTCGCACCGGCTCTCGCGCTCGGCAACGCCGTCGTACTCAAGCCCAACCAGAACGCCCCGGTCTCCGGCGGTGTGCTGCTGGCGAAGATCTTCGAGGATGCCGGGCTGCCCGCGGGACTCCTCAACGTGCTGATCACCGATGTCGCCGAGATCGGGGACGCGTTCATCGAACACCCCGTGCCGAAGATGATCTCCTTCGCGGGTACGGACCGGGTCGGCCGGCACGTCGGCGCCGTCGCGGCCGGACACTTCAAGCGCACGATCCTCGAACTCAGCGGCAACAGCGCCCTGGTGGTGCTGGACGACGCGGACGTCGACCACGCCGTCGACGCTGCCGTCTTCAGCCGATTCATGTATCAGGGCCAGGTCTGCATGGCCGCCAACCGCGTCCTGGTGGACCGCCGTGTCGAGCGGGAGTTCACCGAGAAGTTCACCGCCCGGGTGGCCGCGCTGCGGACCGGCGACCCCCGCGACCCGCGGACCGAGATCGGCCCGGTCATCAACACGTTCCAGGCCGACGCGCTGACCGCCTTCGTCGACCAGGCCCTCGCCGAGGGGGCCACCGCGCCCGTACGGGGCCGTACGCGCGGCAACCTCGTCGAACCGACCGTGCTCACCGGGCTGCCGGAGGACTCCCCGCTGCTGTCCCAGGAGATATTCGGCCCGGTGGCGGTCCTGATGACGTTCGACGACGAGGACGAAGCCGTACGGATCGCCAACGCCACCCCGTACGGTCTGAGCGGCGCCGTCCACACCCGTGGCATCGAGCGCGGGGTGCGGTTCGCGCGGCGCGTGGTCAGCGGGATGTTCCACGTCAACGGGCCGACCGTCCAGGACGACCCGCTGGTGGTCTTCGGTGGCGAGAAGTCCTCCGGGGTCGGCCGGCTGAACGGCGAGGCGGCCGTGGAAGCCTTCACGACCCAGACGTGGATGTCCATCCAGCACGGGCGGAGCGCGTTCCCTTTCTAGGGCGTGGTGCGAACGTAGCGTCGTCCGCCCGAAGGGCGGGGCGTGGTGCTCCTCTTCCTCGGTGCACCGTCGATCGTTGCCCACCGCAGGAGGGTGCCGCGCCTGGGAAAGGTCATCGTGGTCAACGTGATCGGCGCCTTCACCGCGGCGGATGCCTTTCTCGCTGCGGACACAGGCGCGTTCGCCCCGCTGGAAGCCCGGCGGGCGCCCGTCGCGCAATGAGGTCAGGATCTGACCTCTTGGGGTCCTAACGTGACCGGTGTCAGGAAGAACGAGCAGAATCCGGCACGGCCCCCGAAGGTGGACATCATGGTCACTCACGTTCCCGCAGAAGCTTTCGGTGACGAGCGCGGCGCGCTCCTCTCCTTCGTCGAGGCGCAGCGCGGCGCGATCCGTCGCTCGCTGATCGGTCTGACCTCGCAGCAGGCGGCGAGCCGTCCCAGTGCGAGCGAACTGTCCCTGGGCGGGCTGCTCAAGCACGTCGCCGAGACGGAGCTCAACTGGCTGCGGATGGCCCAGCAGCGGCCGAGCGAGAGCTCGCGCAACCAGGAGACCTGGGCGGACAGCTTCCGGCTCCTCGGCGACGAGACCGTGGAGGGGCTGCTGGACTTCTGGGACGACGTCGCGGTCCAGGTCGAGAAGTTCATCCGCTCGGTGCCCAGCCTGGACGACACCTTCCCGCTTCCCGAGGCGCCCTGGTTCCCCAAGGACGGGCGGGTCTCGATGCGCTGGCTGCTGGTCCACCTCGTCGAGGAGCACGCGCGTCACGCCGGACATGCCGACATCATCCGGGAGTCCCTGGACGGCAGCACCGCCCTCGAGCTGGTCGCCAAGGCGGAGGGTTACGCTGGTCAAAGTTGATCAGGAGGGGTGCGTGACATGTCCGCGATCCGGCTGCTCGTCCTGTGCGCGGTGCGTCAGCACGGGCGGGCGCACGGCTACCAGGTCCGCAACGACCTGGAGTACTGGGGCGCCCACGAGTGGTCCAACGCCAAACCCGGATCGATCTACCACGCGCTGAAGCAGATGGCGAAGCAGGGGCTGCTGGTCGCCCACGAGACCGCTCCGAGCACGGTGGGCGGCCCGCCCCGGACCGAGTACGAGATCACCGAGCGGGGGAACGAGGAGTACCTGACGCTGCTGCGCGAGGCACTGACCTCGTACGACCAGAAGCCGGACGCACTGGCGGCGGGCCTCGGCGGCATGGTCGACCTGGAGCGGTCCGAGGTGATCGGGCTGCTCAGGCGGCGGGTGGCCGGTCTCGTGGCCTGGCGGGCATCGGTCACGGAGTACTACACGCCGGAGGCCGGGCCCGAAGTGCTCGGGCACATCGGCGAGATCATGAACATGTGGGTCCACTCGGCGGATGCCGGGGCCGAGTGGACGCGCGGGCTCATCGCCCGTATCGAGGGCGGGGCGTACAGCTTCGCGGGGGAGGGCGAACCGTTCGTCGGCGTGCTCGCGGAGGGGCAGGAGAACCCGTACGCGACGGGCGTCCAGGATCCCGGCGACGACGAGTGACCGGGTGGAAGGGCGAGTGACCGGTCGGAAGTTGGTGGCGGAGGCCGGTGACGCATGTCGGCGGCGGACATCAGTGGCGGACGTCGGCGGCGGACGTCAGTGGTGGAAGGACGTCGCCGCCTGCTTGTCGTGGCTCAACGGGTGCGGCTGACGGCGTAGTTCGGGCAGGACCAGCCGCAGGTCCTCCATGAGCAGGTCGGCCAGGTCCGACGAGAAGCCGTTGCGGCACACCACCCGCAGCACGGACAGGTCCTGCCGGTTGGCCGGGAAGGTGTACGCGGGCACCAGCCAGCCGTGCTCGCGCAGTCGCCGCGACACGTCGAAGACGTCGTACGCCTCCACGTCCGGTGTGGTCGTCAGCGCGAAGACGGGCAGCTGATCGCCCCGCGTGAGCAGCCGGAAGTCCCCCAACTCCTCGATCTTTCCCGCCAGTCCGCAGGCGATGTCGCGGGACGACTGCTGGACGGCCCGGTATCCGTCCCGGCCCAGCCGCAGGAACGTGTAGTACTGCGCGACCACCTGGGAGCCGGGCCGGGAGAAGTTCAGCGCGAAGGTCGGCATGTCGCCGCCCAGGTAGTTGACCCGGAAGACCAGCTCCTCGGGAAGTTCGGCGGGCGAGCGCCACAGCGCCCAGCCGACGCCGGGGTAGACCAGTCCGTACTTGTGGCCCGAGGTGTTGATCGAGGAGACCCGGGGCAGCCGGAAGTCCCACACCAGGTCCGGGTCCAGGAACGGCGCGATCATCCCGCCGGACGCTCCGTCGACATGGACGGGGACATCGAGGCCGGTGCGTTGCTGGAGCGCGTCCAGGGCGGCGCAGAGTTCGGCGATCGGCTCGTACGAGCCGTCGAAGGTGGAGCCGACGACGCCGACGACGCCGATGGTGTTCTCGTCGCAGAGGTCGGCCGCCGCCTGCGGGTCGAGATGGAAGCGGTCGCCCTCCATCGGGACCTGCCGCGCCTCGATCTCCCAGAAGTTGCAGAACTTCTCCCAGCAGACCTGCACATTGATGCCCATGACCAGGTTCGGCCGGGCGGACGCCGGGTAGCGGTCGGCGTTCCTGGCCGCCCAGCGGCGTTTCAGCGCCATCCCCGCGAGCATGCACGCCTCGCTGGAGCCGGTCGTCGAGCAGCCCACGGCGGCCGACGGATCGGGCGCGTTCCACAGGTCGGCGAGCATCGCCACGCACCGTCGCTCCAGCTCGGCGGTGCGCGGGTACTCGTCCTTGTCGATCATGTTCTTGTCGCAGCACTCGCCCATCAGCACCCTGGCCTGGGGCTCCATCCAGGTGGTGACGAAGGTGGCGAGGTTGAGCCGCGCGTTGCCGTCCAGCATCAACTCGTCGTGAACCAGTTGGTACGCGGTCGACGGCGGCATCGGCCCGTCGGGGAGCCGGTGGCGGGGCGGCGCCGTCTCCATGCCGGCGACCGGATCGGCCTCCCCGAAGAACGGGTTGAGGGCGAGCCTGCGGCGTTCCCGGGACGGTTCCGTGCTGCTGGGCGAACCAGTGTGGAGAGACATCGGCGGACAGCCCTTCTCGGTTCTCGACGGACTCAGGACGGTGGGGGATCAACACGGACTCAGGACGGCGGGGGATCAACTCTCCGCGGCGAGGCCGTCCTTGATGGCACGGGCGAGCTTCACGACCCGCTCGGCCTGGATCCGGGCGGCGCCTCGGCGACGTCGGCGGTCGCCTTCGCGTTGGCGGCCCAGGCCGGATTGGAGTCGATGGCGGCCTGCGGGGCGAGCTCGGCGGCCTTGCGCAGCCGTACCTGTGCACCGGCCTTCTCCGCGTACTCCGCGACGGCCTTGGCCATCGCGGCGACCGTACCGGTCGAGGAGTAGTAGATGACGGCGACGTTGACGGGCGTGGGCATCGCGGAGACCTCCGGCAGGCACGAGGGAACGCATCAGAACATATCCGGACGTATCCATACGAAGGGGGCGATACGGAACGTGGAGGCATCCGGCGCGTCGGTCGGCCGCTCGGCCGAGCGGCCGACCGACCGGGTGGTGCCGCGAGGGGGCTCGGGCTTGCACCTCACGTGACGTCAGGGCGCAGGATCGGAACGTACCCGGGATTCAGGCGTCCCCCGGGCGGGAGACGCCGGGAGCGGAGAAGGGAGCGGGGAGGGTCGTGGACTACTCCGTGGGACAGGTGGCCGGCTTCGCCGGGGTCACGGTGCGCACCCTGCACCACTACGACGCCGTCGGGCTGCTCTCGCCCGGCGGGCGCAGCCACTCCGGTCACCGCCGGTACGACGACGCGGACCTGGACCGGTTGCAGCAGATCCTGTTCTACCGGGAGCTGGGCTTCCCGCTCGATGAGATCGCGGTACTGCTCGACGACCCGGACGCGGACCCGCAGGACCACCTGCGCCGCCAGCACCGACTGCTGACCGACCGGATCGCCGGGCTCCAAAGGATGGCGGACGCCGTCGAGACAGCCATGGAGGCACGGAAGATGGGCATCAACCTCACGCCGGAGGAGAAGTTCGAGGTGTTCGGGGACCAGGACCCCGAGGAGCACATGGAGGAGGCCGAACGCCGCTGGGGCGGCACCGACGCCTACGCAGAGTCGCGGCGCCGGGCCGCCCGGTACACGAAGGAGGACTGGAAGCGGATGCAGGCGGAGGTGGCCGGCTGGGACGCCGCCTACGCCGCGCTGATGGAGGCCGGCGAGCCGGCCACCGGTGCGCGCGCCATGGACCTGGTCGAGGCGTACCGGCAGCACATCATCAAGTGGTTCTACCCGTGCACGCCCGAGATGCACCGGGCGCTCGCGGAGATGTACGTGTCCGACCCGCGGTTCCACGCCCACTACGAGTCGATCCGGCCCGGCATGGCCGAGCACCTGCACGACGCCGTCGTAGCCAACGCGGAACGCCTCTCCTAGTCGCGCGCGGCCGTGCGGCGGCCTCGTGCGGCCGTGCGGCGCCGCACAAGGGAGTACTTTGTCCAGGTTGGCCCGGTCCGTGCGCCCGTGAGGGAGACTGGAACCCGACGACGGCATTCTGCGTTGATAGCTTTGGGCGGCCACGCAGTTGTCGGCGGCCACGCAGCCGCCATCGACCGACTCAGGAGCCCGGACCCTTGAATACGCTTGCGCTCGGACCGAGCTGGCTGGACCCGGACTATCTCATCAACACCTTCGGACTTCCCGGCGTCCTCCTCATCGTCTTCGCCGAGTCCGGACTGCTGATCGGCTTCTTCCTGCCCGGTGACTCCCTGCTCTTCACCACGGGCCTGCTGGTGACCACGGGCCAGCTGCGGTCCCCGCTGTGGATGGTCTGCACGCTGGTGGCCGCAGCGGCGATCATCGGTGACCAGGTGGGGTATCTCTTCGGCCGCAAGGTGGGCCCGGCGCTCTTCAGGCGCCCGGACTCCCGCCTCTTCAAGCAGGAGAACGTCGAGAAGGCGCACGACTTCTTCGAGAAGTACGGGCCGAAGTCGCTGATCCTGGCCCGCTTCGTCCCCGTGGTGCGCACGTTCACGCCGATCATCGCCGGTGTGAGCCGGATGAACTACCGCTCGTTCATCGTGTTCAACATCATCGGCGGGATCCTGTGGGGGGTCGGCGTCACGCTCCTCGGCTCCGCCCTCGGCAAGATCGAGTTCGTCCACAAGAACATCGAGGCGATACTCATCCTGATCGTGCTCATCTCGGTGGTGCCGATCGCGATCGAGTTCCTGCGGGCCCGTTCCAAGGCGAAGAAGGAAGCGGCGGCGGGTATCGCGGCTTCGGGCGACGGGGCGGCCGCCGACGGTGGCCCGGTCGCCGTCCAGCGCGGGCGCCACGCCAAGCGCTGACCGGACCCCGAGTCCCACGACACTCGCTTCCCGCGGGGGCGTACGCGTACGGCGCGTACGCCCCCGCGGCGTATCCACCGACTCTGCCCCCTTCGGGGCCGCCCCCGGCGTCGCGGGCCCGTGGTCCGGTGCCGCGGGCCCGCGACGCCCGTGCTGCGGCCATCGGCCCGGACACCCGCACCCGTAGGCCCAGAGACCGGAGACTTCGGCGAGAAGTCCGGAAACTCCGGCCCGGAGGTCGCGACCGGCTCAGAAGCCGCGCGTCCGCTTGGCCGCGCGGCGGTTCGCCCCGCCGACCTCTCCCGGCACCCGCATGAACAACCGGGAGATCTCGCTCCCCAGGTTCACCCCGATGGCGATGGCCAGCGCCGTCGCCACGGCGGTGGACAGCGACACGAGCCCGGCGTTCACGTTCCCCTGCGCCACGGCCAGCAGCCCGAAGTACGTGGCCGAACCCGGCAGCAGCGGGCCGATCGCGGCCGTGATGAAGGGGAGCGACGAGGTGTGCCGGTAACGTGAGAAGAGCTGGCCGAACAGGCCCACCAGACCGGCCGCCGTCGCCGTCGCCAGCACCGGTGAGATGTCTCCGGTACGGGCCATCGCCCCGAAGACCACCCATGCCACGGCGCCGTTGAGGGTGACCGCCAGGACCGTGGAACGGTCCTGCTGGAGCAGGATCGCGAAGGCGAAACAGAGCGCCATCGACGCCAGGATCTGCACCACGGGCCGGTCGGGGACGAAGAACCTGGTCCCCGGGTTCAGCTGTGCGCCCAGCTGGAGGCCCATGTACAGCACGAGCAGCACACCGACGACGATACCGATGAACAGGTACATGACTTCGAGCAGGCGTGCCGCCGCCGTGATGTAGAAACCGGTCAGCCCGTCCTGCACGCCCGCGACCAGGGCTCGCCCCGGCAGCAGCGCGAACAGCCCACCCGTGATGACCGCGGACGGCCGCAGGTCCGACCAGTGGGTCAGGGTCAGCGCCACGCCCATCGCGGCGGGCGGCATCGCCGCCACCACGAACTGGTAGAACTCCGGCAGCCCGCGCCCGGCGCACAACCAGGCGAGCCGGTCACCGAGCATCGCGCCGATCGCCGCCACCACGAACACCAGCGCACCACCGCCGACCAGCACCGAGGCCGCCCCCGCGAGACCGCCGCCGGCCAGCGTCAGCACCCAGCCGGAGTACGGGTGCCGGTTGCGTCGTATCTCCGCCAGGCGCCGGTAGGCGTCCTCCAGCGAGACCTCGACGTCCCCGGTGGTGATGTCGTCGATGAGCCGGAAGACGGCGGCCAGCCGGGTGTAGTCGGTGCCCCGGCGGCGTACGGTACGGCTCGCCGTCACCGGGTCGTCGACCAGCGACGGCTGGTACGAGATCGACAGCAGGGTGAAGGTGACCGTGGGCTCGCTGCGGTCCAGCCCGTAGCTGCGGGTCACCGCGAACATCGCCGCCTCGACGTCCTCGGCGCCCTCGCCACCGGCGAGCAGCAGTTCCCCGATGCGCAGCGTCAGGTCGAGCACGCGCGGCACCGCCGGGCCCGTCTCGTCGGACTTCTGCACCAGCTCGGGCGCGGGGCGCTCGGCGACCGGCATGCGCAGCATCGTGCGCATCCGGTCCTGCCAGGGAGCCTCCTTGGTCAGCCGGATCATCGGGCTGCCGTGCGCGGGAGTGAAGGCGGGAGGCGATTGGTGGGCGCGGTACGTGCTCGGTGGCGCGAAGGCGGAGCCGATCGTGTCCGAGCCCGAAGCGGAACCCGGTCCCGAGCCGGAGGCGGAACCCGAAGCGGAACCCGCCCCGGCCCCCTGGGACTCGGTCGCCAGACCGGTCGGAACAGCGAATTCCGAGGTCGGGTGGTCGTCGTCCGCGGCCGGCGCGGGCGGCTCCACCCCCGCCGGTGGTACGAAGGCGCTGCGCGCCTCGTCGGACTGGGGCTTCTGGTCCTCCGGACCGCCCGGTTCCGCCACCACTCGACCAGTTCCTCCTCGGCTGTGGGACCTCGGCTCGCGCCTCTGCATCCCAGTATGGGCACGGGCCGGGGCGGTAACGCGAGGGGCCGGACGTACGGAACGGGCGTAAGGAGCGAGCGGGCGCGGTGGGCAGACGAAACGGGCGGCACTCCGTGGGAAGGAGTGCCGCCCGTTTCCGGAACGTCAGTGTCGGCCGGGCCGCACACGGAACCGTGGGCGGGAGCCTGGAAGCGGAACCGCGGACGGAGCCGCGGGCCGGAGCGCAAACGGAACCGCGAGCGGAACCGTGAACCGGACCGCGAGCGGAACCGCG
The DNA here is from genome assembly GCF_001905795.1 of Streptomyces sp. CB01580. GTDB lineage: Bacteria > Actinomycetota > Actinomycetes > Streptomycetales > Streptomycetaceae > Streptomyces. Next base: position 31,383 of record NZ_LIXJ01000024.1, read on the forward strand.
AACCGGACCGTGGACGTCAGTGCGCGCCGCCCTGCGCCTCAAGGCGCTTGTAGGACGCCTCGATCTCGGCCTCGGCCTCGGTGCGGCCCACCCAGTCGGCGCCCTCGACCGACTTGCCGGGCTCCAGGTCCTTGTAGACCTCGAAGAAGTGCTGGATCTCCAGGCGGTCGAACTCCGACACGTGGTGGATGTCGCGCAGGTGCTCCACCCGGGGGTCGGAGGCCGGCACGCACAGCAGCTTGTCGTCGCCGCCGGCCTCGTCCGTCATGCGGAACATGCCGATGGCGCGGCACTTGATGAGGCAACCGGGGAAGGTCGGCTCGTCCAGGAGGACCAGCGCGTCCAGCGGGTCGCCGTCCTCGCCGAGGGTGTTCTCGACGAAGCCGTAGTCCGCCGGGTAGCTCGTCGAGGTGAAGAGCCGACGGTCCAGACGGATCCGACCGGTCTCGTGGTCCACCTCGTACTTGTTCCGCGAACCCTTCGGAATCTCGATGGTGACGTCGAACTCCACGGGTGGCTCCTCCATGATCAAGACATACGACTGGTGATTAAGTGTCCCCCACGCAGATGTGTGCTCGCGAAAGGGGCTGGTCAACGGTGGACGAGCCGGTGAAGAGACCGTCGGTCAACCTGCTGGACAGACTGGGCGCGCTCACCCGCAGAGGCGGGGCGACCAGGCTGAAGGGACTGAGCGACCGGCAGTTCACGGCCGTCGCCGCCGGCCTCGGTCTGGTGCTCGCGGCCGGCGCCGCCCTTGCCGCCGGTCCGTGGGACTCGGGTCAGCGTAAGGCCGAGCAGGCCTGGGCCGCGGCCCGCGGCGGCACAGGTGGCGTACATCACGAAGCCGGTACGCCGTCCGGCGCGCGCCCCGCGCCCAGCGCCCCGCCCGTCCTCGCCCCCCTCTCCGCCACGGGCGGTGCCGCCGACATCGCGGACGACTCCGCCCCCGGCGCCCGCACCGCCCCCGACGGGACGGCGTCCGCCCCGACCGCCGCCCTCGGCCGGCTGCTGAAGGACCCCGCCCTGGGCACCGCGCGCGCCGCCGTCGTCATCGACACCGCCACCGGGAAGCGGCTCTATGAGCAGGGCGCCGACACGCCCATGACCCCCGCCTCCACGGTCAAGATCGCCACCTCGGCCGCCGCCCTGAGCGCGCTCGGCCCCCACCACCGCATCGCCACGACGGTCCGGGCGTCCCCCGACTTCCGCGCCGTCACCCTGGTCGGCGGCGGCGACCCCACCCTCGACAAGGCGGCCCTGCGCGCCCTGGCCGCCGACACCGCCCGCCTCCTGAAGCAGCGGGGTGTGACGAAGGTCCGCCTCGCGTACGACACCTCCCGCTACTCCGGCCCCGCACGGCATCCGATCGGCCGCAACGAGAACATCGCGCCCCTCACCGCGCTGATGACCGACGAGGGTCGGCTCGACCGCAGCGACAGCGGGCCCGCCCCGCGCAGCGACGACCCGGCCGGCGACACCGCCCGCGCCTTCGGCGAACTGCTCGACGACGCGGGGATCGCCGTCCCGTCGGGGCCGGTGCCCGGCCGCGCGCCCGCCGACTCCCGCCCGGTCGCCAGGCACCTGTCCGCCCCGCTCTCGGCCCTGGTCGAACGCGCCCTGACCAACAGCGACAACGACATCGCCGAGGCCCTCGCCCGGCAGACCGCCGTGGCCGCGGGCGAACCGGCCGACTTCGACGGCTCCCGACGCGCCGTCACCGCGCGGCTCGGCGCGCTCCAACTGCCGCTGAAGGGCGCGAACCTCGCCGACGGCAGCGGGCTGAACCGCAAGGACAAGGTCACCGCCGGACTGCTGGCCGGGCTCCTCGCCCGCGCCGCCGACCCGGCCCACCCCGAGCTGCGCCCGGTCCTCACCGGCCTTCCCGTGGCCGGGTTCACCGGCACACTCAGCGACCGCTACACCGCGAAGTCCGCGGGCACCGGCCTGATCCGTGCCAAGACCGGCACCCTGACCGGGGTGAACTCGCTCGCCGGCACGGTCGTCGACGCACGGGGCCGGCTGCTCGCCTTCGCCTTCCTGGCCTCGGGCACCACCTCCCCGTCCGAGGCGCAGTCCTCCCTCGACGCCCTCGCCACCAGCCTCGCCGCCCCCGCCCCGTGAACCGGTGCGCCCGGTGAGCCGGTGCCCCTCCCGGCACCGGTCCGCCGGGTGCCCGGACCCCGGACTTCCGCTCGTGGCCCCGTCAACACCCCGGCGCGGACGGACCCGAGCACGTACGGTTGACACATGACGAGCATCGGTGGGGCCGAGATGGTCGACTGGAATCTCGCGGTCGCGACCGCGACCCGGCTGGTCCGGCCCGGGCCGGAGGTCAGTCGTGAGGAGGCCCGCGAGGTCGTCGCGGAGCTGCGTCGGCACGCCAAGGCGTCCGAGGACCACGTCCGCTCCTTCACCCGGATGATCCCCGAGGGGACCGAACCGGAGGACACCCCGGTCCTGGTCGTGGACCGGGCGGGCTGGATCCGGGCCAACGCCGACGGCTTCCGCGAACTGCTCCGCCCGCTGCTGGGGAAGATGCGCGAGCGGCGCGGCAACGGCCCCGGGGGAGTCGTGCTCGGTGCCGTCGGAGGCAAGGTGACCGGTGTCGAGGTGGGGATGCTGCTGTCGTTCCTGGCCTCCCGGGTCCTCGGCCAGTACGAGACGTTCGCACCCGCCGGGCGCGAATTCCCGGCCGCGGCCGACGGCGGCAGGCTGCTGCTGGTCGCTCCGAACATCGTCCACGTCGAGCGCGAGCTGGCGGTCGACCCGCACGACTTCCGGCTCTGGGTCGCCCTGCACGAGGAGACCCACCGCACCCAGTTCACCGGTGTGCCCTGGCTGCGCGACCACCTCCAGGGCGAGATCCAGTCATTCCTCGAAGAGACCGACGTCGACCCGATGACCTTCCTGGAGCGGCTTCGTGAGGCCGCCCAGTCGCTGGCCGGGGGCCGCCCCGAGGGCGAGGACGGCGAGGAGGGCGGACGCAGCCTCGTCGAACTCGTCCAGACCCCCGCCCAGCGGGAGATCCTTGGCCGGCTCACCGCCGTGATGTCCCTGCTCGAAGGGCACGCCGACTACGTGATGGACGGCGTCGGACCCGAGGTCGTCTCCTCCGTCGCCGAGATCCGCGAGAAGTTCCAGCAGCGCCGGGCGCGCGGGGCGAGCCGCCTCGACCAGGCGCTGCGCAAGCTCCTCGGGCTCGACGCCAAACTGCGTCAGTACCGCGACGGCGAACAGTTCGTCCGCGCCGTGGTCGACGAGGTGGGCATGGACGGCTTCAACCGGGTCTGGACCTCGCCGAACACGCTCCCTACCAAGGCGGAGATCTCGAAGCCCGCGGACTGGATCGCGAGGGTGCACCGCAGGGCGGAGTGAGGGTGCACCGTAAGGCAGAGCCGTGACCATGGCGGCCACGACGGCGCGCGACAGGACGAGAACGCGCCGGTAATCACCCATCCGAGGGACCGTAGAGGCATGGGAAGGCGTGCAATGCTCGATGGACGGCTTGCCTCTGTCACCATCGATGCACTCTGAGTGACGGAATTCTCACTCATCCCGTCACTCCTAGGCACTCCCGACACTCCACGAAGGGCACCGGACATGGGTCCCCATCCTGCGGTCGCGGCGATACGCCTGGCGGTCCGCCGCGTACTCCACGACGTACTCACCGAACACACTCGCAACAACGCCCGCGACAGCAACCACAGCCACACCTGCGACAACGCCGGACGCGCCCGCGACGCCGGGCACCCCCGGCGCACTCCGCACCCCGGGTTCGCCGAAGCCGGCGCGGGCAGACAGCGCCCCGCACTCCCCGAACGCCCCGATACCCCACTGGTGCTCGTCGCATGCTCCGGCGGCGCCGATTCCATGGCACTCGCCTCCGCCCTCGCCTTCGAGGCGCGCAAGCTCGACGTCCGGGCCGGTGGCATCACCGTCGACCACGGCCTCCAGGACGGCTCCGAGACCCGGGCCGCCGAAGTCGTCGACCGCCTCGCCGCCATGCACCTCGATCCGGTGGAGTCCGTCGCCGTGCGCGTCGGCCACGAGGGCGGCCCCGAGGCCGCCGCCCGCGACGCCCGCTACGCCGCCCTGGACGAGGCCGCCGAACGGCACGGAGCCGCCGCCGTGCTGCTCGGCCACACCCGCGACGACCAGGCGGAAACGGTGCTGCTGGGCCTCGCCCGCGGCTCCGGCATCCGGTCCCTCTCCGGCATGGCCGCCGCGTCCGGCCCGTCCGGCCGCTACCGCCGTCCCTTCCTCCAGCTCGACCGGCAGACCGCCCGCAAGGCCTGCCTCGTCCAGTCCCTGCCCGTGTGGGACGACCCGCACAACATCGATCCCGCCTACACCCGCTCCCGGCTGCGCCACGAGGGCCTGCCCGCCCTGGAGAAGGCGCTGGGCAAGGGGGTCGTCGAGGCTCTGGCCCGTACCGCGCAGCTCTCCCGCGACGACGCCGACGCGCTCGACACCTGGGCCGCCGAGGCCGAGCGCACCGTACGGGACGAGGCGGGCCGGCTGGAGTGCGCCAAGCTGTACGTGCTGCCGCCCGCCGTACGCCGCCGGGTGCTGCGCCGGGCCGTCGTGGAGGCCGGATCCCCGGCCGGTTCGCTGTTCGCCCGGCACATCGAGGAGGTCGACCGCCTGATCACCGGCTGGCGCGGCCAGCGGGCCATCAACCTGCCCGGCCGCGTCGAGGCCATGCGCCAGGGTGGCAGACTTGTGATTCGGCAGAGCTGAAGCACGAGCGGCTGACACGCAGGCGAGAGGCCGCCGCCGGTACGGGGCGCCGCCCCGGGCCCCGGCAGGCACAGAAAGAGACGCGGGTGAACGAGAAGGACATGGGCACCGACCTCCAGTCGGTGCTCCTCACCAAAGAAGAGATCGACGCGAAGCTCGTCGAGCTGGCCGCGAAGATCGACGCGGAGTACGCGGGCAAGGACCTGCTCATCGTCGGCGTCCTCAAGGGCGCGGTGATGGTGATGGCGGACCTGGCGCGTGCGCTGTCCAACCCCGTCACCATGGACTGGATGGCCGTCTCGTCGTACGGCGCGGGCACCCAGTCCTCCGGAGTCGTCCGGATCCTGAAGGACCTGGACACCGACATCAAGGGCAAGCACGTCCTGATCGTCGAGGACATCATCGACTCGGGCCTGACCCTGTCCTGGCTGATGTCCAACCTCGGGTCGCGCGAGCCCGCCTCCCTGGAGATCTGCGCGCTGCTGCGCAAGCCGGACGCGGCCAAGGTCGCGCTCGACTGCAAGTGGGTCGGTTTCGACATCCCCAACGAATTCGTCGTCGGCTACGGGCTGGACTACGCGGAGAAGTACCGCAACCTCCCCTTCGTCGGCACGCTCGCCCCGCACGTCTACGGCGGCTGACCGCCCGGTGCCGCCTTCCGGTACGGACCAGGGCGGCGACCGACGACGGGAACCTTTTACTCGATTCCCGTCGTTGGGACATGGAAGGGCGGTTTTGACAGACGTCCCCGGCAGTCGCGGGTGACAATGCTGGGGTACCGTCCGAAGAACAATCTTTTCTCACAGCAGCATTTACCTACGGGCAGGAGGGACGGGGCGTGATCGCCCCGTATGGATGGACGTGAAGCGATACTTCCGTGGGCCGGTCATGTGGATCGTGCTGGCCGTCCTCGCCGTGGTCGTGTTGATGCAGGTCGTCGGCTCGTCGGGCGGCTACAAATCGGTGGACACCGGCAAGGTGGTCCAGGCGATCAGCAGGGACCAGGTGGCGCAGGCCAAGCTGACCACCGGTGACGAACAGATCATCAAGATCGAGCTGAAGAACGGCCAGAAGCTCTCGGGCGAGTCCGGCGGCAAGTTCCAGGCGAACTACATCGGCAACCAGGGCGTCCAGCTCGCCGACACGCTGCAGCAGAAGTTCGAGAGCGGCAAGATCGACAAGGGCTACACGGTCTCTCCGTCGAAGCAGTCCCCGTTCATCTCGATCCTCCTGTCGCTGCTGCCCTTCGTCCTGATCGTGGTCGTCTTCCTGTTCCTGATGAATCAGATGCAGGGCGGCGGCTCCCGGGTCATGCAGTTCGGGAAGTCCAAGGCCAAGCTGATCACCAAGGACACCCCGAAGACGACGTTCGCCGACGTGGCGGGCTCGGACGAGGCGGTCGAGGAGCTCCAGGAGATCAAGGAGTTCCTCCAGGAGCCGGCGAAGTTCCAGGCCGTCGGCGCCAAGATTCCCAAGGGCGTTCTGCTGTACGGGCCTCCCGGTACGGGCAAGACGCTGCTCGCGCGCGCCGTCGCGGGCGAGGCGGGCGTCCCCTTCTACTCGATCTCCGGTTCCGACTTCGTCGAGATGTTCGTCGGTGTCGGTGCCAGCCGAGTGCGTGACCTCTTCGAGCAGGCCAAGGCGAACGCCCCGGCGATCGTCTTCGTCGACGAGATCGACGCCGTCGGCCGGCACCGCGGTGCCGGGATGGGCGGCGGTCACGACGAGCGCGAGCAGACGCTGAACCAGCTGCTCGTCGAGATGGACGGCTTCGACGTGAAGGGCGGCGTCATCCTGATCGCCGCCACGAACCGGCCGGACATCCTCGACCCGGCGCTGCTGCGTCCGGGCCGTTTCGACCGGCAGATCGCGGTCGACCGGCCGGACATGCAGGGCCGCCTGGAGATCCTCAAGGTCCATCAGAAGGGCAAGCCGGTCGCGAAGGACGTCGACCTCGGCGCCGTCGCCCGGCGCACGCCCGGCTTCACCGGTGCCGACCTGTCGAACGTGCTGAACGAGGCTGCGCTCCTCACGGCGCGCAGCAACCAGAAGCTGATCGACAACAAGATGCTCGACGAGGCCATCGACCGCGTCGTGGCGGGCCCGCAGAAGCGGACCCGGATCATGTCCGAGAAGGAGAAGAAGATCACCGCGTACCACGAGGGCGGACACGCCCTGGTCGCGGCGGCTTCTCCGCAGGCGGACCCGGTCCACAAGATCACGATCCTCTCCCGCGGCCGCGCCCTCGGTTACACGATGGTGCTCCCGGAGGAGGACAAGTACTCCACGACGCGCAACGAGATGCTCGACCAGCTGGCCTACATGCTGGGCGGGCGCGCGGCCGAGGAGCTGGTCTTCCACGACCCGACCACCGGTGCGGCGAACGACATCGAGAAGGCCACGGCCACGGCCCGCGCGATGGTCACGCAGTACGGCATGACGGAGCGGCTCGGCGCGATCAAGTTCGGCGGCGACAACACCGAGCCCTTCGTGGGCCGGGAGATGGGGCACCAGCGCGACTACTCGGAAGAGGTCGCGGCCCTCGTCGACGAAGAGGTCAAGAAGCTCATCGAGACCGCCCACAACGACGCGTGGGAGATCCTCGTCGAGAACCGCGACGTGCTGGACAACCTCGTTCTCCAGCTCCTGGAGAAGGAGACGCTCGGCAAGGAGGAGATCGCCGAGATCTTCGCCCCGGTCGTGAAGCGCCCGGCCCGCCCGGCGTGGACCGGTTCCGCCCGGCGCACCCCGTCGACGCGGCCCCCGGTGCTCTCGCCGAAGGAGCTCGCGCTCACCAACGGCACCACCACGGCGAACGGCTCGGTCGTCCCGGCGGACAACGTTCCGGCGACCGAGGCGCTGCCGGAGGACCGCCCCGGGTCCTGACCTGGATGTGGTCCCTGTCACGGGGGCCGGACCGGGCTCGGAATGGATGCCGCGCCCTCGCAGGTTCTAGCCTGTGAGGGCGCGGCTTTTTCGTACGACCGTACGAGAAGTGTGTGTGGTGACAGCTCAGAGGAACGAGGCACAGATGACCGACCCGGTGACGTTGGACGGCCAGGGGCCGATCGGCGAGTTCGACGAGAAGCGGGCCGAGGCCGCCGTGCGCGAACTCCTCCTCGCCGTGGGCGAGGACCCGGACCGTGAGGGGCTGCGTGAGACGCCGAGCCGGGTGTCGCGGGCGTACAAGGAGATCCTCGCCGGGCTGCGGCAGGTGCCCGAGGACGTCCTGACCACCACGTTCGATCTGGGACACGACGAGATGGTCCTGGTGAAGGACATCGAGATCGTCAGCCTCTGCGAGCACCACCTGCTGCCGTTCCACGGGGTGGCCCACGTCGGCTACATTCCGGCGGAGAGCGGCAAGATCACGGGTCTGTCGAAGCTCGCCCGCCTGGTCGACGTGTTCGCCCGCAGGCCCCAGGTGCAGGAGCGGCTGACCACGCAGATCGCGGATTCGCTGATGCGCATCCTGGAGGCGCGCGGCGCGATCGTGGTCATCGAGGCGGAGCACATGTGCATGTCCGTCCGGGGCATCCGCAAGCCCGGTGCGAAGACGACGACCTCGGCGGTGCGCGGCCAGCTGCGCGACGCGTCCACGCGGGCCGAGGCGATGAGCCTGATACTGGCCCGCTGAGGCCCCTGCCCGGCCGGGGAGGAGCCTCGGGCCCGGTCGGGGCGCGGAGTCCTTGCTCCGGCCGGGAGACGGCGGACGGCGGGGTTCTGGCTCCGGGGCCGGTGCCGCCGTCAGGCGGACGAGCGGCTCTTGTCGCCGTCCTCGTCCTCCGGGAGCTTGCAGATGCGCTCCAGCCAGAGGGCCGCGGCGACCACCGCGATGCCGGCCAGAACCGCGAAGCCCGCGTAGATCGCCTGGTCGCGGCGGGCGGGCACGTCGAGGGAGCCGAGCAGGAAGACGCCCGTGCCGCCGTACATCCCGGAGACCAGGGCCACGACCAGCGCGCTGGCCTGGCCGAAGACGACGGCCCGTGCCGCCATCAGAGGTTCGACGCCCTTGGCTCCCGGCCGGCGCTCGCGCTGGGCGCGCAGCCGGGAACGGATGGAGAGCGCCGTCGCGAGCAGGACGGCGGCGATCACCGCGAGCACGATCGGCGCGGCGAGGGGAACGCTCGGCAGGCTGCCCAGGGAGTCCCAGAGGCGCGCACCGCCCCAGGAGAGCACCCCGGCCGCGGCGAAGAGGCCGATGAGTACCCCGAGCCGTAGTTGCTTCACCGAGTGATCCGCCCTTCGCCGCCCATGATCGTGTCCGTCCGGTCCTGCCCGGTCGTGTCCGGCCGGATTCCGTCCGTCGAGCCTAACGACTACTCGGGCAGACGGAGTTCCAGGTCGGCGCGGGGCTGTATGCCGTCGCGCCCCACATCGGCCAGCAGCTCCGCGACGGGACCGGCGCCCGGCAACTGGGCGTCGGGCTCGATGTCGTGCCACGGGGCGAGGACGAAGGCCCGCTCATGGGCTCGGGGGTGGGGGAGGGTGAGCTCCGGGTCGTCGGACACGACGTCCGCGTACGCCACGATGTCGACGTCGATGGTGCGCGGGCCGAAGCGCTCCTCGCGGACCCGCTCGAACGCCTCCTCGATGGCCTGGCCGCGCTCCAGGAGCGAGGACGGGGGGAGCGTCGTCTTCACCACGACCACCGCGTTGAAGTACGAGGGCTGGGAGCCGGGGGCGACGCCCCAGGGCTCCGTCTCGTACACCGGTGAGACGGCCTTGACCCGCAGGCCCGGGGTGTCCTCCAGCGCGTCTATGGCGCCCTGGAGGGTCTCCAGCCGGTTGCCGAGATTGGACCCCAGGGAGAGCACGGCGCGTTTGGGGTTGGAGAGGGTGCTGTCCGCGGCGTCCACCTGCGCGACCACGGAGGCGGGGACCGGCTGTACGGTCGGGTCGCTCTGCCCCTTGGTGGAAAAAGCAGTCATACTCGGCTCCGTGTGATGGTGATGGTGACATCGTCGAAGGGGACGGTGATCGGCGCGTCCGGTTTGTGCACCACCACCTCCACCTCCTCGACTCCTTCGTGCTTGAGGCATTTCTGGGCGATGCGCTCCGCGAGCGTCTCGATCAGATCGACCGGTTCTCCCTGCACGACCTCGACGACCTCCTCGGCGACGATGCCGTAGTGCACCGTCTTGGTCAGGTCGTCGGTGGCTGCCGCGGGGCGGGTGTCCAGGCCGAGCACCAGGTCCACGATGAAGGTCTGGCCCTCTTCCCGTTCCCGGGGGAAGACGCCGTGATGTCCACGGGCCTTGAGGCCGCGCAGCGCGACACGATCCACGCGAATCACTCCTGCTGTCGTTGGGCGTAGAGACACGGGGCCGCGTGCGGACGGCGAGGTGCTCTCTTTCGAATCTACCTTCGAGCACCGACAGTGCTCCCCCGTGGGGGCTATGGACAGGACCTCACGGGACTGGTAGCCGCTACTACCCGCAGACGTGAATTCCAACCCTCCCAGGAGGCGAACTTTCCGGTCGGGAGACGGCTTCCGGACGATCAGGAAAGGGCTCGTTCCCGCTCAGGAGATGGCTTTCGGCCGGTCAGGACGCGCCTTCGCCGTTTCCGTTCTCGTTCTCGTCGTCGTCGGACTCGGTCAGTACAGGCGAGCCGTGGTGGGACCAGAGCTTCCAGCCGTCGGGGGTGCGCCAGAACACGTTGGTGGCCACGACGAGCTGGCCGACGAGCGGTCCGAGCGCGTTGCCGTCCTCGGCGGGCCCGCCGCTGAGGATGTTCTCCGTACAGGTCACCAGGGCCGTGTCGCCGGTCATCGAGACCGAGACGTCGGTCAGGAAGAACTGGATGTACTCGGTGTTGGCCATGATCAGGGCGTAACTGCGCAGCACCTCGCCGCGACCGCTGAGCACCGGCCAGCCGGGGTGGACGCAGGAGACGGTGAGGTCCTCGCCCGGAAGCCACAGTCCGGACAGTTCGTCGAGGTCGCCGCGCTCCATCGCCTCGTAGAAGGCGGTGTTGGCCTGCTCGACGGCCGCGATGTCGGCGGCGGCCTCCGCGTGCTCGTCGCGCGGCCCGCTCACGCGGCGCCCTCGACGGCGCGGGCGACCCGGACGGCGTCGGCGGTGGCGCGCACCTCGTGGACCCGGACGGCCCAGGCGCCCGCGTGGGCGGAGAGCGCGGAGATCGCCGCGGTGGCGGCGTCGCGTTCCCGGGCGGGCGGCGGCGCGCCCTCACCGGCCAGCACATGGCCGAGGAAGCGCTTGCGGGAGGCGGCGACCAGCAGCGGGCGGCCCAGGGCGTGCAGATCGTCGAGGTGGGCGACCAGGGTGAGATCGTGGGCGGCGTCCTTGGCGAAGCCGAGGCCGGGGTCGATGACGATCCGTTCCGGGTGGACGCCGTCGGCGACCACGGCGTCCATCCGCTCTCGCAACTCCCGGACGACCTCGGCGACGACGTCCTCGTACACCGCGCGGCTGTTCATCGACTCGCTGAAACCGCGCCAGTGCATGACGACGAACGGCACTCCGGCGTCGGCGACGACCCCGACCATGGCCGGGTCGGCGAGGCCACCGCTCACGTCGTTGACCAGGACGGCCCCGGCCGCGACGGCCTCCTCGGCGACCCCGGCCCGCATGGTGTCCACGGAGACCGTGACGCCCTCGGCGGCCAGGCCCCGGACCACCGGGACCACGCGTCGCAGCTCCTCCGACGCGTCCACCCGGCTGGCGCCGGGCCGGGTCGACTCGCCGCCGACGTCGATCAGATCGGCGCCCTGCGCAACCAGGTCGAGACCGTGTTTGATCGCGGCCGTGGTGTCGAACCAGCGGCCCCCGTCGGAGAAGGAGTCCGGGGTCACATTGACGACACCCATGACCGCACAGCGGTCCCACTCCGGCAGGCCCTGGACCGTGCCTCGTCCACGCAACGTACTCATGCGACCAGCGTAGGCCCCGTACGGTGTGCCGGTTACGCGGCGCGGGCGTGCTGCTCGCGGTCCGTGGCCGGAGTGTGGGCGCAGGGGCGGGGCTGGGAGCGGGGGAACCGGCGGGCGAACGGGCGGGGCAGGGCGAGGTTCACGAAGCCCTCCGCCCGCATGGCGGCCAGGGAGATCCGGGGCAGGTCCCGGGCGGTGCGGTAGACCACGAAGCGGGGCTCCCAGCGGGGCCGGAACTTGGCGTTGAACTTGTACAGCGACTCGATCTGGAACCAGCGCGAGAGGAAGATCAGCAGCCCGCGCCAGAGCCGCAGCACCGGTCCCGCGCCCAGCTTCTCGCCGCGGGCGAGGGCGGAGCGGAACATGGCGAAGTTCAGCGAGACCCGGCCGACGGACAGCCGGGGAGCGGCCTGGAGGGCGGCGACGATCAGCAGCTCGTTCATGCCGGGATCGGCGGAGCGGTCGCGGCGCATGAGGTCGAGGGACATGCCGTCGTGGCCCCACGGGACGAAGTGGAGCACGGCCTTCAGGTCGCCGTAGGGGGACTCGGCACCCGGTTCGTCGGCCTTGTGGGCGGTGGCGATGACGCAGTCCCCGTCGGCCGGGTCGCCGATCCGGCCGAGCGCCATGGAGAAGCCGCGCTCGGTGTCGGTGCCGCGCCAGTCGTCGGCCGCCCGGCGGATGCGGGCCAGTTCGTCCTCGCCGATGTCGCGTGCGCGCCGGACCCGGGTCTCGTAGCCCAGGCGTTCAATGCGCTTCACCATCTGGCGTACGTTGCGCATCGGGCGCCCGGCGAGCGAGAAATCCGCGACGTCCACCACCGCCTCGTCGCCGAGTTCCAGCGCGTCGAGCCCGGTCTCGCGGGTCCAGACCTCGCCGCCGGTCTCGCTGCAGCCCATCACGGCGGGGGTCCAGGAGTGGGCCCTGGCCTCGTCCATGAAGCGTTCGATGGCGCCGGGCCATGCCTCCACGTCGCCGATCGGGTCGCCGCTCGCCAGCATCACCCCGGACACGACCCGGTAGCAGACGGCCGCCTTGCCGCTCGGGGAGAAGACGACGGCCTTGTCGCGGCGGAGCGCGAAGTGGCCGAGCGAGTCCCGGCCGCCGTGCTTCTCCAGCAGGGCGCGCAGTTGGGCCTCGTCGTCCCCGGTGAGGCGCGCGGCCGGGTGTTCGGGACGGAAGGCCAGGTAGATGGTGGTGACGGCGGTCAGCAGGCCGAGGGCGCCGAGCGAGTACCCCACGGTCCAGGAGGTGTTCCCGCCGTAGTCCACGGGGCCCTCCACACCGAACAGCCCGTACAGCACGTGCTGGAGCCGGTCGGCGATACTGGGGCTGCCCACGATCCGCCGGGGATGGGAGCTGACGATGACGAGGCCCAGGCCCATCGAACCCGCACCGAGCACCACGAAGTTGGCCAGTGCCCGCCAGCGGCTCCTCGGGTCGGGGAGCGCGGAGAATTCACCGCGGTGACGGACCAGCAGCGCGCAGAGGGCCAGCGAGACGAGCATGCCGGTGATCGAGTGCCGGTAGAGGAACTGCGCCAGCGCCCCGGCCGGCAGCAGGACGACGACGGCCCGCCAGGCCCGCCGCTTGCGCCGCTTGAGGCCGTGGGCGAGGAGCAGCAGCAGGACGCCCGCGCTCAGGGAGAGAGCGGCGGCGAACGGTCCGAACGCGCCCGGCAGCACCTCGGCGAGCGCATGCATCCGGCTGTGCCGGAAGCGCGGGAAGACGCCCGCGGCGACGTCGATCAGGCCGACGACGGTGCAGGCGGTACCGATCAGCGTCGGGACGGTCTCGGGGCGCGGGCCCCGTACGAACTTGCGTACGGGACTCGGAACCGATCCTGATTTATCCCCATCTAGCGTGACAGACATCGCTTCCCGTGGCTCCGCGAGAGATTCCTGAGTTTCCTGAGTCCTTCGTCCGAGAGCTTTCGGACGATGTGCGAACTGTAGGACGAGGCTTCCGCGCGAAGGGTTTATCCGCGCACCGGAATTTTCCAGACAAGAAAGCTCACCCCCATGGGTCTTACCAGCACGACGCTTCTGGTCGCGGCCATCGCGCTGGGCGTGGTCTCCTTCGCCGCCACGGTCTGGTTCTGGCCGCGGCTGGCCCGGCAAGGCGTCTCCGTGGTGTTCGGGCGGGTCGGGCTGTTGCTCGTGACCCAGGTGATGCTGTTCGTCTCGGTCGCCCTGGCGGCCAACAACTCGTTCCTCTTCTACGGTTCCTGGGCGGATCTGTTCGGCCAGGAGCAGGAACAGGGCGTGGTCACCGACCACGCGGACGGGGCATCGGCCTCCAGGAACATCGTCCGGGTCGGGACGCAGCACTCGGGGGTGGCGGGCGCGCCGCGCCCCGCCGTGTCCGGGCGGATAGACAAGGTCGTGATCGCGGGCCGGAAGTCGGGGATAGAGAGTTCGGCGTACGTGTACCTCCCGCCGGAGTACTTCCGGCCCGAGTTCGCCCGCCGGAAGTTCCCCGCGGTCGTCGTCCTGACGGGTTATCCGGGCGTGTCGGAGAACCTCCTCAAGGGCCTGAGGTACCCCCAGACGGCACACGCGCGGGTGAAGGCCGGGCGCGCGCAGCCGATGATCCTGGTGATGCTGCGGCCCACGGTGGCGCCGCCGAGGGACACCGAATGCGTGGACATCAAGGGCGGACCGCAGACGGAGACGTTCTTCGCCGAGGACCTGCCGCGGGCGATCTCGGAGGCCTACCGGGTCGGGACCCGGGCCCGCAACTGGGGCATCATGGGCAACTCGACCGGGGGTTACTGCGCGCTGAAGATAGGTCTCCACCACGCGGACCGGTTCGCCGCGAGCGCGGGACTCTCCGCGTACTACAAGGCGGCCGAGGACCCGACGACCGGCGATCTCTTCCACGGCGACCAGCGGGCGCGCGACCGGGCGAACCTGATGTGGAGTCTGGACCACCTGCCGCAGCCCGACGCGTCCTTCCTCGTCACGACCTCCAGGCAGGGCGAGGGGAACTACCGGTCCACGCAGAAGTTCATCGCGAAGGTGAAGGCGCCCGCCCAGGTCTCGTCGATCGTGCTCGACAGCGGCGGCCACAACTTCAACACCTGGCGGCGGGAGATCCCCCCGGCCCTGGACTGGATGAGCAGCCGGCTCAGCGAGAACTGAGCGGCCCGGCCAGGCTCTCCACGGACTCGACGGCCACCTCGGCGCGCGGCACGTCCTGGGCGTCGGCGTCGATGGAGCGGCGCAGCGCCTCGTGGAGCCGTGCCGGGGTGAGCACGCCGAGGAACCGGCCGTTCGCCTCCTCGTCGATGACGGCGATCCAGCCCGCGTCGTGCTGGAGCATGGTGGCGAACGCCTGCTTGAGCGGGGCGCCGACCGGAAGCCATGCCTCCATCCGCCGGGCGTGGGCGCGGACCGTGCCGCCGGAGGCGGCCGGGGAAGCGGGGCCGGTTTTCGAACCGGCAGCGGACCGGGGCACGGGGGCGGCTTTTGAACCGGCGGGCCGGGGCGCGGGCCCGGCGGTGTGCGCGGTGGCGGGAGGGCCGGCCGGGATCCAGCCGTGCAGATTGTCCTCGCCGTCCAGGACGACCGCCCAGCGCGCCCCCTCGGCCCGCAGCCGTTCGGTCGCCCGCTCCAGGGAGTCGTCGAGATGGACGACGGGAGGCTGGTCGAGGTCGCCCGCCTCGATGGGGGTCACGGAGAGCCGCTTGAGACCGCGGTCGGCGCCGACGAAGTCCGCGACATAGGGGGTGGCGGGCGCGCCGAGCACGGTCGCCGGGGAGTCGAACTGCTCGATGGCGCCCTGCCCGTAGACGGCGATCCGGTCGCCGAGCCGGACGGCTTCCTCGATGTCGTGCGTGACGAACAGCACGGTTTTGCGGACCTGCGCCTGGAGTTTCAGGAATTCGTTCTGCAGCCGTTCCCGTACGACCGGGTCGACCGCACCGAAAGGCTCGTCCATCAGCAGCACTGGTGGGTCCGCGGCCAGCGCCCTCGCCACTCCCACGCGTTGGCGCTGGCCGCCGGAGAGCTGTTCCGGATAGCGGTCGCCATAAACGGAAGGGTCGAGCCCGACGAGGTCGAGGAGTTCCGCCGCGCGTGCGCGCGCCTTTCCCCGTTTCCAGCCCAGGAGATGAGGGACCGTCGTGGTGTTTTCCAGGATCGTACGGTGCGGGAACAGGCCCACCTGCTGGATCACGTACCCGATACGACGGCGCAGCCGGACGGGGTCGATGGCGGATATGTCGTCACCGTCGAGGAATATCCGGCCCTCGGTCGGTTCGATCAGCCGGTTCACCATCTTCATGGTGGTCGTCTTGCCACAGCCCGACGGTCCGACGAGCGTGACCAGTTCACCCTCGGCGACCTCGAAGGAAAGGTCGTCGACGGCGGTGGTGCCGTCCGCGTACCGCTTGGTGACGTGCTCGAAACGGATCATGGTTCCCCATTGTCGCGGGTGTTGTGTGGAGGTCATGTTGCTGGAATACGACGGTCTCGGCGAGTGTCAGTGGTCGGGGATAGGGTCTCGGAACACCGGCGCTTCGGTGCGTCGAGTGCTTTGATGCTCCGGTACTGCGGTGCGTCGAGTGCTCCGGTGCTCGGAGTACTTCGGGCACTTCGGTGCTTCGACGTACGGGACGGTCCGGCGTCGTACGCGGTATCCCGGCGTTTCGGCGCGAGGCGGCAAAAGGGAGGTGGGGGCGGATGGCTGCCGTGCAGAACTGCATGGTGACGAATGACTGGATCTGCGGGGAGTATCTCCGTTCCCGCAGCGAGGAGCTGACGGACGCGACGGTCCAGCACATCTGGATCACGGCGGTATCGGTGCTGATCGGGCTGCTCGTGGCATTTCCGCTGGCGCTGCTCGCCCGCCGCGGTCCTCGTTTCGCCGGTCCGGTCCTCGGCCTGACGACGGTGCTCTACACCGTGCCCTCGCTGGCCATGTTCTCGCTGCTGCTGCCGTTCTTCGGGCTGTCCGCCGCGCTGGTGGTCACCGGCCTGGTGCTGTATTCGCTGACCATCCTCGTACGGAACATCCTGGCGGGTCTCGAAGCCGTTCCGCAGGAGGCCAGGGAAGCCGCGAAGGGCATGGGGTACGGGCCGGTCCGGCTGCTCTGGGAGGTCGAACTCCCGCTCGCGATGCCCGCGGTGATGGCAGGCGTGCGGATCGCCACCGTCTCGACGATCGCCCTGACGACGGTCGGGTCGATCATCGGCAGGGGCGGCCTCGGCAATCTGATCGCGGACGCCCTGCCCAGCTTCTTCAAGGCGCAGGTGCTTACCGCCTCGGTCCTGTGCGTGCTGCTCGCGGTCGTCGCCGATCTGCTGCTGCTGGGGCTCCAGCGCCTGCTGACCCCCTGGACCCGAATACGCGCCACTCCCTCACGCACCACGGCGAAGGCGGTCTGACCATGGGTGTTCTCGGTCAGGCGTGGGCCTGGCTCACCACCGGGGCGAACTGGACGGGGGAGAACGGGGCGGCCCACCGGCTCGTCGAGCACCTCTGGGTCAGCGGGGTCGCGCTCGCCGCCGCCTGCGCGATCGCGCTGCCGGTCGCGCTGTATCTGGGCCACATCGGGAAGGGGGGTGCGCCGGCCGTCAACCTCTCCAACGTGGGGCGGGCGGTCCCGGTCTTCGCGGTGCTGGCCCTCTTCATGGTCTCGCCGCTGCGCAACGCCGGGTACGTGCCGACGATCGTCGCGCTGGTGCTGTTCGCCGTGCCACCGCTGCTCACCAACGCCTATGTGGGGATGGCGGAGGTGGACCGTTCGGTGACCGAGGCGGCGCGGGGCATGGGGATGTCCGGCGGGCAGTTGTTCGTACGGGTCGAGCTCCCGCTGGCCTACCCGATGATCATGACCGGGCTGCGCTCGGCGGCGGTCCAGGTGGTCGCCACGGCGACGATCGCGGCGATGGTCGGCCAGGGCGGTCTCGGCCGGATCATCACGGCCGGTTTCAACACGTACGACACTGCGCAGGTCGTCGCGGGGGCGGTGCTGGTCGCGTCGCTCGCCCTGCTGGTGGAGGCGGTGCTGGTGGTGCTCGGACGGGTGCTCTCGCCGCTGCGCCGCCGCGGGACGGCATGAGGGCCCGCATGAGACCCGGCACAAGGGGCCCGCACGAGGGCCGGTGCGAGGGGGCCCGTCGCCCGTGCCCGGAGCGGGGGAGCGCGCGCCGCCCACCGAGGCGTGCCCCGACCCGGACAGTCCTGATCCATTTCGTACTCGAACAGCCCTGGCGCTGTGGACGGAGAACACGATGAGCAAGACCTCGCGCATAGCCGGCGCGGTCATCGGCATGGTCGCGCTGGCGGGCTCGCTCGCCGCGTGCGGCGGCGACAGCCTGGAGAAGAACAAGGACGGCTCGGCGTCCTCCGGCGGATCCGGCGGCGGCGAGAAGGGCCCGCTCGTCGTCGGCGCGGCCTCCTTCACCGAGTCCAAGGTGCTCGCGGAGCTCTACGCGCAGATCCTGGGCGACGCCGGATACCGCACCTCGGTCACCACCGTGGCCAACCGGGAACTCTACGAACCTTCCCTGGAGAAGGGCGAGATCGACGTCGTTCCCGAATATGCCGCGACGATCGCGGAATTCCTCAACGCCAAGGCGAACGGCGCGAAGGAGGCCGCGAAGAAGCCGGTGGCCTCGGGCGACACCGCCGCCACGGTCGCAGCGCTGGAGAAGCTCGCCGCCCCGCGCGGACTGAAGGTGCTCCCGGCCGGCGCGGCCGTTGACCAGAACGCCTTCGCGGTGACCGAGGAATTCGCCGCCGAACACAAGCTCAAGTCGCTTTCGGATCTCGGCAGATCGAAGGTCGCGGTGAAGATCGCCGCAGGTGACGAGTGCGAGGTGCGGCCGTTCTGCGCGCCGGGTCTGAAAAAGACGTACGGCATCGATGTCACCGGCATCGACCCCAAGGGAGTCGGCACTCCGCAGTCCAAGCAGGCGGTCAAGGACGGCAAGGACCAACTGGTCCTCACGACCACCACGGACGCGGTGCTCGACAGCTACGGCCTGGTGTTCCTGGAGGACGACAAGAAGCTCCAGAACGCCGACAACGTACTGCCGGTCGTCAATGCGAAGGACGCGGGTTCGCAGGACGTCGCCGACGCGCTCGGCAAGATCACCAAGGCGCTGACCACCGAGGATCTCGCGGAACTGAACCGCAAGGTCGACGCGGAGCGCGCAAAGCCCGCCGATGTGGCCAAGGACTATCTGCGGTCGAAGGGTCTCATCCGGAAGTAGGGGCGGAAGCAGGAAGAGGTGGAGAAGCAAGGCGGGATTCGGGACGGGAAGGGGCCGTCAGGTAACCGGCCGGGAACAGATTGCCGGGCGGCCCCCCAAGTTCCTCCTACACACGGTAAATTTCAGGCCATGCCACGTGGACGTCATCGCCATTCGACACCGCTGCACAGAATCCTTCCGCCCTCGGCCGTCGCCGGGGTCTCGGTCCTCTGCGCCGCGGGCGCCTGGCTGCTCGCCGAACCCCTGGTCCTGCGCGGTCTGGTGGCCGCCGCGGCGGCCGCCGCGGTGACCGGCGCGTATCTGATGCGCAGCTGGGACCGGGAGGCCGGCCGTCGGGTCGCGGAGCTGAAGCGTGCCCGCGCCGGTGACGAGTGGCGGGCCGAGGAACGCGTGGCCGAGCTGGAGTCCGACCTGGAGGAGGCACGCGAGCTGCGGACCCGGCTGGAGACGAAGCTGCGGCGCAAGCGGGTGGAGCTGGCCAATCTGCGCGGGGAGCACGCCGCGTTGTTGCGCCGGTACGCCAACGCCGAGACGGGGCGCGCCAGCGCGCTGGAGGGCCGCAGGCGGCTCGCGCTCGAAGCCGGGGCCCCCAGGGAGCTGCCGGCCGCGCGCAGCACCCCGACCCCGGCCGCCTATCTGCGTGCCGCTCAGGCGCTGGAGGACCTGCCGCGCAACAGGGCGCTCCAGGAGGCCCGGCGCAATGCCGAGGAGGCCCGGAAGCGGGACCTCGCCGAGCGGGACCCGAAGACGGAGGAGCGGCCGGGCAGGCACACGGCGGCCGAGGACGACGCCTCCCCGGCGCGTCAGCCGCGTCCGACGACCGCCCTTCCCGCGTCCCGGCCGTCCGCCGCGCTGCTCCCGGCGCGTCCGGTGCCGGCCGCCAGCACGGTCGCCCCGGGGGCGGCGCCCCGCCGCCAGCAGGTGCCGCAGGGCAGCTTCGACTTCTTCGGCACGCAGAAGACGCGCACCGCGATCGAGTCCGTGCAGAACGAGGACCTCGCGGACGTGGTGGGCGAGGAGGCGCTGGCCGCCCACCGCACGGGCACGGCGGAGAACGGCGCCGTCGGCAAGGTCATCGACCTGACCGCGCACGACGAGACGGAGCAGATGGACATGGTGGAGCTGCGCACCGCGATCTCGTAGTCGCCTGCTCGCGCCGTTCTCCCGGGCCGCCCGTCGTTCGCGTACGGGCGGCCCGGACCGTTGTTCGCGTACGGGCGGCCCGGACCGTTGTTCCGTGTGTTCGCGTGCGGGGGCCCGATCGTTGTCCGCGAAATAGTGCGAGGACGGTCCGGACCGTTGTCCGCGAAGTGGTGCGCGGGCGGTCCGGACCGTTGTCCGCGAAGTGGTGCGCGGGCGGTCCGGACCGTGTTCGTGCGGACGGCCGGGGCATCGGCCGTCGGCTACTTGTCGATGTCTCCGACGACGAAGAAGAGCGAGCCCAGGATCGCCACCATGTCGGCGACCAGGGTGCCCGGCAGCAGCTCGCCGAGCACCTGGATGTTGTTGTACGAGGCGGCGCGGAGCTTCAGCCGGTACGGGGTCTTCTCGCCCTTGGACACCAGGTAGTAGCCGTTGATGCCGAGCGGGTTCTCGGTCCAGGCGTAGGTGTGGCCCTCGGGGGCCTTCAGCACCTTGGGCAGGCGCTGGTTGATCGGGCCGGGCGCCAGGCCGGCCATCCGGTCCAGGCAGGCGTCCGCCAGGTCCAGGGAGTTGTGCGTCTGTTCCAGCAGGCACTCGAAGCGGGCCAGGCAGTCGCCCTCGGTGCGCGTGACGACCTTCAGGGTGTCGCCCAGTTCCCCGTACGCGAGGTACGGCTCGTCGCGCCGCAGGTCGAAGTCGACGCCCGAGGCGCGGGCGATCGGCCCGGACACCCCGTACGCGTGCACGGTCGCGGCCGGCAGCACCCCGACTCCCCGGGTGCGGCCCCTGAAGATCTCGTTGCCGAGCACCAGGTCGTCGTACACGTCCATCCGGGCCCGGACCGCCGCGACGGCGTCCCTGGCACGGCCGAGCCAGCCCGCGGGGAGGTCCTCCTTGAGCCCGCCGACCCGGTTGAACATGTAGTGCATCCGGCCGCCGGAGACCTCCTCCATCACGGCCTGGAGCTCCTCGCGCTCGCGGAACGCGTGGAACACAGGGGTGATCCCGCCGAGTTCGAGCGGGTACGAGCCGAGGAACATCAGATGGTTCAGGATCCGGTTCAGCTCGGCGAGCAGGGTGCGTGTCCAGACCGCCCGCTCCGGGACCTCCATGCCGAGCATCCGCTCCACGGCCATGACGACGCCCAGTTCGTTGGAGAACGCCGACAGCCAGTCGTGGCGGTTGGCGAGCATCACGATCTGCCGGTAGTCGCGGGCCTCGAACAGCTTCTCCGCGCCACGGTGCATGTAGCCGATGACCGGCTCGGCGTGCTGGACGCGTTCGCCGTCGAGGACGATGCGCAGTCGGAGCACGCCGTGGGTGGAGGGGTGCTGAGGGCCGATGTTGAGCACCATGTCGGTGCTCTCCGCCGCGCCGCCGATGCCGACCGTCGTCTCCGTCATGCGGCCAGTATTCCTGAACGGGGAGGTGGTGGGGCGGTGGGGCGGTGAGGTGACGGGGCGGTGATGCCGCGGGGCACCGGCACGGGTCACAAGACGCGAGGGCACGGGTCGCTGGTACGCGGGTCACGGGCCCGGGGGGCGCACGTGCGCGTACGGGGCGCGTACGGCCACGGGGCGCGGTTTCCGCGGCGCCGCCCGGCGCATATGTGCCTCGGGCACCGGCCGTCATACGCGCCGCATCAGCCATCCGAAGTCGCCCAGCCCGCCCCGGGCCGTCAGCTCCGCCGCCTCGCCCGCCGAGGCCAGGGCCCGTACGTACCCGGCCGGATCGGCCGACGCCAGGGACAGGGGCGGGCGGGCGCCGTCGACACCGAGCCGGTGCAGCGCCTCGCGCTGCGTCAGCACCTCCGACGCCGGCTCGGACGCCATGACGTTCCCGGAGCCGGTCGCCGCGCCGGTCCCCGGGACGGCGACGGCGTCCACCGCCGCCGCGCACGCGTCCAGCGCCACGTGCGAGGTGAGGTCGCAGCTGCCGTCCGGCACCGGCCGTACCTCGCGGCCCGACCGGAAGCCGGTGAGCGTGCCGAAGGGCGGTCGCGCCCCGCGCGCGTGGGTGTAGTCCACGGCCACCGCGAGCCCGCCGCCGAGCGTGGACACCGCCCGCGCCCACGCCTCGTCGCGCGGGCGCCCGATCTCCGCCCGGCAGCCCGGCCCGGCCGACGGCCACCAGCGGCGCAGCCACGCCGCGTCGGGCCCGGTCACCGGCTCGCCCAGCCGCTCTTCCCCGTCCGAGGCCCGGACCAGGACGTACCGGTCGACGCCGTCCGCGTCGGTCTCCGCGACGTCGGTCGGCACGTTGTCCAGCCACTCGTTGGCGAACAGCAGGCCGCAGACCCCCGACGGCGGTTCCGCGCACCACTCGATCCGGGGATCGAGACCGTCCGGGCGGGCGGCGACCTCCACCGCGTACGCCCGTACGACGAGCCCGTCGGCGTCCTCGGCCGGCAGCGCCGCCAGCACCCCCGTCAGCAGTTCGCCGCGCCCCGCCCCGAGGTCCACCAGGTCGACCTCGTCGGTGCCCAGGTCGCGGGCCGTCCGCACCAGCAGCCGGGCCACGGCGGAGGCGAACAGCGGGGACGCGTGGACGGAGGTACGGAAGTGACCGGCCGGCCCCTCGGGCCTCCGGTAGAACCCCCCGTCCCCGTACAGAGCGGTCTGCGCCGCCTCACGCCACCCACGCCACTCGTCCGTCGCGCCCGTCGTACCCGTCACGTCCGCCATGTCCGCCGTGCCCATCCTGACCGTCACGTTCTCCGTGTCCGCCATGCCTGCCGTGCCCGTCCCGGCCGTCACGTCCGCCGTGCCCGGCATGCCCGTCACGACCTTCCCGACCGTCACGATTTCCAAGTCTCCACCTTGGGGAGTACGGTCCCGCAGGTCGGATCGGCCCTTCGGCTGACCCGGGCACCTTCCGCCTTCCCTACGCTGGATCACGTGCAGCGCCTCTACGCCTTCCTCCGCAGACACCCGACGGGCGTCGACACCTTCTGGGCTGTCTTCCTCCTCGGGCTCTCCGGACTGTCGGCGCGGACAGTGGAGAACGGCAGGGGACTGCTGGCCGCCGCGCTGATCGTCACCGGCCTGAGCACCGTCGTCGCGCTGCGCCGACGCGCCCCGGAGAAGATGCTGCTGCTGGCCATCGCGATGGGTGTGGCGCAAGTGCTGACCGGGGTCGTGCCGGGCCCCGCCAACTTCGCGATGCTGGTGATCGTGTTCACCGTGGCGACGGTGGGGGAGCGCTGGGCCTCGCGGCTCGCGCTGGTGTGCAGCCTGGGTGCGGCGGGGCTCGCCCAGCTGCGCTGGCCCGCGGAGACGGGGCAGTCCGGCTGGTTCCAGCAGGTCTTCGTCGCCATCGTGATGACCGTGCCGTTCGTGCTGGCCTGGGTGCTCGGCGACTCGATGCGGACCCGGCGCGCCTATTTCAATCAGCTGGAGGAGCGGGCGGCCCGGCTGGAGCGGGAGCGCGAGGCGCAGTCGAAGGTCGCGGTGGCCGCCGAGCGGGCCCGTATCGCCCGCGAACTCCACGACGTCGTCGCGCACAACGTGTCGGTGATGGTGGTGCAGGCCGACGGGGCGGCGTACGTCATGGACGCGGCGCCCGACCAGGCCAAGCAGGCCCTGGAGACCATCTCCAGCACCGGCAGGCAGGCCCTCGCCGAGATGCGGCGGCTGCTCGGGGTGCTGCGGACCGGGGACGCGGAGGAGAGCGGGGAGTACGTCCCGCAGCCCGACGTCGGCCAGATCGAGGACCTGGTCGAACAGGTGCGGCAGACCGGTCTGACCGTCGACTTCAAGATCGAGGGAACGCCGCGCCCGCTGCCCAGCGGGGTCGAGCTGACCGCGTACCGCATCGTGCAGGAGGCGCTGACCAACACCCGCAAGCACGGCGGCCCGGACGCCGGGGCCAGCGTGCGGCTGGTCTACTTCGACGACGGGCTCGGGCTGCTGGTCGAGGACGACGGACGGGGCGCCGCGCACGAGATGTACGAGGACGGGGGCGCCGACGGCGGGGGCCACGGGATGATCGGGATGCGCGAGCGGGTCGGCATGGTCGGCGGAACGCTGGACGCCGGGCCGCGCCCGGGCGGCGGCTTCCGGATCAGCGCGCTGCTGCCGCTCAAACCGGCCCGCTGATGCTCCGGACCCGGACCGGGGCGAGGATCGTGTGCGGGCTCGTTCGGGGCCGGGACCCCGAGCGGGGTCGCGGCCGGGTCGGGACGACGGATCCGGAGCAGGCCGGGACCGGGTCCGGATCGGGCCGGAACCGAAACCGGATCGGGTCCGGGCCCCGGCCGCCTGCCGGACCCGTCGGCCCACCAGACGTGCCGGACCCGGCCGCCGTGCCGCCCACCGGCCCACCCACACCTTCGCCCCGGATGATGCGGGACAGACAGGAGACAGACCCCCATGGCGATCCGCGTGATGCTCGTCGACGACCAGGTGCTGCTGCGCACCGGCTTCCGGATGGTGCTCGCCGCCCAGCCGGACATGGAGGTCGTGGCCGAGGCCGGTGACGGCGCCGAGGCGATCGACGTGCTGCGCTCCACCGCCGTCGACGTGGTGCTGATGGACGTCCGGATGCCGAGGCTGGACGGCGTGGAGGCCACCCGGCGCATCTGCGCGCAGCAGGGCGCGCCCAAGGTGCTCATCCTGACCACGTTCGACCTGGACGAGTACGCCTTCTCCGGGCTGAAGGCCGGGGCCAGCGGCTTCATGCTCAAGGACGTCCCGCCCGCCGAACTGCTCAGCGCCATCCGCGCCGTGCACAGCGGCGACGCCGTCGTCGCGCCGTCCACCACCCGCCGTCTGCTCGACCGCTTCTCGCCGATGCTGCCGGGTGGTACGAGCGAACCGAAGCACCAGGGCGTCGCCAAGCTCACCGAACGCGAGCGCGAGGTGATGCTGCTGGTCGCACAGGGACTGTCGAACGGCGAGATCGCGGCACGCCTGGTGCTCTCCGAGGCCACCGTGAAGACGCACGTGGGCCGCATCCTCACGAAGCTGAACCTGCGCGACCGGGTGCAGGTCGTCGTCCTCGCGTACGAGACGGGTCTGGTCCGGGCCGGCGGCGGGGCCGGGGCGAGCTGACCGGCGGGGACGAGGGGGCGGCCGGTCCGGGCGTTCCGTCGGCCGGTTCAGCGCAGGATGCCCTCCAGGAAGTCGCTGCCGAGCCGGGCCACCGTGGTCAGGTCCAGCTGGTGCAGCACGTAACGGCCGCGTCGGCGGGTGGTGACCAGGCCCGCCTTCTTCAGCACCGCGAGATGCCGGGAGACCTCGGGGGCCGTGATGCCGTGCGTATCGGCGAGTTCGCCGGTCGTGTGCGCGGAACGGGCGAGGTGGCGGCACAGACGCATCCGCATGGGGTGGGCCAGTGCCTCCAGCCGTAGCTGGAGCAGCTCCACGGAGGCGGGGGAGGGCAGCTCGGGCTGGTGCACCGGGTAGTGGATCACCGGCCGCCAGCCCGGCGCGTGCAGCAGGTTGAGGTGCGGCCAGCCGAAGGTGGACGGGATGAGGGTGAGCCCGGGGCCGGCCGCGCTGGCCCGGCCGTCGGACAGCTTGTCCGCACTGATCAGGGTCCTCGCCTCGTCGAGGGCCAGCGCCGGGGACACCGCCTTCAGCGCCTCGCCGAGCCCCTTGCGGCGCAGCAGGTCCGTCTTGTGCCGGGCGTCGGCGACCAGCTGGACCCGAACCCGCTGCCAGGTCTCGGCGAAGAACGCCTGGTCGCAGTCCTCGAAGAGGCGCCGCACCCAGCGGCGCACGGGCGCGGGGTCGGCCAGCAGCTGCTGGGTGAACTCCACCTGGCGGGGTCCCCGCGCCGCCGCCATCTCCAGGGCACGGGCGTGCATCGTCGGGTTGCCGAGCGGAGAGGGCGCGCCGAGCCCGTACAGGCTGGTGCAGGTGAACTCCAGGGCGGCGGACACGAACCGTTCGTCGTCCAGCCGGTCGAGGGTGTCCAGGTCCTCGGCCAGGCTCGCGCCCGTTTTGCCGTCGCCGCCGCGCACCCCCGCGAACGCCAGGAAGATGTCCGAGAACGTGTGGCGCCACAGGAAGTCCGCCTCGTGCAGGCGGTCGGCGAGATCGGGCTCCAGCGCGCTGGCCGTCGCCGTCGCCCAGCCGTGCAGACCCGGGTGGTGCCCGGGTTCGGAGAGGGCGTGCAGGGCCAGGCCCAGTTCCGCGAGGGGAGAGGTCTCGAAGACGATGCGGTCGGGGGCCAGGCCCTTGATGTCGATGTGCACGCTCACCCCTCCATGGTGCGGGGTGCGTGCGGAAGTCGTTCGTCCGTTTGACGGCGGTCGTCAAATGACGGGCCGCGCGGGCGGCCCCGGCCCACGCTGTGGCGATGGACGCCATTCAGCAGCAGATGTTCGACAGCTACCGCGCGATCGCGAGGGGTGAGGCGCCGCCGCCGTCGCCGGGCCGGTACGACTGGGAGGTGCTGCGCGGGGCCCGCGACCGGCAACGGTTCGAGGCCGTGATCGCGGGCCGTCCGGTGGGCGGCCGTCGGCGGGCGCTGCTGCGGGCCCTGCGCGCGACGTTCGCCCGGCGTCCCCGGCCGGTGCGCTGACCGGCCGGGGCGGCGTGCGCGGCGGAGGGACGCTGCGAGGCTGGGCCGTGTGCCACGAGGACCGTCCTGGTCCTGCGAGGGCCGCGTGTCCCATGAGGACCGTGCTCTACGTGAACCTTCCTGGCTCTACGAGGACCTCTTGGTCCTACGAGGCCCCTCCTCGTTCTACGAGGAACCTTCCGCGGGGGTCACCAGGTCCAGGAACGCGGTCACCGCCTCCCGGACGTCGGCCGCCGTCCACTCCAGCCCTTCCCGGCCCACCGTGACCTCGGTGAACGCCACCCCGGGCGGACCGGCGGGCGCGGAGTGCCAGCCGTGGAAGAGGGCCGTGCCGGTCTCCTCCGCCTGCCGTATCGACGCCTCCGTCAGGGCGTCGGCCCCGTACGGCAGCCAGACCTGGAACTGGTGCGTGTGCGGCGGCTCCGGATGCACCCGGAACCAGCCGACGCCGGCCGCCGTGAGGCCTTCGGCCAGCGCCTCGGCCACCATCTTCGCCTGCGCCACGTACGACGGGAGCAGGGGAAGCTCCCGGTCCAGGCCGATCAGCGCGGCGAGCGCCGCCGGGAACTGCTGGAAGAGCTGCCCGCCGTACCGGTGGCGCCAGGCGCGGGCCTCCTCGATCAGGGACTCCGGACCGGCCAGTGCGGCACCGGAGAGTCCGCCCAGGGTCTTGTAGAACGACACGTACACGCTGTCCGCGAGCGCCGCGATCTCCGGCAGCTCCCGCCCGAAATGGGGCGCGCACTCCCACAGCCGCGCGCCGTCGAAGTGCACCACCGCGTCGCGTTCGCGCGCCGCCGCCACCACTTCCTCCAGCTCCTCCCACGTGGGCAGGACGAAACCGGCGTCGCGCAACGGCAGCTCCAGCATCAGCGTGCCGAACGGCTCGGAGAGGTCACGGACCTCCTGCGCCGTGGGCTGGCGGGGCTGGGACGTCGGGTGGACGGTGCGCAGCCCGCTCACCGCCCCCAGCGCACCGCGCTCGTGCACCTCCGGGTGGGCCATGGGGTGCAGTGCCACCGTGGAGTCGCCGGTCCGCCCCGCCCAGCAGCGCAGCGCGACCTGCTGCGCCATCGTCCCGGTCGGGAAGAACGCCGCCGCCTCCATGCCCAGCAGCTCCGCGACCCGCTCCTCCAGCTCGGCGACCACGCCGCCGCCGTACATGTCCGCGGGTCGGTCGAGATCGGTGACGTCCTCGGCCCCCGCCACCAGCGCGGCCAGCCGTTCACCGACCGGGAGGTGCATGGGCGGGCGGTCCAGGGCCCGCTCGGCGCTGCGCCAGGCTCGCAGCTTGCGCAGTCGCCGCTCCTGCGCCGAGGGCTGCTCGTCGGCGTCCGCCGTCCCCGCCCTGCCCTCCGCCGGGTCCGTCGTCCCCGCCGTTCCCTCCGCCATGTGCGCCGCGTGTGCCGTGTCTGTCGCGTCTGTTGTAGGTGTCGCGTCCGCCGTTGGGTCCGTTGCGGTGCCCGCTGTATCCGTCATGGGGCGATCATCACGCAGGGCCGGGCCCGGCCCCGCATGGTTTTCGCGTGATCGTCGTGCGCGCGGGCCACCCGGCCGGGCCCCGTGCGGCACTTCCCGCAGGTCGCTCCCGCAGGTCGCTCCCGCAGGTCGCTCCCGCAGGTCGCTCCCGCAGGTCGCTCCCGCGCGCTGCGGCATTTCCCACAGGCTGTGGACGGCCAGGAGCTCGGGCGCGACGCTGGCGTAGCATTCAGAGGAATCGTCCGGTACCCCCTGCGGACTGGAACGGAAGGCCACCGCCGAGTGAACGCAACACCCCCCAAGGAACCCCTCGACGCGAGGGACCGCCCCGCCCGACTCACGGTCGGCGTCGTGGGTGCGGGCCGCGTCGGCCCCGCCCTCGCCGCGTCGCTGAGCCTCGCCGGACACCGTCCCGTCGCCGTGTCGGGCGTCTCCGACGCGTCCGTGCGCCGGGCCGCCGAGCTGCTCCCCGATGTCCCGCTGGTGCCGCCCGCCGAGGTGCTGGCGCGCGCCGAGCTGGTGCTGCTGACCGTGCCCGACGACGCCCTGCCCGGTCTGGTCGAGGGACTGGCCGGGACCGGAGCGGTGCGGCCGGGTCAGTTGCTCGTCCACACCTCGGGACGGTACGGGGCAAGGGTGCTGGACCCCGCCCTGCGGGCCGGGGCACTGCCGCTCGCCCTGCATCCGGTGATGACGTTCACCGGCACCTCCGTCGACGTCCAGCGGCTGGCAGGCTGCTCCTTCGGCGTGACCGCCCCGGAGGAGCTGCGGCTCGCCGCGGAGGCGCTGGTCATCGAGATGGGCGGGGAGCCCGAGTGGATCGCGGAGGAGGCCCGCCCGCTCTACCACGCGGCGCTCGCCCTCGGCGCGAACCACCTGGTCACCCTGGTCGCCCAGTCGATGGAGCTGCTGCGTACGGCCGGGGTCGCCGCCCCCGACCGGATGCTCGGGCCGCTCCTCGGCGCCGCGCTCGACAACGCCCTGCGTTCCGGCGACGCGGCCCTGACCGGTCCGGTGGCCCGCGGTGACGCGGGCACGGTCGCCGCGCACATCGACGAGTTGCGCAGGCACGCGCCGCAGGCCGTGGCCGGATACGTCGCGATGGCCCGCGCCACCGCCGACCGCGCCCTCGCCCACGGCATGCTCAAGCCGGAGCCGGCCGAGAACCTGCTCGGTGTCCTGGCCGACGACGCCGGCACCACGGGCGGCAGCGGACCACGGGAGCCATGATGACCACCACACCCGGCAAGCCCGGAGCGACTCCCGTACCCGAAGCCACTCCCGTACCCGAAGCCACTCCCGTACCCGGAACCGCTCCCGAGCCAGGAGCCGACCCCGTACCCACCGCCTCCGACACGCCCCCCGCCACCGCCGTGCCCGCCACCGCCCGCACCCCCGCGTCCACCCCGTCGGCCGCCCCCCTCCGTACGGCCGCCGAGCTCGCCGCGTTCGCGCCGCTCAAGGGCCCCCGGGCCGTCGTCATGACCATGGGCGCCCTGCACGAGGGCCACGCCACCCTGATCCGTACCGCGCGCGCGACGGCGGGTCCGGACGGCCAGGTCGTCGTCACCGTCTTCGTCAACCCGCTCCAGTTCGGCGAGGCGGCCGATCTGGAGCGCTACCCCCGCACCCTCGAAGCCGATCTCGCCGTGGCGGGCGCGGCAGGCGCCGACGCCGTCTTCGCGCCGTCCGTCGACGAGGTCTACCCCGGCGGCGAACCACAGGTCCGCGTCTCGGCGGGCCCCATGGGCGAACGCCTCGAAGGCGCCTTCCGCCCCGGGCACTTCGACGGCATGCTCACCGTCGTCGCCAAGCTCCTCCATCTCACCCGCCCCGACCTCGCGTTCTACGGGCAGAAGGACGCCCAGCAACTGGCGCTGATCCGCCGCATGGTGCGCGACCTGAACTTCCCGGTGGAGATCGTCGGCGTGCCGACCGTCCGTGAGCCGGACGGCCTCGCGCTCTCCAGCCGCAACCGCTTCCTGGACATCGAGGAGCGGCGCACCGCCCTCGCCCTGTCCCGGGCCCTGTTCGCGGCGCGGGACCGGCTCGCCGCCCAGCAGGCGCTGCACGCCCGCGCGCAGACCACCGCGGCCACCACCGGCCGGGCCGCCGCGCTCACCGCGCTCGGCGAGGCCCGCGCCGCCGCCGACACCCAGGCGGTGGCCCTGGCCCGCCCCGTGGACGGGCCCGCGGCGGTACGGGCCGCGGCGCGGCTGGTCCTCGACGACGCCGCGGCCGAGCAGCCGCCGCTGGTCCTGGACTATCTCGCGCTCGTGGACCCGTCCGACTTCACCGAGATCCCTGACGACCGCACCACCGGCGACGCGATCCTCGCGGTCGCCGCGAAGGTCGGCGCCACCCGCCTCATCGACAACATCCCGCTGACCTTCGGAGCCACCCCGTGACCGGAATACGCCACCCCGCGACCGGAATACGGCTGACCGCCCCCGCCCCCGGCTGGTCCATCGACGCCGATGTCGTGGTGGTCGGCTCGGGCGTGGCCGGTCTCACCGCCGCGCTGCGCTGCGCCGCCGCGGGCCTCGCCACCGTCGTCGTCACCAAGGCCCGCCTCGACGACGGCTCCACCCGCTGGGCGCAGGGCGGCATCGCCGCGGCCCTCGGCGAGGGCGACACCCCGGAGCAGCACCTGGACGACACCCTGGTCGCGGGCGCGGGCCTGTGCGACGAGGGCGCGGTACGGACCCTGGTGACCGAGGGGCCCGACGCCGTACGCAGGCTCATCGGGACCGGCGCCCGCTTCGACACCACGGACGGCGGCGCGATCGCGCTGACCCGGGAGGGCGGCCACCACCGCAGCCGCATCGCCCACGCGGGCGGCGACGCGACGGGCGCCGAGATCTCCCGGGCCCTGGTCGCGGCGGTCCGCGAGGCCGCCCTGCGCACCATCGAGAACGCCCTCGTCCTGGACCTGCTGACGGATGCCGACGGCCGTACCGCGGGCGTCACCCTGCACGTCATGGGCGAGGGCCGGCACGACGGCGTCGGCGCGGTGCGTGCCCCCGCCGTGGTGCTCGCCACCGGCGGCATGGGCCAGGTCTTCTCCGCCACCACCAACCCGGCCGTCTCCACCGGCGACGGCGTGGCCCTGGCGCTGCGGGCCGGGGCGGAGGTCTCCGACCTCGAATTCGTCCAGTTCCACCCCACGGTCCTCTACCTCGGCGCCGACTCCGAGGGCCAGCAGCCCCTGGTGTCGGAAGCGGTACGGGGCGAGGGCGCCCATCTCGTCGACGCGTCCGGTACGCGTTTCATGGCGGGGCAGCACGAACTGGCGGAACTGGCCCCGCGCGACATCGTCGCCAAGGCCATCACGCGCCGGATGGAGCTGCACGGCACCGAGCACATGTATCTCGACGCCCGCCACTTCGGGGCCGCCATGTGGGAGCGGCGCTTCCCCACGATCCTGGCCGCCTGCCGCGCCCACGGCATCGACCCGGTCACCGAGCCCATCCCGGTCGCGCCCGCCGCGCACTACGCCTCCGGCGGCGTGCGTACCGACCTGCGCGGGCGCACGACCGTACCCGGCCTGTACGCCTGCGGCGAGGTCGCCTGCACCGGCGTGCACGGCGCGAACCGGCTGGCGTCCAACTCCCTCCTGGAGGGCCTCGTCTTCGCCGAACGCATCGCGACGGACATCGTCGAGCGGGCGAACGATGCCGAGCACGTGAACGATGCCGAGCGGGCGAACGACACCGCGCAGACGCATGGCGTCGAGCAGACCGACGACACCGCGCAGACCAACGGCGTTGCGCAAACCGGCAGCACCGCGTGGGCGGACGACGCCGGGCCTTTCGCCGGAGGGGCCGACCTCCGGGCCTCCGCCGCGACCGACCGGCCCCTCGCCGCAGCCGCGGACCCGGCCGCCCTCCCCGCCCCGTCCCCGCTGCTCGACCCCGAGCAGCGCGGCACCGTCCAGCGGATCATGACCCGGGGCGCCGGAGTCCTCCGTTCCGCCGAGAGCCTGGCCGCCGCCGCCGACGCGCTCGAAGCCCTGCACGACGGCGCCGTCCGAGCCGCCGCCCCGGACGGCGCATCGGATGCCGACGCACCGGACGTCGACCGTCCCAAGCCCGCCGAGCCCGGCGTCGAGGCGTGGGAGGCCACCAACCTGCTGCTCGTCTCGCGCGTCCTGGTCGCCGCCGCCCGCCGCCGTGAGGAGACCCGCGGCTGCCACTGGCGCGAGGACCGGCCCGAGCGCGACGACGAGAACTGGCGCCGCCACCTCGTCGTCCGGCTCACCCCGGAGCGCCGGCTCGTCCTCCGTCGGACGGAGACCGCGGCATTCGGGCCCGTAGGCCCCGCGCAGGCACCAGACTGCGCAGCAGCACCCCCGATCCACCCCGACGACCACCCCGACGACTGATCAACCCCCCGCCGACGTGACCGAGGAGTCGCAACCGTGAGCACGCCCGAAGAGAATCCGCGCCCCACCCCCGTGGACGTACCGCTGATCCAGATCGGTGCGCCCGCGCCCGCCGCGGGCGGCGGCTGCGGTGACGGCTGCGGCTGCGGTGCCGACGGGGTCCACGACACCGACGGATGGGAGTGCGGCCTCGACCCCGACCTCGCCCGGCTCCTCGCCGACGCGGGCCTGGACCCGGTCCAGGTCGAGGACGTCGCGCACGTCGCCCTCGCGGAGGACCTCGACGGCGGGGTCGACGTCACCACCGTCGCCACGGTCGCCGAGGACGCCGTGGCCACCGGCGACTTCACCGCCCGCGAGGCCGGCGTCGTGGCCGGTCTGCGCATCGCCGAGGCGGTTCTGTCGATCGTCTGCGCCGACGAGCTCACGGTCGAGCGGCACGTCGAGGACGGCGACCGGGTCGCCCCCGGCCAGAAGCTGCTGACCGTCACCACGCGCACCCGTGACCTGCTGACCGGCGAGCGCAGCGCGCTCAACCTGCTGTGCCGGCTCTCCGGCATCGCGACCGCCACCCGCGCCTGGGCCGACGTCCTGGAGGGCACGAAGGCCGAGGTCCGCGACACCCGCAAGACCACCCCGGGCCTGCGTGCCATGGAGAAGTACGCGGTGCGCTGCGGCGGCGGCGTCAACCACCGCATGTCCCTGTCGGACGCGGCTCTGGTCAAGGACAACCACGTCATCGCGGCGGGTGGGGTGGCCGAGGCGTTCAAGCGGGTACGGGACGAGTTCCCGGACGTGCCGATCGAGGTCGAGGTCGACACCCTCCAGCAGGTCCGGGAGGTCCTCGACGCGGGGGCCGACCTGATCCTGCTGGACAACTTCACGCCGCTCCAGACCGCCGAGGCCGTCGCCCTGGTCGGCGGACGCGCGGTCCTGGAGTCGTCCGGGCGCCTCTCCCTCGACACCGCGCGCGCCTACGCGGAGGCGGGCGTCGACTACCTGGCCGTCGGCGCGCTCACCCACTCCTCGCCGATCCTCGACATCGGCCTCGACTTCCGCGACGCCGCCGACACCGACGCCGCCGACACCGACACCGGCACCGACGCCGCCGACACCGACGCCGCCGACACCGACGCCGCCGACACCGACGCCGCCGACACCGACGGGACCGACGCCTGATGCTGCTCACCATCGACGTCGGCAACACCCACACCGTCCTCGGCCTGTTCGACGGCGAGGAGATCGTCGAGCACTGGCGGATCTCCACCGACGCCCGCCGCACCGCCGACGAACTCGCGGTCCTGCTCCAGGGTCTGATGGGCGCCCACCCCCTGCTCGGCGAGGAACTGGGCGACGGCATCGAGGGCATCGCGATCTGCTCCACCGTCCCCGCCGTCCTGCACGAGCTGCGCGAGGTGACCCGCCGCTACTACGGCGACGTTCCCGCGGTCCTCGTGGAGCCCGGCATCAAGACCGGGGTGCCGATCCTCATGGACAACCCGAAGGAGGTCGGCACGGACCGCATCATCAACGCGGCCGCCGCCGCCGACCTGTACGGCGGTCCGGCGATCGTCGTCGACTTCGGCACGGCCACCACCTTCGACGCAGTCTCCGCACGCGGCGAGTACGCGGGTGGCGTCATCGCTCCCGGCATCGAGATCTCGGTCGAGGCGCTCGGCGTCAGGGGCGCCCAGCTGCGCAAGATCGAGCTGGCCAGGCCGCGCAGCGTGATCGGCAAGAACACGGTCGAGGCGATGCAGGCGGGGATCATCTACGGCTTCGCCGGCCAGGTCGACGGTGTCGTCGCCCGGATGAAGAAGGAGCTGGCGGACGACCCCGACGACGTCACGGTCATCGCGACGGGCGGCCTTGCTCCGATGGTGTTGGGGGAGTCCTCCGTCATCGACGAGCACGAGCCGTGGCTGACCCTCATCGGTCTGCGGCTGGTGTACGAACGGAACATCTCCCGGATGTAGCGGGCATCGGGCTCACCTGCGGGAACGGCGTGGCGGAACGGGGGCCGCCGCCGCGCCGCCGATGCCCAGTTAAGCGGATTTTGTCCATTTAGCACGTATTGTCGCGCCATGCCCACGCCTTACGGATCACGCGGCGGTATGGCGTTCGGCGCGGACGAGCTGCGTGTGCTCCGACGCGCCCTCGCCGTCGCCCTGCACCCCGCCCCCCTGCCCGAAGAGGATGTCCAGGACTGCCTGCGACTGGCGGGCGCGGTCGACGAGGCGGTGGGCGAGGCGGGACGGCTGCGCGCGTTCCTCCTCGCCGACCTCGCCCGCTACCGCGACGCCCTTCCCGGCTCCACCAGCGGTTACCTGGAACTCCTCCAGGACGCCCTCGCGGGCGGGTACGACCCCTGCCCCGACGATCTCGCCGCGCTGCGCGCCCTGCGGCACAGGCCGACGGCGGCAGCGCTCCTGGAGCGCTGCCAGGTGCTCGCGGAACGGTCGGTACGGGCCCGCCTCGCCGGGCGCGCCGTGCCCGCGGCGGCCCCCGCGCCCCGCAGCCGTCTCCTCGCCCTGCCCGGCGGCCGGACCGGCGACGCCGAGCCCGAACGGCCCAGGACCCCGGAGAAGCCGCCCCGGCCCACCCCGCCGTCCGAGCGCCCGGCGGCACCCAAGCCCTCCGAGGTGTTCCCGCCGCGCCGCCGCCCGGCCCCGCCGTCGCCGCCGAGACAGCGGGCCGTCGGGTAGCCGCCCCGCGCGAGACCGGACGGCCGTCCCGCCACCCGGAGGGTGCGCGTGGACGTCCGTACCGGCCTCGCTACTCTGGAAGCCATGGACTACGTATCGGCGCTCGTGCCCCCCGTGGTGATGGCAGTCTTCTTCATCGGCATCGTCGTGACGATCATCAAGAGCCAGGGCGGCCCCAACAAGGCCAAGGAAGACGCGGCCGTGGACGCGGTGATGAGCCGCTCCGAATCGGTCCAGCAGGCCCCGAGCGGCGGCGCCTGAGCGCTATCCGTCCGGGACTCCGTACTCCGGCACACTCCCGCACCCGGCACCCCGGCGTTCGGCGGCACGCCTTCGGCGGTATGCGAAAGGGCGCACGGCTCGTCATGGCCGTGCGCCCTTTCGCGTCGCATGAATAACCGTGCATTTCGGACAATTGGCACTAAAATGCCATTGTGCCTCGTCCATTGGGAGAACTGGAAGACGCCGTGATGACACGGGTCTGGCAATGGAACCGTCCGGTCACCGTGCGAGAAGTCCTGGAGGACCTCCAACGGGAACGCTCCATCGCCTACACCACCGTCATGACGGTAATGGACAATCTCCATCAGAAGGGCTGGGTGCGCAGGGAAGTCGACGGCCGCGCATATCGATATACGGCGGTCTCCACCCGCGCCGCCTACTCGGCCGCACTGATGAACGAAGCATGGTCGCGCAGCGACAACCCGGCGGCCGCCCTTGTCGCCTTCTTCGGCATGATGTCGGCCGAACAGCGCCAGGCGCTCCGGGACGCCATGCGGATCGTTCGCCCGGGTCTGCCGGACACCCCGCCGCCCCCGGAGCACGAAGTGCCGCACGAGCGGGCGGAAATCCCGTCCGGAGTTCCGGTACGGCCTCCGTCGGGCGAGCCGGTGGGCGAACCGACGGGCGGACCGGCGAACGCACCCGCGGGCGGGGACGAGAGCCGGGAGGCCGGGGAACCGGCCGCGGACCGGCCCGCACGGCAGCCCGCCGACCGGGCCGCACGACGAGCCGGGGACCGGGCCGGACAACAGCGCGGACAAGAACCCGGAGAGCGGTCCGATGTTCCGGCCGATGACGCCGGGCCCGCCTCCGGGCGATAGCGTCGGGGTATGTCCTCAGAGCTTCCGCATAGCGATTTCCGTACCGCACCGTCGGTTATAAAGACGGCCGTCACCGTCCGGCGTGCCAGGACCAGTGATGTGCCATCGGTCCGCCGTCTCCTCGACGGGTACGTACGCGAAGGCATCCTGCTCGACAAAGCGACGGTGACGCTTTACGAGGACATCCAGGAGTTCTGGATCGCGGAACGCGACGAGGACGCCCGTGTCATCGGATGCGGTGCACTGCACGTGATGTGGGAAGACCTGGCCGAAGTGCGTACTCTCGCGGTCGATCACGGCATCAGGGGCGCCGGAGTCGGACATCAAGTACTGGACAAGTTGTTGCAGACCGCCCGTTGGTTGGGCGTACGCAGGGTTTTCTGTCTGACCTTCGAAGTCGACTTCTTCGCGAAGCACGGCTTCGTCGAGATCGGAGAGACGCCTGTCGACGGAGATGTCTACAGCGAGCTGCTGCGTTCCTATGACGAGGGTGTGGCGGAGTTCCTGGGGCTCGAACGAGTGAAGCCGAACACCTTGGGCAACAGTCGGATGCTTCTGCACCTGTGACGGCCACAAGAAGCCGTGGCCCTATGTCCGAATCGCGCATGTTTCCCGGCTTCTCGCGATCCTGAACCTCTGCCGAGGGTTTGTGTTTTCCGGAGAAAAGCGGTTTCCTTTCCGCGTACTGCATTTTCGATGAAAGGAAATCCGGTGGCACAGAAGGTTCAGGTCCTTCTTGTCGATGACCTCGACGGCGGCGAGGCGGACGAGACGGTCACGTTCGCTCTCGACGGCAAGACGTACGAGATCGACCTCACCACGAGCAACGCGGACAAGCTCCGCGGCCTTCTCGAGCCGTACACCAAGAGTGGCCGGCGCACGGGCGGTCGGGCGACGTCCGGTCGTGGCAGGGGTCGCGCCGTAGCCGGCGGCAACAAGGACACCGCGGAGATCCGCAAGTGGGCGCGCGAGAACGGTCACAACGTGAACGACCGCGGCCGCGTCCCCGCCGAGATCCGTGAGGCTTACGAGAAGGCCAACAGCTGAGCTGTCGACCCATCGGTCGACCGCCCCGCTCGGGCACGCATCAACCTGGCCCGGTGGCATTCGGTTGCCACCGCGTCCACGAGCCGCACGAGATCGGGAGCATCCCCACCCCTGCTCCCGAGGCCGGCGAGGTCCGGGAGCCCCGGCCCTCCTTCGCGCGGCAGTCCGGGGGGCCGCAACCACACCGCGGCCCCTGGCCGGCCCGCCGCCCCACCGGGCGGTGCCGGCGCCTCGATCCGACCGCCCCTGCCGACGGCGGTCAGCGAGAGGGCGACCCCGCCCCACTCCAGCCAGTCGAGCAGCCCGGGCAGTTCTTCGGCGCTCCCCGCCGCCACCAGCAGGCTCGTCCGGGAGCCGGTCGACGCCACCGGCCCGGTGCGGCCCACTCGCCGCAGCACCGCGCGCCCCACGGCCGCGGGCACTTCGAGGACATCGAAGAGGAGACCGGTCGGCAGCCGCACCGGTGCGACGCCCTCGGTCGTCCAGCCGAGCTCGCGCTCGTACCACCGCGCCCAGCGCGCGCCCTCGTCGTGCCCTTCCCCTCCGTCGGGGGACGGCGGGGAGGGCGGGGAGGTGTTGGCCATGCCGGAGGAACGTCCGGCAGCCCTCCGGAGTTACGCGGTGTTCGCGACCTGTTGCGTAATGTGTCCGGAATGGGGGCGTGTGGGCGGGTCGGGCGGCGCAAAAATGTTCGCCCGTAGCGGAGGGAACCGCCGTGCGTCGCATGGACTGTCTGTAATTGCGGGTATGACATCCCTAGTGGGGAGGGGCGACACGCGGGCCCGGACATCTCCCGTTCGCCAACGGCGTACTGGCGAAAGGCGTATCTGTCTGGCCTGCGGGAACATCGTCTCGCACCATCGGGTTGGAGCAGATGTCGGCGTTCGGGCGACGGGGAGGCGGCAACTCCGTCCTCGCGGGAGCGGGGTGACCCGGCCGGTGTCGGCAGTTGGAATGAGCGGTCCCCGCTTGCGGGACTAAGCTGCGGAAGGACAGGGAGGGGACCGACCCCTTACTGCCTGACCGCTCTGAGGAGCGATTAACGATGTTCGAGAGGTTCACCGACCGCGCGCGGCGGGTTGTCGTCCTGGCTCAGGAAGAAGCCCGGATGCTCAACCACAACTACATCGGCACCGAGCACATTCTCCTGGGCCTGATCCACGAGGGTGAGGGTGTCGCCGCTAAGGCCCTGGAGAGCCTCGGGATCTCGCTCGAGGCGGTCCGCCAGCAGGTGGAGGAGATCATCGGCCAGGGCCAGCAGGCCCCGTCCGGGCACATCCCCTTCACGCCCCGGGCCAAGAAGGTCCTGGAGCTGTCGCTCCGCGAGGCCCTCCAGCTCGGCCACAACTACATCGGCACCGAGCACATCCTGCTCGGTCTGATCCGCGAGGGCGAGGGCGTCGCCGCCCAGGTCCTCGTGAAGCTCGGAGCCGACCTGAACCGGGTGCGGCAGCAGGTCATCCAGCTGCTCTCCGGTTACTCCGGCAGCAAGGAGGCGGCCACCGCGGGCGGACCCGCGGAAGGCACCCCTTCCACGTCCCTGGTGCTCGACCAGTTCGGCCGGAATCTCACCCAGGCCGCCCGGGAGTCCAAGCTCGACCCGGTCATCGGGCGCGAGAAGGAGATCGAGCGGGTCATGCAGGTGCTGTCCCGCCGCACCAAGAACAACCCCGTGCTCATCGGCGAGCCCGGCGTCGGCAAGACGGCGGTCGTCGAGGGACTGGCGCAGGCCATCGTCAAGGGCGAGGTGCCCGAGACCCTCAAGGACAAGCACCTCTACACCCTGGACCTCGGCGCCCTGGTCGCCGGCTCCCGCTACCGCGGTGACTTCGAGGAGCGCCTGAAGAAGGTCCTCAAGGAGATCCGCACCCGCGGCGACATCATCCTGTTCATCGACGAGCTCCACACCCTGGTGGGTGCGGGTGCCGCCGAGGGCGCGATCGACGCCGCCAGCATCCTCAAGCCGATGCTGGCCCGCGGCGAGCTGCAGACCATCGGTGCCACGACGCTCGACGAGTACCGCAAGCACCTGGAGAAGGACGCCGCGCTGGAGCGCCGCTTCCAGCCCATCCAGGTCGCCGAGCCGTCGCTGCCGCACGCGATCGAGATCCTCAAGGGTCTGCGCGACCGCTACGAGGCCCACCACCGCGTCTCCATCACGGACGAGGCACTGGTCCAGGCCGCGACCCTGGCCGACCGGTACATCTCGGACCGCTTCCTGCCGGACAAGGCGATCGACCTGATCGACGAGGCCGGTTCCCGGATGCGCATCCGCCGGATGACCGCGCCGCCGGACCTCCGCGAGTTCGACGAGAAGATTGCGGGCGTCCGCCGCGACAAGGAGTCCGCGATCGACTCGCAGGACTTCGAGAAGGCCGCGTCCCTGCGCGACAAGGAGAAGCAGCTCCTCGCCGCGAAGAACAAGCGCGAGAAGGAATGGAAGGCCGGCGACATGGACGTCGTGGCCGAGGTCGACGGCGAGCTGATCGCCGAGGTCCTGGCCACCGCGACCGGCATTCCCGTCTTCAAGCTGACGGAGGAGGAGTCCTCGCGTCTGCTGCGCATGGAGGACGAGCTCCACAAGCGGGTCATCGGTCAGAAGGACGCCATCAAGGCCCTTTCGCAGGCGATCCGCCGTACGCGAGCCGGTCTGAAGGACCCGAAGCGTCCCGGTGGTTCGTTCATCTTCGCCGGCCCGTCCGGTGTCGGTAAGACCGAGCTCTCCAAGACGCTCGCCGAATTCCTCTTCGGCGACGAGGACGCGCTGATCGCTCTCGACATGTCGGAGTTCAGCGAGAAGCACACGGTTTCCCGCCTCTTCGGTTCTCCCCCCGGTTACGTGGGTTACGAAGAGGGTGGCCAGCTCACCGAGAAGGTGCGCCGCAAGCCGTTCTCCGTCGTTCTCTTCGACGAGGTCGAGAAGGCCCACCCCGATATCTTCAATTCCCTGCTCCAGATTCTGGAGGACGGTCGTCTGACCGACTCCCAGGGTCGGGTCGTGGACTTCAAGAACACGGTCATCATCATGACGACCAACCTCGGGACCCGGGACATCTCCAAGGGCTTCAACCTGGGCTTCGCCGCCCAGGGCGACGTCAAGACCGGCTACGAGCGGATGAAGAACAAGGTCAACGAAGAGCTCAAGCAGCACTTCCGCCCCGAGTTCCTCAACCGTGTCGACGACACGGTCGTCTTCCACCAGCTCAGCGAGGAAGACATCATCCAGATCGTCGACCTCATGATCGCCAAGGTGGACGAGCGCCTGAAGGACCGCGACATGGGCATCGAGCTGAGCTCGGAGGCCAAGTCGCTCCTGGCGAAGAAGGGCTACGACCCCGTGATGGGCGCCCGGCCGCTGCGCCGGACGATCCAGCGCGAGATCGAGGACGTCCTCTCCGAGAAGATCCTCTTCGGCGAGCTGCGCCCCGGCCACATCGTGGTCGTCGGCACCGAGACCGAGGGCGAGGAGAAGAAGTTCACCTTCCGCGGCGAGGAGAAGTCGGCGCTGCCCGACGTTCCTCCGATCGAGCAGGCGGCGGGCGGCGCGGGTCCGAACCTGTCGAAGGACGCGTGACCTGACGCGTGAGAACGCCGTGAAGGCGCGATCGGGCGTCTGAACGACCG
The DNA here is from genome assembly GCF_001905795.1 of Streptomyces sp. CB01580. GTDB lineage: Bacteria > Actinomycetota > Actinomycetes > Streptomycetales > Streptomycetaceae > Streptomyces. The sequence continues at coordinate 72,254 of NZ_LIXJ01000024.1, forward strand.
AAGGGGCTGCCCCGGACCGTTGGAAACGGTCCGGGGCAGCCCCTTTTCCATGTCTTCGGTCGGGCGTCTCCGTGCGTTCGGTCCGGCGTCGCACGCGTCGGTGCGGTGTCGCGTGCGACGGTCGGACGCTGGGGCCGGAGGTCCGGGATCGGACGCCTTCCCGGCCCGGCGGCGGTGACAAGGCACACAGGCGTTTCGGGACTACTACGACCGATAGGAGAGAACGCCGTGATCGCGGCGGCGGCGTACGTCCCCGCGCGGGAGGGGCGTCGGAAACCGGTGCAAAAAAAGCCGGGATCAGTATGTTTAGTCCGTTTGCAGGGGTTTGAGCTGCGGCGGGTCTGCTCCGAGTAGAGGCGTCGACGGGGTGGGATTCGACGGTGGGCGGGGCGGATTCCGGGGCCCTCGCGAGCTCTCGGCTACGGTTTTTGTTCGTAGATGGGGGGTTTGAGCACCGGTAGGGGTGCGGGTTACCAAGGAACGGCCAGCCCGGCCGTAAGCGTCGGGTCCCGTCATCCCCGGAGGATCTCCGCATATGTCGAAGCGCGTTCCGTTCCAGCACTCCCGCCGCCCGTCCCTGTCCCGTGTCCGTGGCGCCGTGGTGGCAGCCGGCCTGGGAACGACGATGGCGCTCGGTGCGAGTGCTGCGTTCGCGGCCGGCACGATGGGCTCCCCCGAAGTCGCGAACCTGATCGACGGCACCGCCGCCCACTCGGTCGCCAAGCAGGCGGCCGTGCAGGGCAAGGCGGCCAAGGCCGCCGAGGCCGGGCGCGTGGCGGCCGTCAAGGCGGCCGCGAAGAAGGCGGCCTCCTGGGAGAAGCCGGTGAGCCATTACGCGCTGAGCGCGAGCTTCGGCAACGACGGCAGCCGCTGGGCCCACAAGCACTCCGGCCAGGACTTCGCCGTTCCGGTCGGCACGAAGGTCACGGCCGCGCACAGCGGCGTCGTCGTGAAGGCCGGCCCGAACGGCGGCGGCGACGGCCCCGCGTACGGCAACGCCGTCGTGATCAAGCACGGCAACGGTACGTACTCGCAGTACGCGCACCTCTCGCAGATCGACGTGTACGCCGGCCAGAAGGTGACGACCGGCGAGCGGATCGCGCTCTCCGGCAACACCGGCAACTCCAGCGGCCCGCACCTGCACTTCGAGATCCGCCACACCGCCGACTACGGCTCCGCGGTCGACCCGGTCTCGTTCCTGCACCAGAAGGGCGTCGGGGTCTGACCCGACCACCGTCGGGCCCGGAACCGGGCCTCACGGGTCACGCGTCCGGGCCTCATGAGATCGCGAATCCGGACCTGTGGCAGATGCACCTCGCGCGGCGGGCTCCCGGGGCACATGCCCTCGGGAGCCCGCCGCGTCGTGGTCCGGTCGCGTCGTGGTCCGGTCTCAGGCGCCGGACCGGGACCTGCCCGCCGTACCGCTCCCCGCCGCGTCGTCGTCCGCCGTGCGCTGCTCGGACAGGCGCAGGACCGGGAAGCTGCCGGTGTTCGTCGGCGCGTGCTCGGGCAGCCACAGGACGGCGATCGCCCCGCCCGTCCCCTCCGCGGCCCCCTCGGGGGCCGCGTTGCGGAAGGTCAGCCTGGCCCCGAGAACCCTCGCCTGACCGGCCGCGATGGTCAGGCCGAGACCGTGGCCGTGTCCCGCCCGGTCGCTGCTTCCGGTACGGAACCGGCTCGGGCCCTCGCGCAGCAGGGCCGCCGGGAACCCGGGGCCGTGGTCACGGATCCGTACCACCCGGCCCTCGACCGTGACCTCCACCGGGGTGGCACCGTGCTTCGCGGCGTTGCCCAGCAGATTGCCGAGGATGCGTTCCAGGCGGCGTGGATCGGTGCTCACCCATGACTCGTGGACGACCCGCACCCGTACGTCCGGGTCCAGCAGCGCGATACGCCGGCTGACGAACTCGCCCAGCGCGACCTCCTGGAGCTCGGCCCGCTCCGAGGCGCTGTCCAGCCGGGCCACCTCCAGCACGTCCTCGACCAGGGTGCGCAGCGCCTGTGCCCGGTCCCGTACCAGCTCGGTGGGGCGGCCGGGCGGCAGCAGTTCGGCCGCCGTCAGCAGACCGGTCACCGGCGTCCGCAGTTCGTGCGCGATGTCCGCGGTGACCCGGCGCTCCGCCTCGATCCGCTCGTTCAACGCGTCGGTCAGCGCGTCCACCGCACGGGCCAGCTCGTCGGTCTCGTCCAGGACGACTCCGCCGACGGCCTCCCGCACCCGCACGTCCGTGTTGCCCTGGGCGACCGTGCCCGCCGCCGCGGCGGCCTTGCGCAGTCGGCGCGACAGCTGCCCGCCGATCAGCACACCCAGTGCACAGCTGCCGAGCACCACCGACACCGAGCCGATGATCAGTGCCCGGTCGAGATCGCGCATGATCTTGGCGCTGCGGCCGGTGAAACGGGTGTGCAGCGAGAGCACGTCGTCCTTGCCGACCGGGACCGCCGCCCACACGTCGGGCACCCCGTTCCGCAGTATCTCGACATGGGTGGCCCGGCGGTTCTTCCTGACCTCCGCGCGCAGGCTGCTCGGCATCAGCGGGTCGTTGAGCTTGGCGCCGAAACGGGTGTCGGCCTTGTGCGTCTTCTTCGCCTCGTACAGCAGCTGCGCGTACGTCAACCGTGTCAGCTGCACCTCGCGCGCGTTCTCCAGCATCGAGACCCGGGCGGCGTTGTGGACGACGAAGCTGAGCGCCACCGCGGTCAGCGCGCCGACCGCGGCGATCGCGATGCTGATCTTCCAGCGGACGCTCGTCCGCAGCGCCGGCCGCCTCATGGCCTGAGTTTGTAGCCGAACCCGCGGACCGTCTCGATCCGGTCCTGGCCGATCTTGGTGCGCAGCCGCTGCACATGGACGTCCACGACCCGGGTGTCCCCGCCCCAGCCGTAGTCCCAGACGCGCTCCAGGAGCTTGTCGCGGGAGAGCACCGTGCCGGGCGCGGCGGAGAACTCCAGCAGCAGCCGCATCTCGGTCGGGGTCAGCGCCACCGGCTCGCCGCCCCGGAGGACCTCCATGCCCTCGGTGTCGACCTCCAGGTCGCCGAAGACATGCACTCCGCCGACGGGCCGGGACTCCGGTTCGCCGCCGCCCGGCTGCCCGCCCGAGGCGTGGCCGAAGCGTCGCAGCACGGCACGGATCCGGGCGACCAGAACCGCCCCGTCGAAGGGTTTGGTGACGTAGTCGTCGGCCCCGGCCTCCAGACCGAGCACCACGTCGATCGAGTCCGCGCGGGCCGACAGCATGATCACGGGCACCGTCGACTCGTCGCGGATGCGGCGGCAGAGGCTGACACCGTCCAGGCCCGGCACCATCACGTCGAGCAGCGCGATGTCGGGGCGGTCGGCCCGGAACGCGTCGAGGCCCGACAGGCCGTCGGGCATCGCGGTGACCGTGAAGCCGTCGCGCTCCAGCGCGAGCTGGGTGGCCTCGCGGATGACGTCGTCGTCCTCGACGAACAGGACGTGGGTCTCGGCCATCGAAACTGCTCTCAGTTCCCCGCCGGCTCGGCGGATTCCGGAAGTCCGGCTGTTCCGCTGCCGACGGCTCGGTTGAAGTCGTTGTGCACGCGGTCGTGCTCGTCGAACCGGTCGCCCGCCCAGCGGTAGGTGATCACATCCTCGCCCGAGGGGTACGCGACCGCGTCCTTCTTCCCGTACACCTGGGCCGTCACCACCAGATCGCCGCGGTCGATGGTGCCGTACACGGCGGGCTGCTCCATCGCGAACACGTTCCGGTAGAGGCCGCCGGACTCCCTGCGGTACACGTACGTGCCGACGCCCACCGAATCGGCGCAGGTCATCACGTTCACCACGACATCGGTGGAGGATCCGCCGGTCAGCGTTCCGTACGAGGTGTCCACCGGGTACTCGGAGCCGACGCAGGGCTTCAGATCGGCCCTGACCCGCTCGCTGACCTTGGGGTCCTTCTTGATCAGCGTCACGGGGTCCACCCGGTACGTGGGCTTCGCCGCGGACGCGCCGGGGCTCGGCGTGACCTTGGCGACCGGCTGGGTGCCCGCCGGGCCCTCGTCCCGGGTTCCGGCGCCGCCGCTGGAGCAGCCGACCGCGAGCAGGGCGAGAGCGGTGAACCCGACCAGGGTCGTGGCACCCGCCGTCCAGCCGATCCCGGCGGTCCTCCCGTTCCCCGCCGCGCGACCGCCCGGGGAACGGCCGCGGCGGCGGTCACCGCCACCGCGGTTTCCGCCGTCGCCGTCGTCGTCACCGGCTGTCAGGCCGCGCACCGCTCCCGCCCCCGTTCGTCCATACGCCTGCCCGTCCGCTCCCGTACCCGGGTGCGCGCCGCGGCACCGGGGACCGGACCGCGGTCGGCCGCCGGCGTCGGCCGCTCCTCGGCGAGCAGGGCCTCCCTGCTCGCCGCCTCGCGGCTCTCCAGCTCCTGGCGCAGGCGTGCCAGCGCACGGTGCAGCGTGCTCTTCACCGTACCGGCCGACATGCCGAGTGCGGCAGCCGTCTCCTCGGTACTCATCTGCTCCCAGTGTCGCAGCACGACGACGCTGCGCTGCTTGGGAGCCAGGACGCCCAGCACGTCCATCAGCAGGGCGCGGTCGGCCCGCTGCTCGGTGCCGTCCTCGACGCTCGCGTCGGGGAGCTGCTCGGTGGGCACCTCGTCCAGCTTGCGGGCCCGCCACCACTCGGTGCGGGTGTTGATCATGACCCGGCGCAGGTAGGCGTCGGCGAGGGACTTGTCGGCGATGCCGTCCCAGCGGCCGAACGTACGGGCCAGGGCGGTCTGCAGCAGGTCCTGCGCGTCCACCGGGTCGGGGACCAGCCGGCGTGCGCTGCGCAGCAGTGCGTCCTGCCGGGTGCGCACGTACTCCTCGAACCCGAGTACCTCGCCCTGTGCCATTCCAACCGCCTCCGTCCCCGTGGAGCCCCGTACGACCGCCGTCGCCCATCGATCGGTCGGGGCGACGTCGACGACGTTACGGAGCCGTTGTCACGAGGTTGTGCGGAGCAGCCATAGGCCGACGCACGGCTGTCCATCGGTTGTGTAACAGCGGGACCTACGAGGGCGGGGCGGGGTGGGGCGGGGGCTCAGCTCAGCGGCAGCCGGTAGAGGCCGCCGGCCAGCGGTTCGACCAGGCCGTCCGAGACCAGGCCGTCCAGGGCGCGGGCGCGCTGCACCGGTTCGTCCCAGACCGCGTCCAGCGCCGACTGCGGCACCGGTGTCACGGCCTCGCGCAGCACGGCGAGCAGCCGTCCGCGCACCTGCCGGTCCGTCCCGGCGTACGTCTGACCGCGGCGCGGGGGCCCCTGGTGCGCGGGCTTCCCGGCCAGCCGCCAGGCGCACTGCGAGGCGATCGGGCAGCGCGTGCAGTCCTCGTTCTTGGCGGTGCAGACGAGGGCGCCGAGCTCCATCGTCGCGGCGGCCCAGCGGGCAGCGCGCTCGTCCTCCTCGGGGAGCAGCGCGCGGGCCAGCTTGCGTTCGGCGGCGGTGGTCGCGTTCGGCGGGTACTGGATGCCGGTCGCGGCCCGGGCGAACACCCGGCGGACGTTCGTGTCGAGTACGGCGTGACGCTGTCCGTACGCGAACGAGGCCACGGCCGCAGCGGTGTACTCGCCGATGCCGGGGAGCGCGAGCAGCTGGGCGTGCTCGCTCGGTACGTCGCCGCCGTGCCGTTCCGTTATGGCCTGGGCGGCGCCGTGCAGGCGCAGGGCCCGGCGCGGATAGCCGAGCCGGCCCCAGGCGCGGACCGCCTCGCCGGGCGGCTCGGCGGCCAGGTCGGCCGGGCGAGGCCAGCGGGTCATCCACTGCTCGTACACGGGGAGGACCCGGTTCACGGGGGTCTGCTGCAGCATGAACTCGCTCACCATCACACCCCAGGCGCCCGCTTCGGGACGGCGCCAGGGCAGATCGCGGGCGTGCTGTTCGAACCACCCAATGACGGGAGTGTGGAGGGAGGCGGGGGACGTCTGTGTCGCAGTCATGGCAGTCATCGCACGGACGATCCTGGCACGGAAGAACGGACGATGGTTCCGCGCACGGTGGTGTCGCTCCTCCTGGGGGCCCTTGGGGTGATAATGCCACCCGTCTTGTCCCTCCGGTGTCCGGCAACCGGCCCAAGGGGGTGCCGGGGCGGGCACCCGGGGCCCGCCCCTGGCGTCCCGGTCGGGGCGGGCCGGCTGAGTCGCCCCGGCCCGTCCGGCGTCCCGGCCCACCCCGCACCCGGTCCGTCCGGGTCGTCAGCGTCGCCCGGCGCGCCGCCGCCCCCGGCCGCTGCGCTGCACGGCGCCCGTGCCCGGACCGGAGACCAGGGCGGCCATCGGCGCCCCGCTGCCCCGTACGGTCAGGGCGAGCGACTGCGTCGGGCGGCGCAGCAGGAGGATCACCGCCGCCGACACCAGCGCGCCCATGACCAGCCCGACCGCCACGTCGTGCGGATAGTGCACCCCGACGAAGACCCGGGAGAAGGCCATCAGCAGGGCCATCGGCACGGTGAGCCAGGCCAGCAGGGGCCGGCACATCGCCACGGCGACGGCCGCCGCACCCGCGATCGCGGAGTGGTTGCTGGGGAACGACCAGTCGCCCACCGGCGGACACGGCACCAATGAGGCCGCCGCTCCGGCCACCGCGCGGCACGGGCGTTCCTCGGTCACCAGCGACTTCAGCGCCTCGCTGGCCACGTAGCCGAACGCCGTCGCGACGGGTGCGAGCACCGCCAGCGCGAGGGCGCCCTCGTCGGCGCGGCGGGCCCGCCACCACCCGGTGATGAACAGGACGCCGAAGACCAGGAGACCGAACTCCGTCCATGCCTCGGCCAGATGTTGCACCCATGACGGCATGTCATGAGCGAAGTCGGTGACGTCCCGGTAGAGCGGGGCAGTGGCTGAACTATCCATGTGACAGAGGGTAGTCAACCGAACGGGGTGGTCTTCCCGGTGCTCCCCGGACGGGGAGCGAGGGCGGGGAGGAAAGGGACGAAGGGCATGGAAGGAGAGGGCGAGAAGAGGGGAGGGAAGGGGGCGAGAACGGGACGAACCGAGATGATGATCCGTAAAACTTCGCGGTCCGGCGGCGGGTGGGGCGGGAGTTGGCCCGGATCTCTCGTACAGTTTGCGGCGTGGGATCTTTGCGTAATCCGATCGGGCCGCTTCCCTCCTCCATCTACTGGCGCCGGAGGGCCGTGGCGCTGGCGCTCGTCGCGCTGCTCGCCCTGCTGATCGTATGGGCCGTCACCTCCAACGGCAGCAAGGGGAACACGGACGACTCGCGGTCCGGCGGGTCGTCTCCCGCCCGGTCGATCACCCCGGGGCCCACCCCATCGGGTCCGGCGATCACCCAACAGCCGGGCGGACGCGACGAGTCGGACGGCTCGGACGGCGGCGCTACGGGCACGGGCTCCGAGGGCGGCGCGAGCGGTGCCGGCACCGGCGGTACGGGTGCCGGCAGCGGTCCGGGCACCGGGACCGGGGGCGCCGGGGGCGACAGTGGCACGACGGCCGCCCAGCAGCTCCCCGCGAACTCCCCGCTCCCCGCCTGCACGCCGGGCGCACTCCAGTTGAGCCTGAACACCGAGATCAGCTACGCCCCCGACGAGAAGCCGAAGTTCCGGCTGGTCGCCAGGAACACCTCGTCCGCCGACTGCAAGGCCGACTTCGGACCGAAGAGCACGGTGCTCACCATCACCGAGGCGGGGGGCGACGACAGTCAGGTGTGGTCCTCCAAGGACTGCCCGCGCGCCTCGGGAAGCGTGCTGCTGAGGATCCCGGCGGGCACGACCGTCGTCCACACCGTGGAGTGGGACCGCAAGGAGAGCGACGCGCACTGCGCGACGAAGCCCACGCGCTCCGCGCACCCCGGCACGTACCTGGTCGAGGCGAAGGCGCCGGGCGAGCCGGTGCAGCGGGCCTCGTTCGTCCTCGCGAAGGACTGAGCGGGCCCACGAGGCGCTCGGGCGCGGCCGGATCGCTCTCGGCCGTGCCGGGCACCTCCGGCCGTGCGTACCGGATCGCCCTCCCGGGTGCCGGACCGCTCCGGACCACGCCGGCCGCTCTGCCGCCCACCGGACCGCTCCTGGTCGCGCCGGACCCTTCCCGGGCGTACCGCTCTCAGACGTACCGTTCGAGGATCGACGACTCGGCCAGCCGTGAAAGCCCCTCGCGCACGCTGCGCGCCCGGGCCTCGCCGACCCCGTCGACCGCCTGGAGGTCGTCCACACTGGCGGCGAGCAGCTTCTGCAGGCCGCCGAAGTGCTCCACCAGCCGGTCGATGATCGCGCCGGGCAGCCGCGGCACCTTCGCCAGCAGTCGGAATCCGCGCGGCGACACCGCGGAGTCGAGCGTCTCCGGAGAGCCGCTGTACCCCAGCGCCCGTGCCACCACGGGAAGTTCGAGCAACTCGGTGTGGGTGAGCCCGTCGAGCTCGGTCAGCGCCTCGGCGACCGTACGGGACCGCTTCGCGGTCGGCTCCGGCACGTAGTCGCGCACGACCAGCTCGCGCTCCGGCTCGACGCCCGCGATCAACTCGTCGAGCTGGAGCGAGAGGAGCCGGCCGTCGGTGCCCAGCTCCACCACGTACTCCGCGATCTCGGCGGCGATCAGGCGGACCATCTCCAGCCGCTGGGCCACGGCCGCCACGTCCCGGACCGTCACCAGGTCCTCGATCTCCAGCGCCGACAGCGTGCCCGCGACCTCGTCGAGGCGGAGCTTGTACCGCTCCAGGGTGGCGAGCGCCTGGTTGGCCCGGGAGAGGATCGCGGCGGACTCCTCCAGGACCCGGCGCTCCCCGTTCACGTACAGCGCGATCAGGCGCATCGACTGAGAGACCGAGACGACCGGGAAGTTGCACTGCTTGGAGACCCGGTCGGCCGTGCGGTGGCGGGTGCCGGTCTCCTCCGTGGGAATGGAGGCGTCCGGGACCAGTTGCACGCCGGCGCGCAGGATCTTGGTCATGTCCTTGTCGAGGATGAGCGCCCCGTCGAGCTTCGCCAGCTCGCGCAGGCGCGTCGCGGTGAACTCCACGTCCAGCACGAACCCGCCGGTGCACATCGACTCGACGGTCTTGTCCATGCCGAGCACGACCAGTCCGCCGGTGTTCCCGCGGAGGATGCGTTCCAGGCCGTCACGCAGCGCCATTCCGGGCGCGACGGCAGACAACGAGGCGCGCATCAGCGCCTCGCCACCGGTGCTTTGGCCGGACTTTCCGGGCGATGTTGCCCGGTCGCTGGCTGCCACTGCACTCCTCCGGTCGCGGGTTGGCGGTGCCCTTGTGTTCCTCAAACCGTTCGTACGGACGGGCGAGACCAGGGCAAAGTCTACCGGCGCGCGTTCTCCTCCTGGGGGGCCTGTGCGCGGGACCGGCGCGGGAGGACTCTCAGGGCATCACCCATATCGGCGACTTCTATGACCTTCATACCGGCTGGAACCTTTCCCGGATCGGTCGGAACCAGGGCGTGCGTGAAGCCCAGACGGTGCGCCTCGGCGAGCCTGCGCTGGACCCCCGTGACCCGTCTGACCTCGCCGGCGAGGCCCACTTCGCCGATCGCCACGAGGTTCTTGGGAAGGGGGGTGTCGCTCGCCGCGCTGGCCAGCGCCAGCGCGACCGCGAGGTCCGCGGCGGGTTCGGAGAGCTTCACGCCGCCGACCGTCGCGCTGTAGATGTCCCGCTTGCCGAGCGCGCTGATCCGGCCGCGCTGCTCCAGCACCGCCAGCATCATCGAGACCCGGGACGTCTCCAGTCCGGAGGTGGTGCGCCGGGGCGACGGGATCTGCGAGTCGACCGTCAGCGCCTGGACCTCGGCGACGAGCGGGCGCTTGCCCTCCAGGGTGACGGTCAGGCAGGTGCCGGGTACGGGCTCGTCGCGGCGGGTGAGGAACAGGCCGGAGGGGTCGGCGAGGCCGGTGATGCCCTCGTCGTGCAGCTCGAAGCAGCCGACCTCGTCGGTCGCGCCGTACCTGTTCTTGACGCCCCGCACGAGCCGCAGCCGGGCATGGCGGTCGCCCTCGAAGGACAGCACCACGTCGACGAGGTGCTCCAGCAGCCGAGGCCCCGCGATCGCCCCCTCCTTGGTCACGTGGCCGACCAGGAGGGTCGCCATGCCGCGCTCCTTGGACGCCCGGATGAGCGCCCCGGCGACCTCCCTCACCTGTGCCATGCCGCCCGGTGCCCCGTCGATCTCGGGTGAGGCGACGGTCTGCACCGAGTCGAGGATGAGGAGCGAGGGCTTGACGGCGTCCAGATGGCCGAGGACCGCCGACAGGTCCGTCTCGGCGGCGAGGAACAGATGGTCGTTGATCGCCCGGATCCGGTCGGCGCGCAGCCGCACCTGGCTCGCCGACTCCTCGGCCGTGACGTACAGCGTGCGGTGGTCCTCGCTCGACGCCTTGGCGGCCACGTCCAGCAGCAGCGTCGACTTCCCGACGCCCGGTTCGCCCGCGAGCAGCACGACGGCCCCCGGGACGAGGCCGCCGCCGAGCACCCGGTCCAGTTCGTCGACACCGGTCGACCGGGCGGTGGCCTGTCGGCTGTCGACCTGGCCGATGGGCAGCGCGGCGCTGCTGACCCGCCCGGCCGCGGTGGTCCGCACGGCGGGGGCGCCGCCGAACTCCTCGACCGTCCCCCACGCGTGGCATTCGGGGCAGCGGCCGAGCCACTTGGCGGTGGTCCAGCCGCACTCGGTGCAGCGGTAGGACGGCCGGTCCTTCGCGGTTTTCGTACGGGCAGCCATGACGCAACCGTATAGGCGGGGTACGACAGTGCCGTCGGGCACCGTTCGGGAACGGCGGTGAGCGCGGGCGTGCGCCCACCTGTGCCGGCTGCCACATCCGACGGAATAGCGGATTCCGGTGCGTCGGATCGGGGTCGGATCACGGCTGGATCGATGCCGTAACACGGCCGGATCGGGGCGGAACAGAGGTGGATCAGGGTTGAATCCTGAATTCCTGTCCCCTTTTGAGCGATACGTTCACCCGTAAGGGTTAAATGTGCTGAAGGGGCGCCAAAGGCGTGCTGTCCGCTGCCTACGGTCGCCGGATGACGAGCAGCAGGCTGGAGCCCCCCACGCACACCACCGGCGCACACCGGTCGCGACACCGTGCGCCCCACTCCTCGACGCAGCCTGTGCCGCAGCGGCTCCCGGTGCGCTGCGAGCCGCATCTCGACGGCCTGTTCACCTACTGCCTCTCCGTGCTCTGCGACCACGACGCCGCCACGGAGGCGCTCGGCGGTGTGCTGGCGATCGCGGAACGCCAGGAGGGGCGCTGCCCCGAGGGGGAGGAGGAACGTAAATCCTGGCTGTACGCGCTGGCCAGGTGGATGTGTCTGCGCATGCTCACCGAGCGGAAGCAGGGCCACCGGGGGCATCACCACAGGGTGGGGAAGCCGTCCGCGAGGCAGCCTGCCGAGCAGGAGGCGAAGCGCGGACGGGAGGCGAGGCGTGAGACGAAGCGGGCGGGCGGCCCCCCGGGCAAGCAGCCGGACGGCCCGACCGCACAGGGGGCGCGCGCCGGGCGCCGTACGCCCCCCGCCGTCGTCACGACGGCCCCCGACCCCGCTTCCCGCCTCGACCTCGAACCCGCTCCCGTCTCCTTCGTGCCGGGTGGTGCGCCGACGGGCCGGGAGTGCGCCGCCGAATCCGAGGCCGCCGCCGAGGCACACCGTCGCGAACTCGCCCAACTGGCCTGGCCCGAGGCGGCGGGTACCACGCCCGAGCAGCGCGAGGCGCTCGAACTCGCTGTGCGCCACCGCCTCGGCCCGCGCGCCGTCGCCTCCGTGCTGGGGCTCGAACCGACGGCCGCCCGTGAACTCCTGGCCGCCGCCGCCTGCGAGGTGGAGCGCACCCGTGCCGCCCTCGCCGTCGTCGAGTCCGGCAACTGTCCCACCGTCGCGCGGCTCACCGGGGGCCATCGCGTCCTGCTCTCGGCGACCCTGCGCCGGGAACTCGTCCGGCACGTCGACGACTGCCCCCGTTGCCGCCGGGCCGCCGAGCGGGTCGGTGCCCACGGCCCCTGGCCGGGCGCGGCCGTCGCCCAGGCCACCGCGCTGCCGGTCGTGCCCGCGCCGCGGCCCTCCGCGTACGTGGCGATGGTCCACGCCCGGCGGAACCGGTCCGGCGGGCCCCGGTTCGACCGGGCGGGCTTCCCCCTGCACCCGAAGGACCACGCCGCGCGCCGGGACCGGCTGCGGGCCAGGGTCGTGACGACGACGGTGGTGGCCACGGTCGTCGCCGCCCCGGTGATCGCGCTGTGGACCGCCTACCGCGGTGCCCCGCTGACCGGCGAGGGGCACGAGGGCTCCTCGGTCGCGGCGACCGAAGCGGACCTCCGCCACGAGTTCGACGACCCGCGCGACCACTACGAGAACGCGGGGAACGCCCGGCCCGGTCCCGGTTCCGGCGCGGACCGCGCGGCGGACGTCTCGGCCGAGGTGATCGGCGCGAACCCGGTGCCCGGTGGGGCCGGCGGGCTCGGCGTCGAGGCCCGTTCGTACGGGGCCACCACCCTGATCCGCCTGACCGCCGCGGGCGGCGCCCCGGTCGCCTGGTCGGCCCGCGCGGACGTGCCGTGGCTGCGCCTCAGCAGCTCCTCGGGCACGCTCGCCGCGGGCGAGAGCGCCACCGTACGGGTCCTGGTGGACCGCTCGCGCGAACCCGCCGGCCGGTGGAGCGCGCGCGTCGCCCTCGCCCCCTCGGGCTCCGTCGTGGTCATCCGGGGGAACGGGGCGACCGTGCCGTCGCCCGGGGGACCGGCCCGCCCGGGTGTGCCCGGCCCCGGCCCGTCCGTACCCCCGTGGCAGCCCACGTCCTCGCCGGAGCCCACGCGGCCGGCCGACCCGAGTCCCACGCCGACCGACCCCGCGCCGTCACCGACGGAACCGGGTCCCACCGAGCCGGAGCCGACCCCGGACCCGACCGGAACGGAGCCGTCCACCGAACCGGACGGCTCCGCGCGGAGGCGCTGAGGACGGAGCGAGGCGGTCCCGGGCCGGCCGGGACGAACCCCGCCCCGGCCGGCCCCAGCCGTTCTCCCGCCCCGGCCGGCCCTCAGCCGTTCCTCCGCCCCGGCCGCCCCTCCGGTCCCGTCCGGGCCCCTCTCGTCCCGCTCAGGCCCGGTCGGCCGGGTGATCCACCGGGTCCGCCGGGTGCGGGGCCATCGGCAGCAGCGAGGCCATCCGCTCCTCGCACAGCTCCACGAGTCGCTCGTAGCCCTCCTTGCCCATCAGTTCGGTCAGCTCCGGGCGGTACGAGACGTACACCGGCTTCCCGGCGCCGTGCGCCGACGTCGCCGAGGTGCACCACCAGTGCAGGTCGTGACCGCCCGGCCCCCAGCCCCGGCGGTCGTACTCACCGATCGACACCTGGAGCACGCGCGTGTCGTCGGGCCGGTCGATCCACTCGTACGTGCGCCGGATCGGCAGCTGCCAGCAGACGTCCGGCTTGGTCTCCAGGGGCTCCCGGCCCTCCCGCAGCGCCAGGATGTGCAGCGAGCAGCCCGCGCCTGCGGCGAAGCCCGGACGGTTCTGGAAGATGCACGAACCCTTCCAGCGCCGCGTCTGGCGTTCCCCGTCGTCGTCGACCTGGACCCAGCCCGTCGCCGTGCCGACGTCGTGGAACTGCCACAGCTCGGGGGTCAGCCGCTCGACGTGGCCCGCCACGCGCTCCTCGTCCTCCTCGTCGGAGAAGTGCGCGCCCAGCGTGCAGCACCCGTCGTCCGCGCGGCCCGCCTGGATGCCCTGGCAGCCACTGCCGAAGACGCAGGTCCACCTGGAGGTCAGCCAGGTCAGGTCGCAGCGGAAGATCTGCTCGTCGTCGGCGGGGTCGGGAAACTCGACCCAGGCGCGGGCGAAGTCGAGGCCGACCTCGTCCTCGGACCGGACCGACCCGTCCACTTCCTGCCGCCGCATCTCCTGCTTCGATTCCTGCCGCTTCGTGTCCTGCTTCTTCGCGTTCTTGGTCTTCGCGTTTTTGTCCGGCTTCGCCTTTTTCGTCTTTGGCACGCGCCCAGGGTAAGTCCGCGCTGCCGGTAGCGTTCCTGGTATGAGACTCGGAGTCCTCGACGTGGGTTCGAACACAGTGCACCTTTTGGTGGTGGACGCGCACCCCGGCGCCCGCCCGCTGCCGGCGCACTCGCACAAGGCGGAGCTGCGCCTGGCCGAACTCCTCGACGACGACGGGGCGATCGGCCCCAGGGGCGTGGACCGACTGGTGGCCACGATCACCGACGCCCTCCAGACCGCCGAGGACAAGGGGTGCGAGGACGTCCTGCCGTTCGCCACGTCCGCGGTGCGGGAGGCGAGCAACGCGGACCGGGTGCTGGCCCGGGTGCGGGAGGAGACGGGCGTCGACCTCGCCGTGCTCAGCGGCTCGGAGGAGGCGCGGCTCACCTTCCTCGCCGTGCGCCGCTGGTTCGGCTGGTCGGCGGGGCGGCTGCTGGTCCTGGACATCGGGGGCGGCTCGCTGGAGGTCGCGTTCGGCATCGACGAGGAACCGGACGCGGCGGTGTCGCTGCCGCTCGGGGCGGGCCGGCTGACCTCCGGATGGCTGCCGGGCGATCCGCCGGACCCGGCGGACGTGAAGGCTCTGCGCCGCCACGTACGGGCGGGCATCGCCCGGAGCGTGGGGGAGTTCAACCGGCTCGGGCGTCCGGACCACGTCGTGGCCACGTCCAAGACCTTCAAGCAGCTCGCCAGGATCGCGGGCGCCGCGCGCTCCACCGACGGCCTGTACGTCCAGCGGGGGCTCACCCGCAAGGCGCTGGAGGAGTGGGTGCCGAGGCTCGCGGAGATGACCGTCGAACAGCGCGTCACGCTGCCCGGGGTCTCCGAGGGCCGGGCCCGGCAGCTGCTCGCCGGGGCGCTGGTCGCGGAGGGGGCCATGGACCTGTACGGGGTCGACGAGCTGGAGATCTGCCCGTGGGCGCTGCGCGAGGGCGTCATCCTGCGCCGACTGGACCATCTGCCGGCGGAACGGGCCGCGCTGGGCCGGACCGGGGGCGAGCCGCGCCGGGGGACGGGCCCGGCGGGGAACGGTGAGCACGGGCTCCGGCTGATCCCGTCCGAGGGCGATCCGGGCTCGGAGGCCGGGTAGGCGGCCCGCCCCGGACCGGGAGCCGAGCGGGCCGGTCCCGCCCGGAGGCCGGTGACCGGTACCGGATCCGGGGAAGGCGAGGGGCCCGGCTGCCGGGACCATTGGCTGGAGGCCCTGGAGGCCCTGGAGGCCCTGGAGGCCCTGGAGGCCCTGGAGGCCCTGGAGGCCCTGGAGGCCCTGGAGGCCGCGTGGGCCGCGTGGGCCCAGAGGCCGGGCGGGCCGCACCGCTTCCCATGGACCTCGTCACTTTCCGCCGAGAGCTCTCGGCGGCGCGTACCCGTGCCCGTACGCTGTCCCAGTGGCAGAACCAGTGGTGCGCGTCCCCGATGCGAAGGTCGCCCTGTCCACCGCCTCCGTCTACCCGGAGTCGACGGCGACGGCCTTCGAGATCGCCGGGCGTCTCGGTTACGACGGTGTCGAGGTCATGGTGTGGACCGACCCCGTCAGCCAGGACATCGAGGCATTGCGGCGGCTCTCGGACCACCACGGGGTACCGATCCTCGCCGTCCACGCGCCCTGTCTGCTGATCACGCAGCGCGTCTGGTCCACCGATCCGTGGGTGAAGCTCCAGCGCGCCCGCGCCGCGGCGGAGAGGCTGGGGGCGACGACCGTCGTCGTCCACCCCCCGTTCCGCTGGCAGCGCGGATACGCGCGTGACTTCGTCACCGGGATCTGGCGCATGGCGGACGAGACCGATGTCCGGTTCGCCGTCGAGAACATGTACCCGTGGCGGTACCGGGACCGCGAGATGCTCGCGTACGCCCCCGACTGGAACGTCACCAACGACGACTACCGCCACTTCACCGTGGACCTCTCGCACACCGCGACGGCCCGCACGGACGGCATGGCCATGGTCGAACGGATGGGCGACCGGCTCGCCCACGTCCATCTCGCCGACGGCAAGGGCTCCAACAAGGACGAGCACCTGGTGCCCGGACGCGGCGACCAGCCCTGCGCCGAACTCCTGGAGCGTCTGGCCCGCAACGGCTTCGGCGGCCACGTCGTCATCGAGGTCAACACCCGCCGCGCGATGTCCTCCGCCGAACGTGAGGCCGACCTGGCGGAGGCGCTCGCCTTCACCCGGCTCCACCTGGCGTCCTCCTCGACCGAGGTACCGCGCCACCGCCCGTGAACCGGTCCGGGCACTGAGCATCCCGTCCCGCATACCGGACAGAGTGTCCAGATCTTGGAGCCTTGGGCGTACGCTCGGAAACAGTCTTTTCATGTCGAAGGAGCGAGAGACGATGCCCCAGCTGAGGTCCCGCACTGTCACCCATGGCCGCAACATGGCGGGCGCCCGCGCCCTTATGCGGGCCTCGGGCGTAGCGAGCGAGGACATCGGCAAGCCGATCATCGCGGTCGCCAACTCCTTCACCGAGTTCGTCCCCGGCCACACCCACCTGGCCCCGGTCGGCCGGATCGTCTCCGAGGCCATCCGCGCCGCGGGCGCCGTGCCGCGCGAGTTCAACACGATCGCGGTCGACGACGGCATCGCGATGGGACACGGCGGAATGCTGTACAGCCTCCCCTCCCGCGACCTGATCGCCGACTCCGTCGAGTACATGGTCGAGGCGCACTGCGCGGACGCGCTGATCTGCATCTCCAACTGCGACAAGATCACCCCCGGCATGCTGATGGCCGCGATGCGCCTCAACATCCCGACGGTCTTCGTGTCCGGCGGCCCGATGGAGGCCGGCAAGGCCACCCTCGTCGACGGCACGGTCCGCAAGCTCGACCTGATCAACGCGATCAGCGACGCCGTGAACGAGAACGTCTCGGACGAGGACATCCTCCGCATCGAGGAGAACGCCTGCCCCACCTGCGGCAGCTGTTCCGGCATGTTCACCGCCAACTCGATGAACTGCCTGACCGAGGCACTCGGCCTCTCCCTCCCCGGCAACGGCTCCGTCCTCGCCACGCACACCGCCCGCAGGGCGCTGTACGAGGAGGCCGGCCGCACGGTCGTCGAGATCACCAAGCGCCACTACGAGCAGGACGACGCGTCGGTCCTGCCCCGCTCCATCGGCACCCGTGCCGCGTTCGAGAACGCCATGGCGCTCGACATCGCCATGGGCGGCTCCACCAACACGATCCTGCACCTGCTCGCCGCCGCCCAGGAGGCCGAGCTGGACTACGACCTGGCCGACATCGACGCGGTCTCGCGCCGGGTCCCGTGCCTCGCGAAGGTCGCGCCCAACGTCGCCCCCGGCGGCACGTACTACATGGAGGACGTGCACCGGGCGGGCGGCATCCCCGCGATCCTCGGCGAACTGCACCGCGGCGGCCTGCTCAACGAGGACGTGCACGCGGTCCACTCCGACTCCCTCGCCCAGTGGCTGAAGGACTGGGACGTCCGGGGCGGCTCCCCGTCCCCCGAGGCCGTCGAGCTGTGGCACGCGGCCCCCGGATGCGTCCGTTCCGCGACCGCCTTCTCGCAGTCCGAGCGCTGGGAGACCCTCGACCTGGACGCGGCCGGCGGCTGCATCCGCGACCTGGCGCACGCGTACTCCAAGGACGGCGGCCTCGCGGTCCTCAAGGGGAACCTCGCCGTGGACGGCTGCGTCGTGAAGACGGCGGGCGTCGACGAGTCGATCTGGACCTTCGAGGGCCCGGCCGTCGTCTGCGAATCGCAGGACGAGGCCGTCGACAAGATCCTCCGCAAGGAAATCAAGGAGGGCGACGTCGTCGTCATCCGCTACGAGGGCCCGCGCGGCGGCCCCGGCATGCAGGAGATGCTCTACCCCACGTCCTTCCTCAAGGGGCGC
The DNA here is from genome assembly GCF_001905795.1 of Streptomyces sp. CB01580. GTDB lineage: Bacteria > Actinomycetota > Actinomycetes > Streptomycetales > Streptomycetaceae > Streptomyces. The sequence continues at coordinate 90,060 of NZ_LIXJ01000024.1, forward strand.
GGCCTCGGCAAGAGCTGCGCCCTGGTGACCGACGGCCGCTTCTCCGGCGGTACGTCGGGCCTGTCCATCGGGCACGCGTCGCCGGAGGCCGCGTCCGGCGGCACGATCGCGTTCGTCGAGGACGGCGACCGGATCCGGATCGACATCCCGAACCGGTCGATCGAACTCCTCGTCCCCGAGGCCGAGCTGGCCGCCCGCCGCGCGGCGCTGAACGGCGCGTACACGCCGAAGAACCGGGACCGCAAGGTCAGCGCCGCGCTGCGCGCCTACGCGGCGATGGCGACCAGCGCGGACCGGGGCGCGGTGCGGGACGTGTCCAAGCTCGGCTGATCCGGCACCGTACGCGTAGCCACGCCCGCGTGCACGCACACGCGCAGGGCTCCCGAGGACCCCGCTCTCACCAGTGAGCGGGGTCCTCGCCGTCGACGGCGAACACGGACCCGTCCGGCGCGGTACCGAACACCACCCGGCCCACGGCGACGGGCGCGGGCAGCTCCGACGCGTACGTGAGCGTGCCGTTCCGCAGCCGGGGACCCGTCTGCCCCAGCAGCTTCCCTTGCTCGGTGTCCACGGCGAGCAGTCGCCCGTCGGCCGCCGAGAAGTACAGCCGGTCCGGCCGGCCGCTCCCGTCCCCGGCGGCGAGGACGGGCGCCGACGTCCGCCCCGCCGCGGTCTCCAGCTGCCAGTGAACCGTTCCGCCACCGTCCGGACGCAGATCGACGGCGACCAGGGTTCCGCCGCGGCCCAGCAGATAGGCGGTGTCCCCGCCCACCACGGCCTCCGGTTCGTTCATCCGGAACGGCAGTTCCACCCGCGTGACGCGCCGCCGCTCCGGGTCGTAGCGGACGAGCCCGACCGTCTGGGCGTCCTCGTTCATCGACGTCAGGACGAGCGCGCCGTCCGCGGTCCCCACCGGAGTGAGCATGCCGTCCAGCCGGCGCTGCCACGCCGCGCGCCCGGTTTTCGCGTCGACGGCGGTGACGAGCGTGGTCGCCCCGTCGGCCGAGTGCTCGAAGGCGTAGGCCAGCCCCGGCCCGCCGTCGTAGAGCGCGTAGTCGGGCCGCTGGTGGCCCGGGACGGCGCGCCGCCAGCGGGAGACGCCGGTCGCGGAGTCGAGTGCCTCGGTCGTGCCGTCCTCGGCGGTCAGCAGCAGGGTGTCGCCCGCGGCGAAGGGGACGCCGAGGTACGGGGAGAGGTCCGCCTCCCAGACCCGCTCGCCCTTCGCGGGGTCGTACGCGCGTACCTTCCGGCCCGGCACCGCCGTGTGCACCAGACCGCCGGAGACCGACACCACGGAGGCCGCCGGGCCGGTTCCGGAGGAGCGACGGGACCACAGCACCCGGCCGTCCCCGGGGTCCAGCCGGGCGACCGCGACGCCGGCCGCGGCGCAGTACAGCGCGGCAGCAGGGCCGGACGTCTCCTCGGCGCCGTTCCCTGCGTCTCCTGCGTCTCCCCCGTCCCCGGTGCCCTCCGCGTTCTTCGCGTTCTCCGTGTCTCCCATGCCCTGTGCCGCGTACGCGTGGCAGACCGGTGTGGAACCTCCCGTGGCCGGGAGCGCGGTCCGCCACGGCGCGGACACGGACACCGCCGGGGCCTTCGCCCGGCCACCCGCCCCGCCCGAGCCACCCGTCGCGGCGTACGCCCACACCCCACCGGCGCCGAGGGCGACCAGCGCGGCGACGACCACCGGCCACCGCCACCGCCTGCCGCCTGCGACGGCCGCGTCGGAGTCCCGACCGGCTGTACGCGCACTCACATGCGTGTCGGCCTCCGTACCCGCCCCGGTGTCGTCGACCCCGGGCCACGCGCCCACGCCTGCGACCCCGGCGCTCTCCCGCGCCACCGCCGCCTCCTTCGGAGGGCGTTCCGTACGACGCCGCTGTGTCGGCACGAACGCGGCGGCCTCGTACGAGGGAGGACGCAGCTCCGTCATGACCTCGTCCGGAGTGGGCCGCTGCGCGGGGTCCTTCGCCAGGCACCGGGCGATCAACGGGGCCAGGTCCCCGGGCACCCCCGCCAGATCGGCCTCGTCGTGCACCACCTGGTACGCCACGATGTACGGGCTGTCGGAGTCGAAGGGCCCCCGGCCGGTCGCCGCGTGGACGAGCACGGACCCCAGCGCGAACACGTCGGCGGCGGGCCCGACCTCGCGCGGTCGCTGGAACTGCTCGGGCGCCATGTACGGCGGCGAGCCGATCAGCTTGCCCGTCTCGGTGCGCAGATCGCTGTCGTACGGGCGGGAGATCCCGAAGTCGATGACCTTGGGCCCGGAGTCGGAGAGCAGGACGTTGCTCGGCTTGAGGTCGCGGTGGATCACCCCGGCCCGATGGATGTCGCGCAGCGCCTCGGCCAGCCCCGCCGTCAGCCTGCGCAGCTCGGCGGGGGCCATCGGACCGTTCCGCTTCACCTGGTCCGAGAGCGTGGGGCCGGGCACGTACAACGTGGCCATCCAGGGCCGTGCGGCATCCGGATCGGCATCGACGACCGGTGCGGTGAACGCCCCGCTGACCCGCCGCGCCGCCCCGACCTCCTGCCGGAAACGCGCCCTGAACTCGGGATCCGCGGAGTAGTGCTCGTGCACCACCTTGACCGCGAGCTGAAGTCCCGAGGCGGAGCGCGCCAGGTGCACCACGCCCATGCCGCCCGCGCCGAGACGTGCTTCAAGGCGGTACTGGCCCGCGTACTCCGGATGTTCCGCTTCCGGATCGGCACCGGCACCTCGCAGCGGCGGCATCGCCCACCCCCGTGTGTTCGTCCGCGAGCGCGACGCACGGAGCCTAGTCGATGGTGCGTGCGATGAGGGTGGGGGCTTGTAGCCTGCGCGTCGTACACGTCGTACACATCGATTCTCGACGGGGGAGGGCCGCACGGCCATGGAAGAGCACACGGAAGAACACACCGGGACGACCACGGACGCCGTGGCGGAGGACGTGGCGACGCTCGCGGGCGACGACGTCCCCCGCTACCCGATCGCACCCGGGTACCGCGTCAACGTCCGCAGGGGGCCGGGCACCCAGTACGGCATCGTCCGGACGCTCCCGTACGGAATGAGGGTCCCGGTCTACTGCCAGAAGGCGGGGGAGCGCGTCACCGGCCCGTACGGCACCTCGAACATCTGGGACAACATCGCCAACGGCCAGTTCGTGTCGGACGCCTACGTCCGCACGGGCAGCGACGGCTACATCGCCCCGCGCTGCGACTGACCACCGACCGCCGGCAACGAGCACGGACACGACGGCGGCAACGGCCCGGCCGGGACGGGAACGCCCCGGGAGACGGACGGGGCGGGAACGGCCCGGGGATAATCGATTCCGTGAGCGACAACAGCGAAGCCCCCGGCGCCGACGCCGCCGCCAGGCCCGATGGCGCCGAGCCGCCCCGTTCCACCGCGCCCGGCCCGCAGCCCGAGCCCCTGCCCTTCTTCGGTACGACCTGGGTCGACCACGACGGGGGCTACGGGCTGCGCCGTGTCGGGGCGGCGGTCGGCTCGCTCGCCGCCACGGTCGCCGCCTGCTTCGTGCTCCGTTTCGCCTACCAGGGACTGGAGATCGCCGACGTCGGCAACGTCGTCGGCGTCCTGGTGATCGTGATGTTCGCGATCTGCAGTGCCATCGCCTTCCGCAAGACCTGGGAGGGATTCGGCCGACGGCCCGCCGACCCGGCGCGCGAGGCGAGCCTGCGCGGACTGAAGACGATCGGCTTCATCGGCTCGCTGCTCGCCTACTTCCTACGTGCGTTCATGGAGGCGCCGGGCGAGCGGCTGCGCCGCACGGAGTACGAGGAGGCCCTGGCCCGCTACGCGAAGCGCCGCTCGGCCCGTACAGGAAACCCGGCCGCCCGCAAGGGCGCCAAGGGCAAGCGCCCGAAGCGGAAGTAGCCCCGCTCACGGACTCGGTCCCGGTACAGGAACGGACCGGACCGGCGCGGAATCAGACCGGCGCCGGTGCAGGAACGGGCCGACACGGAATCGGACCGGCCCCGGCACGGAATCGGACCGGCCCGGCAAAAAAACCCGGCGGGCGATCCCAGGATGGACCAGGATTCCCCCATGCCGCCTTCCGACACCGCACGCACCCCCGCCGCAGACAGGTCCGCAGGTGAAGCCGGGTGCACTCCGTCAGGCACCGCCGAGGACGCCGCCCCGCCCCGCGCGCTCTCCTTCGACCGCGCCGCCGCCCGGTACGCCGCGGCCCGCCCCGGATATCCGCCCGCCCTCTTCGACGCCGTCGAGGAACTGGCCGGGCGTCCCCTGCGCGGAGCCCGCACCGTCGACGTGGGCGCGGGCACCGGCATCGCCACCCGGCTGCTCCTCGACCGGGGCGCCCGGGTCATCGCCGTCGAACCGGGCCCCGGCATGGCGGGCCAACTGCACCGGACGCTCCCGCACGTCCCGGTCGTGCGCGGCGACGGCGACCGTCTGCCCCTCGCCGCGGCCTGCGCCGACCTGATCACGTACGCCCAGTCCTGGCACTGGACGGACCCGGGCCTGTCCGCCCCCGAGGCCCTGCGCGTCCTGCGTCCCGGCGGCGCGCTCGCCCTCTGGTGGAACGTCTCCGACCACTCCGTCCCGTGGATCGCCGAGCAGGACGTCCGCCTGCGCCGCTTCTTCGGCGTCGACAGGAGCGCCCACGGTTCCCCGGACGACTCCCCGCGCCTGCCTCCCGAGTTCGGCCAGGTGCGCCGCTCGGTGCCCTGGGCACGGACGGTCTCCCTCGACACCCACCTCGCCAACCTCGGTACCCACTCCGCCTTCCTCGTCCTCGGCGACGAGGCCGCGCGACGGTTCCTCCACGAGGAGCGCGAGCGGCTGTCGGAGCTCTTCCCGGACGGCACGATCGAGGAGTGCTACGTGGTCGAGCTGGTCGTGGCGATCCGCCCGTAGCGACTTCTCTCCACGGTGCGAGGATGACGCCAGCACCACCACGACCACCGCGCACCGACGAACGAACGCGACGAGCGTCGCGAGCACAGCCCGGAGGGTGAACCACATGACCCAGACAGTCGCCGTCCTCGGCACCGGCAAGATCGGGGAGGCCCTCCTCAGCGGCATGATCCGGGCGGGCTGGCGTCCGGCGGACCTGCTGGTCACCACCCGCCGCTCCGAGCGTGCCCGGGAGCTGCACGACCGCTACGGCGTCGACTCCGTCGGCAACGCCGAGGCGGCCAAGCGCGCCGACATCCTCATCCTCGCGGTGAAGCCCCAGGACATGGGCCGGCTGCTCGACGAACTGGCCGCGCACGTCACCGCCGACCGCCTGGTCATCAGCGCCGCCGCGGGCATCACCACCGCGTTCATCGAGGACCGCCTCGCCGCGAACACCCCCGTCGTACGCGTCATGCCGAACACCCCCGTCCTCGTCGACGAGGGCATGTCCGTCATCTCCGCGGGCAGCCACGCCACCACCGAACACCTTGCCGCCGCCGAGGCGATCTTCGGCGGTGTCGGCAAGACCCTGCGTGTGCCGGAGTCCCAGCAGGACGCGGCCACCGCCCTCTCCGGCTCGGGCCCCGCGTACTTCTACTTCCTCGTCGAGGCGATGACCGACGCCGGAATCCTGCTGGGCCTGCCCCGCGCCCAGGCCCACGAACTGATCGTCCAGGCCGCTATCGGTGCCGCCGTGATGCTCCGCGACAGCGGCGAGCACCCGGTCAAGCTCCGCGAGGCCGTCACCAGCCCGGCCGGCACCACCATCAGCGCCATCCGCGAGCTGGAGAACCACGGCGTCCGCGCCGCGCTCATCGCCGCCCTCGAAGCCGCCCGCGACCGCAGCCGCGAACTCGCCTCGGGCAACGGCTGAGCGCGCGTCAGCCGACGGGCGCCCGGCCGCCTCGATCAGTTCCACGCTGCGCACGACCTCCGCGAAGCCGCCACCGTGCAAGGACACGGCGGTGGCTTCGCGCCGGCTCGTCCGCGTCCAGCCCCACGGCCCGACCAGGCCGAAGGTGTACGTCGCGTCCGGCGCGAAGAACACCTTGTACCCGAGGTTCCCGCCCATCCGCGCCGTCGTCTCCGCGCACATGTTGGTCTGGATCCCGGCCACCACGATCTGCCGCACCCCGCCCCTGTCCAGCCACTCCCCGAGAGCGGGCGTCCCGTAGAAGGCGGAGTTCACGCTCTTCGTCAGCAACAGCTCGGGCCCCCGCCCTTCCCCCGCCGCTCCTCCACGTGCTGCTTGAAGCCGTTCCCCGGCCGGTCCGCGCGCAACGGTGAATCCGGCTCGCCCGAGCCGACCTGGTCGTCGTCCCCGGTCTCGACGACCACCTGACACCGGCCCCCGAACCGGTGCTCGACGCCCTGCGCCGCGCCCACGCCCGGGGCACCCCCATAGCGGCCCTCTGCGGCGGCGCCTTCACCCTCGCCCGGGCGGACCGCTCGACGGCCGCCGCGCAGTCACCCACTGGAACCTCACCGAGCTCCTGCGCACCCACCATCCCCTCGTGACGGTCGTTGAGCACCCCACGCCCCGCGTCGACCGGGACGCCGACCCCTCGCCTCGGTACGGGCCCATGCCTTGGCCCACCTGGCCGAACCCCGTACGGTCGCCGCCCTGGCCGCCCGCGTCGGCATGTCCCCGCGCTGCGCCGGGCCTTCCTCCGCACCCTTGACCAGCCGGAGGTTGACACGGCCCGCCCACATCCGTAAGGTGCTCCGAGTTGTCCGACGCGAGCGCCGACCCGGTCGGTCCCCGGACAGCCATTCCGCAGTAACCGCATTCGGTCGACGACGCCTGTCGTCATGCCGCTTGTGTGTATGTGTGAAATGAAGAATCCGCGTTCCGAGGAACGTGACCCCGATTAGCGTCGAGGTCTGTGATTCCGCTAAAGTCTCGCTCGCCGGAAGGGCCCGACGGCCCCGAACGCAAATCCCGCTGACTGGGAATCAGGCCCGAAAGGATCTGATAGAGTCGGAACCGCCGAAAGGGAAAAGCGCGAAAGCGTGGGACCCGGGGCCGCACCGACGAACGTGTGATCCGCCTGCTCCACACCCACATCGAGACAGGCGGCACACACAACACGACCAGCCACTCCGGTAGTCACCTGCTGGAACAGCTACGCGCGGCTATCCGTCTGAACTACCCCGCTG
>NZ_LIXJ01000025.1 GCF_001905795.1 Streptomyces sp. CB01580
GAGAGGTTGATCGCTCCCCTGCTCGCGATGCTCGGCCGCCCAGGACGTAGACGTACACGAGGAAGGCCGCCTCGGCCGCGATGCCGATGGCGATACGGGCCCAGGTCGGCAGGCCGGAAGGGGTGACGAAGCCTTCGATGACACCCGAGACGAAAAGGATCAGGGGGTGCAGTCAATTGACCAGGAGACCCACCCGGCGAGCGTCAGCGGGGCGGCCGCGTGCTCCTCGTACGGTGTGACGCAGCGCCGTGCGAGTGCGCGCCAGAGCCGCAGCGCAAAACCGGCTTCGGGTCCCTCCATCCATTCCGCGGCCCGGTCGCGCGTTTCCCGGTCCTGCAGACCGAGGATCACCGCGGCAGCCTCGTCGTGCGTGATCAGCCGGTCGTCGTCGGTGTCCGACGCCGAGGGTGTCGACATCGGTGCCTCCTTGAGGCGCTTCATGAGCCGTCGGACGAGATCGAGGGTCCCCCGGGCCACGTCCCCGCGCCCCGCCTCGTCGAGGATCTTCGGGATCAGCTCGGCACCCGCCGCGTCGAGCGCGCGCTGCTGTTCCATGACCACCGCCGAGGCGTCCAGCGGTGCGAGCCGCGCCTCCATCTCCCGCAGCGTGCCGCGCACTTGAATGCCCGCGTACGCCGCGGCGGCCGCCATCACCGAGGTACCGGGCATCGACATCCGGCTTCCCTCGGCCGGGCAGCAGCGCTCGTCGGGGCAGCAGTACGACCAGTAATGGCCGCCGGAAATGCAGAGTGCTTCGAGCACGGGCACGTCGAGCGCGCCGCAGGCCGTGCGCAGGTTCTGGGCGAGGGGGCGCAGCCGCTCCATGACCTGGTTGCCGTTCTCGCCCTCAGCGGGGTCCTGGCAGAGGAAGACGACGATCGCGTCGGGCCGTCCGCCGCGTCGCTCACTCCCCTTGATCAGGCATTCGGCGAGTTGCTCGGCGACGGACGGCCATTCGCGGGACGCCTGGGGAATGCCGAGCCGCAGTCGCCCGCCGAAGCGGCCGCGGCCGCCGTGCAGGGCGACCATGACCACGCTGTCGCTCGGGTGGAACCCCATCAGGTACGGGAGAGCGTCGGCGAGTTCGGCAGGGCCTCGCAGGGTGATCTGCTGCTCGTCGACCGGGCCGGTGGATTCGTGGTGCTGGTTCATGGCTCGACCGTCCCGCGAACGGCCGATTCCCGCGACCCCTGTGGATAACGTTATCCACAGGTGCCGGGGGCCACTCGCCGTTCGTCGGGCCGTCGGGTTGCATGGGGGGATGACCACACAGACCACGCGGAGCCGCGAGCCCGGGGCTTCGGCCGATCCCGTGCACGCCCGTCCGTTCGGGGAGACCTCCGGCCCCGCACGCGGCATAGCGGCGCGCCGGACCGTGCTGGTCGGCCGCCGCCGGAACTGACGCGCGACCAGTCGCGGCCCCTGTCCGGCCTTGTGTCCGTGCGCGGAGTTCGTCGCACGGACATGAAGGGCCCCGGCCGAAAAGGCATAGCCCTCCGACGACCACGGCATTGGGCCGACGGTCAACACCTCGGCCGACCGGGATGCCCGGTGGAAGCGCGCGTGCCGGTCGGCGGACCGGTCCCCGCCGACTACGGGAGGACATGGGCGCCGATCCGGAGAAGTTCTTCCTGGACAACGTGCCGCGCTACAGCCACTCCTGCGCGTCGGACGTCTTCGTCAACTACATGACGCTGCGCGACGAGGACCGCCTCGTCGACGGCCGGAACTGCGTCCTGGTCTCCGTAGGTCTCGGCGCCACCTTCGGCGCCATGGTGATCTCCCACAGGAAGCGGTGAGCCCGATGCCCGACCTAGCCTGCGCCGGGGACCTCGAGGAGGCGCTCACCGGCGACCGGAGCGCCCGGTTCGTATGGCTGTGCAACTTCGAGGTGGAAAGCAAGTGGGCGCGCTCCTGCGTCGGCATCCCGGCGGTACGGGACTCGGCCACCGTGCGGCGCATGGAGAAACTGGGCGTCCTCCTGGCCGGGCCCACCGACCACCTCCTGCTCGACCGGCCGCTGGACGGGGACTACCGGAGCTACGCGGAAAGGACCGGCCCGGACGCTCCGGCCGAGCTGATCACCGATGTGCCGGCCGCCGGAGGCGGTACCAGCCGGGCGGTGCTCGACTCCCCCACCCTTCTGGAGCGGCTGCGCAGGCTCGCCGCTGCCGACGCGTACCTGATGCCGATGGGCAATTCCGTCCAGGAGAAGCTGATCGGCAAGCTCACCGGACTGCGGTCCGCGGTGCCCGACGCCACCACGTACGAACGAGTGAACAGCAAGCTCTACAACCGGCGCGTGGCCGAGGAACTGGGTCTGCGGACGATGGCCGGCCACTGGTGCGAGACCGTACGGCAGCTGCTTCACGCGCTCGCCGCGGGACTGCGCGACGGCGGTCCGGTCATCGTCGAGGACGCCTATGGCGTCTCCGGCAAAGGTCTGGTGGTCCTCGACAGCCGGAAGAAGGGCGACCGCCTGCTGCTCGTGATCGACAGGAGGGCGGCGACCAGCGGCGAACAGGCACTGCACGCCGTCGTCGAGGCCTTTCTCCCCAAACGCTTCGATCTCAACGACCAGTTCACCATCGGCCGCGACGGGCGGGTCCGGCTGGACTTCATCAAGGCGCTGACCTCCGGCGGAGTGCACCTCGGGCACGTCATGCCCGCGAATCTCACCCCGGCCCAGCGGGAGGAGCCGGCCGAGGCCGCCCGGCAGCCGGGTGCGCGCCTGTACACGGACGAGTTCTTCGGCACCGTCGGCGTGGACGCCCTGTTGGGGAGCGACGACCTGGTCTACCCGGTACTGGAGATCAACGCCCGTCTGAACATGTCGAGTTACCAGGGCCGGGTCACCGAACGCTTCGGGCGTCCGGAGGACGCCGCGCTGGCCAAGCACTACCCGCTGCGGCTGTCTCGGCCGACGTTCTTCGACGAGGTGACGGACGCGCTGGGCCCGCCGGCCGAGCCGCCCCTCGGCCGCGACGGACTCGTCGTCACCTGCTTCGGAACGGTCAACACGCGGGCCGGGCGCGCACCGGACGGCCCCGTCGAACCCTTCGAAAGCCGGCTCTACACCCTGCTCTTCACCGCCGACCGTGCGGGGCTGGGCGCGTTGGACGAGCGAGGCGAATCCCGACATCAGCGTCAGCGTGTATCTCGCCTCGCTCGGCTCGGGCGCCGAGATCTCCTCATTGGTCGAGCTGATGACGGTGCAGTGAACGGGCATCCCGCCCGAGAACATCATCTTCCTCGGACCGGGCAAGACCCAGGGCGAGTTGGAGTCATGCATCGCCTCCGGCATCCACGCAGTCGTGTGCGAGTCCCCCGACGAGGTGGCGCGGCTGGAGGAGATCGCGGGGCGCGAGGAGGTCCCGGTGCTGCCGCGTATCAACCCCGACTTCCACACCAAGGAATCCGCGCCGGCCGTGGGCGGCGGGCCGCGCCGGTTCGGCATCGACGCGGACGTGCTGCGGCGATCCCGCGAGCTGGTCATCGGCCTGCGACGGGTACGGGTGCACGGCTTCCATGTGTACATGGGAACGCGCTTCCTGAACGCCGACGACCTCGTGCACAACACCCGCGAGATCCTCGCGCCGGCCGACGAGTCGGCGGAGCGGCTCGGCATCGAGCTGCGGACCGTGGACTTCGGCGTCTCCTACTGCGAGGACGAGAAGGATCTCGACCCGGAGGCGGCGGTCGCGGGCATCAACGACGTCGTCGCGCCCTTCGCGAAGGCGCACCCCGGCTGCTTGCTGATCAACGAGCTCGGGCGCTGTCTCGCGGCGACGTGCGGTGCGTATGTCGTGCGGGCGCTGTACGTCGAGGAGTCCATGGGCGAGCAGTTCGTCATCGCCGACGGCGGCACCGACCACCACATCGCGGCGGTCGGCATCGGCGGCTTCGTCAAGCGGAACTTCCCGATTCGCTCGCTGACCCGCTACGACGACGAGGGCGCGCACCCCTGCACCGTCGCCGGGCCGCTGTGCACCCCCGACGACGTCATCGGCAAGAAGGTGCAGCTGCCGCGGGTCGAGGCCGGTGACCTGCTCGGTGTCGAGCGCTCCGGCGCGTACGAGGCGGCGCTGAGCGAGGTCCTGGAGCGCACCGTCACCGGTCTCACCGAGGACGTACACCTCTTTGAGGACCTGCACCTCGACTCCACCTCGATCCTGGAGATCCTGATGACGCTGGAGGACGCCGTCGATCCCGAGGAGCTGGACGTGGACGACTTCAAGTCGGTCGGCACACTCACCGGCTACGTCCTGTCGCAACAGGCCACCAGCGGAGTGTGAGGCGCACCGATGCCTGCTCTCCGTGCCGTTCACGGGTTGGTGGCGCCGCCCCGCAAGCCCTACGACGAGGATCCGTCGGCACTCTCCCAACTACCGGGACCTGGTCGAGCCGTTCGGCCTGGAGGTGGACGAGGCACTGTTGCGTGACGAGCCCCATGTCAGCCATTGCGACCTCGTCGACCGGCTGGTGGAGGCCGACGGGGGCCGCGGCAGTGAGCCCGACCTGGTGATCGTGGCCCAGGCGCTGCCGGACGTCACCCCGTTCACCGCGATCACGCCCTACCTGGACAAGCGGCTGGGCGGAACCGTCCCTGGACTTCGGGATACACCAGCAGGGTCTGGCCGCGCCGTTCACCGCGCCGGCTGGAACTCCACCAGGCCGACATGAGCAGCCTGCTGGTCCGACGGGCACGCGGGCCGACTGCCGGAGCGGCAACATCAACGCGGGCGGGTGCCGGCCCGGGGCTCAGCCGTACATGTGGGCCGCACGGGCCCGACCGCGTCGACGTGAGTGGGCCTGTCGGCCGGGCGTCCCGGGGCCCGACGTCCCGGGCGGCATCGCCCGCGCGGGACGCCGGGGACCGCCGCGCGTCCCCGCCGTTCCCGGGGAGGCTCAGCCCGTCGCGGCGAGGACCAGCGGAAGCACCTGTTCGCCGCCGGCCCGGCGCAGCAGGCGGGCGGCGACCGCGAGGGTCCAGCCGGAGTCGGTGTAGTCGTCCACGAGCAGGACGGGTCCGGGAGCATCGGCCAGCGCGCCCGCCAACTCCTCGGGGACGGAGAAGACGTCGGACAGCGCCCGGAGGCGTTGGGCGGAGTTGCTGCGGCGTACCGCGTGCGTTCCGTTCGGTCCGGTGTACGCCAGGGTGCCCAGGAAGGGCAGGCGTCCGACGGCCGCGATTTCCCGGGCGAGGGAGCCTACCAGCCGAGGACGGGCCAGCGACGGCACGGCGACGACGCCGACCGGGCGGGCGGAGGCGTCCGGGGCGTTCGACGCCCAGCCGCCGGGAGAGCGCGCCCAGTCGGCGAGGACCGCCACCGCGGCCCGCAGGACGTCGTCGGGGACCGGGCCGTCGGGCGCGTTCTCCGCGAGCAGCGGGCGCAGGCGATTGCCCCAGCCGATGTCCGAGAGCCGGCCCAGGGCGCGCCCGGTGGAGCACTGCTCGCCGACGGGGATGCGGCCCTTGAGGTCGATGCCGAGGGCGGGCATGCCGGTCGGCCACATCCGACGCGGCTCGATCTCCACGCCCGGGCGGTCCAGTTCCTTCGTGGCCCCCGTCAGCGCCTCCGCGGAGACGGAGGCGTCGGCCCAGGCCCCGGCGCAGTTGTCGCACCGGCCGCACGGGACCGCTCCCTCGTCGTCCAGCTGCCGGCGCAGGAACTCCATCCGGCACTGCGTCGTGCTCACGTAGTCGCGCATGGCCTGTTGCTCGGCCGCCCGCTGCCGGGCGACCCAGGCGTAGCGCTCGGAGTCGTAGACCCACTGCTCGCCGGTGGAGACCCAGCCGCCCTTCACCCGCTTGACCGCCCCGTCCACGTCGAGCACCTTGAGCATGGTCTCCAGACGGGTGCGCCGGAGCTCCACCGCCGCCTCCAGGGCCGGAACGGACAGTGGCCGCTCCGCACCGGCGAGGGCCGAGAGGGTCTGACGCACCTGTGCCTCGGGCGGGAAGGCGGTGTCGGCGAAGTAGCGCCAGATGGCCTCGTCCTCCTTGCCCGGCAGCAGCAGCACGTCGGCGTGGGCCACACCGCGGCCCGCACGCCCCACCTGCTGGTAGTAGGCGATCGGCGAGGACGGCGAGCCGAGATGAACCACGAATCCCAGGTCCGGCTTGTCGAAGCCCATGCCCAGCGCCGAAGTCGCGACCAGTGCCTTGACCCGGTTGTCCAGCAGGTCGGCCTCGGCCTGCAGCCGGTCGGCGTTCTCGGTGCGGCCCGTGTAGGAGGCCACCTGGAAACCGCGCTGCCGCAGGTAGGCGGTGGCCTCCTCGGCCGCGGCGACGGTGAGGGCGTAGACGATCCCGGAACCCGGCAGCTCGTCCAGGTGCTCGGCGAGCCAGGCCAGGCGGTGGGCCGCGTCGGGCAGCCGGACGACGCCGAGCCGCAGGCTCTCCCGTTCCAGCGAGCCGCGCAACACCAGGGCCTCACCGGCGCCGGTGCCCAGTTGCTCGGCCACGTCGGCCGTCACCCGCGCGTTGGCGGTCGCGGTGGTCGCCAGTACCGGCACGCCGGGCGCGAGGTCCCCGAGCATCGCCCGCAACCGGCGGTAGTCGGGGCGGAAGTCGTGGCCCCAGTCGGAGATGCAGTGCGCCTCGTCGACCACCAGCAGACCGGTCGTGGCCGCGAGCCCGGGCAGCACCTGCTCCCTGAAATCCACGGAGTTGAGGCGTTCCGGACTCACCAGGAGAACATCGGTCGCGCCGCGCTCGACCTCCTCGTAGATGGTGTCCCACTCCTCCGGATTGGCCGAGTTGATGGTGCGCGCCCGGATGCCGGCCCGTTCCGCCGCCTCGACCTGGTTCCGCATCAGCGCCAGCAGCGGCGAGACGATCACCGTCGGGCCGGATCCGCGCCGACGCAGCAGGGCAGTGGCGACGAAGTACACCGCCGACTTGCCCCAGCCCGTGCGCTGCACCACCAGGGCGCGTCGGCGCTCCCGCACCAGAGCGGCCACCGCCTGCCACTGGTCCTCCCGCAACCGTGCCGAGCCCGCGGGGGCACCGACGAGTTCGGCGAGGACGGCGTCGGCTTCGGCACGGAGTTCCGGTTCGTTCATGCCCCCATGCAACCCGATGGCGGGCACGGACAGCCAGTTCACGCGGCGTGACGAGCGACTCATGCACGGCCCGCGGGTCGCGTACCGCTCTCGGACGGCCGGACCCGGGTGCTCGGCGAGGAGCCGCCCCGAATCGCCGACGCCGACCCGATCGGAACGTTTCCGCTGGTCCCCGCCGTTCGAGCGCGACCGGGGGCGTCGTCCGGGTACGGCACGGGCGGGATATCAGGGTCATATCCCCGCATTCCCGTCGGTCGCGCCGATTGCTCGTTGCCGCCGGTCGAAAGGCCAGGAAGAATTGAACCCGCTCCCCGCACGGGCGTTCGCCATCCCGGAACTGCTGTGCCCCGGTGCGCCCTCACTCGTCCCTGCCCGCCATGTGGGCGCGTATGCGAAGGGAGGATCGTGACCTTCGAATTCGCCCCGTCCGAGGCCGCTTCGATACCGGCGCCGTCCGCGGCCGCCGATTCCACCAACCGCCTTGCCAGGATGCTCGAACCGGCCGAGTGGGCCGAGGCGGGCATCCCGTTGCTGCGCAGCCCCCGCGAGGTCGTCGGCGGTCTGCACGCCCGGCACCGGCCCGCTCCGGGAACCGCTGTCGTCGCGGTCCTGGACCATGAGGAACGCCTCGTGGCCAGCGCCTCGTTCGCCCGCCGTGCCACGGCCACGGACGGCTGGGAGTTCCGCAACGCGCTGCTGGCGCATCTGCGCCGGGTCGTTCCGCACGATCTGCGCCGCCGCACCCCCGTCCGCACGGCCGTACTGCTCTACTGCCGTGAGGGCGACGAGCGTTGGACGGAGGAGGACGGGGCCTGGATGTGGGGGCTGCGGGACGCCTGCACCCTGCATGGTCTGCGGTGCGGCGCGTACATCACCCTGACCCGCGGTGGCTGGCAGGTGCTCGGCGAGGGGCGCGGCGGCCGTCGGCCCAGCGCCACGTCGCGACCGTCGCCCCTCTCGGGAACGACGCTCGATGCCGCCCCTCAGCCGATGCGTGCCGGAGGCGGGGCATCCCGGGCGCTGCGTCACACCGCGGCGCGCTGACCGGCGGTCGCGGACCCGGCCACCCCCTCGGGCGACCGGGCCACCACGTTCACGACGACGGACGACACCAGTGGCGTCGCACCACGACCGGGTGCACGACATCCGCACCACGACGGCGTACGCGCCGTCGCGTCACGACCGCGTACGCGCCGTCGCTCAGACCCCTGCGCCGAGCACCGCGTCGACCCGTCGCGGGTCCCCGCACACGATCAGCAGGGCACCCGCTCGTGCGCGGGCACCGGACAGCACGTCGGCGATGTCGTCACCACCGGCGTCGTTGACGGCGACGACCACCACGGGACGGGGCTTCAGCCGCCCGGCGGCATCGGCACGGGCGAAGAAGACGTCCTCGCCGGTGTCGTGCTGGGCCCAGTAGGCGGCCTCGCCGAAGGAGAGTTCGTGCGCGGCCCACGGGTGCTGCTCACCCGTGGTGACCACCAGGATGTCGCCCGGTGCGCGTCCGGAGTCGAGCAGCAGGTCCACCGCCTCGTCGGCGGCGTCGACCGCGGCGGCGGCCGCGGCGGGGATCAGCTGGATCTGCGGTGCGGAACGATTCTCCGGATGGGCCGTCTGCGACGCTCCGGAGGCGGGGTGCGGGCGCGGCGCCGGCGGCGCGGGCCTCGCGGGGCCGGGGCCCGGGCGACCGGGACGCGGCGTGGCCGCTGAACGCGGACCGGGTACGGGACGGGGGGTCGACGCGGCGCGGCCTGAGGCCGGAGTGGCGCGGGGACCCTGGGCGCTCTCGTGAATCTGAGGCTCCTCGGGGATGAGAGGCATGGGTGGTTGTCTATCAAACGCCGATATGTGGGACGTCGGCGGGTGGGTGTTCGTGCGCGGTCAGAAGTCGAAGCCGAGCTGGCCCCCGCTTTCCAGTGCGGCCGCCTCGGCGGAGAAACGGACCTTCTTGAGGTGCTGCCACCTGGGCAGCGCGTCGAGGTAGGACCACGAGAGGCGGTGGTGGGGCGTGGGACCCCACTCCTCCAGAGCGGCCCTGTGCACGGGCGACGGATAACCGGCGTTGGCACCGAAGTCGAACGCGGCGTACTCGCCGGAATCCGCGCCCAGTTCAGCCATCATCGCGTCCCGTCGGACCTTCGCGATCACCGAGGCCGCCGCGACGGCGACGCAGGACTGGTCGCCCTTGATCACCGTACGGACCTTCCAGGGCTGTCCCAGGTAGTCGTGCTTGCCGTCGAGTATCACCGCGTCGGGACGCACCGGCAGGCCCTCCAGAGCGCGTACGGCGGCGAGGCGCAGTGCCGCCGTCATCCCCAGGTCGTCGATCTCCTGCGGGGAGGCGTCCCCCACGGCGAACGCGGTGACCCACCGTTCCAGCTGCGGGGCCAGTTCCGCGCGGCGTCTGGGGGTGATCAGCTTGGAGTCGGTCAGTCCGGCGGGAGGTCTGCGAAGGCCGGTGACGGCCGCACACACGGTGACCGGCCCCGCCCACGCTCCGCGTCCGACCTCGTCGACACCGGCGACGATCCTGGCGCCGGTGGTGGCGCGCAACGAGCGCTCGACAGTGTGCGTGGGTGGTTCGTACGGCATGGCGCCTGTCAGCGTACGCCGACGGGAACGCGGGCAACACCCCGGGGGCGCCTGACGACCGCGCCGGACGCGGGCCGCGTCGGAGGGACGGACTGCCGCCCGGCCGTGGATCCTCGTGCCGGTTTGCTGCGGTACACGGATCAGTGGGCCGGGCACGGCCGGTGTGGTCCGCGAGCGGTCGCGGCGACGTCGGGAGAATCCCGCGACGGATCACCACGCGAAGCGCTCGTGGGGGCCCGCGTCACATTCGTGAAGCCCGTAACACGGTACGCGGCGGTACGGCGACGGGCAGCGCCCCGGCGCGCCAGTGACCGGCGCAACAGGGAAGGCCGACACACCGCCGCGGGTGCGGACCGCACTCGCGGCGGCTCGGGTCAGCGCGGGTCGCCCGCGTCGCCCACGTCGCTCGTGTCGCCCACGTCGCTCGTGTCGCTCGTGTCGCTCGTGTCGCTCGTGTCGCTCGTGTCGCTCGTGTCGCTCGTGTCGCTCGTGTCGCTCGTGTCGCTCGTGTCGCTCGTGTCGCTCGGAACGTATCGGCCGTCCTCGTAACCGCGGTCGCCGTTCGCTCCTCCTCCTTCTCCTCCTCCGAGGCCCCCGCGCGCGAGGGAACAGGAGCCCTCCGACTCGTCCGTACCGCGCTCGCGCAGGATCTCCCGGGCTCGCGCCTCACCCAGGCTCATGGCGTACCAGGGCGTGTCCGAGGACCGCAGCGAACCCTCGATGTCCCGCAGGGCGCAGGAGCGCAGCGGCTCGGGCAGGGTGTCGAGAGCGGGAACGGCGTCGGCCGAGAGGTCACGGAGGTAGGCGATGTCGATCGAGCGGCCGTCGCGGTACCGCTGGACGTTCTGTTCCGCGATCAGGCCGTCGGGCGAGACCAGACCGAACGCGAGCACGGCGGCGGCGGCGCTCGTGGCGACGGCGCGCGGGAGCAGGCGCGGCCGGAGCGCGCCGAAGACCACGATCAGGACGAGGACGACACCCAGCCAGAGTTCCATCGCCGCCACCGAGATGCGAGCCTGGTCAGGCCGTAGGTGTCGACGTACAGGTCCATGCGCCTGAGCGCGGACGCCACGACGACGAGGGTGAGCACACAGAGCGTGCCGAGCACGCCCCGTACGAGAGTGCGGTCCCCGTCCCGTCCGCGCGGGGCCAGGCGAAGGGCGACGGCGATGACCAGCAGGGTGAGAAAGGTGGCCCAGAGAAGCTGCCAGAAGCCCTGACGCGCGTACTGGGCATAGCTGAGGTGGGTCTGCGCCATCACCTTGTCGTATCCGCCGAGCAGCACGGTCAGCTGGACGGCGATGAAGACGGCGAACAGCAGGTTCAGCACGACGAGCGGCAGCGCCCATTCCAGCCGCCCGCGCGCCTTTCCCGGCCGGAGGGCGAAGCCGTCCCAGCGCACCGGGGCGGCGGCGGTGTACGCGGCGGCGAGGGATCCCACCAGACCGAGCGCGAAGAGGAGCAGTCTCCAGGGACCGTCGCCCAGCGACACGTCGGGAACCAGTCCGCCGAGCACATCGGCGAAGGCGGCGTCGGCGCTCGCGAAGAGTGTGCCGAACACGACGAGCAGGACGGCCGCCACCGCGGTGGTGCGGAGTGCGGCGCCCCACCGTTTCCGGGACCCCGCCATGCGCTCGCGCACACCCCGGCAGCCCCAGAGCGTCCCCTCGACGAGCGAACTGAACAGGCCCAGCGAACCGAGGAACACCCCGACCCAGCTGCGGGCACCGTTCAGCGCGAGCGAGCCCAGTGCCACGGCCGACACGACGGCGAGAAAGCTGGGCCACCCTGCGTCCCGGAGGGCCGGGACGACGAGCAGCGCCAGGCCGCCGACCGCCCAGACGGCCGTCCACGGGCGGAGGCGACGCCCGGCCGCCCGCGCGGCGAAGAAGGCCGCGAGCGCCGCGGGAATCGCGACGATCAGCAGGTTCGCGCCGAGACCGTCGCCGAGCAGCGACGCGCTCAGGACCGCGGTGGCGAGGACGGAGCAGAGGGTCGCGCCCCGGACCGCGGCCGGCTCGGCGACCCGCAGTCGCGCGATCGACGACGGGGGGCTGCTGCGCCGCCCGGGACCGGGCGGGGGCTGTGGTGCGCCGCCCCGCGCGGCGTGGGCCCGTGCCTGCGGCGGCCCGGGCGTGATGTCGTGGGACGGCTGCGGCGCCGACTTCGGTGGTGTGCTCGTCCCCGACTCCGCGCCACGCTCCGACGGCCCGGATCGCTCGGGCACGTCCTGTGGCCGGGGGTTGTCTGGTACGTGATCGGACAATGGGACCCCTCCCCCACCGGGGTCCGCGCGCACCGCCGCCGGGCAGCACGGGGACACCCGGCGTCTCGTTCGGTGCACGCCCGTCCGGTTGATCACCGGGGGCGACGTGGCCGAAAGAGTAACTTCCCCTTCCCCCGGGCACGCGTTCGAGGGAAGGCTGTGGCAGGACCGTGACAGTACCGGTCGGGCGCCCGCCACGGCCGGGGAACCGCCGCGTCGGCGCGAGAGCCGTGCCGCTCGGGGAGACGCCGTGCGCCCGCGTCACCGTCCGGTCGGGATCACCGTCCGGCTCACGGGGGACGTGCTCCGGCTCGGGGCGGGCGCCGTCCGGTTCAGGGGCGTGCCGTTCGCCCGCGTCGCGCTATCGCGGCAGCCAGCCCGGCAGTTCCTCCGTCCGTGCCGCCCAGTCGGCGGGCGGTGCGCCTGCCCCGCTCGCCGCGACGATGCCGCCGACGATCGCGCAGGTGGTGTCGACGTCTCCGCCGGCCCGGGCCGTACCCCAGAAGGCCTGCTCGAAGTCGCCGAGGTGCCGCGCCGCGGACCAGAGGGCGAACGGGACGGTGTCGTGGGCGCTGGTGCGCCGTCCGTTGCCGAGCACCGCGGCGACCGTGCCCGCGTCGTCGTAGTCGAGCATGTCGCGCGCCCGGCGCAGTCCGGCACCGACCGCGCTGCGCGGCACGAGGTCGATCACACCGTCGAGGAACTCCGTCGGGGTGGGCGGCCCCGCGCTCGCCGCGGCCAGCGCCGCGGCCGCCGCGACGGCCATCGCGCCCGCGACCGCCTCGCGGTGCTGGTGCGTGATGTACGAGGAGATCTCGGCCTGGTGCGTGGCCTGCTCCGGGTCGTCGGCGTACCAGGCCCCGAGCGGGGCGATGCGCATCGAGGAGCCGTTGCCCCAGGAACCCTGCCCCTGGAACAGCGCGGACGCCAGCTCACGCCAGTCGCCGCCCTCCCGCACCAGCCTGAGCAGCCGGTTCACGGCGGGGCCGTATCCCCGGTCGAAGTCATGGTGCTCGGCGAAGGACCGGGCAAGTGCGTCCTGGTCGATCCGCCCGTGTGTCACCAGCACGGCCACCACCGAGGCGGCCATCTCGGTGTCGTCCGTCCACTGCCAGGGGCCGGGAGGCAGCCCTCCCTGCTTCAGCAGCGGGTAGTTCACCGGCACGAAGAACTGGGACCCCAGCGCGTCCCCCACGGCCAGTCCGCGGAGACTGGCCAGGGCACGTTCGAATCGTTGATCGGAGGAAGAGGAGGCGGTCGTCATCGCCTTCCACTCTATCCGGTGATTCCGTACGGTTCAGGGGTGCGCCAGCGCTCGAACGGCCGGTCCAGGGTGTACCGCCCGTCCTCGCCGAGTATCAGCATCCTGGTCTCCCCGTTGCCGGGATTGGACAGGGACTCGAACTCGGCCACCGACCAGTGGAACCACCGCATGCAGAACAGACGCATGGTCAGCCCGTGCGTGACCAGCAGGACGTTCGGCGGGTGGTCGGGGGCGTCGAAACTCCGGTGCAGACTCTCCAGGAAGGCATCGACCCGGTCGTACACATCGGCCCCGGACTCGCCCTGCGCGAAGCGGTAGAAGAAGTGCCCGTAGGCGTCCCGGTACTCCTTCTGGAGCCGCACGTCCTCCCGGTCCTGCCAGTTCCCCCAGTCCTGCTCCCTCAGCCTCGGCTCCTCCCTCACCCTCACCCGCGCCAGGTCCAGGTCCAGGGCCCTGAAGGTCTCGTGCGTACGACGGTAGGGCGAGACGTACACGCTGACCCGTTCGGTGCCGAACAGCTCGCGCAACCGCGCGCCGGTCTCCCTGGCCTGCCGGAGCCCCGTGGAGGTGAGCCTCAGCGCGTGGTCCGGCACGCGCTCGTACACCGAGTCGTCTGCGTTGCCCTCGGACTCCCCGTGCCGGACGAGGACGATGCGTTGCGGTCGTGCCATGGTTCGACCCTAAGCGCTGCGCCCCGGCCCCCGGCGGGCTCCGGGCGACAGTCGTACCGGGGGCTGAGGCGGGAGGAGGGCCAAAAGCGGCGCCGCGCGGGCTCGTGGCCGACGCGGCGAGCGCGCCTGCCCGGCGGCACGACGAGGGGGCGGACGCTGCCGTGGAAGCACTGGATCGCTACCGGGAAGGCACTAGGGTGAGCGGATGATCGAGGTTCGTCGTGCCGGACCGGGGGACGGGGACGTCCTGGGCGAGATCCACGCCACGGCCTGGGAGATGGCTTACGCGCCCTTCTTCGACGCGGAGTTCGCCGCGCGCGGCATCCGCAGCAGGCGGACCCGCTGGCACGCACGGATCGAACAGCGGGCGGGCACGATCCTGCTCGCCGAGGAGGACGGCCGCCCCCTGGCGCTCTCCGTCCACGCACCGTCCCGCACCCGGCCGGGCCTGGCCGAGATCCACAGCTTCTACAGCCATCCCGACAGCTGGGGCAGCGGCATCGCCACGGCGCTGATGACCGGGACCCTACAGCTGCTGCGCGACGACGGCTTTCGTCGCGTCCATCTGTGGACGCTGCGCGACACCCCGCGCTCCCGCCGCTTCTACACCAAGTGCGGCTTCGCCGAGAGCGGGGCCACGCGCCTGTTCGACTTCGGCGACGGGAACCCTCTGGAGCAGGTCGAGTACGAAGGGTCGTGCTGAGGACCGCGAGGGTTCGCCCGTCGTCACACCGTCCAGGACGGTTCGAGCCGCACGACGTCGCCCGTCACCGCCGCCACGTCCTCCTCGACCTGTGTCCGCTGCGTCAGCCGCTCGATGCTGCCGGCCCGGTACTTGCCGCGCTCGGCACTCGACTGCCACATCGACAACACCAGGAACTCGTGCCCCGGTGCTTCCGCGAACACCCCTCGCACCATGCCGGGCGAACCGGCCATCGCCGGGTTCCACACCCGCTCCTGCATCAGCGCGAAGTGCTCGGCCCGGTCCTCGTGCACCGTGCTGTGGGCCACCCTGACGACGTCCACGTCGGTGAAGCGCGGCTCGAAACCGGTCTTCACGTCGAAGCGGTGCTCGAACAGCTTGACCTGGACGCCACTGCACGTACCGGACTGCGACGCGGCCAACCGGTCGTGCTTGCGCGCCATGAACGAGTCGTAGAAGACGCGGTTCTCCCAGAAGGCGAGGACATGTGCCACATCGGGACGTCCTCGGCTCCACCCACCGCCCTGTCCGCCGAATCCCGGCTCTCCCAGCAGCTCCGCCCACTTTCGTTGTTCCCGTTCAAAACCCCGACGGTCCACCACGGTGCAACGAATCCACTTGACCAGCACCGCGCCATCGTACGGTGCCGGACCTGGCCGAAGTCACTTCCGCGCACGTTCATTTCGAACCGGCCCTTCACGAAACGGAGTTGCAGGGTCATGCGCACCGTCGTCGCACCAACCCCCGTTTCCCCGGCCCTGATTCGTGGTACGCGCGCGAGGTGACTGCCGTTCACCTCGCCCGGGACTCGCACCGGGCGAGATGGCCCGATTCCGTCGCCGTGGGCCAACCCGATTGGTTCCGCGGCCGGTTACGGACATGATCGAGTGGTATGAACGGCCCGACAGCACAGCGGCGCACCAAGGAGGGAAGTCCGATGACCACCCCCAACAAGGACATCGAGAAGGTCGAGGTCAGGCTCAAGTGGGATCCCAGCCCTCATGGCGCCCCGGACCACGACCTCGACATCATCGCGGCCACCTACCGTACGGACACGCCCTACGACGCTCCCGCGTATCTCGTGCACTTCGACAGCCGTTCGCCGGACGGCACCATCACGCTCAACCGTGACAGCAGGACCGGTCAGGGCTTCGGCTTCGACGAAGTGATGACCCTGGAACTGGACCGTCTGTCGTCCGCGTACGCGCGGGTCGTCGTCGGGGTCGTCATTCAGCAGCGCGACGGCCGCAAGACGTTCGGCGACATCGAGAACACCGTCGTGCAGGTCAGGGAGGGCTACACCAACCTGTCGGAGGACGACTTCTCCTCGGTGGGCGACGCCACCGCCGCGACCGTCGCGGAGTTCGCCCGCGGCGCCTCGGGTGCATGGGAGTTCCGCGACACGGTCAGGGGCTTCGACGGCGACCCCGAGTCGTTCACCACGGCGATGGGAGGCCGTCCGCCCGCGTCCTGACCCGCCGCCCGCCTCCGGCACACCGCGGAACGCGGAACCGGCATGGCACTGCGCTGCACCGCACGCGGAACCCAACGAATGGTGGTACCCGGCACCGGAGACGTGGCCGACGCGAGACGGGAACCCCGTTCGATCGGGGACGCGACGAGAGGGTGCCGGGCCGCGGTACGCGAAGGCACTTCGAAACGTTCGGGCCGGATCGCGGCCCGACGCGGACGTACGTGTTCCTTCGATCCCTGTCGTGTGATCCCTGCCGTGGACGTTCCCGTCATGACGGACGACCGGCGCAAGGACCGGATCGGGAGTGCGCCGAGGAACAGGAACCCCGCCGTTCCGCGACGGCTGGGCGCCGGTTCGCGGTGATCGGGGCGCTACGTCGGACGATCGCGGCCGGACTGGGCGGGTTGTCCCCACCACGCGGTGAGCGGGGCGCCGACGGTCCGGGCTCCGCCTCGGGTCGGAGGCTGCGGAGGAGGTGTCCGGTGGCACGCGCGGAGACGTCTTCAGCAGGTTCCGCGGATGCGGCCATTCGCGGACATCCAAGACCTGTCGGGGCTCGTGCGCGACGCGCTGGGAACGGAGTGCCGCATCGTCGCGGCGGACCGGTTGCGCGGGGGAAGCAGGAAAGGGGTCCACCGGGTCCGCCTCGACGGAAGCCACGTCGAGCACAACCTGAAGGAGGCGCCGGCGCTCCTGCCGTCGGGGTGGCCGGCAGCTCCACTCCTTGCGCTCACGGTGCGTGCGGCACGGCATCGTCGAATCGCCGCCCCGGTCACGGGCACGACGAAGGGGATCGACGACGGTCGATCCCCTTCGTGTGCTGCCGGTCAGCTAAAGGAGCGGTCTACGTCGGACGGCACGTCCGACGCGATTCCCGTCGGCCTCAGCTGCAGCCGCTGGTCGAGCCGCAGCCCTCGCAGATGTAGCAGGACCCGGCGCGCTGCATCTTCGTGCCGCAGGAGAAGCAGAGCGGGGCGTCCGCGCTGATGCCGAGCTGCATCTCGACGAGCTCCGCCGAGGTGTGCGCCGTCTTCGGGGCCGGCTTCTCGGCCTCCTGCACCGCGACCACGGCCTTCAGGGGCTCCGTCCGCACCGGGGCGGACTGGGCCAGGCTCTCGACGTCGATCTCGTCGTCCGAGGGCTCGTACGAACCGGTGTCGAGGTGGCGCTGACGCTCCTCGGCCGAGTGGATGCCCAGCGCCGAGCGGGTCTCGAAGGGCAGGAAGTCCAGCGCGAGGCGGCGGAAGATGTAGTCGACGATCGACTGCGCCATCCGTACGTCCGGATCGTCCGTCATGCCGGCCGGCTCGAAGCGCATGTTGGTGAACTTCGAGACGTACGTCTCCAGCGGGACGCCGTACTGCAGACCGACCGAGACGGCGATGGAGAAGGCATCCATCATGCCCGCGAGCGTGGAGCCCTGCTTCGACATCTTCAGGAAGACCTCGCCGAGACCGTCGTCCGGGTAGGAATTGGCGGTCATGTAGCCCTCGGCGCCGCCCACCGTGAAGGAGGTGGTGATGCCCGGACGGCCCTTGGGGAGGCGCTTGCGGACCGGGCGGTACTCGACGACCTTCTCGACCGCTTCGCGGATGGTCGCCTCGGTCTTGGCCGCGACCGCGTCCGTCGCGGACTTCTTCTTCTCCTTGGTCTTCGCGGAGAGGGGCTGGCCGACCTTGCAGTTGTCGCGGTAGATCGCGAGCGCCTTGACGCCCATCTTCCACGCCTCGAAGTAGATCTCCTCGACCTCCTCGACGGTCGCCGACTCCGGCATGTTGACCGTCTTGGACAGGGCGCCGGAGATCCACGGCTGGATCGCGGCCATCATGCGGACGTGGCCCATCGGGGAGATGGCGCGCTCGCCCATCGCGCAGTCGAAGACCTCGTAGTGCTCGGTCTTCAGGCCGGGGGCGTCGATCACGTTGCCGTGCTCGGCGATGTGGGCGACGATCGCCTCGATCTGCTCCTCCTGGTAGCCCAGGCGGCGCAGGGCCTGCGGCACGGTGCCGTTGACGATCTGCATCGAGCCGCCGCCGACCAGCTTCTTGAACTTGACCAGGGCCAGGTCCGGTTCGAGGCCGGTGGTGTCGCAGGACATCGCGAGACCGATGGTGCCGGTGGGGGCGATGACCGACGCCTGCGCGTTGCGGAAACCGTTCTTCGCGCCCAGGCGGATCACGTCCTGCCACGCCTCCGTCGCGGCGGCCCAGATCGGGCTGTCCAGGTCGTCCATGCGCACGGCGGCGGCGTTGGCGTCCGCGTGCTGCTTCATGACGCGCTGGTGCGGCTCGGCGTTGCGGGCGTAGCCGTCGTACGGGCCGACCACCGCGGCGAGCTCGGCGGAGCGGCGGTAGGAGGTGCCGGTCATCAGCGAGGTGATGGCACCGGCGAGGGCGCGGCCGCCGTCGCTGTCGTAGGCGTGGCCGGTCGCCATCAGCAGGGCGCCGAGGTTGGCGTAGCCGATGCCCAGCTGACGGAAGGCGCGGGTGTTCTCGCCGATCTTCTGGGTGGGGAAGTCGGCGAAGCAGATGGAGATGTCCATCGCGGTGATGACCAGCTCGACGACCTTCGCGAAGCGCTCGGAGTCGAAGGACTGGTTGCCCTTGCCGTCGTCCTTGAGGAACTTCATCAGGTTCAGCGAGGCGAGGTTGCACGAGGTGTTGTCCAGGTGCATGTACTCGCTGCACGGGTTCGAGCCGTTGATCCGGCCGGACTCGGGGCAGGTGTGCCAGTGGTTGATCGTGTCGTCGTACTGGATGCCCGGGTCGGCGCAGGCCCAGGCCGCCTCGGCCATCTTGCGGAAGAGGGCCTTGGCCTCGACCTCTTCGATGACCTCGCCGGTCATGCGGGCGCGCAGCCCGAACTTGCCGCCGGACTCCACGGCCTTCATGAACTCGTCGTTCACGCGGACCGAGTTGTTGGCGTTCTGGTACTGGACGGACGTGATGTCGTCGCCGCCCAGGTCCATGTCGAAGCCCGCGTCGCGCAGCGCGCGGATCTTCTCCTCCTCCTTCACCTTGGTCTCGATGAAGCCCTCGATGTCGGGGTGGTCGACGTCGAGGATGACCATCTTGGCCGCGCGCCGGGTGGCGCCACCGGACTTGATCGTTCCGGCGGAGGCGTCGGCGCCACGCATGAAGGAGACCGGGCCGGAGGCATTGCCGCCGGAGGACAGCAGTTCCTTGGAGGAACGGATACGGGAGAGGTTCAGACCGGCCCCGGAACCGCCCTTGAAGATCATGCCTTCTTCCTTGTACCAGTCGAGGATCGACTCCATGGAGTCGTCGACGGACAGGATGAAGCAGGCGGAGACCTGCTGCGGCTGGGGCGTTCCGACGTTGAACCACACCGGGGAGTTGAAGCTGAAGATCTGGTGCAGGAGGGCGTACGCCAGTTCGTGCTCGAAGATCTCGGCGTCCGCGGGCGAGGCGAAGTAGCTGTGGTCCTCGCCGGCCTTGCGGTACGTCTTCACGATCCGGTCGATGAGCTGCCGCAGACCGGTCTCGCGCTGCGGGGTGCCGACGGCCCCGCGGAAGTACTTGCTGGTGACGATGTTGACCGCGTTCACCGACCAGAAGTCGGGGAACTCGACGCCGCGCTGCTCGAAGTTGATCGAGCCGTCGCGCCAGTTGGTCATGACGACGTCACGGCGCTCCCAGACCACCTCGTCGTACGGATGCACGCCGGGGGTGGTGTGGATGCGCTCGATGCGCAGCCCCTTGCTCGCCTTGGAACCCTTGGCTCGGGAACCTCGTGCCGGGCCGCTCGCCGTCTCTGTCATGCCGCCTCCCATATGTGGGCAAAAACGCCCTGAAGTGCCCAGAACTTCCCAGGGCACAGTCTGTCTCTGCTGCTCCGGGCGCCACGAAGGACGCTCTGAGCGGGTTCAAAAAGCCGCTTGGCCGCGCCGGCCCGCGGACACGCCGCGGGACCGGCCGGTGCCGCTCAGTCGGCGGCGACGGCGGGAACGGGGACCTCAAGGGCCGCGCCGGTCCCGCGCTCCTCCGTGGGAGGCCGCCGTTCGCGGAGCTCCGCGATGGCCGCCTCGAAGTCTTCAAGTGTGTCGAACGCCCGGTACACGGACGCGAAACGCAGGTATGCGACGAGGTCGAGTTCCTGCAGGGGGCCGAGGATCGCCAGGCCCACGTCATGGGTGGTCAGCTCGGCACTGCCGGTGGCGCGCACCGCCTCCTCGACCCGCTGGCCGAGCTTGGCGAGGGCGTCCTCGGTGACCGGCCGCCCCTGGCATGCCTTGCGCACGCCGGAGATGACCTTGGTCCGGCTGAAGGGTTCGGTCACACCGCTGCGCTTGACCACCATCAGCGAGCAGGTCTCCACCGTCGTGAAACGGCGGGAGCAGTCGGGGCACTGGCGGCGGCGGCGGATCGACGTGCCGTCGTCGGTGGTGCGGCTGTCGACGACCCGGCTGTCGGGGTGCCTGCAGAAGGGGCAGTGCATGGCTCCCAACCCTCCTTCACAGCACGACTGAACAGCCTCGGCAGGGCCCGTCGGGGGCCCCTCGAAGCAGTCACAAGCATAGGCGATGGCCACACCCCTGACGGACCAGGGACCACAACTTCTGGGCGGCCGGAACAATCCAACCACTAGATCTTGGGTTCCGTCGCGCATTTGGCCCTGCGAGCGTGTCGCGGTTCACGGACAGCCGGCAGGCGGCGTGCGGCCGTGGACGAGGGTACGGGAACCACCCGGCCGCCGAAATCCCGGGGCCCTTCGCCACGCCCGCGCGACGTACGGCCGGAGCCCCGCACAGCCACTCCGCGCCCGCGGACGTTACCGTAATGAACCGCGTCGCGCGCGGTCCGGATTCACCTCCACAGCCCCGTCCGCCCCACCCACGCACGATCCGCCCCACGCACGCGCCCGCCCTCGCCCGCACGAGGAGGAGAAGGCGGGGCCACGGTCGCACGGGCACGGCCGCCGACACGCGGGGCCACCGCCACGCACGACCGCCGACGCGCAACGCGGCCGACACACGACGGCCGCACGCCACCGGCACCCGTTCGCACAAAGACCCGGCAGCGAATCCGCATACACCCGGCGGTTAACTGGCGACAGCCTTTTATTCGTTTTTCACTCGAACGTGTGTTTGGCGCAACCTTTCGAAAGCTACTACCGTTGTCCAGCCAGGGAGACCATTCGAGAGGGGCCGACGTGACCACCACCGCAGACAGTGCCACCATCACCGCCCAGGACCGCTCCCAGGGCCGACTTGAGCCGGTACACGCCATGAATGACCACCTCACGAGCACGGAGGGGCCGGAGCCCATGCGCCCAGCGCGCTCACTGCCCGGCCGACCTCCAGGCATCCGGGCGGACAGCTCGGGGCTCACGGACCGGCAACGGCGCGTGATCGAGGTGATCCGGGATTCCGTCCAGCGGCGCGGTTACCCGCCCTCCATGCGGGAGATCGGTCAGGCGGTGGGCCTGTCCAGCACGTCCTCCGTGGCCCATCAGCTGATGGCCCTGGAGCGCAAGGGGTTCCTCCGCCGCGACCCCCACCGTCCCCGGGCGTACGAGGTCCGCGGTTCGGACCAGCCCAGCACCCAGCCCGCCGACACGGCCGGCAAGCCCGCGGCGTCCTATGTGCCGCTCGTCGGCCGGATCGCCGCCGGTGGTCCGATCCTCGCCGAGGAGTCGGTCGAGGACGTCTTCCCGCTCCCCCGCCAGCTGGTCGGCGACGGAGAGCTCTTCGTCCTCAAGGTCGTCGGTGACTCGATGGTGGAGGCGGCGATCTGTGACGGCGACTGGGTCACCGTGCGTCGTCAGCCCGTCGCGGAGAACGGCGACATCGTCGCCGCCATGCTCGACGGCGAGGCCACCGTCAAGCGCTTCAAGCGCGAGGACGGCCATGTCTGGCTCCTCCCCCACAATGCCGCGTACCAGCCGATCCCCGGTGACGAGGCGACCATTCTCGGCAAGGTGGTGGCGGTGCTGCGACGGGTCTGACACGTCGCAGGTCCCGACCGGGGCCCCGGGATCCACTGCGCCGATCCCGGGGCCCCTTTTCCATGCGAGCCCTGCCATGCGCATGACGGCCGCACCCTCGCAGCCGCCGAGGGTCGTGAAGGTGCGGGGCACGGAACCGGCCGAACGGCCCGACGAGCGAGCGGGCCGTTGGAAACCGGGCAGCCCGGTCCCGAGGGGTCCCACCCGCGTCCCCGGCGGCCGACGCGCGGGCGGGACCTGCCGGAGACGACCCGGGCCGACCGGCTACCGGCCGTCGGCCTTGGCCGCCGCGTCGATCGCCGCGAGTGAGCGTCGCACCTGATTGCGGTCGACCGTGTACCAGAAGTCGGGCAGCGAGGCGCGCAGAAAACTGCCGTACCGGGCGTTGGCCAACCGCGGATCGAGAGCCGCGACGACCCCCCTGTCCCCCGTGGCCCGAACCAGCCGACCGGCGCCCTGCGCCATCAGCAGCGCCGCGTGCGTAGCAGCGACGGCCATGAAGCCGTTGCCTCCGGCCTCGTCCACCGCCTTCTGGCGCGCACTCATCAACGGGTCGTCGGGGCGCGGGAAGGGAATCCGGTCCATGACCACGAGCTGGCAGCTGGATCCGGGCACGTCGACGCCCTGCCAGAGCGACAGCGTGCCGAAGAGACAGGTCTCGGGATCGGCCGCGAAGTTCTTGATCAGTTCGCCGAGCGTCTCCTCGCCCTGGAGCAGGATCGGCTTGTCGAGCCGCCCCCGCAGTTCCTCGGCCGCGGCCTGGGCCGCGCGCATGGACGAGAACAGCCCAAGCGTGCGCCCGCCCGCCGCCTCCACCAGCTCGGCGAGCTCGTCCAGCATGTCCGTTCGGGACGCCTCGCGGCCGGGCGTGGCCAGATGCCGGGCGACGTACAGGATCCCCTGTTTCGGGTAGTCGAACGGCGACCCGACGTCGAGTCCCTTCCACTGCGGAAGGTCGTCGCCCTCGGTGCCCTCGGGAGCGAGTCCCAGCGACGCCCCCACCCCGTTGAAGTCGCCGCCGAGCTTGAGGGTGGCCGAGGTGAGGACCACGGACCGGTCGGCGAAGAGCTTCTCGCGCAGCAGCCCGGAGACCGAGAGCGGAGCGACCCTCAGCGACGCGCCGAAGCGGTCGTGGCGCTCGTACCAGACGACGTCGTACTCGGAGCCCTGGGTGATCCGTTCGGCGACGCCGTGGATCGTCTCCACGGACGCGAGGGCCTGCTTGCGGACCGCGTCCTCGTCCTGGACGGACTTGTCGCGCGTGGTGCCCAGGGCCGTGATCACCGTACGCGCCGCGTCACGCAGGGACATCAGCGCGTAGCCCAGGTCCTCGGGGATCTCCTCCAGACGGCCGGGAAGCGCCAGCTCCATCACCCGCTCGAAACCCTCTGAGGCGGTCTGGAGGGCGTCGGCCGCCTTCTCGTTCACCAGCTTCGCAGCGCGGCGCACCGCGCGGTTGACCTGGCCGGGGGTGAGCTCGCCGGTGGCCACTCCGGTGACCCTGGAGACCAGTTCGTGGGCCTCGTCGACGATCAGCACCTCGTGCTGCGGGAGCACCGGGGCGCCCTCGATGGCGTCGATGGCGAGCAGGGCGTGATTGGTGACGACGACATCGGCGAGCTTGGCCCGCTCACGGGCCTGCTCGGCGAAGCACTCGGCCCCGTACGCGCACTTGGTGGCGCCCAGGCACTCCCGGGAGGAGACGGAGACCTGCGCCCAGGCCCGGTCGGAGACACCGGGGGTGAGGTCGTCGCGATCACCGCTCTCCGTCTCGTCCGACCAGTCGCGCAGCCGCAGCAGGTCCTGGCCGAGCTTGCTCGACGGGGCCGCCGCCTCGAACTGGTCGAACAGCCCTTCCTCCTCGTCCTGCGGCACGCCCTCGTGCAGGCGGTGCAGGCACAGGTAGTTCGAGCGCCCCTTGAGCATGGCGAACTGGGGGCGTCTGCGCAGCAGCGGATGCAGGGCGTCGACCGTACGCGGAAGGTCGCGCTCCACGAGCTGGCGCTGGAGCGCCAGGGTCGCCGTGGCCACCACGACGCGCTCCCCGTGGGCCAGCGCGGGCACCAGGTAGCCGAGGGACTTGCCCGTGCCGGTTCCGGCCTGTACGAGCAGATGGGAGTTGTCGTCGACGGCCTCGGCGACGGCTGCGGCCATGGCGGCCTGGCCGGGCCGTTCCGTACCGCCGACGGCGGTCACGGCGGCGTGGAGGAGCTCGGGGAGGGATGGCTTCGTCATAGCCCGACCACCCTACGGGGCACCACTGACAACGGCGATCACTCCCGGTCGGATTCAGCGGGGTGGAGCGGATTGGGCACGCTCCCATGGATGGCCGCGTGCGGGCGTCCCGGGCGGTCCCGGTAGCCGTCCACATGCAGACGGTTGCGGTTCAGACAGAGACGGTCGATGCGCGGCGTGAGCATGTCGAACATCTCGAACCGGTCCTTGAGCTCGGGAAAGCGGGCGTGGTACCGCAGCACCTCGTCCCGTACGAGTGACCAGAAATCGGCCTCGGGAACACCCAGTTGCTCCTCGCACAGCGGGGAGAGGAAGCGGAAGACACCGATGAACAGTCCGGCATGGATGAACTGGGTGAGGAAGGAGGGCTCCTCGGTGAGCAGGGTGTCGCGCACGTCCTGCGGCATGGACGCGTGTTCCGGCAGTGGCTGGGCGCTGACGTTCACATCGTCGACGAAGTCCTTGATCGCCAGGCGCGCCGGCACGTCCTGTCCGTCGAAGACGACGATCGCGTTCTCGCCGTGCGGCGAGAACACCGTGCCGTAGCGGTAGAGGAAGTGCAGCAGCGGGGGCAGCAGCGCGGCGAAGAGGTGGGTCAGCCAGGTGGTGGGTGCGAGTCCGGAGCGTTCGACGAGTTCGGCCGTGAAGGCGCGTCCGTGCGGATCGGTGTGGAGCAGCGAGGCGAGGGTCCGGGCGCGCTCGCCGGGGGCGAGCCGGGGCTGGAGGGGTTCGCGCCAGATCGCGCCGAGGATCTCCTTGAACTGGTACGGCGTCTCCGGCAGGTGATCGTAGAGCGGGTGCTCGACGGTCACGGAGGCCACCTCGCCGAGCAGGACGACCCCGCAGGTGTCGCGCAGAAAGCCGTCGCGCTCGCACAGGCCCTGTACCCAGGCGGTCACGGCGGGGGCCGCGAGGGTGCGTTCGGTCGGCAGCCCGCGCCAGACCAGGGTGTTGAGGATCGACAGCGGCAGCTTGACGGTGTGCCGGTCGAGGCGGGACACATTGGTGAAGGTACGGATGGACTGCTGCGGCAGCCTGAGGTCGGGATCGGCGTGGAGGGGCACGATGTCGCCCGAGGCGATGGCCGGGGCGAAGAGCGGAACGATCCATTCGTCCCACTGCCAGGGGTGCACGGGCAGGAAGAGGTACCGGTCCGGGTCGAGGTCGCGGGCGCGGAGCACGGCGGCGAAGGAGTCGCGGTCGGCCGGATCGAGTTCCCGCGCGTACAGCTGCCCGGGCGTGTCCAGGCCGGTGACGCCCCGGTAGGACCCGATCCGGGTGGACACCGCGATCCACGGCAGCCGTACGGGCCGGCGGGCCTCGGGGGTGTAGCGGGAGGCGTCGGTGGCGGAGAAGCCGAGGCGGCCCTTGTTGGCGACGAGCCAGGGGTGGCCGGTCTGGTGTCCTTCCAGCTCGGCGTAGTCGAGTTCGGCCAGGCGGGCGGTGGTGAGCCCGGTGTGGGCGAGTCGGGCGTCGGCGGCGAGGGTGATGGTGATCTCGCGGATGAGGTGGCCGAGCGTGGCGCCGTCGATCCCCAGGAGGCGGCGGGCGCGGGCGAGGAAGCCCAGGGGGTCGCGGAACGGCACGGCGTCGGAGCCTGGGTGCCGTGACGGGGCGGTGTCGTCGGCGCCGCGGTGCGGTCTCGACACGGCTTCGGCGCTGCTGTCCGGTGCGGGATCCGTACGACGGCCCGGGGTCGGGACGGCGTCGGCGCTCCGGTCCGGCCGGGGCTTGCCGGGCGCCCAGGGGAGACTGTCGCACTCCGCCCCGGCCGCCGGCTCCGCGAGCTCCCGCGTCCTGGCGCGCGTCGATTCCGGCGACGCGCTCCCGACGGTGTCGTGTGCGGCTCGCGTCGGTGCTTCCCCGGCGGTGCCGCGCAGTTCCTGGATCGACTCGGGGGCGATGAGCCAGCTCCCGTACACCCCGCGCCGGGCCCTGAAGATCAGGGTGCCCCCGTCGTCGAGCCGGAGAGTGTAGGCATCGCCGCCGTCGACGGGGCCGACCGGCTCGACGACCTCCTCGTAGGCGAATTGGCCGAGCATTTTCGCGAGCAGTCGGACGGCGGCCCCCTCCCAGACCGCCGGGTTCAGTTCGGGCGTGCTGAGCGGCGCAATGGATTCCGCTGAATCACTCACTGGATCAGTTGCTGAACCAGTCGTGGAATCAGTCGCTGAATCAATGCGCGCGGGATATTTCGGCACGGTGACTCCTCGGGGTGGAACCGATGGGGTTCGAGCGGTGTACGTATCGCAGTCGTTCGTTCACAGGTGGGCCCGGTGGGTTCGGTCGCGGACCATCAGAGCGGCTCGTTTGTCGGGAAGCTCGACCTCCGCGGAGAAACGGAAGCCGGCGCTGAGGAAGGCGGACACGGACGGGGTGTTGCGCAGGTCGGGTTCCGCGACGACGCGCCCGCACAGGGGGCGGTTGTCGAGGATCAGGTCGGCGACGGCCCGGAGGAGGGTGGTGCCGACACCGCGTCCGCGGTCGTCGACTCCTCCGATGAGCAGGTGGATCCCGGTGTCGTGCGGGCGTGCCGGGTAGTGGCGGGCCAGCGGGTCGAGGTCCGCGCGGTAGATCTCCCAGTAGCTCATGGGGATGCCCGCCAGCACCCCGAGGCACGGCACGCTGCGTCCGTCGCCGTCCAGCTGGGGGCGCAGATGGTCCGCGGTGACCGTTTCGGCTCCGGCGAGTTCCCAGAACGCCGCCACCGCGGGGTCGTTCATCCAGCGGCTGATGAGGGCGAGATCGCGTTCCAGTCGCACGGGGACGAGTTGGAACACTCCGGCCGGGGTGTCGGCGGGGCCCCAGTCCGCCGGCCGGTCGAGCAGGCCGGCGTACGCCCCTTTGCTCTCCGGCGTACGTGGGACGGTCGTGCCGGTGGCCTTGATGCGTGCGGCGTACGTCGGGTCCGCGCCGCCCGATGCCGCCGTCACGGATGTCACGGGCGACGCACAGGACACGGGCGAGGCGGACGGCACGGGCGACGAGGCCGACGGCCCGGGCGCGTCCGGCGTCGCGGGGGGTGCCGCGGCGGTGGCCGCGGCGCCCGTGCCGTCCCCGAGCAGGCCGAGGAGTTCCTCGGAGAGCGGCAGGTCCAGGGTGTCCTCGGCGCTCGTGTCGGTCTGCGGGGCCCGGCCGGTACCGGCGCCTGTGGGCGCGTCGGCGGAAGCCATGGTGTCGCTCTCCTCCCGGTGGTTCAGGCGGTGGTCATGGTCGTGCGTCGGTCATGGTCGTGCGTCGGTCATGGGCCTTCGCCGGTCCCGCTCTTTCGCCGGTCATGCGGTCTCCTGTCGTCGCGGCCCTTCAGGCGTGCAGCGGGTTGGCGATGGTGACGTACACGGACTGGGTGTCGACGGGACCGACGAGTTCGTCGAGGCCGTGCAGCCGGGTCAGCAGGTTGGCCTTGCACCGCAGATGGGTGTTGTCCAGGAGGTGCGCGGGCAGCGGGGAGCCGAGTGCGGCGGCCGAGCCGAGGAACCGGCGGAACGCGGCGACGAGGACCCGCTCGTCGACGAGCCGCTGGGAGCCGAAGGCCCCGATCAGCCCGAACACGTTGTTGATCCCGAGGTAGTAGGCGAAGCGTTCGTCGGTGACCTCGTCGGAGACGAAGGTGTCGCTGACCGTTCCGATGCCGGGGAGCCGTCGCTCCAGGGCGGCGCGGTGCGACTCGCGGAAGTAGTAGCCCTGGTTGTCGCGGTACCGGCCGCCGACGGGCCAGCCGTGGCCGTCGAGCAGCACCAGGGTGTTCTGCTGGTGTGCTTCGAGGGCCACGCCCGCGTGGGCGTCGAGCCAGAGCACGGGGCATACGACCCGGTCGAGGTAGCGCAGGAACCACTCGGTGGCCACGGCGCCCACGCCCCTGCCGGTGGCGGCGGAGAGGGAGAGGACGACCTCGGCGAGGCGCGAGTGCATGGCCTTGCGCCCCGGCCACGGACGCGGCGCGGTGAGCCCGGCGATGCAGACCGCGTCGTCGTGCGGACCGAACGGGTTGTGCCGCAGCACCACGTCGAGGCCGGTGACGGGCGCGCCGTCCGGGCCGTCGACGGCGAGCCAGGCGGGGTCGCGGACGATGTCGAAGCCGGGGTGGGCGGCGTGCCACTGTGCGGCGAGCCCGCTGCGCAGCAGGCGGTGGACCTCCACCCCGCGGTGGAGCTCCTTGCGGAGGTTCTCACGACGGGAGTTGGTGATGCGCAGCCCCAGGGAGAGTTTGAGCATCAGCTCGGCACCGGGCCGGTGCACGGTGCGGACGGAGGAGGTGGGGTGCCAGTGCCCGCCGTACGGTCCGAGGTCGCGGAGGAGCCCGGCGTCGAGCAGGGCGGCCGCTTCGGGCCGGTGCAGCAGGTCGCGGGCCTGCCAGGGGTGGAGCGGGATCGGTGCGGTGTTCTCGGGGAGGCGCAGCCCTTCGGCCTGGGCGGTGAGCAGTTCCGTGGCGGGCACGGGACGGCCGCGTTCGGTCCAGGCGGAGTCGGTGGCCAGGACTGACCGGTCGACGGCCATCCAGTGCAGTGGGAAGGAGCCGTACGACTCGGGCGAGTAGCGGCGGGCCTCTGATTCGGAGAGCCCCTCACGGCTCTTGGGCGTCGGGTGGAGCGGGTGGCCGAGGAGCAGCGACTGCTCGGCCGTGAGAAAGAGGTCCGCCGCGGCCGGCGGCTCGGGGGCGCGCCGCCGCTCCGCGATGAAGGCCGCGGTGCGGCGGACCGAGTCGGCGACCCGCGCCACCATGTCGGCCCCCTCGTCGCGGTCGGCCTCGCGGCCCAGCAGGGCGGCGACCGTGACGGCGTCGACGGACGGCGCGCTGTCGGGCGTCCCTTCCAGGACGGGCGGTCCGAACCGGTGCCAGCCCATGACGGACCAGTGCGCGACGGGGACGAGCAGCGCCGTTCCGCTCGCGGGGAGGGGGACGCGCAGCACGTCCGCCTCGGGGCGGGCCAGGCCGCTCTCACGGACCCAGCAGCGGAGGAGGTTCTCGACGCCCGCCGCGTCGGCGGCGCGCAGCGGGTCCGGGTGGTCGAGATGGTCGAGGCGGTCGTCCGGCGTCGCATCGGCGGTCCGGGCCGGCGGGGCGTACCGCTCGTCGTCCGGTGCGGCCTTCTGGCGCGGCACGGTGGGCTCGACGAGGAGGCTTCCGGCGGGTCCGGCCTCCGCTCGCTGCGGCATGGGGGGCGGGCCATCGGCCTGGGGCGGGGGGGTGGGGTTCACTGCGGTCTTCCTTGTGAGGTGGCCGGGTCAGTGGATCGGCCCGGTCGCGATCCGGCGGTGCGGCAGTCGCTCGGCGGCTGCCAGGGCGTCGGCGAGACGGTCCACGACCGCCGTCGCCTGTTCGTCGGTGAGGGTGAGGGGCGGCAGGAGGCGTACGACGGTGGAGTGGCGTCCGCCGAGTTCGACGATGAGACCGCGGCGCAGGCATTCCTGCTGGACGGCGGCGGCGAGCGCGGGGGCGGGCGGTGGCTCGGGGCCGCCGTCGGGCGCGGCGGCCTCGGGGTCGACGAGCTCCACCCCGATCATCAGTCCCCGGCCCCGGACGTCCCCGACGCACGGATGGTCCGCCGCCAGGCCCTGGAGTCGGGCGAGCATCCGGGCCCCGAGCGTCGCGGCGCGCTCGGCGAGGCGGTTCTCCCGTACATAGGAGAGAGTGGCGGTTCCGGCGGCCATCGCGAGCTGGTTGCCCCGGAAGGTGCCGGCGTGCGCTCCGGGCTGCCAGGTGTCGAGCGCGGAACGGTAGACGACGACGGCGAGCGGGAGGGAACCGCCGATGGCCTTGGAGAGCACCATCACGTCGGGGGTGATCCCGCTGTGCTCGACCGCCCAGAAGGCGCCGGTGCGGCCGACGCCGGTCTGGACCTCGTCGGCGATCAGCGGCACGGACCGGGCGCGGGTGATCTCGCGCATGCGGCGCATCCAGTCGTCGGGGGCCGGGATCACCCCGCCCTCCCCCTGGACCGGTTCCAGGATCATTCCGGCCGGGGCCGGCACGCCGCCCTTCGGATCGTCCAGGAGGTTCTCGGTCCACCGGGCGGCGATCTCCGCGCCGCGCTCTCCCCCGGTCCCGAAGGGGCAACGGTAGTCGCGGGGGAACGGCAGGCGCGTCACCCGTACGTCCTCGGCACCGCCCGAGGCGGCCAGGGCGCCCTCGGTCATGCCGTGGTAGGCGCCCGTGAAGGCGAGGAGTCCGTCGCGGCCGGTGGCGGCACGGACCAGTTTGAGGGCCGCCTCGACGGCGTCCGTCCCGGCGGGTCCGCAGAACAGGATCCGGGCGTCGTCGGCGAACCTCCGCGGCAGGGTGGCGAACAGCTCGGTGGTGAACGCGTCCTTGACCGGGGTGGCGAGGTCGAGGACGTGCAGGGGCGCGCCCGAGTCGAGCACCTTCCTGATGGCCTCCAGCACCACCGGATGGTTGTGGCCGAGCGCCAGCGTGCCGGCTCCCGAGAGACAGTCGAGATACCGCCGCCCGTCCGCGCCCTCGATGGTCATCCCCCTGGCGCGCACCGGGACGATGGGCAGTGAGCGCGCGTAGGTACGGGCGGCGGACTCGCGCATCGACTGACGGCGCAGGATCCCCTCGTACGCCGTCGGTGCTGCCACCGGAGCTGGTTCGGTCACGGCCACGGCTGTCGGTCCTCCCGCTGGAACGGTTGCGTCGCACGTCGGTGGGTCGGTACGTCGGTGCGCGGACGGACGGACTCCAGGGATGAACGCCCTCCCCGGGATCCCTCGCACGTACCAACGACGCCGGGCCCGGCGGATCACGGGTATATCCGAAGATCCTTGCGGGGGTGGAACCACGGACCTGCCTCACGCCGTCCCCACCGGCACCGGCATAGTGGGGGGCCGCACCAGGTGCTCGGGCGACCTTCCGCATGCCGACAGGGCGTTCGAGGTCGTTGGCCCGCAACAGCGCCGAAGTGCCGTACCGAAGTGTTGAGTTACGAAGTCCCAGGGGGATCACCACATGCGACTCAGTCGACCGGCTCTCGCCGCACGCCGGAGGGGTGTGCGGCGTACACGCTTCTCGCTGCCGGCCGTGACCGCGGTCACCGCGGTCCTCGCGCTCACCGCCACCGCCTGCGGACCGGAGGAGGACACCGGGGGCGACAAGCCGAACGCGGCGGCGACCCAGGCGTCCGACGGCAAGATCACCATCCCGGACGATCTCAAGGAACGGCTCAAGGACCGCGGGATCGACCTCGACCGGTGGCGGAACGGCGAGTGGAAGAACTGGGACAAGGAGAAGTGGCTGCGCGAGGCCAGGGACTTCGTCAATCCGATCATCGAGGACCTCTGGGACCCCGACCGGATGCGGGACGCCGACAAGGCGCCGGAGCGGCCGGTCGAGAACGACATCTCGGGCGATGTCGGTGTGACGGACCCGACGCCCGCGCCGGTGCGCGCCGTCGCCGTCGGAACGCCGTACCACTCCAGCGCCGCCGAGTCCGGGAAGCTCTTCTTCGACGGCCCCGAGGGCTCCATGGTGTGCTCCGCGACCGTGGTGAAGGACCCGGCGCACCCCGGTAAGTCGAATCTGGTGTGGACGGCGGGGCACTGTGTGCACGCGGGCAAGAAGGGCGGCTGGTACCGCAACATCGCCTTCGTGCCGTCGTACAACAACGAGGGTCTGCCCACGGCCGCGCTGAAGAAGGCGACCAGGGAGCAGATGGCCCCCTACGGCGTGTGGTGGGGGCAGTGGGCGCAGACGTCCGACCAGTGGATCTCCCAGGGGTCCTCGGTCGGTGGGCAGGGCGCGCCGTACGACTTCGCGGTGCTGCGCGTCACGCCGGAGAAGGGGTCGACGGGCAAGTCCCTGGAGGAGACGGTCGGTTCCGCGCTGCCCGTCGAGTTCGACGCCCCGGCCGTGTCGAAGATCGGCACCATGACCGCCACCGGTTTCCCGGCGGCGCCTCCGTACGACGGCCAGAAGGCGTTCCGTTGCGAGGACGAGCCGGGCCGGCTGTCGTTGGCCGCACAGGACCCCACGATGTACCGCATCGGCTGCACAATGACCGGCGGCGCCTCCGGCGGTGGCTGGGTCGCGACCGGCCGGGACGGCAAGCCCGCGCTGGTCTCGAACACCTCCATCGGCCCGGTGACGGCCGGCTGGCTGGCCGGACCGCGGTTCGGCAAGGAGGCCGAGGGCGTCTACGAGGCGGTCAGCAAGAAGTACGCGGGACAGTGAGGACGAGCCGTCACCGGGCCGGTGTCCGGTGACGGCGTCGCTTCACGGTGACGACGCCCCGTTCACGATGACGGCGTTGCGACCGGGCGCGTGACGCGCGGCCCGGCGGCGAAGGCCCGCTCCCCTGGAGGCACATGTGCCTTTCGGGGAGCGGGCCTTCGGTCCGTACCGGGTGATGATTCCGCCGCGCCGTCAGTGCGCCACGGGAACGAACGCGGAGAGCTCCGCGGCCAGTTCCTCGTGCACCCGGGCCTTGAGGAGGGTGCCCTCCGACGTGTGCTCCTCGGAGATCAACTCGCCCTCGGCGTGCACGCGCGAGACGAGACCGCCCCGGGTGTACGGCACGAGTGCCTCGATCTCGACCGACGGTCTGGGCAGTTCGGTGTCGATGAGCGCGAGCAATTCGTCCATGCCGTCGCCCGTGCGTGCCGAGACGGCGATCGCGTGCTTCTCGATGCGCAGCAGTCGCTGGAGCACCAGCGGATCGGCGGCGTCCGCCTTGTTGACCACCACGATCTCGGGCACGTCCACCGCGCCGACGTCGCGGATCACCTCGCGGACCGCGGCGAGCTGTTCCTCCGGGGCCGGGTGGGAGCCGTCCACCACGTGCAGGATCAGGTCGGACTCGCCGACCTCCTCCATGGTGGAGCGGAACGCCTCGACGAGGTGGTGCGGCAGATGCCGTACGAACCCGACGGTGTCGGCCAGGGTGTAGATCCGGCCGCTCGGCGTCTCGGCCCGGCGCACGGTCGGGTCCAGGGTGGCGAACAGCGCGTTCTCCACCAGGACGCCCGCCCCGGTGAGCCGGTTGAGCAGCGAGGACTTGCCCGCGTTGGTGTAGCCGGCGATGGCGACCGACGGCACCTTGTTGCGCTTGCGCTCCTGGCGCTTGATCTCGCGGCCGGTCTTCATCTCCGCGATCTCCCGGCGCATCTTCGCCATCTTCTCGCGGATCCGGCGCCGGTCGGTCTCGATCTTGGTCTCACCGGGGCCACGGGTCGCCATGCCTCCGCCGCCGCTGGAACCGCCGCCGCCCATCTGTCGGGACAGCGACTGACCCCAGCCGCGCAGGCGCGGCAGCATGTACTGCATCTGTGCCAGGGAGACCTGTGCCTTGCCCTCTCGGGACTTGGCGTGCTGGGCGAAGATGTCGAGGATCAGGGCGGTCCGGTCGACCACCTTGACCTTGACGACATCCTCCAGATGGATCAGCTGGCCGGGGCTGAGCTCACCGTCGCAGACGACGGTGTCGGCCCCTGATTCGAGGACGATGTCACGCAGCTCCAGCGCCTTGCCGGACCCGATGTAGGTGGCCGGGTCGGGCTTGTCGCGGCGCTGGTAGACGGCGTCGAGCACCTGGGCGCCCGCCGTCTCCGCCAGCGCGGCGAGCTCCGCCAGGGAGTTCTCCGCCTCGCGGGCGGTCCCCGAGGTCCACACGCCCACCAGCACCACGCGCTCCAGGCGCAGCTGGCGGTACTCGACCTCGGTGACGTCCTCCAGCTCGGTGGAGAGACCGACCACCCGTCGCAGCGCGGCGCGCTCGGAGCGGTCGAACTGGTCGCCGTCCCTCTCTCCGTCGATCTCGTGGCTCCAGGCGACGTCCTCTTCCATCAGGGCGTCGGCCCGAAGGCCCTCTGTGAGGCTCTCGGTGGTGTTTTCCGTAGCACTCCGCGCGTACCGCGCGTCCTGGGGAAGGGAAGAAGAGGAGGTCATTGGATCCTTACGTCGATGGAAGTCCGTTACATCTGTCACAACGTGTGACCTCTGCCGATGATTCCCGGTGCGGCGAATCATCGGTCCGGCCGCCGTGGCGACCCGTTGATAGTGGCACGGCCGCTCCGGGCTCGTCACCCGAGTTTGCCCCGACCGGGCCGCTCTCGTGGCCGCCCGTGCGCCCCGCGTCACCGGCCGTCCGGGGCGGCACTGCGCCAGTCGGGGTGTCCTGGCATCGACGGGGTCCTCTCGCCGTACAGCCAGCCGTCGAGGAACGAGGTCAGATCGCGGCCCGCGATCCGCGACGCCAGCCGGACGAAGTCCGCGGTGTCCGCGGTGGAGTCCCGGTGCTTCCTCACCCAGCTCCGCTCCAGCCGGTCGAACGCGCTCGCGCCGATCTCCTGACGCAGGGCGTACAGCACCAGCGCGCTTCCGTCGTACACCACCGGCCGGAAGAGGCTGAGCTTCTTGCCCGGCTCGGGCGTCGTGGGGCGGGCCGGCGGTCCGCCCGCGGCACGCCAGCCGTCGGACCGGACGTAGGCGTCGTGCATCCGGCTCTCCAGCGACTTCCCGGCGTGCTCCTCCGCGTAGCGTGCCTCGTACCAGGTGGCGTGTCCCTCGTTGAGCCACAGGTCGGACCATGTCCGGGGCGAGACGCTGTCGCCGAACCACTGGTGGGCCAGCTCATGCACCATGATCGATTCGACGTACCAGTCGGGGTAGCCGTCCCCCACGAACAGGGACCGTTCGAAGAGGGAGATCGTCTGGGTCTCCAGCTCGAAGCCGGTCCGGGTGTCGGCGACGAGCAGTCCGTACGTCTCGAAGGGGTAGCGGCCGACCTGCCGCTCCATCCACGCGATCTGTTCCGGGGTCTTGCCGAGCCGGTGTTCCAGGCGCTCGCGGTCGGCGGTCGGGACCACGTCGCGCACCGGCAGTCCGCGCGGTCCGGTGCGGTGAAGCACGGTGGACCGGCCGATGCCGACCTGGGCCAGTTCGGTGGCCATGGGGTGCTCGGTGCGATACGTCCAGGTGGTCGTGTCGCCGTGCCGGGCGGCGGCGACGAGCAGTCCGTTGGCCACCACCGTGAGGCCCTTGGGCGCGGTGACCCGGAAGGTGAAGTACGCCTTGTCGGCGGGGTGGTCGTTGCCCGGGAAGACGCGGTGGGCGGCGTCGGCCTGGTTGGCCATGGCCAGGCCGTCGGCGGTGCGTACCCACCCTCCGGGGTCCTGGGCGCCCCCGGGGTCGCTGGTGTGGTGGACGGTGATGCGCAACGGCGCTCCGGGCGGGAGGTGACCTGGCGGGCTGACGACCAGGTCCTCGCCCACGGTGGCGAATTCGCTGCGCAGACCGTTGACCGTGACCGCGCGGACGGTGCCGTGGGTGAAGTCGAGGTTGATCCGGTCCAGCGGTTCGGTGGTCCGGGCGTCGATGGTGGTGACGGCGTCCATCGGTCGGCTGTTGTTGCCGTGGTAGGCCAGTCCGATGTCGTACGAGAGGACGTCGTATCCGGGGTTGCCGAGATGAGGGAAGAGCCGGTCGCCGATGCCGAGCGGCACGGGCGACGGGAGGGCGGCGGCGACGAGGGCGGCCGACGCGACGGCCAGCAGAGCGGCCCGCGCACGGCGGGAGATGAACGGCATGGACTACCGCTATCAGCGACGCCCGGGCGGGCAGGCGCGGCACGCGCCGCACCACTCGAACGAGGTCCCCGCGGCGCGGCGCGAGGATCAGACGGCGCCCGCGGGGTGCCGGGCGCGGCTCACGTCGTACACCCCCGCCACGTCGCGCATCGCGCGCATCAGCGCCGGAAGTCCGGCGGCGTCGGGGAGTTCGAGCGTGTAGGTGTGCCGGACGCGCTGCTCACTGGGGGGTTCGACGGTGGCGGACACGACGGCCGCCCCCGCCGTCGCGATCGCCTCGGTGAGGTCGGCGAGCAGCCGGGGGCGGCCGAACGACTCGGCGACCAGCGTGACCCGGCACGCGGCCGCCTCGCCCCAGCGGACGCCGACCGACGTCCGGCCGGTGGACCGCATCCGGGCCGCCCCGGGACACTCCCGCCGGTGCACGGTGACCGTGCCGCCGCGGACGACGAAGCCGGTGACGTCGTCGGGGGGCACGGGGGTGCAGCAGCCCGCGAGGCGCACGGTGGCGTCCGGCCGGTCCACCACGGCGCCCGCGGTCGCAGGGGTCCCCTGGGGCTGCGGTTCGGGCCTGGGTCCGGACGGCCGGCCGCCGTGCGGTCCCTGGGGCGGCTCGGGGTGGGCTTCCAGCCAGCCGGCGATGGCGATCCGGGCCGCGGGGGTCCGGGCGTGGTCGAGCCAGGCGCGCGAGGGGCCGGAACCGGCGTCCTCGGCGAGCAGCGGCTGCACCGTGTCGCCGTCGCTCAGCATGGTGCCGAGGGTGGCGAGCCGGCCGTTGACCCGGGCGCCGACGCAGTTGTGCGCCCGGTCCCCGTACTGCGCGTAGGCGGCGTCGACGCAGCTGGCTCCGGCGGGCAGTCCGAGCGTGCCGCCGTCGGTGCGGAAGACCGTGATCTCTCCGTCCTGGGCGAGGTCGGCGCGGAGCGTGGTCCAGAACGTGTCGGGGTCCGGTGCCGACTGCTGCCACTGCAGGAGCCTGGACAGCCAGCCGGGCCGGGTCGGGTCGGCGCGTTCCCCGTCCGCGGGTTCGGCGGCCTGGGGTCCGAAGCCGCCGTCCGCCGCGTACGGGTTGCCGAGGGCGATGACGCCGGCTTCGGCGACCTTGTGCATCCGGTGCGTGCGGACGAGGACTTCGGCGACCGCGCCCTCGGGGCCGACGACGGCGGTGTGCAGCGACTGGTAGAGGTTGAACTTGGGCGCGGCGACGAAGTCCTTGAACTCGGAGATCACCGGGGTGAAGCAGGTGTGCAGCTCGCCGAGCACGGCGTAGCAGTCGGCGTCCTCACCGACGAGGACCAGCAGGCGTCCGAAGTCGGTGCCGCGCAGTTCGCCGCGTTTGGTCCTGACCCGGTGCACGGAGAAGTGGTGGCGCGGTCTGATGAGGACCTCGGCGGGGATGCCCGCCTCCCGCAGCACCGCCGCGACGTTCTCGGCGATGGGGGCGAGCGGGTCGGGTCCGGCGGCGGCGATCAACGCCCGGGTCCGTTCGTACTCCTCCGGGTGGAGGATCGCGAACACGAGGTCTTCGAGTTCGGTCTTGAGCACCTGCACGCCGAGCCGTTCGGCGAGCGGGATCAGCACGTCACGGGTGACCCGGGCGATCCTGGCCTGCTTCTCCGGGCGCATCACACCGAGGGTCCGCATGTTGTGGAGCCGGTCGGCGAGCTTGATCGACATCACCCGGACGTCGTCGCCGGTGGCCACCAGCATCTTGCGGAAGGTCTCGGGTTCGGCCGCCGCGCCGTAGTCGACCTTCTCCAGTTTGGTGACGCCGTCGACGAGGTAGCAGACCTCCTTGCCGAACTGCTCCCGCACCTGATCGAGCGTCACTTCGGTGTCCTCGACGGTGTCGTGGAGCAGCGAGGCGGTCAGTGTCGTGGTCTCGGCGCCGAGTTCGGCGAGGATCAGGGTGACGGCGAGGGGGTGCGTGATGTACGGCTCGCCGCTCTTGCGCATCTGCCCGCGGTGCGAGGACTCCGCGAGCAGATAGGCGCGGTGCAGGATGGAGAGGTCGGCATCGGGGTGGTGGGCGCGGTGCGCCTCGGCGACATGGCCGATCGCGTCGGGCAGTCGGTCACGGGGTACGGAGCCGAGGAGCGCGACGCGGCC
This sequence comes from Streptomyces sp. CB01580, assembly GCF_001905795.1. Taxonomy (GTDB): domain Bacteria; phylum Actinomycetota; class Actinomycetes; order Streptomycetales; family Streptomycetaceae; genus Streptomyces. The sequence goes on from NZ_LIXJ01000025.1 coordinate 37,873, forward strand.
GAGCCTGCGGAGGTCGATCCGGGGGCGGCCCCGCCTGCGGATGGGAGTACCAGGGTTGGCGGCCTCTGCGCTCATGGGGGGTACCTCCGGCGACGTCGACCGGCAGGGGTAAGGCGCGGTCGCACCTCCGGGCCGGTGCTTGATGCTACCGAGCCCACCACGTGGCGGAGTCCGCCTCTTGCCCAGCGTGAAACGGATCACCCATTCGAGCGAAGCCTTGGGCCTTGCCGTTTCGGTCATGTCAGGCATCGCCCGTACGCCACCGCCCGGCCGGTGCGCGGCGGTGGCGCCCGCTCGGGCCGTCTACGCGGGCCGGGCGGCGAGCCAGGCCGGATCGATGACGCCCTCGGCGACGATCACGGCGGGACCGGTCATCTCGATCTCGCCGTCCGGGTGCTCGGTGATGACGAGCGTGCCGCCGGGCAGGTCGACCGTGTACGTGACCGGAGTACCGGTCTGCGCGGGGTCGACGCCGTCCCTGCGGGCCGCGGCGACGGCGACGGCGCAGGCGCCCGTGCCGCAGGAGCGGGTCTCCCCCGAGCCGCGCTCGTGGACCCGCATGGCCACATGGCGGGGACCCCGGTCGACGACGAACTCGATGTTGACGTCGTCGGGGTAGACGGCCGCGGGGCTGTAGGACGGGGGGGCCAGCAGGGCGCCGGCGTGCTCCAGTTCGTCGACGAAGGCGACGGCGTGCGGATTGCCCATGTTCACGTTGCGGGCGTCCCAGCCGCGGCCGTCCACGGTGACCGTGACCCCGTCCTCGGGCAGGGTCGCGCGTCCCATGGAGACGGTGATGTCGCCGTCCTTGGCGATGTGCACCTTCTTGACGCCACCTCGGGTGGCGACGGCGAGGCCGCCCGCCTCGGCGTGGCCGGCGCGCTGCAGATAACGGGCGAAGACGCGTACGCCGTTGCCGCACATCTCGGCGACGGAGCCGTCGGCGTTGCGGTAGTCCATGAACCACTCGGCCTCGTCCGCCATGGCACGCGCCTCGGGATGCGCGGCGGACCGTACGACGTGCAGCAGCCCGTCCCCGCCGATACCGGCCCGGCGGTCGCACAGCCGGGCGACGACCGCCGGAGGCAGGTCCACGGCGTCGTCCGGGTCGGGAACGATCACGAAGTCGTTCTCGGTGCCGTGGCCCTTGAGGAAGGTGATCTGCGAGGTGGTCACAGGGCAACTGTACGAGGCGGCGGCGACGCCCGCCGGAACCGGGCCGGGCGGAGCGCCGGGGCGGGTCGGGCACGGGACGCGGCCGGTCACCGGGCAGCGCCGGAGGGGCCGTCGGAGCAGGTCAGCGGAGCCGGGCCACGCGCCCGACGGCCAGGGCGACCAGGACGAGGCAGACGGCGACGTACAGGGCGACCACACGCCAGTCGGGCCGTTCGCCCGTGCCCCGCTGCGGCAGTCCGGGCCAGGTGTAGCCGACACGGCGGGCGGCCATCATGCCCCAGCCCGCGGCACAACCGCTGATCAGCAGGCCCAGCATGGCGACGACCGCGCCGCCGTCGCCGAACTCGAAGGCGAGCGGGAAGGCGAACATCAGCGAGCCCAGCGCGGCGAGCACGACGATGGGCGCGAGCTGCCAGATGCGCATCCGCCGGGCGGGCCGCAGCTCGACCTCGACCTCGGCGGGCACGTCGAGTTCGTCGGGCCCGTCGGGGCTCAGACGCCCCGGTTCGTGGCCCGTCCCATGCGCCGTCGCGTGCCCCTGGTCGTGCGCGGGCGCGTGTCGCGTGTCCGGTGCGTCGTCTTCCGTGTCGCGAGGGCCGGCCTCCATCGCCACGCGCCCTCCCAACTCGGACTCCACTGATCGATCGATGCTCGATGATGGCACGCCCCGAGGCACCGGAATGACGGGCGGGGCGTCCCGATGCCATCACGTGATCAGGCTGTGACCGCTCGTTCGACCAACGCCAGAGCCTGGTGCGGGAGTTCCCCGCGGTCCTGGGCGGCACCGCTCAGCCAATGGACCCGCGCGTCGCGGCGGAACCACGAGTCCTGACGGCGCGCGAATCGTTTGGTGGCGCGAATCGTCTCGGCACGCGCCTCCTCCTCCGTGCATTCCCCGGCCAGCGCGGCCAGCACCTGCTGGTAGCCGAGCGCCCGGGACGCGGTCAGCCCGTCGCGCAGACCGCGCGCCTCCAGGTCGCGCACCTCGTCGACGAGTCCGGCCTCCCACATCCGGTCCACCCGCAGGGCGATGCGTTCGTCGAGTTCGGGACGGGCCACGTCGACGCCGATCTGGACGGTGTCGTACACCGCATCGTTACCCGGAAGGTTGGCGGTGAAGGGCCTGCCGGTGATCTCGATGACTTCGAGGGCCCGGACGATCCTCCGGCCGTTGCCCGGCAGGATGGCCCGGCCCGCCTCGGGGTCGGCGGCGGCGAGCCGGGCGTGCAGTGCCCCGGGACCGCGCTCGGTCAGCTCCTCCTCCAGCCTGGCCCGCACCTCCGGATCCGTGCCGGGGAACTCCAGGGCGTCGATGGCACCCTTCACGTAGAGACCGGAGCCGCCGACCAGGACGGGGGTGCGCCCTGCCGCGAGCAGTCGGTCGATCTCCCCGCGGGCCAGTCGCTGGTACTCGGCGACGCTGGCGGTCTCCGTGACGTCCCAGATGTCCAGCAGGTGGTGCGGGACGTCCCCGCGCTCGGGGAGCGTCAGCTTCGCGGTGCCGATGTCCATGCCCCGGTAGAGCTGCATGGAGTCGGCATTGACCACTTCGCCGTCGAGCCGCTGAGCGAGGAACACCCCCAGATCGGACTTTCCGGCAGCGGTGGGGCCGACGACGGTGATGACCCGCGGTGCGGGAGCTGAGCTTGTCACCGCCCCAGTCTCGCAAACCTTCCGCCGTGTTCCCGAACGAGTGCGGCGGCCCGGGGCGGGCGCCGGTCCTGCGGCGCCGAACGGAGCGAATCCTCGCTCACACCAGTAGAATTTGTACGTGAATACGGGCGTTTTTCATGGTTTGGAATTCGACTGCGGAGCCGGTGGGCGAAGTGGTCGGCGGCCGGACCGGACAGAACGCCCGGCCATGGTTTCTTCCAGCAGGGAAGGTGCCCGATGGGCTTCCTGGACACTTTGAAGGCCAAGCTGAGCCCCGCCAGGGAAAAGGTCGGCGAACTCGCGCATCAGCACGGGGACAAGATCGACCACGGACTCGACAAGGCGGCACGGACGGTCGACGAAAAGACCAAGGGCAAGTACAGCGAGAAGATCGAGTCCGGCACGAGAAAGGCCAAGGAAGCGGTCGACCGCCTGTCCCACAAGCACGAGGACGGTGCGCCCGAGCGCGGGGACGACACGCCGCCGAGCGCGCCACCGCCCGCTTCGTGACACTCGGCCGCTTCGTGGCGTCCCGCCGACGGGGACGTCCGGCGGGACGGGAGAACCGCGCCGACGGGCGGCCGCGCGGTGCGAGGACCGCACGGCCGCCCGCCGCACGCGTGCCTCCGTGCGGTGCCCTCCCGGTACGGATCCCGGGGCCCGGCGGACGGCTCCCGTCGGGGTCTCAGGACCAGGCGGCGACCATGTAGCCGACGCCGTACGGGGCGTCGTCGTAGAGCAGCCGCCCGCTCAGGTCGGCCCTTTCGGCCGCGCCCGCCAGGACCTGCCACGGCGCGCGGCCGGCCGCCTTCAGTTCGTATGCGAGCGACGCGTCCAATGCGACCAGGGCACCGGGATCGGCCGCGCCCAGGGCGCGCGCGGCGGCGGCGTCGAACGCCTCTGCGCGCTCGTCCAGGTAGCCGGGGGCCTTGAGCGTGCGGCAGGCGCTGCCGTCGCCCATCACCAGCAGCGCCACCCGGTCCGCCCGGGCGGCCAGGTCCCGCCCCGAGCTCACGCAGCGTTCGGTCTCCAGGGGCTCCCCCACGCCGAGACCTTCGACGGGTGCGTCCGACCAGCGTGCGTCGGCGAGCAGCCAGGCGCCCACGGCCAGGGACGGCGGCAGCGGACGGTCCGCCACCCGCCCCAGGTCGCGCCCGAGCCGTACGCCGAGGTCGACGCCGAAGCCCCGGAACGTGGCGGTGGCACCCTCGGAGTGCGGTCCCCGGCCCGCGTGGGCGGCGGGCCCGACCACGATCAACAGGTCGGGCCGGGCGGTGGCGAGCACGTCCACGGCATCGGCGCACGCCTTCCGCAGCGCGTCGAGCTCGGGCGCGGCACCGGCGGCGACCTCGGGTACCAGCAGGGGCGGACAGGGGCAGACTGCGGCGGCGACAAGCATGGTCGGCAGCGTACTGCGTGAGCACACGACTCCGGCCGGCCGTCGCCGCCCCGCGGCCGGTCCGCCGTCATCGCCGGAGCGGGCGGGCGCCGGGCTCAGGGAGGTCGCCCGACACGCTCTCAGTCGCAGCCGCAGCCGGGGGCCGCCGCGGCCGGCAGCGGGGCCGGGGCGCCGATGCCGGGCAGCCCCAGCATCACTCCGGCCGGCTTGGCCGCCTCGGCGGCGTTGCGCTTCTCCCAGGCGTCGCCGGCCCGGGTCCGCCGCACGCCCACCGCGGGTCCCTCGGCGAGCAGGTGGTGCGGGGCCGCGTACGTGACCTCCACCGTCACCACGTCGCCCGGGCGCACCTCCTCGTCGGGCTTGGTGAAGTGGACCAGGCGGTTGTCGGGGGCGCGGCCGGAGAGGCGGTGCGTGGCGCCGTCCTTGCGGCCCTCGCCCTCCGCGACCATGATCTCCAGCGTCCGGCCGACCTGCTTCTTGTTCTCCTCCCAGGAGATCTCCTCCTGGAGGGCGGACAGGCGCATGTAGCGCTCCTGGACGACCTCCTTGGGGATCTGCCCCTCCATCTCGGCGGCCGGGGTCCCGGGGCGCTTGGAGTACTGGAAGGTGAAGGCGTTGGCGAAGCGCGCCTCGCGGACCACGTGCAGGGTCTGCTCGAAGTCCTCCTCGGTCTCACCGGGGAAGCCCACGATGATGTCGGTGGAGATGGCGGCGTCCGGCATCGCGGCGCGCACCTTCTCGATGATGCCGAGGAAGCGCTCCTGGCGGTACGAGCGGCGCATCGCCCTGAGCACGGTGTCCGAGCCGGACTGCAGCGGCATGTGCAGCTGGGGCATCACGTTGGGCGTCTCGGCCATGGCCGCGATCACGTCGTCCGTGAAGTCGCGCGGGTGCGGGGAGGTGAAGCGGACCCGTTCCAGGCCCTCGATCGTCCCGCAGACGCGCAGCAGCTTGGAGAACGCCTCCCGGTCGCCGATGTCCGAGCCGTACGCGTTCACGTTCTGGCCGAGCAGGGTGATCTCCGAGACGCCCTCGGCGACCAGTGCCTCGATCTCGGCGAGGATGTCGCCGGTGCGGCGGTCCTTCTCCTTGCCGCGCAGCGCCGGAACGATGCAGAAGGTGCAGGTGTTGTTGCAGCCGACGGAGATGGAGACCCACGCCGCGTAGGCGGACTCGCGACGCGTGGGCAGGGTGGAGGGGAACGCCTCCAGGGACTCGGCGATCTCGATCTGGGCCTCCTCCTGGACGCGGGCGCGCTCCAGCAGCACCGGCAGCTTGCCGATGTTGTGCGTGCCGAAGACGACGTCCACCCAGGGGGCCCGCTCGACGATGGTGGCCCGGTCCTTCTGCGCCAGACAGCCGCCGACGGCGATCTGCATGCCGGGGCGCCTGGCCTTCATCGGGGCGAGCCTGCCGAGGTTGCCGTAGAGCTTGTTGTCGGCGTTCTCCCGCACCGCGCACGTGTTGAAGACGACGACGTCGGCGTCCCCGTCGGAGCCCTCGGCTGCCCGCACGTAACCCGCGCCCTCCAGCAGACCGGACAACCGCTCGGAGTCGTGGACGTTCATCTGGCACCCGTAGGTGCGGATTTCGTAGCTCTTGGGTGCTTGGACGTCCACTGCGAGGCTCCGGTCGCTGCTGCTGGTCATCCCTCAAGGGTAGGCGGTCCCGGGAGCGCTTCCCGCTCCGGAGCCCCGGCCCTGGTCATCGCGGGGACGGGCTGGCAGGATCGCCGCCATGCTCCAGGCACTCTCCCGTATCGGCCGCCGGCGCGCCTTCCGGGCGGGTGCCGTCCTCGTCGTCGTGCTCGGGCTGTTGCTGTGGTGGCTGCTGCCGCTCGGGAAGCCGGTGCCGAGCGGGACGCTGACGTTCAGCACCGGGGTGCGCAGCGGGGTCTACCAGCGCTACGGCGAGCGGCTGATGGGCGACCTCGCCAGGGATCTGCCGCAGGTGTCGATCCGGCTGCGGACCAGTGAGGGTTCCCAGCAGAACATCGCGCGGGTGGCGACCGGGAAGGCCGACTTCACCATCGCCACCGCCGACGCCCTCGCCACCTATCTGCGCGACCACGGTCCGGGCGCCGACCGGTTGCGGGGCTGCGTGCGGCTGTACGACGACTACATCCAGCTGGTGGTGCCCCGGGACTCGCCGGTGCGCCAGGTCTCCGACCTGCGCGGCCTGCGCATCGGGGTGGGGCAGCCGGGATCGGGGGTGCGGCTGGTGGCCGACCGCGTGCTGGCGGCCGCCGGACTGGACCCGAACGACGATGTGACACCGGTGCCCGACGGCATCGACACCATGCCGAGGCAGCTGGAGACCGACCGGCTCGACGCCTTCTTCTGGTCGGGCGGACTGCCCACCTCCGCCGTGCAGGAGCTGTCGGACCGGTTCGCGGTCCGGCTGGTGCCGCTGGAGGCGTCGCTGGTCAAGGAGCTCCAGGCGGTGGGCGGGGCCGCCCGCCACTACCGGTCGGCCATGATGCCCGCCGACGCCTACCGCAACGCGCAGCAGGGTCAGGCGGTGCCGACACTGGCGATCGCCAATGTCCTGGTGACCACCGACCGCACGGATCCGTCGATGACCGCGGCGTTCACCCGGACCGTGATCGACAGCCGGGACCGGATCGGGCGCGAGGTGCACGCGGCCCAACTGGTGGACCTGCGGACGGCGATCTATACCGATCCGTTGCCGTTGCACGAAGGGGCCAAGCAGTACTACCGCTCGGTCAAGCCGTGACCGGTGGTGCGTAGTGCGTGGTCCGTGCCCCTCGGTCCGTGACGCGCGCCGGCTCGTACACGGGTCCCGCCCGGCGGCGACCTGGTCGTACCCGGTCGTGCCGTGACCGCGCACACGGTACGGCCGCTCAGCCCTGCGGGCCGTTGCGCGGCACCGTCATCGTCACGCGCAGCCCGTGCGGTTCGTTGGCCGTGTAGTCGAGGGAGCCGCCGCCCGCGGCCAGGAGGGCCTTGGAGATGGAGAGTCCGAGACCCGACCCCTTCACGTTCTGGTGCTGCGTGCTGCGCCAGAACCGGTCCCCGACGCGTTCCAGCTCCTGCGGGGTGAGGCCGGGGCCGTGGTCGGCGACGACCACCGTGACGTCGTCGCGTCCGGAACCGACCGTGACCAGGACCTCCTCCCCGGCGGGGGTGAACTTGAGCGCGTTGTCGATGACGGCGTCGAGGGCGCTCGACAGCGCGATGGGGTCCGTCCAGGCCGTCACCGCGGTCGGTCCGTCCGACCGGAGCCGCACCCCCTTGTCGTCGGCGACCGGACGCCAGGAGGCGACACGTTCCTCCGTGAGCGCGCCGATGTCCGTGAGTCGCAGGTCGGCCGCGGCGTGCTCGGCGAGCGCCAGGTCGAGCAGGTCGTCCAGGACCTGTGCGAGGCGCTTGCCCTCCGTGCGCACGGAGGCGATCTCCTCGTTGCCCTCGGGGAGTTCGAGCGCGAGGAGCTCGATCCGCAGCAACAACGCGGAGAGAGGGTTGCGCAGTTGGTGCGAGGCGTCGGCGACGAAGGCGCGCTGCTGCTCCAGCACGCTCTCGACGTTGTCGGCCATCTCGTTGAACGAGCGGGCCAGACGCCTGAGTTCGGGCGGGCCGCCGGAGGCCGCGACCCTCGACCTCATCCGGCCGCTGGCGATGTCGTGGGTGGCCGCGTCCAGGGTCCGTACCGGCAGCAGCACCCAGCCGGTGAGTCTGATCGCGGCGCCGACCGCCACCAGCATGGCGATCGCCTCGCCCGCGGCGATCAGCAGCCAGCCGCGCAGCGTGCGCGCGCGCATCTCGGACGTGGGCGAGTCGATGACCACGACGGCGACGACGTCGCCGTCCCGTACGACGGGCGAGGCGATGACGATCCTGCCCCGCTGCCAGGGCCAGACCTGCTGCGGATCGTGGCTGCGGCGCCCGAGGAGCGCCTCCTGGAACGCCTCCCGCCCCTCCCCGTCCAGGGGCAGCTGCCAGTCCGCCGGGGCCTTGGCCATGGCGCTGTCGTCGCGGTAGAGGACGCCGGCGTGGATGCCGTACACCGAGTCATAGGTGTCGAGTTCGCCCCTCAGGGTGTCGCGTCGCTCCTCGTAGCCGGGAGTGCGTTCGGCGACGAACTGGGCGAGCGCGGCGAACCGCGCGGCGTCGTCGATGCGGTCGATGACGACGCGCTGCTGCTCGGCGTTGGCCACGCTCACGGCCAGCGGGAAGCCGAGGGCGAGCAGCACGCTCGCCATGAGCACGATGAGAAGGGGAAGCAGCCGGGTGCGCACCTGGGACGTAGGCCTCTGTTCGTCTCCGCCGCCGCTACGCGGCCGGGTCGACGAGGCGGTAGCCCACCCCGCGCACCGTCTCGATCAGTGCGGGCAGCCGCAGCTTGGAACGCAGGGACGCGACGTGCACTTCGAGCGTGCGGCCCGTGCCCTCCCAACTCGTGCGCCACACCTCGCTGATGATCTGCTCCCTGCGGAAGACCACACCGGGCCGCTGGGCCAGCAGCGCGAGCAGATCGAACTCCTTGCGGGTGAGCTGGATCTCCGAACCGTCCACACTGACCCGGCGGGTCGGCAGCTCGATCCGGACGTTCCCCAGGCGCAGCGCGGCGACCGGTGTGGACACGGTGTCCTCGCCGACCGACGTGCGCCGGCTGACGGCGTGGATGCGGGCGAGGAGTTCGCCGGTGTCGTACGGCTTGACCACGTAGTCGTCGGCCCCGAGGTTGAGGCCGTGGATCCGCGAACGGACATCGGCGCGGGCGGTCACCATGATGACCGGTGTGGACGTGCGCTTGCGGATCTTCCCGCACACCTCGTAGCCGTCCTGGTCGGGCAGGCCGAGGTCGAGGAGCACCACGCCGAAGGGTTCCGTGTCCGCGGGCAGCAGCGCCTGGAGCGCGTCCTCGCCGGTGCGTGCGTGCACGACCTGGAAGCCGTGCCGGGCGAGTATCGCGGAGAGCGCGGCCGCGACGTGGTTGTCGTCCTCGACGAGCAGCAGTCTCATGCGCCCTCCTTCCGTGGTGCGATGGTGCGGTGCCGGTCGCCGCGGGATGCCCGCGGCCACGGGTGTCCGTGCGGCGCGCGTGCGAAGCCCGTGCCGCTCCCGGTGTCGTGTTTCGTACGCCTCTGGTCACTTCCCCGTACGGAGGTGTTTCACGTGATGGCGTACCAGGGCATCCACTCCGATGAGCGGTACGCCAGTCAAGAGCCCGCCCGTCGCATCGGGCCATCTGTTATCCACCCGGTACGCCCGGGGTGTCCCGCCCGCATCCCTGGTCACAGGGCGTGTCCGGGCGCCACCGGATCGTTATCCTCAATTCTCGCTCAGATGTGATGACGCTGGTCGCACCGCAACCCTAGGGTCCTTCCCAACCGAGGAGGACGGAGCAAGAAGCCGATGAGCGGAGTTTCAGTGACCAAGGGCGCCGAGGACGCCGCACCCGCGGCGAACGACCTTGTCGTACTGAGCAACGTCAACAAGCACTTCGGCGCGCTGCATGTGCTCCAGGACATCGACCTGACCATCGCCCGCGGCGAGGTCGTGGTCGTCATCGGGCCCTCCGGGTCCGGGAAGTCCACGCTGTGCCGCACGATCAACCGCTTGGAGACGATCGACTCGGGCGACATCTCGATCGACGGCAAGCCGCTGCCGCAGGAGGGCCGGGAGCTGGCACGGCTGCGTGCCGATGTCGGGATGGTTTTCCAGTCGTTCAATCTCTTCGCGCACAAGACGGTGCTCGAGAACGTGATGCTGGGTCAGATAAAGGTCCGCAAGACCGACAAGAAGGCCGCCGAGGACAAGGCCCGTTCGCTGCTGGAGCGGGTGGGAGTCGCGACGCAGGCCGACAAGTACCCGGCCCAGCTCTCCGGCGGTCAGCAGCAACGCGTGGCCATCGCCCGGGCGTTGGCGATGGATCCCAAGGTGATCCTCTTCGACGAGCCGACCTCCGCGCTCGACCCGGAGATGATCAACGAGGTGCTGGACGTCATGCAGCAGCTCGCCCGGGAGGGCATGACGATGGTCGTGGTCACGCACGAGATGGGCTTCGCGCGTTCGGCCGCGAACCGGGTCGTCTTCATGGCGGACGGGAAGATCGTCGAAGAGGCCACGCCCGACCAGTTCTTCAGCAACCCGCGCAGCGACCGGGCCAAGGACTTCCTCTCGAAGATCCTTCACCACTGATCGGAACCGATCGACCGGAATCGATCGGCCCGAGCCGATCGATTCCTCACCGCCGGTCCGTGAACCGGCCGGTCACCCGCATCGCGTCAACTTTAGGGAATGTCATCATGCAGCTTCGTAAGGTCACCGCCGCCTCGGCCGCCGTGCTCGCTCTCGCCCTGACCGCCACCGCCTGTGGTTCCGACAAGAAGGACGGCGGTTCGGCCGGTTCGGGCAGCGGAAAGATCACCATCGGCATCAAGATCGACCAGCCCGGTCTGGGGCTGAAGACGCCGGACGGCAAGTACACCGGCTTCGACGTCGACGTCGCCACGTACGTCGCCAAGGAGCTCGGCTACGACGCCAAGGACATCGTCTTCAAGGAGACCAAGAGCGCCGACCGCGAGACGGCGATCGAGCGCGGTGATGTGAAGTTCATCGCCGCCACCTACTCGATCAACGACGAGCGTCTGAAGAAGGTCGACTTCGCCGGCCCGTACCTGCTGGCGCACCAGGACATCCTGGTCCGCGCCGACGACGACTCGATCAAGTCGCCGGAGGACCTGAACAGCAAGAACCTGTGCTCGGTCGCCGGTTCCACCTCGGCACAGAACGTCAAGGACAAGCTGGCCCCGAAGGCGGAGCTCCAGACCTACGGCGGCTACTCGGAGTGCCTGACCGGCCTGGAGAACAAGGTCATCGACGCCCTGACCACCGACGACTCCATCCTGGCGGGCTACGCCTCGCAGAAGGAGTTCCAGGGCAAGTTCAAGCTGGCCGGCTTCAAGATGACCAACGAGAACTACGGCATCGGCCTGAAGAAGGGCGACGCCGACCTCAAGAAGAAGATCGACGACGCGCTCACCAAGATGGTCTCGGACGGTTCCTGGGACAAGGCCGTGAAGGACAACTTCGGCCCGGCGAACTACAAGAACGAGCCCGCCCCGAAGATCGGCAACGTCGTCAAGTGAAGCAGGGCTGACCGGGCGCGCCGTCCGTGAACGACGGCGCGCCGAGCCCTCCCTCCGACACGCGGAAGCGCGGGAGATCGTGTTCGACTTTCTTGAAGGTTACGACCTGCTGGGGGCCTTCTGGGTGACGGTGCAGCTCACCGTCTACTCCGCCCTCGGCTCCCTCATATGGGGAACGCTACTGGCCGGCATGAGGGTCAGCCCGGTCCCCCTGATGCGCGGCTTCGCCACCGCGTACGTCAATGTGGTCCGGAACATTCCGCTGACCGTGATCATTCTGTTCTCGTCCCTGGGTCTGTACTCGACGCTGGGCGTCAAGCTCGGTGCCGTGGGCACCGAAGACGTCAACTTCCGTCTGGCCGTGCTCGCCCTGGTCGCCTACACCGCGGCCTTCGTGTGCGAGGCGCTGCGCTCCGGCATCAACACGGTGCCGGTCGGCCAGGCGGAGGCGGCCCGTGCGCTCGGACTGAGCTTCACGCAGGTGCTGAGCCTGATCATCCTCCCCCAGGCGTTCCGTGCGGTGGTCAACCCGCTGTCCAACGTGCTGATCGCACTGACGAAGAACACCACGGTCGCCTCCGCGATCGGTGTCATCGAGGCCTCGTACCTGATGAAGGACATGATCGAGGCCGAGGCCCAGCTGATCCTGATCTCGCTGGTCTTCGCGTTCGGCTTCGTCGTTCTGACCCTCCCGACCGGCCTGATCCTGGGCTGGGTGAGCAAGAAGGTGGCGGTGAAGCGATGAGTTCCGTCCTCTACGACGCCCAGGGACCGCGCGCCAAGCAGCGGAACGTCCTGTACACGGTGCTGTTCGTCCTGGGCGCCGCGGCCGTGGCGTGGTGGGTGTACGACGGCCTGGCCGAGAAGCACCAGCTCGACTGGATCAAGTGGGAGCCCTTCTTCACCAGCTCCCAGCCGTGGGAGACGTTCATCTGGCCCGGTCTCCAGAACACGCTCAAAGCGGCGTTCTTCGCCCTGATCATCGCGCTGCCGCTGGGTGCCCTGTTCGGTATCGGCAGACTGTCGGACCACCGCTGGGTGCGGATGCCGGCCGGCTTCGTCGTGGAGCTCTTCCGCGCCGTGCCCGTGCTGATCCTGATGATCGTCGCGAACGCGGTGTACGCGGAGTACACCACCATCGACACCGACGTGCGTCCGCTGTACGCCGTGGTGACCGGTCTGGTGCTGTACAACTTCTCCGTGCTCGCCGAGATCGTGCGGGCCGGCATCGAGTCCCTGCCGAAGGGTCAGGCGGAGGCGGCCAAGGCGCTCGGCATGCGCAAGGGCCAGGTCATGGTGTTCGTACTGCTGCCACAGGCGGTGACGGCCATGCTGCCGGCGATCGTCAGCCAGCTCGTCGTCATCGTGAAGGACACCGCGCTCGGTGGCGCCATGATGACCTTCCCCGAGCTGCTGGCGTCGGTCCGTCCGATGAGCGCCAACTACGGCGCCAACACCATCGCGTGCTTCACCGTCATTGCCGTGATCTTCGTGGCACTGAACTTCGCGCTCACCTCGTTCGCGAGCTGGCTGGAGCGGTGGCTGCGGCGCAACAAGAAGAGCAAGGGAACCGCGCCGGGGGGCGCACCGGAGACCGTCGGTGAGCCGGCGCTCGTCGTCGACGACGGGCGCGCCGTCTGACGGTTCGTCGCATCGTATGCCTGAGGGGCGGTGGCTGATCAGCCACCGCCCCTCGCCGTCGTCCGGCGTCGCTTGACGCGGGCACCGGCAGTAGGTTGCATACGTTCTGTGATCGCGCCCCCTGCACCCTTCGCCGCCACACCTCCTCCATGCCCTGTCACGGTGCCGGGCCGTGCCTTTCTGCCGCCCGTGTCCGCACCGAGCGCCCCGGTCCGAGGAGTTGCCCCGTGGACCCGGTGATCGTCGTCGGCGCGGGACCGGTCGGTCTGGCGCTGTCGCTCGCCCTCGCCGCCCAGGGTGTGCCCTCCGTTCTCCTCGACGAGGACCCGGGCCGGGACGAGACGCGCCCCGCTCGGACCGTGATCCTGCGCGAGGACACCGCTGACCTGGTCGAACGGCTGGGCTGCACGGCGCTTGGGCACGAGGGCGCGCGGTGGTCCGGGTGGCGGTCCATGCGGCGCAGGCAACTGGTGCGTGAACTGCCCCTGGGCACGGGCGAAGGCCGGGGCCGGGACGAGGACGTCGCCGACGACGATCCGCCGCCCCCCTCCCCCGTCCACCTGCCGCAGCACACCCTGACCCGCGGACTGCGGGACGCGGTCGCCACGCAGGAACTCGTACGGGTGGTGCCGTACAGCCGGGTCGACCGGCTCGAACAGGACGCCACCGGCGTCACGGTGCACACCAGGGAGCCGAACGCCACGTGGTGGCGCGGGAGTTACGTGGTGGGCTGCGACGGCGCCCGGTCCACCGTGCGCAAGCTCCTCGACATCCGCTTCCCGGGACGCACGGCGGTGGAGCGCCATGCCGTCGCCGCGCTGCGCACCGAACTCCCCTGGCCGGGGCAGGCCGTGCTGCACCGGCTGCCGCCGTGGCGCACCGGCGGCGCCGAGGTGACCGCGCGTCCGCTCCCGGACGGCGTCTGGCGGCTGGACTGGCTGCTGCCGCCGCGCGGCGAACTGGTCACCCCGGACGCCCTGATCACCCGCATCCGGGACACCCTGGCCGGCTGGTGCGGCGAGACGCCGCCGTACGAACTGCTGGACACCGGCGTGTACACGCTGCACCACCGGCTCGCCCTGCGCTGGCGGGCCGACCGGGCCTTCCTGGCCGGGGACGCCGCCCATCTGCTGGGCGCGCTGGGCACCCAGGGGCTCGACGAGGGGGTGCGGGACGCCGAGAACCTCGCCTGGAAACTGGCGCACGCCTGGCACCAGGGCGCCTCGGACGTGCTGCTCGACAGCTATCAGGCGGAACGGCGGGCCGCGGTGGCCGCGCGGCTGCGGGCCGCCGACCAGTCACTCCCGGTCCTGCGCGGCGGCGGGGGACTGCGGACCCTGGTCCCGGGGAGCGCACGGGGGCACGACTCCTTGCTCATGGACGGGCATCTGGGCCGGGGCCCCCTCGGCGCGCCCCCTTCGTACTCGCATTCGCCCCTTGCGCCCGCGCATGCCGAGGCGCACACCTCCGTGGGTACGCCCCCCGGTGCGCCGGTCATCGATGTGCGGGTGACGGCGCCCGACGGAACGACCGTACGGCTGCGCGAGCGGCTGGGGCTGGGGAACCTCCTGGTGCTCCTGGTGGCACCCGGCACCGGGGTGTGGGAACGGCGGCACTGGATGACCGCGGGGGTCATGCCCCGACTCGCCACGGCGGTCGACGCACTGCCGGTGCGGAGCGAACTTCTGGTGACGGAGAGCTATCCGGGGGCATCGGCGCACACCGTCCTGCTGATCAGGCCCGACGGTCATCTCGTGGCATCGTTCGGCGGAGTGCGGCCCCGGGAGCTCCACGCGGCGGCGGACGCGGTACGCGGCGGGGCGGTGCACACCACCGAGTGCTCCGACCGGACGGTGGACGTCAATTGACCGCTGCCGGTCCGCGTGGTGTACTCCGGAACGTGACCGACACCGATGTGCGCCTGTGGCGGAGGGTCCATATGGACCTCGTCCGCTATGCGGGCTGCATGTGTCGCCCGTCCTGCTGACTCGCCCCTCTCCTGCCGCGCCGTGCGCTCTTCCGTACGGCGTGCGCCCGCGCGAACCTTCAGGACGGCTCTCCTTGTCTGCTCCTTCCACACCCTCCGCACCCCTGCCCGCCTCCACCGGTACCGAGTCCGTTTCCGGCTCGTCGGCCCGCACGGGTTCCGTTACGACGGCCACCGGTCCGGGTGCCGTCTCCGGGCCGACGACCGGTTCCGGTCCGTCGTCCGCCGAACTGCTCGACTTCGTCCGCCGGGCGGCCGCCGACCCCCGCATCGTCGCCTCGCTCCCCCTCGACCCCGAAGGGCGCACCTGGCTCCCGCTCGACGGCCCCGGCGGCAGTGAGGCGTGGCTGATCGGCTGGCCACCGGGCAGCGGCACCGGCTGGCACGACCACGCCGACTCGATCGGCGCATTCACCACCGCGACCGGCACCCTCAAGGAGTACTCGCTCGCCGCCCGGCTGCCCACCGACGGCTGGAAGACCCTGGAGCTCACCGACGGCATCGACCGTTCCCGTGTGCTGACCGCCGGTCGGGGCAGGACCTTCGGCCGTCACCACGTCCACGAGGTGCTGAACGAGTCCGCCACGGAGCATGCCGTCTCCGTCCACGCGTACTTCCCACCGCTGCCCCGGATCCGGCGCTACAGCCGAAACGGTTCCGTGCTC
Organism: Streptomyces sp. CB01580; assembly: GCF_001905795.1. Classification (GTDB taxonomy): domain Bacteria; phylum Actinomycetota; class Actinomycetes; order Streptomycetales; family Streptomycetaceae; genus Streptomyces. The sequence goes on from NZ_LIXJ01000025.1 coordinate 53,508, forward strand.
CGCCTCGAACAGGTGGAACGGCCGGAGGACTGGCAGTGAGCCACAGGCGCGCGGCCGGATCCGAACCGGTCGGCCGCACGAGCGGGTCGGAACCGATTGGCCGCACGAGCGGGTCGGAACCGGTCGATCGCACGAGCGGGTCGGGACCCGTCGGCGTCGATGAACTGCTGGAACGTGTCCGGTCCGGGTTCGTCAGGGTGGGTCCGCGGGAGGCCGCCGCCGCGGCCGGGGACGGGGCACTGCTCGTCGACATCCGCTACGCACAACTGCGGGAGCGGGACGGGTTGATCCCCGGAGCACTGGTCGTCGAACGCAATGAACTGGAGTGGCGGCTGGACCCGTGGGGAAGCCACCGACTGCCGGAGGCGGTGGGCCACGACCTGCGGATCGTGGTGGTCTGCGACGAGGGCTACGCGTCGAGTCTCGCCGTCGCGTCCCTGCGGCAGCTCGGGCTGCACCGGGCGACGGACCTGATCGGCGGCTTCCAGGCCTGGCGCGCGGCGGGGCTTCCCGTGGATGTGTGACGGGCACGGGCGACGCGGACTGGCACACGGGGGCGGAATCACGATCACCACCGGCGCCGTGTACGTGCGCCGCGTGGGTCCGGAACCGTCCGAATCGTCCGGTCCCCCACGTCACGGGCGGCAGCTCCGTATCCCTCGTCCGTCCCTCGAATCCGTCGCGAAACACCCGAACGCCGCACCCCGGTGGAGCGATCTCCGCTCACGGCGGACATTCGGCTCAACGCCGAGAACGACGTGACGGAGGCACCGCGCCCATGCCGACCCCCTTCCCCACCGCCCCCGCTCCCGCCCCGACCCCCGATCTGCTCGATGCCCAGGTCGTTCGTCTGTACGACACCGAGGCATGGCGGCAGATCGTCTCCGGCTGGGACCTCACGGCTTCCGAGCCGGTGCCCCTGCCCTCCCCCGGGGCCGCGGAGCAGGCGCCGGGACCTGGACCGACGGACTGGCGCGCCCTGCTGTCCGTACCCGTCGACCGGCTCATCGCCGAATCCGTCCGGGCCCTGCCCGCCGCCGCACCGCGCGAGCGGCCCCTTCCCGGGCGGCTGGGCGCGATCCTCCCCGACCGGCTGCACTCCTGGCGCCGCATCGGACAGCCCGATGTGCGGCCCTCCACTCATCTCGCCCACGCGCGAAGGATCCTGACCGAGTGGGGCTGGCAGAACACGCCCTACAAACTCCGCAACGCCCGCGGGGCACGGTGCGTCTGCGGCGCCCTCCTCACCGCACACCGTCTGGGCTACGGCTCCCTGGACACCGTGGACCGGGCGGGCGCGTGGCTCGTCACCGAGCTCCGCTCCCGGGGCTGGACCGGTCTGATCGGTCCGTGGAACCGCCACCCCGGCCGTACCGCCGAGGAGGCACTCGCCCTGGTCGACGCCACCATCGCCCGCGCCGCCCGTGCCGGTCAGTGAAGGCGCCAGGTCCACGACGACGGCCGGGAAACGGAGCCGTGTCCCGGCACAGCCGCTGCGTCACGCCCCGGTGCCGCCCGGGGCGAGCAGGGCGTCGACCACATCGCGCAGCGGGTCTCCGAGGTCCTTCTCGGTGGCCGACGCGAGCGGCTCCAGGCCGCGGGAGGCACGCAGCACCGTGATGCCGAAGGCCACGGACAGCACCAGTTGCGCGCGCAGGAGCAGTTGGTCGCCGCCGGGGGCGTCGGGCCGCCATCCGGCCGCCGAGGCGAGCCGCTCGCTGAACGTTCGCAGCAGGCCGGTGCGCATCCGCTCGGTGCGCTCGTCACCGGAGGAACGCAGTAGCAGGAGGAGCGCGTCCCTGGGAGCGTCCGAGGCGAGCACACCCGCGGTGTGACCGCTGATGACCTCCGGGATCTGTCCCAGGTCGGCGACCGTGCCCGCCTCGCGGGAGAGTTCGCCGATGACCGCCTTCAGACAGGCTTCGAAGAGACCTTCCTTGGACCGGAAGTAGCGGTTGATGAGCGCGACGTTGACACCGGCGTCGTCGGCGATGTCGCGCACGGTGGTGGCCGCGTATCCGTCGTGCGCGAAGCGGCGACGGGCCGATTCGAGCAGGAGCGCACGGGTCCTGGCGCCGGTGCCCCGCCGGACTGTCTGCGGCGTACCGGCCGTCGCAGCCGGGGGCGTGGCGCCGGCGGACGACGCAGGACCGGTGGTCGCCGCGGACGGCGCGGGACCGGTCGTCGACGACTCGGGCGACGGGTCGTCCGGGGAACTGCTGGCTCTCATTGCTGTCCTCTCTCCACCCGAACGGTACGTCCACCGCCATGTAAACAAATGTTGACCACACGCCCGGGCCTGCTCTAGCGTCTATGTAAGCAGATGTTTACTTATGGCCCCGGCGAGCGGATCGAGCCCGGCGGCCCCTCACTTCCTGGAGTCCCGAATGGACGCCCCCCAGCCCACGGCCCGCACCGGTGGTGTGGTCGCCACGCTGGCCCTCGCCGGCATCACCGCCGCGATCATGCAGACCCTGGTCACACCGCTCATCGCGGAGCTGCCCGAGATCCTGCACACCACGTCGTCGAACGCGGCATGGGTGATCACCGTCACCCTGCTGGCGGGAGCGATCTGCGTACCGATCTCCGGACGGCTCGGCGATCTGATCGGCAAGCGCCGCATGCTCCTCGCGTGCTCCGTACCGCTGGCGGCCGGCTCACTGGTGTGCGCCCTCGCCACCTCCGTCGTACCGATGATCATCGGACGCGGGCTGCAGGGGATGGGCATGGGCATGGTGCCGCTCGGCATCGCCCTGCTGCGCGACGTGGTCCCCGCGGAGAAGCTCAGCTCCTCCATCGCGCTGGTGAGCGCCTCCATGGGGATCGGCGGCGGGCTCGGTCTGCCGATCGCGGCGGCGGTGGCCCAGTACGCCGACTGGCGGGTGCTGTTCTGGGGCTCCACCCTCCTGGCCGTACTGATCGGCGCGGCGATCTGGTTCCTCATCCCCGAGGTCCCCGCAGGGGCCAGGGGTCAGCGCTTCGACGTCCCCGGGGCGGTCGGGCTCGCCGCCGGACTGGTCTGCCTGCTGCTCGCCGTGTCGAAGGGCGCCGACTGGGGCTGGACCTCCGCGACCACCCTCGGACTGTTCGCCGCGGCGGTCGTGATCCTGCCCGCCTGGGGCGCCTGGGAGCTGCGCACCAGGGATCCGTTGGTCGACCTGCGCACCACGGCCCGCCCGCGTGTGCTGCTCACCAACGTCGCCTCCGTCTTCGTCGGCTTCGGCATGTACGCGAGCATGCTGGTCGTGCCGCAGTTGCTCCAGTTCCCGGAGGCCACCGGCTACGGACTGGGCCAGTCGATGCTCGCCGCCGGCCTGTGGATGGCACCCGGAGGCATCATGATGATGATCGTCTCGCCGTTCGGCGGGAAGCTCACCGACGCCCGTGGCCCGAAGTTCACCCTGATCTGCGGCGTTCTGGTACTGGCCGTCGGGTATGGCCTGTCGCTCGTGCTCATGGGCTCCGCATGGGGCCTCATGCTCGCCCTCGTGGTCATCAACAGCGGCGTGGGGCTCGCGTACGGCTCGATGCCCGCGCTGATCATGAGCTCGGTCCCGCTCGCCGAGACCGCCGCCGCCAACGGCTTCAACGCCCTCATGCGTTCACTGGGCACCTCGGTCGGGGCCGCCGTGATGGGCGTGGTCCTCTCGCAGATGACCGTCACCATGGGCGGCCACACCTTCACCTCCGAGAGCGGCTTCCGCTCCGGCCTGGTCATCGGCTGCGGCATCGCGCTCGTCGCCGCGCTCATCGCCGGTGTCATCCCGGCCGCCCGTGCCGTCCCCCGCACCGGAGGCGAAGCCACCCCCGGGCACGCCACAGCCACACGGACCGCACAGCTCCCCCAGGACGCGCAGAGCGCCCAGGTCACGCGGGCCGAGGTCTGACGGGACGACCTCCGCCCGTTCGGCAACCGCCGCGCCGTGGTGCCGACACACCGGAGCGCCGCAGTGGCCACACGCCTCTTCCGGTGCCCCGCTGTCGGCACCCTGCGCGCCTCAACCGCCGGCCGCCGTCACATGCGAACCTCTCGGAACCGCCACATCACCCACCACCGTCCGGCGTCGATCAGAACGGCTCGTCCAGCCCCTCCGTGTCCTCCCCCTCCTCCTCCAGCGCCTGACGCACCACGCGCAGCGCCATACCTTCCCCGTACCCCTTGCGAGCGAGCATGCCCGCGAGGCGACGCAGCCGTCTGTCACGGTCCAGCCCGCGAGTGGAACGCAGTTTGCGCGCCACCAGTTCACGGGCCGTCGCCTCCTCCTGCTCCGCGTCGAGCTGCCCGACCGCCTCGTCGATCACGGCCGAATCCACCCCCTTGGTGCGCAGCTCACGGACGAGCGCCCGGCGGGCGAGCCCCCGACCGTGGTGCCGGGACTCCACCCAGGCATCCGCGAAGGCGGCGTCGTCGATCAGCCCCACGTCCTCGAAGCGGGACAGCACCTGCTCGGCCGCCTCGTCCGGGATCTCCCGCTTGCGCAGGGCATCCGCGAGCTGCTTCCGGGTGCGCGGGGTCCCGGTGAGCAACCGCAGGCATATGTTGCGGGCCTGCTCGACCGGATCTCGCGGTTCCCCCTTCTCGGCCCTCGACGAGGAGGGGGAACCGCTGCTTCTGGAACGGGAGCGGGCACGACGCCCCGCCCCCTCGCCGGAACCCGAGGCCGAACCGGGACCCGGGCCCGGACCATGGCCGTCCCCGGCCTCCGGCCCGTACGCGCTTTCGTACCCGTGCTCGTCCTCGCACCCGGACTCGGCGAGATGCCCGGCGGCGAACCCGGAACATGGGCCGGCGCCCGGGTCCGTGGCACCGACCGGCCACTCCGTACGACGCGTCATGGGTCAGCTCTTGGCTGCAGCGGCCTTGGCAGGCTTGGTCTTGCCGGCCGGAGCGGGCACCGACTTCGCGCTCTCCGCCGGAGCCGCGGCGCCGCCTCCCGCGCCGGTCTCGGCGGCGTTGTCCTCCGCCCTGACGCCGACACCCAGCTTCTCGAGGATCTTCTTCTCGATCTCATTGGCGAGGTCGGGGTTGTCCTTGAGGAAGTTACGGGCGTTCTCCTTGCCCTGGCCGAGCTGGTCGCCCTCGTAGGTGTACCAGGCACCGGCCTTGCGGACGAAGCCGTGCTCCACACCCATGTCGATCAGACCACCCTCGCGGCTGATGCCCTGCCCGTAGAGGATGTCGAACTCGGCCTGCTTGAAGGGCGGCGAGACCTTGTTCTTCACGACCTTGACGCGGGTGCGGTTGCCGACGGCCTCGGTGCCGTCCTTCAGCGTCTCGATCCTGCGGATGTCGAGGCGCACCGAGGCGTAGAACTTCAGCGCCCGGCCACCGGTCGTGGTCTCGGGAGAGCCGAACATCACGCCGATCTTCTCGCGCAGCTGGTTGATGAAGATCGCCGTGGTCTTGGACTGATTGAGCGCGCTGGTGATCTTGCGGAGCGCCTGGCTCATCAGACGGGCCTGGAGACCCACGTGCGAGTCGCCCATCTCGCCCTCGATCTCGGCGCGCGGCACGAGCGCGGCGACGGAGTCGATGACGATCAGGTCGAGGGCGCCGGAGCGGACCAGCATGTCCACGATCTCGAGCGCCTGCTCACCGTTGTCCGGCTGGGACAGGATGAGGTTGTCGATGTCGACGCCGAGCTTCTTCGCGTACTCGGGGTCGAGGGCGTGCTCCGCGTCGATGAAGGCCACCGAGCCGCCCTGCTTCTGCGCGTTCGCCACGGCGTGCAGGGTCAGCGTCGTCTTGCCGGAGGACTCCGGCCCGTACACCTCCACCACACGGCCGCGCGGCAGACCACCGACGCCAAGGGCCACGTCGAGAGCGGTGGACCCGGTGGGGATCACCTCGACGGGCTCGTTCGGCCGCTCGCCGAGGCGCATGACCGCGCCCTTGCCGAATTGCCGTTCAATCTGTGCGAGCGCGGCGTCCAGCGCCTTCTCGCGGTCGGTTCCTGCCATGGGTTCCACCCGATTTGCTTGTGTCGATCGCTTCACGTCAAAGACGCTAACCCCTGCCACTGACAATGGGCCTCGACGTCCTCCCGGCCTGTGGATAACTCCACGGTCGGGCCCGGGAAAACCCGGCCGGAATCCCATGAGAATGGATGTTCGATTTCAGTGTCAAGCGCACCGCGCCGGACCAGGCCACCTCCTGTGACCGCCCTTCGTCATCGTGCCCCGCCCCTGCCGTCGAGGGCCGGTCGGCGCGGAACTTCCGCGGTCGGGTCGCGGACCACCGGGCACCCCTGCGGCCCGGGCAGGCTGGGCAGGCGATCCACTGACGGTGCTGCCGGTGCCGTTCCCCCAGTGCTGCGACCGGAAAGGTTCACCGGCTCGCGACGCCCGGCACGGCACCTCGCCACGTTGTCGCATCACCCGAGTACGTCCCGTACGAGGGCGATCCTCCGCCTTGCGATCGCACGCACCGGACGCCGCTCCTTCCGGGCAAACCTTGCCGGCCACGGCACTAGCTGTCCGGGCACAGCTCCGCATACGTTCGGCGCATGGCTGACGAGTGCTTCGGGCTTCCGCGGCTCGCCGCGATCCAGGGGAGGTGCCCGGCCGGGACCGCCGGGCGCCCGCGGGGCCGCACCGTCACGCATCCCGGGGGCACCCCCGGACCTTCCGGCCCCCCTTCCCCGGTCAGGCGCTCTCCGGACTCTCCGCCTCCCCAGCACCGGCCCGGCCGTCGCGGCCCGCGTCGTTCCCGTCCGTCCGCCAGAAGCGGCGCAGCCGGGTGAGCGGCGCCTCACCGCGTCGCCGGCGGGAGCCGTGCACCCGGGGGTCGTCCGTCACGTCGTACCGCTTCACATAGGCGCCGAGGAATGCCTGGAGGGTGGCCACGGCCGGAATCGCGATCAACGCGCCCACCGCGCCCATCAGCGCCGTACCCGCGATGACCGATCCGAACGCGACGGCCGGATGGATGTCGACGGTCTTGGAGGTGAGCTTGGGCTGCAGGCCGTAGTTCTCGAACTGCTGGTAGACCACGACGAAGCCGAGCACCCACACCGCGTACCAGGGGTCCACGGTGAACGCGATCAGCATCGGCAGGGCTCCCGCCAGATACGTGCCGATCGTGGGTATGAACTGGGAGACCAGGCCGACCCAGATGGCGAGCGCCGACGCGTAGGGAACGCCGAGGATCACCAGCACGATGTAGTGCGCGATCCCGGAGACGAGTGCCATCAGGCCGCGCGAGTAGAGGTAGCCGCCCGTCTTGTCGACCGCGATCTCCCAGGCCCGCAGGACCTCCGCCTGTCTGGCGGGCGGCAGGACCGAGCACAGGGCGCGCCGCAGCCTGGGGCCGTCGGCGGCGAAGTAGAACGAGAACAGGAAGACCGTCAGGAGACGGAAGAGCCCGCCGAGCACGGTGGTGGAGACGTCGAGCACTCCGCTCGCGCTGTTCTGGACGTACTTCTGCAACCAGTCGGAGTGCAGCAGGCTGTCCTGGACCTCGACCCGGGACAGCTCGGTGTGGAAGTTCTGGTTGACCCAGTTGATCACCGAGTCCAGGTACTTCGGGAACTCCTCGACCATGTCGACGATCTGGCCGGCGAGCATCGAGCCGAGCAGCACGACGAAGCCGGTGGAGGCTATCAACACGGCGAGGAAGACCAGGAAGGTGGCGACGCCACGGCGCATTCCACGAGCGGACATGCGGCTCACCGCGGGCTCGATGGCGAGCGCCAGGAAGAACGCGATCAGTACATTGATCAGCAACCCGACGAGTTGGTCGAAGGCCCAGCTGCCGAGCCGGAAGCAGGCGTAGAGCGCCAGGGCGAGCACCATGGCGCGCGGCAGCCACACAGGCATACGGGTCGTCGACCGGTGGCCGGCCGTCGCCACCGACGGGTCCGACGGAGCGGTCCCGGTGTGAGGCGCCTGGGGCTGAGCCGTCGGGGCCGTGGCGACTGTCTGGGTTGTCTGGGCTGTCTCGTCTGCAGATGGCACCGCTCCAGTCTCACCCACCACGGTGACAAACGGCGGTCCGCCCCGCGCAACGGCACAGGTCCAGCGCCTGACGAGGAGGGATCAGCGCTTGTCGGCGGGGATGCCGACCGCCGCGCAGACCCCTCGCCAGACGTCCTTCGTCTCCCAGCCGGCAGCCAGCGCCTGGTGCACCGTCTGCCCGTCGAGTTCGGCCATCACGTGATCGCGTGCGAAGGAGTCGGCGTACCCCGCGCCGAAGTGGTCCGCCATCCGTTCCCAGAAAATCGTCAACCGCATGACCTCAGTATCCCGCTCCTGAGGGTGCAGCCCGCCCGCTACGGCTTGCCGAGAGCGCTTACCACCCTACGGTCGGTCCATGGCTGGAACCGGAACAAGTCCCCTCAACCGTGCCGAGCAGTTCATCTGGCTCACGGCCCGTGTCCTGGAACAGCGGCGGTTCGCCCATCACTTCCTGGGAGGAAGCGCGGACGCCGTGGAGACCGCGCTCACCGCCTACCTGAACGAGGACGGCGGATACGGGCACGCGCTCGAACCGGATCTGCGCGGACCCGTCAGTCAGCCGCTGCACACCGCGCACGCCCTCAACGTCCTCGACTCGATCGGCCGCTGCGGCGGGCCACGGGTGGAACGGATCTGCCGTTTCCTGACCGATGTGTCGACCAAGGAGGGGGCGCTGCCCGCCCTGCTGCCGGCACAGCGCGGCTACCCGGCCGCGCCGTTCATCCCGATCGTCGACGATCCGCCCGCGGAGCTGCTGGCCACCGGCCCCGTGGTCGGGCTCCTGCACCGCAACGCGGTGTGGCACGCCTGGCTGTTCCGGGCCACGGATTTCTGCTGGTCGGCGGTCGAGGCCCTGGACCGGTCGCATCCGTACGAGATCGAGGCGGCGCTCGCCTTCCTGGACGGCGCCCCGGACCGGGCCCGTGCCGAGGCGGCGGCCGACCGGCTGGGGCGGCTGGTGCGGGAACAACGACTCGTCGTGCTGAACCCGGAGCGGTGTGCGGAGTACCCGGTGGCGGCCGGGTACGCGCCGGGCGAGCAGCACTTCCCGTACGACTACGCCCGGACGCCCGATTCGCTGGCGCGGGCCTGGTTCACCGACGAGGAGCTGGAACGCTCGCTCGACCATCTCGCAGCCGAGCAGCAGGCGGACGGCGGCTGGCCGGTGAACTGGCGCCGGTGGGCCCCGGGGACGGCCCTGGAGGGGCGGCCCCTCGTGACCCTCAAGGCACTCCTGACCCTGCGGGCCCACGGACGCGACATCGGCTGAGAACGCCCAGGTGTCGCCGCGGTACACCCCACGCGGGACGCCACGCGGCCCGGCACACCCCGACCGTCGCGCATGTCCCACCCGTCGCGCATGGCCCGACCGTCGCTCCGGCTCGTCCGTCGCTCACGAGTGCCCCGTCGGTCGGGTCGTCGCTCGCGCGGCTGTCACCAGAGTGCCGGGGCGAGGGCGCGTACCAGCGCCGTGACGACCACGGCGGTGCCCACCACCACGAGAAAGGGAGCGCGCAGCGCCAGGGCGAGCGCCGCTGCCGCGAGCCCCGCGCCCCTGGCGTCCAGGGTCAGGCCCCGGCCGTCGCCGAACGTCTGCTGTGCGGTGAGGGCGGCCAGGAGCGCCACGGGCAGGAGTGCGGCGAGCCGCCGGGTGAGCGGGCGCTCCAGCACCCCTGCGGGCACCAGCAGGCCGAGCAGTTTGGCCAGGTAGCAGCCGACGGCGGTCAGCGCGATGGCGATCCAGACGTTCATCGGCCCGCCTCCGTCATGGCCGTACCCCGGGTCGTGCCCTTGCCGCGTCCCCGGGAGGGCCCTCCGTTCCCACGTCCGCGCAGGAAGAGGACCACGGGCGCGGCGAGCGCGGACAGCAGGACGGGGACGCCCGCGGGCAGTACGGGCAGCAGCCCGAGCGCGAGCAGGACCGCGAGCGCGGCGGTGACGCGCTCCGTCGTGCTCTTCAGCATCGGTGCGAGAAGGGCGAGGAAGACCGCCGGTGATGCCGCGTCCAGTCCCCAGGCATCGGTGTCTCCCAGTGCCTCGGCGCCGAGGGCGCCCAGCAGTGTCGTCAGGTTCCACAGCACATAGAGGCTGAGCCCGGTGACGGCGAAGCCGATCCTCGCGGCCCGCCGGGTGGGCTGCGACAGGGTCACGGCGGTCGTCTCGTCGATGACCCACTGGGCGGCGAAGGGCCGCAGCGCGCGCGGGAGCGCGAGGAGCTGCGACAGCCGCAGGCCGTAGAACGAGTTGCGGACGCCTAGGAAGAAGGCTCCGGCGGCCGCGGTGTACGGATTGCCTCCCGCCGCGAGGGCCCCCACGAGGGCGAACTGCGAGGCGCCGGTGAAGACGGCGAGACTGAGCGCGCAGGTCTGCAGCAGGCTCAGCCCGGAACCGGCCGCGGTCACGCCGAAGGCGAACCCGGAGAGCCCGACCGCCGTCCCGACACCGAGCGCGTCACGTACGACGGCCGCGTCCGGCTTCGGCCCGGTCACGTCCGCCGTCGAACCGGCCGCATCCGACCTCGAACCGGTCACATCCGCCCTCATGCCAACGGCATCCGGCTCCGGCCCGGTCGTGCGCGCCCTCGGATCGGACGCATGGGTGCTCGTCCCGGCCGCTTCACCGTGGCCTTCTGGGAGTGCTATCTGTTCTGCCACGTCCGGAACGCTACGTGCCCGGATCGGGACCGGTCTTGTACGTTCCTGCACGTTCGCGCTGATACGCGCCCGGGGGCACTCCCACGATCCGGGTGAAATGACGGTTGAGGTGCGGCTGATCGGTGAAGCCCACCTCGGCGGCCACCTCCGCGGGCGGTCTCCCCGCGTCCAGCAACCGGCGCGCGGCCCGCACCCGGGCATCGGTGAGCCAGGCGTGGGGCGGCATCCCGTACTGCTTCTTGAAGGCCCTCAGCAGCGCGAACGGACCGGTGCCGAGTTCCGCGGCCAGTGCGTCCAGAGTGGGCGGGCGGGTCATCCGGTCCTCCAGCACGGCCCGGGCACGCGTCGCGTGAAGCGCACCGGCCGAGCGGGGCGCGCGCGTGGGCAGCACGCCGCCGTGCCGGCCGAGCAGCCGCGCGACCATGACGCGCAGCACGGTGTCCGCGGCGAGCGCGTTGCCCTCCTCGGCCGCGCGGTGCACCTCGCCGATCAGCCGGGCCGCGTACGGGTCCACGACGCCTGTCTCGGTGAAGCCGACGGTGCCGCGCAGGCTCGTCGTCTCGGCCGCGATGTCGTTGATCACCTGCGCGGACGGGTACAGCGTGGCGTACACCCAGCCCTCCGGGACACCCGCCCGGGCGGTGTGCGGCACCTCCGGGTTGATCATGACGACGACGCCGGGACCCGCGTGGACGGTGCCGCCCGGCAGCCCCACGTCCTCCACTCCGTGGGTGATGGTGCCGAAGACGTAGCCCTCGTGGCTGTGGCGCGGAAAGGCATGGCGCACGTACCGGGCGCGCAGCAGATCGAGGTCGGGCAGCTCCGCGTACTGCCAGTGCCTCGCCCACTCCCCCGCTCCCGGCTCCGGTATCACGCCCATGGACGAATTCTCGCAGGTGGCGGGGCGGTCGTCGGCGGTCGACCGTCCGATGCCCGGAACGCTCGCGGGCTGCCGGGCACGGTCGGCCACGGCCGTCACGGCCCGTTGTCAGTGGTGGGGTGCACGATGGGGGACATGGCCGGTTCCGTGCTCGACTCGTTCTCCCCCGCGACCCGCGGCTGGTTCACGGGAGCCTTCAGCGCGCCCACGGCCGCGCAGGAAGGTGCCTGGCGCGCGATCGCCGAGGGGTCGGACGTGCTGGTCGTCGCACCGACCGGTTCCGGCAAGACCCTGGCGGCGTTCCTCGCCGCGCTGGACGGGCTGGCGTCCGTGCCGCCCCCGGCCGACGCGAAGAAGCGCTGCCGCGTGCTCTACGTGTCCCCCCTGAAGGCCCTCGCGGTCGACGTCGAGCGCAATCTGCGCTCACCGCTGACCGGCATCCGCCAGGAGTCGGTGCGGCTCGGGCAGCCCGAGCCCGCCGTCCGGGTGGGCATCCGCTCGGGCGACACCCCGCCCGCCGAGCGCCGCTCCATGGCGACCCGCCCGCCGGACATCCTGATCACCACGCCGGAATCGCTGTTCCTGATGCTGACGTCGTCGGCCCGCGAGGCGCTCTCCGGTGTCGAGACGGTCATCCTCGACGAGGTGCACGCCGTGGCGGGCACGAAGCGGGGCGCCCATCTCGCCCTCTCCCTGGAGCGGCTCGACGAACTGCTGCCCGCACCCGCGCGTCGCATCGGCCTGTCGGCCACGGTCCGGCCGGTCGACGAGGTGGCGCGTTTCCTCTCACCCCGGCGGAGGGTCGAGATCGTCCAGCCGCCCTCCACCAAGCGGTTCGATCTGTCGGTGGTCGTTCCCGTCGAGGACCTGGGCGAGCTCGGCGGCTCCCCCGTGTCCGACGCGGACGGGGCGGGCCGGGCGGACAAGCCGTCGATCTGGCCCCATGTAGAGGAACGCATCGTCGATCTCGTCCAGGAACATCGGTCCACGATCGTCTTCGCCAACTCCCGCCGTCTGGCGGAACGCCTGTGCAACCGTCTCAACGAGATCGCGTACGAGCGGGCCACCGGCACCGTCCTCGGGGCCACCGGCGCCCCGCCCGGGGAGGGCGGTTCCGTGCGGCGGCTGCCGGAGGCGCACTCCCCCGCCGAGATCATGGCCCAGTCCGGCGCGGCGAAGGGTGCTCCCGCGTTGCTGGCCCGCGCCCACCACGGTTCGGTCTCCAAGGAACAGCGAGCCCAGGTCGAGGAAGACCTCAAGGCGGGCCGGCTGCCGGCCGTGGTGGCCACCTCCAGTCTGGAGCTGGGCATCGACATGGGGGCGGTCGACCTCGTGATCCAGGTGGAGTCGCCTCCGTCGGTCGCCTCCGGGCTGCAGCGCGTCGGCCGGGCCGGACATCAGGTCGGCGCAATCTCCACCGGGGTGGTCTTCCCCAAGTACCGGGGCGATCTGGTGCAGGCGGCCGTGGTCACCGAGCGGATGCGCGAGAGCTCCATCGAGGCGCTGCGGATCCCGTCCAACCCCCTGGACGTGCTGGCCCAGCAGCTCGTCGCGATGGTCTCCCTGGACAGCTGGCAGGTGGACGACCTGCTGGCCGTGATCCGCCGTGCCGCGCCCTTCGCCTCGCTGCCGGAGTCGGCGTTCACGGCAGTGCTGGACATGCTCGCCGGCCGCTATCCGTCCGACGCCTTCGCCGAGCTGCGTCCCCGTGTGGTCTGGGACCGGATCGCCGGTACGGTCACGGGCCGCCCGGGTGCCCAGCGGCTGGCCGTGACCTCCGGGGGGACCATTCCCGACCGCGGGCTGTTCGGGGTCTTCCTCGCGGGGGCCGACCCCAAGAAGGGCGGTGGCCGGGTCGGTGAGCTGGACGAGGAGATGGTGTACGAGTCCCGGGTCGGCGACGTCTTCACGCTGGGCACCACCTCCTGGCGGATCGAGGACATCACCCGCGACCGGGTCCTCGTGTCGCCCGCCCCCGGGGTTCCCGGCAGGCTGCCGTTCTGGAAGGGCGACCAGCTGGGCCGCCCGCTGGAGCTGGGACGGGCGCTGGGCGCGTTCCTCCGGGAGATCGGCGGGATGCCGCCGGAGGACGCCCGGCTGCGCCTGCTCGCTGCCGGGCTCGACGCCTGGGCCGCGGACAACACCCTGTCGTACATCGAGGAGCAGCGTCGCGCCTGTGGTCACGTCCCCGACGACCGGACCATCCTCGTCGAGCGGTTCCGCGACGAACTGGGCGACTGGCGGGTCGTCGTCCACTCCCCGTTCGGCGCGCAGGTGCATGCGCCGTGGGCACTGGCGCTGGGCGCCCGCCTGGCCGAGCGGTACGGCATGGACGCCCAGGTGATGCATGCCGACGACGGCATCGTGCTGCGGCTGCCCGACGCCGATCTGATGGGTCTGGACCTCCTCGACCTCGACCTCGACACCGCCCAGGACCCGTCCGGCTCCCCGTCCCCGTTGCCGGGCCTGTTGCACGACAGCGAGCAACCACCCGTCGGTGCTGCGGACGTGACGTTCGATCAGGGTGAGATCGGCCAGATCGTCACGGACCAGGTCGGCGGTTCGGCGCTCTTCGCATCGCGGTTCCGCGAGTGCGCGGCCCGTGCCCTGCTGCTGCCTCGCCGCAGCCCCGGCAAGCGCACCCCGCTCTGGCAACAGCGCCAGCGTGCCGCGCAACTGCTCCAGGTCGCCTCGGAGTTCGGCTCGTTCCCGATCGTCCTGGAAGCGGTCCGCGAATGCCTCCAGGACGTCTTCGACGTTCCGGGGCTGACGGAACTGATGGGCGACCTCGAAGCACGCCGGGTCCGGCTGGTCGAGGTGACCACTCCGGAGCCCTCTCCGTTCGCCCGCTCGCTTCTTTTCGGTTACGTCGCCCAGTTCCTGTACGAGGGCGACTCGCCGCTCGCCGAACGGCGGGCCGCGGCCCTCTCCCTCGACTCCCATCTGCTGGCGGAGCTCCTCGGCCAGGCGGAGCTGCGCGAGTTGCTCGACGCGGACGTCCTGACCGAGCTGGAGCGGGAGCTCCAGTGGCTGACCGACGACCGTCGGGTCAAGGATGTCGAAGGGCTCGCCGACGCCCTCCGCGTCCTCGGGCCGCTCACCGACGCCGAGTTGACCGAGCGGGGTGCCGGGCCGGGGTGGGCCACGGAGCTGTCGACCGCGCGCCGCGCCATCCGGGTCAGGATCGGCGGAGCGGACCACTGGGCGGCGATCGAGGATGCCGGACGCCTGCGCGACGCCCTGGGCACCGCCCTCCCGGTCGGCGTCCCGGAGGCGTTCACCGAGCCGGTCAAGGATCCCCTCGGCGACCTCCTCGCCCGATTCGCCCGTACGCACGGCCCGTTCACCTCCGCCGGGGCCGCCGCCCGCTTCGGTCTCGGCGCCGCCGTCACGGACGGCGCCCTCCAGCGGCTGGCCGCCACCGGCCGGATCGTCCAGGGCGAGTTCCACCCCGCCGGAATCGGCCAGGAGTGGTGCGATGCCACCGTTCTGCGCCGGCTGCGCCGACGCTCGCTCGCCGCGCTCCGCCACGAACTGGAACCCGTCCCGCCCGCCGCGCTCGCCGGTTTCCTTCCGCAATGGCAGCATCTGGGCCACAACAGCCTGCACGGGATCGACGGACTGGCCCGCGCCGTCGAGCAGTTGCAGGGTGCGCCCGTTCCGGCGTCGGCCCTGGAGAAGCTGATCCTCCCGAGCCGGGTGAGCGGCTACACCCCGGCCCTGCTGGACGAGCTGACGACCACCGGCGAGGTCGTCTGGGCCGGCGCGGGGGCGCTGCCCGGCAAGGACGGCTGGCTGTCGCTCTACCTCGCCGACAGCGCACCCCTGCTCCTCCCGCCGCCGCACCCCCTCGAACTCACCGCGCTGCACGAATCGGTTCTGACGGCGCTGAGCGGCGGGTACGGCCTGTTCTTCCGACAGATCGCCGACCAGGTCCGCGCCACCACCCATCCGGACTGCACCGATCCGCAACTTGCCGACGCCGTCTGGGACCTGGCCTGGTCCGGTCGACTCACCAACGACACGCTCGCCCCGCTGCGCTCACTCCTCGGCTCCGGCCGCACGGCGGGGTCGACCGCCCACCGTGCGAGACGGAGCGTCCCGCGCGGGCGTTACGGCTCGCTCACGGCCGCCGCCCGCCCGGTTTCCCGCACCGGACCACCCACGGTCTCGGGCCGCTGGTCTCTGCTGCCCGCCGCCGAGCCCGACCCCACCCACCGCGCTCACGCCCTGGCCCGCACGCTCCTCGACCGCCACGGCGTGGTGACCCGCGGGGCGGTGCAGGCCGAGGGGGTCGAGGGCGGGTTCTCCGCCGCGTACCGCGTGCTCTCCGCGTTCGAGGACAACGGGCAGGCCCGGCGCGGCTATGTGGTCGAAGGCCTGGGGGCGGCCCAGTTCGCGATGGACGGCGCGGTCGACCGGCTGCGCACGGTGTCCACCGCGCGCGACCGGGCCGAGCCGGGCGTCGCACCCCACGCCGTGGTGCTCGCCGCGGCGGACCCGGCCAACGCGTACGGCGCTGCGCTGCCGTGGCCGGAGCCGCCGGACGGGGCCGGCCACAAGCCGGGCCGCAAGGCGGGTGCCCTGGTGGTGCTGGTCGACGGCGAACTGGCGATGTACATGGAGCGTGGCGGCAAGTCGCTACTGGCCTGGCCCACCGATCCGAAGGATCCGGCACTCGTCGCGGCAGCGGGGGCGCTGGCCGCAGCCGCCCGCGCGGGGGCGCTCGGCACGGTCACGGTGGAGCGCGCCAACGGCGCCTCGTCGCTGACGTCCCCGCTTGGCCGCGTCCTGGAGGCGGCCGGATTCCTGGCCACCCCCAGAGGGCTCCGCCTCCGCGCCTGACGTCCCTCCCATGCCCTCACGGCGCCTGTCCCCCGCACCCCAGCCCGCGCGCCGTACACCGTGCCGCCCCTCGCACTCCGTACGCCCCACCAGGCCGTCGCGGCCCGTGCACCGCCCGGAACTCCCGTCCGGCGCGGTCCGGGCCGGACCGGACGCGCCCGCGGGCGGCATCATGGAGACATGCCCGAAGGAGACACCGTCCTGCAGACCGCACGGCGTCTGCACGCCGCCCTCGCCGACCGGGTCCTCACCCGCTCCGACCTGTGCGTCCCCCGGTTCGCCACCGCCGACCTCACCGGCCGTACGGTGCTGGACGTCATCTCGCGCGGCAAGCACCTCCTCACCCGCATCGAGGGCGGCCTCACCCTCCACAGTCATCTGCGGATGGACGGTTCCTGGCAGGTCTACGCACCGGGCGAGCGCTGGCGCGGCGGGCCCGCCCACCAGATCCGTGTGGTGCTCGCCAACGCGGACCACACGGCCGTCGGCTATCGGCTGCCGGTCCTGGAGCTCCTCCGCACCGGGGAGGAGGAGCGAGCGGTCGGCCACCTCGGCCCTGACCTCCTGGGCCCCGACTGGAATCCCGACACCGCCCTGCGCAATCTGCTGGCCGACTCGTCCCGCCCCCTCGGCGAGGCCCTGCTGGACCAGCGCAACCTGGCGGGAATCGGCAACGTCTACAAGGCCGAACTCTGCTTCCTCGCCCGCGCCACCCCGTGGCTGCCCATCGGCGAACTGCCCACCGCCACCGCCTCGCGCCTCGTCACCACGGCCAAGCAACTCCTCGAAGCCAACCGCGACCGCCGCGTACGCACGACGACCACGACAACCATGACGACCACGAGCACGGCGGCGAACAAGCGCACAGGAGTCGTGGCCCGCCCCCACGGCTCGAAGGAACGGCTCTGGGTCTACGGCAGGACCAACCGCCCCTGTCTGCGCTGCGGCACACCGATCCGCATGGCCGAGCAGGACGCCCGCCCCACCTACTGGTGCCCGCGCTGCCAGACGGGCCCCACGGCCTGACTCCCCATATGCCCAGCCTCCCTCCCACACCGCAGCCGCTCCTCCCCACGCGCCCGGACACGGCACCACCCGTCCGGACACCACGCCGCCATCCCGCTCGCACGCGCACCGAACAGCACCCCTTCCGGAGGACATTTCCATCCCTCTCGCAATCCGCATACCACACAAGAGAGTTGACGATCCGTCAGTTCCAGTCGTAACGTCCGCTGCATGGGCTTCGCCGGGTACGACCTCACGGGCCGCTCCGCGTTCGTCACCGGAGCGGCGAGCGGCATCGGCAGGGCGAGTGCCGTCCTGCTCGCTTCGGCGGGCGCCACCGTGCACTGCGCGGACCGTGACGAGAACGGACTGTCGAAGACGCGGAACCTGGTCACCGAAGCGGGCGGGTCCTGCCATGTCCACCCGCTCGATGTCACCGATCGCGACGCGGTCAGGGCTGCGGTGACCGCCGCCGGCGGCCTCGACATCCTGGCCGCAGTAGCCGGGATCATGCACACCAGCAGCGTCCTGGAGACCTCGGACGACGATCTCGACCGCGTCCTCGCGGTCAACTTCAAGGGCGTCCTCTACGCCTGCCAGGAAGTGGCCCGGGGCATGATCGCGCGCGGCGCCCCCGGCTCGCTGATCACGATGGCGTCGGGAGCGGTCGACGCCGCGAGCCCCGGACTACTGTGCTACAGCGTGGCCAAAGCGGCGGTCGTCCAGCTGACGAGGACCCTCGCGACCGAGCTGGGACCCCACTCCATCCGCGTCAACGCCGTCGCCCCGGGCTGGATCCGTACCCCCATGACCGCCCGCCACGACGCGGAACGGCAGCACCGGGCCGAGACCACAATGGCGAGGATGTCACCGCTGGGCCGCGTCGGGGAGCCCGAGGACGTCGCCCACACCGTGCTCCATCTCGCATCCGACGCGTCGTCCTTCATGACCGGCCAGATCCTTCGCCCGAACGGCGGCGCGACCATGCCCTGGTGATCCGCCGGACCCGGACCAGGCGGCGCAGACCGGCATCCGACCAGCGCCCGACTCGACGCGCCCCGGCACACGACCACCGCCTCGCACACCGCGCCGCGACGGCCCGCCACCGGACCACGCACAGCCGCCCGGTCCCGGACCACCAGCTCACCCAGCGCGCCCGGACACGGCACCACCCGTCCGGACACCGCGCCGCCATCCCGCTCGCTCCGCCCACGCACCACGCCCGGATCCGGGACGACCAAGTCGTGCCCACGCTCCCATCGGCGGCGTCCGCGCTCGTACACCCTTCCGGCGTACTCGCCGCCCCTCGCCCCGCCGTCGCGGCCGCGTGCACGGGCAACAGACTCAGTCCCCATCCGCCCGCCGCCACCGCACCCTCGACGAGCCCCGCATGAGCCGGTTCCAGCGCGAGCCGCAGCACGGCCCACCACCACACCCCGCCGAGAACGAGCGCCGGCACCCATCGCCGCACCATGGCTGCCTCCTCCGGCCGAACCTAGTTCGGCGCGCTCGCCCGGCGCGAGGGCGCACCGATGCGCCACCGGCGCGCGGTCTGCGGGCCGAAGCGCGTTGTGCGCTCTCGCCTGGAGTTCCCCGAGCGTGCTGTGCGGATTCGTGTCCGTGGGCCGCCCGGTCGGAAGCCCCTCCGGTACCGGTCCCGGCCGCACCGACCATGCTCCTGTCCGGCAGGGCGCGGCTGGCGTGCGACGCGACGGGCCGGACACGGTCCGGGGGCGCCCTCACCGCCCGACGCCCTCTCCTCGAAGTCTGGCGCGCCGACGCCCCGACCGCATCCAGAGCGACGGCAGGCCCCACCCGAAGCGCGCCCGCCCGAAGCGGTGGCGCCCGGGGCGGCCTCCGAATGACTCCGGGAGCGGTGTTTCCGCCGGCCCCGAGCGGCGTCCCGGCCGTTCCATACGCCCCAGCCGTTTCACACGCCCGTGGCGGCACCTGGACACAGCAGAGCCCCCACCGTCCCGGACAGGGCTCGGCGGGGGCTCGGAGGCGGCTCGGCAGGCATGGTCGGGCCCGGCACGCAGGTTCCGCCGCAGAGGACGGATGCGACGCCTTCGCCTCGAAGGGGCCGGCCGTCCGCGTCGGTCATCCACGTCAGCCATCCACGTCAGTCGATCGCCTCACGCACGCGCACGGAACTCCTCGCATCGCACATCCACACTGCAACAGGCACGCCATGGACGACACGGACAGACACGCGGAAGCCGCAGGCAGACGCACAGAAGCCCCGGCCCCCATGAGGGACCAGGGCTTCCCCTGTACACCGGACCGCGCGGTCAGGCGGCGACGACATCCACCGCTTTCGTGGGCGCCTTGATCGTCACCCGCCCCGTCGGCACACCCGCCACCGACGTCACGGAGACGGAGTTGAGCACCGGACGCACCGGCACGGGCACCGGATCGCTGGCTGCTGCCGACTCGGCCAGTTCGGCCAGCGACAGCTCATCGCTCACTTCACGCATGAGCTCGGACATCCGTACGTCAAGCGCGTCGCAAATGGCGGAGAGCAGTTCGGAGGACGCCTCCTTCTGCCCCCGCTCCACCTCGGAGAGATAGCCGAGCGAGACTCGGGCGGACGAGGAGACTTCGCGCAGAGTACGGCCTTGGCGCTGGCGCTGCCGACGCAGCACGTCACCAAGCAGGCGACGGAGCAGAATCATCGGTGGCTCCCTCCTCGGACCGCGTAGCCGCATCCTTCACGCCCCACCGTACCGCCTTGCGCCGCGGCCGTGCGGGGAGCGATGTCGTGTTCACTCAGGGCTGCAAACATCAATTCCCCCCGTTCTGTTCCGTATCCTGTGCGCCTGCATTCTTGCCGAGTTTGTCGGAAAGCAGTGTGAGAACGTTTCGTACGCTCTCCTTACGGATGTCCGCACGGCTGCCGTTCAACCGCAGCGCGGCCACATTCTCCGCACCGTCCGGCCCGGACACCGCGACGAAGACCGTGCCGACGGGCTTTCCGTCCTGCGGGTCGGGGCCCGCGACGCCGGTGGTCGCCACTCCCCAGTCTGCACCGAGAACGCGCCGCACACCTGTCGCCATCTGCCGCGCCACGTCCGCGTCGACCGCGCCGCGCTCCGCCAGGAGGGCACCGTCCACACCGAGCAGTTCCCGCTTCAGGGGCGTCGCGTAGGCCGTCACGGACCCCCGGAAGGAACGCGAGGCGCCCGGTACGGACGTCAGCTCCGCCGCGACCAGGCCACCGGTCAGGGACTCGGCGACGGCGAGCGTCTCGCCGCGCTCCGCGAGCAGTTCCAGGGCCCGGGCCGCGGCCGTCACCGCTCCGCCCCCGCGGAACCGCGGTCGCCCGACTCCCCCGGAGTCCCGGACGCCCCGGCCGTAGGGCTCGAAGCCGCGACAGCGGCCCGTTCGGACGCGAGCCCCCTGCGCCGCAGTACGACGGCCTGACGTACGTAGTCGAGCCCGGTGGCGACCGTCAGCGCAACGGCGAGCGCCATCACCCAGAAGCGCAGGGTGGCGAGCGGGCCCGTCAGCGCCAGCACGTACATGCCGACCGCCACACCCTGGGCCAGCGTCTTCATCTTCCCGCCGCGGCTGGCCGGAATCACCCCGTGCCGGATCACCCAGAACCGCAGCAGCGTGATGCCTATCTCGCGGAAGAGGATCACGCCCGTGACCCACCAGGGAAGGTCGCCCAGATACGACAGGCAGATCAGTGCCGAGCCCATGATCGCCTTGTCCGCGATCGGGTCGGCGATCTTCCCGAAATCGGTGACCAGGTTGTACGTGCGTGCGAGATGGCCGTCGAACAGGTCGGTGATCATGGCAATGGCGAACGCCGCCCAGGCGAACGACCGCCAGGCCGGGTCGTAGCCGCCGTTGTGCAGCAGCAACAGCACGAAGCCGGGCACCAGCACCAGCCGGAGCATGGTGAGCAGATTCGCGATGTTCCACAGGCTGGCCTGGTTGACGGCCGCGGAACCCAGCTTGCCGCCGCGGACCGGCTTCGCGCCGGAGCCGCCTGCCGCGGATGCCGGGACTCCCGTCATCTGGCCGCCTCCACGAGCTCGGAACACTCGGCCACCAGGTCCACTCCTTCGGTACCGACGACCTTTGCCTCGACCATACGGCCGGGCACGAGGCCCTCGCGTGTCGTGAGGAGCACCTGGCCGTCCGTCTCGGGCGCCTGGTGCGCCGCGCGCCCCACCGCGCCGTCCTCGTCGTCCACGGACTCGACGAGCACCTGGAGGGTCTCGCCGAGGCGCTCCTCGGCCCGCTGCGAGGTCAGTTCCTCGGCCAGCCGGGAGATGTGCGCGAGCCGTTCCGCGACGACGTCGGCGTCCAGCTTGTTCTCGTAACCGGCCGCCTCGGTGCCCTCCTCGTCGGAGTAGCCGAAGACGCCGATGGCGTCGAGCCGGGCACCGGTGAGGAAGCGTTCCAGCTCCGCCAGGTCGGCCTCGGTCTCGCCGGGGAAGCCGACGATGAAGTTGGAGCGGGCACCTGCCTGCGGGGCCTTGCCGCGGATGGTGTCCAGGAGTTCCAGGAAGCGGTCGGTGTCGCCGAAGCGGCGCATCGCCCGCAGCACGCCGGGGGCCGAGTGCTGGAAGGACAGGTCGAAGTACGGGGCGACCTTCGGGGTCGAGGTCAGCACGTCGATGAGGCCCGGCCGCATCTCCGCGGGCTGCAGATAGCTGACCCGGATCCGCTCGATCCCGTCCACCTCGGCGAGCTCCGGCAGGAGCGTCTCCAGCAGCCGGATGTCGCCGAGGTCCTTGCCGTACGAGGTGTTGTTCTCGGAGACCAGCATGACCTCCTTCACACCCTGCTCGGCCAGCCAGCGGGTCTCCCCCAGGACGTCCGACGGGCGCCGCGAGATGAAGGAACCGCGGAAGGACGGGATGGCGCAGAAGGAGCAGCGGCGGTCGCAGCCGGAGGCGAGTTTCACCGAGGCGACGGGGCTGGTGCCCAGCCTCCGGCGCAGTGGTGCTCGCGGGCCGGAGACGGGTGCGACGCCCTCGGGCAGGTCCGCCGGCGCGGGCACGGCCGGCTGCGCGTGGCCGGGCAGGGCCACGGCGGCGTCCTGCCGCTCGGCCGGGCTGATCGGCAGGAGCTTGCGGCGGTCACGCGGGGCGTGCGAGGCGTGGATGCCGCCGCTCAGAATGGTCTGGAGGCGGTCGGAGATGTCGGCGTAGTCGTCGAATCCGAGGACGCCGTCCGCCTCGGGCAGGGCCTCGGCGAGGTCCTTTCCGTAGCGCTCGGCCATGCAGCCGACGGCGACCACGGCCTGGGTCCTGCCGTGGTCCTTCAGGTCATTGGCTTCGAGCAGGGCGTCGACGGAGTCCTTCTTGGCGGCCTCGACGAATCCGCAGGTGTTGACGACGGCGACGTCCGCGTCGGAGGCGTCCTCGACGAGCTCCCAGCCGTCCGCTGCCAAGCGGCCTGCGAGCTCCTCCGAGTCCACCTCGTTACGGGCGCAGCCGAGAGTGACAAGGGCGACGGTACGGCGTTCGGGCATGGGCTCAAGACTACTTTGTCCCGGCACACGCCCTGCCCTGCAGGGTTCCCTCGTCGTTCCCTCGTCGTTTCCCCGTCACGTCCGGTGACGAAAGCGGCGGGTGCCCGGCACGGTCGCCGGGCACCCGCCGCCTCCGTGGAGCCGTCCGGGGCCGTACGTCAGCCGACCGCCGGGTCGCCCTTCGTGTACGAGAGCCGCTCGACCTGGCCGGGCTGGAACTTGTCCTCGACCTTCTTGCCGTTCACGTAGAGCTCGATGGACCCGGCGTCACCGAGGACGAGGTCGACCCGCTCCTGATCCTGGAAGGTCTTGGACTGGCCCTGGAGCAGCAGGCCGTCGAAGAGCAGCCGCCCGTTGTGGTCCTTGGCGGAGATCCAGCTCTTGCCCTGGCTGGCGCTGAGCTTCACCGTCACCTTGTCCCGGGGGGCCGCGGCGATGGCGCTGTCGGAGGTCTCCGGCCTGGGGGCCGCGGACTTGCCGGCCTTGGGCCGGGGGCTCTCCGTGTTGGCGGTCGCACCCTCCGCGACCTGCGTGGTCGTGGGTCCGTCGTTGTTGCCGTCCTTGACGACCGTGAAGCCGACGAAGCCGACCACGACGACGATCGCCGCCACCATGGCGGCCGTCCAGTTGGGGCGGCGGGGTTCGGACCGGATGCGCTCGGCCTCGAACAGCGGGGCCGCTGACGTGGGTGCCGGGCGGCCGCCGTGCTCGTCGTCGTACTGCGCGACCAGTGGTTCCGGATCGATGTGGACGGCGCGTGCCAGCGCGCGGATGTGACCGCGCGCGTACACGTCGCCGCCGCAGCGGGAGAAGTCGTCCTCTTCGATCGCGTGCACGATGGGGATGCGCACCCGCGTGGACGTACTGATTTCTTCGACCGTGAGACCTGCGGCGATACGAGCCTGCTGAAGCACTCGACCGATCGAAGGCCGGTCGTCTTCGGGAGAGTTGCCGATGGACACGGGGGCGCCTTTCGAGCGTGAGCCACCTGCTGGATGTTCAGTCTAGGGGGGGTACGAAAGAGTGGAGCAACCGGGAGGAAGGACTTTGTACGCCATCGGACTCGCACGCGGTCCGACGCGCCGGGCCGCCCCGGGGAGAACCATCCTGCCGCCCCTCCCCTCAACTTGACGTACGACCCGGCGAAACGGTTGCCCGTACTTCACCTACGAGGCGGGTTCCCCGCGGATCAGCGCCAACACCCCGTCCAGCTCGTCGGGTTTCACCAGGACGTCCCGGGCCTTGGAACCCTCGCTCGGTCCCACGATGTTCCGCGACTCCATCAGATCCATGAGCCGGCCCGCCTTGGCGAAGCCGACCCTCAGCTTGCGCTGGAGCATCGAGGTGGACCCGAACTGGGTGGACACGACCAGCTCGGCGGCCTGGCAGAGCAGGTCCAGGTCGTCGCCGATGTCCTCGTCGATCTCCTTCTTCTTGCCCGTGCCGACCACCACGTCCTCGCGGAAGACCGGCGTCATCTGATCCTTGCAGTGCCGGACGACGGCAGCGACCTCGTCCTCGGTGACGAAGGCCCCCTGCATCCGGGTGGGCTTGTTGGCCCCCATCGGCAGGAACAGCCCGTCGCCCTTCCCGATGAGCTTCTCGGCACCGGGCTGGTCGAGGATGACGCGGCTGTCGGCCAGCGACGACGTCGCGAAGGCGAGCCGTGAGGGCACGTTCGCCTTGATCAGACCCGTGACGACGTCGACCGAGGGCCGCTGGGTGGCGAGCACCAGATGGATCCCCGCGGCGCGGGCCAGTTGGGTGATGCGGACGATGGCATCCTCCACGTCGCGCGGGGCGACCATCATCAGGTCGGCGAGCTCGTCGACGATCACCAGCAGGTACGGGTACGGCGAGAGCTCGCGCTCACTGCCCTCCGGCGGCTTGACCTTGCCGTCGCGCACGGCCCGGTTGAAGTCGTCGATGTGCCGGTAGCCGAAGGCGGCGAGGTCGTCGTACCGGAGGTCCATCTCCCGCACGACCCACTGGAGGGCCTCGGCGGCCCGCTTGGGGTTGGTGATGATCGGCGTGATCAGGTGCGGGATGCCCTCGTACGCGGTCAGCTCGACGCGCTTGGGGTCGACCAGCACCATGCGGACGTCCTCCGGGGTCGCCCGCACCATGATCGAGGTGATCAGACAGTTGATGCAGGACGACTTGCCGGACCCGGTGGCACCGGCCACCAGCACGTGCGGCATCTTCGCCAGGTTGGCCATCACATAGCCGCCCTCGACGTCCTTGCCGAGCGCGACCAGCATCGGGTGGTCGTCCTCGGCGGCGTCGGCGAGGCGCAGCACGTCGCCGAGGTTGACCATCTCGCGGTCGCTGTTGGGGATCTCGATGCCCACCGCCGACTTCCCCGGGATCGGGGAGATGATCCGGACGTCCGGGCTGGCGACGGCGTACGCGATGTTCTTGGCGAGGGCGGTGATCCGCTCGACCTTCACGGCGGGACCGAGCTCCACCTCGTAGCGGGTGACCGTCGGGCCCCGGGTGAAGCCGGTGACCGCGGCGTCGACCTTGAACTCGGTGAAGACGTTCGTCAGGGCCGCGACGATCGCGTCGTTGGCGGCGCTGCGGGTCTTGCCGGGCCCGCCGCGTTCCAGCAGGTCGAGCGAGGGCAGCGCGTAGGTGATGTCCCCGGACAGCTGGAGCTGTTCGGCGCGGGCCGGCAGCGGTTCGGACTGCGACCGGTCGGGCGCGGGCTTCGTCAGGTCGGGCACGCTGCCCGACGACACCGGGGACTTCGCCTGCTTCCCCCCCCCGGCAGCGGGCTCGCTCTCCCGGGCGCCCGGGGCCGGCGGCGCCGGGCGTTCGCGGTCGACGGAGACGCCCTGGGTGAGGTCGGCGACGATCGGCGAGGGCGGCATGCCGTTGAGCACGGCCCCGTCGAGCGCGGCGGCGGCCGCCGCGGCGACGTCCACCGCGTCCATGGTGCGGTTCGTCGCGGGCTGTGCGGAGGGCCTGCGGGGGCCGCGGCGCCGGGAGAGCGCCTCGACCTCCGCCTGTTCGGGGTCGTACTCCCCGGAGGTCTCCGAACGGCGTGCGGAGGAACGTCGGGAGCGGGCGGGCAGGGCCTCGCGCCACTGCTCCTCGTAGCGCTCGTCGTCGTTCTCCTCGTCGTCCGCGGGATCGTACGGCGGATCCAGGACGCCCAGCTTGGTGCCGAGCAGGCGCAGCCGTTGCGGAATGGCGTTGACCGGGGTGGCGGTGACGACGAGCAGCCCGAAGACGGTGAGAAGGAGCAGCAGTGGTACGGCGAGGACCTCGCCCATGGTGTAGATCAACGGCTTGGAGGCGGCCCAGCCGATCAGCCCACCCGCGTCCTGCATCGCCGTCGTGCCGTCGTTCCGGCCGGGCGATCCGCACGCGATGTGGACCTGTCCCAGCACACCGACGACCAGGGCGGAGAGTCCGATGACGATGCGGCCGTTGGCCTCGGGCCGCTCCGGGTGGCGGATCAGCCGGACGGCGATGGTGCCGAGCAGTATCGGCACGAGCAGATCGAGCCGCCCGAAGGCCCCGGTGACGAGCATCTCGACGAGGTCGCCGACGGGACCGCGCAGGTTGGACCAGGTGCCCGCGGCGACGACGAGCGCCAGGCCGAGCAGGAGCAGAGCGATGCCGTCCTTGCGGTGCGCGGGATCGAGTCCCTTGGCGCCGCGTCCTATGCCGCGGAACATCGCGCCGACGGCGTGCGCGGCACCGAGCCAGACGGCGCGCGCCAGGCGGTACACGCCGCTGGTGGGCGACGGCGCCGGGCGCGGTGCGGCCGGCCTCCTCGCCGCCTTCTTGGCGGGCGCCTTCTTCGCAGGCGCGTTCTTCGAGGGCGCGCTCTTCTTCGCTGCGGGCTTCCTGGCGGGCGCGGCTTTCTTGGCCGGCGCGGCCTTCTTGACGGGCCCCGCGGTACGGCCGACGCGCTTCGCGGTGCCCGCCGTGCCCTGGGAACCCTTGCCGGACGTACGTGAGGCCATGATGCCGAGGTTACCGGTGCCGACGGCGGTGAACACGTGCCCCTGCCGCTTCACCCGACCGTGTCGCCGGTCGGGGGCCGGAAACTGACATGTCCTCACGCCTCCGCGCGACGGGGCGCGCCTGGTGACGGGGCGTCGGGCGGGCGGAAGGGAGAGGCGGTTGGACGAACGTCCGGACCATCGCCCGCGCCCTGGCCGGGAATCGATCCCCGCCCGGCTTCCAAGGAGCCGCGCGTCCGGACGTCGGCCCCCGCATGTGCGCGTACCGCGCCGTACGCCGCCGGGTCCCGGCGCGGCGGCAAAACCGCACCCAGCCCGAACGTGTGAACGCGCCTGCCCTGCGACGTGGGCATGCTTCCCACGGCCCGTCGGGGCCGGACCGCTACGAGGGAAGGGCGGCCGTTCCGCTGCCGGTGCCCGGCTCCAGCGCGTCGAGCGCCCGGCGCAGACCGGTCAGTTTGCGTTCCAGATGGGCGGCGGTGGCCACGGCCGCAGCGTCCGCCGACTCGTCGTCGAGCTGCTTGGAGAGCGCTTCGGCCTGCTCCTCCACGGCGGCGAGCCGTGCCGAGAGCTCGGCCAGCAGTCCGGCGGGCTCCCCGTCCTGGCCGGCGCCTCCCTCTGCGTCGCCCTCCAGTTGGAGCCGCAGCAGCGCCGCCTGCTCGCGCAGCTTGCAGTTCTTCGTGTACAGCTCGACGAAGACCGAGACCTTCGCCCGGAGCACCCACGGGTCGAACGGCTTCGAGATGTAGTCCACCGCGCCCGCCGCGTAGCCCCTGAAGGTGTGATGCGGTCCGTGATTGATCGCGGTGAGGAAGATGATCGGGATGTCCCGGGTCCGTTCCCGCCGCTTGATGTGCGCCGCGGTTTCGAAACCGTCCATCCCCGGCATCTGGACGTCCAGCAGAATGACCGCGAAGTCGTCCGTGAGCAGCGCTTTGAGCGCTTCCTCCCCTGACGATGCCCGTACCAGTGTCTGATCGAGCGCAGAGAGGATGGCCTCCAGCGCCAGCAGATTCTCCGGCCGGTCATCGACCAGGAGGATCTTGGCCTTCTGCACCATGGCCCGTCCTCCTCGCCCCGGAATTGCACCGGGGGCCGCCCCAGGGGACGACTCCCTTACGCCGTCCGTCCTTGTGCCGGTCATGGTAGCCGCACCCTGCCCGTCACCACACCCTGTCACCGCGATGTCACTGTGCACACAGCGAAAACGCGGCGGGCGGCGGGAAGGTTCCCGCCGTGCCCCTCCCCGCGCCACGAGCAGAGTCGATCTTGAAATCGCGGCAATTCACTCTGCTCGGTGATCACTCTCCGCGCATCCACTGCTCCATTACGGAAAGGAGATGATCAGGATCAACCGGCTTGGTGACATAGTCGGAAGCACCGGATTCGATCGCCTTTTCCCGGTCGCCCTTCATCGCCTTCGCGGTCAGCGCGACGATCGGCAGCCCGGCGAACTGCGGCATCCGGCGGATCGCCGCCGTCGTGGCATAGCCGTCCATCTCCGGCATCATGATGTCCATCAGCACGACCGTCACATCATCGTGCTGCTCCAGGACTTCGATGCCGACACGGCCGTTCTCGGCGTACAGCACCGACAGGCCGTACTGCTCCAGCACGCTGGTGAGCGCGAAGACGTTGCGGATGTCGTCGTCGACGATCAGCACCTTCTCTCCGTGGAACCGGAACGTCCTGCGGACCTCCGCCTCCTCCTGGACGCCGGGAGCCCACGACTCCTGCCCGGCGGCCGCGGCCGGGGTGCGGGACGGCAGCGCGGGCTGCTGCCCCGCACCCCCCAGCGCCTTGCGACGGTGCCGGACCGGTCCGGCGGCCCCCGGAGCGGCCTGGACACCGCCAAAACCGGCCGGATCGTGCTCAGCGGTCATCGGCTCGGCACCCGGTGCGCCCTCCGCGAGCGGCATCTCCTCGGCCGCCGCTCCCTGCGCCTCGGCGTCCTCCGGACCGTTCTGCGGGAAGCCCTGCGGCGGCAACTCGCTCGGGTGCAGCGGCAGGTACAGCGTGAACGTCGAGCCGCGGCCCGGCTCGCTCGCCGCGTGGATCTCGCCGCCCAGCAGCCGGGCGATCTCCCGGCTGATGGACAGCCCCAGCCCCGTGCCGCCGTACTTGCGGCTGGTCGTGCCGTCCGCCTGCTTGAACGCCTCGAAGATCACCAGCATCTTGCTCGCCGCGATCCCGATGCCGGTGTCGGTGACCGAGAAGGCGATCAGGTCGGCATCGGCATCGCGCAGCGAACCGGCCTCCAGCAGCTGCTCGCGGATGGCGTGCGGCACGTCGTCGGCGGCGAGCCGGATGACCAGTTCGACCGCCCCGCTGTCGGTGAACTTCACCGCGTTGGAAAGGAGGTTGCGCAGCACCTGGAGCAGGCGCTGTTCGTCCGTGTGCAGCGTCGCGGGCAGTTCCGGGGAGACCCGTACGGAGAAATCGAGCCCCTTCTCCGCGGTGAGCGGCCGGAACGTCGCCTCCACGTAGTCGACCAGCTGGACCAGGGCGATCCGGGTCGGGCTGACGTCCATCTTGCCCGCCTCGACCTTCGTGAGATCGAGGATGTCGTTGATCAGCTGAAGCAGATCGGAACCGGCTCCGTGGATCGTCTCGGCGAACTCCACCTGCTTCGGCGAGAGATTGCCCTCCGCGTTGTCCGCCAGCAACTTGGCGAGAATGAGCAGCGAGTTGAGCGGAGTGCGCAGCTCGTGCGACATGTTCGCCAGGAACTCGGACTTGTAGCGCATGGAGACCGCCAGCTGTTCGGCACGTTCCTCCAGGACCTGCCGGGCATCCTCGATCTCGGTGTTCTTGACCTCGATGTCGCGGTTCTGCCGGGCCAACAGCTCGGCCTTTTCCTCCAGTTCGGTATTGGACGCTTCAAGGGCCTCCTGCCGGTTCTCCAACTCCTTGGAACGGTCCCGCAATTGCTGGGCCAGTTCCTGCGACTGCTCGAGGAGCTTCTCGGTCTTCGTATTGACGCTGATGGTGTTGACGCTCGTCGCGATCATTTCGGCGAGCTGGTTCAGGAAGTCCCGCTGGATCTGTGTGAACGGCTGGAACGAGGCCAGCTCGATCACGCCGAGAACCTTGCCCTCGAAAAGCACCGGCAGCACGATCACATGCGCGGGAGGTGCCTCGCCGAGCCCGGAGGCGATCTTCAGATACCCCGGCGGAACGTTGTCCACCTGAATGGTCCGCTTCTCCTCCGCCGCCGTCCCGATCAGCGTCTCACCGGGACGGAAGGAGGTCGGCATCGTCCCGGCCGAGTACCCGTAGCTGCCTCTCATGCGCAGCTCGTACGAACCGTCCTGGTCGCCGTCCACCCCCACCGTGCCGGTGTCCCCGGTCGGCATGGCCAGGAAGAACGCGCCGTGCTGCGCGGAGACCACCGGCGTCAGCTCGCTCATGATCAGCGAGGCCACGTCGTCCAGATCGCGCCGGCCCTGCATCAGGCCGGAGATCCGCGCGAGGTTGCCCTTGAGCCAGTCCTGTTCCTTGTTGGTGGCCGTGGTGTCGCGCAGGTTGGCGATCATCGTGTTGATGTTGTCCTGCAGCGCCTGGATCTCACCGGCCGCGTCCACGTCGACCTTGAGGTTGAGATCGCCCCGGGTCACGGCGGTGGCGACCGCCGCGATGGCCCGGACCTGGCGGGTGAGGTTTCCGGCCATCTCATTCACCGACTCGGTGAGATCGCGCCAGGTGCCGTCGACGTCCCGGACGCGTGCCTGACCGCCCAGCTGGCCCTCCGTGCCCACCTCGCGGGCCACCCTGGTCACCTGCTCGGCGAACGAGGACAGCTGGTCGACCATCGTGTTGATGGTGTCCTTGAGCTCCAGGATCTCGCCGCGGGCGTCGATGTCGATCTTCTTCGTGAGGTCGCCCTTGGCGATGGCCGTGGTCACCGCGGCGATCTGGCGCACCTGGCCGGTCAGGTTGGACGCCATCGAGTTCACGGACTCGGTGAGGTCCTTCCACGTACCGGACACCCCCGGCACGCGTGCCTGGCCACCCAGTTCGCCCTCCGTGCCCACCTCGCGGGCCACCCGCGTCACCTCGTCGGCGAACGAGGACAGCGTCGTCACCATGGTGTTGACGGTGTCGGCGAGTTCGGCGACCTCGCCCCGCGCCTCCACGGTGACCTTCTTCGTCAGGTCCCCGTTGGCGACCGCGGACGACACCCGGGAGATGTTCCGCACCTGGCTGGTCAGATTGTTGGCCATCAGGTTGACGTTGTCGCTGAGGTCCTTCCAGATGCCGGTGGCACCGCGCACCCGCGCCTGCCCGCCGAGGATGCCCTCCGTGCCCACTTCACGGGCCACCCGGGTCACCTCGTCGGCGAAGTTGAGCAGCTGGTCGACCATGGTGTTGACGGTCGTGACCAGTTCGAGGATCTCGCCCTTGGCGTCGACCGTGATCTTCTTGGAGAGGTCGCCGTTGGCGACCGCGGTGGTGACCTCGGCGATGTTGCGGACCTGGAGGGTCAGGTTGTTCGCCATGCCGTTGACGGACTGAGTGAGGTCCTTCCACGTACCGGACACGCCCTGCACCTCGGCCTGCCCGCCGAGGATGCCCTCCGTGCCCACCTCGCGGGCGACCCGCGTCACCTGCTCGGCGAAGTTCGAGAGCTGGTCCACCATCGTGTTCAGGGTGTTCTTCAGCTCGAGGATCTCGCCTCGCGCGTCCACGTCGATCTTCTGCGACAGGTCGCCCCGCGCCACCGCCGTGGCAACCTGGGCGATGCTGCGGACCTGGTCGGTGAGATTGCCGGCCATGCCGTTCACCGAGTCGGTCAGATCACGCCACACACCGGCCACCCCGGGCACCTGGGCCTGCCCGCCGAGCCGCCCGTCCGTGCCCACCTCGCGGGCCACCCTGGTCACCTGGTCGGCGAAGGCAGAGAGCTGGTCGACCATCGTGTTGATGGTGTTCTTCAGCTCCAGGATCTCGCCTCGCGCGTCCACGTCGATCTTCTGCGACAGGTCGCCCCGCGCCACCGCCGTCGTCACCTGGGCGATCTCACGGACCTGGGACGTCAGATTCCCGGCCATGAAGTTGACGGAGTCCGTGAGCTCCTTCCAGGTGCCGGAGACGCCGTCGACCCGCGCCTGACCGCCCAGCCGGCCCTCCGTGCCCACGTCCCGCGCCATCCGCGTGACCTGGTCGGCGAAGGACGAGAGCTGCGCCACCATCGTGTTGACGGTGTTCTTCAGCTCCAGCATCTCGCCCGCGACGTCGACCGTGACCTTCTGCGACAGGTCCCCGTTCGCGACCGCGGTCGTCACCTGCGCGATGTCGCGCACCTGACCCGTCAGGTTCCGGAAGGCGGTGTTCACCGAATCGGTGAGGTCCTTCCACGTGCCCGCCGCACCCGGCACCTCGGCCTGGCCGCCCAGCCGGCCCTCGACGCCGACCTCCCGCGCCACCCGCGTCACTTCCGAACCAAAGGACTGCAGCTGGTCGACCATCGTGTTGACGGTGTTCTTCAGCTCCAGCATCTCGCCGGCCACGTCGACCGTGACCTTCTGCGACAGGTCGCCGCTGGCCACCGCCGTGGTCACCTGCGCGATGTCCCGCACCTGCGTCGTCAGATTGCGGAAGACCGTGTTCACCGAATCGGTGAGGTCCTTCCAGGTCCCGGCGGCTCCCGGCACCTGCGCCTGCCCGCCGAGCAGCCCCTCGCCGCCGATCTCGCTCGCCACCCGCGTCACTTCGTCCGCGAAGGTCCGCAGTGTCTCGGTCATCTGGTTAATGGTCTCGGCCAGTTGCGCGACCTCGCCGCGCGCGCTCACTCTCACCTTCTGCGACAGGTCGCCGTTGGCCACGGCCATGGTCACCTCGGCGATCCCCCGCACCTGGGAAGTCAGATTCCCCGCCATCGTGTTGACGGAGTCGGTGAGGTCCTTCCACACACCGGCGACACCGGGCACCTGCGCCTGCCCGCCCAGCTCGCCCTCCGTGCCCACCTCGCGGGCGACCCGCGTCACCTCGGACGAGAACGACGACAGCTGGTCGACCATCGTGTTCACGGTGTTCTTCAGCTGGAGCATCTCGCCGGCCACGTGGACGGTGACCTTCCGCGACAGATCCCCCTTGGCGACCGCCGTCGTGACCAGGGCGATGTCCCGCACCTGGGCGGTCAGCCGGTACGCCATGGTGTTCACGGAGTCCGTGAGGTCCTTCCACGACCCGGACATCCCGCGCACCTGGGCCTGCCCGCCCAGCTTGCCCTCGGTCCCCACCTCGACCGCGACCCTGGTGACCTGCTCGGTGAACGCCGAGAGCTGGTCGACCAGGTTGTTGACCGTACGGGCGACCTTCAGGAACTCGCCGCGCAGCGGCCGTACCGCCCCGTCGGCCGTGTACGACCGCAGCTCCATCCGCTGTTCGAGATCGCCGTCGGCCACCGCCGCCAGCACCCGCCCGACCTCCGAGACCGGGCGGGCCAGATCGTCGACCAGTTCGTTGGAGGCGTCGATGGCGGCGGCCCAGGACCCCTCGCAGGCGCCCGTCTCCAGCCGCTCGGTGAGCTTCCCCTCCCGCCCGACCACGCGCCGTACCCGGGCCAGCTCCCCGGTGAGGTGGAGATTGCGGTCGGCGACCTCGTTGAACAGCGCCGCGATCTCCGCCATCACGCCGTCCCCGGAGACCGTCAGGCGCCGGCGGAAGTTCCCGTCGCGCATCGCCACCAGTCCGGCCAGCAGTCTGTTGAGCGCCGCCGCGTCGACCTCGATGGTGCCGTTGCGCTGTTTCTTCACGGACTGTCCGCCTTGTGTGCGCGTTCCTGATCCCCGCGCCGCCACGCCAGACTCCACCGTGTCCCTCCCGCAGGGGTTGACCGTTTCGCTCGGGTCCTGTCTGGGAGCTTGCCCAGATCCTCTTTGGCTCACCGCCACTGCCCACCGTCGACGGGTGACCATGCGGACGTCAAATCGTTGAAACGTACCAGGCCCGACCCGATCGGAGTGCGACCTCCACGGTTGTCGCCACGGCCCCGTCGCGAAGTCCGGACTTGTCCGCCCACTTGCCCGATCCTGGCCGTTCCTGCGCGAAGTCGGACCTCGTGTACCGGGCACCGAGACCGAGCGTCTAGCCTGGCTACTGCTGTGGCCGGGAAGATTCGCCGGACGCCATGTGCCGGTGAGCCTTCCCGGTCACAGCACGACGACAGGTCCTAGGCGAATCGAAGCGGCGAGAAACGGGCACAGGACTCGGGGAAGCGACGAGACACCACATGGGGAGTGCTGTGATCACCGCGCGCGCGGCAGCCACCTTCGACCCGGTCGGGCGCTCGGTCGCCGCGGCCCGCGCCTTCGTCCGGGACACCCTCCAGGGTTGGGGGTACACGGACGTCGTCGACGACGCGGTCGTCCTCACCAGCGAACTCGTGACGAATGCCGTGGTCCACGCCGGCACCGCCGCGGACGTGCTCTGTCTGCGCACGGAGGACGGCGTCCGGATCGAGGTCTCCGACCACTATCCGGAGCGAGAGGTCCCGCTCAGGCGCCCGGGCCCGGATCACACGGGCCCGGACCGCGAGAACGGCCGGGGACTGCTGCTCTGCGCGGCCCTGGCCTCCCGGTGGGGCGTCGAGTACTCCCCCACCCACAAGCACGTCTGGTTCCAGCTGGACCTGCCCGAGCGCCCGGTCGGCATCCGCTCCGCAGGCCCGCAGCTCCCGGTCGGCCTGCTCCCGGTCGCCGACGAACGGGTACGGGTGGCCGTCGTCCAGACCGACAGCACCGGTTGCGTCACCGCCTGGAACGAGGACGCCACGTTCCTCTTCGGCTACCCCCCGGACCAGGTCCTCGGCAAACAGCTCACCGACTTCACGGCGTGGCCGCAGACACCGGGCACCAACACCGGCATCGCCGAGGCCCTGCGGCTGTCGCACTGGGAGGGCAGCTACGGCATCCGGGGCGCCGACGGCCGCACCATTCCCGTCTACGCCTCCCACCTGCGGGTCCGCGATCCGCACGGCGATCCGTCCACCGTCTGTCTGCTGGTGCGCGACTACGAACGCGCCGTCCTCCAGTCACCGCCCCGCACCCCGGTCTCCGACGCGAACGCCGAGAACCGCAAGGCGGACCCGTTCGAGATCTTCATCGGCTCCCCGGCCCCCGACGACCTCGACGGCCTGCTCCAGCGCACGGTCGAGCGGGCACGCGACATACTCGACGCCGATTCGGCGTTCCTGCTGCTCGCCACGGACGACGAGACGGAACTGGAGGTGCGGGCCACGACGGGCCTGCCCTCCGCACGCCAGCGTTTCGCCCGCGTTCCGGTGGAGGCCGGAACGGGACGTTACGGCTCCGCCCGGATGCCCGCCGTCCACGAGGACCTGGACACGGTCCCCGGGGCCGTCCCGCTGCTCGCGGGCACGGGCATGCGCTCCGTCGTCACCGTGCCGCTCAAGGTCGAGGGGCGTCTGACGGGCTCCTTGGGCGTCGCCGCGGAGACCGCGGGCCGGTACACCAACGAGGAGGCGCTGCGTCTCCAGTTCGCCGCGGACCGCATCGCGCTGGCCGTCGAGTCGGCCCGGCTGGGCGAGCTGGAGCGGCTGCGCCGCGGTTCGCTGTCCTTCCTCGTCGAGGCCTCCGACCTGCTCGCGGGCACCCTGGACCGGGACCAGACCCTGGCGCTGATGGCACAGATGACGGTCCCCACCCTGGCCACCTGGTGCGCCGTCTACACGATCGCCGACCAGTCCTCGGACCCGTACCTCTCCTATGTGCTGCACGAGGACGAGGAACGCATCGACGGACTCAAGGCCCTGCTCTCCAGGATCGCCCCGCCGGACCCCGTGCCGACCCCCGGCGCCCGCGTCTGGCACGCCCCGTCCGAGGCGGCCCATCAGGCGGCCCTGCGCACCTCCATGCGCACGCTCGGCCTGTCCGAACCCGACGGTCCGGGCCCCGGCATCGGTACGACGCTCGCCACCGCGGCGGCGGTGGGCGGCGAGACCGTGGTCCTGCCGCTCGTCGCCCGGAACCGCGTCATCGGCATGCTCACGCTCGGAAAGCCCGCGGACGACCACTTCCGCCAGGAGAGCCTGGAACTGGCCGAGGACCTGTCCCGGCGTGCCGCGCTCGCCCTGGACAACGCCCGGCTCTACTCGGAGCGCATGGCGATCAGCCAGTCGCTCCAGCGGAGTCTGCTGCCGCCGGAACTGCCCGAGGTCCCCAATGTCGAGATCGAGGTCATCTACCGCGCGGCGGGCGAGGGCAACGAGGTCGGCGGCGACTTCTACGACGTGTTCCCCATCCGCGACGGCGCGTACGGTTTCGCCATCGGCGATGTCTGCGGTACGGGCCCGCAGGCCGCGGCCGTCACGGGCCTCGCCCGTCACGCGCTGCGCCTCCTCGCCCGCGAGGGCTTCGGCGGCCCGGCGGTCCTGGAGCGCCTCAACGCCGCGATCCTGGACGAGGGCGCCCGCAGCCGCTTCCTGACGCTCCTTTACGGCGAGCTGTGGCCCCAGGAGGACGGCAGCGCTCTCCTGAAGGTGGTCTGCGCGGGTCACCCTCTGCCGCTGCGCCTGCGCCAGGACGGCTCCGTGGAGGCCGCGGCCGAACCGCAGCCGCTGCTGGGCGTCATGGAGGACCTCGACCTGTACGAGCAGACGGTGACGCTCGCTCCGGGCGATGTCCTGCTGTGCGTGACGGACGGCGTCACGGAACGCCGTGAGGGCACCCGCATGCTCGGCGACGACGGTCTGGCCGACGTCCTCGCCACGTGTACGGGCCTGACGGCCGGCGCGGTGGCGGCACGCATCCTGCGGGCCGTCGAGCGCTTCGCCGCCGAACCGGCCTCCGACGACATGGCCATCCTCGCCATGCGCGTCCCCGAACCGCCCACCGCCTGAACACAGTCCACGGTCCGGGCACTTGAGCGGGCGGGTCCGGTCGGCGGGGCCGCACCCGTGCCGCGAGAGTCCGTGCGCGCCCCGTCAGCGACGCCGACGGGTGTTGAGCCGGGCGGCCTGGCGCGTCAGGTGATCGCGCTCGGCGAGGCCGGCAGCCTTGCGGGCCGCCTCGGCGTACAGACGCGCCGCCGTGGCCAGGTCTCCGTCGCGCTCATGGAGGTACGCCGCCGCCGCGGTGCGGCGGGGCAGCGAATCGTCCAGCGCCGCGAGCGCCGCCAGGCCGGCACGCGGTCCATCCGCCTCACCGACGGCCACCGCGCGGTTGAGCCGGACGACCGGACTGTCGGTCAGGCGCGCGAGCTCGTCGTACCACTCGACGATCTGCACCCAGTCGGTCTCCGCGGCGCTGGGCGCGTCGGCGTGGAGTGCCGCGATCGCGGCCTGGGCCTGGTATTCGCCCAGCCGGTCACGGGCGAGGGCCGTCCGAAGGATCCCGATGCCCTCGACGATCGTTCCGGTGTCCCACCGGCCTCGGTCCTGCTCGGCGAGCGGCACCAGGCTCCCGTCGGACGCGGTCCGGGCAGCGCGCCGGGCGTGGTGGAGCAGCATGAGGGCGAGCAGCCCCGCCACCTCGGGGTGGTCGACCTGGGCCGCGAGCTGCCGGGTGAGCCGGATGGCCTCGGCGGCGAGGTCGACGTCGCCGGAGTAGCCCTCGTTGAAGACCAAATAGAGGACGCGCAGCACGGTGGCGACGTCACCTGGCTGATCGAACCGCACGCCGGAGACGGTGCGTTTGGCCCGGCTGATGCGCTGCGCCATGGTCGCCTCGGGCACCAGGTAGGCCCGGGCGATCTGGCGGGTGGTCAGCCCGCCGACGGCGCGCAGTGTGAGCGCGACCGCGGACGACGGTGTCAGCGACGGGTGGGCGCACAGGAAATAGAGCTGGAGCGTGTCGTCCGCCGCGGGCGCGGGCCCGGGCGCCGGCTCCTCGTCGACGACGTTCTCACGCCGACGACGGGCGACGTCCGCCCGGGTCGCGTCGAGGAACCGACGCCAGGCGACGGTGACCAGCCACCCCTTCGGGTCACGGACGGGGCATCCACCGCTCGAAGAGCTTGGGGAAGAGGCGGCCGGCCAGACGCGGACCGCCTCGACCAGCGCGTCCTGTACGGCGTCCTCGGCCGCCGCGAAGTCGGCTCCGCGGCGGACGAGGATCCCGAGCACGCTCGGCGTGAGGCTCCGGAGCAGGCTCTCGTTCATCCGGAGGTCATTCCGTGATGGTGGGCGGCGCGGCCAGGAACGGCCGCACCTCCAGCCATTCGTGGATCGGCTTCCCGCCCGCTCCGGGGGCGGCCGACAGCTCCCCCGCCAGCTCGATGGCACGCTCGTAGCTGTCGACGTCGATCACCATCCAGCCGGCGATGAGGTCCTTCGTCTCGGCGAACGGGCCGTCGGTGACCGGCGGGCGCCCCTCGCCGTCGTACCGGACGAACGTCCCCTCGGGGGCGAGCGCCTGGCCGTCGACGAACTCGCCGGTCGCTTCGAGCCGGGCCGCGAAGTCATGCATGTACTGCACGTGGGCCGAGATCTCCTCCGGCGTCCACTGGTCCATGGGCACGTCGTTGATCGCAGCCGGGGCGCCTCGGTAGTGCTTGAGCAGCAGGTACTTGGCCATCGTGTCTCTCCTCGGTGCTGATGCGACCCATTGTGGCCGCGTTCATCAGGGAGACGGAGCCGGTCACGGGTTCTCGACATCCCTGCCCGAACTCTTTTGGCCCGCGCGGACGAACCCGGGCATGCCATGGCGGGCGGCACGTCGCGCCCCGTCCCTCGGTGAGTGAACCCGGTACCGAACATGCGAAAGGCCCTCACCGAATGGTGAGGGCCTTTCCTTCTGAGCCCCAATGCGGAATCGAACCGCAGACCTTCTCCTTACCATGGAGACGCTCTACCGACTGAGCTATTGGGGCCTGCTGCGCTGTGGCAACGATGTAATCATACCCTGAACTCAGGGGCGCTCAGAACCACTGGCCACAGAAGAATCTGACGGCTTCTCACCCCCTTCACCCTGCTGCCGGAGGCTCCTTGTCCCCCTGCCTCCAGCCCGTGCCGACTCCTCCGGCTGCGGTGCCGCAGGCCCGAGCGAGGCGGACCGAGCAGGCCGAATACTGAACCTGCCTTGAACGCGAGAAAGCCCCGCACCACAAGGGTGCGGGGCTTCCCCAAAAAAACTGTTCGGCGGCGACC
>NZ_LIXJ01000026.1 GCF_001905795.1 Streptomyces sp. CB01580
GCCTGCGCGGCGAAGGTGCTGCGGGTGGAGGTCGTCGACGCGGGCGCCGGACAGCCCGCGCCGCGCACTCCGCACCGGGCCGGACGGCCGGGTGGGCACGGCACCGACTACGGAACAGACCCACATTTTACAGTCCCCCGCTGGTGTAGGCATCCCGCACCTGGGCTGACAAGGAAGTTTGGGCAGTACTAACCCACCTGACACCCCATCAGAACGAGCGTCAAATGAGCGTCACGAGCGTCATTTCAGCGTCAAGATATCGCCCGTAACGCCCACACCGCACATAATACGCACGAGCAAAACCGCAGGTCAGGAGCCCTTTGCGGCCAGTTCGAGGATGGCGACACACTCCACGTGGTGGGTCATCGGAAACATGTAGAGCCAAAAGCCGGTTAAAGAAAACTGCAGGTCAGAGACGCGTTCGGAGCGAAACGGACTCAAGGTCAATGTGCATTACGTGCGCCACGGGCGCTACGCGCAACCTCTCGACGCACGCCTATAGCCCTTCGACGGCCTGGAGGCCTCCACCAAGCGGGGCGAACACATCAGCGTGACCTTTTCCGAAATCGGGGTGGCCGCGCGAGCAGCGTGTCTTCATCGCTTCACGGCGAAAGGCACGCCAAGGCTGCGCAACGCGACCGCCAGGTCCACAAGTCACTCACCGCTGCTAGCGACGCCGACCTATCAGCGATCACCTCGGCAGCCGTGCTCGCCGAGGTGATCCACTCCCAGGTCGATGCCGCCGCGATAGGCGGACGCTCTCCCAACTACCTTTGCCCAGCTGGGCGGTCACGATCCTCACGCGAGATCGGACAACAACAGCTCCAGTTCCCTCTCCTC
This sequence comes from Streptomyces sp. CB01580, assembly GCF_001905795.1. Classification (GTDB taxonomy): domain Bacteria; phylum Actinomycetota; class Actinomycetes; order Streptomycetales; family Streptomycetaceae; genus Streptomyces. The sequence continues at coordinate 841 of NZ_LIXJ01000026.1, forward strand.
CTCGACACGAACACCGAGTTCGGCGACGGCCGCAGCGAGTGCGGGCTCCCAGGGAGTCTCCGTGGGGGTGCTGGCGAGCGGTGACAGTGGAGGTGAGGCGCAGCGGAGCACGGCGGCGCGGTAGTCCGCGGCCGTGTAGCGCCAGGGCCGCCACGGGACGCGGCGGCGAAGGACGCCGGCGATCCGGAGCCCGCCCCAGTCGAAGTCCCCGTGGTAGTACAGGGTCGCTCCGTGGGCGTGCAGCCCACGGAGCAGTGTGAGGGCGGCGGCGGAAGGCTGGCCTTGGAGGCAGACCAGGGGCGGGCAGGCAGGACCGAGCACGTCGGCCGCCGCCGCGAGGACGGTCGGATTCTCGCAGATTCGCACCATGGGAGCGGCGACGGCCGGAGGCTTGCGGGTGAGCTGGCGAAGGGTGAGCACGCAGGGTTCGCCTTCTTCGGCCAGGCGGTCCAGGGCTGGGGTGCCGCGCAGGTTCAGGGTCAGGACGGTCGAGGACAGCTCGTCCCGCAACAGTCCCACCGAGGCCCAGGCATCGCGTCGCCATTCGGCGCCCTGCCCCTCGTGGAAACCGGTCAGCGCACGAGCCCCGGACAGGGTAATGGTGGCCAGCGGTGTGCCGTCATCAAGGGCGTGAGCCCAGCCGAGGACCCGGGCAGCGAAGGCGGGTAGCGAGACGACTGGGACGGCGGGGAGTGCGCGCAGGGCGGTACACACCCCGGTGAGCAGACCGAACGTGACGTCTGGAGTGCGCCCCAGGCGCCGCGCCAGGCCGTCGGCGCGAATCCGGGCCGCCCACTCCGCAAGCGCAGGGACCGCAGCGACAAGCTCGTCGAGCGGCGTGTGCGCCCGCTTCCAGGCGTCCTCCTCCTCTTGGCGGGCTTCGACGAGCGATGTGACAGGCCCGGTGAGCGCCGCGACCGCGGCGGCGAGGCCATTCGGGCTTGCGCCCGAACGGCGCAGTACAGCGTCGACCGCTTCCAGCCGTACGGTCAGAGACCTGCCGCCACCGGGGGCCCGGGCGAGAAGTCGTTCGGCCGCCGCCCGCTGGGCCGGAGTGGGATCAGCCAGGGACACGGAACCAGTCAGGGGCTGCCCGGCCACCAGTCGTCGGCGCGCTCGTTCGACGAGCCAGGAGATGTCCGGTGTGCCGAGCAGCCGGGCGAGCCGCGGGCTGTCGACTGCTTCGGTGCCGGGCTCAGGCCCGTGGGTCAGTTCCACAGCGGCTCGGGCTCCTCTCCTCCGGGCGCGTCCTGGGGCGCGTGCCGTATGGGGTCCTCGCGGCGCTGCCGTCGCGTGCCGTCCCACTCCCAGCGGGTGACGAGGACCGCCGCCACCTCGTCGATCCGGGACAGCTGGGCGATGGCGATGCCGGGCACCTGCGGGTAGCAGGACCACTCCCGTTCGCTGGTCATGACCACATCGAGGTCGAAGGCGCTCAGCAGGCCGAGGCACTTGGCGCGGGAATCGTCGTCCACGCCGGCGAACGCCTCGTCGAGGGTGACCAGGCGGGGCGCGTGCGGGCTGCCCGCGCTGGCGTAGTGCGAGGAGGCGGCGGCGAACAGCGGTACGGACACGGCGAGGACGCGTTCGCCGCCGGAGGCGGGGCCGGTGGCGGGGACCCAGCGCCCGTGCTGGTGGCGTTCGACGCCGAATTCGTGCCAGGAGCGGTAGTCGAGCGCGGCAGTGAGGTGTTCGAGCCAGCTGCCCGAGCCGTCGTCGGACTGCTGGCGGGCGATCTGGGCCTGGAGGAACTCGCCCACCGCCGCGCGGTCCTCCGAAGTCCAGGCGTCCGCGGACTGGCGCAGCCTCTCGCGGGCTCGGGCCAGTCCGGACGGGGCCTTGCGCGAGGCCCGCCATACCAGCCGGAGTCTCATGCCGGTGGAGGTGGGACGGTCCTCCAGTTCGGCGTTCATGTCCCGCACCTGTCGTTCGGCGGCACCGATGAGTTCCTGGAGGGTGCCGGCGACCTCGGTGATCAGGTGAGTTTCGAGGATCTCGCGTTCGTGCGCGGACAGGATGCGGGTGAGCTCGCCGACCTCCGTGGCGAGCGCGTCGGCGAGTTCGGGTACGGCACGCTCGCGCCCCTGGTAGACGATGTCGACGACCACGCCGTCCTCGACCATGCGGGCGGACGCGCTGTGCCCGTGCCGGGACAGGGTGTCCTGCAGGGTCTTGAGTTCCTCGCTGAGTCGACGCTGGACGCGTTCCCAGGCGGCATCCGTGTCGTCGACGTTCGACAGGCCGGATTCGATGGCGCGGGCGAACGCGATGGCCGGGGTCGCAGCCCAGTGGCCGTTGTCCGAGGCGGGGACGGTGACCTCGGGCAGCGCGACCGCGACCAGGCCGGTGGCCGTGAAGCGCTGGAGGGCGGAGATGGCCTCCGCACGTGCGTCGACGGCTTCGGCGAGGTCCTTCTCCAGTTGCTCGATCCGCCCCTCGGCCCGGCTCGCCTCCCGGTCCGCCTGGGCGTGACGCTGCCGGGCATTCTTCTGGTCGGTCTCACAGATCCGCTGGGCCTCGGCGGTCTCGGCGAGGCGCCGTTCGAGTTCAGCGACGGCGGCGCCGACGGTGGAGCGCAGGGTCTGGTGGCGTTCGTCGGCCGCGGCCGCCTCGCGCACCGCCTCTTCAGCCCGCTGGGCGAGGTCTGCGACCCGCTCCTTCGCCTCGGCCGCCTCGGCACGCTCGTCGTCCACCTGCCGTGCGGCCTCCCCTTGTTCGCGCAGCGCGGGCCACAGAGCCGCCAGCGTGGCGGCGAGGGAGCCGAGGGCGTGACGCACGGCGGTGAGTCCGGCCCGATCTGCGGGCAATCCCAGATCAGTGGCGGCCTCGGCGAGTTCGGCGGCGGCCCGCTCGGCATGCTCAGCCGCCTCGGTGGCCTCGGTGGCGCGCTCTTCATACCGGGCACGAGCCTTGCGTACGGTCTCGGCGGCGGCGCTCACGAGCGCGTGCGCCCTGGTGAGCGACGACTCGTCGGGGACCTCGGCGAGCTCGGCGTCGAGCATGCGCCGGCGTGCCGCGATCGCCTGGGACCGAGCCGCGAGATTCTCCGATTCCTCGCGCAGGGAGACGAGTTCGATACCGAGCAGGGCGACGCGGGCCCGGCGCGCCGCCTCGCGCGCGCCTTCGCCGATGTACGTGGCGGCGGGCTTGGCCCATGTACCGGTGAGTGCGCCGACCCGAAAGCGCCCGTCGGGTGCCACCCATGTCGCGGCTTCTCCCCTGCCGTCGAGGCCGATGGCGGCGAGCAGCCGGGTCACCGTCACCTCATCCACAGCGGTGGCTCGTCGATCGCCGTGGTCCAGGGCCGGGCACAGCACATCCGCCAACGAAGGGCCGCTCACCGGCCCGTTCGACGGGGAGAGCAGGACATCGTGTCCGTCCACCGCCAGGACGGAGCCGTCTGGCAGCACCCAGGCGTCGAGGAGGCCGGAGGCTTCGAGCGCCGCTTCGAGCCCGGCGTGGTCGGCTTCAGGCAGTTCGTCACGGAAGTCGACCAGGCGCCAGAGCGGCGCGCCTGGCAGCGTCTCGCGCAGGCCGGGGGTGCGCGTCGCCGGGGGCTGGGGTTCGCTTCCGGTGCCGGCTTCCAGTGCGGCGAGATCGCGACGGGTCTCGGTGATGCGCTCTGCCAGCTCCGTGGTCTCACGGGCGGCTTCGGCCGCCTGGTCGGCGAGGTCCGCCGAGCGGGCGGTGTGCGCCCGGGTGGCCTCGACCCGCGCCGGGTAGGGACCGTCGAAGTGACGGGTCCACTCCTGGAGGTCGTCCAGGAGGCCCGTCTCGTCGGCGTAGGCCAACTCCTTCCAGGCGCGGGCGCTCTCGCGCACGTCGTCCAGGAGGGCCCGGCCCGCCCGCGCCGCGTTCTCCTCCGTCTCGCCGTGCGTCTCTGCGGCCAGTGCGAGGTCGGTCTCCGCCTCGTCGAGACGGCCCGCCGCCCGACGGTACGCGTCGGCGGCCTGCTCGGACGCTTCGAGGCGGCCCTCGACGTGGGCGAGCGCCCGCTGGGTGCGGGACGCGGCGTCCTCGACGGCTCGCTGCGATTCGGGCTCGGGCAGCATGACGTCCGCCGGCAGGACGACGTGCGCGGCGGCTGCCTGCTCCCGCGCGTGGGCGTACGTCACTTCGGCCCGGCCCCGTGCGGCGCGCAGCCGGTTGTCCGCGGTGCCGAGCCGCCCGAGCGCCTTGGTGTGGAGGGCGTCCGCCTGCTCCAGGTCCCCCCGCGCCCGGTCGGCCTCCTGCGTCGTTCGCAGCACGGCCTGCGCGGCGTGCTCCAGCTCTCGGGCGTCGCGCATCTCGGGCGCCTCGCGCAGCGCTTTCTCCTGGGCCCGCAAGCGTTCGCCGGTCTCAGCCAGGGAGCCGATCTCCTCTTCGGCTGCCGCTCGCTTCTCCACCGCGCCGGTGCGCCGCTCCTGCGCCTCTGCCAAATCTCGCTGTACGCGCTCGTAGCGGGAGTGCTCGGCGCGCGGAAGCCGGGCACGGCGCCGGGTGGCGATCCGGGCGTACCGCCTGTAGTACTCCAGGAAGGCGGCAGCGGCTCGCTCGGCGGCGGACGCGGCGGCCAGCTCGTCCTTCTCCTCGTCCAGGGAGCGGAACGCCTCGGCCACGTCGGCGATGACGGCCTGGTCCATGGGCGGCAGCGCCTCGGTGAGGGCGCGGGAGAGTGCGGCTTCGTTGGGCCGCTTGGAGAGCTGGGGCTGGCGCAGCTGGATGAGCAGGTCGATGAGGGCGGCGTACCGCTGCTCTCCGAGGCCGAAGAGTGCCTCGTCGACGGCCCTGCGGTACGCCTTGGCCTGGTCGTACACCAAGCCGTACCCCTCGACGGCCTCGGCGAGGCGGTCCCGGGACAGGGCCGTGCCGGTGGCGTCGAGGAGACGGAAGGTCCCCTCCGCGCGCTCCGTGGAGCCGTGGTCGACGCGTTGACGGGTGACGGCGTACCAGTGCCGGGCGATGCCCCGTCCGCTGACGGCCTTGAGCCCGCACAGCAGCGTACGGAAGTGCTGCTCGCCGGTCGTGTCGTCGAGCCTGCCGAACTCGACCCAGGCGTAGCCGAGCCGTTCGGAGTGCGGGTGCTCGCCACCGAGGAGGAGGTTCCATTCCATCCGCTTGCCCGGGTCGCCGTCGGGTTCGACTCGCCGCGGGCTGAGGTCGCCGTCGAGCAGGAACGGCAGAGTCAGGGCGAGCACCTTGGATTTGCCGGTGCCGTTGTTGCCGCGCAGCAACAGGCGTCCGTCCCGGAAGTGGAACTCCTCCACGTCGTAGTGGAACAGGTCGACGAGCCCGATGCGCAGGGGCTGCCAGCGGGAACGCCGCGGGGTGGGGAGGCGGGTCACGAGGTGGCCTTTCGCTGCGGAGGCACGGGGGCGGAGCCGGGTTCGCGGATGACGGTCTCGCCGACCGCGTACCGGGCGAGGGCGGGTCGCACCATGACCGCGTACGGATTACGGGAGACCAGGCCGAGCGCGGTGAGCCGGCCGAGGGCCTGTTCGACGAGCTCGGTCTCCATGCCTGGTTCCCGGGCGGACTTCGACCAGAAGCCGCCGTGCTGGGAGGCGAGTTCACGGACGCGGAGGGCAAGCTCGTCGAGAGCGACGGGGCCGTCTGCAGCGGCCAGGTGCTCGGCGATCAGCAGGGTGACGTGGCCGTGGGTGCCCTGCTCGGGCATGCGGACATCGGTGAGGTCGTCTTCGGGGTCGACCATGGCGATCCCCTCGGCGCGGACCTCGGCGACCAGCCCGGTCAGCTCGGTGATCCTAGCGGTGAGGAAGCCGCGCTGCCGGGTGAGGTAGCCGAGCTCCGCGTCGGTCAGGTCGTCGTAGTAGACCACCGGGTCGTCGAGCAACCTGCGAGTGAGTGAGCGGCGCATGGCGCGGAAACGCAGTTCGTCACTGTCCAGAGCGGTTTCGGCGACGAGTTCGGCGAGGCGGTCGTCGAGGGTTGCCGCAGAGATGGTGGAGGGGCCGCGGTGGGAGGCCAGTAGTCCGGCGAGGACGCGACGTTCTACGTCGTACAGGACATCCCCCGCTCCGCTGACGTAGGCATCTTCCTCGCCCGCGACCCGACGCAGCACGCCGAGGTCGAGCAGCAGCCGTACGACGGCGGCGAGGTCGAGGCGCTCGTCGCGGCGTTCCAGGGCGAACTCGATCCCCGTCGCGGCGAGTCGGGGATCGGCGGCGTCGAGGACGATCTGGTCGGCGAGGCGCCCGAGGGCGATCTGGGCCTCGCCGCGTTCGAGGGCGGCGAGCGCGAGACAGAGCAGAACGTAGCGGCGGCGGGTGAAGGGAGCGGCACCGCGGGTCGTGTCCCGCGCGGGGTGGGTGGGGTCGGTGAGGACACCGGGACTCTTGCGCAGCCGGGCGGCTTCGGTGTCCACCTGGAGTGCCCAGCCGGTGTTGCGGTCGAACCACTCCCGTAGTTCCGATGCATGCCGGCGGGCGAGGCGGAACTCGTCGGCGTACCGGCCGCGCGCGAGCAGAAGCGGCTGCTTGAGCAGGGTGCGGGCCGCTTTGCGCAGCTCGGCGGCGTGCTGGCCGTCCAGCACCTCGGCGAGTGGTGTGGTCATCGGCCGGGTTCTCCGTCCGTCAGGCCGTCTCCGCCCGCAGGACCGCGTCCCCCCATGAGGTCGACGATCTCGATGAGGTGGTCCGGGCCGCTGAAGACTCCGCCGGGGGTACGAACCTCGGCGGTCGTGCCGTCGGCGAGTGCGGTGAGTCTGATCTCCATGGAGCCGTCGTTGCTGGTGGCCGTGGTGTGCCGCATGCCGGGCCGCCACGTGGCCAGGGCGTCCCCGAGCAGCTGGAGGAACAGCCCGAAGGAGGCAGGGTCGAGCTCGCCGAGACCGGACAGGCGCGTGACGCCATGGGTGACGAGCCGGGCACGGGCGGCGGCCGTTTCGGCGGCCTGCTTGGCGGCGGTCTCGGCGAGCAGGCGCCGCCGCTCCTCCCGGTCCTCGACCTTGCGGGGCTTGCCACGCCGCTCGTAACTGCCGGTGCGGCGCAGTTGTGGGCTGATGCGCAACGGCTCGGCCTCGGCCCACGGGGTGGCGGCCGGGACGGGCCGCGCCGCGCGGGCGGCGAGGGTGTCGGCGTCGACGGTGAGGTGCCGGGCCGGATAGAGGCCGAAGGCGGCCCGCCACAGCCGGTGCCGGGCGTCGTCGTCAGGCGCCTCGGCGAACCAGCGCGCGAGCGTGCGAAAGTCGGCCGAGCGGTCGGAGCGGCCGGCCCGGCGTTCGTTCAGGGCTCGTACGACGGCCAGGAGCTGGGGAATCGCGCCGAGCGCCCGACTGCGCAGGAGCCTGGCCTGCGACTCGCGCCCGTCCCTGCTGATGAACCACGCGCCGAGCCCTGACCAGCGGGCGGCCCACCGCTCGTACACCTCCCGCTCCGCGTCCGGGGCCTCCTCCGGCGAAGCGTCGGCGGCCTCCCGCCCCGCAGCTGCCCGAAGCAGGGGCTCTACCCTCCCGTCCTCCTCCAGCTCCAGGATCAGCCGCGCGATCCGCCCGCCCAGCGTGATCAGATCCTGGATGAACCGCTCCAGGTACTGGATGAGCCGGTCTTTGTACGCGAGGAAGACCTCCTCCTCGACGTCGTGCAGGTCGATGGTCCGCTGGAGCGATCCCATGAAGGCCCGGGCATTGTCGGCGAGCGCGGCGAACCGGCTGGCCAGCGTGTCGAGCGCCAGATGAGTCTTGGCCGGATCCGGCTCCTCCTCGGCGGCCAGGACGAGAAGTGCCCGCAGCTGGGTGACGATGTCGTGCAGGGCCACAGCCTGGAGGGCGCCGCGGCGCCCGAGCGCCTCGTCGTAGGCGGACAGCGCCTCCTCGGCGGCCTCTCCCTCCCGGGTGAGCTGGTAGATGAATCGCTTCCGGTAGAAGTCTTCGACCGCGGTCACGCGGGCGGTGTCGGGGTCCGCCCGCAGGTTGCCCCAGCCGACGAGCTTGTCGAGCGCGCCGGCGACGGCGTCCAGCTCGGCGGGACGAATGTCCGCCGGCAGCGCGGTGTGCACCTCCTCGGGCCGCAGGTGGACCGCGAACCGTTCCTTGGCCATCAGGAACGCCCGCATCACGTGGCGGTAGAGCGGGGTGTTCGGCACGGTGAGGTGAGCGAAGGGGCCAAAGCCCGACGGCTCGGGAAGCGGGCCGGTGGAAGTGCTGGGGGCGGTGACGGTCATCGCCCGCCATTATCCCTGGGGCGCGGCGACCGCGGAGGGATACCGAAGTACCCAGCTGATTCACGCCGCCCTGATCGGCTCGGAAGGGCAGGGCGAAGCCTGAGCTCGCGGAAACTGTTCTCGATCACCACTGGCTGTATCCGGCCAGGGCATGGGCGGTCTGACCCGAACCCGGCCCTATGTCGGACACCGCCGATACCCTATGGCCCGTACGCACGCGACCAGCGCACGGCCTTCGGTAGATCTTCGAGGTGGGGACCAGAGTGAACGCAACGCCGCTGAGCCCGGACGATCCGGCCGAACTGGGCGGGTTCACGCTGCTGGGACGGATCGGCCACGGCGGCATGGGCCAGGTCTACCTCGGCGAGTCCGCTGCCGGTGAGGCCGTCGCGGTGAAGGTGATCAAACCCACGGTCGTCGACTCGGAGACCCGGCAGCGGTTCGCCCAGGAGATCGAGGTCCTCAAGACAATCTGGGGACCGCGCGTCGCCGCGTTCGTGAAGGCCGACACGGAGTCGGAGCAGCCGTGGCTCGCGACCGAGTACGTGGAGGGTCCCGACCTGCGTCGGCTCCTCGACACCCGGGGTGTCCTGTCGCCCCTGGCGGCCGCTTCGCTCGGAGCGACCCTTGCCGAAGCGCTTGCCGGAGTCCACAGCCAAGGGCTGCTGCACAGGGACCTCAAGCCGGCGAACATCCTGCTCGGCCCCAACGGCCCCAAGATCATCGACTTCGGCCTCGCCGTCTTCGCCGAGTCCAGCGCCTCCCTCACCGCGCCGAACATGGTGATGGGCACTCCTGCCTGCATGTCTCCGGAGCAGGCGAACGGGGAGAAGCCGCTGACGGCCCCGGTGGACGTGTACGCGCTCGGGGCGGTGCTGCTCTTCATGACCACGGGCCACTATCCGTACCAGGCCGATCACGTACAGGTGCTGTTCAGTCACATCGTCGACCCCGACAAGGCCCCTGACCTGTCGGGAGCCCCCGAGGAACTGGTAGGCCTCCTGTCGTCCATGCTCCGATACGCGCAGCAGGACCGTCCGACGATGGACGAGGTCGTCACCCAGTGCGTGGCGGTCATCAAGGCGCACGGGGCGACCGTGGCCCAGGCCCGACGGCAACTGGCCTCCCTCACCACGGTCGCGTACGAACCGCCGGGGCCCTCCCCCGTACCGGCTCCCGCCCCGCCGCTCACGGATGCCGAGGCCTTCGCCGAGGTGTCGACTCTCCTGGCACCGAACCCGGCGGCCGTGGCGCCGACCGTACCGCTGCAGCAGCCCGCCACCCCCGCCCACCTGCCGGGCTACACCCCGACGGTAGCGGTGACCCCCCAGGAGACCGAGTCCACGGCCGAAGCCGCGCCGCAGCCCACGCCCGCGTCGCCTGCCGGCCCGCGCCGTTCCGCCGCCGCGCTCCGGATCGCGGCACAGTTGCGGGAGACGTACGCGCCGACAGCGCCGTTCTGAGCGGACCGGCAGGCAGCGAGACGCCGGGGCGGGCCGGACAGAGGTGACCATCGCCCCTTGTCCCGGGCCGTGGCCCGCACAAAGGTCTACACAGTTCAGCAGCTATCAGGAGGTACCGCGGGTGACCGCCCAGCAGTCCAGTCGGCAGTCCAGCGGGCAGCCCGTTCCGAGCACCGGTACGAGTCTCCCGCCCGGCGCCCAGATCGTCGTACGCGACGAGGAATGGCTGGTCAAGAACGTCACCCGGACCGATCATGACGGCGACCGCATCGAGGCCGTCGGGATCTCCGAGTTCGTCCGCGATCAGGAGGCCGTCTTCTTCACAGACCTGGAGCGCACCCGCGAGGGCGCGCCCGGCATCGAGCTGATGGACCCCGCCAAGACCACGCTGATCAGCGACGACTCGCCGAACTTCCGCCGTAGCCGGCTCTTCCTCGAAGCGATTCTCCGCAAGACCCCGCTGCCCCAGTCCGAGCGCGGTCTGGCCCTCGCCGACAGCTTCCTGCTCGACTCGCTCCCCTACCAGCAGCGGCCCGCGCAGCTCGCGCTCTCGGGTCGGAACCTGCGCCCCCGCATGCTGATCGCGGACGTCGTCGGCCTCGGCAAGACCCTGGAGATCGGGCTCACCCTCGCGGAGCTGATCCGCCGCGGCCGCGGTGAGCGGATCCTCGTCGTGACCCCGCAGCACGTTCTGGAGCAGTTCCAGCACGAGTTGTGGACGCGGTTCGCGACACGTACGTCGTGCAGAAGCTGCGGAGTGAACGCGAGCTCGATCAGGTCGGTGAGCCATCCCGCCGCGAGAGCACGCGACTCCTCAATGGCACGTTCCGCTCCTATACCGCGCAGCCCGGCGAACACGCCATGGTCGATGGTCACCACCAGCAGCGCATCGCTCTGGGCCTCGGCGAACAGATCCTCGTGCCCCAGGTCGAGCCACCAGGTGTCCAGCGTCTCCTTGTCCTTACCCCGCCCCAGGCTCTCACCCTTGGAAACAAAGCCCAGCGCTGTCCACATGCCGCTGAGCTCGTAGTCGCGCCGGCACTTGGCACGGATACCGAGCCGATGAGCATGCCGCGCGCGGATCGCGTCGATCAGCTCACGAGCGACACCCTTACCTCGGTGTTCCTCAGCCACACACAAGTGAGCCAGCCGCACATACAGACTCCGCTTGGGCAGCCCGAAGAGCGCATAGCCGACCACCTCCTCGCCATCCACCGCCACCAGCAGGGCGTTGTCCTCGGCGTGCTTACGGTAGGCAGGCGGCGTGAGCAGACCCAGATACTTGGTGTATTGGTCGCCCAAAGCGATAACCGCGTCCAGCAGCTCCGCCTGTTCCTCAGATACCGGCAGCACTCTGATCGCCATGTTCCCCCTCCGATTCGCTCAACCGACAATGCCCCCAGGACGGCATACTGCCGAACAGGGTCACTGCCGAGCCACTGATTGATCAAAACCGGCTAACTGGCGTGAACTTGCCTGCTCTTGTCACCTTCGGCGGGCGGTGGTGAGTCTCGCGCCTGGCGGCGGCCTGACCGGCATCTGCAGTTCCTCACCGGCGGCAGCCATGGCCCACTTCAACGCGGCGCTCGCATACATGGCTCTACGGAGGTCTGTCCTCCGGGCCAATACGCACCCCCCGGCGGTCACTCATGGGCAGAATCAGCAAGCTGGTTGACCAACACCGTTCTTCTCCATGGCCACGTGGACGCCGCTCCTACGCTCGCCGTCATGCGCGAAGTCGAGTACCGGAGCATCGGGGTTCCGTTGGAGGAGTATGAACTCACCCGCGGAGACCATCGCCGCCAGAAGCGGAGCGAGGCGATCAGCGAGTCGGTTCGGCTTCAGGTCGAGGAGGACATCCTCAAATGCCGGACGGACCCGGCGAGAGCGGAGCGTGGCCGCCAGGCGTTCGAGAACGTCGCGAAGCTGATGCAGTCCTTCAAGAAGGCTGACCACGAGATCATGCGGTGGCGTGTCCGACTGTATTGCGGCCACATCATGGAGATGGAGGCGCATTACACATACACCGACCCGCTATCCGCCGGGTCATATGGCAGGCGATGCTCTGAGTGTGGGGGAGACCGGCAAACGATCGTGGCCTTCGAGCCCATCGGGCTACGTGGCTCGCTATCGAAGACAGCAGAACGCCTACCTCCGCCGCCCCCGAAGAACCCGACACGACCCGACCTCGAGCAACGTGTGAAGAGCTTGGGGAAGGAGAACGAACGCTTGCGCACGAAGCTCAGCGGCTGAAGGCCCCGAGCGAAGCCACTGGCCTTCTCGCCGGCAGCATGTAGAGGCGAATTGACGGCAAAGTAAAGATCGCCGCCCGCCCGGAGATCCACTTGATGGCAGCATGCAGCTGCCGTAGTTCGCTTCGAGTCGAAGGTGGGCCCATTGGAACGGCAAGTCAACGAGCGGCAGCTCTCGGTACTGCAGTGGGTGGGAGCCGGGTGCCCCGTCGGCGTGTGGGAAACCAGCTCCTACAAGACCACATGCCAGGCACTGCAGAACCGGGGCCTGGTCACGGTCTCCCGGAAGGGCGGCCACTGGAGCGTCGCCCTGACGACCGCTGGCCAGTATTACCTGGCGCACGGCACCTACCCTCCCCGCAGGTCTCGCCCGCGGAAGACCCAGGCCGCGATTCCGCAACCGCCGCCCACCCGAGCCCAGGAAACGCCGGCAGCCGGGCAAAAGCCAAGCCCTCCCCCACAGCCTCGCGTGACGTTCACGGAGCGGCTGCTGCAAGAGCTCGCGGAAGCTGGCGGCCGGATCGTCAAGAGCGGCAGCGGCCCGGACTTAGAGAAGTGGCCCTCCCGCGTCGCCGCGGCACGCAGGTCCGGAAGGGTCCCGGAGACGAAGGAGCTGTACGGGGGTTGGTGCCGTGGCGGCTATGAAATCGAGCTCGTCGACATTCCCGCCTGGCGCCTTGCAGCCCTCGAACCCGTCCCCGTACCGTCGCGGCTCGCGCGGCCGCACACCGTGGTGCGGGCCATGCAGAACGAACCCCAGCCGCTGGGCCTGACCAAGCCGGTCCAAGGACGCGCCCTCAGGCATATCCAGGCGCTGATCACCGCCACCGAGAACGCAGGACACTCCAGTGCGGCAGGGCAGACCGGCTCCGCGCCCCCGCCCCATCGCCGCCGCACGGCGTCTCCCCACTTCACCATCACCGCACAGGGACAGGCTGTGGGGTTCCTCGTCCTCCAGGAGCAGGACCGGACCGAGCACGTCGCTACCGAGAAGGAACTCGCCGACCCCAAGAAGAACTCCTGGATCAGGATCCCCCGCTTCGACTACACCCCATCCGAACGCCTCCGCTTCGTTCTCAGTGGCGGCCAGCCGCGCCGGGCGAGCGAATGGGCCGACACCCCCAGCCGCTCCCTCGAAGACCAGCTCGCCGAGATCGCGCAGGAGGTCACGCTTCGGGGGGAAGCTGCCGAACGCAGGCGTCTCGACGAGATTGAAGCGGCCCGCCAGAAGCGCATCCGCTGGGAAGCCGCCATGGAAGAAGCACGCGTCCAGTACGCCGAGGCGTACCGCGTCAGACACTTCGAAGCGCAGGAAGCAGCATGGCGCCACGCCACCCAACTAACGGAGTACGTGAGCGCCGTTCGCACGCAAGTCGAGACCATGCCACCGGGGCAGGCCCGAACCGAATCCGAGGTGTGGATCGACTGGGCGGCAGCCACCGCAGAGCGCCTCGATCCGCTGAGCACGCCACCTCGACTGCCCGACATCCCCGAACCACGAGCCGACGACCTGAAGCCCTTCCTCGGGCACTGGAGCCCGTACGGCCCCTGAGACGAGATCCACCCGACATCCGCCGCAGCATCACTGAACGTCATGGCCGAGAAGCGAAGGTGCGGGACTGGCCAAACGCTCGGCAGCCGACCTCACCAACCCACTGCGGCGGCCACCTCCACATGGGCCAGTGCCCCGGCCGGCCGACACCCTCGAACCATGCATGACGACCCATCAGGCAACGCGTCGTTCGTGCGTCAAACGTGCGTCAAACGTGCGTCAGATATGCATCAGATATCGCCCGTAACGCACGTAACGCCCATAATGCACACTCGGAGAAACAGCACGTCAGCGCCCCTTCTCGGCAGGCTCGAGGATCGCCACGCACTCCACATGATGCGTCATCGGAAACAGGTCGAACGCCCGCAGCGTCCGGACCCGGTAGCCCCCCTCGCGGAAGTACGCCAGGTCGCGGGCCAGGGCCGCCGGGTCGCAGGCGACGTAGGCGATGCGGCGGGCGCCCAGGCCCGACAGGTGCTTGATCGTGGCCCTGCCCGCACCCGCGCGCGGGGGGTCGAGGACGATGAGGTCGGTCTCGGTGATGCCGGTGCGCGGGAGGATCTGGTCGACCTTGCCGTGCTCGATGCGGACGCGGTCCAGGTCCTTGAGGTTGTGCCGGGCGTCCTCGACGGCGCGCTTGCCGGACTCGATGCCGAGGACCGCGCCCTTCTCGCCGATGCGCTGGCCGATGGCGCCGGCGAACAGGCCGACGCCGCAGTAGAGGTCGAGGGCGGTGTCGCCCTTGCGGGGCAGGAGGCCCTGCATGACGGCGCGGACGAGGGTGTCGGCGGCCTGGGGGTGGACCTGCCAGAAGCCGCCGGAGCCGACGCGGTAGGTGCGGTCGTCGGCGCGTTCGCGGACGAAGGCGCGGCCGTGCACCCGGTGGACGCCGCCGTCGCGTTCGTCGACGCGCATCACCGAGACGGGCTTGTCGAGTGCGACGAGGGGCAGGCGGGCGCCGGGCCTCGGGGTGAGGATGACCTGGCGGTCGTGGGAGCCGGTGGCGGCGATGGCCTCCACCGAGGCCATGCCGGGCCATTCCCGCTTCTCGATGCCGAGTTCGGTGACGCCGGGGGCGGCGATCAGGCAGCGCTCGACGGGCTCCACGTCGTGGGAGCGGTGCTTGCGCAGGCCGACGCGGCCGTCCTCGTCGATGGCGTACTGGACCCGGGTGCGCCAGGCCGGCACCTGGCCCGCCGGAAGCTTGTCGCCCTCGGCCGGGACGACGGTGCCGTCCCAGCCCGCCTCCTCGGGGGTGAGGCCGGCCAGGCGCCGGAGCTGTTCGGCGATCACCTCGCCCTTGAGCCTGCGCTGCGCGCCGGGCTTGGCGTGCTGCCAGTCGCAGCCGCCGCACTTGCCGGGGCCCGCGTACGGGCAGGGCGCCTCGACGCGGTCCTTGGACGGTTCGAGGATGCGTACGGCGTCGGCGCGCAGGAAACGGGAGTCGCTCGCGCCCTCGGTGACCCGGGCGACGACCTTCTCGCCGGGGAGCGTGTGGCGTACGAAGAGGACCCGGCCCTCCTCGGTGCGGGCGATGCAGTGGCCGCCGTGCGCGACGGGGCCGACCTCGACCTCGTACTCCTCCCCGACCAGCGACGACGTGGGTTCGTTCTGCATGACGGGGTGACTCCAGGTTTCGGGGCGGGACAGCCGGACGACGACCTGCGGCTCGGCCGGACGACGACCCACGAGTCTACGTCGGTGTCGTCCGGCCGTTCACCACGCACGCGCCGGGGAGCCGGCGGGGCCCCGGCCCGGGTTCCGGTCAGTCCTTGTTCGCGGGCTCCTTGGGCCTGCGTTCCACGGGTCCGCGGCGCACCGCGCCCGGCGCGTTCCACTCGGCGCGCTTCCTGGCCCGCAGCTTCGCCGCCTCGGAGGACTCCAGCTGGTACGGCACCGAGGTCACCATCACGCCCGGGGTGAACAGCAGCCGTCCCTTGAGACGCAGGGCGCTCTGGTTGTGGAGGAAGTGCTCGTACCAGTGGCCGACCACGTACTCGGGGATGTACACGCTGACCACGTCGCGCGGGCTCTCCCGGCGCAGGTTCTTCACGTAGTCGATGACCGGGCGGGTCACCTCGCGGTACGGGGAGTCGAGGATCTTCAGCGGGATGTCGATGCCGCGTCGCTCCCAGTCCTCCCTGAGGGCCTTGGTCTCGGCCGGGTCGACGCTGATGGAGAGCGCCTCCAGCTTGCCCGAGCGGATCAGCTTGGCGTAGGCGAGGGCGCGCAGGGTGGGCCGGTGCAGCTTGGAGACCAGGACGATCGAGTGGACCCGGGAGGGCCGCATCTTCTCGTCGGCCGGGGTCTCGTCGGCCGCGATCTCCTCGGCCACGCGGTCGTAGTGCCTGCGGATGGCCGTCATCGTCGCGTAGAAGATCACCATGCCGAGCAGGGCGACCCAGGCGCCGTGGGTGAACTTGGTGGCGAGCACGACGACGAGCACCGTGCCGGTCAGGAAGGCGCCGAAGGTGTTGATCGCGCGGGAGCGCATCATGCGGCGGCGCTTCGCCTGGTCCTTCTCCGTCTTCAGGTGGCGGTTCCAATGCCTGACCATGCCGATCTGGCTGAGGGTGAAGGAGACGAACACGCCGACGATGTAGAGCTGGATGAGCCGGGTCGAGTCCGCGCCGTAGACCCAGGTCAGCAGGATCGCCGCGCCGGCGAGCAGCACGATGCCGTTGGAGAAGGCGAGCCGGTCGCCGCGGGTGTGGAGCTGGCGGGGCAGGTAGCGGTCCTGGGCGAGGATCGAGCCGAGCACCGGGAAGCCGTTGAACGCGGTGTTGGCAGCCAGGAAGAGCACGAGGGCGGTGGCCGCGGCCAGGACGACGAAGAAGAACGTGCCGTCGCCGAACACGGCCGCCGCGACCTGCGAGATCACCGGGTCCTGGACGTAGTCGGCGCCGACCGGGACTCCGTTGTGGATCAGGTCCCGGGCCGGGTTCTCGGCCATCTTCACGTCGGTGGCCATGGCCAGGCCGATGATGCCGCAGAACATCGTGACGGCCAGCAGGCCCATCATCGCGAGCGTCGTCGCGGCGTTCCGGCTCTTCGGCTTGCGGAAGGCGGGCACGCCGTTGCTGATCGCCTCGACACCGGTGAGCGCGGCACAGCCGGAGGAGAAGGCCCGCAGCAGCAGGAAGACCAGCGCGAAACCGGCCAGTCCCTCGTGCTCGGCCCTGATCTCGAAACCGGAGGTCGGGGCGTGCATGGTGTCCCCGAGGGCCAGGCCCCGGAACGCACCCCAGATGATCATGATGAAGACGCCCGCCACGAAGAGATACGTGGGGATGGCGAAGAGCTTGCCCGACTCCTTGACGCCGCGCAGGTTCATCAGTGTGAGCAGCACGATGGCCGTGATCGCGGCCGCCGTCTTGTGCTCGACGACGAACGGGATCGCGGACCCCAGGTTCTCCACCCCGGAGGCGATCGACACGGCGACGGTCAGCACGTAGTCGACGAGCAGTGCGCTGGCCACGG
The DNA here is from genome assembly GCF_001905795.1 of Streptomyces sp. CB01580. GTDB lineage: Bacteria > Actinomycetota > Actinomycetes > Streptomycetales > Streptomycetaceae > Streptomyces. The sequence continues at coordinate 17,748 of NZ_LIXJ01000026.1, forward strand.
TGAGCCCCGCCTTGGGCCCGAGATTGGTGGTGGCGACCTCGTAGTCGCCACCACCGCTCGGGTAGGCGTGCACGTTCTGCCGGTACGACGCCACGACCGTGAACATCAGGACGACGACGGCGAGCGCGATCCAGGGGCTGAATTGATAGGCCGACACGCCCGCGATGGACAGCACCAGCAGGACTTCGCCGGGTGCGTACGCCACCGAGGACAGCGGGTCGGATGCGAAGACAGGAAGTGCGATGCGCTTGGGGAGGAGCGTTTCCCCCAGCTTGTCGCTGCGCAGCGCCCGTCCGATCAAAATCCGTTTGGGCAGGTCGGTCAGTTTGGACACGCAGAGGATCGTAAGCGTTCCGTATGGAAGTCGCAGAACTGTGGGTGCCGTGGCCCGCCATTTCCCTGCGCTCAGCCGAAACCGCCACGAAATCCTTAACGAAATCCTTGCACTCCCGCATCGGAAACTGCACCGGGGGACTACGCACAGGAAGTGCGCACCGGCACTGCACGGGGCCCGGGGCGCTCCGTACGAGCAGCCCCGCAAGCCCCCGCACCGGCGCCGACGTCCGTGTGCTCAGGCGCCCTGGAACAGAGCGCTGTAGCCATTGAGCGCGGGCTGACCTCCGAGATGTGCGTAAAGAACGGTGGAATCCCGCGGGATTTCGCCGCGTGACACGAGATCGATCGCACCCGCCATCGATTTCCCTTCGTACACGGGGTCGGTGATCATTCCTTCGGTACGGGCGGCGAGCCGCATCGCGTCGAGCGTGGTGTCGTCGGGAATGCCGTACGTGCCCGCGTGGTAACGCGCGTCCAGTTCGATGTCGTCCACGGTGATCTCCCGGCGCACGCCGATGAGCCGTGCGGTGGCCGCGGCGATCCGGGCGATCTGCTCCCGGGTGCGCGTGGGGTCGGCGGAGGCGTCGATGCCGAGCACGCGTCGTGGCCGGCCGCCCGCCTCTTCGAGCGCGGCGAATCCCGCGACCATGCCGGCCTGGGTGGAACCGGTCACCGAGCAGACGACCACCGTGTCGAAGAAGACGCCGAGCGCGCGTTCCTGCTCGGCGACCTCGTACGCCCAGTTCGCGAAGCCGAGTCCGCCGAGCGGATGGTCGGAGGCTCCGGCGGGGATGGCGTACGGCCTGCCGCCGTCCTCCTCGACCTCGCGCAGCGCCCGCTCCCAGCTCTCCTTGACGCCGATGCCGAAACCGGCGCGTACCAGGCGCACGTCGGCCCCGGCCAGGCGGCTGATCAGGATGTTGCCGACCTTGTCGTAGACGGCGTCGGGCCAGTCGACCCAGCTCTCCTGGACGAGTACGCACTTGAGGCCGGTGCGGGCGGCGACCGCCGCGACCTGGCGAGTGTGGTTGGACTGGACGCCGCCGATGGAGACGAGGGTGTCGCAGCCCCGCGCGAGCGCGTCGGCCACGAGGTATTCGAGCTTGCGGGTCTTGTTGCCGCCGTAGGCGATGCCGGAGTTGCAGTCCTCCCGCTTGGCCCAGACGTCGGCGCCGCCGAGGTGGTCGGTGAGCCGGTCGAGGCGGTGTATGGGCGAGGGGCCGAAGAGGAGAGGGTGACGGTCGTACGAGGAGAGCGAGGCGACAGGGGCGGACGGGGACGGGTGAGCGGCGGTCGGCGACTGGGGCGACGGGGACTGGGGTGCTGCGGGCATCACGGAGGCTCCCTCGGTCGGGTCGGTGCTGGGCTCGGAGCGGGGTTGCGATCGGCTTCCGGGGTGGTGGTCGGCTCGCTGGGGACGGGGCAGGGGACGACCGGCTGTCGACGCCGGGGACGGTGGTCGGACGCCCTGCTGGGGCGTACGGGTACTGGCTCGTGCGGGTACTGGTACGGAGGCGTGCGGGTGCTGGCACGTACTGGCACCGGGGCGTACGGGTCTCGCGGGCGCCGGTGCTGCGGGCTGCGGGCTGCGGGCTGCGGGCTGCGGGCTGGAAGCGCCTACGCGGAGCACTCCTCGGACGGGTCGTCGGCGAGTTCTTCGAGTGCCCGCCAGATCTCGGCCGTGATCCGGACCGCCGCGTCGGTGTCGCGCGCCGCGCACGCCTCGATCAGCCGGTCGTGCAGTTCCGCCGAGCCGTGCGCCGCGCTCGCCGTGCCGAACTGCCTCCACTCCAACCGCCGGATCAAAGGCGTGTAGCGCTCGACGGTGGCGGCCACGGCACAGTTGTCGCAGGCGATGACGAGCACGTCGTGGAGCCGGTCGTCGGCGCGCAGCGCCTCCGCCACGTCGCCTCGGCGCGCCGCGTCCCGGAACGCGTCGTTCGCCTCGCGCATCGCGGCGAGGTCCGCGTCCGTGAGACGGGACACGGCGGTCCGGGCGGCCAGTTCGTGCATGGCCCGTACGACGGCCGCCGCGTCCCGGACGTCGCGCGGGACCAGGCGGGTCACCCGCGTATAGCTCTGGGGCTTGGACTCCACGAGCCCCTCGCCGGAGAGCCGGGACAGCGCCTCGCGGACCGGGGCCCGGGACAGCCCGAGACGTTCGGCGAGGTCCGCGTCCCGTACGGGGGTGCCGGGCGGGATCTCGCCACGCACGATCGCGTCACGGATCGCCTCGTACGCCGTTTCCCGCAACAACGTCCGTCGGACAGGACGCAGGGTCCGCAAGGTCTCCATGAACTGACATGTTAGATGTCTGTCCTGGCCGAGCTCAAGGGTCGCAAGAAGGACGGCCCCGAAGAACCCGTATCCGCGGGCGACGAGGGTCCGCAGGAAGCCCGAGCAGCCGGTGCGTACATGACGTCGCGGCGCCGCCGTGGTGTATGTGCCCGCTCCCCCGGGGATGTGCCCGCCCCGTCCGAACACGCTTGCCTCGTGCGAATGCCCCTGCCCACGGGTGCACCGCTCTCACGGACGGGCTCCCGACTTGACAGGGTGGCCGGAACCGACCGCTCCGCCGACACGGCGCGATGGCCGGAACCGGGCGCTCTCCCCGGCCTCCGTCGCGGACGCGTCGAAAGCGCGGCCGGATGGGGCTTCGCGCTTCCCGCCGCATAAGCTCATCCTGGGCAACGGGACGGACCGTTGCCCCGTTGTTTTGCCCGGCAAGCTGAGGAAGAAGTGTGAGCAGGGTGTTTTCGCAGGTCAGCCGGATGACCAGGACTGCGAGGTAGGCACAAGGTGCACATCGTCATCATGGGCTGCGGGCGAGTGGGAGCCGCTCTCGCGCAGACCCTGGAGCAGCAGGGGCACACGGTCGCCGTCGTCGATCGGGACCCCACGGCGTTCCGGCGTCTCGGGTCGGGCTTCGGTGGGCGGCGCGTCACCGGTGTGGGCTTCGATCAGGACACCCTCCGTGAGGCCGGGATCGAGGAAGCCGGCGCGTTCGCCGCGGTGAGCAGCGGTGACAACTCGAACATCATCGCCGCCCGGGTGGCCCGCGAGATGTTCGGCATCGAGAACGTCGCGGCGCGGATCTACGACCCTCGGCGCGCCGAGGTCTACCAGCGTCTGGGCATCCCCACGGTCGCCACCGTGCGCTGGACCGCGGACCAGATGCTGCGGCGGTTGCTGCCGTCGGGCGCCGAGCCGCTGTGGCGCGACCCGAGCGGTGGCGTACAGCTGGCGGAGGTGCACACCACCCCGTCCTGGATCGGTCACAAGATCAGCACCCTTCAGGAGGAGACGGGTGTCCGCGTGGCCTTCCTCACCCGTTTGGGCGAAGCCATACTGCCCAGCTCTCAGACGGTGCTGCAGGAGGGCGACCTCGTCCACGTGATGATGCGTACGGACGAGATCGCGAAGGTCGAGGCGGCCTTCGCCGAAGGGCCCGAGGAGGGCGGTCACTGATGCGTGTCGCGATTGCCGGTGCCGGCGCGGTGGGCCGTTCCATCGCCGGCGAACTGCTGGAGAACGGGCACGAGGTGCTGCTCATCGACAAGGCGCCGACGGCCATCTCGGTGGAGCGGGTGCCGATGGCGGAGTGGCTGCTGGCCGACGCCTGCGAGATCACCTCGCTCGACGAGGCGGCCCTCCAGCGCTGCAACGTCGTGATCGCCGCGACCGGCGACGACAAGGTGAACCTCGTCGTCTCGCTGCTCGCGAAGACCGAGTACGGCGTGCCGAGGGTCGTCGCCCGGGTCAACAACCCCAAGAACGAATGGCTGTTCAACGAGGCGTGGGGGGTCGACGTGGCGGTCTCCACGCCTCGTCTGATGTCGGCCCTGGTCGAGGAGGCGGTGAGCGTCGGTGATCTGGTGCGGCTGCTGCGCTTCAGCCACGGCGACGCCAACCTGGTCGAGCTGACGCTGCCTCCGGAGTCGGCGCTGGCCGGCACCCAGGTCGGCGAGGTGGCCTGGCCCGAGGACACCTCGCTGGTCACCATCATCCGCGGGCAGCGGGTGCTGACGCCGAGCATGGAGGAGACGCTGGAGGCCGGTGACGAGCTGCTGTTCGTGGCCGCGCAGGCCCGCGAGGAGCAGTTGGAGGACCTGCTGTCGGTGCGTCGGGGCGACTCGGAGGACTGACGCGGCGCGCACACGGGCGGTACGCCGAGGGCCCGGAACCTGTTCCATGGTTCCGGGCCCTCGTGTCCGCCGATGCCGTCGACGCGTTCAGAACTCCTGGGAGCGGGTCGCCGCACCCGCCTCGGCCGCCGCACGGGCCTCCGCCTTGCGGGCCTTCTCGGCCTGTTCCTCCGCCTCCATCTCGGCGAAGACGTCGATGGGCGGCGGCGCCTTGGCAAGGAAGACCCAGGTCAGATACACCGCGAGAAGGAACGGCGGGATCTTCAGGGCGACCAGGACCCAGCCGAACTGGGTGGTGTCGGCCCACCAGTACAGCGGGAAGAGGATCGCGCACTTGGCGAGCAGGATCAGGCCCCAGGCATAGCTGGCCTTGGCGTACGCCTTCTTGCGGCCGGGGTTCCTGGTGCGCCAGGAGAGGTTCTCCTTGAAGACCGGGCCGAGGATCAGGCCGATCAGCGGCACCCCGGCGAGGGTGGTGACCAGGTAGGCGAGGGCCAGGCCGAGCGTGTAGAGCATGCCCGGCAGGTAGAAGTCCTTGGCGTTGCCGGTCATCATCGCGAAGACGACACCGAAGGCGACGCCGAAGACACCGCTGAAGGCGTGCTTGACGGTGTCCTTGAGGACCAGCCGTACGGCCACGAGGACCAGCGACACCACCAGGGCCGCGATGGCCGAGACGTGCAGGTCCTTGTTGATCGTGAAGATCGTGACGAAGAGCAGCCCGGGAACGACTGTCTCCACCATCCCCCGGACACCGCCGAACGCCTCGAAGAGCGCGGCCTCGGTGACCGCCTTCGCTTCGGCCTCCTGGGGGTCGGTGCGGGTGATGCGGTCCGTGTCGGACGTCGGCTTGTCGTGAGACGTCACCGGCTACTCCTTGCCGAGCGGTCGGAGTTCGTATTTGGGGTTGAAGAGCACCCGGCGTCCGTGACTCATGGCGATCCGGCCCGAGGCGATGAGCTTGCGGCCCGGTTCTATGCCGGCGATGGAGCGCCGGCCCAGCCAGACCACGTCCAGCGGCGCGGTGCCGTCGAACAGCTCCGCCTCCAGGGCGGGCACTCCGGCGCGCGGTCGCAGGGTGACGGTCCGCAACGTACCGGTCACCTTCACGATCTGCCGGTCGGTGCATTCGGAGATCCGCGTACAGCCCGAAGCCTGCGAGTCCTCCTGCAGCTCCTCGGACTCCAGGTCCTCCTGGGAGCTGGACAGTCGGTCGAGCATCCGCCGGAAGCGGCCGGAAGGCTTCTCCGCCTTACCGGACCTTCCGGGCTTCTCGAATCGAGGAACAGCACTCATACCCGAAGGGTACCGGTCCCCGGTCCGCCGAGTGGGTGTCCGGTCTCACTCGAACGGGTTCCCGAAACGGCCGCCCGGCCCCGCCCTTGTCGACACCACGCGCCCCCCGAATCGACCGCACGCGCCTCCGGCCCCGGACGCCCCCTGCCACACGCGCGCAGGCCGGCGTGTGCGCCGTGCGCATCCACCGGGCACGCCCGCCCCCGCATGCCCGTCTCAGCCGCGTTCGAAGCGGTAGCCCATCCCCGGTTCGGTGACGAAGTGCCGGGGGTGCGAGGGGTCGGCCTCCAGCTTGCGCCGCAGCTGTGCCATGTAGACGCGCAGGTAGTTGGTCTCGGTGCCGTACGAGGGCCCCCAGACCTCCTGGAGCAGCTGCTTCTGGCTGACCAGCCGGCCGCTGTTGCGGACCAGGACCTCCAGGAGGTGCCATTCCGTGGGGGTGAGCCGCACGTCGCGGCCCGCGCGCTGGACCTTCTTCGCCGCCAGGTCGACGGTGAACTCCCCGGTCTCGACGATCACGACGTCGTCGGAGCCCTGCCCGCCGACCGGTTCGGCGCGGCGTACGGCGGCCCGCAGCCGGGCCAGCAGCTCGTCCATGCCGAACGGCTTGGTCACGTAGTCGTCGGCCCCCGCGTCCAGCGCCTCGACCTTCTCGTCGGAGGTGTGACGGGCGGAGAGCACCAGGATCGGCACCCGGGTCCAGCCGCGCAGCCCCTTGATCACCTCGACGCCGTCCATGTCGGGCAGGCCGAGGTCGAGGACGACGACGTCGGGATGGCGTGCGGCGGCGAGCTGGAGCGCGGTGGCGCCGTCGGGCGCGGCGTCCACCTCGTACTTGCGCGCCTTCAGGTTGATCACGAGGGCGCGTACGATCTGCGGCTCGTCGTCGACCACGAGCACCCGGGTCATGGGGGCCCTGCCTTTCTGCTGTAGGGCGACCGCCCGTGCGGCGGCCTGCGGTGCTGCGGTCTTCCGCGACCGCGGGGGGATCGGGGCGTCCCGCGCGGTCACGGGGCGGCCCGCGCGGGCAGGTCGAGGCCGGCCGGGACGTGCCCCGGTGCGGCCTTCAGCGTGAGCACCATGGTGAGCCCTCCGCCGGGGGTGTCCTCGGCGCCCAGTGTGCCGCCCATGGACTCGACGAACCCGCGGGCGACGGCCAGCCCCAGTCCGACGCCCGCACCGCGCGGGGCGTCACCGTAGCGCTGGAACGGCTCGAAGATACGGTCCTTGGCGTCGTCGGGGACGCCGGGTCCGCGATCGGCCACCCGCAGCTCGACGCGTTCGCCGAGCGCGCTGGCGGCCACGGTGACGCGTTGCCCGTCCGGGCTGTACTTGACGGCGTTCTCGACGATGTTGGCGACGGCCCGTTCCAGCAGCCCGGGATCGACGTCGACCATCGGCAGGGTCTCCGGGATGTCCAGGTCCACACTGCCCTCGGGGACGCCGCCGAGCGCCATCGGGACCACCTCGTCGAGGTCGATCTCGCGGATCAGCGGGGTGACGGTGCCCGTCTGCAGCCGGGACATGTCGAGGAGGTTGCCGACGAGGTGGTCGAGCCGGTCGGCGCCGTTCTCGATGCCCTCCAGCAGTTCGGCCTCGTCCTCGTCGGACCAGGCGACGTCGTCGGAGCGCAGCGAGCTGACGGCTGCCTTGATGGCGGCCAGCGGGGTGCGCAGGTCGTGGCTGACGGCGGCGAGGAGCGCCGTCCTGATCCGGTTCCCCTCGGCGAGCCGCCGCGCCTCCTCCGCCTCGTCGACCAGGCGCTGCCGTTCCAGTACGACGGCGGCCTGGGCGGCGAACGCGCCGAGCACCCGGCGGTCCTCGGCGGGCAGCACCCGGCCGGAGAGCGCGAGCGCCATGTGGTCGCCGACGGGCATGTCCACGTCGGCGTCCTCCGGCCTGGCCACCGGCCCCGGCCCGACGCTCCCGGCGCAGGTCCACGGATCGACGTCGCTGCGCCGTTCCAGCAGCGCGACGGACTCCATGGCGAACGTCTCGCGCACCCGCTCCAGGAGCGCGTCCAGGCTGGTCTCGCCGCGCAGCACACTGCCGGCCAGGAAGGAGAGGATCTCCGACTCGGCGCGCAGCCGGGCCGCCTGATGGGTGCGGCGGGCCGCCAGATCGACGACCGAGGCGACCGAGACCGCGACCGCGAAGAAGATCACGATGGCGACGATGTTCTCCGGGTCCTGCACGGTCAGGGTGTGGGTGGGCGGCGTGAACCAGTAGTTCAGCAGCAGCGAGCCGACGGCGGCCGACGCGAGGGCGGGCCGCAGCCCGCCGAGCAGGGCCGCGAGGACCGTCATGAAGAGGAACAGCAGGACGTCGTTGGCGAGCCCGGGGCCGTTGCCCAGTTCGCGCAGCAGCAGGGTGAGCAGGACCGGGCCGCCCACGCCGACCAGCCAGCCCCAGATGCTGCGGACCCGGCCCAGCCGGGCGCCGCGGGCGATGGGCAGCCCGCGGCCCTTGGCGACCTCGTCGTGGGTGACGATGTGGACGTCGAGGTCGGGGCCGGAATCGCGGGCGACGGTGGCGCCCACGCCCGGTCCGTATATGTACTGCCACGCCTTGCGGCGGCTGGAGCCCAGGACGATCTGTGTGGCGTTCACGCCGCGGGCGAATTCGAGCAGTGCCGAGGGGATGTCGTCGCCGACGACATGGTGGAAGGTGCCGCCCAGGTCCTCGACGAGGGTGCGCTGGACGGTGAGTTCCTTGGGCGAGGCGGAAGTCAGGCCGTCGCTGCGGGCGATGTAGACGGCGAGGATCTCGCTGCCGGAGCCCTTGGCCGCCATCCGGGCGGCGCGACGGATGAGCGTACGGCCCTCGGGGCCGCCGGTGAGTCCGACGACGATGCGTTCACGGGCCTGCCAGGTGGTGCGGATGTTGTGCTCGCCGCGGTACTGCTGGAGGTATTCGTCGACCCGGTCGGCGACCCAGAGGAGGGCCAGCTCGCGCAGGGCGGTCAGGTTGCCGGGGCGGAAGTAGTTGGACAGGGACGCGTCGATCCGGTCCGGCTTGTAGATGTTGCCGTGGGCCATCCGGCGGCGCAGGGCCTGGGGCGACATGTCGACGAGCTCGATCTGGTCGGCCCTGCGGACGACCTCGTCGGGAACGGTCTCGCGCTGCCGTACCCCGGTTATCGACTCGACGACGTCACCGAGCGACTCCAGGTGCTGGATGTTGACGGTGGAGATCACGTCTATGCCGGCTTTCAGGAGTTCCTCGACGTCCTGCCAGCGCTTGGCGTTGCGGGAGCCCGGCACGTTGGTGTGCGCCAGTTCGTCCACCAGGGCCACGGCCGGGGCGCGCTCCAGGACCGCGTCGACGTCCATCTCCGTGAAGAGGGCGGAGCGGTACTCGATCTGACGGCGCCGGACCTGCTCCAGACCGTGCAGCATCACCTCGGTGCGCGGGCGGTCGTGGTGCTCCACGAAGGCGACGACGCAGTCGGTGCCCCGCTCCACGCGGCGGTGTGCCTCGGAGAGCATCGCGTACGTCTTGCCGACGCCGGGTGCCGCGCCCAGGTAGATCCGAAGTTTGCCGCGTGCCATGGCCCCATTGTCTTCTCGAAACCCGACTGCGGCCGATGCGGCAGCCATCTCGAAAAACTACCCCTCCGATTCCCGGCAAATAGGGCAGGGGGCGGGGGTGGGGACCGAATTGACAGGATTCTGACGCCGGGGACCGCGAGTCCCGCCACCGACGGCGCCCTCACTCTCCCGAGACGCGCGGCGGGCAGCACCCTCGCCGCGACGCACGGCCGCCGTCTCCCCGCTCGGGGCGCACGGCCGACAGCGTCACCCGCGTGGTGCGCAACCGGGGGTGCCCTCGTCGCGGCACCCCGCCGACGACGCCCTGATCGCGACCCAACGGCTTCGCGACAACTTCCTGACATCGGCCGGACAGCCTTGGACGGGTCAGCCGGTCCGCCGGTCCACCGGGGTCACTCCCCGTCCTCGAAAGCGTGTACATGACGATACGAAGGGGCTTCACCGGGCCCGCCGTCGCGGCCCTCGCCGTGATCCTGTCCCTGTCATCGGCCCCCGCCGACGCGCGGACCCGCCCGACCGCCGCCGACGCACAGACCCCGGCCGCCGAACCCCGCTCCCCCGCCGTCCCGACCGTCACCGAGCAGCAGGTGATGCCGCATCTGCGCGCCCTGCAGCGCATCGCCGACCGCAACGGCGGCACCCGCGCGCACGGCACGAAGGGGTACGCGGAGTCCGTGGCGTACGTGAAGCGCGCCCTGGACCGGGCCGGCTTCCGGACCCGGCTGGTCCCCTTCACTTACGCGGGCGCCACCGGCCACAACCTGATCGCCGACTGGCCCGGCGGCGACCCGGACCATGTGCTGCTGACCGGTGCCCACCTCGACAGCGTCCCGGAGGGGCCGGGAATCAACGACAACGGCTCCGGCTCGGCCACCGTCCTGGCCGCCGCCCTCCAGGTGGCCGAGTCCGGTCTCGCGCCGCAACGCCATCTCCGGTTCGCGTGGTGGGGCGCGGAGGAGCCGGGGCTGATCGGTTCGGCGGACTACGTCAAGAAGCTGTCCGCGGCCGATCGCCGCCGGATCGACGTCTACCTCAACTTCGACCAGACCGGCAGCAGGAACACCGACACGTGGCTCGTGGTCCACGACGACGAGCGCGGCGAGACCGAGGCCCAGCAGGCGTTCGAGGCATGGTTCGCCGAACGGGGCATCCCGACGTTCGACATCGGGGTCGGCGGCTCGGACCACGAGTCGTTCGGGAACGCGGGCATCCCGTCGTCCGGCTTCAGCACCGGCATCTCGGACTGCATCCACGAGGCGTGCGACGACCTGGCCAATGTCGATCCGAAGACGGAGAAGACCAGCACCGACGCCGTCGTCGCCGTGCTGTGGAAGCTCGCCTCCGCCGCTCCCCGACACTGACCGCCGCCCCGAAAGGCCGAGAACGCGGGAGCCACGAGCCCGGTCCCTATCAGCCCATAAGCCGCGACCCCAGACATCACCGGTCCGGACATCACCGGTCCGGACACCACGAGTCCGGACATCACGAACCCAGGAATCGAGCCGATCGAGACATGCGCAGACCCTCGAAGCACCGCCGCAGGACCACCACCGCCCTCGTCGCCGCCGTGGTCGGCGGGATCACCCTGGCCGCCGTCCCCGCCTCGGCCGCCGTCGGGGGTCCGGGCGTCGGCGACCCGTACTTCCCCGACGACGGCAACTCCGGCTACGACGTCTCCCACTACGACGTCAAGATCGCCTACGACCCGGCGCGCACCGACCGCCTCGACGGCGACACCACGGTCACCGCCCGCGCCCTGACCGGCCTGGACCGGTTCGGCCTCGATCTCAAGGGCTTCACCGTGGCATCGGTCGCCGTGAACGGCACACCGGCGAGGAAGTTCTCCCGGGAGGGCGCCCACAAGCTGGTCGTCACCCCGGCCCGCCCGGTCGCGAAGGGCTCGACGTTCACCGTGCGGGTGAAGTACGCCGGGAAGCCCGACGCCGAGGGCTGGCACACCCTGAAGAGCGGCGGCGCGTACGTGGCGGGCGAACCGCACTCCGCGACCTCCTGGTACCCCGCCAACGACCACCCGTCCGACAAGGCCACCTTCGCCCTCACCGCGACGGTGCCCGACGGCTGGACGGTCGTCGGCAACGGCCTGCCGGGCCCGGAGAACGTCGAGGACGGCAGGAGGACCTTCCGCTGGTTCGAGGACAAGCCGATGGTCACGTACGCCAGCACGGTCGCCATCGACCGGTTCACCGTCCACCGGGGGAAGACCGCCGCGGGGACGCCTGTCATCACGGCGTACAGCCCGGACGCCGAGATCGACCCGGCGGCGGAGGACCAACAGACGGAGATCCTGGACTTCCTGACCACGAAGTTCGGCCCGTACCCCTTCTCCTCGGCGGGCGCCATCGTTGTCGGGGCCGCGAAGGAGCCCACGAACGACCCCGGTGCCCTGGAGACGCAGAGCCGCCCCACGTACCACACGATGATCTTCGACGCCTCGATGGTCCACGAGAACACCCACCAGTGGTTCGGTGACAGCGTCTCGTTCAAGGACTGGCGCGACGGCTGCGTCGCGGAGTGCTTCGCCCAGTACGCCGGGCAGTTGTGGGAGGAGCACAAGGGCGCCGACCTCGACACGGACTTCTACCGGTCCGAGGTGGAGGACTACCGCGACGACCCGTCGTTCTGGTCCGTCAAGCTCTACGATCCGGGCCCGGGCCGGGAGCTGGACTCGGCGCTGTACTTCAAGGGTTCGCTGATGCTGCACGCCCTGCGCCGCACGGTGGGCGACGAGGCGTTCTTCAGGACGCTGCGGACCTGGACCCATGACCACGCCTACGGAAACGCCTCGTTCCGGCAGTTCGAGGCGCTGGCGGCGAAGGTCTCGGGCAAGGACCTCAAGGGATTCTTCGCCGCGTGGGTCGACGGCACCGTGATCCCTGCGGAGCGGTACCTCTACCCGGGCGACCTCGCCGGACCGGCCGCACGGCACTGAACCAGCCGCACAGCACCGGACCGGTCGGGTACGCCCGGAGCGGGCGGGGGCCGCGTCGTCGGGGAGGAGACGACACGGCCCCCCTCTCCCTCTCAGCGGTCGTTCACCAACTGCCGGAGAGAGATGTTGAGTTGGAGGACGTTGACCGTCGGCTCCCCGGCGATGCCGAGGATCCTGCCCTCCGTGTTCCGCTCGACCAGCCTCTCCACCTCGGCGACGGGAAGGTGGTTCCGCTCGGCCACGCGCCGCACCTGGAGCCGGGCGTACGCCGGGGAGATGGCCGGGTCGAGGCCGGAGCCCGAGGAGGTGACCGCGTCGGGCGGCACGTCGGCGGGGTCGACGGGGTGCCCGGGGACCGAGTTGTCCCTGACGACGGCGGTCTTGGCGGCCTTCACCTGGTCGACGAGCTTCTTGTTGTCGCCGGCCAGGTTGGTCGCGCCGGAGACGAGCAGCCGGTACTGGGTGTTGACGCCGTTGGTGCCGAGGCCGGCGGACGGGCGCGGCTGGAACCATCGCAGGTCCGGGGCCGCCGCGGCCTGGCCCTTCTTCAGCGGCAGGTCATAGCGCTGGCCGATGAGCTCGGAGCCGACGACCTCGCCGTTCTCGGTGATCTCGGATCCGTTGGCCCGATGGGGGAAGACGCCCTGGGCGATGCCCGTCACGGCGAGCGGATAGAGCACACCGCAGACGACGGTGAGGACCAGCAGGGCGCGCAGCCCGGCCCAGAGCAACCGGGCGGTGTTCGCTACGGATTCGTTCATGGCAGCTCAGCCGATTCCTGATTTCGGTTGGGTCCGGGAGAGAGAACCCGTCCCGGGGGACGACGGCTCGACCCGACCCGGACATGGGCTCGGTGCAACCCGGACGTGGGCTCAGTGCAGCCCGGGAATGAGGGAGATGATCACGTCGATGGCCTTGATGCCGAGGAACGGGGCGACCAGGCCGCCAAGGCCGTAGATCCCGAGGTTGCGGCGGAGCATCGCGTCGGCGCTGCTGGGCCGGTAGCGCACGCCCCGCAGGGCGAGCGGGACCAGCGCGACGATGATCAGCGCGTTGAAGACGACCGCCGAGAGGATCGCGGACTGCGGCGAGGACAGCTGCATGATGTTGAGCTTGTCCAGGCCCGGGTAGACCGCCGCGAACATCGCCGGGATGATCGCGAAGTACTTCGCTACGTCGTTGGCGATGGAGAACGTCGTCAGCGCGCCGCGGGTGATGAGCAGCTGCTTGCCGATCTCCACGATCTCGATCAGCTTCGTCGGGTTGGAGTCCAGGTCCACCATGTTCCCGGCCTCCTTCGCGGCCGAGGTTCCGGTGTTCATGGCCACGCCGACGTCCGCCTGGGCCAGCGCCGGGGCGTCGTTGGTGCCGTCCCCCGTCATCGCGACGAGCTTGCCGCCGGACTGCTCCCGCCTGATGAGGGCCATCTTGTCCTCGGGCGTGGCCTCGGCGAGGAAGTCGTCGACGCCCGCCTCCTCGGCGATGGCCCGTGCCGTCAGTGGGTTGTCGCCGGTGATCATGACGGTCCGGATGCCCATCCGGCGCAGTTCGTCGAACCGTTCCCGCATGCCCTCCTTGACGACGTCCTTGAGGTGGATGACGCCCAGGACGCGGGCGCCCTTCTCGTCCTCCAGCGCCACCAGCAGCGGGGTGCCGCCGGCCTCGGAGATCCTGTCGGTGAGTTCCCGCGCGTCCGGCGAGACGGTGCCGCCGCGTGCCTCGACCCAGCCGACGACGGAACCGCTCGCGCCCTTGCGGACGCTGCGTCCGTCGATGTCCACGCCGGACATGCGGGTCTGGGCGGTGAACGGGACCCAGGTGGCCTGTCGCAGTTCGCCGTGGTGGCGCTCGCGCAGGCCGTACTTCTCCTTGGCGAGCACGACGACCGAACGTCCCTCGGGCGTCTCGTCGGCCAGTGAGGACAACTGGGCGGCGTCGGCCAGCTCGGCCGCCGTCGTGCCCTTGACGGGGACGAACTCGGACGCCTGCCGGTTGCCGAGGGTGATCGTTCCGGTCTTGTCGAGCAGCAGGGTCGAGACGTCCCCGGCGGCCTCGACGGCGCGTCCCGACATCGCGAGCACGTTGCGCTGCACGAGTCGGTCCATGCCGGCGATGCCGATCGCGGAGAGCAGCGCGCCGATGGTCGTCGGTATGAGGCAGACCAGCAGCGCGGTCAGCACGATGATCGACTGCTCGCGGCCGGCGTGGGCCGCGAACGGCTGGAGGGTGACGACGGCGAGCAGGAAGACGATGGTGAGGGACGCGAGCAGGATGTTCAGCGCGATCTCGTTGGGCGTCTTCTGCCGGGCGGCCCCTTCGACCAGGGCGATCATCCGGTCGATGAAGGTCTCGCCGGGTTTGGTGGTGATCTTGATGACGATGCGGTCGGAGAGCACCTTGGTGCCCCCGGTGACGGCGCTGCGATCGCCGCCCGACTCCCGGATCACCGGTGCGGACTCGCCCGTGATGGCGGACTCGTCGACGCTCGCGACGCCCTCGACGACGTCACCGTCGCCGGGGATGATGTCGCCCGCCTCGCAGACCACCAGGTCGCCGACGTGCAGGTCCGTGCCCGGCACCCGCTCCTCGCCGTGGTCGGTGACGCGCCGGGCGACGGTGTCGGTCTTCGCCTTGCGCAGGGTGTCCGCCTGCGCCTTGCCGCGCCCCTCCGCGACCGCCTCCGCCAGATTGGCGAAGATCGTGGTCAGCCAGAGCCAGGCCGCGATCGCCCAGCCGAACCAGTCGCCCGGGTCCAGGCAGGCCAGCAGGGTGGTGAACACCGACCCGACCAGCACGACGAACATCACCGGGGACTTGGCCATCGACCGCGGGTCGAGCTTGCGCACGGCGTCCGGGAGCGAGGTGAGCAGTTGCCGGGGGGCGAACAGTCCCCCGCCGACGCGTCCTTCGCCCGTGCGGCCCGTGGGCGTGTCCCGGTGCGGTGCCCGGGCCGGAGTGACATGGGACATCGGGTCCTCTTGCTTCGTACGGGAGTTCATGACGCCAGCCCTTCGGCCAGCGGTCCCAGCGCCAGGGCCGGGAAGTAGGTCAGCGCGGTGACGATCAGGACCGTGCCGACCAGCAGACCGCTGAAGAGCGGCCGGTGCGTGGCGAGGGTTCCCGCGGTCGCCGGTACGGGCCGCTGCCCGGCGAGGGAGCCGGCGAGCGCGAGGACGAAGACCATCGGCAGGAACCGGCCGAGCAGCATCGCGAGGCCGATCGTCGTGTTGAACCACTGCGTGTCCGCGTTCAGCCCGGCGAACGCCGAACCGTTGTTGTTGGCGCCCGAGGTGTACGCGTACAGCACCTCGGAGAACCCGTGTGCGCCGGGGTTCAGGATCGAGTGGGGCGGCGTGGGCAGGGCGACCGCCAGGGCGGTGAAGCAGAGCACCAGGGCCGGGGTGATCAGGATGTAGCAGGCGGCGAGCTTCATCTCGCGGGTGCCGATCTTCTTGCCGAGGTACTCCGGTGTGCGGCCGACCATCAGCCCCGCGATGAACACCGCGATGATCGCCATGATCAGCATGCCGTAGAGACCGGACCCGACGCCGCCGGGCGCGACCTCGCCCAGCTGCATGCCCAGCAGCGTGATCCCGCCGCCGAAGCCGGTGTACGAGGAGTGGAAGGAGTTCACCGCGCCGGTGGACGTGAGTGTCGTGGCGACGGCGAAGATCGACGACCCGGCGATGCCCAGCCGGGTCTCCTTGCCCTCCATCGCGCCGCCCGCGACGTCGAACGCGGGCCCGTGGTGGGCGAATTCGGTCCACATCATCAGGGCGGTGAAGCCCAGCCAGATGGCGCCCATCGCCCCCAGGATCGCGTAGCCCTGCTTGGGCGAACCGACCATCCGGCCGAACGTCCGGGTCAGCGCGAACGGGATGACGAGTATCAGGAAGATCTCGAAAAGGTTGGACAGTCCATCGGGGTTCTCGAACGGATGGGCCGAGTTGGCGTTGAAGTAGCCGCCGCCGTTCGTGCCCAGAACCTTGATGACCTCCTGCGACGCCACCGCGCCACCGCGCCACTGCTGCGAGCCGCCCAGGAACTGGCCGACCTCGTGGACGCCGGAGAAGTTCTGCACGGCACCGCAGGCGACCAGCACCAGCGCCCCGACCACGGAGATCGGCAGCAGGACGCGCACGGTGCCGCGCACCAGGTCGGCCCAGAAGTTGCCGAGCTCGCCGGTGCGGGACCTGGCAAAGCCGCGAACCAGGGCGACCGCGACGGCGATGCCGACGGCCGCCGAGACGAAGTTCTGCACCGCGAGGCCGCCGGTCTGGACGACGTGGCCCATGGCCTGTTCGCCCGCGTACGACTGCCAGTTGGTGTTCGCGACGAATGACGCGGCAGTGTTGAACGCCTGGTCGGGGTCGATCGAGGCGAAGCCCAGCGATCCGGGCAGACTGCCCTGGAGCCGCTGGAGGAGGTAGAGGAAGAGGACACTCACCGCGGAGAAGGCGAGCACACCGCGCAGATAGGCGGGCCAGCGCATCTCGGTGTCCGGGTTGGCGCCGATGGCCTTGTAGATCCACTTCTCGACCCGGAGGTGTTTCCGGGAGGAGTAGACGCGGGCCATGTGGTCGCCCAGGGGGCGGTACACCAGGCCCAGCGCCACGACGAGCGCGAGAACCTGGAGCGCTCCGGCGAGGACGGGGCTCATATCGGGCTCAGAACCTCTCCGGGTGCAGAAGGGCGAGGATGAGATAGCCCAGCAGGGCGACGGCCACGACGAGGCCGACGACGTTCTCGGCGGTCACAGCCTGGCCACCCCCTTGGCGACGAGGGCCACCAGCGCGAACACCGCGATCGTGGTGACGACGAAGGCCGGATCAGCCATCGTGTGCTCCTGGATGAGGTACGGAATTCTCTGACCTCTTGAGCAAACCCGGCATGGGTGCCGTTCCGACGTGCGTTGATGGCTTCCTTACGGCGTTCGGACGGCCTTTGACGGAGCACATACGTGCCCCATACGCGCCCCCTACGCGCGCTCCTCGCGCGCCTCTGGGCCCGGCCCGCTCCCCGCCTCACACATGTCCCGCCGCCCCGCACGTCCCGCCCCCGGCTCTCTCCCGAACGCGAAAAGGCCGGTGGGCCGTACCCCCTCGCAAAGGGGGTACGGCCCACCGGCCTCGGATCGATTCGGCACGGGCCGCGGCCCGTGTCGCCGAGTCCGCTCAGCGCACCTCGGTGATCTCCGGGCCGCGCTGGAGCTGGCCCATGCCGCCGGAGAACCGGGAGCTCTCCTGGTCCTCCTGCTGGACGCCCTCGGGCACCATCTGGGCATCGTTGGGAAGCTTGAGGACGATCGGGTCGCGGGGCGCCATCGGGCCGTCGCCGCGGACGACCACGGTGTCCCGGAAGATCGTCTCCAGCAGCCCGGCGGCCTCCGGCTGCACGGCGCCCTGACCGGAGATCACTCCGCGCAGGAACCAGCGCGGGCCGTCGACACCGACGAAGCGCACCAGCTGTGCGCCGCTCGTGCCGTCCGGGAGCTGTACTGGGACCTGGGCGCGCAGTTCCCAGCCCAGCGGACCCTCGATCTCGTCGATGATCCCGCCCTGCTGGGTGATGCCCGTGGCGATCTCCTCGCGGACCTCGCCCCAGATGCCCTCCTTCTTGGGGGCGGCGAACGCCTGGAGCTGGACGGCGCTGTCGCGCAGCACCACCGTCGCGGCGACGATCGCGTCGCCGGCCACCTCGACGCGCAGCTCCATGCCCTCGACACCGGGCACGAACATGCCGCCCAGATCGACCCGGCCCTCACCGGGCTGGGAGACCTCGGTGATGTCCCACGGCCCGTCCGGCCGCGGCGCCGGCGGGAGATTCACCCGGCGCGGGCCGTCGTCGGCCGCGTCGGGGCCCTCGTGCTCGTCGACGACCTGTTCGGCCTCGCGCGCTTCGTCCGCCACGTCCTCGGCGGAACCACTCTTCTTGCGACGTCCGAACACGTCACTGTCCTTCCCGGTCGGGTACGACCGAAGCGTAGCTGTTCCCGCCCTGGATGATCCCGTCCCCGACGCCATCGGCTCCGGCGGAGGCATGGCCTCCGGTGGATCCGAAGCCTCCTTCGCCGCGGGCCGAACCCGGAAGCTCGGCCACCTCGTGGAAGCGCACCATCTCGACCTGCTGCACAACCAGCTGGGCAATCCGGTCGAAACGCTCGAACCGCACGGGCTCGCGGGGGTCGAGATTGATGACGATCACCTTGATCTCTCCACGGTACCCGGCATCGACCGTCCCCGGGGCATTCACGAGGGCGACTCCGCAGCGCGCGGCGAGGCCGGAGCGCGGGTGCACGAACGCGGCGTATCCGTCGGGCAACGCGATCGACACCCCGGTGGGCAGCACCGCCCGCTCGCCCGGGGCAAGTTCGGCGGACTCGGTGGTCACCAGGTCGACCCCGGCGTCCCCTGGGTGTCCATAGGCCGGAATCGGCACCTCCGGGTCGAGGCGGCGGATCAGGACGTCCACGGGCCGTCGCATCAGGGATTCACCTCGAAGGCACGGGCGCGCCGGACCTGGTCCGGGTCGGCCATGGCGGCGCGGATCTCGGCCGGACGGCCGTTCTCGATGAAGTGGTCGACCTTCACCTCGATGAAGAGGGCCTCGGCACGGACCGCGACCGGTCCGTCCGGGCCGCCTATCCGTCCGGTCGCCCGCGAGTAGATCTTCCGGCCGTGCACCGCGGTGACCTCGGCGTCGAGGTGCAGCACGGTGTCCACCGGCACCGGGCACACGAAGTCGGTCTCCAGCCGCCCGGTCACCGCGATCACCCGCAGCAGCCAGTTCAGCGAGCCCAGCGTCTCGTCCAGCGCGGTGGTCAGGACACCTCCGTGCGCCAGCCCCGGGGCGCCCTGGTGAGCGGCCTGCACGGTGAACTCGGCGGTGACGCTCACGCCCTCGCCGGCCCGCGCCTGGAGGTGCAGCCCGTGCGGCTGTGCCCCGCCGCAGCCGAAACAGTGTTCGTAGTGCGCGCCGAGGAGTTCGCCGGGGGCCGGGGCCTCGGGGTGCCGTACCGGTTCCACCGCGTCGGCGGGGGGATTCAGAGCCGCAGATGTTCCACTCACAGGCGCAGACCTTACCCGCGCGGCCGATGCCGGGGCGCACCGTGCCAAGCTTGGACGCATGCAGCCTTCCACCCCGCCTTTCGACGAACGGCTCACCGCGCCCCGCTCGTGGTGGCTCATCGCCTTCCTGATCGGCATCGCCTGCGCGCTGATGCTGCTGCCGCTCGGCACCGTGCCCCTGCTGGCCGGTCTGGCGGGCGGTAGCGCGCTGTCGGCGATCGCGGTGAGTTCGTACGGCTCGGCCAGGATCCGGGTGGTGGCCGGTGCCCTGGTGGCCGGGGACGCGCGGATCCCGGTCTCGGCGCTGGGCGAGGCCGAGGTGCTGGACGGCGAGGAGGCGCGCGCGTGGCGCTCGTACAAGGCCGACACCCGTGCCTTCATG
Source organism: Streptomyces sp. CB01580 (assembly GCF_001905795.1). Classification (GTDB taxonomy): domain Bacteria; phylum Actinomycetota; class Actinomycetes; order Streptomycetales; family Streptomycetaceae; genus Streptomyces. The sequence continues at coordinate 37,475 of NZ_LIXJ01000026.1, forward strand.
CTGCTGCGCAGCTATATCCCGACGGCGGTCCGGGTGGAGGTCACCGACCCGCAGGACCCGACTCCGTACGTCTACCTCTCGACCCGGGAACCGCAGGCGCTGGTCGCTGCCCTGGGCTCGGCGCGTTCCTGACCGGGGTTCCCGCGCCGGCCGGCCCCCGCGGGGCCGTGTCCGGGGCTTCGGTGTTCCCGGGGCCCGCGGATCAGTTCTCCGGTTCCTTCCGCGGCCCCTTGCGCGGGCCGCGCGCCCGCTCCAGGGGCGGCAGCTCCGGCAGCCGGTCCCAGGGGACCCGGCGCTCGCGCAGGTCCTTCCTGATCTTGTCGGCGAGCTTCCGGGTGTCGCGCCGGTTCATCACCGCGCCGACGGCGGCACCGACCAGGAACGGGATCAGGTTCGGCAGATCGCGCGTCATGCGCTTCGTGATCTGCTGGCGCAGCTCGCGCTTCATCCGGCCGCCCAGCGCCGCGTTGATCGTCATGGGTTGGGCGACGTCGATGCCGCGCTCCTCCGTCCATGACGTGAGGTAGGCGGTGGACCGCTGGGTGAGGCCGCCCGGCGGGCGCAGCCCGTAGACCTCGTACAGCTCCGCGACGAGCTTCAGCTCGATCGCGGCCACGGCGGTGATCTCCGCCGTCAGTTCGGTGAGCATCGCGGGCGGCACCGGCATCATGGCCGCCGCGCCGATACCGGCGCCGACGGCGGCGCTCGCCCTGCTCGCACCCGCGACGAGCTTGTCGGCGAGGTCCTCCGGGCCGAGGCCCGGGAACTGCTTGCGCAGCGTCGCGAGGTCGCGCACGGGGACGCGGGGAGCGGACTCGATGATCAGGTCGGCGATGTGACCGATCGCGATCCTGGCGCCCTCCCTACCCTTGCGCACACCCCGTTTCACCGAGCTCAGACGGCCCCCTGCGGTCCGGGGCCCCGTTCTGTCGAGCTGTCCGGCCCCGTGGGCCGGGCCGGCTCCTTCATGTCTCCCCTGTGCGGTCACCGCTTCGAATGCCGCGGCTGCTTCGAGCGAGGCCGACCGGCCTCGCTCGTCGTACCGCTCGCCCGGGGAGGGCGACAGGGCGGACCGCCCGGCGGGCGTCACCACGCCTTTCGCCGGGCCTGTTCCGCCCTGGTTCGCCTCCGACGACTTCTTGCGCCGCAGGCGTCGCCTCCGGGACGGTTTGTCGCCTGTCACGGCCGACTCGACCTAGTCGCAGTCGCGGCAGATCGGCTGACCGTTCTTCTCCCGTGCCAGCTGGCTCCTGTGGTGCACGAGGAAGCAGCTCATGCACGTGAACTCGTCGGCCTGCTTCGGCAGGACCCGGACGGCCAGCTCCTCGTTGGACAGGTCCGCGCCGGGCAGCTCCAGGCCCTCGGCGGCGTCGAACTCGTCGACGTCGACGGCGGAGGCCGTCTTGTCGCTGCGGCGCGCCTTGAGCTCTTCGAGGCTGTCCTGATCGACGTCGTCGTCGGTCTTGCGTGGAGTGTCGTAATCGGTTGCCATGTCGCTCTCCCCCTCTGGGTGTCTGCGGTGTCTCAGCGCACGTAACGCGTGAGAGGCCGGACTTGTGCCCGACCCGAGGCGGAGATTTTGCCTCACATCAAGGTCTGTTACTCAATCGACACCCAAAAGGACCGCTCGGGAGTGATCGGTCTGGGTGGCGATGGGGACCGTACACGGCCCTCGCGGCGCGCTTCACGGGCGCCACCCCGTGTACTTCCCGTGATATCAGGCCCCGAAAACCCCGGCTTTTGCGGGATTTCCGGCGCGCGCGCCCATCACGGAGCGTTGACGTATAGAAATTCTTTTCTGTGATCGATCACACATGAGCGCCTTGGTCACAGGTTACGAAAATTCCGCCCAAAGCGAACAAAGTACTTCGGGTACGATTCGCCGCGTCGGCGCGCTCAGACGGGCAGTGAGACGCGCATCACAAGGCCCCCTCCCTCACGGGGTTCCGCGACGATACGGCCGCCGTGGGCGCGCGCCACGGACCGCGCGATCGACAGGCCGAGCCCGACCCCCTTGTCGCTCCCCGTCCGCTCCGTACGCAGCCGTCTGAAGGGCTCGAAGAGGTTGTCGATCTCGTAGGCGGGCACCACCGGCCCCGTGTTCGAGACCACCAGCACGGCGTGGCCGGACTGCAGCGTGGTGGTGACCTCCACCCAGCCGTTCTCCGGCACGTTGTAGCGCACGGCGTTCTGCACGAGGTTCAGCGCGATCCGCTCCAGCAGGACGCCGTTGCCCTGGATGACGGCCGGGGACCGCTCGCCGCGGATCTCCACGCCCCGCTCCTCGGCCTCGGCGCGCGTCTGGTCGATGGCGCGCGAGGCGACCTCGGCCAGGTCGACCGGTTTGCGTTCGACGATCTGGTTGTCGCTGCGGGCCAGCAGCAGCAGGCCCTCCACCAGCTGTTCGCTGCGCTCGTTGGTGGCCAGCAGGGTCTTCCCCAGCTGTTTGAGCTCCGTCGGTGCCTGGGGGTCGGAGAGGTGCACCTCCAGCAGCGTGCGGTTGATCGCGAGCGGCGTGCGCAGTTCGTGCGACGCGTTCCCGACGAACCGCTGCTGGGCCGTGAAGGCGCGCTCCAGGCGGTCGAGCATCTCGTCGAAGGTGTCGGCGAGTTCCTTCAGCTCGTCGTCCGGGCCGTCCAGCTCGATCCGGCGGGACAGGTCCGTTCCGGCCACCCGGCGGGCGGTGCGGGTGATCCGGCCCAGCGGGGAGAGCACCCGGCCCGCCATGGCGTAGCCGAAGGCGAACGCGATGACGCTGAGGCCGACCAGGGCCAGCAGCGACCGGTTCAGCAGCGTGTCCAGCGCCTGCTGCCGCTGGTGGTTGACGCAGGAGTTCATCGCCGCGTTGATGGCGTCCGGCGTGGGGTTCGTGCCGAAGTTGCACACGTCGCTGACGATCCGGCCGCTCACGATCCTGAACGGCAGCTCACTGCCCACGTGGAGGGCCTGGGCGGCCAGCATGTAGATGATCGAGAGCAGCAGGATGCCCGCGATCAGGAACATGCCGCCGTAGAGCAGCGTGAGCCGTATGCGGATGGTCGGGCGCAGCCAGTACGGCGGCTCCGGCTGTTTGGGCTCCCAGGTGGGCTTCGGAGGCGCCGTCGGGGGCGCCGGGACGCTGGGCATCGGCGCTCAGATCCGGTAGCCGGAGCCGGGCACGGTGACGATCACCGGGGGCTCGCCGAGCTTGCGGCGCAGCGTCATGACGGTGACCCGGACGACGTTGGTGAACGGGTCGGTGTTCTCGTCCCACGCCTTCTCCAGCAGCTGCTCGGCCGAGACGACCGCGCCCTCGCTGCGCATCAGGACCTCCAGCACGGCGAACTCCTTCGGCGCGAGCTGGATCTCGGTCTCGCCGCGGAACACTTCCCGCCGGTTGGGATCCAGCTTGATGCCGGCGCGTTCCAGGACGGGCGGCAGCGCCACCGTCGTGCGCCGGCCCAGCGCCCGCACGCGGGCGGTGAGCTCGCTGAAGGCGAACGGCTTGGGCAGATAGTCGTCGGCGCCGAGCTCCAGCCCCTCCACCCGGTCGCTGACGTCCCCGGACGCCGTGAGCATGAGCACCCGCGTGGGGATGCCCAGCTCGACAACCCGGCGGCAGACGTCGTCACCGTGCACCAGGGGAAGGTCCCGGTCCAGCACCACGACGTCGTAGTCGTTGATCTCGATGCGCTCCACGGCCGCCGCGCCGTCGTACACGACATCGACGGCCATGGCCTCTCGGCGCAATCCGGTGGCCACCGCATCGGCGAGCAGCTGCTCGTCCTCCACGACGAGTACGCGCACGGCGCTGTCCTTCCTCAGAGATTTCACGTTTTCACGTTCAGGCTTCATCACGTCGAAAACGCAGAACGTGCCGATGCGCACACGGTCCGTGAAGCGGACCGCTCATCGACACGGTCATGCGCTGCTCCATCCTGCCCGCAACGCGCATAAACCGGCGGTAAGACGGCGTTCACCAGCCCGGACTCCCCAGGAATTCACCGGATTTCCGGGCCAGTTGAGGTTTCTGTGAGGTTCGGGCCGGGGAGGACGCATTCACACCCGAGATCACGCCTCGAATGTGGCGTCCCACAGGCCACTCCGTCCCCGGAGAGTGCGTGATCACCGCCCTACCGCCACCGCGCGGAGGGAAACCCCGGGCACACCCCCGTGCCACCGACTCACGATGAGGGGGCGCATTATGGACGCTTTCACCGCTGGTCTGCTGCAGCGGATCAGGACGACCGAATCCGACCTCACAAGGGCTCGGGAGACGGGCGACGACTTCCTCGCGGATGTCGAGCAGGGCGAACTGGACGACCTGCACCGCCTCGCCGCCGAGCACGGCGTCAAGATCGGCACCACCGGCGTCTGAACCGTCGTGGGAGGGCCCCGGCCACCGTTCGTGGTGGTCGGGGCCCTTCTGCCGCTCCGGGGGCCTCTGACGGGCTCCTGCGGCCTCTCCCCGTCCCGTCCGCCGCAGCTGTCGATGTGCGCCACCGGGAACCACGGGACAGCCCTCAGTCGTGCCAGGCGCCGTATTCCTCCAGGAGGGCCTGGAGCGGTTCGAAGACGCCCGGCGTCGCGGCGACCGTCAGGTCTCCGTCGGCGGGCAGCCCGGGGCGGCCTCCGGTGCACGCCCCCGCCTCGCGGGCGATGAGGTCACCGGCTGCCAGGTCCCACGGGTGGAGCCCGCGCTCGTAGTAGCCGTCGAGGCGGCCCGCCGCCACGTCGCACAGGTCCACGGCCGCTGAGCCGCCGCGCCGGATGTCGCGCAGCTGCGGGATCAGCCGCTGGGCCACGTCCGCCTGGTGCGCGCGGACGTGGGCGACGTAGTTGAAACCGGTCGAGACGAGCGCCTGGTCGAGCGGTGGCGCGGGCCGGCAGCTCAGAGCGGTGTTCTCGCCGTGCGCCCCGCGGGCGTACGCGCCGCCGCCGAGCACGGCCCAGTACGTCTCCCGGCGCATCGGGGCCTCAACCACGCCCACGATCCGCTCGCCGTCCCGCTCCGCGGCGATGGAGACGGCCCAGGTGGGCAGGCCGTACAGGTAGTTCACCGTGCCGTCGAGCGGGTCGATGACCCAGCGGATACCGCTGCTGCCCGGCGTGCTGGCGCCCTCCTCGCCGAGGAAGCCGTCCTGGGGGCGGCGTTCGGCGAGGAGGCCGGTGATCAGCTTCTCGGCGGCGATGTCCATCTCGGTGACGACGTCGATCGGGCTGGACTTGGTCGCGGCCACGCCCAGGTCGGCCGGGCGGCCGTCGCGCAGCAGTTCACCGGCGCGACGGGCGGCCTCCAGGGCGAGGTCGAGCAGTTCGGACGGGTTCGGGTCGGTCACGGCGCTCCAGGTGTCGGCGGACGACGGATGTCGGCGGACTGCGGTGAGGCACGGGCGACGAGAGCCATGGCGGGCCCTCGGTCCCGGGCGGGGCGGCCGGGGCGGCGGTGTGCCCCGGGCGGATCAGGCGTAGGGGCTGTCGGCGCCCGCGGCTGCGGGCCTGGGCGCCCGGGCCGGACAGCATCCGACCGGACACAGGTCGTGGCTCGGGCCGAGCGCGCCCAGGGCGCAGCGCTCCGGAGCGCACCCCCGCTCGGTCCCGGCCCGCTCCAGCACCAGTTCGCGCACGGCCGCCGCGAACCGGGGGTCGGCGCCCACGGTCGCGGACCTGCGGACCGGGAGTCCGAGTTCGGCCGCCTTCGCGGTGGCCTCGGTGTCGAGGTCGTACAGGACCTCCATGTGGTCCGAGACAAATCCGATGGGGGCCATGACCACGGCGGGGACACCCTCGCCGTGCAGGCTCTCCAGGTGGTCGCAGATGTCGGGTTCCAGCCACGGGATGTGCGGGGCGCCGCTGCGGGACTGGTAGACGAGCCGCCAGGGGTGTTCGACGCCGGTCTCCTCGCGCACCGCGTCGACGATCAGACGGGCGACGTCGAGATGGGCCGCGACGCAGGCGCCGCCGCCGCCGTGTCCCTCGACGGGGCCGGAGGTGTCGGCTGCGGACACGGGGATGGAGTGCGTGGTGAAGGCGAGGTGCGCCCCGGCCCGTACGTCCTCGGGCAGGTCGGCCAGGGAGGCGAGGACGCCGTCCACCATGGGCCGCACGAACCCGCGGTGGTTGAAGTAGTGCCGCAGCTTGTCGACGCGGGGCACCGGCAGCCCCTCGGCCTCCAGGGCGGCCAGCGACTCCGCGAGGTTCTCGCGGTACTGCCGGCAGCCGGAGTAGGAGGCGTAGGCGCTGGTGGCGAGGACGGCGATGCGGCGACGGCCGTCCGCGACCATCTCGCGCAGGGTGTCGGTGAGGTAGGGCGCCCAGTTGCGGTTGCCCCAGTACACCGGCAGGTCCAGGCCGTGCTCCGCGAAGTCCTTGCGCAGGGCGTCCAGCAGCGCCCTGTTCTGGGCGTTGATCGGGCTGACGCCGCCGAACAGGAAGTAGTGCCGGCCGACCTCCTTCAGCCGCTCCTCGGGGATGCCCCGGCCACGGGTCACGTTCGCCAGGAACGGGACCACGTCGTCCGGGCCTTCGGGGCCGCCGAAGGAGAGCAGCAGCAGGGCGTCGTAGGGAGCGGGGTCACACAGATCGGGCATGCCATCGATCCTGCCACTCGCCTCGGACGGTGCTTCATCGACATCCCCCGGCACCGCCTCCGCGCCCCGGCCTCCCGCGCCCGCCCCGGTCCGGGTGCCCGCCCCCGGCCTCCCGCGCGGAGCCCGGGGCCCGCGCCGCTCCCCTCCCGTCCCCCGCCCATAAGCTGTACCGGCCGCATTCAGGCGTAACAGACACGTTCGTCACAGACACGTTCGTCACAGGCACGTTCGATCGCATCGCCCCGGAGCCTTCCTTGCCCAGTCCCTACCGCGCGATCTTCGCCGCCCCCGGCACCAAGCGGTTCTCGGCGGCCGGATTCCTCGGCCGGATGCCGCTGTCCATGATGGGCATCGGCGTGGTGACCATGGTTTCCCAGCTCACCGGCCGCTACGGACTCGCCGGGGCGCTCTCCGCGACGCTGGCGATGTCGGCGGCCGTGATCGGGCCGCAGATCTCCCGGCTCGTGGACCGGCACGGTCAGCGCCGGGTGCTGCGGCCCGCCACGCTCGTCGCGCTCGCGGCGGTGGCCGGGCTCCTCGTCTGCGCGCAGCAGCGGCTGCCGGACTGGACGCTCTTCGTCTTCGCGGCGGGCGCCGGCTGCGTACCCAGCGTGGGCTCGATGATCCGGGCCCGCTGGGCGGAGATCTACCGCGGTTCGCCGCAGCGGCTGCACACCGCGTACTCGTGGGAGTCGATCGTCGACGAGGTGTGCTTCATCTTCGGGCCGATCATCTCGATCGGCCTGTCCACGTCCTGGTTCCCGGAGGCGGGTCCGCTGCTCGCGGCGGTGTTCCTGCTGGTCGGCGTGGTCTGGCTGACCGCGCAGCGCGCCACCGAACCGGTCCCGCACCCGCGCGAGCAGCACACCGGCGGTTCCGCGATGCGTTCCCGGGGCCTGCGGGTGCTCGTGGTGACGTTCATGGCGACCGGGGCGATCTTCGGGGCGATCGACGTGGTGACGGTGGCCTTCGCCGAGGAGCAGGGGCACAAGGCGGCGGCGAGTCTCGTCCTGGCCGTGTACGCCCTGGGGTCCTGCGTGGCCGGGGCCGTCTTCGGCCTGCTGCGGCCGGGCGGGAAGCCGTCCACCCGGTGGCTGCTGGGCGTGTGTGCGATGGCCGTGAGTATGATCCCCCTCCAACTGGCCGGGAGCCTGCCGTTCCTGGCCGTGGCGCTCTTTGTCGCGGGCCTCGCCATCGCACCGACGATGGTCACCACCATGGCCCTCGTAGAGCAGCACGTACCCCGCACCGCACTGACCGAGGGCATGACCTGGACCAGCACCGGGCTCGCCGTCGGCGTGGCACTCGGCTCCTCGGCCGCCGGCTGGGTGGTAGACGCCTCCGGGGCCGAGGCGGGGTACGCGGTGCCCGCCGTGGCGGGAGCGCTCGCGGCCGCGGTGGCGTTCCTGGGGTACCGCCGGCTCAGCGGGCCGGCCGCTACGGGAGGGCGTGGGGAAGATGACCGGAACCGGCGCACGGACGACGACGAGCGCGTGGCGTAACTGGGCGGGGAACGTCACGGCACGTCCGGCGCGGGCCGTGACGCCCGCCTCCGCGCCCGAACTGGCCGAGGCGCTGCGCCGGGCCTCCGAGGACGGCCTGCGGGTGAAACCCGTCGGCTCGGGGCACTCCTTCACGTCGGTGGCGGCCACCGACGGACTGCTGATCCGCCCCGACCTGCTCGCCGGCATCCGGGAGATCGACCGCGAGGCGATGACGGTGACCGTCGGGGCCGGCACCACGCTGGAGCGGCTCAACACCGTCCTGGCGAGGGAGGGCCTCTCGCTCACCAACATGGGCGACATCATGAAGCAGACGGTCGCCGGTGCCACGTCGACCGGCACCCATGGCACCGGCCGCGACTCTGGGTCCATATCCGCGCAGATCCGCGCCCTCGAACTGGTCACCGCCGACGGGCGGGTGCTGACCTGCTCGGAGAAGGAGAACGCCGACATCTTCGCCGTCGCCCGGATCGGGCTCGGCGCGCTGGGCGTCGTCACGGCGATCACCTTCGCCGTGGAGCCGGTCTTCCTGCTGACGGCCCGTGAGGAGCCGATGGGCTTCGACCGGGTCACGACCGACTTCGACCAGCTGGTCACGGAGAACGAGCACTTCGAGTTCTACTGGTTCCCGCACACCGGCAACTGCAACACCAAGCGCAACAACCGCAGCGCGGGACCGGCCGCGCCTCCCGGGAAGGTCAGCGGCTGGATCGAGGACGAACTCCTCTCCAACGGGATCTTCCAGGCGGCCTGTGCGGTCGGCCGGGCGTTCCCCGCGACGATCCCGTCGATCGCCAGGGTCTCCAGCCGCGCGCTCTCGGCTCGTGCGTACACCGACATTCCTTACAAGGTCTTCACCAGTCCGCGCCGGGTGCGCTTCGTGGAGATGGAGTACGCCGTGCCGCGCGAGGCCGCCCTGGAGGCACTGCGGGAGGTCAGGGCGATGGTCGATCGCTCTCCGCTGCGGATCAGCTTCCCGGTGGAGGTGCGCACCGCGCCCGCCGACGACATCGCGCTCTCCACTGCCTCGGGCCGGGACAGTGTGTACATCGCCGTCCACATGTACCGGGGCACGCCCTACCAGGCGTACTTCACGGCCGTCGAGCGGATCATGACCGCCCATGCCGGCCGCCCGCACTGGGGCAAGATCAACACCCGCGACGCGGAGTACTTCGCCGAGGTCTACCCGCGCTTCGGCGAGTTCACCGCCGTACGCGACCGGCTCGACCCGGACCGGCTGTTCGGCAACGCCTACCTGCGCCGGGTGCTGGGCGACTAGTGCCGCTCCCGGCACTAGTAGGGCTTGTCGTCGAAGCGCCCTCGTGCGGCCGGAGGCCGGGCCGAGGGGGCGGTGCCGGAGGGCACCGCCCCTCGGTCTCATCGGCCGGTGTCGGTGCCGGTGGTGGCCTGTCCGCCCTGCGCCGGGGCCTGCCCGGCATCCGTGGGCTGCGGGGCGACGCCGCCGTCGCCGGGGGCCGACGGGGCGGGTGTGGTCGCCGGGGACGGACCGGTCCCCTCGCCGCTGTCGCCGGGCCGCGTGGGGCTGGGCGCCGGATCGTCCGGGGCGCGGCCGTCCTGACCGGAGTCGGGGTTCCGGCTCTGCCCGCCGCCCGGCGCCGTGCCGGGGGCCTCGCCGCTCTCCTGCCCCGGCGTCCGGTCCCGGTCCGGGCCGGTGTCGGTCGACGGCGCGGGGCCGTTCGTCCCGGAGTCCCGTCCCCCGCCGCGTACGACGGAGCCCACGGTGGTGCCCCGGCCACCGCTCAGGTCGCCCCCGGAGACCAGTTCGTACGTGGTGATCCCGGCCATGGCCACGACGAAGACCACGGCCGCCCCGGCAGCGGAGCGCTTCCAGCCCCGGAACCGGGTGCCGTGCGTGGTGGCCTCGGAGAACTCCTCGTCGGGCGCCCCGTCCCGGCCCGGGCGGACCGCCGCGAGCGGCCGGGTCGCGCCGAACGGCCCGGTCGGCCGGGCGGGGTCCTGATCGGTGTCCACGGCACGCAGCACGGTCGTGGCGTCCACGGCACGCAGCACCGTCGTGGCGTCGACGGCGGGGAGCACGGTTGTCGCGTCCACGGCGGGGAGCACCGTCGTGGCGTCCTCGACCCCGTCGTGGCCCGGCTCCGGCGAGGACCGCCGTTCCCCCCGCGAGGCCCGCGCGTCGCCCGCCCTCCGGTTCCGCCCGGCCGCCTCGCGGCCCTGGTGCTTCGCCTGAACCGTGGCCTCGCGTATCTGCTCCCCCGTACGGCGGAAGAAGTGCTGGAAGACGGAACCGCCGCACGTGGCGACGACGCTCATCACCCCCGCGCCCAGGATCGTTCCGTAGACGCCCAACTGGGAGGCCGCCACCGCCGCGGCGACCGCCGCCACGGCGCTGCCCGCCACTTGCGGCAGGCTCAGATCTATTCGCTTTTCCTTGGGATCCGTGTCACTTTCCGGCTTCTGCACCATTTCCAGCCCTTGATTGACATCTCTCCCACCATGCAACAGAAAGGGACATCTGAGCGAAGTGATTAGTTCCGCTTCGGGAGATTCTGTGAAGCAGGACACGCACGAGGGGCATACGACCCCCGACTGGGTAGCTCAACTGCCGCACCCGACGACAACTTCGACGGCGCGGCGGTCCACTCGCGTGGCCCGAATGGAGTACTGTGACGAGCCCTGAGCCGGATTCCCGCACGGGTGTCCGGGATCTTCGGGAAGGGGGCCGCAAGGAGGCACTCGATCCGGCGGCGCCGCGGCATCCCACGGGGACCGGCTACATGATGTGACCAGAAGTCACTTCATGTTGCACAATGGGTCACCGTGTCATACCGGCGGTCAAGGGCTCACGCTCGACACACCGGGCAACACGGCAATGTTGTGGCAGGCTGCACCCGGGCAGGCCACACTCGACTAGCGGAAGCAGCGACGCACGTGACGTCGGCAGGCACCACCCGGGAGGTCCCCATGCCCGAACTGCGTGTCGTGGCCGTCTCCAACGACGGCACACGACTGGTGCTCAAGGCTGCGGACAACACGGAGTACACGCTTCCGATCGACGAGCGGCTGCGAGCCGCCGTGCGCAACGACCGTGCGCGGCTGGGCCAGATCGAGATCGAGGTGGAGAGCCACCTCCGCCCGCGCGACATCCAGGCGCGGATACGGGCGGGCGCCTCCGCCGAGGAGGTCGCCCAGTTCGCTGGGATCCCGGTCGACCGTGTCCGCCGCTTCGAGGGCCCTGTCCTCGCGGAACGCGCCTTCATGGCAGAGCGCGCCCGCAAGACGCCCGTACGCCGTCCCGGCGAGAACACCGGCCCCCTGCTCGGCGAGGCGGTGAAGGAGCGGCTGCTGCTGCGCGGCGCCGACAAGGAGACCGTCCAGTGGGACTCGTGGCGCCGTGACGACGGCACCTGGGAAGTCCTGCTGGTCTACCGGGTCGCGGGCGAACCCCACTCGGCGAGCTGGACGTACGACGCGCCGCGCCGGCTGGTCCAGGCCGTGGACGACGAGGCGCGTTCGCTGATCGGCGAGACCGACGAGGTCGCCGCGCCCGAGCCGACCTTCCCGTTCGTGCCCCGGATCGCGCGGCTGCCCCGCGACCGGCCGCTGGACCGCTCCCTGGACCGCCCGTTGGAGCGCCCGTCGGTTCCGGCCCCCGTGCCCGACCCCGAGGAGCACGTGGGCGGCATCTCGTCCGGTGAACGCGATTCGCTGACCAGCCTGCTGGAGGCGGTTCCGAGCTTCCGCGGCGACATGGTCGTCCCGGAACGGCCCGAGCCTCCCGCCCCGGACCCGGTCGCGGAGGAGCCGGAGGCCGACGAGCCGCCCGCGGCGGCCGCCTCCGCGGGTGCCGGTTCCGCCTACGCGGATGTGCTGATGCCGCGGGCGGTGGCGGGACACCGCGACCGGCTGATCGGGACCACGGACCGACAGGCCGAGGCCGACGGCGTACGGCCGGGCCGCCGGGCCGCGGTGCCGAGCTGGGACGAGATCGTCTTCGGCACGCGCCGAAAGAAACAGGACTGAACGGGGCGACCGCAGCATGACGAGGGTCCGTACGCCACGGCGTACGGGCCCTCGTGCCGTGTCCTGCGCGCGCGGCGCGGGAGAAACAGGTGTCCCGGAAGCGACGCACCGCACGCAAGCGGCGCACGGCGCGGAGGAAGCGCACGGTCCGAAAGACACGCGTGACATGGAAGAAGCGACGGGAGAAGCGTACGGCCGGACCGCGTCCCGGCCGTACGCCGCGCTCAGTCCGGCGCGCCTCGCGTCAGCGGGGATCGGGGCCCGTGGCGACCGGGCGGGTCCCGTCGGCGGTCCACTCGGACCAGGAGCCCACGTAGAGCGCCGCCGGAATCCCGGCGACGGCCAGGGCCAGCACCTCATGGGCGCCCGAGACGCCCGAGCCGCAGTAGACACCGACCTCGGACGCCCGGTCGGCGCCGAGCTCGTCGAAGCGGGCCGCCAGCGAGGAGGCGGGCAGGAACCGGCCGTCCTCCTCCACGTTCTCGGTGGTCGGGGCCGAGACGGCGCCCGGGATGTGGCCGGCCACCCGGTCGATCGGTTCCACCTCGCCCCGGTAGCGTGCGGCGGCCCGCGCGTCGAGCAGCAGGCCCGACCGGGCCAGCGCCGCCGCCCCGTCGGCATCCAGCAGCGGCACGGCGCCGGGCACCGGCCGGAAGTCGCCCTCGTCCGGCGTGGGGATCTCCTTGTCGAGCTTCCCCTCCCAGGCCGCGAGGCCGCCGTCCAGCACCCGGACGTTCTCGTGCCCGGTCCAGCGCAGCAGCCACCAGGCGCGGGCCGCCGCCCAGCTCTGACCGCCGTCGTACACGACCACCGGGGTGTCCGCGCGGACACCGGCCCTGCGCATGGTCGCGCCGAACTCCTCGGGGTCGGGCAGGGGGTGGCGTCCACCACTGCCCGCCGAACCGGCGAGGTCCGCGTCCAGGTCGACGAAGACCGCGCCCGGGATGTGTCCGGCCTCGTAGTCCGGGCGGCCGTGCGGGCCGCCCTGCTGCCAACGTACGTCCAGGAGCACCGGCGGACGTGGCCCCGCCAGCTCGCTCGCGCATTCGGGCGCGGTGATGATCGGCTTCATGGAAACCATCCTCGCGCAGGAGCGGTCCCACCCGTAACACCGTCACACCACGGAACCGGACCTACCGCATGTTTCCGGCCTCTCTGTCGAGATCCCGGACGATGCGGCGCGGCCGGGCCGCATGGAGCGCCGGGTGGTGCGAGCATCTGCACGGGGCGCGCACCACCCGTGCCGCACCACGGCACACGGCCCCGTTCCCCCCGTACGGCCACCACGATGGTCCGAGGAGAGAGTGACGATGACCGAGGCTCCCGCCCGGCGCACACCCGGAACACCTTGCTGGGTGAGTCTGATCGTGCACGGCTTGAGCACCACAGAGGATTTCTACGCCGGTCTGTTCGGCTGGGAGTTCGCGCCCGGACCGGACCAACTGGGTCCGTATGTCCGCGCGTCGATCGGCGGAAAGGTGGTCGCGGGCATTGGACAGCTGCCGTCCGACCGCCTCCTGCCCGTGGCCTGGACGACGTATCTGGCCACCGACGACGCCGATGCCACGGCGGAGCTGATCCGCTCCTGCGGTGGCACGGTCGCCGTGGGGCCGCTCGACGCGGGCGAGGCGGGGCGGCTCGCCATCGCCGCAGATCCCGGGGGCGCGGTCTTCGGGATCTGGCAGGCCGCCGCGCATCTCGGCACGGCTCTCTCCGGCACCCACGGCACCCCGGTCTGGAACGAGCTGCTGACCCGTGAGACCTCGACGGTCTGCAAGTTCTACCAGACGGTGTTCGGCTACGAGGCGGGAGCGGTCGTATCGGCCGACTTCGACTACCAGACGCTGCGTCTGCGCGGTCGTCCGGTCGCCTCGCTGCACGGCGTGGGTCACGCCCTTCCCCGCGACCGCGGGCCGCACTGGATGACGCACTTCGAGGTCGACGACACCGACGCGACCGCGCGTCGTGCGGTGGACCTGGGTGGGTACGTCCTCCAGCCACCCCGCGACGGCTCCTTCGGCCGGATCGCGACCGTGGCCGACCCGGAGGGCGCCGTGTTCACGATCGCGCGGTCACCCGACAGGCTCTGAACCGAAGGGCTCCGGGCCGCGGCGTCAGCCGGCCCGGAGCCGTTCGACATGGCGGCGGGCGGGGCCGGACAGCCGGGCGTGGAGCTCGTCGAAGAGATCGGACGCCTCGGTTCCGCTCCATTCGGCCGGCAGCAGCTCCCGCGCGACACCGGGGTCGAGGTAGACCAGCCGGCGCCAGTCGGTGATGACCCTGATGTATGTCATGAACGCCTCACCTTCGGTCACCCGGCCCCCGCCGGCGATGCGCTCGGCCACCGGCCGGTACGCCCCGAGGAAATCGGCGTAGAGCCGCTGGAGCCGGACGGTGTCCCACCAGGTGCGCACCTTCGCGGCCAGTTCCGCGCGGCCCGCACGGCCCTTGCCCGCCTCGCCCTCGGGCGCGTTCCCGACCCGGATCCCGGTCTTCGTCCTCCCAGCCGCGGGGAGGTGGTCGGCCCGGAAGAGGTCGGCGTAGGAGCGCAGCCCGTGCCGGGCCAGCATGTCCTCCGCCTCCTCGTACACATGGCCCGGTGCGATCCACACCCCGGCGGACACGGAGCCGAAGCCGAGCCTGGTCAGCTGGGTGCGCAGCGTGTGCCGTCGGGCGCGCTCGGACTCGGGCACGGAGAAGACGACGAGCACCCAGCCCTCGTCGACGGTGGCGCGCCGCGCCGCGAAGATGCGCGGATCGCCGTCGCGCAGGACGCGTTCGGTGTCCGGCGAGATCCGGTATCCGGCCGCCCCGGACACCGTTTCCGCTTCGAGGATTCCGGCGCGCTTCAGTCGGGAGACGGAGGACCGCACGGTCGGCCCCTCGACGCCCAGGTCGGCGAGCAGCCGGATCAGCGAGGCCACGGACATCCAGCCATCGGTGTCGCGCGCGTACAACCCGTAGACCGTCACGATCAGCTGCCTCGGCTGCGCCTTGCCCGGGGATCCCGGTCCGGGCGCGGACTCTTCCCCGCTCGCCGTGTTCACGGCGTCATCCTAAACACCCGTGCCGCGGGCCTCGGGAGGACGGGGCTGCGCGACGGGAGGTCAGCCCGAGGTGACCGGCAGCACGTCGGGCGACAGGGCGGCCGCGCGCGCCGTCGCACTCGTCATCCGCCTGCGATGGTGACGACGGCACAGGACCTCGTACCCGACGGTCTCGGCGGCCACGCCCACGTCGCCCACCACGACCTGCTCGCCGTCAACGACCATCTCGCCGCCCACCGTGCGCGCGTTGTGAGTGGCCCGCGCTCCGCACCAGCACATCGCCTCGACCTGGAGCGTCTCGACCCGGTCCGCCAGCTCGATCAGCCGCTGCGAGCCCGGGAAGAGCTTGGTGCGGAAGTCCGTGGTGATGCCGAACGCGAAGACGTCCAGGTCCAGGTCGTCCACGATCCGGGCCAGTTGGTCGATCTGTTCGGGGGCGAGGAACTGCGCCTCGTCCACGATGACGTAGTCGGCCTTTCCGCCCTTCGACATCTGGGCCACGAGGTAGGCGTACAGGTCCATGTGCGGTGCGGCCTCGACCGCTTCCGTCACGAGTCCGAGACGGGAGGAGAGCTTCCCCTCGCCCGCGCGGTCGTCCCGGGTGAAGATCACGCCCCGCAGTCCCCTGGCCGACCGGTTGTGCCCGATCTGCAGCGCCAGCGTGCTCTTTCCGCAGTCCATGGTGCCGGAGAAGAAAACCAGTTCGGACATCAGTGGAGCACAATCTTCCGGATCGAGGGGGACCCGCTGACCGGCCGGTACCGGCGCGGCGCGACCCGTTCGCGGGGCGACGGATGCCCGAGCACGACGGCGCGCTCTGCGCGGTCCGTCGCCCCGGAGGAGAACACGGGCTCGGGCATGGGGAACTGAGGGCCTTTCGGACGCGGTGGGGCGGTCGGGCGGATCGGGAGGGAGACGTGCCTGCGCGGGAGCGGCTACGAGCGTACTTCGAGCAGGGGCACGAGCTGCTCGGCGGGGGTCATCGAGCCATGCATGCCGACCATCGCGGACTCGTGCGGTTCATTGACCGAGGCGGTGATCACCACGTCGTCGTGGGCCGCGGCGACGACGTCGCCGATCCTGCCGTGGACACGTTCGTCGATCGTCGGGCCGAACCATCCGGCCTCGATCGCCTCG
Source organism: Streptomyces sp. CB01580 (assembly GCF_001905795.1). Classification (GTDB taxonomy): domain Bacteria; phylum Actinomycetota; class Actinomycetes; order Streptomycetales; family Streptomycetaceae; genus Streptomyces. The sequence continues at coordinate 53,735 of NZ_LIXJ01000026.1, forward strand.
TCCCGGCTCGCCACCCAGAACTGCTCGCCGAGCACTTCGCGCCAGACGGCCAGGACGTCGTTCTCGGCGCCCGGGACGGCGTACACGTGCCGGGCCCGGCCCTCACCGCCGAGCAGCGCGACGCCCGCGCGCAGTTCCCAGTCCTCGTCGAAGTCGATGCGCGACCGCTCGTCGAAGGGGATGTCGATCATGCCGTGGTCGGCGGTGATGTACAGCGCCGAGCGGGGCGGGAGCTGTTCGGCCAGGCGCCGGGCCAGGCCGTCCACGTGCATGAGCTGTCCGCGCCAGGCGTCGGAGTCGACGCCGAAGCGGTGGCCGTTGGCGTCGACCTCGCTGTAGTACGTGTAGACGAGCGATCGGTCGCCCGCAGCGAGGCGTTCGGCAGCAACGTCCATCCGTTCCTCGCCGGTCAGTCGGCCGAGGAACGTACCGCCGCTGAGCGCGACCTGGGTGAGCGGGGTCCGCTCGAAGGCCGGCGCGGAGACCTGGGCGGTGCGCACCCCCGCGGCATCCGCGAGCGCGAAGATGGTGGGATGCGGCTGCCAGACGGCGGGCGGGGTCCACGGCTGCCAGCGGAGCTGGTTCATCAGCTCGCCGGTGTGCGGATCGCGCACGGTGTAGCCGGGCAGGCCGTGCTCCCCCGGCGGGCGTCCGGTGCCGACCGAGGCCAGTGACGTCGCAGTGGTGGCCGGGAAGCCCGCCGTGACCGGGCGGCCGGCGCCGCCGCGCGAGGTGGGCAGCAGCGAGTGCAGGAAGGGCGCCTCGTCGGGATGCGCCTTGATCTGTTCCCAGCCGAGGCCGTCGATCAGGAAGACGCAGTTCCGGTCCGCCGGGGCGAGTTCGGGGATCGTGGCGGTGAAACCGGGCACGCCCTGCCCGGCGACGAGCGTGGGCAGCAGATCGGCGAGCGAGCCGCTGCCGTACTCGGGGACGGGAGCGGTGTCGATGTCGAGCAGAACGGGGTCCTGCCAGGCCGGCTGAGCCATCAGCGGCCGGTCGCCGCGGTCGCGGCCGTGGCCTCGGAGAGGGACTGCGCGAAGGCGAGGGTCTGGCGCACGGTGTCCGGGCCGTCCCCGGCCTCGCTCACCCGCAGGCTCAGGTCGTCGGCCGTCGAGTTGCCGGTGTAGCCATGGTCGGCCTCGCAGTTGGGGTCGCCGCAGGCCGCCGGTTCGAGATCGATGCGGGAGACCGCACCCCAGCCGATGGTGAGGACGACTTCGCGGGGCAGTGTGCCCGGCACGTATTTCTCCGGGTTGGCCACGACCCGGCTGACCACGACCGACGAGATGCGGTCGAGCTTGACCGATTCCGTCGAGGTCGTGGCGTACGGCGACGGGGAGGTGGTGTCCGCGTTCTGCTCGTCGGTGTGGCTGACGATGAAACGGGTGCCCGTGAGGACCAGGACCGTGACGTGACGGCGCACCTCGTTGGAGTCGAAGGTGGTCTCCTGGTGGACCAGGTACGAGGCGACGGGCTCACCGCCCACGGCGGCTTCCACCGCCTCGGCCACGAGTGCCGGGTAGTAGCCACTGCGCTCGATCGCCGCGCGCAGCCCCTGGGTCGTCGTACCGGTCTTAGCCATGGGCACCATCCTACGGGGGGCGGATGACTGCCGGGGACGTCGTACGGCGGCACGGACCGGGGACACGGTGGTCCGCGCTCCGGTGGGCGCGGGGCGGTGGGAACGGGAGCGTCCCGGCCCCTCCGGCGACGGGAACGTCCGGGCAGCGGCCGTCCGGTCAGTAGTTGGGGAGGCGGCGGGGGCCGAGGTCGGTACGGGGCGGCGGCGGGGAGAGCCGGACGCTCGCCCCGAGGACGGCCAGCCCGTGGGTGGCGACCACGACCGGTTCCAGGGCGACGGAGACCACCTCGGGGTGGTCGTCGACCAGCCGGGACACCCGCAGCAGCAGTTCTTCGAGCGCCGCGGTGTCCACGGGTGCCGCGCCCCTCCAGCCGAACAGCACCGGGGCCGCCCGGATGGACCGGATCAGCTCCGCGGCGTCGCGGTCGGTGGCCGGAACCAGACGGTGGGCGGTGTCGCCGAGGAGTTCTGAGGGCGCGCCCGCGAGCCCGAACGAGAGGACGGCGCCCGCCGCCGGGTCGATCGAGGCCCGTACGACGGTGTCGACCCCGCGCGGCGCCATGGCCTGGACGACGGGCTGGAGTTCGGCGGGCCTGCCGAGCAGGTCGGTCAGCTCGCCGTACGCGCGGCGCAGCGCGTCCTCCCCACCAAGGTCCAGCCGCACGCCGCCGAGATCGGCCCGGTGACGCAGATGGGGCGCGGTGGTCTTGAGCGCGACGGGATAACCGATCCGTGCCGCGGCGGCGACGGCGGCCTCCGGGTCGGGGGCGGGCAGTGTCGGCCGTACGGCGATGCCGTAGCGGCCGAGGAGCTCGCACGCCTCGTCGGGTGTGAGCTGTCTGCCGCGTGGGGCGGGGTCCGGTCCGAGGAGGGTGTCGATCAGTTCGGCGGTACCCGACTCGTCGATGGTCTCGTCGAGGAATTCGGGCACCTTGCCGGGTACGGCGCCCTGTCTCCGCCACTGCGCGTACCGCACCGACTCGGCCAGGGCGCGTACGGCCCGTTCGGCGGCGGGGTAGGCGGGGATCCGGCCTGCGCGGCCGTCCGTTCCCGGGCCGTCCGTTCCGTGGCCGTCCGTTCCGTGGCCGTCCGTTCCGTGGCCGTCCGTCCCCGGTCCGGCCGGGGTGGTCCGGGCGCCCTGGCCGTGCCGACCGTCCTCGCCGTTCGGCGCTCCCCGGGTGCCCGGGGAGCCGACGGGCGCGGTACGGATGTGCGCGGTGGCGGACACGGGCGCAGTGGTCGCCGGCCGTGCGGTCCCGGGCCCGGTGTCCGCGGGCTCCCTGGTCGTGGAGGACGGCTTCGCCGCGCGCGGCGCGACCGTGCCGCTGGCCACGGCCAGGGCCTCCGCCAGCCCGCCGATCTCCACGTGGACGACGGCCACGGGCTTCGCGGGACCGGTGGCCGCCGCCGCGCGCAGCGCGGTCGCCAGGACCTCCCCGCCGCCGTTCTCCGCCTCGCCGTCCTCGCCCACCCAGGGGATCGCCGTGACGATCACCGAGTCGCAGTCGTCGTCGGCGAGGGCCTCGGTCAGGGCGTCCCGGAAGTCCTGCGGCGTCGCGGCGGTGGTGAGGTCGAGAGGCGGCCGCGGACGCAGACCCTCGGTCAGGCAGGCGTCGTACGTGAGCAGGCCGAGCGACTCGGAGTTGCCGAGGATCGCGACCCGGGGACCCGCCGGGAGCGGCTGGTCCGCGAGGAGGAGACCCACGTCGACCACCTCCGTCACCGTGTCGACGCGGATCACGCCCGCCTGCCGCATGAGGGCGGAGACCGTCGCGTCCGGGATCCGGCTGACGGGTACGGCGTGGCCGGGCGGGGTGGCGCCGGTGTGCCGGGCCCCCTTCACCACGACCACGGGCTTCACGGCCGCGGTGCGCCGGGCGAGCCGCATGAACTTGCGCGGGTTGCCGAACGATTCGAGGTACAGCAGGGCGACGTCGGTGTCCGGGTCCTCGTACCAGTACTGCAGGAAGTCGTTGCCCGAGATGTCGGCCCGGTTGCCCGCGGAGATGAAGGTGGAGAGCCCCGCACCCTGCCGGTAGAGCCGGGAGAGCAGGGCGATGCCGATCGCCCCGGACTGGGTGAACAGACCGATGCGGCCCTGCTTGGGCGGCTCGGGGGCGAGGGAGGCGTTCAGCCGGACGGCCTCGGCGTTGTTGATGACGCCGAAGGCGTTCGGACCGATGATCCGCATCCCGTACGAGCGTGCCTGGCGGACGAGTTCGCGCTGCCGGTCCCTGCCCTCGGCGCCCCACTCGGCGTATCCGGCGGAGAGGACGACGAGACCCTGGACGCCGTGCTCGCCGCAGTCGGCCACGGCCTCCGGTACGCGCTCGGCGGGGACGGCGACGACCGCGAGGTCCACCGGTTCGCCGATCTCGCCGACGCGGCGGTGGGCGGGGACGCCGTCGACGGTGTCCTGGTCGGCGGCGAAGGAACGATTCACGGCATACGTACGGCCGGTGAATCCGGCCGCGAGGAGGTTGCGCAGGACCGTGCGGCCGACACCGCCGGGCGTCCGGCCGACGCCGATGACGGCCACGGACCCGGGGGCGAGCAGCCGTTGCACGGAGCGCGCCTCGGCCCGCTGCTCACGGCCGCGCTGGACGGCGAGGGACTCGGCCGTCGGTTCGAGGTCCAGGGTGAGGTGGACGGAGCCTTCCTCGAAGCTCCGCTGCTGGGTGTAGCCGGCGTCCCGGAACACCTTGATCATTTTGGTGTTGGCGGGGAGCACCTCGGCGACGAAGCGGCGGATGCCGCGCTCGCGGGCCACCGCGGCGATGTGCTCCAGCAGTGCCGACGCCACCCCCCGGCCCTGGTGCGCGTCCTGGACCAGGAAGGCGACCTCCGCCTCGTCCGCGGGCACGGAGGCGGGCCTGCCCCGTCCGTCGATCCGGTCGTAGCGGACGGTCGCGATGAACTCGCCGCCGACCGTGACCGCGAGCCCCACCCGGTCGACGTAGTCGTGATGGGTGAAGCGGTGCACGTCCCTGGCGGACAGCCGGGGGTACGGGGCGAAGAAGCGGTAGTACTTCGACTCGTCGGAGACCTGCTCGTAGAAACTGACCAGGCGTTCGGCGTCGTCCGTGGTGATGGGCCTGATCCGCGCGGTACCTCCGTCACGGAGGACCACGTCCGCTTCCCAGTGGTCGGGATAGGCGTGATGCGGACTCTGCTCCGTCGAGGACTGCATGGGCACAGACTACGGCTCGTCCACCACTCGCGTAGCGGCCGGGGCCGGGGCAGTCTGAGGGGGGCCGAACGGCGTTGCGGCACCGCTCGTGGGTGTGGCGCGGGTCGGCCGGAGCACCGCGCACCACACATGAGAGAGTGGTCTAGACAACTATTGAATCATGAAGGGCAGAACCATGGCTGAGCGCCGCGTCAACGTCGGCTGGGCCGAGGGCCTGCACGCCCGCCCCGCTTCCATATTCGTCCGCGCCGCCACGGCGTCCGGCATCCCCGTGACGATCTCCAAGGCCGACGGCACCCCGGTGAACGCCGCCTCCATGCTCGCGGTGCTCGGGCTCGGCGCGCAGGGCGGCGAGGAGATCGTGCTCGCGTCCGAGGCGGACGACGCCGAGGCCGCCCTGGACCGCCTGGCGAAGCTGGTCGCGGAGGGGCTCGACGAACTCCCGGAGACCGTCTGAGCCACGTTCCGGATCTCCGGGATTCCCGCTCCCGGGACTTCCGGGGTTCGGCACGGGACCGATTCCCGCGAAGGAGCCGCGGTGCCGCCCACCGGCACCGCGGCTCCTCGGCTTTCCGGCCCCGGGACCCCCTCCCGGCCCCGGGATTCCTTCCCGGGATCCGGGGCGATCGTGCAAGGGGCGGTCCGGCGGCCGGGGCGACCCGGACATGCCGAAGGCCCCGGCGTGCTGCCGGGGCCTTCGGGAGGCGGTTCGCGGATCGGCCGTCGGTCAGAGGGAGACGCCGTGGGCACGCAGATACGCGACGGGGTCCATGTCGGATCCGTAGGAGGGCGTGGTCCGGGCCTCGAAGTGGAGGTGCGGTCCGGTGGAGTTGCCGGTCGAGCCGGAGAGGCCGATCTGCTGGCCCGCGCCGACGCTCTGGCCGACACGGACACCGATCGACGAGAGGTGACCGTACTGCGTGTACGTGCCGTCCGTCATCCGCAGCACGATGTTGTTGCCGTACGCGCCGCCCCAGCCGGCCTCGACGACCGTACCGGCGCCGACGGCGACGACGGAGCTGCCGGACGCGGCGTGGAAGTCGATGCCCGAGTGGCTGCCGGAGGACCAGAGCGAACCGCTGGACTTGTAGCCGGTGGTGACGTAGGAACCGGCGACCGGGAGCTGGAAGAGGCCCAGACGGGTGCGCTCGGCGGAGCGGGCGGCACGCGCCTTCTCGGCCCGCGCCTCGGCGGCACGCTTCGCCTCTGCCCCGGCCTTCGCCTCGGCCCGGGCGCGCTTCTCGGCCTCGGCCTTCCGCTGGGCCGCCTCCTTCGCCTCGGCGATGAGGTCGGCCCGGTGCTGCTGCGCGTCGGCCTGGGCGTCGATCCGGTCGGCGGTGACGTCCTGGATGGCGATGACCTGGTTCAGGCCGGTCTCGCCGACCGCGGAGGTCCCGGCGTCCGCGGCGAGGGCCGGGGATGCGGCGCCTCCGATGACGCCGGTGGTGGCCAGCGCCGCGACGCCGGCGATCCTCGCGCTGCCGCGCGTCAGTCGGCCGGGGGCACGATGCTTCCCGGTGGCACGGGTGAACGCCATGAAGTGGCTGATCCTTTCCTTCCCTCTCGCCTACCGGGTTAGCTGACGGGTTCGGAGCAGGAAGGTCTCCTACGAAGGCCCCGGCCTCACCGAGGCTCAGGCTTCCGATTCACCCCAGGGACTTCATTGGGTCCCCGGCTCCCCAGGGCTCACGCCCGGCGGGGACTCGGCGATGGCTGTCCGGTGCGTCGCGGTCGCGACATACGAGTGGCCGGCAGCCCGGTCGACGCTAAGCGCGAGCACATTCGTTCGCCAAACGGACAAGCCGTTTTGTAGCGCACGCCACAGGACGTACGGGCAACCCGGCGACCTGAACCGAACATGAGGAAGACCCCGGCGAGACATCGCTCACAGGGGCCTTCCACGCCCACGCGCCCGGCCGTCGGACCGACCGGGCCGGTCGGGCCACACCCGTTCGGCACCCGGAACGGCCCGGCCCGCGGCTGTCCTCCGGCGCCTGCCCCGTACGGGAGCGGGGCGCCGGACGCCCACGCGCCCGGCCGTCGGACCGACGGAGCCGGGACGGTCCCCCGGCGTCTCCGCCCGGGAAGCCGCCAGGACCGTGACGGCGTACCGCTCAGCCGGCGACCACCGACACCTCACCGATGCCCAGGGCCCGGACCGGCTCCTCGATCCGGGACGCGTCGCCGACGAGGATCGTCACCAGCCGGTCGCCCGGGAAGGCACTGACCACGGCCGCGGTCGCCTCGACCGTGCCGGCCGCCGCGAGCCGGGCGTACAGGTGGGCCTGGAAGTCGTCCGGGAGGTGCTGCTCGACCTGGTCGGCCAGCGTGCCCGCCACGGAGGCCGCCGTCTCGAACTTCAGCGGCGCGACACCCACGAGGTTCTGCACCGCGGTCTCGCGCTCCTCGTCGGTGAGCCCCTCGGCCGCCAGCGTCCGCAGGACCGTCCACAGGTCCTCCAGCGCCGGTCCGGTCGACTCCGTGTCCACCGATCCGCTGATCGCGAGCATGGCGGCGCCGGTCGCGCCCGTGGCCGAGTCCGGGGCCGACGACCGCAGCACCTGGGCGAAGGCGCGGACACCGTAGGTGTAGCCCTTCTCCTCGCGCAGCACCCGGTCCAGACGGGAGGTGAGCGTGCCGCCCAGGCAGTACGTGCCGAGCACCTGGGCGGGCCACACGCTGTCGTGCCGGTCCGGTCCGATCCGACCGATCAGCAGCTGCGTCTGCACGGCGCCCGGACGGTCCACGACGACCACGCGGCCGGTGTCGTCGGCGGTGATCGGCGGCGCGGGACGCGGCTCGACGGTGTCGCCCGACCAGTCGCCGAGCGTCTCGGCGAGCAGGGCCTCCAGGTCGATGCCGGTCAGGTCGCCGACGACCACGGCGGTCGCCGCGGACGGCCGGACATGGGCCTCGAAGAAGGCGCGCACCGCCCCCGCGTCGATCCGCTCCACCGTCTCCTCGGTGCCCTGGCGCGGCCGGGACATCCGCGACGCGGCCGGGAAGAGCTCCTTGGAGAGCTGCTTGGCGGCGCGGCGCGCCGGGTTGGCCTGCTCGTGCGGGATCTCGTCGAGCCGGTTGCGCACCAGCCGTTCGATCTCGCTCTCGGCGAAGGCGGGGGCCCGCAGCGCCTCGGCGACCAGTCCGAGCGCCTTGGCCAGCCGGGAGGCGGGGACCTCCAGGGAGACCCGGAGGCCGGGGTGGTCGGCGTGCGCGTCGAGCGTGGCGCCGCAGCGCTCCAGCTCGGCGGCGAACTCCTCGGCGGTGTGCTTGTCGGTGCCCTCGGACAGGGCCCGCGCCATGATCGTGGCCACGCCGTCCAGGCCCTCCGGCTCGGCGTCCAGCGGGGCGTCGAGGACGATCTCGACCGCCACCACCTGCTGGCCGGGGCGGTGGCAGCGCAGCACCGTCAGGCCGTTGGGCAGCGAACCGCGCTCCGGCGCGGGGAAAGCCCAGGGGCGTGCGACGCCGGGGGCCGGCTGGGGGTGGAACTGCATCGAAACTCCAGTCGCGGCGGCGTCGGTCACTTGTCCGCTCCTTCGTGCGCGTCGGTGTCGTCGGCGTCGGTCTCGTCGTCGTCCGCGGCGTCCGCGGAATCGGCCGATTCGACCGGTTCGTAGACCAGCACCGCCCGGTTGTCGGGACGCAACCGGGCCTTGGCGACCGCCTGGACCTCCTCCGCCGTCACGTCCAGAACCCGCTGCACCGCGGTCAGGGCGAGCTGGGGGTCGCCGAACAGCACGGCGAACCGGCACAGTTCGTCGGCGCGGCCCGCGACCGTACCGAGCCGGTCCAGCCACTCGCGCTCCAACTGGGCCTGCGCGCGCTCCATTTCCTCGGGCGTCGGGCCCTCGGCGGCGAACCGGGCCAGCTCCTCGTCGACCGCCGCCTCGATCTGCGGCACCTCGACACCGCCGGAGGTCTTGACGTCCAGCCAGCCGAGCGACGGGGCGCCCGCCAGCCGCAGCAGCCCGAATCCGGCCGCCACGGCCGTACGGTCACGGCGGACCAGGCGGTTGTGCAGCCGCGACGACTCCCCGCCACCGAGCACGGTCAGCGCGAGGTCCGCCGCGTCGCACTCGCGGGTGCCGTCGTGCGGGAGCCGGTAGGCGGCCATCAGCGCTCGCGCCGGGACCTCCTCGCGCACCTCCTCGCGCAGCTGCTCGCCGATGACGTCGGGCAGCGTGCCGTCGCGCGGGGGCCGCTTCCCGTCGTGGGAGGGGATGGAACCGAAGTACTTCTCGATCCAGGCGAGCGTCTCCTCGGGGTCGATGTCGCCGACGACCGACAGCACCGCGTTGTTCGGCGCGTAGTACGTACGGAAGAAGGTGCGCGCGTCCTCCAACGTCGCGGCGTCGAGGTCCGCCATCGAGCCGATCGGGGTGTGGTGGTACGGGTGTCCCTCGGGGTAGGCGAGCGCCGTCAGCCGCTCGAACGCCGTGCCGTAGGGGACGTTGTCGTAGCGCTGGCGGCGCTCGTTCTTGACGACGTCGCGCTGGTTCTCCATCGACTCCTCGTCGAGCGCGGCGAGGAGCGAGCCCATCCGGTCCGCCTCCAGCCAGAGGGCCAGCTCCAGCTGGTGCGTGGGCATCGTCTCGAAGTAGTTGGTGCGCTCGAAGCTGGTGGTCCCGTTGAGCGAACCGCCGGCGCCCTGCACCAGCTCGAAGTGTCCGTTCCCCTTCACCTGGCCGGAGCCCTGGAACATCAGGTGCTCGAAGAGGTGAGCCAGACCGGTGCGACCCTCGACCTCGTGGCGCGATCCGACGTCGTACCAGAGGCAGACCGCGGCGACCGGGGTCAGATGGTCCTCGGAGAGCACCACGCGCAGGCCGTTGGCCAGGCGGTGCTCGGTCGCTGTCAAGCCGCCGGAACCGGCCTGGGCTGTGGCCGTGTGACCCATGGGCATGTACGTCCCTTCGATCGCGATACTGGTTTTTCTGCGTGACCTGCCACTGTAAGCAAGCGCACCGACACCTGGCGAAGTTCCCATACCGCGGAAGTTCGCGTGAAAGAGGGGCGCACCACCCGGCGCACGCGCCCCTTTCACCGCTCCGGGGCCCTTCCCGGCGGGGTCGGGAGGGCCGGTTGGGACGGGTCGAGGTCGGCGTTGTCGGTGCGGAGGTCCACAATGGTCCGCGTCAGAACCTGAGGTTGCCCGAACAGAATCCGTGAAGGAGTCGCAGCAGCGATGGCCCGCCGCAGCACGAAGACCCCGCCGCCGGACGACTTCGAGGAGAACATCCTCGACATCGACGTCGTCGACGAAATGCAGGGCTCCTTCCTCGAGTACGCGTACTCGGTGATCTACTCACGGGCCCTGCCCGACGCCCGTGACGGCCTGAAGCCGGTGCACCGACGCATCGTGTACCAGATGAACGAGATGGGCCTGCGCCCCGACCGCGGCTTCGTGAAGTGCGCGCGGGTCGTCGGCGAGGTCATGGGCAAGCTGCACCCGCACGGCGACGCGTCGATCTACGACGCGCTGGTCCGGCTGGCGCAGCCGTTCTCCATGCGTCTTCCCCTGGTCGACGGCCACGGCAACTTCGGCTCGCTCGGGAACGACGACCCGCCGGCCGCCATGCGGTACACCGAGTGCCGGATGGCCGACGCGACGTCGCTGATGACGGAGTCGATCGACGAGGAGACCGTCGCCTTCCAGGCGAACTACGACGGCCAGGAGCAGGAGCCCTCCGTCCTCCCCGCCGCGTACCCGAACCTCCTGGTCAACGGGGCGTCCGGGATCGCGGTCGGCATGGCGACCAACATGCCTCCGCACAACCTGGGCGAGGTCGTCGCCGCCGCCCGCCACCTCATCAAGCATCCGGGCGCGGACCTGGAGACGCTGATGCGGTTCATCCCCGGTCCCGACCTGCCGACCGGCGGCCGGATCGTCGGCCTGGGCGGCATCAAGGATGCGTACGCCGGCGGACGCGGAACGTTCAAGATCCGTGCGACGGTGTCCGTGGAGAACGTGACGCCGCGCCGCAAGGGCCTCGTCGTCACCGAACTGCCCTTCACGGTCGGCCCGGAGAAGGTGATCGCCAAGATCAAGGACCTGGTCTCGGCGAAGAAGCTCCAGGGCATCGCGGACGTGAAGGACCTGACCGACCGCGAGCACGGCCTGCGCCTGGTCATCGAGGTGAAGAACGGCTTCGTGCCCGAGGCGGTGCTGGAGCAGCTCTACAAGCTGACCCCGATGGAGGACTCGTTCGGGATCAACAACGTGGCGCTGGTCGACGGGCAGCCGCTCACGCTCGGCCTGAAGGAGTTGCTGGAGGTCTACCTCGACCACCGCTTCGACGTGGTGCGTCGGCGCAGCGAGTTCCGGCGCGGCAAGCGCCGCGACCGTCTCCACCTGGTCGAGGGCCTGCTCGTCGCGCTGCTCGACATCGACGAGGTCATCCGGCTCATCCGGTCCAGCGACAATTCGGCGCAGGCCAAGGAACGGCTCATCGAGCGTTTCTCGCTGAGCGAGATCCAGACGCAGTACATCCTGGACACACCGCTGCGCCGACTGACCAAGTTCGACCGGATCGAGCTGGAGAGCGAGCGCGAGCGGCTCAACAAGGAGATCGACGAGCTGACCACGATCCTCGAGTCGGACGCCGCGCTGCGCAAGCTCGTCTCGTCGGAACTGGCCGCGGTCGCCAAGAAGTTCGGCACCGAGCGGCGCACGGTGCTGCTGGAGTCGGCCGGTACGCAGGTCGCCTCGGTTCCGCTGCAGGTCGCGGACGACCCGTGCCGGGTGCTGCTGTCGTCGACCGGTCTGATGGCGCGTACCGCCAACGACGACCCGATCGTCTTCGCCGAGGACGCCAAGCGAGCCAAGCACGACGTGATCGTGTCCGCGGTGCCCGCGACCGCCCGGGGCGACATCGGGGTGGTGACATCGACGGGACGGCTGCTGCGGCTCGCGGTCATCGATCTGCCGCAGCTGCCGGACACGCACGCGGCGCCCAATCTGTCGGGCGGGGCAATGGTCTCGGAGTTCCTCACGCTGGGGAGCGACGAGGAGGCCGTCTGTCTGACCACGCTGGACGAGACGTCCCCCGGTCTGGCGCTCGGCACCCTGCAGGGCATCGTCAAGCGGGTGGTGCCGGACTACCCGGCCAACAAGGACGAGCTGGAGGTCATCGCCCTCAAGGACGGTGACCGGATCGTCGGCGCGGCCGAACTGCGCACGGGCGAGGAGGACCTGGTCTTCATCACGTCCGACGCGCAGTTGCTGCGCTACCCGGCGGCGCAGGTGCGGCCGCAGGGCCGGCCCGCAGGCGGCATGGCGGGCATCAAGCTCGCGGCGGGCGTCTCGGTGATCTCGTTCACGGTGGTGGATCCGGCCGCGGACGCGATGGTGTTCACGGTGGCGGGTTCGCAGGGCATGCTCGACGACTCGATGCTGACGTGCAAGCTCACCCCGTTCGACCAGTACCCGCGCAAGGGCCGGGCCACCGGCGGGGTGCGCTGTCAGCGGTTCCTCAAGGGGGAGGACGCCCTGGTCTTCGCCTGGGCGGGCCCCGCGCCCGCGAGGGCCGCGCAGAAGAACGGCGCACCCGCCGAGCTGCCGACGCCGGACCCCCGGCGCGACGGTTCGGGTGCGCCGCTGGCCAAGCCGGTCGCGTCGGTCGCCGGACCGGTGTAGCCCCTCGTCAGGCCCGGCGACGGCGGTGTGACGACGGGGCCCGTGCCCCTTCCGTCACCAGCCGTCCTCGTCGGGCCGTAGCACGTACCGCAGGACGCCCCACATGCTTCGGTCATGTGCGGCGTCCTGCGCCGTGTCCGGGCCCGGCACGTCAGGGATCGAGGCGCCCGGGATCGAGGTGCCGGAGTCCGGTGTACCGGGCAGCGGTGCGCCCCGGGTCGGCGTGTCCGTCTCGCGGCAGTCGGTCAGCTCCTTGTGGAGGGCCTCCGCGTCGATGCCCGAACCGATCAGCACGAGTCGGGTGAGGCGTGGTTCGTCGCGTGTCCACGGCTGCGGCTCGAACCGCAGGAACCGCCCGACCGCGTGCAGCACGTACTTGTTGGCGCGATCGCCCGCGCCGAAGTCGACGAATCCCTTGATCCGATAGAGCCCCTGCGGCCGGGAGTCGAGGAAGTCCATCAGCCTGCGCGGGTTCATGGGCACGTCCGCGGTGAAGGACACGCTCTCGTACGCGGCATGCAGATGGTGCTCGTGCCCGTCGTCGGCCTCGGCCTCGGCCCGCTCCGCCAGCAGCAGGTCCTCGAAGGTGAGCTGGCGCGCCTTCTCCTCGCCGTCCGGACGCAGCGAGGGGTCGAAGAGCAGCTCGGGATCGACGCGTCCGTACGTGGCGCAGATGACGGCACCCGCGCCGCCACTCGGGGACCCGCCGGTGCCCGCTGCGGATCCGTCGGCGCCCGGTGCGCCGGCCGTGGCGACGGCCTCACGGATGCGGGCCAGTTCGTCGTCCCCGACCCGGTCGGTCTTGTTGAGGACGACGAGATCGGCGACGGCGAGATGGCGGGCGATCTCCGGATGGCGGCGCCGGGTGGCGGCGAACTCCGCCGCGTCCACGACCTCCACCAGACCGCCGTACATGACGCGCGGATTCTCGCTGGCCAGGAGCATGCGGACGAGCTCCTGCGGCTCCGCCAGTCCGCTGGCCTCGATGACGATCACGTCGAGCCGGGCCGAGGGCCGGGTCAGCGTCTCCAGAAAGGAGTCGAGCTCGCTCGCGTCGACCGCGCAGCACAGGCAGCCGTTGCCGAGCGAGACCGTCGAACCGACCTGTCCCGAAACCGTCATGGCGTCGATCTCGATCGAACCGAAGTCGTTGACGATCACGCCGATCCGGTTGCCCGCACGGTTGCGCAGGAGGTGGTTGAGCAGTGTCGTCTTGCCCGACCCCAGGAACCCCGCGAGGACGATGACCGGAATCTGCTGTGTGCGGGGTGGGGACGGGGGGTTCAACGGGGGCCTTCCTCCGGGTCGTCAGGGCGCCGGGACCGGCTGCGGCGGCGGTGTGCCGACGTAACGGGACGCCGGGCGGATGATCTTCGTGTCCTCCGCCTGCTCCAGGATATTGGCGCTCCAGCCGATCACCCGCGCCGCACAGAACGTCGGGGTGAACATCTCGCGCGGCAGCCCGCACAACTCCATGACGACCCCGGCGTAGAACTCCACGTTGGTGTGGAGCTCGCGGCCCGGCTTGAGCTCGGCGAGGATCGCCTCGACCTGCCGCTCGACCTCGACGGCGAGATCGACGAGCGGGCCGCCGAAGCTCTGGGCAATGGCGCGGAGCATGCGGGAACGGGGGTCCTCGGTGCGGTAGACGGGGTGGCCGAAGCCCATGATCCGCTCCCCCGCGAGCACCCGTTCACGGATCCAGTCGTCGATGCGGTCGGGGGTCCCGATGGCGTCCAGGGTGTCCAGGGCGCGGCTGGGTGCCCCGCCGTGCAGCGGCCCGGAGAGCGCGCCGACGGCCGCCACCAGGCAGGCGGCGACATCGGCCCCGGTGGAGGCGACGACCCGGCCGGTGAAGGTGGAGGCGTTGAAGCCGTGGTCGATCGTGGAGATCAGGTACTGCTCCACGGCCCTGACGCGTGCGGCGTCCGGCACGGAACCGTCGAGCATGTACAGGTAGTTGGCCGCGTACGGCAGATCGTCGCGGGGCTCGACCGGTTCGAGTCCCCGGCCGAGCCGGTGCAGGGCGGTGAGCACGGTCGGAACGGCGGCGCAGGCGGCCAGGGCGTCGTCGCGGCGCCGGTCGGCGTCGATGTCGTACACCGGCCGGAAGTGCGCCGAGGCGCCCAGGAGGGACAGGGCGGTGCGCAGACCGGCCAGCGGGCCGGCTACGGATCCCGCCCGGGCTATGGCGGGCAGGACCTCGCGCACCTCCGCAGGCAGTCGTCGCAGCGCGGCGGTCCGGGCGGTGAAACCGTCCCGGGCCGCGGCATCGGGCAGGCCGCCCTCGAACATCAGGTGCCAGACGTCCTCGAAGCTGCGGGTCCGCGCCAGCTCGATCGCCGAGTACTGGCGGTAGTGGTAGAAGCCCTCGCCGCCCCGGACGTCGCCGAGAGCCGTGTCCGTGACGACGACACCCGCGAGGCCCCGGGGTACGTCGAACGGCCTTCCGCCGGTCGTGGTCTGCATCGTTTCCTCCATGGGCGTACCGCCGAACCATCGATATTGATTCGACCATTCATGATTGACTTCAATCCTGTCAATGTTGATTGAATCAATATGGATACGGTTGACGGCATGAAGGATCAGGCAGTTCCGGAAGATGCCCCGGACCTGACGGCGGCGCGGCGGCTCAGCACGAAGGAGACGGCCGACCGTCTCGGGGTGAAGCCCGAGACGGTGTACGCGTACGTCAGCCGGGGCCAGCTGAGCAGCAGACGTGCCCCCGGCGGACGCGGCAGCACGTTCGACGCCACGGAGGTGGATGCTCTGGCCCGGCGCTCGGGCCGCCGCGAGTCCTCCGTCGCAGGCACCGGCGACCTGGTGTTCCGTACCGGCATCACGCTGATCGAGAGCGACCGCTACTACTTCCGCGGCGTCGACGCCACGGAACTGGCGCTGCGCCACTCCTACGAAGAGGTCGCCGAGTGGCTCTGGACCGGTGTCCTGCGGCCGGGGATCCGTTTCGCGGCGCCCACCGAGGCACTGGCGGCGGCGCGCCGGGCGGTCGGCGCGCTGCCCGCCCACAGCGGTTCGACGGACCGGTTGCGGGTGGCCGTGGTCGCCGCGGCGACGGCCGATCCGCTCCGCTTCGACCTCTCGCGCGAGGCGGTGATCGCCGGTGCGCGGAGCCTGATCCCGACGCTGGTCCGCGCGTTGCCCGCGGTGTCCGGCGGCCCGTCGACCGCCGACGACCGGGAACGGACCTCCGGCGAGGAGGAACGGACATCGGGCAAGGAGGTCGGGCTCGCCCGGCTGTTGTGGCCGAAACTCACCGCGCGCCCGGCGGACGGGCCGTCGGTCGCCGTGCTGGACACCGCGCTCGCCCTGCTGATCGACCACGATCTCGCGGCCTCGACGCTGGCCGCCAGGATGGCCGCGTCCGCCCACGCCCATCCGTACGCGGTGGTTTCCGCGGGCCTGGGGGTGCTGGAGGGCCCGCTGCACGGGGCGGCGAGCGGTCTGGCGCACCGGATGCTGGCGGAGGTCCTGGAACGGGGCAGCGCCGTCCCGGTGGTCGCGGACCAACTGCGCACCGGTCGCGGAGTACCGGGACTCGGGCACCGGCTCTACGCCTCCGAGGACCCGCGGGCGCGGACGCTGTTCGCCCTGCTCGCGGACGTCCCCGAGGCCGCGCCCGCGCTCGCCGCCGCGCAGGACGTGGTCGCCACGGCCGCCCGCCACGCACCCCTGCACGCCAACGTCGACCTGGCGCTGGCCGTGCTCTCGGTCTCCTGCGGCATGTCCGCGGAGGCGGGCGAGACGGCGTTCGCCGTGTCGCGCACGGCGGGCTGGATCGCACACGCGCTGGAGGAGTACGGGGAACGGCCGTTGCGCATACGGCCCAGTGGGCAGTACGGCGGTCCCCGTCCCCCACAGCCGCTCCCCACCGCCGAGCGCTGACAGGCCGACCGCCGGTCGGCCGCCGTACTGAACGACGGCCGACCGGCGATGGTCCGACCGGGGTGAACGACGGCCGGAGACCCTCCACGGGTCGCACGGGGCCTTGGACCCCGCGATGTGGTCGGCGGCTACACCGCTCCGGCACCGGTGAGCGCGCGGACCTCGGTCTCCGCGTGCTTGGCGGCATCGGGCGGCTCGGCAGAGGTCACCGTTCCGGCCCAGCCGGCCAGGAACCCCAGGGGGATGGAGACCAGACCGGGGTTCTCCAGGGGGAAGAAGTGGAAGTCGACCTCGGGGAAGAACGAGGCCGGGCTACCGGAGACGACCGGTGAGAACACCACGAGGAGTACCGCGGGAATCAGTCCTCCGTAGATCGACCAGACCGCTCCCCTCGTGGTGAAACGCCGCCAGAACAGGGAGTAGAGCAGAGCCGGGAGGTTGGCCGACGCGGCCACGGCGAAGGCCAGCCCGACCAGGAACGCCACATTCAGGTTCTGTGCGACCAGACCGAGCCCGATGGCCGCCAGTCCGATCCCGGCCGCGGCGACCCGGGCCACGGTGACCTCGCTGTACTGCTTGGAACCGGGACTCCTGAGCGAGGCGTAGAGATCGTGGGCGACGGAGGCGGAGGACGCGAGGGTGATCCCTGCGACGACGGCGAGGATGGTCGCAAAGGCGACGGCCGCCACCACGGCGAACAGAATCGTTCCCGCGGTGGAACCCTCGCCGCCGCCGAGGACCAGGGCCAGCAGCGGCACCGCCGTGTTCCCTGCGGCGTTCGACGCCCGCACGTCGGCCGGGCCGACCAGTGCCGCGGCCCCGAAGCCCAGCGCGATGGTCATCAGGTAGAAGCCGCCGATGAGTCCGATCGACCAGACGACCGACCTCCGGGCCGCGCGGGCGGTGGGCACGGTGTAGAACCGCGACAGGATGTGCGGCAGGCCCGCCGTACCGAGCACCAGAGCCAGGCCCAGGCTGATGAAGTCGACGCGCGCCGTCCAGGTTCCGCCGTACAGGAGACCGGGCGAGAGGAAACTGCTTCCGTGTCCGCTGCGCCGGGCCGCGGAGTCGAGCAATGCGTTGACGTCACCGTGGAAGCGGACCAGGACGAGAACGGTGAGCACGACCGCTCCCGCCATCAGCAGCATGGCCTTGACGATCTGGATCCACGTCGTGGCACGCATTCCGCCGAAGGAAACGTAGATCACCATGAGCGCTCCGACACCGATGACGGTCCAGGACCGGGCGGCACCGCTCGTACCACCGAGGAGCAGGGCGACGAGGCTGCCCGCGCCGACCATCTGAGCCACCAGATAGAGCAGGGAGACGGTGACGGACGACGTACCCGCGGCGATCCGCACCGGGCGCTCCGTCATGCGCGCCGCCACCACGTCGGCGAGCGTGAACCGGCCGCAGTTGCGGACCAGTTCGGCGATCAGCAGCAGAACCACGAGCCAGGCGACGAAGAACCCGACCGAGTAGAGCATGCCGTCGTAACCGAAGAGGGCGATCAGACCGGAGATGCCGAGGAAGGACGCCGCCGACATGTAGTCGCCCGCGATGGCGAAACCGTTCTCCATCGGGGAGAACAGCCGGCCGCCCGCGTAGAACTCCTCGGCCGAGCCGTGCCGGTTGCGGCTCACCCAGGTGGTGATGGCGAGCGTCACCACGATGAAGACGCTGAAGAGCACGAGCGCCAGCGTCTGGTGGTTCCCGCTCAACGGCCCGCCTCCCGTGTCATCTCCTGCGTCTCCCAGCGCAGTTCGAGCGCGGCGCGGTCCCTGCGCAGCCGTGCGTGTCGTACGTACGCCCAGGTGAGGAGGAACGTCGTCAGAAACTGCCCGAGGCCCGCGATCATCGCGACATTGACCGCCCCGGCCACCGGACGGGACATCAGTCCGGGCTCGGTGATCGCGACCACGACATAGGCGAGGTACCAGGCGAGGAAGGCGACTGTCGCGGGGAGGACGAAGCGCCTGTATCGGCGGCGCACCTCCTGGAAGGCTCCACTGCGCTGCACCTCCAGATAGATCTCGGCCGCGCTGTTGCCGCAGTGCGGGGCAGCGGGACCGGATGGCCCCGCGGGTGCGAACCTCCCCGCCCCGTCCAGCTCGCCCCAGCCGGAGGCGAGCGCGTCGTACCACGGGTCGTCGAGCCGCACCGCTGCGGCGTCACGCCCTGCTTCCTTCTCCACCGAACAACTCCCCTTGTCCACGGACCACTTCGGCCGCGTACCCAACAATGGGCGGATTGGGAAGATCTCGGGCAGTTCATTCGCCGGCGTTCACCTGATCAGGTGAACACCGGCCCGGGTGGCCGTGCGAAGCCCCGAACGTACGCATAGCGAACGGCCTGTGCGCGGTCGCGTACCCCGGCCTTGGCGAAGAGGTTGTTGATGTGACTCTTCACCGTGGCCTGCGAGATGTGCAGTCTGCGCGCGATCTCCGGGTTGGACAGCCCATCGGCGATCAGGACCAGCACCTCCACCTCACGCGGTGTCAGGCCGTCGGGCAGTCGTGGATCAGGAGACGCCTCGGGCGGAGGTGGCTGTGCGGTGACGTGTTCCAGCAGCCGCCGCTGCACGGACGGCGAGAGTCCGGCCTCTCCCGACAGCACCGCCTGGATGGCCCGCACGATCTCCTCTCCCCCGGCATCCTTGGTGAGATATCCCCGGGCCCCCGCCTGCAGCGCGGGGAAGAGCGAGTCGTCGTCCGCGAACGTCGTGAGCACCACCACCTGTGTTCCCGGATGGTCCCTGCGGATCCGCCGCGTTGCCTCCGCCCCGTCGCAACGGGGCATGCGCAGGTCCATCAGGACCACGTCCGGGGCCAACTCGGCCACGAGCGCGACCGCTTCCTCACCGTCCTTCGCCGAACCGACCACCTCGATCCCGGGCAACAGCCCCAACAGCATCACGATGCCTTCACGCACCACCGACTGGTCGTCGGCGACCACGACCCGCGCGTTCACGCGGGCACCCTCAGACTCACCACGAACCCCTCCTCGTACGAACCGGCCTCCAGCGTCCCGCCCAGCAGCTCGGCCCGTTCCCTCATCCCCGGCAGACCGTATCCGGAGCCGCTGCCGGTGAGCGCGCTCCCGGGCTCTCGTCCACCCGAGTCCCTGACCTCCAGGGCGACTTCGTCCGGCAGATACTCCAGACGCACGACGACTCTGGCACCCGGAGCGTGCTTGCGCACATTGGTCAGCGCCTCCTGCGCCACCCGGCGAACCGCCTGGGACGCCTCGGCACTCAGGGCCCGCCGCTCACCTGTCACATTGACCTCCGCCGGCTCCGCGGCCACCAGCTTGCACAGGAAGTCCTCCACCGGGGACACCTCCCCCCGGAGCGCCGAGAGCGCCTGCCTGGTCTCCGCGAGCCCCTCACGTGCCATGGAACGTGCTGCCACGACCCGCTCCAGCACCCGGTCCCGGAACTCCCCCGCCGGCTCGCGCTCGATGAGCAGCCGCGCCGCCTCCAGATGGACCAGTTGCGCCGAGAGGCTGTGGGCGAGCACGTCGTGGATCTCCCGGGCGATCCTCGCCCGCTCGTCCAGGGCCGCCGTCTCGGCCTCCGCGGCACGCGCCGCGCGCTCCTGCGCGAGGAGTCTCTGCGCGTTTCCACGGGCCTCGGCGTCCAGCCGGAGCACATAACCCGTAAGGGCCAGACCCACCGCGGTCAGGGCTGTGTTCAGCCAACCGTCGGTGTCGACCGCGGCGTACGCGCCGAGAGCGACGGCGGCGGCAGGAAGGCCCGCCACGAGCGGCAGCCTCTCCATGGAGACGACGGCGCAACCGCACCAGAGGACCGTGGCGGCGCTACCGGCACCGACCTGCTGCGCCCCGAACGCCGCCCCCGACAGCAGCGCCAGAAGCCCCAGCGAAGGCCACATCCGGTGGTCCAGGCTGGTCCGGAAGAAGGCCCGCGCGGCGACCGCACAGCCCAGGACGCCCATCAGTCCGAGTGCGGTCTGCCACGGCCCGAATCGTCCATCGGCGAAGGTGCCCCAGAGCAGGGCGGCGAGCAGGCCGAACCGCACGGACCAGGCGAGCACCGCCCGTGGCCGGCTGCGGGCCGCCGCCGAAAGCGCCTCTCTGGAAGGCCAGGTCGTCCAGATCGTGTGCGTCATGCCCGGTCCCTGCCCACCATGCGTGCCGGCGCCTCATGACCCGGGCCGCCGTGCACCGCGTCCAGCCGCCGGGCCCGCCACATCAGCACACCGCCGCGCACCGCCAGGGTCACGGAGAGAGCCGACAACAGTGCGGAACTGTTCTGCCGTATGCCCACCAGCGTGGCGGCCCCGTACAGAGACGCCCTCAGCGCCAGTCCGCCCGCCCAGACGAAGACGGTCGCCCTGCCGCCCTTGGTCCACAACGAGCCGTCCGCCCCGCGCCACAGGCGGGAAGTCCGGCCCCAGGCGGCGCCGGTCACCAGCGCCACCGCCAGTTCCGCGCACAGGAACACCACGGCCGACGCCGCGTGACGCGGATCGACGAGTCCGGGCTCCCGCAGCGATACGACGAGGAGGATGCCCGGCAGGACCCACCAGCGCCTGTCATCGGAGATCCGCTGGGCCGAGAACTGACGGACCACGACGGCGACAACGACGGCGATGATCGCCAGGACATCGACGAACCCCGGCATGGCTGCCTCCGTGATGCGGGAAGATCGGACGCCTTCGACGCTACGGAATCGACCGGGTCACGGGATCGGCTCAGGGGTTGATCACGGGTGGAGATGCCGTCTCCACCCACGGGTGGAGAGCCCGGGCGGTGGAGGCCCCGGGCAACGGACGCCCGGGGTGGAGACGGCAGTGCTCAGGCGTCGATGCGCGAGCGGTCGAGGGTGGCCGCCGAGCTGGTGATGAACTCCTTGCGCGGAGCCACTTCGTTCCCCATCAGCAGATCGAAGACCTGCTCGGCCGCTTCCAGGTCGCCGATGTTGATCCGCCGTAGCGTGCGGTGGCGGGGGTCCATCGTGGTCTCCGCCAGCTGGTCGGCATCCATCTCGCCCAGCCCCTTGTAGCGCTGGATCGAGTCCTTGTACCGGATGTTCTTCCGCTGCAGTTCCAGCAGCCGCTGGCGCAGTTCGTTGTCGGAGTACGTGTAGATGTACTTGTCCTGGCCCTTCTTGGGCTGGACGAGTTCGATCCGGTGCAGCGGGGGCACGGCGGCGAAGACCCGGCCGGCCTCGACCATGGGCCGCATGTACCGCTGGAACAGCGTCAGCAGCAGGATGCGGATGTGCGCGCCGTCGACGTCGGCGTCCACCAGCAGGACGATCTTCCCGTAGCGGGCGGCGTCGATGTCGAAGGTCCGTCCGGACCCGGCTCCTATGACCTGGATGATCGCACCGCACTCGGCGTTCTTCAGCATGTCCGAGACGGACGCCTTCTGCACATTGAGAATCTTGCCCCGGATCGGCAGCAGTGCCTGGAACTCGCTGTTCCGGGCGAGCTTGGCCGTACCGAGCGCGGAGTCGCCCTCGACGATGAAGAGTTCGCTGCGGTCGACGTCGTCGCTGCGGCAGTCGGCGAGCTTCGCGGGCAGCGATGAGGACTCCAGTGCCGTCTTCCGGCGCTGGGCGTCCTTGTGCTGACGCGCGGCGATGCGGGTGCGCGCGGCCGCCACCGCCTTGTCCAGAATCGCCCTGGCCTGCGCCTTCGCGTCGCGCTTCGTCGAGGTGAGGAACGCCTTGAGCTCCTTGGCCACGACGTTGGCGACGATCCGGTTGGCCGCCGAGGTGCCGAGCACCTCCTTGGTCTGGCCCTCGAACTGCGGTTCCGCCAGCCGCACCGTCACGACCGCGGTGAGCCCCTCCAGCGCATCGTCCTTGACGATGTCGTCCTCGGCCACACGGAGCAGCTTGGCGGACCGCAGCGCCTCATTGATGGTCTTGGTCACGGAGCGTTCGAACCCGGTGACGTGCGTACCACCCTTGGGGGTGGCGATGATGTTGACGAAGGACTTGACGGTGGTGTCGTATCCGGTGCCCCAGCGCATGGCGATGTCGACCCCGAGTTCACGGGTGACCTCGGTCGCCGTCATGTGCCCGCGCTCGTCCAGGACCGGCACGGTCTCCTTGAACGTGCCCTGCCCCGACAGGCGGAGCACGTCGCAGACCGCCTTGTCCTGGGCGAGGTACTCGCAGAATTCGCTGATTCCGCCGTCGAAGTGGAAGGTCTCCTCCGACTTCCCCTCGCCGTCGAGACCGCGCTCGTCGCGCACGACGATCGTGAGGCCGGGCACGAGGAAGGCCGTCTGCCGCGCCCTCTGGTGAAGCGTCTCCAGGCTGAGCTTGGCGTCCTTGAGGAAGATCTGCCGGTCCGCCCAGTAGCGCACCCTCGTGCCGGTGCGGGCCTTCGGCACCCGCTTGCCCTTGATCAGACCGTTGGCCGGGTCGAACGGGCTGTCCGGCCCCTGCTCGGTGAAGATCCCCGGCACTCCGCGCCGGAAGCTGATCGAGTGGGTCGCGCTGCTGCGGTCGACCTCGACGTCGAGCCGGGCGGAGAGGGCGTTGACCACGGAGGCGCCCACGCCGTGCAGTCCGCCCGACGCGGCGTACGAACCGCCGCCGAACTTTCCGCCGGCGTGCAGCTTCGTCATCACGACCTCGACGCCGGACAGGCCCGTCTTCGGCTCGACGTCGACCGGGATCCCGCGGCCGTTGTCCCTGACCTCGACGGAGTTGTCGTCGTGGAGGACGACCTCGATGCGGTCGCAGTAGCCGCCCAGGGCCTCGTCGACGGAGTTGTCGATGATCTCCCAGAGGCAGTGCATGAGACCACGGCTGTCCGTGGACCCGATGTACATGCCAGGACGCTTGCGAACCGCTTCGAGCCCTTCGAGTACGAGGAGATGCCGCGCGGTGTAGTTGGAACCGTCTCGGTCTGCTCCGGTCAGCAGCGCAGTGGACGGCACGGACGTATCGGCGGTCACGCGGTTCGCTCCTCGCTGAATTTCTTTTTGGGGCCCAGTGGGTAAGGGGTTCGGCTTCGGTCGCCGCTGAGAGGGTACCGAGGCCTGGTAGAGCGGTTGTCACGCCACCCTCCGAGAACCCTCACACTAGTCCAGCCTCGCATGCACGTTCGATCCCTCGGGGGAGTGACGCGCACATCACGTTCCCTTCCAGGCATGAACCATTTAGGCTCCGGGCACGTCCTCATGAACAAACCGGCAAGCCGGCCGGGAGGACTGAACCACCGAGACAAGCAACGCGAAACCGTAGCGCTACGCAATACGGCACATTCGCCGCCAACCGGCAACAAACAGCCATCTTGAGAAGAAGTTTCAAAGAAAAGCCACGAGCGGGAACGTTTTCGGCCTGGTTGGATGTTGACCCTGGTACGACAGCTCGTCGAGCTAGAGAAGAGGCGACGTGACTACTGTTCTGACCCCCGCGAGCCCGCTGACCGCAGCAGACCGCTGTGACCGCTGCGGCGCCCAGGCATATCTGCGCGTCGTCCTGATCAGCGGCGGTGAGCTGCTCTTCTGCGCCCACCATGGTCGCAAGTTCGAGCCGGAACTCAAGAAGATCGCCGCGGAGATACAGGATGAGACGGACAGGCTGACGGCCGTGCCGGGGCACGCCGTCGAAGAGGAACGGCACTGACACCTCGCATCCACGACGAGCCAGGGCCAGGTCTCGACCTGGCGATGGGCGGCTTCCGTGCGGAAGCCGCCCGTTCTCGTCGTCACGGCCCGGCGCCGTTCAGACACCCTCCGGAATCCAGCCGATGGCGGCGGAGACGCGGGTGTACACACCGGGGCTGCCCGCCTGGCCGCATCCGTCCCCCCAGGACACCAGCCCGATGAGCCGCCCTCGGGCCACCAGCGGCCCTCCGCTGTCCCCCTGGCAGGCGTCGTACGCGCCCTGCGGTTCGCCGGCGCAGAGCATCGCCGAGGCGTCGTACGTGCCGTTTCCGTCCCCGGGGTAGGCCCGCTCGCACGTGCTGTCCGACAACACGCTCACCTTCGCGGCGCGAAGTGACGAAGCGTAGTCGCTGTTACCGGTCGTGTCACCCCACCCGTAGACCATCGCGCTCGTACCCGGTTTGTACGCCGTGTCGCCGGATTCGGCCATGGGGATCACGTTCTTCGCGGGGAGCGCGTCGGCCAGGGTGAGCACCGCCAGGTCCCCGGCGTTCGTCGAGGGGTCGAACCTCGGGTTGCTCCACGCCGCCTGCACGGGGATCTCCTGGCCATCGGTTCCGCGCAGGCTGTCCCGGCCCACGATCACCTTCAGGTCACGCACCCGGCCGACATCGACACCGAGCGCCGCCCGGCTCAGGCAGTGCGCGACGGTGAGCACCTTCCTCGGCGCCACGACGACGCCTCCGCAGAACTGACCGGCGCGCGCGCCCCCGAAACGCTCCCGACTGGACAGGGCCACGACCCAGGGACTGTCCTTGACGTGTGCGGGCTGACCACCGATGACGATGCTGTCCGCGGCGGCGGGGGCGGAGAGTCCGAACGGTAACGCGACCGTGGCGGCGACCAGGGCGAGCGCCCCTGACATGGCGTGAAAGACGGTACGGGACATGCGCGCTCCTGACTCTGTGGTGAACACCTCCTACCCAGAGTCGTCGCAGCCGACCCCGGGCGCACCCTCAGATACGCCGAGGGCCCGGCTCCCCATGGGATCCGGGCCCTCTGTGCGAGAACTCCGACGAGGCCTCCGGCCTAGTCGAGGTAGTCGCGCAGCACCTGCGAACGCGACGGGTGGCGCAGCTTCGACATGGTCTTGGACTCGATCTGCCGGATGCGCTCACGCGTCACGCCGTAGACCTTGCCGATCTCGTCCAGCGTCTTCGGCTGGCCGTCGGTGAGTCCGAAACGCATCGAAACGACGCCCGCCTCGCGCTCGGAGAGGGTGTCGAGCACCGAGTGCAGCTGCTCCTGGAGGAGCGTGAAGCTGACCGCGTCGGCCGGGACGACCGCCTCGGAGTCCTCGATCAGATCACCGAACTCGCTGTCTCCGTCCTCGCCCAGCGGGGTGTGGAGGGAGATCGGCTCGCGGCCGTACTTCTGGACCTCGATGACCTTCTCGGGCGTCATGTCGAGTTCCTTGGCCAGCTCCTCCGGCGTGGGCTCACGGCCCAGGTCCTGGAGCATCTGGCGCTGCACACGGGCGAGCTTGTTGATGACCTCGACCATGTGCACCGGGATGCGGATGGTGCGGGCCTGGTCGGCCATGGCGCGGGTGATCGCCTGACGGATCCACCAGGTGGCGTACGTGGAGAACTTGTAGCCCTTGGTGTAGTCGAACTTCTCGACCGCGCGGATCAGACCGAGGTTGCCCTCCTGGATCAGGTCCAGGAAGAGCATGCCGCGGCCGGTGTAGCGCTTGGCCAGCGACACCACGAGACGGAGGTTGGCCTCCAGCAGGTGGTTCTTGGCGCGGCGACCGTCCTCGGCGATGATCTCCAGCTCGCGCTTGAGCTTCGGCGCGAGCTTGTCGGAGTTCGCCAGCTTGTCCTCCGCGAACAGACCGGCCTCGATGCGCTTGGCAAGCTCGACCTCCTGCTCGGCGTTGAGGAGGGGGACCTTCCCGATCTGCTTCAGGTAGTCCTTGACCGGGTCGGCGGTGGCACCGGCGACGGCGACCTGCTGCGCGGGCGCGTCGTCCTCGTCGTCGTCGGAGAGGACGAAGCCCTTGTTCTCGCCCTCGCCCTCCTCGTCCTCGCCCTTGGCGACCTTCACGTCCTCGACCAGGTCGTCGCCGTCGAGGAGGTCGTCGTCCTGCTTCCCGGCCTTCTTCGTAGCTGTCTTCTTCGCCGCCGTCTTCTTCGCGGCGGTCTTCTTGGCTGCCGTCTTCTTGGCTGCCGCCTTCTTCGCGGGTCCGGCCGCGGCGGCGTCGCCGGCCGCCGTGCCCACGGCCTCTGCCGACGGGGCGGCAGCGGCCGCGACGGTCCTGGTCACGGTCGTCTTGGCCGCGACGGTCTTGGTGGCGGTGCGCTTGACCGGGCTCTTTGCTGCGACGCTCTTGCGGGCACGTTTGGACGGCTCCGCGGCACTGACCATCAGCGTCACACCCTCTTCCTCGAGGATCTGATTGAGGCTGCGCAGAACATTCTTCCACTGGGTTGGCGGAATCTGGTCAGCCTCGAAGGCCCGACGCACGTCATCGCCGGCGATCTGCCCATCAGCCTTTCCCCGCTCGATGAGCGCCATCACAGACTCGGACTCGGCGATCTCCGGCGGGAGCGTACGGGATGTGCTGGCCGACACGAACAACCTCTCGGAACGATGGAAACGGCTTCCGGCCCGGCCCTGGAGAGGACCGGAGCCGACGACCGCCGGGCTGGGAATGTACCGACGGCGCGGGTTTGGCCTCAGAACTGCACAGCGCACTGAACGGCTGCTGTATTCCTTCCGTGGCGGTCACCTCTTAGGTCATCGCACTGCTTCGAGGAGTGTTACGCCCAATCCGCGTGGCCCGAGTCACACCTCATTTGCGACGAAAGTGATCAAGAGTGCTATCCCGCCACAATTATGTCGCCGGACCGCAGGGGTCCGGCGACATGCGGTTCACACACCTGACCGTGCTCTGTTCAGTGCTCGCGGGGCGCTGGCACCACCCGTTCCACCTCGGGGTGGACGACGAGCAGTTGACGCATGGCCGCCTCGGCACCCGACGCGTCCCCCGACGCGAGGGCGTCGACGATCCGGGCGTGGTGGGCGAGGGACGCTTCGGTGGGGCGGTCGCAGCTCGTGGCGGGACCACCCGAGACCTGCAGGGCCGCCGCGACGATTCCGGACAGGTGCTCCAGCATGCGGTTGCCCGCGGCCTGGATGAGCAGGGAGTGGAACTCCGCATCGGCCCGCGAGCCGGTGATCACGTCGCCCTGCCCGAGGGCGTGCCCCATGATCTCGACCATGTCACCGAGACGCTGCTGGATGTCCTCGCGGCCGTGGCCCGCCGCGAGACGGGCCGCGAGCGGCTCGATGGTCCACCGGAGCTCCCCCAGCTCGCGCCGCTGGTCCTCGCGCTGCGGGCCGAAGGCACGCCATTCGATGATGTCGGGGTCGAGCAGATTCCAGTCGCTGACGGGGCGGACCCGGGTGCCCACGTTGGGCCGGGCGCTGACCAGACCCTTCGCCTCGAGGACGCGCAGTGATTCACGGACGACGGTGCGGGAGACCTCGAAGCGCTGGCCGATCTCCTCCGGCACGAGCGGGCGGTCGGCGCCCAGGTCTCCGGAGACGATCATCTGACCCAGCTGCTGAACGAGTTGGCCGTGCAGGCCGCGCCCCCGGCTGGCAGAGCCGCGCCGGCCGGCCCGGCCGAGCTCGGCATCGGACCCTTCCCAGGAACGCAGAGCGGCGCGCTCGCCGGCCGGCGCCTCCGCATACGAGTAGCGGTCGAGTTCACCCGGGCCGGCGAGACCGGAATCGGCGGAGCGGGCGGCGGTCATCATGGTGTGCGCAAGGGTACTCACGCATCCTTTGTCGGCGCGGCTCCTCCGCCCCTTGAGGTCTTTGGTGAAAAGCACACGAAAGGGTGATCGGCACCCGCCCGCCAATTGACGCCTTATCTCCTCAAATCAGGCATTTTCAAGGGAGTTGTGATCCCGAAACGGCTCGTTGTCGCCCACGGTCACCAACGAACCCTGGCGCGAAGGCCGGTGAGTACGTAGGCGCAGACCAGGGTCGACAGCGAGAGCGACAAGGCAGCCCCCACCGGTTGGTCCACCACACGTAGGGCGGCCGCCAGCCACCGCTCCGCCTCGTGCGGCCAGTGCGGCCAGTGCGGCCACACCAGTTCACGGAGTCTGCCGGGCAGCCCGACGGCCGGGCGGGAGCCCGATCCCGTCGGCACCGCCCGGATCAGCGGAACGACGAGTACGGGCACGGCGAGCACGGCGGCGACCCCGGCCGCCGTCGCCCTGAAGACCCCGGCGCCCAGCAGGCCCGCCCAGGCGCAGCCGACGGTCAGCCCCACCCAACTCGCGCCCAGCGTCGGAGAATTATGGACGATTGCTGTCAAATCGGCGCCGCTTAGGAGGTAGTAGGTCCCCGCGGAGGTCAGTACGACGGCCGCGGCGAGCACCAGAGCGACTCCGGCCGACACCACCAGCTTGGCGAGGAGCAGCCCGAGGCGGCGCGGGACGGTGCCGCACCCCGCCGCGAGGGCGGGGTGGCGGAATTCGTCGCCGAACGAGAGCGCGCCGAGCAGCCCGGCCCCGATCGCCGCGGGCGGCAGCGGCAGTGGCGACGGCCAGGCCACCAGCACCCTGTGCAGTGGGGCATGCCCGGAGAGTGCGAGGAGCGCGGAGATTCCGAGCGAGACGGCAAGGACGGCGGCGGTGACCAGAGTTGTCGTACCGGTACCGAGGAAGCGACGCAGTTCGTAGCGCAGCGGCTGGAGGGGGCCGCGGGCGGGCCGGCGTCTGATCGGCGGCGCGGGTCGCACGCCGTTCGCCCGTGCGGCCGGGCGTGGTTCGGCTTCCACGGACCCGGCGGCGACGGCCGGTGGGTCGACAGTGCGCGGCGGACGGGCGTCGGCGACCTCGTCGGCGAGTCCGAGCACCGGGAGACCGTGCCGGAAGGCCGCGTCGCCGATCTCGGCGCAGGTGGCCCCGTACACGAAGAGCCGGCCCCCCGTCCCGGCGACCACCTCGACGGGGCGTTTCGCAGCCCGGGCCTCACGCCCGACGACGGCGGCGAGGCGGGCGGCGTGCGGACTGCGCACCGCGACCCGGGGACGGAGGCGGGCCCGGGAGAAGCCGCCCGCGCTCTGGTCGGCGACGAGCCGCCCCGCGTCGACGGTGACCACTCGGTCGGCGGTCCGCAGGGCCTCCTTGGCGTCGGTCGTAGTGCACAGAACCGTTCCGCCGCGGGCCGCCCGGTCCCGGATCAGCCGGTGCACCCAGCTCGCCTCCTGCGGCGAGAGCCCTTCGGCGGGATCGTCGAGGACGAGCGTGTGCGGGTCTCCCAGCAGGGCCGACGCGAATGCGAACATGCGGTCCATGCCGAGCGACAGGGCGTCGATGCGCTGGTCCCTCATCCCGGCGAGACCGACGAGTTCCAGCACCTCGTCGGCCCTGGAGGCCGGTACGCCCACGGCGGCGCAGAGCATGCGGAGGTGCCCCCGGACCGTACGGGCGGGGTGCCCGGGTACGTCGCCGAGGAGCACCCCCACCTCGTGCGCGGGGTGCTCGATCCGGTGCAACGGCCTGCCCCGGAAATACGTGACCCCCCGCCCCGGGTCGAGTTCGAGCATCAGGCGGAGGACCGCGGTCTTGCCCGATCCGGGCGCGCCCAGAAGTGTGGTGACATGACCGGGCCGGGCTTCGAAGGTGAGATCGTCCACGACGGCCGGATGGCCGCGGCGGGGTGCGCTGGTGAGTCCGATGGCCTGGAGCATCGCTTCTCTCGCGGAGGATGAGACCGCTCGGCGGCAGGGTGGGTACCGCAGCACGATAACGCGACGTATCCGACTTTTTGCGCAGGGTCGACCCTGCGGGTGTTCCGCGAGGTCAGACCTCCGGCCTCAGCATCGGCGGGTTGAGCACCGTCGCCGCGCCGGCCCGGAAGAGCTGGGCGGGACGGCCGCCCTGCCGAGTGGTCGTCCCCCCGGAGGGCACCAGGAAGCCCGGGGTGCCCGTCACCTTGCGGTGGAAGTTCCGGGGGTCCAGAACCACGCCCCACACCGCCTCGTACACCCGTCGCAGTTCACCGACCGTGAACTCCGGTGGACAGAAGGCGGTGGCCAGTGAGGAGTACTCGATCTTGGAGCGTGCGCGTTCGACGCCGTCGGCGAGGATCTGCGCGTGGTCGAAGGCGAGCGCGGCCTGATTCTCGCCCTCGCGGCCGTCCTTGGCCTCGGCTGCGAGCAGGTCCTCGACAGGCGCCCAACGGGCGTAGTTCGCGTCACCGCCCGCCCGGGGCGCGGGCAGGTCCGGGGCCAGCACCAGATGGGCGACACTGACGACTCTCATTCTGGGATCGCGGCCAGGGGCACCGTACGTGGCCAGCTGCTCCAGATGCGCACCGTTGCCGACCGCCGGTGCCGCCGGGTCCTGGGCGCACAGGCCGGTCTCCTCGGCCAGTTCGCGCGCCGCGGCGGCACCGAGGTCCTCGTCGGCCCTGACGAAGCCGCCGGGCAGTGCCCATCTGCCCTGGAAGGGCGGTTCACCCCGGCGTACGACCAGTGCGCAGAGCGCGTGACGGCGCACCGTGAGCACAACCAGGTCGACGGTGACTGCGAAGGGCGGGAAGGTCGACGGGTCGTAGGGCGGCATGCCGTGATCATAGTCGTCTTCCTGACGATAAACACTCCCTTCGCCGTGCTCCCGGGCCCGACTGTCGCTCTCGCGCCATTCGTTGCGTCCGTTGCCTCGCCCGTCGTCCCGTATGGACCGGATTGCTGGCGGGGCACGGCGGCGGCTCCCCCGCCCGCCCGTGCCATGCGGCATGTCGTCATCGACCGCTCCTGGAACCGCGGCGGTTCGGGGGTGTCTGCGCCGAACGGCGTCGGGAGGACGTCGGCCCCGGGCCGACGGGTCCCCGTGGCGGCTTCGTGCGCCGGCCGGTGGTCGGGCGGACCGACCGGTGTCGTGCGCGGCGTTCCTCGCGGGGACGCCCGGTGCGCTCCGTGGCCCGGCCCCGCTCGGCCGCCCGGGGGCCGCGCTCGCCGCGAAGGCAACGGCGCAGCGTTTCCGGATCCAGCCCCTGATTGCACGCCTCGTGGAGAAGCTGGGCGAAGGTGTAGTGCGGGTCCGCGCGCAGGGCGAGGCCGAGTGCGACCCGCGCACCGGGTTCGTCGCCGGTGGACCTTCTCTGCACTAACGCGGTT
>NZ_LIXJ01000027.1 GCF_001905795.1 Streptomyces sp. CB01580
CCCCAAGGCCTTAAGGGCCAGGGGGGGACCCCCTTCGGCGTTGGCCGAAAGCCCTCGTAGCGGGCTACGTGGGCTTTCGGCCGCCTTGCGATCGCACGCACCGGACGCCGCGCGGCGCGGCCCGCGGCCGAACGGCGGCGGGCCGCGGGCAGGGCCCGGGTCAGCAGATCCGGCGGTCCTGCGTCAGCGTTCCCTGCTCGGTCCGGATCGTGCGGTCGTAGCAGCCCTCGGAACCGATGAGCCGGTAGTGCTCGCCGGACGTGCCCACGGCGCGGCGCTGGTCGCGCGGGACGTTCAGCGTCCAGGCGGCGTCGCCGGTGTAGGTGTCGTCGAGCCGGGACCAGGAGACGCGCTTGCCGGCCCGGGTGGTCGAGGTCCTCGCGTGGTCGCCGAGGGTGATGACGGTGCGCAGCCTGTCGGCGGAGTCGACCGTGATCTCGCCGTCCACGGTGTAGGCGCGGTTCGTGTGCGTGACGCGCGCCGGGCCGCGGCCGTCCACGGTCACCGTCTCGTCGTCGCTCCAGCGGGCCTTGAGGCCGTCGGTGTTCTCGTCCTCCGTCCAGCGGTGGGTGGAGGTGTTGGCGACGGTCCGGCCGACGGTGGTGACGACACGACCGTGGGAGGTGTTCAGGTAGCCGGAGACGGTGAGCCGGTGGCCGCCCTCGGTGTCCTGGCGGTGGAGCGGACCGGGCGTGTGCGTCGTCGTGTTGGACGGGTCGCTCTCCTCGTGGCGGGTGAGCGCCCCGGTGACCGTCCTGCTGTTCTCGTCCTGCCAGACGAGTACGTTGGCGGGCGTGCTCCAGCCGCTCTGTCCCTCGGGCACGCCCGCCACCGACACCTCGACGCGGTGTTCACGCCCGTCGTTGAGGATGCCCGCGAACGGCGTCAGGTCGTACTCCAGGGGCTTCACGTCGAAGGCGCGCGGTGCCGGAACGACGTACCAGAGGAAGGGATTGGACCAGCCGCCGGTCCACACGTTCGGGAACGGCGAGGCGATTCCGGCGAGTTGTCCGTCGACCTTGACCTGCACCTCGCGGTAGGGACCCTTGTCGGCCTTGCACGAGTACGGTTCGTCGTCCGGCACGGTCAGGTACCAGAACTCCTCGCAGCCGCCGCCGGATCCGGTGGCGTACACCTCGGCGACGATCTTCTCGGAGTTGCGGGGGGTGGTGAGCGGGGCGTTCTTCAGCGGAAGCACCGTGTCGGGTGCGTCGGCGGGCTTCGCGCGGCCCTGTGCGGCGTAGAAGGTCAGCGTGACCTCGACGTCGATGACGCCGGTGTACGTGTCGTCGACGACGTTGCCGATGAGCATCTCGACGGACCGGCCGCGGCGGAAGGTGTCGCTGTAGTGGGTGACGTCCTTCTCCACGGACCACTGGATGCCCTCGGGCGAGGGTTCGGGCGTGGAGGTGCGCAACACCTCGACGCCGCCGACCTCCAGGTGGCCGAGGCGGTCGTACTGACGGCCCTTCACCTTGCCGTCGAGGCGCAGCACCACCTTGCTCCAGCGGTCGCCGCAGCCCTTGGGCGGGGTGTAGCTCCCGGTGTACGGCGTGAAGTCGCGGAACTCGGTGTCCACGAGGGTCACTTCGCAGGAGCGGGTGGCGGGCTTGTCGACGGGCGGCGCCGCGGTCAGCGGGTCGTGCCAGTCGGTGCCGAACTCCGTGGGTATCGGTTCGGCCGCCGACGCCGGGTTCGCGCCGAGCGCCGTACCCGCGGCCATGACCAGCCCCGTGAGCAGGGACGTGATCCGTCTCTTCGTGGCCTGTCTCTTCTTCGTGGTCCGTCTCTTCATGGGACATGAGTGAAGCGCGCGGGCACGTGGGTGCGCCAGAGGTGATGGTCGACGTTGTTGCGTTCTGTGCTCTTGTGTTGCGACATCACCCGCGTTCCGGTCGACGTGTTGCCGACGTGGTGTGGACACGGACGCCCCCCACCGCCCCTACCGCAGCGGCTTGGCCATGCAGAGGCTGCTGTCGTGCATGCGGTAGTAGCCGAACTTCTCGCACGGGGTGTAGCCGCTGGACGCGTACAGCGCTATGGCCTCGGGCTGCTTGTCCCCGGTCTCCAGCACCATGCGGATCCGGCCGGCGGCGCGGGCGTCGGCCTCCAGGGCGGCCAGCATGCGGCGGGCGAGGCCCTGGCCGCGGCCCTCGGGAATCACGAACATCCGCTTCAGCTCGGCGTCGCCGTCCGCGTAGCCCTCGTCGTTCCGCTCCTGGGAACGCCAGCCACCGGTGGCGACGGGACGGCCCTGCTCGTCGTAGGCGAGCAGATACAGACCGTGCGGGGGCTCGAACATCGACGGGTCGAGGGGTGTGACATCGCCCTCACCGTCGCCGTACCGCTCGGCGTATTCACGCTGGACCTGGTCGTTGAGCTTGACGGCGTCGGCGTGATCGAAGGGCCGAGACTGGATAATCATGCGAAGAATGGTACAGGTATGCGAACCCGCCTCCGGGTGGATGTCGGTATCGTGCCGTAATGCTCACTGTGACCACCGCCAATGTAAACGGGCTCCGTGCCGCCGCCAAGAAGGGATTCGTCGAGTGGCTGGCCGGGACCGAGGCCGATGTGATCTGCCTCCAGGAGGTACGTGCCGAGCCGCAGCAGCTGCCGGACGAGGTGCGTGACCCGGAGGGCTGGCACACCGTGCACGCCCCCGCGGCCGCCAAGGGGCGGGCGGGTGTCTCGCTCTACACCCGGCGTGCGCCGGAGCGGGTGCAGATCGGGTTCGGCGGTTTCGGCCCCGCCGGGGGCGAGGAGTTCGACACCAGTGGCCGCTACGTCGAGGTCGATCTCCCCGGTGTGACGGTCGCCAGCCTGTATCTGCCCTCCGGTGAGGTCGGTACGGAGCGGCAGGAGGAGAAGGAACGGTTCATGGCCGCGTTCCTCCCGTACCTGAAGGACCTCAAGCGCCGGGCCGCCGCCGACGGGCTTGAGGTCGTGGTCTGCGGCGACTGGAACATCGCCCACCACGAGGCCGACCTGAAGAACTGGCGGGCCAACAAGAAGAATTCCGGCTTCCTGCCCGAGGAGCGGGAATGGCTGACCCGGGTCTTCGACGAGGCCGAGTACGTCGACGTCGTACGGGCCCTGCACCCGGACCAGGAGGGGCCGTATTCGTGGTGGTCCTACCGCGGGCGGGCCTTCGACAACGACGCCGGCTGGCGGATCGACTACCAGGTGGCGACGCCGGGTCTGGCCGCCCGCGCGGTCAAGGGCTGGGTCGAGCGGGCCGAGACGCACCCGGAGCGGTGGAGCGACCACGCCCCGGTGACGGTGACCTACGATCTGGCGTGAGCGGACCTGGTGTGAGCGGATCCGGCGTGGACGGACCTGGCGCGAGCGGATCCGCTGCGGGCGGACCCGCCGTGGATGGACCCGGCGTGGATGGACCCGGCGTGGACGGACCCGCCGCGGGTGCCGGCCGGGAGGGCGCCGCTCCGTCGGCACGGCGCGTGCTGTCGGAGCACGGCGCTCTGCTGAGCCGGTTGTTGCCCGACGACGAGCCCGCTGAACTCGCCGTGCGGCGGGGGCAGTTCCACGATGTCGTCATCGGTTCGGACCGGGTGGTGTGCCTGCCGCGTACGCGGGCGGCGGCCGCCCGGTTGCCCGAACGGGAGGCCGTTCTGCGGGTGCTCGCCGGGCTGGACCTCGGCTTCCGTACGCCGGAGCCGTTGGGCCGGGGCGAGGTCCACGGCGGCGGGGCGCCCGGCGGCGGGACGCCGTTTCTGGTGCTCGGTCGCATTCCCGGGGAGCCGCTGACGGACGACGCGCTCGGTGATCCCCGGGTGGTGTGCGCGGCGGCGGAACAGTACGCCGCGCTGCTGAGGGGTCTGGCGCGGGCCGGCGCCGACGAGACCGTGCGCGCGGCTGTGCCCCGGGAGCCGGAGGGCCGGTGGCCGCGGTTCGCGGAGAGCGTGCGTGCGGAGCTGTTCGCGCTCATGTCCGATGCCGGGCGGCTGCGGGCCGAGGGGGAACTCGCGGCGCTCGACGGCCTGCCGCGCCACGGCGCGGCGAAGGCCCTGGCGCTGGTGCACGGTGACCTCGGCGCCGAGAACGTCCTGTGGGAGTGGGAGGGCGGTCTGCCGCGCCTTGCCGGAGTGCTCGACTGGGACGACATCGTGATCGGCGATCCGGCCGAGGACCTCGCGGCCATCGGGGCGAGCCACGACGGCGAGCTGCTGGGGCGGGTGCTCGCGCTGTGCGGCGGGCCGGAATTCGGGTGCGCCACCCGCATGGCCACCCGCATCGCCGCGATCCGGGGCACGTTCGCCCTACAACAGGCTCTCTGCGGCATGCGTGACGGCGACGAGGGGGAACTGGCGGACGGCTTGGCCGGATACCGCTGAGCCGTCAGCCGTCAGCCGTCAGCCGTCAGCCGTCAGCCGTCAGCCGTCAGCCGTCAGCCGTCAGGCGGCATGGGCCATGGGCCATGGGCCATGGGCCCGGTGCCCCGGGGCGGAAAGACGGTCCGGAACCGCGGACCGGAATCCTGAACCGGAACCACGGGCCGGAGCCGCCGCCAGGAGTCGGGACCAAAGGGGCGGAACCGTGGACTCCTGTTTTGCGTCGTCCGTTTCCGTGCACCCTTTCCCGCTTGTCCGTTCCGCCCCTCCGTTCCCGGCCGACCGTCTCAGGGCGGGCCGTAAGCGCCGCGCCCGGCCGCGCCCCCGCTCCCGCCCGTTCGCGGTGTTCCGGTCCGTGCGCCGGGGCGGCGGTGCGTCAGGACGGCTCGGGCTCCCGGTCCGCCGGTGGCCGGTCGGGGGACTCGCGGCGCAGTCGGCGGTCCAGGGCCATGGACAGCTCGGCGTCCATCACCGCGCGGGCCAGTGGGCGGAGCTGGGGCGGTTCGGGGGCGTCGGTGTGCGCTTCGAGCACGTTCACGAAGAGGTCCGCCAGGGCGTCCATGTGTTCGCGGACGTGGCGGCCGGCCGCGAGGACCGTGGCCAGCGGGACGCCCTCGCGCACCAGTTCGGCCGATGCCTCCAGCAGGCGGCGGCTGATGTGGACGATCTCGTCGCCGTCGGTGGCCAGGTAGCCCAGCTCCAGCGCGGTGGCCAGGTTCTCCGGGGTGGTCTCGCCCTCGAAGTGGTCCGCGAGCTGTTCGGGCGTCATGCGGACCGGGGTCTCCTCGGTCGGTTCACCCAGTCCCAGCACCTCGGCGACATCCCGTCCGCTCTCGAACGTGCGGGCGAGATCGGCGATCCCTGTGAGGGTGTGGCCGCGCTCCAGCAGGCCCGCGATGGTGCGCAGTCTGGCCAGGTGGTGGTCGTCGTACCAGGCGATGCGCCCCTCCCGTCGGGGCGGCGAGATCAGGCCGCGTTCCCGGTAGAAGCGCACGGTCCGTACGGGGATGCCGGCCTCCTTGGCCAGCTCCTCCATCCGGTACTCACGATGATCGCGTCCTTCAACCACATCCGCACCTTACGTCGTACCGACGGTAACTTCCCTTTGCCGTACCCCTACCCATCGGTACGGAGCTGTTCTAGGCTCCCATCGTGCCAGTGATTGCTGGCAGAGTCGTGTGACGTATCGCGGGAGGCGGCAGCATGACCCAGCACGAGCACGTAAGAGTGGCGGTGATCGGATCCGGATTCGGCGGCCTCGGGGCCGCGGTCCGGCTGCGCCGCGAAGGCATCACGGACTTCGTCGTCCTCGAACGGGCCGACTCCGTGGGCGGCACCTGGCGCGACAACAGCTATCCCGGCTGCGCCTGTGACGTGCCGTCGCACCTCTACTCGTTCTCGTTCGCGCCCAACCCCGAGTGGCCGCGCACCTTCTCCGGGCAGGAGCACATCCGCGCCTACCTGGAACACGTGGCGGACACCTTCGGGCTGCGTCCGCACATACGGCTCAACCACGAAGTAACGCTCATGCGGTGGGATCGCGAGGAGCTGTACTGGCGGATAGAGACGGCCAACGGGGCGACCTTCACGGCCGACGTCGTCATCTCCGCGACCGGCCCGCTGTCGGACCCGAAGACGCCGGACATCCCCGGCCTCGAAGGGTTCCCCGGGCGGATCTTCCACTCGGCGCGCTGGGACCACGACTACGACCTGACCGGCAAGCGCGTCGCGATGGTCGGCACCGGCGCCTCCGCCATCCAGATCGTGCCCGCGATCCAGCCCGAGGTCGGCCGGATGACGCTGTTCCAGCGCACCCCGCCCTGGGTCATGCCGCGCATGGACCGCCGGATCAGCGGTGCCGAGCGCTGGCTTCACCGCACGCTCCCGATCACCGGGACCGCGCGTCGCGGACTGCTGTGGGGGATCCGGGAGCTGCAGGTGAGCGCCTTCACCAAGCACCCGAACGAGCTGGGTCTGGTCGAGAAGATCGCCCGGTCCAACGTGGCACGTGCCATCAAGGACCCCGTGCTGCGGGCCAAGTTGACCCCCTCCTACCGCATCGGCTGCAAGCGGATCCTGCTGTCCAGCACCTACTACCCGGCTCTGGCCCGGCCCAATGTCGATGTCGTGACCTCCGGTCTGGCCGAGGTGCGCGGCTCCACGGTTGTCGCGTCCGACGGGACGGAGGCCGAGGTCGACGCCATCATCTTCGGCACCGGCTTCCACGTCACCGACATGCCGATCGCCGAGCGGGTGGTGGGCGCGGAGGGCACCACGCTCGCCGAGGCGTGGAAGGACGGCATGCGGGCGCTGCGCGGCGCGACCACGGACGGGTTCCCGAACTGGATGACGATCATCGGCCCCAACACGGGACTCGGGAACTCCTCGATGATCCTGATGATCGAGTCCCAGCTGAACTACATGGCCGACTACCTGCGCCAGTTGAACGTGCTCGGCGGCCGGGCCGCCCTCGACGCGCGCCGCTCCGCGGTGGACGTCTGGAACCGTCGAGTCCAGCAGCGGATGAAGCGCACCGTGTGGAACACCGGCGGCTGCGACAGCTGGTACCTGGACGCCAATGGGCGCAACACCACCGTCTGGCCGGGCACCACCACCGAGTTCCGGAAGGTGACGCGGGCGGTGGACCTGGGGGAGTACGAGGTCGTACGGGCCCGGGAACGCTCCGCCGGAGCGGGTGCCGCCGTCGGGGCGGTCGCCGCCGGTGCGCCGGGGGTGGCCGCCGCCTCCGGGGCTTTTGGAGGTTCCGCGGTGTCCGCCATGGCGGGGTCCGCCGGGAAGAAGGCCGCGGGATGAGCCGGCTGCTGCGGGGCGACGGCGTCGCCCCCGTTCCGATACGCACGCTGACCGCGCTTTCCGCCGACGGCGCCCGTGTCCACGTCGAGGTGCACGGTCCGGACGGCGCGCCCGCCGTGGTCCTGTCGCACGGCTGGACGTGCAGCACCCGCTTCTGGGACGCGCAGATCAGGGACCTCGCGGTGGATCACCGCGTCATCGCCTACGACCAGCGCGGGCACGGCCGTTCGCCCGAGGCGGGCCGCGAGGGGTACAGCACGGACGCGCTCGCCGACGACCTCGAAGCGGTGCTGGCCGCCGCCCTGGAACCGGGCGAGAAGGCGGTGATCGCCGGGCACTCCATGGGTGGCATGACGGTGATGGCCGCCGCGCGGCGGCCCGGTCTGCGCGCCCATGCGGCCGCCGTGCTGCTGTGCAGCACCGGCAGTTCGCGGCTGGCCGCCGAGTCACGGGTCGTTCCGCTGCCGGCCGGGGGCGTGCGTGACCGAATACACAGGGCGATCCTGCGTTCGCCCGCACCGCTCGGGCCGGTCACACCGTTGTCACGGCGGATGCTGAAGTACGGGACGATGGGACCGGGTTCGGCTCCGGATCGGGTCGAGACCTGCGCCCGGATCGTGCACGCCTGCCCCCGAACGGCGAGGCGGGCCTGGGGGCATGTCCTCGCGGACCTCGACCTCGACGCCTGCGTACGGGAGTTGAAGGTGCCGACGGCGCTGATCGCGGGTACGGAGGACCGGCTGACGCCGCTCGTGCACGCCCACGCCCTGGTGGCGACGCTGCCCGGCTCCCTGGGGCTGACCATGCTGACGGGGATGGGGCACATGACGCCGGTGGAGGCTCCGGAGGCGGTCACCGCGAAGATCCGGGAGCTGGTCACCACGTACGTCCCCGCGGGCGGCCCGGATGCCGCGCGCGACGGGACTCGTACCGCGGCGGCGGATGACGGTACGGCCGAGGAGGATGTGGCATGAGTGGTGCACGGAGTCTCGAAGGGCAGGTCGTCGTCGTCACGGGCGCGGCGCGCGGTGTCGGCGAACTGCTGGCGCGCAAACTCTCGGCGCGCGGCGCGAAGCTCGCGCTGGTCGGCCTGGAACCGGACGAGCTGAAGAAGGTCTCCGAGCGGCTGCACGGCGACAGCGACCACTGGTTCGCGGACGTCACCGACCACGAGGCGATGGCCCGCGTCGCCCAGGAGGTCAAGGAGCGGTTCGGGAAGGTCGACGTCGTCGTCGCCAACGCCGGGGTGGCGACGGGCGGTCTGTTCGTCGACTCGGATCCGGAGGCGTGGCGCCGGGTCATCGAGGTCAACCTGATCGGCGGCGCCGTCACCGGGCGGGCGTTCCTGCCGGTGCTCATGGAGAGCCGCGGGTACTTCCTCCAGATAGCCTCGCTCGCCGCGATGACGCCCGCGCCGATGATGACCGCGTACTGCGCGTCCAAGTCGGGCGTGGAGGCGTTCGCGCACAGTCTGCGTGCGGAGGTCGGCCACCGCGGGGTGCGGGTCGGGGTCGGCTATCTGTCCTGGACCGACACGGACATGGTGCGGGGCGCCGACCAGGACGACGTGATGCGGGAGTTGAGGCAGCGACTGCCCTGGCCCGCGAACCGCACATATCCGCTGGGGCCGGCCGTCGACCGGATCGTGTCCGGTGTCGAACGGCGTTCCGCGCATGTGTACGCGCAGCGGTGGCTGCGGGGGATGCAGTCCGTACGCGGCTGTCTGCCGACGCTGATCGGGGTCGTGGGACAGCGCGAGATGCGCCGGTTCGGGCCGCGCCTGGCGGGCGTGCGGAGCGGGCTCGTGGGCGCCGGGGGAGCCGCGGATCAGGATGCACGGGCGGTGCGCGCACGGCGTGACTGAGCGTGACTGATCGACATGCGGGGGGTGTCGGCGCGTGCGACTGTGGTCGAGGTCCTCACGGACCGCCCCCACGCACCCACGAGGAGTGAACAGCATGGGCATCTCAGACCAGTTCAAGGACAAGGCGCAGCAGCTCGCCGACCAGGCCAAGAAGAAGCCGGACGAGGGCCGCAACGAGGAACGCGGCCAGGGCCGCGGCCGGACGGGCCAGGGTCGGGACCGGACGCAGGGCACGTCCGACCGCTCTCAGCAGACGTCGCAGCGGGGTCGTGACCGGCTTCAGGACGCGGAGGACGACATCCGCGACCGACGCCGCGACGACCGCTGACACCGCGGCCGCCGGAGCGGCGAGCGCTGACGCGTCCGCGACTTCTCGGCTTCGGACCTCTCGGCCTCGCGACTTCTCGATCCCGCGACTTCGCGGGTCGGCGGGTCGGTGGTCCGTGAGTCCGGGCGTCGTCCGCGAGTCCGCGCGTTGTCCGTGAGGGGTGTGCCCGGGAGACCGGGCACACCCCTCATGCGTGAGGTCCGCCGGGCCGAAGTGCCCGCCGGTCACGGGCAGCGGACCACCTGCCCCGCCCAGGACAGCCCGCCGCCGAAGCTGAACAGCAGTGCGGGCGCGCCGGGGGAGACCTCGCCGCGTTCGACGAGCTTGGCCAGGGCGAGGGGGATGGAGGCGGCGGAGGTGTTGCCGGAGTCGAC
The DNA here is from genome assembly GCF_001905795.1 of Streptomyces sp. CB01580. Taxonomy (GTDB): domain Bacteria; phylum Actinomycetota; class Actinomycetes; order Streptomycetales; family Streptomycetaceae; genus Streptomyces. The sequence goes on from NZ_LIXJ01000027.1 coordinate 9,733, forward strand.
GACGTCGCGGGCGACCACGGCCCCTTCGGGCAGGGCGAGTTGGCGTACGACGGAGTCGATGATGCGCAGGTTCGCCTGGTGGGTGACGATCGCGCCGAGGTCGTCGGGCCTCACCCCGGCCCGGCGGCAGGCTTCCGCGGCGAGCGCGGGGAGTTCGGTGGTGGCCCAGCGGAAGACCGTCTGGCCCTCCTGGGCGAAGTGCGGATGCCAGTCGTCGACGAGCCGGACCGCGTCGCGCCGGGTGGGGTCCGAGCCCCAGACGACCGGACCGATGGAGTCGTCCTCGGCCGCGCTCACCACCGCCGCCCCGGCGCCGTCACCGAGCAGGACGCAGGTGCTGCGGTCGGTCCAGTCGGTCACGTCGGACATCTTCTCGGCGCCGACGACCAGGGCGTGCCGGGCGGCCCCGGCGCGTACCGCGTGGTCGGCGGTGGCCAGCGCGGTGCAGAAGCCGGCGCAGCCGTTGTTGAGGTCGTAGGCGACGGCGGCCGGGATGCCGAGGCGGCCGGCGACCTGGGCGGCGATGCTGGGGCAGCGGTCGATCGCCGAGCAGGTGGCGACGGTGACCAGGCCGATCTCCTGCGGGGTGAGCCCGGAGGCGGCGAGTGCCTTGCCCGCCGCGGCGGCGGCCAGGTCGGTGACCGACTCCTCGTCCGCGATGCGGCGGGTGGCGATCCCGGTGCGCTGCCGGATCCACGCGTCGTCGGTCTCCACCATCGCGGCGAGGTCGTCGTTGGTCAGCACGCGGTCCGGCTGGTGGTGGCCGAGCGCGGCGATGCGGGCTCCTGGCATGGCAGCTCCTTGGTGGGCATCAGGATGCCGCGAATATAGCGAACGACCGATCGGAAGTTAAAACGCGGCGCACGGTGTGCCCCCGGATACCCTGGAACTCATGAGCCCGCGCAATTCCGCCGTCGAGGCCCGCAGGACGCGGGACCGGATCATCGAGCGCAGCGTCGCGGTCGCCTCGGTCGAGGGCCTGGAAGGGCTCACGATCGGGCGTCTCGCCGCCGATCTCGGGATGAGCAAGTCAGGCCTGCTCGGCCACTTCGGTACCAAAGAGGTGCTTCAACTCGCCGCCCTGGAACGGGCGTCGGTGATCTTCCTGGCATCGGTGTGGGAGCCGGTCGCCGACGCCGGGCCGGGGCTGACCCGGCTGCGGGCGGTCTGCGAGCGATGGATCGACTACCTGGAGCGCGAGCGGGAGGCGTTCCCCGGCGGCTGCCTGTTCACCACCGCGGTGGTCGAGTTCGACGGCCGCGCCGACGGGCCGGTCCGGGACGTGGTGGAGCGGCTGTTCCGCATCTGGCGGCGCCGCCTCGTGGTGGACCTGCGCCTGGCGGTACGGGCGGGCGAGCTGCCCGCGGACACCGACCCCCGCCAGATCGCCTTCGAGCTGATCGGCCTCTACATGGGCCTCAACCACGCGATCCAGCTGGAACGGGACCCGCAGGCCCCCGAACGCACCCGCCGCGCCCTCGATCGCCTGCTGACGCCGACATCCTGAGCGGACGGCTCCGGGGCCGGGCCGTGCGGGACCGCCCCGACCGCCGGTTCACGGCCGGGGCCCACCCGTCACCGAGGTGTCAGGAGCGATCGTCGGGGGTGGACGCCAGATCGCTCGGATCGGTGTTCGCGCCGCACAGGACGACGGCGATCCTCTCGCCCTCGCTCGGGCGGTAGCCGTACGGGGCCGGCGCGGTGAGTGCGGCCAGGGCGGCGGAGGCGGCGTGCTCGACGGCGACGCGGTGCTGGTCCCACAGCGCCCGGCGGGCGCGGACGATCTCGCTGTCCGGTACGAGGACGGAGCGCACGTCGTCCCGGCGGGCGGCGTGCAGGGCGAGCACGGTGGCGCGGCGGGCGCCGAGGGAGTCGATGGCGACCGAGTCGACGGGCACGTCGACCGGGGCGCCGGCCTCGACGGCGGCGTTCAGCGCCCGGCAGTTCTCCGGTTCGACGGCGACCGTGCGGATTGCGTGGTGCCGGGCGGCGGTGGCGACCCCGGCGAACAGTCCGCCGCCGCCGACCGAGACCACCACGGTGTCCAGGCCGGGGATTCGGGCGTGGATCTCCTCCATCAGGGTCCCGGCCCCGGCGGCGATCAGCGGGTGGTCGTACGCGTGCGAGGCGAGCGCCCCGGTCGAGGCGGCGAACTCCGCGCACGCCTCCAGCGCTTCGGCGTACTCCGCGCCCACGATCCTTACGTCCGCGCCGAGTTCGCGGAGCCTGGCGACCTTGACCGCCGGGGCGAGCGTCGGCAGGAACACCGTTGCCCGCACGCCCTGTTGCCGCGCGGCCCATGCGCAGGCGAGCCCGGCGTTGCCGCCCGAGGCGATGGTCACTCCCGCGTCCGGCAGGGTGCCGGCCTCGCGGTGGGCCTGGATGAAGTTCTGCGCGCCGCGCGCCTTGAAGGAGCCGGTGTGCTGCAGGAACTCCAGCGCGAACCAGACGTCCCCGAGGGGAGCCTCGGACGTGCCGTCGGAGGCGCCGAGGTATGCCGCACGGACCGTTCCCGGGTCGACGGGGGCGACGGCGACCGGGCGGACGTGTCCGGTGATCCGGTCGGTGGCGGCCTTGATGTCGTCGTACGTGAGCTGCTGCACTTCGTTGCTCCTGCCGCGAGGTGTCCATCGGCCGGGTGGACGAGCCGGTCGGCGGACGGGTTCAGAATTCGGAATGACTCGGAATGAGCTGGAACGGTTCGGGCCGGACGCGAGGACGAGCCGCCTCCCGCGCGGGTTCCGTCGTGCTCCGTCCGTGTTCCACCCGTGTTCCGTCCGGTCGTGCGCCGGAGAGTTCGTCGGCTCAGTAAAACAGGCTGTGGACGCACGCGTGTGCCGGGTCGCTGTCACGCGTGTGCCGGGGCCGCTGCTCGGCGTACGGCTGCGCTGCCGTCCCGTCTACGGCCGAGACGAGCACCTCCCCGGCGTCCGTCGCGTGCGGGGCGTGGACCCACCGGCAGCCGGTGCCGCTCAGCGACTCGGCGAGCGGTATCTCGTCGTCGTGGTCGTGTGCGAGCAGGACGATGCGGATCGACGCGTCGGCACCGATTTCTTCGGCGAGGGTCTCGATGGCGGGCAGCGACGCCGGGTCGCCGACGAACAGGACGTCAAAGGCCGTGGGAGGGAGCTGTCCGCTGCCGTCCGAGATCCCGATGGCGCTGCCGGGCTGCGCGGTGGCGGCCCAGAGGGCGGCCGGGCCGTTCTGGTGGATGGCGAAGTCGATGTCCACCTCTCCGGACTCGGGCCGGTGGTTACGGACGGTGTAGGTGCGGGTGATCGCCGGCCGGGCGCCTTCCGGGTACACGAACCGCAGGTTCTCGTCGATGCGGGGAAGCACGAGTTCCGCGCCGGGCTCGGCGGGCAGGAAGATCTTGGTCTTTGCCGCCGCGCCGGAGGTCCGGAAGCCGCGCAGCCCGGGGCCGCCGAGGGTGATGCGCACGAAGCGCGGAGCCAGTTGGGTCCTGGCCACCACGACGGCGCGGTGGACGCGGTAGCGGGGCTGCCGCTCGTCACTGGCCGGATTCGCGGCGTGCCACGCGCTGCATGAGCCGCACGAAAGCGCCGAAGCCGCATACGAGGAGCACGTTCGCGACCGCTGCCGTCGCGAACAGCGGCAGTGAGTCGAACAGGCTCGGGCCGGTGTCCATTGCTTCGCCGAGAAGGGCGAGCGGCGGGTACGACAGGGCGAGGATGGCCAGGGGGACCCCCAGGGAGGTCGCCAGCAGCAGGACGTACGCCAGGATCTCCGGCTGGCCCATGGCGTCGAACGCGACGGAGGTCACGGAGACGAGGCCGACGTACCAGGCGGCCGGAACGACGTACCTGATCCTGTGGCGTGGAGTATCCGTCTGTGTCATGGGGGACGCCCGCCTTCCTGGAGGGGAGGGGTTCGGATCCGGACTCGGGGGCGGCGTGGCCGGGCTCCTGTGAGGAGGAGCCGTACGCTCTGCCTTTATTGAACATGTTCAATTCCGGGTCTTCAAGCGGGAGGCGCCGGAGAGTCCTGCCGGGTGACGGGCCGTCGGTGCCCCGTGGACGGCTTCGGCCCCGCCCCTGTCCGGTGGACAGGAGCGGGGCCGTGACCGTTCATCGGGCCGAATCGCGTCCGGCTACTGCCGGGCGGTCGTCCGGCGCCGCTTCCACCACACGAGGCCGCCGCCGAGTGCGGCGAGGGCCGCGGCGATCGCGGCGATCAGGCCGACGGGGGTGTCGGAGCCGGTGTGGGCGAGGTTGCCGTCCGGGTTCTTCGGCGGGTTCTGGCCGTCGCCGCCACCGCCGGTGGGCGGGGTCGTCGGCGTCGGCGCCGGGGTGGTCGGCTTGTCGGTGGGCTTGTCCGTCGGGGTGGGGGTCGGGGTCGGAGTGGGCGTCGGGGCCGGGTCGTCGTCGTCCCCGATGCGGGTTCCTCCGCCCAGGTAGAGGGTGTCGGTGTCCCGGTACGACGTGTCGTCGGACTTCAGGGAGTTGTGGGTGGTGTTGTCCAGGTCGCGGTTCTCCGTCTGGAAGCGCACCTTGGTGATGTTCCGCTTCGGCGACTTGGAGAAGTCGACACCGCCGACGCCCTGGGTGAAGGTCTTGCCGTCGTACTTCAGCTCGAACCACTCGACGCCCTCGCGGAGGGACTTCATGTACCGGTCGTAGGTGCCCTGCTTGGTCCACTTCTCGTTCGGGGCACGCAGCGGCCAGGCGGAGACGTCGTTGGAGTCGATGACCGAGTGGAAGTCGGTCGGCGACTTGGCGTCCTGCAGGCGGATGTACTCGGCAGCGACGCGGGAGGTGTAGACGCGGCGCAGGTCGGCGTACTTCGCGCCGGTGTTGACCCGCTTGGACACCTCGGGCATCACGTTGGTGCGCAGGTTGGCCTCGCTGAAGCGCTTCTCGGCCTCGGTGAAGGTGCAGTTGTGGGCACCGGGGGCGGACCAGTCCATGTCCATCCACTCGGTGGACACCTTCAGCGGGGCGTCCAGGATGTAGATGCCGCCGTCCTGCTCACGGACCTGGGCCACCTCCGGCTCGATCCACAGCCGGACCTCGGGGAAGCACGGGATGCCGTCCTCGCGGGGCTGGGTGTCCCAGAAACGGCGCGCGCCCGCGTACTTCTCCGGGTTGATGGCCTCGGCGAAGTCGAACTTCATGTCCAGGTCGGCGTCGAGGAGGATCCGCCCGGCGTCGGTGGACGCGAACTTCGAGTCCATGATCTTGTCGGGCTGGTCCGGGTTGAGGTTGACCCAGAACTTCTCGGGCGTGAGCGCCAGCCACGTGAACAGGGCGTCCGAGGCGAGCTGCATCTTGGCCTCGCCGCCGAAGCCCGGGTTCTCGTCCGGGTCCGGCATCATGTCGGCCTTCATGGAGTACTGGATGCCCTTGCCCTTGCCGAGACCGCCGACGTAGCGCAGCTCCAGGGTGGTGAAGTCCACGCCGCCGGGTCCCCCTCGGGGAAGCGTGCCCCGGGTGTCGAGGCGGCGGGCGTCGGCCTGGATGCGCCGGGCCTCGTCCAGTGTGCGGCCGGAGCCGTTGATCCGGTCGTTCAGCGGGCCGCGCGTACCGCACGACGAGCCCGCGGCGGCGAGCCGGGTACGCGCGCCGTTGCCGCCCGTCTGGCAGCCGGGAGCGAACCAGCCGTCGTTCTTCCCGTAGCCGGGGACCGGGGTGGTCTTGCCGACGGGGTTGTAGAAGCGCTGGTTGCCCCGGACCTGGTTGGACGTGCCGGGTCGGTCCTTGACGATGTCGCGGTTGAGGTCGGTGATGTGCTGCTGCTGACCGCGGGTGAACCTCTTCGCGCCGGTGAAGCGGAAGGTGTGGTCCGGCATCGACTTGGCGACGACGCGGTCCTTGGCGAGCTGCTTGGGGTCGAGCCGCGAGTTGGACTTGAACTCGTTGAACTCCCTGGTGCGCTTGTTGTAGGCGTCGTACCGGCGTTCGCCGACCTTGTTGCCGTCCTTGTCGAAGAGTTCGACGTAGTACTCGCACAGCCAGTCGGGGCCGATGAGCTTGTAGTCCCTGACGAGCTGGCGCTCGAAGCCGGAACCCTTGTGGTTGTTCGTCTGGTTGCGGATGTAGCGGTGCTTGAACCAGTGGTCGAACGTCAGGCCCTCGGTGTTGGCGAGGAAGCGGGCGTAGATCTCCATGGCCCGGTCGGCGGGTTCGCCGGAAGCATCGGCCTGCTTGGTCCAGGCGTCGACGTTCTTCTTCGGGTTGCCGGGGACCTTGGACAGGGCATCCTTCTTCTGGGCCGCCGTGGGCGCCCTCAGTCCGTCGTAAGCCTTGCCGGGCAGGTCGAATTCGTAGTTCTTCGGCAGTTCGTCGGACTTGTGGAGCAGCCCGGACGGGTCGTCGGGGAACCCGGAGTCCCGTGGAGTGGTCTTGGCGGCCGGGAGGCCGTTGCGGGTGTCGCAGCGCTTGCCGGTGTCCAGCTTGGGTCTCGCCAGGACGGGCGGACCCGCCGCGTAGGCGGTCTCGACGGCGGGCAGTCCGGTCAGGGCGACGGCGGCGGCCAGTGTGCCGGCCGCAGCCCATCGCACGGTCAGCCGCCACCGTGCGGGAATGCGTAACTTCCGGTTCAAGGTGCTTTGTCTTCACCTCGGTTGGGGGCCGGGGGATGTACGGCGGCGCGCGAGGCCCCCGTGACGTGTACGCGCCGTCCTTCCACAGTAGGGGCATCCGCCGTCACGGCAAACGCATTCACGATGTCGGCCACGACGTGTCAACTGCCATAAAAAGAAGGAGGTTTGTGGTGGGTTGCGGCGGTCAGATGAAGTACAGGTGCTCCATCGCCCGGACCGCGGAACCGGTGTGACCGACGCGGAACGCCTGGGTCTGTACGTCGGGACGGTTCCAGGGGTCGGCCGGTCCCAGGGCGAGGGTGGCGAGGGCGGACCACTCGGTCTCGTTGGGCTCGTCCTCGTCCAGGTAGAGGCCGGCGTTCTCCAGCACTTCGGTGGTCAGACCCAGGGAGGAGATCACGGCGTCGGGATCGCCGCCGATGACGAACGGCTCGTCGCCGGGCCACCCGGAGGCGTGGAACATGGCGCCGTCCGGCAGCCACACGATGTCCTCGGTGTGATCGGCGCCCGCGTGGAAGTGGACACGGCCGACGACACGGGCGTCGGGGAACCGCTCCCGCAGCGCCTGGGCCTCGTACAGCAGCGGGGTGTCATTGCCGTTGTCGGCGAGCGCCGGATCGCAGATCCCCAGAACATGACCCCACGCGCCGGCCTGTACGACATCGAGATCGGCGCGCCGGTCGGGGTGGGGCACATCGAGGGAGGATCGGGGCCCGAGGTCTTCGAGGATCGCCTCCACCGTCCCGAAGGAGGCGGCGAACTCGGCTGCCCGCAACGGGTCGTTGGCCGCGAGAGCGCGTGTGCAGGTGAGGGGATCCGCGTCGAACGGCGGCTGGAGGACGGTGAGATCGCAGTGCCCCATGGAGCCACGGACCGTCCGGTCCGGCGGGGAGGTCCAGAATCCATTGCTGTTCATGGCCGCAACGGTAGTGGCGCGTCGACTCCTCCACGCTGACGGGCAGGTGGGGATTCGGGCGAGAGGAAGGGGCGACGGTCGGGACGACCGGGGCAGGCGGGAAGACCGCATCGAACTCGTCTGGTGGACCCCGCCCAGCCTCTGACCGGGGCGGGGCCCATGGGCGACTGCCAGCGGAGCGGGGGCTTGAGCACGGTCGAGGCGGTGTTCGCCTGGCGGATTCAGCGCTTCTGGAACAGTGCCTGTGCGTGGTTCAGGCCGTACCTGGCGACATCGGTACCCAGTGTGACCCCGGCCTCGTCCGCGAGTCGGGTGTGGATGCCCAGCCAGACCCGCGCGTCCATGTTCTCCAGCGTGAGCTGGTGCCATGCGGTATAGGTACGGACGACGCCCGGTGCGGTGACGCTGGTCAGGGTGAACGGGGCCGTGCGCGGTCCTGCGAGTGCGGTGAGAACGGTTTCCGCCGCGCCTGCGTAGGTGTTGTGGCCACTGGGGTAGTCCGGGTGTGCCGGTGTGGTGTGCAGCGGATTCCACGACGGGTCGGCAGGGATCTCGCCGACGCCTGCTCGGATCGCGGTGACGGGGCGCCACCGTGGGTAGGTGTACTTGCTGTCCGAGGTGGCGATCTGGGTGTCCACCAGCGTGGCGTTGGCCAGCGCGACGAGTTCGGCCTGCTTGCGCAGCGGCTGGTGGGAGGTGGCGGCGAGCGCGACGCGAATCGGCTTGGTCCACAGGGCCGGCGAGGAGTCGAACCAGAAGTTGGCCGTGTCCGTCTGCCGCGCGGTGCGCACGGTGCTGTTCAGCTCGCCGAAGTCCCGAACCTCCTTCAGGTCGGTCTGGTACCGCTTGGACGTCACAGCGGGAGGCGCGGGCAATCGGAACTGGTCGGCGCTCTTCAGCAGGAAGGGCCGGGCGAACCGGATGCCGTTCTGGATGGCGGGGGCGAACGCGGGCGGGGTGGGTCGCCAGACGCCCGGCGCGGCCGGCGGCACGGCGAACGGGGCGTTCACCGAGGCCGCATCGAGACCGTCTCCCTCGCGGTCGTGCAGGACCTCCAGCGCCTGGCGTTCGCCGACTGCTGCGCCCAATGTCTCGGCCGGGCCGTCGGGGGTCCGATCCAGAGTCTGTCGCAGGGCGGCATCCAGCTCCGGGGCACGGGTGGGCACCAGCTCGACCAGGGCGCGGTGCACTGCGGCGGCCAGCGCCGCGTCCTGGTAGGTCCTGCGGTCGACCCCGGACGGTACATGTTGCAAGGCTCGTGCCGCAGCGGTCCAACTGATCGCCCACGTCCGGCTGTTCGTCACCGGAGGGAGTGACGAGCAAGCCGCCGCGATCGTGTCGGCCGTGGTGTCGTACCAGGCGAGCGCCACGGAGGTGCGACTGTGCACAGGCGCAGGGGCGGCGGCGCTCGGCGCTGCGCCGGAGGCGACCAGCAGTGCTGTGGAGGCCACCACGGCCACACGGGTCTTCAGGGAGTTCATGACTTGTTCTCCTGAGTGTTCGGAGGCTTGCAGCCATGTGTACGAACACCTGCGGCACCCGGTTCAGGAACCCTCGTGAACTTCGACCCCCATCCCGTCGTACACCAAGCCGCAAGGGCACGCGACCAGTGCCTCAGGACACAAGAAGCCGCATGTCGCAGCCGTCCTCGAAGACGACGCGGCCGGTGCGGTCAGGTATGGAAGTGAGTCGGATGGATCGGATCTGGTTCCGCGCCTCCCCAGGGCGCGGACTGTCCACCGCCCGCGGTTCGGCCCCGGCGATGCTCGAAGCGACCCCAGCCTGCGAGACGAGGACATCGCGCGTGACGCCGGACGAGCAGTTGATGACTGCGTTGTACACCGAGCACCACGATGTGCTGCTCTCCTTCGTGCGCAGGTACGTGCGCAGTCCTGAGCAGGCGGAGGACGTCGTACAGGAGACGCTGCTGCGAGCGTGGCGCAGCATCAACAGGATCGAGCCGTGCCACGCAACCATCCGCTCCTATCTCTTCACGATCGCCCGCAACGTGCTCACCGACAGCTGGCGCGCTGAGCAGCGGCGACCGGAACCGCTCTACGACGACGAGGCACTCGCGGCCGTACCTTCCGCCGATGATGTGGAGGCGGCGCTGGAAGGGCACGTGATCAGCGCAGCGTTGGAACGCTTGTCCGGCGAGCATCGTGACGTGATCCAGGCGCTGTACTTCGAGGGGCTGACCATCGCCGAGTCTGCGTCACGGCTCACGATCCCGGAGGGAACGGTCAAGTCCCGCGCCTACTACGCCGTACGCAACCTGCGCGCAGCCTTTGAAGAAATGGGAGTTCTACGGTGAGCACCGACCATGACGACGTGCGCATGCTGATCGGCGCGTATGTGCTGGGCGGTCTCGACGAGACCGACCGCCGCGTCCTGGAGTCGCACCTGCCCACGTGCCAGGAATGCCGTGACGAGCTCGTGCGCTCGGCCCCGTTGGCCGGACTGCTCCGCCGCGCCCCGGGCATGTCCGCGTCCCGTCCCCAGGTCCCGCGCGAGGCCGACACCGATGCGGCGCCCCCGGCTTCGCCGGCCGGGCTCGACCGCCTGCTGGATCAGGTCCGCGCCGCCGATGTCGCACGCGGGCGCCGAGTTCGTCGGCAGTGGCTGGCAGTGGCTGCGGCCCTGATCGTGCTTGCCGGGCTCGGACTGGGGGCGATGCTGCCGTTCCGGCAGTCGACCGGCCCGGCCACGGCCTTCACCTCGGCTGCCGGGTACTCCGTGTCCGGTCGTGCCACGCTCACGGCCAAGCCCTGGGGCACTGAGGTGAGCGTCACCCTGGCCGACCTGCCCGCAGGAGAAGCGGGACCCTTCGTCCTTCAGGTCTCCTCGGTGGACGGCCGCAAGGAGCAGGCCGCCACCTGGGCGATCACTCCCAACGGCAGCGCCGCCGTGACGGGGGCGAGTGCCCTGCACCTTCCCGACATCCGATCCATCTCCGTGATGGACCACGCGGGACACATGGTCGCCACGACCCGACCACTCTGACCTGCCTCGACCACCATCCCGCGGTTCGCTCCACCGCCGGGAGGGTCCCGCCTGCCCTGGCGCGGCGGCGGGGGACACCACTGACCCTGACGCCATTGCCCCTGCGGAGCAGTTGCCCCGGCGCGTGCGATTCGGGGCAACCGGGCGCGGCGCCGTACTCAAGCCACCTCACTGCAATTCCTCCTTCCTGTCGAAAGGGTTACCCCGATGAAGAATCACAGCCGTGTCGCATCTGCCGCGGCCATCATGCTCGCCGTTGCCGCCCTGGCGACCGCCTGCTCCTCCGACGACGGCAGCGCAACCACCGCGCCGTCCGCACCCTCCGCACCGGCTTCGTCGGATGCCGCCGGTGCTGCCGCTGCCGGGAAGGTGAGCACGTCGTCCTCGCCGACGCTGGGCACCATCATCGTCAACGAGGCGGGCCGCACCCTGTACGCGTTCGCCCAAGACACCACAAACCCTCCGAAGTCGAACTGCTACGCGGACTGTGCCGCCAAGTGGCCGGCGGTGCCGGCCACCACCGACGTCAAGGGCATCGACCCCGGCCTGCTCGGCTCGGTCACGCGCAAGGACGGCACCAAGCAGCTCACCGTCAACGCTCACCCGGTCTATCTCTTCGCGGGCGACCAGGCAGCCGGTGACACCAAGGGACAGGCCCTGAAGGGCGTCTGGCACGCCCTCACCCCCCAGGGCACCGAGATCAAGACGCCGAAGGCTTGATCGCCGATCCCGGTGCGCGACTACTGAGAGGCCGTCCGCCGCGCGAACCCCGGCGCGTGCGGGCGGCCGGGCGCGAAGCCCTGCCGCCGGGCCGGGCGCTGCCCGGCGGCAGGAGCCCGGGATCAGCGGAAGCAGGTCCGCCGGACGCGGTCGAAACGGTGCCGGCAGGTCGTCACGGGCGATGGACCACTCCACTTCACCATCACGGGTGTGGAAGACCGCGTCCTCGCCGAACTCCAAGAGGTTCAGCCACGCTGCCAGGATGGCGTAAATGACGACCCACCCCTCGGATCTCTGGCATCACTACGGCCGCGCCCGCGCTGAATGCGACCGGGCAGTACCCGAGGACTTCTGCTGGACCTGGGGCCAGGATGGCGGCCCCGGCCCGGAGGTCCTGGGGGAGCTGTCCGGAAAGACCGTCGGCGACCTCGGATCCGGGGCGGCCCGGCACGCCGCCCACCTCGTCGTCCACCACGGGCCCCGCCTGGTCACCGCAGTCGATGCCTCGCCCGCGCAATACGGGTTGGCCACCCGCCTGTTCGGGAGCCTCGCTCCGCGCCTGCGCATCGTGCATTCCGACGCCGTGTCACACCTGCGCGCGATGCCTCACACGTACGACGTCCTGTACAGCGTCTTCGGTGCACTCGACTTCACCGGCCCGCGCGTACTGCTGCCCGCGGTGGCCGCCGCCCTCAAGCCGGGCGGGCGGCTGGTGTTCTCCACGTTGGCACACTACGTCGGCGGCGCTTCCGGGCAACTGGACGTCGTGGGCGTCGATGTTCCGGCGAGGACTCCGCAGGGGGAAGCGACCACGATGCGCCGCTGGGTGCTTCAGCGACACGTCTGGATGCGGCTTCTGGACGAGGCTGGGTTTACCAGGATCAGCGCCGAGGTGCTCGCGGCCACGGCCACGGGTCCGCGCGCGGCGGACACGCTGTTGATCGCCGCGTGTCGGCGGGCCTGAGCCTTTCTGTTCGGCTGCGGCGAGTTCTTCCGTGATGCCCCGGGGCGCGCCCGGGGTCGGCTCACGTCGGGTCGGGGAGGTGACCCCAGCCGGTCCAGTTGCCGTTGTGATCACGCCAGTTGGCCCACAGCCAGCCGTCGGTTCCCTTGAGGACGATGGCGAAGAGGTAGGGGCTCACTTGCTGCGTGCGGATGCCGACCCCGCTGCGCCACTCCCCGCCCATGGACGTCCACGAGGTCCAGGTGCCGGAGGTGTTCGTCCAGCGCGTCCACACGGCGAGATCGGTGCCGATCGCGAACTCCTGCTTCGTTCCGTTGGAGAACGTGTAGACACTCACGCCATACTCGCAGATGACGACCCCGCCGCCCACGTTGCAGTGGCTGAGCGCCTGCGCCGGGGTGGCCGAGACGGCCACGCCCGCGACGACGGCGGCTGCGAGGAGGGCAGCCTTGAACCTCTTCATCCCGAATCCCTTTTCGCTCGAACGCCATGGGTATGAGCCGGGCCCGGTGTGGTCAATCACCGGGCCCGGCTCGTCGGCGCCCCTCCACTCTCTGGCTCACCGCTGACGTTCCGCTCACGTTTCGCTGACGCCCGTGGGCGTTCGTGACCGGGCATGGGCTCCTTGATCCGGGTGGACGTCTCCGTATCGCCGAGGCACGAGAGCCGCTCCGAGGCGAAGCACTCCGCCGTGACGAGGAAGACGTCACGCCCATGTTCTCCGATCCGCAGACGCGGCGGACAGTCATCGAGGAACGGCCCACGCTCCACGCCCGTCCGCGGGCGGCGGACGAACGCCGTCGAGATCGCCGGGCGATCAGGATGAGAAGTCTTCGGTGACCCGGGAATGGAATACGCAGCCTCGCAGACCCTGTTCCATCAAACCCCGCATGCTCCATGTCTCGCTGCCGAAACGGGCTCCGGTGAAGGTGGCGTCGCCGTGGAAGGACGCGCGTCCCGAGTGGGTGCCTCGGATGCAGAAATCAACGCCATCGCTGAACAACACTTCTTCGAATGTGGTTGTCCCGTGGAACTGGGCTCCGGAGAAGTCCCCGTATCTCAGGTGGCATTCACTGAGGTCGAAGTCGATCAGTGTTGCACCGGAGAGGCCCAGAGAGATGTCCTCCCAACGCATGTCCGCCGAGTGGTGCGTGTGGTCGGCGAGGATCCGTTGTGCGGTGTGCCGTACGCGCAACTCCTGGGCCTGGTCGGCGGTGAGGGCTGCCGGCCGGGCGGTCATGTCGAATGCCAGGGGTGTTCGCAGATACTCGCATATGGTGTCGGCCACTCGTTGCCTGAGCCCGGGTTCGGCGTCGCCGAGCCCTTCGAGGGCGCGCAAGCCGGACAGCCGTACCGCAGGGTCCGAATCGGCGAGCCGACGACAGTACGCGTGGGCTGCCCGATCGGGTACCAGGCGGCCCGAGCGCTCATCCTTGCTTTCGCCTTCGTCGTCGCCTGCGTGTTCGGAACTCACCGTCCAGCCGAAAGGCCAGTGCTGCTCATCGTCCGTATCGACGCCGGTAACCCGGGCGGCGGTGAGGTCGACGGAGTGGTGGTCGAGATGTACCCGACCGGAGAACGCCGCGCGCTGGAACAGCGATCCGCCACCGAATCGCGCCTTCCAGAACCAGGCGCCGTCCTCGAACCGGGCGTCCCGAAAAGACGCCTCTCCGTTGAAACGTGCTCCATCACCGCCCTCCTCCCAGGACTGGTATTCGTCCATGAGGACGTCGCACGGCCACACCGGGTCGTCCTCGTTCAGCTCTTCCCAGGGAAGCGTTCTCCTCTTCTCCACGGCCTCCCATGCCACATCGTCATCCTCGCCGATCGACTCTTCGCCACGCCCGAACCAGGCAATTTCCTGAAAACGGGCCCCGTCGAAATTCGCTCGACCATGGAATCGGGTGCGGCCGAAGACGGCCCAGCCGTCGAACCGGACCCCGGAGAAGCTGGCATCGGATGCGAAGAGCGCACATTGGAATTGCGCCTCACCAGTGAAATGCGCATCGTCGAAGACGGACTGACCGCTGAACGATGTCTCCGCGAAATAAGCCTCGCCGAAACGGCACCCGCTGAAATCGACATCCCCAAGCTCGATGCCGGAGAGATCCACCCGCAAATCCCTCGCCTTCGGAAGTCTCACGTCAGCAGGGGTTTCTGCCTCTCCTGGGTCTTCCGGCGATACGCGCAGTTGCGAGGCCAAAATCCGGAGTGCTTCGCGCCGCACCTCACGGTCCGGACATCCCTCCACCTCGGGCTCACGCAGATAGGCGCAGATCGCGTCCACCACGCTCTGGCACCAAGGGGAGCCCTCCGCAGCCAGCGCGTCCAGTTCGAGCAACGCGGAGTGGCGGGCGCCGATGTCCCGGTCCGTCAAGCGGTCGACGGCTTTGTGGTAAGCGTCGGGAAGCTGCGGTCGCGAAGCCATGAGGCCCCTCTCTGCCGGCTGGGCACTGTGCGGCCACTTTGAACGTCCCTGAGGCGCGCATCCCCGGATCGTATTCCGCACCACTGACATCGACGCCGATCAGACGGCTTGTCGATCAGGCTCCGTGTGGCCGCGACCGCCCCGACGAAGGTGGGCCGGCTCGCCACCATGTGGCGACGGAAGCGCCAATTAGTGCCGGGAGCGGCACTAGCCTCGCGCTTTCACGAGGTGAGCGGTCCAGCGTTGATCAGAAACGCGGAAATTGCTCTTGACCTGCAACGATAGGACTTGCTGAGGGTCCTGTTGGCTGCAAGGAAAAGAGCACTTTCCAGGTGAGAGCGCCTATCTCGTTGTACCCGCGTGTCCGTGTCCAGGGAGACGGTCGGCAGGTGGTCTCGCAGGCGGGTGCGGTCCTGCTGGTGGAGACGGCCCGCAAGATCGGCCTTGAGCAGGCGATAGCCGCGCGACTGGCGTCCTGGCGCAAGCCGCGGGCCGTTCACGATCCTGGGAAGGTGCTTGTGGACCTTGCTCTGGCGGTCGCGCTGGGCGGAGACTGTCTCGCGAACGTGGCGATGCTGCGGTGTGAGCCGTCCGTGTTCGGCCCGGTCGCTTCCGACGCTCGTCGAGCCGGGGCGGTTCATTCCTCACGCGGGTTCGTCGTTTCAGGAGGCGGAGGGCTCGCCGATCTCAGCCGGTGACTTACCGGGTTCTACGGGTTGACCAGTGAAAATGGTCAAATGCCACACTCCCTTGTCCCGGGTCACCGTGATGGCGTCATTCATGGACCGGCCCGCCTTGTCCTTGACTGCGAACTGGGCGCTGCCCACGTCCGGACCCATGTCGTGGCCGATCTCCAGCCGGCTGATCTTCCATCCCCGTCCGCCCTTGTCGGCGAGGATCTCCTCGGCTTCGCTCCGCGACCAGCTTTCGTCCTTCACGCCACCGATCCGGATGAGGCCGGTGGCGTCGCGCTGGTTCAGGGCGGTGACGTAGTCGTGGACGGCCTGCTGCGCGCCGTCACCGGGCGAAGCGGCAGGCTCGGCCTTGTCGTCCCCCGACGAACAGCCGGACAGGGCCAGTAACGCCAACGCGGCGGCGGCGATGTGGCGACGGTTCACGCAGGACTCCTTACTTCTTCCTGTGGGGAACGGCAGCTTGTCATGTCCGGTGGGCGTACTACCACGCCTTGGGGTGGTCGGAGAGGAGCTTCTTCAGGCTTTTGTTGTGGGTGTCGGAGGTGTGGAACGTGAGGTAGGGGATTCCGTTGTATCTCTTGGTGACGAACATCGAATGGTCGATGACGTTGTTGCGATTCCAGTCGGCCTGGAGAACGTCCGACGCAAGCAGGCTCCACACGTTGCCGAGCGGCTTCGCGCGCTTGGAGTGCTTTGTTGCGAACCAGTACCAGTTCTCGGCTCCGCCCCAGGTGTAGGACGTTATGGCGTTGGCAGGACCGTAGAACCAGTACTTGTTGCTAGTTCGCTGGATCAGGGAGCCGCCAGCAGGTTTCCAGCCGCCGGCGTACACGATCTGCGAAAGGAAGTTGGTGCAGTCGTTGCCGCTGTACGTGCGGAACGCGGAGTTGTGGTTCTTCCAGTGCTTGTCCGCGTACGCGATCATCTTGCTGTAGTTGTACAGAACTGACGCGTTGGGCTTGACGGTGCCGGAACCGGTTTCAGCGCCGCCCGACGGCGTGATGCTGGATCCACCGCCCTTACCACCCTCGTTCTCGTCTGCGGGTCCTCCCTCATCCGTCGTCTCCGGCTCCGCACCGACATCGGAGACCTGAGTGGTCGGAGTAGGGCCCCCTTCGGTGTGCGCCTTGTCCGAAGCCAGAAGCCAGGTGCCGTCCTCGGCCTTCGTGAATTCGACCGTATGAGGCACGGACAACTCCTCATACTCCGGTGCTCCGTCTTCGATCTCCTCCTGGGTGAAGGGGAGAAAGAGGCGAGTGCCCTCCATCAACTGGAGTGTGGCCTGAGGACCGTTGACGGTGACGTCGGTGACGCTCACCTCGACCTGAGCCTTGGTATAGCCACCGTCGACCTTCTCGTACCGCTCGCCCTTCGCGGCCAGTGCGGACAAGTCATCCTGCGCCTGGGTAGCCATGGTGTGCGTGGCCTTGATGTGTGCCACGGCGGTACGGAGCGTGGGCGGTCTGGTGGTGAGCATGTCGGCACGCTGCTGGAGATAGCCTTCGGCGATCTGCGCGAGCGACGCCTCAGTTGCATCCGGCAGAGACGTGTCAGGGTTGGTGACGGCGCTCGCAGGCACCTCGGCAAACGCGAGTACCGACACCGTAAAAGCAGCAGCGAAGGCGAGCCTGAGTTGTTCAGGGCGCATAAGACCTCCTGGTTACGAATTGATTGATGGCTGTCAAGCCGTAGTTGAGGAGATCGGATCCAGTCGGCACGTTCCCCCGCGGCTCTATTTCGCTGGGGAATGTCTGATTCCTAAGTGCTGTCCCGCAAATTCTGGTCGGGGTGAGATGATCTTGCCGTGGCCGGTGTGATTACGGCGTTGGAGCCGTCCTGGACAGCCGCGTTCACCGGACTGAGCCCGCGGCAGTTCGGCAAGCTGGTCACCGCACTGCGACGCGAGGGTGCCGACCCGGTCCGCAAGGGCCGGCCCCGGAAGTCTGTCGCTGGAGGACCGGGTCCCGCCGGTCACCGCGTACTGGCGCACGAACCTCACCCTGCGCCAACTGGTCCCGTTGTTCGGGGTGTCGGAGTCGGCGGCCGACCGCTCACCCTCACCGGATGACCGGGAGACAACGCTGGTCGACCACCATGTCGTAGATCATTTACGGGATGGCGTTGAGCCTGCGCGTTTCATCCGGGGTTGCGTCCGGATCACGATCGGAAAAGCGAAAGTGCCTTCTGAGCTGCAACGGTGAGGCTTGTCCAAGGTCCCAGTCGTACCAGCAGGAAGGCACTTTCTGCGTGCGCATTACCCGGTCAGCCCCGCGACCCCCAGCACATGGATCAGCCCAGACCAGCCGACGCCAACCGAAACAGCGAGGCTGGGCGACGGTCAGACTGCCTTGACGGAATCGATGAACGGGGTCCAGGCGGACGCGGGAAGGACGAGGACCGGGCCCTCGGGGCGCTTGGAGTCGCGGACGGGGACGATGCCGGGGTGGCCGTCCGCGACTTCGAGGCAGTCGCCTCCGGACGTGTTGCTGTGGCTGCTCTTGCGCCAGTGTGCGAACTCCTCGGCGACTTCGAGGCAGTCGCCTCCGGAGGAGTTGCTGTAGCTGCTCCTACGCCAGGTTGCGGCGGTCAAGTCGAGGCGGCTGCAGGCCATTTCGGTAGTCCTCTGCCGCTTCCTCGATCAGGGTGAGGGTCACCCCCGGCGGCAAGGCGGCGGCCCTCAGCAGATCGTACGACCTCCGATACTGCTTCACGAGGCCTGGATCGTCGACGGTGTGACCGTGATGCTGGCTCTCCGTGTAGAACAGCGGCGGCGCGTCCGCGAAGTCCAGAATCATGGCGTTGCCCAGCATGAGGGCGTGCGCGCCCGCGTTCCACGGAAGGACCTGTGCAAGGATCCGGCCGCGCTTGATGAGGGTGGCGATGTGGTCGAGTTGCTCGGCCATCAGCTCAGGAGACAGGATCGGCTGGCGCAGCAGGGACTCGTTCAGGATGGTCCAGTACTGCGGGGTCCGGCGGTTTGCTTCAAAGAGTTGTGCCCGCTCCAGTCGCGCGTTGACCTTGGCCTCGGTCTCCTCTGGAAGCTCTGGCAGGCGTTCGGCACAGACGACGGCCCGCGCGTACGACTTCGTCTGGAGCAGGCCCGGGAAGACGGTGGGGGACCACTGTGCGATGACCTCGGCCCGCTTCTCCGCGTCCAGTACGCGTTCGAAGTACTCCGCGTGGCCCTTGCGCCGTGCCTTGCGTACGTCTTCGCAGTGCCGCGCGAAGAAGCCGTCCGTCGCCAGTACTTGGTCCACGTGTTGGGCGAGGTCGCTGGGCATGCGGCGGTAACCGCGTTCGATCTCGCTGAGGTACGTGATGCCGTAGTAGCTGCCGTCGAGCAGCTTTTCGATGGTGAGGCCCGCCTGTTCCCGCTTGAAGCGGAGTTCGCTTCCGTAGAACTGCGGGACGCCTTCGGAGCCGTCGATTTCCTTGCGCGTAGCCACGGTTGACCACCTTTCGCGCCGTGCCGAGTGGAGCGGAAAACCTCTTCACGGTAGAGGCCATCGCAGCAGCGTGTGAGGGGTTCGTCACAATGTGCTGCGGATGGTTGACGGTGCGCGGCTCGATCTGCTGGGCGACCGAACGTGTCGGGCGTGGTACGTTCTGTGACCTCAAACTCAATAAGGTGACCCCGGCGGCGCGGCAACGCCCCGGGGCCTGGCACAAGGAGAAGAAGCTCCTCATGCAGATTCATCGTAGCCGCCATACGTGCGGTTTCACGGTCCTGCCCAACGCGTTGTTGCAGGACCGGCGGTTGTCGTACACCGCCCGTGGCCTTCTTGTCGATCTTCTTTCCCGTCCGGACGGCTGGTCCGAGGACGGTCGGCGCATGGCCGACACGAGTCCGCAGGGTCGGCTGGCCGTGGCGAAGGCGCTGCGGGAGCTGGCGTCATTCGGGTACTACCGAGTCCTCAAAGTGCGCCGCGAAGACGGGACTTTCGTCAGCGAGTCCCATGTCTACGACACCCCGCAGCAGCCCGTCCCTGGTTCTGGTTCGGGCCTTGCCTGCCAGGTCGTACCGGGTATCAACCGTCCGGGTTCCGGTGAGCCGACCTCCGGTGGGCCTGGCGCCAACCCCGTAAAGGACTGTGGGAAAGAACCCTCCCTCCCCGGTCGACGCCGGAGTCGACGTCGCCGTCGGAGCCGGAGTCGGAGTCGGCGGCAGGGTACGGGCGAGCTGCCGGAGACGCCCGCAGCGTCGACGCCTCCCACGGCGCCGGAGACCTTCGGGACCGGAGCCGGAGTCGGAGCCGAGGCCGGGACCGGGACCGGAGACGGCCGGGGGAGCGTTGATCCGTTTACCGCCGAGGCGCATGGTGTGGCTGCTGCCACGCTGTTCCGGGTGATCGGCCCGGAACCGCGCCTGCGGCTCGGTGCGGTCGAGGCGCTCGCGCTCGCGCCGTTGGTCTCCGCCTGGCTGGAACGCGGTTACGGCCACCGCGACCTGGCCGGGGCCCTGTTGGGCGGGCTGCCCGCCCGTATCCACTCCGCTGCCGCGCTCCTGCGCGACCGCCTGACCCGCAAACTGCCCCCGCCGCCCGAGCCTTCGTTCCCCGGGTACGCACCACCCGAGCCCCCGCCCGGCACCGGCCTGCCCCGCTGGGCCGAGTGCGACGAGTGCCGCCGCCCGGTCCCGGACAAGGGCCTCTGCCGCGACTGCGTGGCCCCGGCCGCCGGGCCCGACGGCCCCCGCCCCGACAATCCCCGCCCCGACGACGACACCGCCATCCGCGCCCGCACCGCCGCCCGAGGCCGCGCCCTGGTACGCGCCGCACTGCGGACGCCGGAGCACGCGGAGCTGCCCGCCGTCGGTGGGGCCTGACCGCGACCGTCACGCACACATGGCCGGATGCAGGGGCCGGGGCCACCACGAGCCTGGCATCCAACAGGAGTTGGCGCGCAGGGTGGCGGTGGTGCCTTGGCGTGGACGGCCGAGGTCAGGGCGCCTGTGGCCCACAGCAGGTTGTAGGTGGTCCCCCACAGGGCCAGCCAGGGGGCGTTGGCCTGGAAGCTCGCAAAACTCGCCACGTGAGGCACGCTTTAAGGAAAAGTATGGCCGAATCCCTTGCAGCTATTGGTCACAGCTTGAGCGTGTTCATACATTGCGGGTCGCTCGTGTCGATCAGGTGAAGGAGAGACATGAAGTCTCTACACAGACGCCGCATAGCGACCGTGGCCGTGGGTGCGGCCACTGCTCTCGGCGTCATCGCCTCTCCCGCTCAAGCTGCCAGCTGGTCCAGCTCGTTGTCGAACGCCGGTCCGGGCTACGAGTCCCGTCGCTGGTACGACTCCGGCGGCACCACCACGATCAAGTTCACCGGGTGCCGTGACAACGGTGGTAACAAAGTGGTGAACGTCCTTCTCCGCAAGGACACCGTCGGGCCGGACCCGTCCTACGTGAACGCCGCGTTCACGAAGTGCTTCGAAAGTGGGTCCTCCACCTCTACCGGCAACTGGGATGACCACGGCTCCGGTGACTACTACTTTGCCGTGAACGTGGGCGCTTCCAGCCTGAACGTCTGGGTAAATTCGCTGACTGTCTCATACTGATCGCACGTCGTCCTTGAGTCGCCCCCCGCTGAGAAGGGGGCGACTCAAGGGCCCCTCTTTTCTGCCGATGAGGTCCCCGAGATGCCCTTGCGCTACCAGTCCTGCACCTTCCGATACGCGCGCCGTTCGCGCCCTGTGCTGGACGGACTCGATCTGAACTTCTCACAGGGCCATACCGTCCTTCTTGGGCCGAACGGCGCGGGAAAGAGCACGTTACTCACCCTTGGTGCGGGTGTGGAGCTTCCGAAATCTGGATCTGTGCGATATGGCCGCCTCGATCCAGCCAATCGCAGGCATCTACGGGACTATCGACGCAGGATCTCTTGGCTTCCCCAACGCCCCAGTTTTCTTCCCGGGCTGACATGCCGGGAGCACGTTGCCTATGTCGGCTGGCTCAAGGGCATGGGGGAGCGTGACGCCTGGCACGCCGCTCCAGCGACCCTTGAGCGGGTCGGGCTCATCGAAAAGATTGACAACAAGATCAAGACGCTGTCGGGCGGACAGCAACAGCGGGTTGCCATCGCACAAGCACTCGTTCACGACGCTGAACTTCTGCTCCTCGACGAGCCCACCGTGGGTCTGGACCCTCACCAGCGTCGCCGGTTCCTGGACTTGCTGATCTCGCTTCGCGGGTCGGTCAACGTGATCGTTTCGACCCACGACATCGGCGATCTCGACAAGGCGTTCGACGAAGTCGTGGTCCTGGAATCCGGGCAGTGCCGTTTTCGCGGGACGGTTGAACAGTTCGCCTCACACGCCGAACCCGATCACGCGCCGGGCCACCAGCTGGTAAGTGCGTACTCGACGCTGCTCGGGGTGACGGAGTGAGGGTCACCCTGGCGAATCTGCGTGCCTCGTCGGCACCCTGGCTTGCCATCCCCATCCTGCTCTACGCCGGGTTGTACATCACCGACGCCTCTCACACCGTCCCGTCCGAGTACGGCGTGGAGTCGGGTGAACTTGCTGGCTACGGCATGGCTGTAATCGCCCCCGCCATAGCCGGTGCCGCCGCATGGGAAGCCGGCCGCCACCGTCTGGCCGAAGCGCTGCGCGCAGCCAGCACACGCAGCTCTCTGCGCAAACTGATCCAGGCCACCACGCCCGCCCTGATACTCCTCCTGATTCTCGTCGCCGGAGCCCTTGTTCTGGCTCGTAGCGAGGTCGGAGTCTGGCCGGGAGGCGCAGGCTGGCTGGCTGTTGCGCACCTGGTTGTGCTTCCTCTCGCCTGGCTGGCCATCGGCTGGTCGTTCGGGCTGATCATGCCCAGAAGCATTGCCGCGCCCATCGTCAGCATCGGCTGCTGGGCATGGCTTTCCATGCCACATGCGACGTCCAACGCGACCGTGCGGCATCTCGGAGGATTCATCGACGGAGCTTCGACGGTGACCGACCTACGCAGCCCTGCCGCGTATCTCGTCCCGTGGCTGGTCGCTGCCGGGTTCGCGGTCGCTGCCCTCCTCCTTGCCCGGGTGCGGAAGCGCCCCGTCACGAGCGTGGTCGGGAGCGTCCTGGTCGCTTCCATCACGTTCACCAGTGGTCTGGCTCTGGTGGACGATTGGGGTTTCCACTCGCCCACACGGGCCCGCACTGTCGCCTTGGTGTGCGTCGGTGACGCACCGAAGGTATGCGTGCCGCCGGAATACGAGCCCTACGCGGCGACACTTCACCGAGACGCGCTCGCTCCGATCAGCCGACTGAAGACTGCCGGACTGGAGCCCCCTGAGGAACTGCGCATCGCCTCCGCGAAGCAGCCCCTGCCGAAAGGAACGTGGCCCCTCCACTGGTCACTTCCTTCTCCCGGTGCTGAAGGCGATGTCCGCAGTCAGTACGCGGTTGACCTGGCAGAGTCCGCGGTGACAGGTGTTGCTGAGGCCCACGGCGTACACGATTGCCGGCAACCGGGCTCTCTCACCGCCGCGTGGGCCGCCTTGGTGATCGGAGTGGACGAACTATCGATGAAGCAGGCAATGCTTGAGGCTGACTGGGCAGCCATCCAGAAGATCAGGAAGCTGCCCCCCGCTGAGCAGGCCGACTGGTTCACCCGTAACGTGACCGCGCAATCTCACTGCGGGACCGTGATCCCGTGAGGCTTTACACGATCACCGTGCGCCGTTGGTGGGCCGTCCTCGTGGCGATCAGTGCTCTCGTCGTGGTCTGCTGGTCGCTCGGGACCACTGAAGTGCCAGTCCCGAGTCTGATCGGCGGCATGACGGGGGCGCGCCTCGCGTACTTCACTCCGCTCTTCGTCGTCGTAGCCACGTTGTACTGCCTCGAAAGACGGCTCAACCACGTGGAGAGTGCGGCGGTGGTCAAAATCGCCCGCCTCGACCTCGGCGCCGTACTGCTCGTTGTAGTCCTCACCCATGCCGCCGGGTTGATAGTGGGAATGGACATTGCACGCAATGTAACTCTCCTCCTTTCCTTGGCCCTTCTCGTCCGGTGGTTCACGAACGAGGCTGCCGCCGCGACCGCAGGACTGATGTGCTTGATCGCCAGTCTTATGCTCGGCCGCACCTACCAACCCAGTGGCGAGGCGGGCCACGCATGGTGGGCTCTGCCGCTCTATCCGGCCGACAGCTTTGTGGCATGGCTCGCCGCCACTGCTTCCTTGGCCGTCGTTACAGGTTTGGGTCTGGCAAGACGTTCTCGCTAGGCGAGTGAAGTGCGAAACGCTGAGGGCCACACCGACGTTTCGGTGTGGCCCTCAGCGTCGCGGGATGGTCGGCTTCGGCTGCCGTTCTTCGGCAGCCGACCCCGGAATTCGCGGCCAGCGCACCCATCTCGTGCCGCATCAGGAAACGTTCGCCCTGCTCACGACCTCGCGAAGGCGTTCGTCGGCGGCGTGCTTGTTCCGCCGGATGATGTAGCGGCGGATCACGCTGTCCTGGAAGCCGGGGCAGGCGGTGCTGGACCTCGGATGCGGGTCCGGGGGGAACGCGGCTCATCTCGCCACCCTCGGTATGCGGGCGGTGGGGGTTGACCTCTCTTCCGGGCAACTCCGGAAGGCCCGCGACTGGTGGGGCGACGCAGGGGGCATGGAACTGCACCAGGGTGACGCCCTTGAGCACCTGGCGGGGACGCGCACGGTCTTCGACGCGGTCTACAGCGTGTTCGGCGCAGCCTGGTTCTGCGATCCGGGCCTGATGCTTCCGGCCGTCCACGCCGGTCTTCGTCCCGGCGGCGTCTTCGCCGTGTCCCAGCGGCCACCTGTGGAAGGCTGCTACGGCTGCCAGGCTTCCTACATCTCACGTGGTCCCGACGAGGATCCCGCGATCGTCAAGCGTTGGGACTACGAACTCGACGTGTGGTCCGCCCTCCTCAAGGAATACGGGTTCCTCGATGTGACGGCGATGGTTCTTCCGGCCCCCGAGGACGACAAGCGCACGGTGGGCACACTTCTGATCCGAGCCGTCCGTGCCGGTGAGTGACCTCGAACCGTCCGGGCATCACGGGTAGTTGAAGTGACGGCAACCAGGCGGTTCGCCGTGGAGGACGGCAGGGCCCCGCCCCGCGAACGGCGTCGTCTCGCGCCCGTGTTCGCGCCGTGGTGTGTGGATCGGGAAACCCTTTCACGGAGGGAGGTGGTGCGGCAGTGTGTGAAGGGTTCGTCACAGTGAGCAACGAAAGGTGGGCGACTCCTCATGGACAGCCCGCACCACACGCCCCCGCACGAGGCGGTCGGTTACGACATCGACGCGGACGTCCGCGCCCTGCGCGGGGCCCTCGCGGCGCACGGCATCACCTTGCCGTCCCTCGGCGTCGATCCGTTGACCCTCGCCGGGGGTGCGGGACAGCCGCAGCTCGTCGCGCTCGGCAACTGCAACGCGGCGACCGCGCGTCGGCTGGCCGACGTCCTGCGTGCGACGGCCGCAGCGTGACCGCCGAGCCGTTCGAGTCGTTCGAGTCGTTCGAGCCGTTCGCGCTGGAACTGATCGCCGTGCCGAAGGCCGTACCGCAGGTGCGGCAGATACTGCGCGACTGGTGCGGTCAGGTGGACGCGCTCCATCTGCTGCTCTGCGTCAGCGAGTTGCTGGCCAATGTGATCGTGCACCTCGGCGAGGGCACGCCGGTCGGTCTTCGCGTCACCGGTACGGACTGCGGTCATGTCCGCGTGGAGCTGAGCGATCCGGAGCCGGGGGTGTGGCCCACGCCCCGGGCCGCGGGCATCGAGGACGAGTCGGGGCGGGGGCTCGCGCTCGTCGGGGCGCTGGCGTCGCGGTGGGGCGTGGAGCAGGGCGTGCGCGGCAAGACGGTGTGGTGCGAGCTGCCCGCGCCCGACGGGTGGGGGCAGCCGGAGGGCGAACCGGCCGCCCCGGGCGGCAGAACGGAAGCGGGTGCCGTGCCCGGCGCCGGGTGACGGCGGGTACGGCACACCCGGGTCGGCGCTGCCGTGTGGTCGGCCGTTGCCGGGTTGTCGGCATCAGGACATCGCGTGACGGGTCGCTGTGACAGCACGGGAGGCAGATCACGGATCCCGCTGCTCGCGTGCGGGGCGGCGAGGGGCGGCGAGGGGCGGCGTACGGGCGGGCTGTCGAACGATCGGCGCGGGGCAGGGGGGCGCCGAACGGTCAGCGAGGCGGCAGCGGCGGGCGCCGCCGGTCCGGGACCGTGTCGTACGTCGGCGGGGTCGCCGCCGGATGGGCGGCCAGCAGGTCCAGGGCCACCCGTACCGCGTCGTCCAGCACCGCGTACCGGCCCTCGGCCCAGTCGAGCGGGGTGCGCAGGGCCTCCACGTCCGGCTCGACGCCGTAGTTCTCGACCGACCAGCCGTACGTGTCGAACCAGGCCGCGTTCATCGGCACCGTGATCACCGTGCCGTCGCCCAGCCGGTGACGGCCGGTCATGCCGACCACGCCGCCCCACGTCCGCTGGCCCACCACCGGCCCCAGCTTCAGCAGCCGGAACGCGGCGGTGATCATGTCGCCGTCGGAGGCCGTCGCCTCGTCGGCCAGCGCCACCACCGGGCCGCGCGGGGCGGTGGAGGCGTACGAGACGGGCTGGGCGTCGCGGGTCAGGTCCCAGCCGAGGATCGTCCGGGTCAGCTTCTCGACCACCAACTCGCTGATGTTGCCGCCCGCGTTGCCGCGTACGTCCACGATCAGCGCCGGACGGGACATCTCCATGCGCAGGTCCCGGTTGAACTGGGCCCAGCCGGAGCCGCCCATGTCCGGGATGTGCAGGTAGCCGCACTTGCCGCCGCTCAACTCCCTCACGACCTCACGGCGTTTGGCCACCCAGTCCTGGTAGCGCAGGGGGCGTTCGTCGACCAGTGGGACGACCGCGACGCGGCGGGGGCGGCCCCCGTCGGCCTCCGGCGGCCTGAAGGTGAGTTCGACGGTGGTGCCGCCCGCCGCCGCCAGCAGCGGGTACGGGCCCGCCACCGGGTCGACCGGGCGGCCGTCGACGTGGGTGAGGACCGCGCCCGCCCGGATGCCCGTACCGGCCAGTGGGGAACGGGCCTTGGAGTCGGAGGAGTCGCCGGGCAGGATGCGCCGGATCGTCCAGTCGCCGTCCCGGCACACCAGGTTGGCGCCGAGCAGGCCGATGGCCCGCTGGTAGTGCGGCGGGCCCTCGTTGCGGCGGGACGGTGTCACGTACGCGTGCGAGGTGCCGAGTTCGCCCAGGACCTCCCGCAGCAGATCCGCGAACTCGTCGGGGGAGGCGACCCGTTCGACCAGCGGACGGTACTGGTCGAGGACCCCGTCCCAGTCGATGCCGGACATCCCCGGGTCCCAGAAGTACGCGCGGATGATGCGCCCGGCCTCCGCGTACGCCTGCCGCCACTCCGCCGCCGGGTCGACCTCGTGCAGGATGCGGCGCAGGTCGAGGTAGACGGTGGTGTCGCTGTCGGCGATCTCGGTGGCGGGCACGGCGCGCAGCTCGCCCTCGTCCATGACGACCAGCCGGGTGGCGTCGCCGCTGACCGCGAACCAGTCGAGATGGCCGACGAGTTCGGTCTTGCGGGCCCGGGAGATGTTGAAGTGCTCCAGCGTGGGCCGGCCGGACATGTCCGCCGGGTTGGCGAACGTCTCGCCGAGCGCGCCCGAGATCGGCCAGCGCAGCCAGACCAGCCCGCCGCCGCTCACCGGGCGCAGCCCCGAGTACTTCGACGCGGACACCGGGAACGGCGTCACCCGGTTCTCCAGCCCCTCGAACTCGACGCTGACCGTCGACGGTCCCGACAGTTCCTCGCCCGTGGCGGGGGCGGTCGCCTGGACGTCGTCGACCGGGTCGAGCCCGCCCGCCGCCGGGCGGCCCTCGGGGGAGAGGGCGAAGGGGGAGGGGGTGGCGGAGGAGAGCGGCACCAGGTACGGGCGGCAGCCCAGCGGGAACGACAGGTCGCCGGTGTGCACGTCGTAGACCGGGTCGAAGCCGCGCCAGGAGAGGAACGCGAGATAGCGGCCGTCGCCCGTGAAGACCGGGTTCTCGTCCTCGAAGCGGCCGTTGGTGACGTCGACGATCACCGGGGAGCCGGTGCCGAGGATGCGGGCCAGTTTGATCTGCCGCAGCGACCGCCCGATGCCGGGGTGCGACCAGGTCAGCCAGGCGCCGTCCGGGGAGAACGCCAGGTCGCGGACCGGGCCGTTGACGGAGCGGATCAGCTCGGTCGGTTCGCCGGTGGCCGTCTCCTCGTCGGTGTCCAGGAGCAGCAGGCGTCCGTCGTGCGTGGCGATCGCCAGGCGTTCGCCGTCCGGGTCGGCGATCAGTTCGTGGACCCGGCCGATCCGCCCGGACGCCAGCCGGCGCGGCGGACGGTCGCCGCTGGCGCGCGGCAGGTAGGCGATCTCGATCGCGTCCGCGCCGTCCGCGTCCGTGACATAGGCGACCTGGCCGCCGCTGCCGAGCATCTCGGGCAGCCGGACCCGGACGCCCGGGGTGTCGGCGATGGTGCGGGCCGGGCCGTCGCGGTGGGTGAGCCAGTACAGGCTGCCGCGTACGGCGACGGCGCTGGCCCGGCCCGTCTCGTCGACGGACAGCGAGGCGATGTTGCTGGCGGCCGAGACCTGGTGCGTACGGCGCCCGGCGCGCGGCCCGCCGAGGCGCACCTCCAGCTTGCGGGGGACGGCGTCCGGCGACGCGAGGTCGTCGACCAGCCATACGTCGCCCGCGCACTGGTACACGACCCGTCGGCCGTCGCTGGAGGCGTGCCGGGCGTAGAAGGCGTCGTGGTCGGTGTGGCGGCGCAGGTCGCTGCCGTCGGGGCGGCAGGAGTACAGGTTGCCGACGCCCTCGTGGTCGGAGAGGAACGCGATCCGCCCGGCGACGAACATGGGCGAGTCGAGGTGGCCGCCGATGTCCGGGAGCAGCCGCTTGCCGTGCAGCCAGAGCCGTCCGGTGGCGCCGCCCCGGTACCGCTTCCAGGAGGCCGGTTCGTGCGGCGGCGTGCCGGTCAGGAGCAGGGTGCGGCGCTCGCCGTCGACATCGGCGACCGTGATGGCGGAGACCGGGCCCCAGGGCAGTTTGCCGCCGGGGCTGCCGTCGGTGGGGAGGGTGTAGGCCCAGGAGAGGTGCGACAGGGGCTGGTTGTGCGAGGAGACGGCGAGGATCTGCGCGGTGTCGTCCGGATCCGGGGTCCAGCCGCAGACCTGCGCGTCCGTCGAGCCCCAGTAGGTGAGCCGGCGGGCCGGGCCGCCCTCGACCGGTACGAGATGGATCTCGGGGTCGAGGCTGCGCCAGGTGGTGTACGCGATGCGGGTCCCGTCGGGGGAGAACCGCGGGTGGCCGATCCGGGTGCGGTCGACGGTCAGCCGCCAGGCCCGTTCGGGGCGCTGTCCCTCCGGGGCGAGGGGGGCGACCCAGAGGTCGTCCTCGGCCGCGAAGCAGATCAGATCGTCGTGGAGGTGCGGGAAACGGAGATACGCGGCGTCGTCACTCACCTCTCCATGCTTTCCGCGCGGAAGGGGCCCGGCAACTCGTGATCCCGGGGGATGCCGGGCGGCCATGGTGCGGTGGCCATGGTGCGACGGCCGTGGTGCGGTGGCCGGCGTGCGGCCTTGTGGCGCGGCGGCTGCGGTTCGGTGGCCGGGGCGCGACGGCCGTGGTGCGGTCTGTGGTGCGGAACACAAGCGAAACGGTGTGGTTTCGCTCGGCGGGCGCGCTAGCGTATGTGTACGAAACAGTTTCGTTCGATTGTCTGCCGCTCGAACCGCGGGGCAATGGGAAACGGGAGGTCGGTACCGTGGCGCGCACCCGGCTCACACCTGAGCGTGAGAGCGAGTTGTACACCGCCGTGCTGGACCTGCTCCGCGAGGTCGGCTACGACGCCCTGACCATGGACGCCGTCGCCGCCCGTACCCGGTCCAGCAAGGCCACCCTCTACCGCCAGTGGGGGAGCAAGCCCCAGCTGGTCGTCAGGGCCCTGCGGCACGACAAGCCGGTGGCCCTCGCCGGGGCCGACACCGGTTCGCTGCGCGGCGACTTCCATGCCGCGCTGGACCTCGTCGACACCTGTCAGATGGAGAAGGACTCCGCGCTGATGCGGGGTCTGGCCCATGCCGCCCACGGCAATCCCGACCTGCTCCAGGCCATGCGCGAGCTGCTGATCGATCCGGAGATGACCGGCCTGGAAACGATGCTGCGCAGAGCCGTGGACCGGGGCGAGGTGCGTGCGGACCACCCGGCGTTGAAGTACGTGCCGCACATGCTGATCGGTGCCTACACGACCCGGTGGCTGGTCGAGGACCGTGCCGTCGACCGCGCGTACGTCATCGACTACGTCGACTCCGTGATCCTTCCGGCCCTCGGAGTCTGACCGTCCCGTCCGTCCCGTCCGTCCCGTCCGTCCTGTCCGTCCGATCCATCCACCACCCCCGCCTCTCCCGCATTCCCTCGTTCCGCCCGCTTCCCCCTGCGTATCCGTACGGTCGCGTCCCCCTCGTACTCGTACGACCGCACCCTTCCCTTCCCTCCGCAGCACCGAGTCTCTCCGTAGCACCGAGCCCCACCTGACACGCCGCTCTCGTCGTCGGGCTGGTCCCCCATGCCCATTCCCACCCATACGACCTGACCGGGAGTACGCCCTCGTGGCCACATTCCTCTACAAGCTCGGACGGTTCGCCTTCCGGCGCCGCCGGTTCGTCGCCCTGATCTGGGTGGCGCTGCTCGCACTCGCCGGGTTCGGCGCGGCCTCCGCGTCCACCGCCGCCTCCAGCTCCTTCTCCATCCCCGGAACGGAGGCGCAGCGCGCCTTCGACCTGCTGGAACAGCGCTTCCCCGGAGTCAGCGCCGACGGCGCGACCGCCCGGGTCGTCTTCAAGGCCCCCGAGGGCCAGAAGATGACCGACCCGGAGAACAAGGCCCGGGTGACCAAGACCGTCAGTGGTCTGAAGTCCGGCTCGGACCAGGTCGCCTCGGTCGCCGACCCGTACACCGTCGGCGCCGTCAGCAAGGACGGCTCCACGGCCTACGTCGCGGTGTCCTACAAGGTCAGCGCGATGGAGCTGACCGACGAGACCCGGGACGCCCTGAAGGACGCGGGCCACGCGGCGCAGAAGGGCGGGCTGACGGTGGAGATCGGCGGTGACGCGCTCCTGGTGATCCCGGAGACCGGTGCCACGGAGGTCATCGGTGTCGCGGTCGCCGCTGTGGTGCTGGTCATCACCTTCGGGTCACTGGTCGCCGCCGGGCTGCCGCTGCTCACCGCCCTGATCGGGGTCGGCATCGGCGTCTCGACGATCACGGCGCTGGCCAACCCGCTCGGACTCGACTCCACCACCTCCATCCTCGCGATGATGATCGGCCTCGCGGTCGGCATCGACTACGCGTTGTTCATCGTCTCCCGCTACCGCGCCGAGCTGGCCGAGGGCCGGGAGCGCGAGGAGGCGGCCGGGCGGGCCGTCGGAACGGCCGGTTCCGCGGTGGTCTTCGCGGGTCTCACCGTGGTCATCGCGCTGGTCGGCCTCGCGGTCGTGAACATCCCGATCCTGACGAAGATGGGCTTCGCCGCGGCCGGCACGGTCGTGATCGCGGTCCTCGTGGCGCTCACCCTGGTGCCGGCGATGATGGGCTTCGCGGGCAAGCGGGTCATGGGACGCAAGGCGCGCAAGGCCGCCGACGCGTCCGCCCCGGCCGAGGCCAAGCCGAACATGGGGACCCGCTGGGCCCGGTTCGTGCTGCGCAAACCGGTGTGGGTGCTGCTGGCCGGGGTCATCGGCCTCGGCGTCGTCGCCGTACCGGCCACGTCCCTGGAGATGGGCCTGCCCGACGATGGCTCCCAGCCCACCAGCAGTACCCAGCGGCGCGCCTACGACCTGCTCTCGGACGGCTTCGGCCCCGGCTTCAACGGGCCGCTGCTGGTCGTCGTCGACACCGCGGACAGCTCCGACGGCAAGACCGCGGTCAAGCAGGTCACCGACGAGATCTCCGGCATCCGGGGCGTCGCCGCGGTCACCCCGGCCCAGTTCAACAAGGCCGGCGACACCGCGATGATCACCGTCGTCCCGAAGGACCGCCCGAGCTCCACCGAGACCGAGGACGTGGTCCACGCGATCCGTGACGCGGGTGCGGACATCACGTCCGACACCGGTGCGAAGGTCCTGGTCACCGGCGCCACGGCGATGAACATCGACTTCTCGCAGAAGATGAACGACGCGCTGCTGCCCTACCTGGCGCTCGTGGTCGGCCTGGCCTTCCTGCTGCTGATGCTGGTCTTCCGGTCGGTGCTGGTGCCGCTGAAGGCGGCCCTCGGCTTCCTGCTCTCGGTGGTCGCCGCCCTGGGCGCGGTCGTCGCGGTCTTCCAGTGGGGCTGGCTCGGCTCGCTCTTCGGCGTGGAACAGACCGGCCCGATCATGTCCATGATGCCGATCTTCATGGTGGGTGTGGTCTTCGGTCTCGCGATGGACTACGAGGTCTTCCTCGTCACCCGGATGCGTGAGGCGTACGTCCACGGTGAGAAGCCCGGCGAGGCGATCGTCACCGGATTCCGCCACGGCGCCCGGGTCGTCACGGCCGCCGCCGTGATCATGATGGCGGTCTTCGCGGGCTTCATCGGTTCCACCGAGCAGATGGTGAAGATGATCGGCTTCTCGCTCGCCATCGCCGTCTTCTTCGACGCGTTCGTGGTCCGGATGGCGATCGTTCCCGCGGTCCTGGCGCTGCTCGGCGACCGTGCCTGGTCGCTGCCGCGTTGGCTGGACCGGCTGCTGCCGAACGTGGACGTCGAGGGCGAGGGGCTGCGCAAGCAGCTCGGCGACGCCCCGGACCCGGAGGACGGTTCCGGCCACGGTGGCCGGGGCGGCGGCGCGGAGGGGGAGCGCGAGCTGAGCCGGGTCTGAGCCGGAACCGGGCGCGGGCGGCCGGCCGGTGGGCCGGACCCCGCGAACCGGTCCGTCGAGTCGCCGGGACCGCGCCTGAGCGGCGCGCGGTCCCGGATGCGCCGGTCACCCGTGGGGACGGGGTACCGACGTGCGTACGACGAAGCCCCCCGTGCGAGCGGCGCGGGGGGCTTCGCCGTGCGTGCCCGCACCCCCGCGTGGGGCGGGCGGCACGTGTCAGTCGGACGCGTGGGCGCCGACGCCCTCGTCGTCGACGTTCTCGTCCTCCGTGCGGTGCAGGAAACGGATCATCGGTGCGTTGTCGAACTGCACCACCTCCACGCCCTCCTCCGTATGGCGTTCCACGACCAGCTGCGTCCGTCCGCACGGCCACACCCGGACGCCGCCACGCTCGGCGGGGCCGTTCAGGCCGCGCTCCAGCAGCTCGCGGTCGAACGACCAGTCGATGCCGCCCGGGAAGGCGAGGTGGACGTTTCGGGGGTCGGTGTCGGCGTCGTACAGCAGGTCCACCGGCACCGCCGGCAGATCGGGGGTGTCGTTGACGAGCCAGGCTTCGGCCTGTTCATGGATCACGGGGGGCATGGCGGACTCCTCGTGTGTGTTCTTCCCCGCATCAAATGTCGCATATTTCATTCCGTGAGCGCTTTCAGCGGGTGCCCGGTACGGGTGTATCCACCGGTTCTCGGGCGCGCCGGAGTCGGGGATGTCACTCGGGCTGTGACCCACTCGCTCTTGCGAAGGGTTTGCAACAAGGCCCTATCATTGAGCGGTTCACGACATCCGACGTCCGCGACCACGCGGGACCGCAGGAAGCGGAGCCCTCATGCACGTACCCGACGGATTCATCGACCCACCCGTCTCCGCCGTCGCCGGAGTCGTCGCCGCCGGCGCGGTGGCCGTCAGCCTGCGGGGCGCGCGACGGGAGCTGGGGGGCACCTCCCGCTCGAGCGCAGCCGAGAGTGGGGGAGAGCGCACCGCTCCGCTGGCCGGTCTCGTGGCCGCGTTCATCTTCGCGGTGCAGATGTTGAACTTCCCGGTCGCGGCGGGCACCAGCGGGCACCTGCTGGGCGGGGCGCTCGCCGCGATACTCGTCGGGCCGTACACCGGAGTGCTCTGCGTCTCCGTGGTCCTGCTGATGCAGGGCATCCTGTTCGCCGACGGCGGTCTCACCGCGCTCGGCGTCAACGTGCTCGACATGGGCATCGTGACCACCGTCGTCGCGTACGCCGTCTTCCGCGGGCTGACCGGTGTGCTGCCGCGGTCCCGTCGTTCCACGACCATCGCGTCCTTCGTCGCCGCTCTGCTCTCCGTACCGGCCGCGGCCTGCGCCTTCACGCTGATCTACTGGATCGGCGGCACCACGGACATCCCGATCGGCAAGGTCTTCACCGCGATGGTCGGCGTCCATGTGCTGATCGGTGTCGGCGAGGCCGTGATCACCGCGCTGACCGTCGGCGCCGTCCTCGCCGTGCGCCCCGACCTGGTGCACGGGGCCCGTGGACTCGCCGCCCCGCTCAAGCTCCGGGTCGACGGCGAACTCGTCGACGCCCCCACCCGGCAGCCCGTCGCCCCGGTCGCCGCCCGCTCCCACCGGGGCTTCTGGGCCGTCGGCCTGGTCACCGCCCTCGTCCTGGCGGGATTCGTCTCCTTCTACGCCTCCTCGTCCCCCGACGGCCTGGAGAAGGTCGCCGCCGACCACGGCATCGACAAGAAGACCGAGGAACACGCCGCCAAGGACTCCCCGCTCGCCGACTACGGCGTCAAGGACGTCTCCGACGCCCGGCTCTCCGGCGGTCTCGCCGGAGTGATCGGCGTCGGTGCCACGGTCGTGGTGGGCAGCGGGGTCTTCTACGTGATCCGCCGCCGTCGCACCCCGGACGCGACCATCGGTGCCGCGACCGCAGGCAGCGCGCGCGGCGGGGAAGACGCCTGACATGGGCGCCGGCCACGCGCACCGGCTCCACCGGCCCGGCCGCTCGCCGGTCCACGAGCTGCCGCCGCACTGCAAGCTGGCCGCCGCCTTCTGCTTCGTCGTGGTCGTCGTCTCGACACCGCGCGAGGCGATGTGGGCGTTCGCGCTGTACGCCGTACTGCTCGGCGCCGTCACCGCCCTGGCCCGGATCCCCGCCGGATTCCTGCTCAAGCGGCTGCTCATCGAGGTGCCGTTCGTCGCGTTCGCGCTGCTCATGCCGTTCGTGGTGCCCGGAGAACAGACCCAGGTGCTCGGCCTCTCCGTCAGCGTCCCCGGCCTCTGGGGCACCTGGAACGTCCTCGCCAAGGGCACCCTCGGCGTCGCCGCCTCCGTGCTCCTCGCCTCCACCACCGAACTGCGGTCGCTGCTGCTCGGCCTCCAGCGGCTCAGGCTGCCCCCGCTCCTCGTCCAGATCGCGTCCTTCATGATCCGCTACGGCGATGTGATCAGCGACGAGATGCGCCGGATGTCGATCGCCCGCCGCTCGCGCGGTTTCGAGGCACGTGGGATACGCCAATGGGGTGTCCTGGCCAAGTCGGCCGGCGCGCTCTTCATCCGGTCGTACGAGCGCGGCGAACGCGTCCACCTCGCCATGGTCAGCCGCGGCTACGCCGGTTCCATGCCGGTCATCGACGAGGTGACGGCCTCCCGGACCCAATGGGCGTACGCCGCCGCCCTCCCCGTCCTCGCCCTCGTCGTATGTCTGCTGGGATGGACCGTATGAGCACGCCCACGTCCACGTCCGCCGCCGCGCCCTCGCTGGAGGTCAGCGGTCTCGCGTACGCCTACCCCGACGGTCACCAGGCCCTCTTCGGGGTGAACCTCACCGTCGGCCGGGGCGAGCGCGTCGCGCTGCTCGGCCCGAACGGAGCAGGCAAGACCACCCTCGTCCTCCACCTCAACGGCATCCTCGACGCGGGCGTGGGCACCGTCCGCGTCGCCGGGCTACCCGTGGAGAAACGCAACCTCGCGGAGATCCGCCGCCGCGTCGGCATCGTCTTCCAGGACCCCGACGACCAGCTCTTCATGCCCACCGTCCGCGAGGACGTGGCCTTTGGCCCCGCCTCCTGCGGGCTGCGCGGCGCCGAACTGGAGGAACGCGTCACCGAGGCGCTGAAGCGGGTGGGCATGGAGGCGTACGCGGACCGCCCGCCGCACCACCTCTCCTTCGGGCAGCGCCGCCGCGTCGCCGTCGCCACCGTCCTCGCCATGCGGCCGGAGATCCTCGTCCTGGACGAGCCGTCGTCCAACCTGGACCCGGCCTCGCGGCGCGAACTGGCCGACATCCTGAGGTCCCTGGACGTCACCGTGCTCATGGTCACGCACGACCTGCCGTACGCCCTGGAACTCTGCCCGCGCTCGGTGATCCTGAGCGAGGGCGTCATCGCCGCCGACGACCGCACCCAGGACCTGCTCTGTGACGAGGAGCTGATGCGCGCCCACCGCCTGGAGCTGCCCTTCGGTTTCGATCCGCGTTCCGTCACCGTGGACACCACGCGGCGTTGAGCGTTCCGGCCCGCGCCGGCCGGCCCTTTCGCCGGCTTCCGGCGGATCCGTCCGTGCGCCTGCCCGTGGATCCGTCCACGAACCCGCTCGCGAATCCGTCCGTGGATCCGCCCGCGAACGCGCCCGCGAATCCGTCCGCGAATCCGTCCGTGAACTTCGGGTGACCCGCCACCCGTCCGGCCCCCGGAGGGATGCACCATGGAGGGATGAGCGGGAGCGGGAGCGCAGGAGCAGGCGTGGACGTACGCGGCACGGTGGCGGCCGGATTCGAACCGGTCCGGGACGCCTTCGTCCGCAACTTCGAGCAGCGCGGCGAACGTGGCGCGGCCGTCACGGTCTACCGGGACGGCCGCAAGGTCGTCGACCTGTGGGCCGGTACGAGAGACGTCGACGGTACCGAACCGTGGGCCGTGGACACCGTCCAGATCGTCCGCTCCGCGGGCAAGGGCATCGCCTCCGCCGTACCGCTGCTGCTGCACCAGCGCGGCCAGCTCGACCTCGACGCCCCGGTCGGCACGTACTGGCCGGAGTTCAAGGCGGGTGGCAAGGAACGCGTCCCGGTCCGCCACCTGCTCGCGCACCGGGCCGGCATCCCCGCCCTCGACTGCCCGTTGACCCCCTCCGAGGCCACCGACGGGATCTCCGGGCCGCAGGCCGTCGCCGCCCAGTGTCCCCAGTGGGAGCCCGGCACCGGACACGGCTACCACGCCCAGACCTACAGCTTCCTCATCGGTGAACTGGTGCGCAGGGTCACCGGGCGCACGGTCGGCCGCTGGATCGCCGAGGAGATCGCCCGCCCGCTCGGCCTGGACTTCTGGTTCGGCCTCCCGGACGACGAGGCGCACCGGGTGGGACGGATCGGTCCCGTCGAGACTCCGGACGGGCCGGGCGGCGGCGCCCTGCGGCTGCGTCCCAAGCGGTCCGTCGCCGAGGCGTACCGCGACCCGCTGTCCCTCACCCGCCGCGCCTTCGGGGCCATCGACCCACTGCCCGACGAGAACGACCCCGGCTACCGGGCGGCCGAACTCCCCGCCTCCAACGGCATCGCCACCGCCCGTGCCCTGGCCCGCTGCTACGCCGCGATGATCGGCCCGGTCGACGGGCACCGGCTGTTCGCCCCCGCCACGCTCACCCTGGCCCGTACCGAGGAGTCGGCCGGACCGGACCGGGTCCTGGTCGTCAACACCCGTTTCGGACTGGGCTACATGCTGCACGGACCGGCCGCCCCGCTGCTGGCCCCCGGCTCCTTCGGGCACCCCGGCCGGGGCGGATCGCTGGGCTTCGCCGACCCCGAATCCGGCATCGCCCTCGGCTATGTGACGAACGGTCTGCAGAAGGGAGTCACCGCCGATCCCCGTGCCCAGGCACTGATCAGGGCAGTACGGTCGGCGCCATGACTCCTGCTGCTTCCTCCGATTCCCCCGTCGCCCGCACCGACTCCCCTTCTCCTCGGGCCGATTCACGGTTCGAGGGATACGGCGTGCTCATCACCGGAGCGGGCCAGGGCATCGGCGCGGCCACGGCCCGCCGCCTGGCCTCCGAGGGCGCCCGGGTCCTGGTCACCGACCTGGACGGCGACCGCGCCGAACGCACCGCGGCCGCCATACGCACCACGGGCGCGACGGCCGAGGCGCTGTCCTGCGACGTGGCCGACCGGGCGGCGGTCGAGGCCGCGGTCGCGCACGCGGTCGCCGCGTTCGGCTCCCTCGACGTGCTGGTGAACAACGCGTACGCGTGCACCGCCGACACCCCGCTCTTCGAGGACGCACCCGACGAGTCCTGGCAGCGCGACCTGGACATCACGCTCACCGGCCCGTACCGCTGCGCCCGCGCCGCCCTCCCGCACCTGGTGGCCTCCGGGCGGGGCGCGATCGTCAACATCGGCTCGGTCAACGGCGAGCAGGACTTCGGCAATCACGGCTACAGCGCCGCCAAGGCGGGCCTGGCCAGCCTGACCCGTACCCTCGCGGGCCACGCGGGACCGCGCGGCGTGCGCGTCAACCTGGTCGCCCCCGGCACGGTCCGTACCGACGCCTGGGCGGGCAAGGACGCCGAACTGGCCCGGGCCGGCGGCCTCTACCCGCTCGGCCGGGTCGGCGAGCCGGAGGACATCGCGTCCGCCGTCGCGTTCCTCGCCTCCCGCGACGCGGCCTGGATCACGGGGACGACGCTCCGGGTGGACGGCGGACTGACCGCCGTCAACTACGGCTTCCGGAAGGCGATGTCGGGGGAGTAGCGGGGTGCTCGCGCGATGCCCGCCCCACCGTGTCGTACGGCGGGACGGGCATCGTGCGATCCACGCGGCGACGGGCACCGACGGGGCGTGCGAACGGTCGGCCGACGGTCGACGGGTCAACCGCCGGTCGACGGGTCAACCGACGCCTGGTGGGCCGAC
Organism: Streptomyces sp. CB01580; assembly: GCF_001905795.1. Taxonomy (GTDB): domain Bacteria; phylum Actinomycetota; class Actinomycetes; order Streptomycetales; family Streptomycetaceae; genus Streptomyces. Next base: position 47,720 of record NZ_LIXJ01000027.1, read on the forward strand.
CGCTGGTCGACGGGTCAGCCGTTGGCCAGCGGGGTGTCGTCGGTGGTCCTGCGCCACAGCCGGTCGGAGCTGGGCTGGGCGATGTTCAGGTAGAGGCTGTCCCAGCTGCCGTCGTTGTACTTGTTCAGGCTGAGTGCGAGCTTCTCGTCCACCATCGGGCGGTACATCCACCAGCCCGTGTAACTGTCGCCGACCCTCTCCGGGTACAGGCTCCACTTCTGCAGCCGCGAACCGTCACAGGTCCGGACGACGACCGTGGTCCCTCGCTGGGGCGTCGCGGCAGCGGGCTGGAGGCACTTGTTCGCGGCCTCGTTCCGCAGCGTGGCGGTGTAGGTGTGGGGGGCGTCCGCCTGCCAGGCGGAGAGGTCGATCTCCCACCGCTCGGTGCTGTACTTCCACGCGGGGTCGCGCAGGGTGATGCCGGTGGCGCCCTCGGCGGTGCTGTTGCCGAGCAGTGCCAGGCGGCTCCCGTCCATCTTGTTGATCAGGTCCTGGCCGGGGAGGGGCGCCGCGGAGACCGGTGCCTGACCGGAGGCGGCGAGGCCGGCCACAGCCAGTACGGCAGCGGCGAGAACCCTGGCGGGGTGAAGGCGCTTGGGCATGGTGGTGTCCCTTTCGGTGCTGGGGAGTGCGCGTCCGGTGCTGAGCGGTGCGCGCGGGCGAGACCTGGGAATCCAAGCAGCCACCACCCCCGCCGAGACGGGGGGCGCGGTGCGGGTGTGCCCCCTTTCACCCCATTGGCGCCCCACCCCGGCGCAGGCCCACCCCGTCGGACGCCACCCCTTCCCGCGTCGGCTCAACTCGTGTGGAGCATCAGCCCGATGCCGACGACCATCAGCCCCGCCGCCGCGAGGCGCGGCGCGCCGAACCGTTCCTTGAAGAACAGCGTCCTCATGGCCGCACCGACGATGATCGACGACTCCCGGAGCGCCGCGACCGGGGCCAGTGCCGCCCGGGTCTGCGCCCACAGGACGAGACCGTACGCGGCCATCGACAGCGCCGCGCCCAGCAGCCCGCGGGCGGCGTACGGGCGCAGCTGCGCCAGGAGTTCGCCCCGCCGCCGGTACAGCGCGTACGCCGGGATGACCAGGCCCTCCAGGATCATCAGCCAGACGGTGTAGCCCAGCGGGGTGCCCGAGGCCCGCACCCCGACCCCGTCGACCGTGGTGTACCCGGCGATGGCCAGACCGGTCGCGACGGCGGCGAGCAGCGCCGGCCAGTCGGGTCGCCCGCCGGACCCGCGGATGCCCCAGAGGGCCAGCCCCACCAGCCCCGTCGAGGCCACCGCGACCCCCGCCGCGACCCAGGCGTCCGGGCGTTCGCCGACGAAGACGGCGGCGAGGACGGTCACCACCAGCGGGGCCGTGCCCCGGGCGATCGGATACATCTGCCCGAAGTCGCCCAGCGTGAACGAACGCATCAGCAGCAGCATGTACACCACGTGCAGAGCGGCCGAGACCGCGAGGTACGGCCAGGCCCCGGCGGCCGGGAACGGAACGAAGCAGGCTGCCGCCGCACTGATCAGCAGCGCGCCCCCGGAGATCAGGGTGAAGGAGACGAGCTTGTCCTCGATCGCGTGTGCGATGGCGTTCCAGCTGGCGTGGGTGACCGCGGCGACGAGTACGGCGAACGCGACCAGCGGTGTCACGCGGAGCGCTCGCGCACGTCCACCAGGGTGGCGCCGGCGTGCCTGATCAGCGTCTCGGGGTCGAGGGGGAAGACCGTGTGCGGGGTGCCCGCAGCCGCCCACACCACTTCGTGCTCCAGCAGCCCCCGGTCGGCCAGCACCCGGGTCCTCGTCCGGTGCCCGAAGGGCGGCACACCCCCGATCGCGTACCCGGTGGTCTCCCGGACGAGGTCGGCCTTGGCGCGCCTGACCTTCCCGGACCCCAACTCCGCGCGGACCCGCTCGACATCGACCCGCGAGGCGCCGTCCATCAGGACCAGCACCGGGACGCCGTCCGCCTCGAAGACCAGCGACTTGGCGATCTCCGCGAGCCCGCAGCCGATCGCGGCCGCGGCCTCGGCGGCGGTACGCGTGGCCTCGGGGAACCGGCGTACCTCGACATCGAGCCCCAGCTCCCGCAGGGCCTCGGCGAATCGGGGGTGGGCGTCGGACGGGGTAGTGGCGGTGCTGTTCGCGGCGTCAGGAGTAGTCATGTCCGCACGCTACCGAGGGCCATGGCACGCCTGCGTGACGGGGGACGCCCGACCGCTTGCGGCCCCGCGAACCCGCACACGGTGCTCCGCCCGACGAACCCGCGCGCAGCACCCCCGCGCCACCACCGGGCACGTCACGCCCGGGGACACTTCGTCGTCACCGCGACTCTCAAGGAATCAGACGGCGTCAACAACCAGTGGTGCGAGCCAGTAGCCAACGGGTCCCCGGTCAACGGAGTCACGCCAAAGAAAAGATCACGAGCTCGCCAGGACGAGTGAGAGGGGATGCCGAAAGCGCTCATCTTTCCTTTGAGTAGTTCACGACGTAACTGATGGTCAGTACGAGTCCGAGAAGGCCGATGCCGAACAGCCCAAGGACCCGGGGGGCTCCGGCATGGTCTGCCACGCCTCTGATCCCGCCGGTGATACCGCCGACGGATGCGCAGACACCGAGGACGAACGTGCGCGATCCACGGGGCCTGAACCAGCGCCAGGGACGGAACTGGCGCTGCCGAGAGGAAGGAGTACGGCCGGAGCGCGTCATTTGTATTTCACCGGCCTGGGCTCGCTCGGGGCGACTGCTCGGGTTTCCCCTTCCTCCTTCACTTGGCCTGGTGGACACAGTTCCTCCTGCTTCCTGCCATGGCGTGGAGTGCCAACGCTTCATGCGCCCCGCCGCCGACAGCTTGGCACATCCATTCCGTTGTTCCGCCGCCGTGTCCGTCGCCTAGCCCGCCGCGGTTCACGAACCCGCGCGCAGCACCGCCGCCACCACCGGGCCCGCCGCGTCGCCGCCGTGGCCACCGGACTGGACCACCGCGGCGGCGGCCAGGTCGTTGCTGAAGCCGGTGAACCAACTGTTGGACGTGGCCTGGCCGTCCACCTCCGCCGAGCCCGTCTTCGCCCCCTTGTCGCCGCCGACCGTGGCCATCGCGGCCTTGCCCGTGCCCCAACTCGCGGTCTGCCGCATCATGTTGGTGAGCTGCTGGGACACGGACGGGGACAGCGAACGGGCGGCCCTGGCGATGGGGCGGCCGTCGAGGTCAGGGTCGACGATGATCGGCTGGTGGAAGGTGCCGTTCTTCGCGGTGGCGGTGATGGACGCGACGTTCAGGGCGTTCATCTGGATCGTGCCCTGGCCGATGTACTGGGCGGCGGCCTCGCCCCCGGTGGCCTCCGGAACGCTGCCGTCGAAGGTCGCAACACCCGTCTGCCAGTCCAGGCCGATCCCGAAGACGTCACGGGCCTCCTTGGCGAGCGCCGCGTCGTCCTTCGTGTCGTCGATCAGCTTGATGAAGGCGGTGTTGCAGGACCGGGCGAAACTCGTCGTCAGGGTGCCGTCCGGGATGGAGAAGTCGTCCAGGTTCTTGAAGGTGCGGCCCATGTACATCGCGGTGGGCGGGCACTCGATCTTCTGGTTCGCGGAGGTGAGCCCCTTCTCGATCAGCGTCGCCGCGGTCACGATCTTCATCGTCGAACCGGGCGCCTGCTTGCCGAGGAACGCCGCGTTGAATCCGTCGGCCGGGTTGTTGGCGACCGCCCGTATCGCCCCCGTGGACGGCCTGATCGCGACCACCGATGCCTGCTTGTACTTCTTCACCGCCGTCTCGGCCGCCGCCTGGGCGTTCGCATCCAGTGTGGTCCGCAGCCTGCCCGGTCTGCCCTTGCCGAGGGTGACCAGGGTCTTGTCCGGGCCGCCCGCTTCCGCGCTCTCGATCACGGTCTCGATGCCCGCGGTGCCGCCCGCCTTCTCCCCGTACTTCTCGCGCAACGTGTCCAGGATCGGGCCCAGGGAGGGGTACTTCTCCCTGGTGAGCACCTTGCCGTTGTGGTCCACCGCCTCGATCGACGGCGACGACGCCTCCTTGGTCTTCAACGATGTACCGGCCGTCAGCTCCGGGTGGATCACGGCGGGCTTCCAGTCGACCAGCGGCCTGCCGGTGGTCCGACCGCGCACCACGGTCAGTTCGGACGCGTACGACCAGGGCTTCGACTTCCCGCCGAACGACACGGTCGCCTTCACCGTGTACGGCACCTTCGTGCCGACCGCCGCGCCCGGGGTGATCACCGCCCGGCTGACGTGGGCCTCGTCCCGGTAGCCGGCGAGGACCGGTTCGGCCTCGGTCGCGTTGTTGGTGAGCTGCGACGCGATGGCCGAGTCACCGCTCGCCCAGGCGTCGAGGAACCTCTTCGACACGTCGTCGATCTCCGCCTTGGTGACCGGTCCCGTCCGCACCTCGGCGGAAGTGGTCCCCGTGCCCGACCCGCCGTCGGCGTCGTTCAGCGTGTTCAGGACGTTGTACGCCCCGTAACCCACCCCGCCGGCCACGACCGCGAACACGCCGCCGACGATCGCCACCTTCGCTCCACTGCGCACCCTTGCAGTCCCCTCCCCAGGAGTTCCCCCCTTGAACGCGTTCAAGTGAACGTGTTCAAGCGGATGCCGCTGGGCACCCTACGGGACACCATCGACAACCGGGACCACCGTTATCGGAACGGGATATGTGCGGCCTGAACGCATCGGGACGTGCCGGGGCACGCCGGTCGGATCCGCGAGACGTGCCGCTCAGGTCCGGGCGACCTTCCGATTCGAGGATGTGGCGATCGGACCGGGGCGGCGTGCTCGTCGGATCCGGGTGTGCTCGTCAGATCCAGGTGTCCAGCCACATCCGTGCGCGCCAGGAGTCGTCCGGGATCGGGGTGCCGGTGTAGATCGGCCAGAAGTAGATGAAGTTCCAGATGATCAGCAGCACCAGCACGCCCGCCGCGACCGCCCCCAGCGTCCGGCGCCAATCGCTCGACACATCACCGCTCGGCGGGCCGGTCTCCCATGTCGGTCCGAGGCCCGCGCCCGCAGCGGTTTCCCGGCCCGCACCAGTTCCCGTGCCCGTGCCCGTGCCCGTAGCGCCCGTGTCCGTAGCAACCGCACTCGTCCCCGGGCCCAGCATCGCGCCGATCATCATCGCCACCGCCAGACATAGGAACGGCACGAACACGACCGCGTAGAAGAGGAAGATCGTCCGCTCCTGGTACAGGAACCAGGGCAGCCAGCCCGCCGCCACTCCGCAGGCGATCGCGCCCGCCCGCCAGTCGCGCCGGAAGATCCACCGCCACAGCACGTACACCAGGGCGAAGCACGCCGCCCACCACAGCAGCGGCGTCCCGATGGCGAGCACCTCGCGGGAGCACTTGCCGGTCGCCGATTCCGCGCAGCCCGGCTGCTCCGCCCAGAAGTACGACACGGGCCGGCCGAGCACGATCCAGCTCCACGGGTTGGACTCGTAGGTGTGGCCGGAGGTCAGGTTCACGTGGAACTCGTAGACCTGGTGCTCGTAGTGCCACAGGCTGCGCAGCCAGTCCGGCAGCCAGGTCCAGGCGCCGCCCTTGCCGTCGGTCTGTGCCCAGTCGCGGTAGTAGCCCTTGCCGGTGACGATCCACCCCGTCCAGGAGACGACATACGTGAGGACCGCGACCGGGACCGTCGAGACGAACGCCGGCAGCAGGTCCCGCTTCAGCACCGCCGTGTACGGGCGGATCGCGCCCGCCGTCCGCCGCGCGCCCACGTCCCACAGCACCGTCATCAGACCGAACGCGGCCAGGATGTAGAGACCGTTCCACTTGGTGGCGAAGGCCAGCCCCAGCAGCACACCGGCGGCGATCCGCCAGGGGCGCCACCCGAGCCGCAGATGCTCCGCCACGTCCACGTCGGGCCGCAGCACCCCCTCCTCGTCCACCGGCAGCGCGTCGGCGAGCCTGCGCCGCGCCCGGTCACGGTCGATCAGCAACGCCCCGAACGCGGCCACCACGAAGAACATCAGCACCAGGTCGAGCAGTGCGGTGCGGCTCATCACGAAGTGCAGACCGTCGAACGCGAGCAGCGTCCCGGCCAGGCATCCCAGGAACGTCGAACGGAACAGCCGCCGTCCGATCCGGCACAGCATCAGCACCGAGAGCGTGCCGAGCACCGCCACCATGAACCGCCAGCCGAACGGCGTGAAGCCGAAGAGCTGCTCGCCCAAGCCGATGATCCACTTGCCGACCGGCGGATGCACCACATAGCCCGGGTCCACCGGGACGGTCACCTTGGACGGGTCTTCCAGGATCAGCTTGTCGATGTTCTTGGGCCAGTCGCCCTCGTACCCCTGGTTGATCAGCGCCCAGGAGTCCTTGGCGTAGTACGTCTCGTCGAATATCAGCGCGTGCGGGCTGCCCAGCCTCCAGAACCGCAGCACCCCGGCGACCAGCGCCACCAGCAGCGGACCGCCCCACGCGGACCACCGCACCAGGCGCCCGGCCATGGCCGGGGAGATCCCGAGCACCGCCCACAGCTGGGCACCGGGCCGCGCGTACGGAGGCACCAGCCGCTCACGCAGCCCGATCCCGGGCCGGGGCACATGGCCGAAGCGGCGCAGCCGTCGCTGCCAGGAGGTCGATTCCTCGCCGTGCGGATGTCCGGCGTCTTGGCCCGGCCGGGCGTCGGGCGCAGTACTCGTCACCGCGCCATCGTAGGGAACCGCCGCGCCGACGCAGGGGACGCGTCCGTCCGGGCGTCGTCGTCCGTCCCGCGTCATCCGTCCCGGGGAGTCCCAGGGGGCCCGGGATTCCCTGGGGGTTACGGGGCCAGGGGCCCTGCAGTCACCGGAGTCCTGGTGGTCCCTGCGGTCCTGGTGGTTCCGGTGGTCCTGGTGGTCCCTGCGGTTCCGGTGGTCTTGGTGGCCCTTGTGGTCCTGGTGGTCCCTGCGGTCCCAGCGGTTCTCGGGGGCCTGGGAGGATGGCCCATGTGACTGGAACGACCGGAACGAATGGAACGACTGCCATGGCGGGCACGACCGGAACGCTGGTGCTCGCGGGAACCCCCATCGGCGACGTGGCGGACGCCCCGCCGCGCCTCGCCACGGAACTGGAGTCGGCCGACGTCGTCGCCGCCGAGGACACCCGCCGGCTGCGCCGCCTCACCCAGGCGCTCGGCATCCACACCACGGGCCGGGTCGTCTCCTACTTCGAGGGCAACGAGTCGGCCCGTACCCCGGAACTCGTCGAGGCCCTGACCGGCGGCGCCCGCGTCCTGCTGGTCACGGACGCCGGGATGCCGTCCGTCTCCGACCCCGGCTACCGGCTCGTGGCCGCCGCCGTGGAGCACGGCATCAGGGTCACCGCCGTGCCCGGCCCGTCCGCGGTGCTCACCGCGCTCGCCCTGTCCGCCCTGCCCGTCGACCGCTTCTGCTTCGAGGGCTTCCTGCCGCGCAAGGCGGGCGAACGGCTCGGCAGGCTCCGCGAGGTCGCCGCCGAGCGCCGCACCATGGTCTTCTTCGAGGCCCCGCACAGGCTCGACGACACCCTCGCGGCGATGGCCGAGGTCTTCGGCGCCGACCGCCGGGCCGCCGTGTGCCGGGAGCTGACCAAGACCTACGAGGAAGTGAAGCGCGGCCCGCTGGGCGATCTGGCGGCCTGGGCGGCCGAGGGGGTGCGCGGCGAGATCACCGTCGTCGTCGAGGGCGCGGCCGACACCGGACCCGAGGAACTGGACGCCGAGGAGCTGGTACGCAGGGTGCGGGTGCGCGAGGAGGCGGGGGAGCGACGCAAGGAAGCCATCGCAGCCGTCGCCGCGGAGGCGGGACTGCCCAAACGCGAGGTCTTCGACGCCGTCGTAGCGGCAAAGAACGCGGCGCGAACCGGCCCTGCGGAAGGCAAAGGACTATCGTAAAAAGCAAAGTGCGAGCCGCGCACCGGGCTTTTCTGCCATGAGAAGGCCAAAACCGCTCCAACACTCGACAGGGCCTGATGCGCTCCCGCCGGTACGGGCGTCCACTGGACCGGGGACCCACTCCCCGGAGTGCCGGTCCGGAGGACAAAGGAGCAGGCATGAGCGAGATCGCAGCAACCACCGTGCACGAGGCGTACGCCTTCGCTTGCATGAGGTGTGGGTACGGCTGGGAACAGTCCTACGAGATAGAGCATCACGTCGACGGTTCCGGTAAACCCTTCATCATCTACAAGGCGGACGGAGAGCGAGTGCCCTCGCCACTCTCCAGGCCCACCTGCGTGAACTGCGGCGGTCACGTCGTCCGGATAATGCGGGCCGGACGGGTGTCGACCGTCCAGCAGTTGCTGCACCACTCCCGGCCGGGCCGGGCCGCGGCGGAGGGCCCCGGCGGTCCGGAGGACCGTGTTGCCCCGGCGGGCCCCATCGGCGCCGGGGGTGTCATCGAAGCGCCCAAGGGCGAGCAGCACCACTGGCAGCTGTCCAACCTGCTGCATCCGTTCCACCGGAAGTGACCGGCGTTCCACCGGAAGTGACCGGACGCCGCCGGAAGTGACCGGACGCCGCCGGGCACGCGGCATCAGGTGCCGGGCGCGGATCGCCCGGGTACGGGGAGCTGGTACGGGGAGCCGTCGTAGGACCCTCGTACGATCGTCGGCATGAGCCGCTCCGAAGCCCCGCCGTTGCCCGAGCCCCTCCGGGTACCGGTCGCCGATTCGCACACCCACTTGGACATGCAGGACGCGACCGTGGAGGAGAGCCTGGCCAGGGCCGCCGCGGTCAACGTGACCACCGTGGTCCAGGTGGGCTGCGACGTCGTCGGCTCGCGGTGGGCCGCCGAGACCGCCGCCGCGCACCCGAACGTGCACGCGGCGGTCGCCCTGCACCCCAACGAGGCGCCGCGCATCGTGCACGGAGATCCCGAAGGCTGGTCGCGCCAGGGGGCGCGCGAGGCGGGCGGGACGGCAGCCCTGCACGAGGCGCTGGCCGAGATCGACGCACTGGCCGCGCTCGACCACGTACGCGGTGTCGGCGAGACCGGCCTCGACCACTTCCGTACCGGCCCCGAGGGCATGGCAGCGCAGGAGGAGTCGTTCCGGGCCCACATCGAGATCGCCAAACGGCACGGCAAGGCGCTCGTCATCCACGACCGCGAGGCGCACGCGGACGTGCTGCGCGTGCTGGCCGACGCGGGCGCGCCCGAGCGGACCGTGTTCCACTGCTACTCCGGCGACGCCGACATGGCCCGGATCTGCGCGGACGCCGGGTACTTCATGTCCTTCGCAGGGAACGTCACCTTCAAGAACGCCCAGCCCCTGCGCGACGCGCTCGCGGTCGCCCCGACGGAGCTGATCCTGGTCGAGACGGACGCGCCGTTCCTGACGCCCGCGCCCTACCGGGGGCGGCCCAACGCCCCGTACCTCGTCCCGATCACGCTGCGGGCCATGGCGGAGGTGAAGGGGCTGGACGAGGACACCCTGGCCGAGGCCGTCGCCGACAACACCGCCCGCGCCTTCGACTACTGAGGGCCACCGGCCGCCACCGGGCGGTGCGGCCTCGCGCGGGCGCCGGGCGCTCGCGGGGACGAGTCCCCTCCCGCACGGCCGTACGCTTACCGGGTGAGCACCACAGAGCCCGATGCCCTCCTGGGCCCCGCAGACATCCGCGAGCTGGCCGCCGCGCTGGGCGTGCGCCCGACGAAGCAGCGCGGCCAGAACTTCGTCATCGACGCCAACACGGTCCGCCGGATCGTGCGCACGGCGGAGGTCCGCCCGGACGACGTCGTCGTCGAGGTCGGCCCGGGGCTCGGTTCGCTGACCCTGGCGCTGCTGGAGGCGGCGGACCGGGTGGTCGCCGTCGAGATCGACGACGTGCTGGCGGCGGCCCTGCCGACCACGGTCGCGGCCCGGATGCCGGAACGCGCCGACCGGTTCGCCCTGGTGCACTCCGACGCGATGCTGGTCCGGGAGCTGCCGGGCCCGGCCCCGACCGCGCTGGTCGCGAACCTTCCGTACAACGTCGCCGTGCCGGTGCTGCTGACCATGCTGGAACGGTTCCCGTCCATCGAGCGGACCCTCGTCATGGTCCAGGCCGAGGTCGCCGACCGGCTGGCCGCCCGGCCGGGCAACAAGGTCTACGGCGTGCCGTCGGTCAAGGCCAACTGGTACGCGGACGTCAAGCGGGCCGGGGCCATCGGTCGCAACGTCTTCTGGCCCGCCCCGAACGTGGACTCCGGCCTGGTGTCGCTGGTCCGCCGCACCGAATCCGTCACGACGCGGGCGAGCCGGACCGAGGTCTTCGCGGTCGTCGACGCGGCCTTCGCCCAGCGCCGCAAGACGCTGCGCGCGGCCCTGGCCGGCTGGGCGGGCTCCGCGTCCGCCGCCGAGGCGGCCCTGGTCGCGGCCGGGATCTCGCCGCAGGCCCGGGGCGAGGCGCTGACGGTCGAGGAGTTCGCCGCCATCGCCGAGAACAAGCCGGGCGGGACCGGTCCGGGAGCGAACAGGCCCCGCGAGGACTCGGGGCCGGGTGCGGACACGGACACGAACGACAACAACACGAACACGGCTTCAGGGAGTGGCGAGTGAGCGTCACCGTCCGCGTACCCGCCAAGGTCAACGTCCAGCTCTCGGTCGGCGCCGCGCGCCCCGACGGCTTCCACGACCTGGCCAACGTCTTCCTCGCCGTCGGCCTGTACGACGAGGTCACCGTCGCCCCCGCCGACGAACTGCGGATCACCTGCTCGGGCCCGGATGCCGCGAAGGTCCCGCTGGACGCGACGAACCTCGCCGCCCGCGCCGCGATCGCCCTGGCCGAACGGCACGGCATCGAGCCCGACGTGCACATCCACATCGCCAAGGACATCCCCGTCGCCGGCGGCATGGCGGGCGGCAGCGCCGACGGGGCCGCCGCACTGCTCGCCTGCGACGCCCTCTGGAACACCGGAGCCGACCGGGACGAACTCCTCGCCATCTGCGCGGAACTGGGCAGCGACGTCCCGTTCAGTCTGGTCGGCGGCGCGGCCCTCGGCGTGGGACGCGGCGAGCGGCTGACCCCGATCGAGGTCGGCGGCACGTTCCACTGGGTCTTCGCGGTCGCCGACGGCGGGCTCTCCACCCCGGCCGTCTACGGCGAGTTCGACCGCCTCACCGCCGGTACGGACGTTCCGGCCCCCGTCGCGACCCCGGCGCTCCTGGACGCGCTCCGGACCGGGGACACCACCGCCCTCGCGGGCGCCCTGGGCAATGACCTCCAGCCCGCCGCGCTCTCGCTGCGCCCGGCCCTGGCCGACACCCTCGCCGCGGGCACCGCGGCCGGCGCCCTGGCCGCCCTGGTCTCGGGCTCCGGGCCGACCACCGCGTTCCTGGTGGCGGACGAGGAGACGGCACGCAAGGTGGCCGAGGCGCTGCTCACTTCGGGGACCTGCCGCAACGCCCGGACCGCGGTGTCCCCGGCGCCGGGCGCGATCGTCGTCTGACGGCCCCGTGCGCACGGGGCCGCGCGGTGCTCGGCGCCGGGCCCGGACCCGTCGACCGCGAACGCTTCAGGGACCCGGCGCGGGGAGGTACGAAGAGGCGCGGGGAAAAGCGGGGATCCGGGACCGCCTCCCGGATCCGGGGCCGCTCGTGACCGCCCCCGGGGGCCGGTATCGCCCCCGTGACCGGTCGCCGAGCGTTGCCGCGGCTGCGGGCCGACTACCCTGGGACGTCGATCGAACCCCGGGGCAGGAGCGAAATGGCCGTCAATCTGATCAACGTCGAGCAGGTCGGCAAGGTGTACGGCACCCGTGCCCTGCTCGACAACGTGTCCCTCGGCGTGTCCGAGGGGGACCGGATCGGTGTCGTGGGCCGCAACGGCGACGGCAAGACGACCCTCATCCGCATGCTCGCCAAGCTGGAGGAGGCGGACAGCGGGCGCGTCACCCACAGCGGCGGGCTCCGCATGGGCGTGCTCACCCAGCACGACTCGCTCGACCCGCAGGCGACCATCCGCCACGAGGTGATCGGCGACCTCGCCGACCACGAGTGGGCGGGCAGCGCCAAGATCCGCGACGTGCTCACCGGCCTCTTCGGCGGACTCGCCCTGCCGGGCTTCGAACACGGCCTGGACACCGTCATCGCCCCGCTCTCCGGCGGCGAGCGGCGCCGCATCGCGCTGGCCAAGCTGCTCATCGCCGAACAGGACCTGATCGTCCTCGACGAGCCGACCAACCACCTCGACGTCGAGGGCATCTCCTGGCTGGCCGCTCATCTCCGGGAACGCCGCTCGGCGCTCGTCTGCGTCACCCACGACCGGTGGTTCCTCGACCAGGTCTGCACCCGCATGTGGGACGTCCAGCGCGGCACCGTCCACGAGTACGAGGGCGGCTACAGCGACTACGTCTTCGCACGCGCCGAACGGGAACGGATCGCCGCGACCGAGGAGACCAAGCGCCAGAACCTCATGCGCAAGGAGCTGGCCTGGCTGCGCCGCGGCGCCCCCGCCCGCACCTCCAAGCCGCGCTACCGCATCGAGGCGGCCAACGAACTCATCGCCGACGTCCCGCCGCCGCGCGACACCAGCGAACTGATGAGGTTCGCCAGTGCCAGGCTCGGCAAGACCGTCTTCGACCTGGAGGACGTGACCGTACGGGCGGGCAGCAAGACCCTGCTCGAACACCTCACCTGGCAGCTCGGCCCCGGTGACCGGATCGGCCTGGTCGGCGTCAACGGCGCGGGCAAGACCTCGCTGCTGCGGGCGCTCGCCGAGGCGGCCCGCACCGAGGGCGAGACCCAGCCCGCCGCCGGGCGGGTCGCCGTCGGCAGGACCGTCCGGCTGGCCTACCTCTCCCAGGAGGTCCACGAACTCGCCCCGAACCTGCGGGTGCTGGAAGCCGTCCAGCAGGTACGCGACCGGGTCGACCTGGGCAAGGGCCGGGAGATGACGGCCGGCCAGCTCTGCGAGAAGTTCGGCTTCTCGAAGGAGAAGCAGTGGACCCCGGTCGGCGACCTCTCGGGCGGTGAGCGGCGACGGCTACAGATCCTGCGCCTGCTGATGGACGAGCCGAACGTCCTCTTCCTCGACGAGCCCACCAACGACCTCGACATCGAGACCCTGACCCAGCTGGAGGACCTCCTCGACGGCTGGCCCGGATCGATGGTCGTCATCTCGCACGACCGGTTCTTCGTCGAGCGGACCACGGACCGGGTGATGGCCCTGCTCGGCGACCGCACGCTGCGGATGCTGCCGCGCGGGATCGACGAGTACCTGGAACGCCGACAGCGGATGGAGGAGGCCGCGACCCCCTCCGCCGCGCCCGAACCGGCCAGGCAGCAGGCCGCGCCGACCGCGACGCTCTCCCCGCAGGCCGCCCGTGCGGCCAAGAAGGAGCTGCAGAAGGTGGAGCGGCAGCTCGACAAGGTGGCGACGCGCGAGACCGCCCTGCACGCGCAGATCGCGGAGCACGCCACGGACTTCGAGAAGGTGGCGAAGCTGGACGCGGAGCTGCGCGAACTGGTCGCGGAGCGCGACGAGTTGGAGATGCGCTGGCTGGAACTGGCCGAGGACGCCTGACCCCTTCGGGCCCGGCCGCAGCGCGCGTGACGTGTGCGGTACGCGTCTCGCACGCCGCATACGTCGTCACTCGTCACATGTACGGCGTGCGGGACCTGTGCGGCGTGCGGGACTTGTGCCGTGCGTGACCTGTGCGGCAGGACTGATGCGATGGGCGGGCCCGGCACGGCTGGTGTGACCGCTGTGGCTGGTGGTCCAGCCGGGGCTCGTGAGGCGGGTGGTAGAAAGAAGCCTTGCCCGGTACGGCTCCAGCCGCCGGTCCGATCCGCACGAAGGGGGACGTGCTGATGACCCAGCCGCCCGGCCAGCAACCGCCGCAGGGAGGCTTCGGGGCTCCGTACGACCCGGCGTCGGCGCCGGAAACGCCGTCCTCGCCGCCACCCGCCGGTTTCGGCCCCGGCCCAGTACCGCCCGGCGCCGTACCGCCGCCGGACCAGCCCCGGGCCACGGGTCCGTACGGGCCGGGGGCGTACGGCCCGCCGCCCCCGCAGCCGGGCCCTTATGGTGCGGCCCCCGCGCAGCCGGGCCCGTACGCCCCCGGCCCGTACGCGTACTCGCCGCAGCCCGGCCACGGCCACCCGGCACCACAGCAACCCCAACTCCAGCCGCAGCCGCAGCCGAAGCCCGGCGGTGGCGGGTTCTTCCGGGGCAGGCGCGGCGCGGTCGTCGGGGGCGTGCTCGCGGTGGCGCTGCTGGCCGGAGCCGGCGTCTGGATCGCCACGAGGGGCGACGGCGACGGCGCGGGACCGGTGGCGAAGCCGACCGGCGGTCCCGGGACCGCCTCCCCGTCCGCCGGTGACGGGGGCGCGGGCGGCGGCAAGAACGGGGACACCGGGGACGGCGGCCACGATCTGCGCGCGGAGGCCGCAGAGCTCAACGCCGGGCGCAAGCCCGGCGAGGCCAAGGTGCTGTGGCTCCAGGAGGGCGGCGTCGACCTGCCCCGCAACGGCTATGACGTGCAGGGGCCGTGGCTCGTCGGCAACACCATCGTCAAGGCCATGTATCAGACGGTCTCCGGCTACTCCGTCACCGACGGCGGCCGGAAGTGGAGCCTTGATCTGCCGACCAGGCTGTGTGCGGCGCCCTCGCAGACCACCGCCGACGGCAAGATCGTCCTCGGGGTCGAATCCGGTAGCGGGGACAATGCGGTCTGCGACTCGCTGCAGATGGTCGACCTCACCACCGGCGAGGCCGGCTGGCACAAGAAGTACAAGCGGCAGAGCACCTGGGATTCGTTCTCCCACGTCGCGATGTCCATCAACGGGGACACCGTGACGGTGGGCCGGACCAGCAGGACGGACGCCTTCCGGGTCAGCGACGGTGCCCCGCTCTTCGGGGAGCTGCCGGGCAACTGCCAGCCGTTCGGCTTCACGAGCGGCCCCGTCGCGATCGCCGCCACCAGCTGTCAGACGGCGGCCGACGACCACAAGGAACAGCAGGTCCAGCGCATCGACCCGGCCACCGGCAAGGTCCAGTGGACGTACAAGGTCAAGAAGGGCTGGCAGGTCTCACAGTTCTATTCGGTCAGCCCGCTCGTCGTCTCGCTGAAGCAGGAGGACAAATGGGCCATCGTCGTGCTGAACGAGAACGGGACGTTCCGCTCCCATCTGGTCGGCGGGACCGACGACTACGTGACCAAGTGTGACGACGAATTCGTCGTCCGGGGCCAGAACCTCGACAACTGCCTCGGTGTGGCAGCTGACGACCAGGCGGTCTACCTGGCGACGAAACCGGTCGGGAAGGACCTGACCAACAAGGTCGTAGCCTTCGACCTGAACTCCGGCAAGGCCAAGTGGGAGGCTGCCGCACCGGCCGGTCAGACCCTGATGCCGATGAAGGTGGAGGGCGGCAGGCTGCTGATGTACCTGAGCGCGACGAAGAACAAGGGCGGCGGCATCGCGTCCCTGCCGCCGACCGGCGGCACGCCGCGGATGGAGCTGCGGCACCCGGCGGCGGCGTACACCGTGGAGGAGGGCTTCTCCAGTGCCAGGGTCGTCTATCTGAACCGGCGCAGCTTCCTGGTGCACACGACGATCAGCGGCATCAACGATGAGGAAGAGATGTCGATGAAGTCCATGGTGGCTTTCGGGAATTGACGGTCACGCGCCCGCTCGGCCCGAGGCCGGGGACCCGTCCGGCCCGGGGTCCGGGGCGTGACCGGTCCGGGGTCGGGGGCGTAACAAGGGCATCACGGGGCGGTTCTCCCTTGGGAACAGGGGGTGGACCGACCCGGTGGGCCGGGTGTTGCGGGTGGTACAAAGAAGCCCCGCTCGACTGTCGTAACACCGCGGGAACCATGCCCGATTCGCTCCTTTCCGTGGAGTTCGGGGAGTCTTGTCGGACTCTTTGTGCTTCTCGGAATCGCGGGGGAGACCGGAACGGGCACCGGACCGCACGAAGGGGGACGTGCTGATGAGCCAGCCGCCCGACCAGCAACCGCCGCAGGGAGGCTTCGGCGCACCGCAGGGGCCGCCGCCGGGGAGCCCTCTGCCGCCGCAGACCCCGCCGTCCCCGCAGACCCCACCGGCTCCGCAGACCCCGCCGCCCGCGCAGCCCGGATACGGCTACCCGCAGGCCCCCGGTCAGGCGCCCGGCGCCCCCGGTCACGGCTACCCCCAGCAGCCGGGCCCGTACAACCAGCAACCCGGTCCGTACAACCAGCAGCCGGGGCCCTACGGTCAGCAGCCCGGTCCGTACGGTCAGCAGCCCGGCCCGTACAACCAGCCGACGCAGCCCGGCACCTACAACCAGTCGGCGCAGCCGGGCCCGTACGGCCAGCCTGCGCAGCCCGGCCCCGGCTACCCGCAGCAGCAGTTCCCCGGCGCGCCGGTCCCCGGCGGCCAGGGCGGGGGCGGTGCGTCCAAGCGGAAGCCCGCGCTGATCGCCGGCGCCGCGGCCGCCGCGCTCCTGCTGATCGGCGGTGGCGTCTACGTCGCCACGAGCGGGGACGGCGACGACAAGAAGCCCGTCGCGGAGAAGAGCGACGACGGCAAACCGAGCGCGTCGCCGTCCGTCGACCAGGGTGACGGCAGCGGCGACGGACGCGTCGTCGACGAGGACCTCAACGCCGGGCGCAAGCCGGGCGAGGCGAAGGTCCTCTGGCTGCTGAAGAACGACGTCGACCTGCCGCGCAACGGCTCGACCGTCTACGGCCCCTGGGTCGTCGGTGACACCGTCGTCAAGGGCATGTACCGCGGCATATCCGGCTACTCCGTGACCGACGGCAAGCCGAAGTGGAAGGTGGACCTGCCCGCCGACCTGTGTGCGGCGCCCGCGCAGACCACCACCGACGGCAAGATGGTCATCGGTGTCAAGAACGGGACCACCAGCAAGGCGGACTGCTCGGACCTCCAGATGATCGACCTGAAGACCGGCAAGGCCGGCTGGAAGAAGTCGATCAAGAAGAACGGCATCTGGGACCTGATGTCGGACATCTCGCTCGCCATCAGCGGGGACACGGTCACCGTCGGCCGTACCGGCAACTCCAACGCCTACCGGGTCAGCGACGGCACGGAGCTGTTCGGCAAGCAGCCGGGCAACTGCCAGCCGTTCGCCTTCGCCGGAGGCCCGAAGCTCATCGCCGCCTCCAACTGCCGCACCGGCGACGTCGACAACCCGCAGCACCGGATCCAGGAGATCGACCCGGTCAGCGGGAAGCCCCGGTGGACCTACCAGCCCAAGCGCGGGTGGGAGGTCGACCGGGTCTTCTCGGTGAGCCCGCTGGTCGTCTCCCTGAAGAAGGACAAGGAGTGGAGCATCCTCGCCCTCAGGGAGAACGGGACGTTCCGCACCGGCCTCACCAGTGACAAGGGCGACAAGTTCGCGCCGGACTGCGGCAGCGCGTTCGCCATCTTCGGCAAGTCCCTGGACGGCTGCACCGGTGTCGCCGCCGACGCCAACACCTTCTACATGGCGACCGCGCCGGACTCCGGCCTCGGCCGTACGAACAAGGTCGTGGCGTTCGACCTGAACACCGGCAAGACCAAGTGGAAGGCCGCGGCCCCGGCCGAGAGCGTGATCAAGCCGCTGCGCATGGAGGGCGGTGACGTGCTGCTCTACGTGGAGGCCGGTTACAGCAAGGGCGGCGGCATCGCCACCCTCGCCCCGACCGGCGGCACGCCGAAGATGCTGCTGAGCCACCCCGCGTCGACGGCCAGGATCGAGAGCAGCTTCTACAACTCGAAGGTCGTCTACGCGGACGGCCGGTGCTTCGTCGCGAGCGGCCGGGTCAGCGCGAGCAACGACAAGGAAGAGCTGGAGACGAAGACCATGATGGCCTTCGGCAACTGACGGTCCGCAAGGGCTTTCGGGGCGGACCTCCGACGCTCCGGAAGCCCTCGCCGATCACGACCGGCCGACGCGGCGACCGGAGCGTCCGTCCCCGTCGGCCCCGACCCCAACGACTCCCTTCCCCCCGAGGTACGTACGTCATGACGCAGCCGCCCCAGCCACCCAACGAACCGCCCCAGGGCGGAACCGGCGCCCCGCAGAACCCGCCGCAGGGCGGTTTCGGCGCACCGCAGGATCCCCCGCAGGGTGGCTTCGGTGCACCCCAGGACCCGCCGCAGGGCGGTTTCGGCGCCCCGACGCCGCCGCCCGCCGACGCCGCTCCGCCCGCGGGCGGGCCCCACGGCGGAACCGGTGCCCCGCAGAACCCCCCGCAGGGCGGTTTCGGTGCCCCGCAGAGCCCGCAGCAGCAGCCGGGCCCCGGTTACGGCTACCCGGCCGGCCAGCCCACCCAGCCGGGATACGGCTACCCGCAGGGCGGCGCGCCCCAGCCCGGTTACGGCTACCCGCAGGGGCTGCCGCCCGGTCAGCCCCCGCAGCAGGGCTACGGCTTCCCGCCCGGCCGGCCGCCGCAGCAGGGCTACGGCTACCCGACCACTCCCATGCAGCACCCGCCGCAGCAGAACGGCGACGGGGGCGGGCGCAAGAAGTTCAGCACCCAGATGCAGATCATCGTCGCGGCGTCGGTCGCCGTGGTGCTGATCGTCGTCGCCGGTATCTGGTACGGCTCCAGCGGCGGTGACGACGACAAGAAGGACCAGGCGTCCCGGTCCAGCGGCGGCACCGGCGGCAAGGAGGACGGCACGGGCGGCACCCTCGGAGGCGGCGGCAAGGAGAAGGCGCCGACGGACCCCAAGGCCGCGGTCGCCTTCCAGGCGCCGCTGCCCAAGGTCACCGACGTCACCAAGCTCAACGGCTCCTGGCTGACCGACAAGGCGTACGTGAAGACCGGTCTGAACGAGATCGTCGGCTACGACCGGGTCAAGGGCACCAAGCTGTGGTCCATCCCGCTGGCGGGTCAGCTCTGCGCCGCCTCCCGGCACATGTCCGCGGACTACAAGACGGCCGTCGTCTTCGAGGAGGGCAGGCCGACCAAGGACAAGAAGTACCCGCCGTGCAACCAGATAGGCGGGCTCGACCTGAAGACCGGCAAGCTCATGTGGAGCAAGTCGGTGACCGCCGAGACCAGCGGTGACGCTGCGGTCAGGTTCGCGGAGGTCACGGTCAGCGGCACCACGGTCGCCGCGGGCGGCCTGGAGGGCGGCGCCGCCTTCGACCTGAACACCGGCGCCGAGCGCTGGAAGCCGAAGGCGAGCGCCGACGGCTGCTCCGACCGCGGGTACGGCGGCGGCGAGGCGCTCGCGGTGGTCCGCAGCTGCGGCGGGTACGACGACCGGCAGCTCGTCGTCCAGGCGCTGAACCCGACCACCGGCGCCCCGATCTCCTCGTTCAAGATGCCGCCCGGCGTCGACTACGCGAGCATCGTCTCCACCAAGCCGCTGGTCGTCGCGGCCGACGTCGGCGACACCGCCGGGGACGGCAGCGGCATCTCGGATTTCTTCTCGATCGACGCCTCCACCGGCAAGCTGCTCACCAGGATCGCGGCCGACGGCGACAAGTACGCCGCGCGCTGCGCCTCCACCCAGGTCGAGTCCTGCGGCAAGGTGGCCGTCGGCAACAACCGCATCTACGTGCCGACCGAGGACCACGAGGGCACCAGCGACTACGGCGACACCAACGAGATCGTCTCGTTCGACCTCACCACCGGCAAGCCGACCGGCGACCGGGCCGACGCGGGCGAGCGGTACACGATGTTCCCGCTCCGCATGGACGGCGGCAACATCATCGCGTACAAGCTGCCCCCGTACGACAAGGGCGGCCAGATCGTCTCCATCGACGGCGGAACGTTCAAGCAGACGCTGCTGATGGAGAACCCGAGCGACAAGGCCATCCGTGACGTGGAGAGGAGCTTCACGCCGGACTACTCCGAGATGCTCTACGAGGACGGGCATCTGTACCTGTCCGGCACTCTCGTGAGCAAGCCGCACGGCTCCCTGGACACGGACCGGCGCCTGTTCGTCGGTTTCAGCCGGAAGTAACCGCCGGGCGCGGTTCGCGGGGGTGGTGTCCGTCCGTCGGACACCACCCCCGTACGCGTTTTGGGGCCCGCGTCGCCGAGTGTCGTCGCCCCAGCCGCCGCCCGTCCTCGGCGGCGGGCGATTGTAGCAGCGCCCGTTGGACATGACGAGGCGTCAACTGGTCGTGAGGGCAACGAGATCAGTCATCCGTGTCCTTTGGCCGATAAGGCGTCCGCGGTGCCGGACGAGCGTGTACCTTGCCGGGTCATGGTGGGCCGGGGGGTCTGGCGCCAGTGCTACGGGGGTGTGCTCGATGGGTGTGCGGCTCATGGTGATCGACGATCACCGACTGCTCGCCGAGGCGCTCGCCTCGGCGTTGAAACTGAGGGGCCACCGGGTGCTCGCGGCGGTCGCGCCGACCGCGGGGGCGGCGGAACTGGTGATCAGCCGGGTGCCCGAGGTCTGCCTGTTCGGCACCGCGGAACCCGCCGAACCCGGCGTCTTCGACCCGGTCGTACGCATCCGGCGGGAACGCCCGCAGGTGGCCGTGGTGGTGCTCGGCCCGGTGCCCAGCCCGCGCGGGATCGCGGCGGCGTTCGCGGCGGGCGCCGCGGGATACGTCCGTCACGACGAGCGCATGGAGGGCGTCGAGCGCGCGATGACCAAGGCGCGCGCCGGGGAGGCCGCGGTGGCGCCGCAACTGCTGCAATGCGCCTTCGCCGAGCTGCTCGACCCGGCCGCCGCACCGGACGACGAGGGGCAGCGGCTGCTCCGGATGCTCACCCCGCGCGAGGTCGAGGTGCTGGTGCGGGTCGCCGAGGGCGAGGACACCCGGCTGATCGCGGAGGGGATGCGCATCGCGTCCAGCACCGCGCGCACGCATGTGCAGCGGGTGCTGATGAAGCTGGGCGTCGGCTCCCGGCTGGAGGCCGCGGCGCTCGCGGCCCGCACGGGGCTGCTGGACCGGGCCGCTACGGTCCCGGGGCAGGGACGGCCGGAAGCCGGCTGACGCTCCCGGGCCCGGGCCCTGGCCCGGCCCCGGACCCGCTGCCGGTCCTCTCCGCCCGTTCCCGTTCCCGTCCGGAGGGGCCGGGCCCGTAACCCGCTGAGGCGCATTCGTACGCACTCCTTCCCGGCCGCGCACCCCGCCTGCGCGGCACCCCTTCACGCCCTCCGCCCACACCTCGGCCCCCGTGCCGCACCTCCGATGCCGCCGTTGACGTCAATGTTGACTTGTGATTCATTATGTTTGATTGTGTTTGGAGGAGTCTGGTGAAGAAGACGGTCACGACGCTCGCCGACGGCCGGGAGCTGCTCTACTACGACAGCCACGACGACGTCGTGCGCGACGCCGTCGACCAGCGGCCCCTCGGCGCCGTGTCGACCTCGTCCGAGATCCGCCGGGACCCGCTCCTCGGCGACAGCGTCGCCATCGCCTCGCACCGGCAGGGCCGCATCTACCACCCGCCGGCCGACGAGTGCCCGCTCTGCCCCTCGCGCGACGGCCGGCGCAGCGAGATCCCCGAGGCGGACTACGAGGTCGCCGTCTTCGAGAACCGCTTCCCCTCGCTCGCCGGTGACTCCGGCCGCTGCGAGGTCGTCTGCTTCACCTCCGACCACGACGCGTCGTTCGCCGACCTCACCGAGGAGCAGGCCGCCCTGGTCCTGGCGGCCTGGACCGACCGCACCGCCGAGTTCGCCCGGCTTCCCCAGGTCCGGCAGGTGTTCTGCTTCGAGAACCGGGGCGCCGAGATCGGTGTCACGCTCGGCCATCCGCACGGGCAGATCTACGGGTACCCGTTCGTCACCCCCCGCACCGAGCTGATGCTCCGCTCGGCGGCCACCCACCGCGCCACGACCGGCCGCAACCTCTTCGACGACGTGGTGGACCGCGAGGAGGCCGACGGCTCGCGGGTCGTCATCCCCGGTGAACACTGGATCGCCTTCGTGCCGTACGCGGCCCACTGGCCGTACGAGGTGCACCTCTACCCCCGCCGCCGCGTCCCCGACCTGCGGGAGCTGGACGACGCCGCGCGCGCCGAGTTCCCGCAGATCTATCTGGAACTCCTGCGACGGTTCGACCGGATCTTCGGCCCCGGCGAGCCGCCGACCCCGTACATCTCGGCCTGGCACCAGGCCCCGTTCGAGGCACCCGGCAGGGAGGACTTCGGGCTGCATCTGGAGCTTTTCACCATCCGACGTACCTCCGGCAAGCTGAAGTTCCTCGCGGGTTCCGAATCCGGCATGAACGTGTTCATCAACGATGTGCCGCCGGAGGCCGCGGCCCAGCGACTGCGAGAGGTAGCGAGCGAGTGAGCAAGCCCCAGAAGAAGTACCTGGTCACGGGCGGTGCGGGATATGTCGGCAGCGTGGTCGCCCAGCATCTGCTGGAGGCCGGTCACGCGGTCACCGTTCTCGACGACCTGTCCACCGGGTTCCGGGAGGGCGTCCCGGACGGGGCCGAGTTCATCGAGGGCCGGATCCAGGACGCCGCGAAGTGGCTGGATCCCTCCTACGACGGGGTGCTGCACTTCGCCGCCTTCTCGCAGGTCGGCGAGTCCGTCACCAACCCGGAGAAGTACTGGGTGAACAACGTCGGCGGTTCCGTCGCGCTGCTCGCCGCGATGCGGGACGCCGGGGTTCGGACCCTGGTCTTCTCCTCCACGGCCGCGACCTACGGCGAACCCGCCACCACCCCCATCACCGAGTCCGACGCCACCGCCCCCACCAACCCCTACGGCGCCACCAAGCTCGCCGTCGACCACATGATCAGCGGCGAGGCGGCCGCGCACGGACTGGCGGCGGTCTCCCTGCGCTACTTCAACGTGGCGGGGGCGTACGGCGGTTGCGGCGAGCGGCACTGCCCCGAGACGCACCTCATCCCGCTCGTCCTCCAAGTCGCCCTCGGGCAGCGGGAGTCCATCGCCGTGTACGGCGACGACTACCCGACCCCCGACGGCACCTGCGTCCGCGACTACATCCACGTCGCCGACCTCGCCGAGGCGCATCTGCTGGCCCTGGACGCGGCCACCCCGGGCGAGCACCTGATCTGCAACCTCGGCAACGGCAACGGCTTCTCCGTGCGCGAGGTCATCGAGACCGTCCGCGAGGTCACCGGCCATCCCGTGCCCGAGACCGCGGGTCCACGCCGGGCCGGCGACCCCGCCGTGCTGGTCGCCTCCGCCACCACCGCCAGGGAACGGCTCGGCTGGACGCCGTCGCGTGCCGACCTGGCCGGGATCGTCGCCGACGCCTGGACGTTCGCCCGCCGAGAGGAACCCACCGCACCATGACCGCGCAGCACCCCCTGACCACCACTGTCGGCACCGCCCCCGCCCCCGCGGAGGACACCGACCCGGCCGCGGCCTTCACCGAGCTGTACGGGCGCGCCCCCGAGGGGATCTGGGCGGCGCCCGGCCGGGTCAACCTGATCGGCGAGTACACCGACTTCAACGACGGTTTCGTCATGCCGCTCGCCCTGCCGCACACCGCGCGCGCCGCGGTCGCCCGCCGCACCGACGGCGAACTGCGGCTCCATTCGGCCGACGTGCCGGACGGGGTCGTGAGCCTCCGGGTCGACGAACTCGCCCCGCACCAGGGGCACGGCTGGGCCGCGTACCCGGCCGGAGTCGTCTGGGCGCTGCGCGAGGCCGGCCACCCGGTCACCGGGGCGGACATCCACCTCACCTCCACCGTGCCCACCGGCGCCGGTCTCTCCTCCTCCGCCGCCCTGGAGGTCGTCACCGCGTTCGCCCTGAACGACCTCTTCGGGCTCGGGCTCTCCGCCCCCGAGCTGGCGGTCCTCGGGCAGCGAGCCGAGAACGACTTCGTCGGCGTGCCGTGCGGGATCATGGACCAGATGGCCTCCGCCTGCTGCACCGACGGCCACGCCCTGTACCTCGACACCCGTGACCTCACCCAGCGCCAGGTCCCCTTCGACCTGGCCGCGCACGGGCTGCGGCTGCTGGTCGTCGACACCCGGGTCAAGCACGCGCTGGGCGACGGCGCGTACGCCGAGCGGCGGGCCGCCTGCGAGGCGGGGGCCGCCGCGCTCGGCCTGCGCACCCTGCGCGAGCTGCCGTACGAGGGTCTCGGAGCGGCCCTGGAGACCCTGGCCGGGGCGGGCGTGGACGAGTCGGTGGTGCGCTGCGTGCGCCATGTGGTGAGCGACAACCACCGTGTGGAGCAGGTCATCGCGCTGCTCGACGCGGGCGACGTGCGCGCGACGGGCCCGGTCCTCGACGCGGGGCACGCCTCGCTCCGCGACGATCTGCGGGTCTCCTGCCCGGAGCTGGACCTGGTGGTGTCGGCGGCGGGCGCGGCCGGGGCCCACGGCGCGCGGATGACCGGCGGCGGCTTCGGCGGCTCGGCGATCGTCCTGGTGGACGAGGCGTCGGCGGACAAGGTCGCCGAGTCCCTGACGGCGGCGTTCGCCGCGGCGGGACACACGGAGCCGAGGATCTTCCCGGCGGTGCCCTCCGTGGGCGCCCGCCGCCTCGCCTGAGCCCACCCCCCGTCCGCGTACGGACGCGAACCGTCGCGCACGGTCCGAACCCCGAGTGCGGACCACGAACCGTCATGTACGGGCCACGAACCGCCCGCGGAGGAACCCTCACCGCCCACGGACCGACCGGCATCGGCCAACGACCGACCGGTGCCGGTCAGTTCTGGGAATCGCCCTCGGTGCCGGTCGCCCCGCCGTACCCTGATGCACAGCACCGGTGGGGGCCGGTGCCGATTCAGGGGTACGAGACAGTCGGGTACGGCGCCCGGGGCGGGTGGCAGTCGACAGCACGGCGGCGGCCGTGGGACTGCGGTCCAACTCCCCGGTCCGGGCGGCCGTACCCGCGTCGTTGCGTTCCTTCGGCGGGCCGGGGGTGGCCCGGCAACAGAGGCAGCATGGGGGTGCCTGTGGCCCGTATCCGGGTTCTCGTGGTGGACGACCACCGTATTTTCGCCGAATCACTGGCGGCCGCGCTGGCGGCCGAGCCCGACGTGGAGGTGTCGGCGGCGGGCAGCGGCCCGGCGGCGCTGCGCTGCCTGGAGCGGGCGGCCGCCGACGGGCGCGGCTACGACGTGATGCTGATCGACGCCGAACTGGGCGCCCTGGCGACGGTGGGCGGGCGCCGCGCACCCGCGCCCGACCCGGCGCCGCGCGCCGGGGAGACCGCGCCGGTGGACGGGATCTCGCTGGTCGCGGGCGTCCACTCCGCCCGGCCGTCGGTGCGCACGGTGGTGCTCGCCGAGAAGGACGACCCGCACCGGGCCGCCCTGGCGCTCCAGGCCGGGGCATCCGGCTGGGTCGCCAAGGACTGCTCGCTGCAGCGGCTGCTCACGGTCGTACGAGGGGTGCTGCGCGACGAGACGCACCTGCCCCCGGCCCTGCTCACCGGCGTCCTGCGGGAGCTGACCGCGGCCCGCAGACATCGCACCGAGAGCGAGCGGCTCGTCGAGTCGCTGACCCCGCGCGAGCGCGAGGTGCTGCGCTGCATGGTGGCGGGACTGGGCCGCAAGGCGGTCGCGGAGCGCCTCTTCCTCTCGCCGCACACGGTGCGCACCCACATGCAGAACGTCCTGGGGAAGCTGGACGTGCACTCCACCCTGGCCGCGGTCGCGCTGGCGCGACGGGCGGGCATCGGCCCGGTCGACCTGGAACCGGACGACCCCGCCCTCACCGGGAACGTCCTATCCGGGAATGTTGTCGAACGGGGCGGTCAACTGGCGTAGCAGCCCGGCCAGTTCGGCGCACTCGCGGGTGGAGAGCCTGGCGAGGATGGCGCGTTCCTGGGCGAGCAGCCCGGCCAGCGACTGATCCGCCTTGTCGCGTCCCTCGGCGGTGAGCCGGACGAGCACGCCCCGGCGGTCGTTCGGGTCCGGCAGCCGTTCCACGAGGTTCTTCTTGGCCAGCCGGTCGATGCGGTTGGTCATCGTGCCCGAGGTGACCAGGGTCTGCGTCAGCAACTGGCCGGGGGAGAGCTGATAGGGGGCGCCCGCGCGGCGCAGCGACGTCAGCACGTCGAACTCCCACGGCTCCAGGCCGTGCTCGGAGAACGCGATGCGGCGGGCCCGGTCCAGATGACGGGCCAGTCGGGAGACGCGGCTCAGTACCTCAAGCGGTTCCACGTCGAGGTCGGGGCGCTCGCGGCGCCATGCAGCGACCAGTCGGTCGACCTCGTCCTCCATACCGCTCAGTGTAGAGGATCTGTCGACGTGAAGTCTCTTGAACTCAAGTATCTCGAATTCAAGTATCTTGACATCGAGTTAAATCTGGCGCGATGCTGGTCCCATGACCGCACCCGTCTGGGATCCGCAGCAGTACCTGCGCCACGCCGACCACCGCACCCGCCCCTTCCACGACCTCCTGGCCCGCGTCCCCGACCCGCCGACAGCCCCCGCACCCCGCGTCGCCGACCTCGGCTGCGGCGCCGGGAACGTCACCGTCCTCCTCGCCGACCGCTGGCCCGGGGCCCGCATCACCGGCTACGACAACTCCCCGCAGATGCTGGAACGGGCCCGGACCCACGCCGGACCCCTCCTGGACTTCACCGAGGCCGACGCCGCGACCTGGGCCCCCGCCGAGCCGTACGACCTGATCGTCTCCAACGCCCTGCTCCAGTGGGTCCCCGGCCACGCCGCCCGCTTCCCCGTCTGGCTGGACGCCCTCACCCCCGGCGGCACGCTCGCCCTCCAGGTCCCCGGCAACTTCGACCAGCCCACCCACGTCCTGATGCGGGAACTCGCCGACTCCCCGCGCTGGCGCGACCGCCTCGGCGGCGTACTGCGCCACACCGACGCGGTGCTCACCCCCGCCGCCTACCTCGACGCCCTGACCGTCCCCGGCGTCACGGCCGACGTCTGGGAGACCACCTACCTGCATCTGCTGCCCGGCGAGGACCCGGTGCTCGACTGGGTGAAGGGCACCGGCCTGCGCCCCGTCCTCACCGCCCTCGCCGACGACCCCGAGGCCCGTGAGGAGTTCCTCACCGCCTACCGCGACCTGCTGCGCACCGCCTATCCGGCGGGCCCGCACGGCACGGTCCTCCCGTTCCGCCGCGTCTTCGCCGTGGCCCACAAGGAGACCCGGAGCAGGACCCGGACCGACCGCCGCCCCGCGACCCCCGAGGAGAAGTGATGATCGCCGCCCTCGACCATGTCCAGCTGGCCGCCCCGGCAGGATCCGAGGACACGCTGCGCGCGTACTACGCGGACGCCCTCGGCATGACCGAGATCCCCAAGCCCCCGGCCCTCGCCGCCCGCGGCGGCTGCTGGTTCCAGGCGGGCCCGGTCCAGCTCCACATCGGCGTCGAACAGGACTTCCGCCCGGCGAGGAAGGCCCACCCCGGCCTGCGCGTCACGGACATCGAGGCGTACGCGGCCCGGCTGAAGGAGCACGGCGCGGAAGTGGGCTGGGACGACGAGCTGCCCGGCCACCGGCGCTTCTTCAGCCACGACCCGGTGGGCAACCGGCTGGAGTTCCTGGAGCCGACAGGACCCGCCGGGCGATGAACGGGAGGCGGCGGGAGCGCCGCAGCTCCCTCGGCGCCTTTGGCATGACGTCGATCCGGTGCGTCGCGGCCGACGAACGACCGCGGCGCACCGGGCGGCCGGGCCCGCCGGCCGCCCGGTGTCAGCTCTTGCGGTGTCCTACCAGCCGAGGTTTCGACTCCAGGTTCTCCAGCCCGTGCCAGGCCAGGTTCACCAGATGGGCCGCGACCTCCGCCTTCTTCGGCCTGCGGGCGTTGACCCACCACTGGCCGGTCAGGGCCACCATGCCGACCAGCGCCTGCGCGTACAGCGGGGCCAGCTTCGGATCGAAGCCGCGGGCCTTGAACTCCAGGCCCAGGATGTCCTCCACCTGAGTGGCGATGTCACTGATCAGGGACGCGAACGTGCCCGTCGACTGGGCGACGGGGGAGTCCCGGACCAGGATGCGGAAACCGTCCGTGTACGTCTCGATGTAGTCGAGCAGCGCGAACGCCGCCTGCTCCAGCAGTTCACGCGGGTGCCCCGCCGTCAGCGCGCCCGTCACCATGTCGAGGAGGCGGCGCATCTCGCGGTCGACCACCACCGCGTACAGCCCCTCCTTGCCGCCGAAGTGCTCGTACACCACCGGCTTCGAGACACCCGCACGGGCCGCGATCTCCTCCACGGAGGTGCCCTCGAAACCCTTGTCGGCGAACAGGGTGCGACCGATGTCCAACAGTTGTTCGCGGCGTTCCTTGCCGGTCATCCTGACCCGGCGGGCCCGCCGGGTCAAGGCAGGACGGATGTTCTCGCTGCTGGTGCTGGAGTCGGTGGCCACGTCGTCAATCATGCCGCGTCGCCGCACGCGGGGTCGCGGCGGGACTCGATACGCCGGGACGCGATCCGGGACGCGTTCGGCCAGCGCACGTCCGACGCCCACCCCAGCTTCTCGAACCAGCGGATCAGCCGGGCACTCGAATCGATCTGCCCCCGCTCCACGCCGTGCCGCGCGCACGTCGGATCCGCGTGGTGCAGGTTGTGCCACGACTCGCCGCACGACAGCACCGCCAGCCACCACACGTTCCCCGACCGGTCACGGGACCTGAACGGGCGCTTGCCGACCGCATGGCAGATCGAGTTGATCGACCACGTGACATGGTGCAGCAGGGCCACCCGCACGAGCGATCCCCAGAAGAAGGCGGTCGCCGCGCCCCACCACGACATCGTCACCAGACCCCCCACCAGCGGCGGAACCGCCAGCGACACGGCCGTGAAGGTCACGAAGTGGCGGGAGATCCCGCGGATCGCCGGATCCTTGATCAGATCGGGGGCGTACTTCTGCTGCGGCGTCTGCTCCTCGTCGAACATCCAGCCGATGTGCGCCCACCACAGCCCCTTCAGCAGGGCCGGCAGCGTCTCGCCGTACCGCCACGGCGAATGCGGATCGCCCTCCGCGTCCGAGAAACGGTGATGCTTGCGGTGATCCGCCACCCACCGCACCAGCGGCCCCTCCACCGCCAGCGAACCCGCCACCGCCAGCGCGATGCGCAACGGACGCCTCGCCCTGAACGAACCATGCGTGAAATAGCGGTGGAAACCGATCGTGATGCCGTGGCAGCCGATGAAATACATCACCACCAGCAGACCCAGGTCCAGCCAGCTCACCCCCCGGCCCCAGGCCAACGGCACCGCCGCCGCCAGCGCCAGGAACGGCACCACGATGAACAGCAGAAGCGTGATCTGCTCGATCGACCGTTTGCTGTCCCCGCCCAGCGTGGCGGACGGAAGGGCCTGATCAACGGCCGACGATGGCTCGGTGTCGTCGATCACAGCGGGGCTGGTGTTCATGGGGGGTCCCCTGGGGATGAGGAGTACGACGGACAGTCCCGGCTACGGTTCCGTAACCTACGGTTACGTAAGTATGGCAGCGCGGAGACCCGCCGCACGAGAGCGCGACGACCGTCCGGGTGGGGAAAACCCGAACGGGCCGCCAGCCATGCCGACGGCATGGACACCTATCCTGGTGGAGTCGGACAGCGCGGTCCGCACTCTGCTTTCCGGGGTGGCCCCAGCACCGCTGCCGGCCGCGGCCCCGGAGACCCCGTGCCCGCGCGACTCCCGCCGCCACCCTCGTGCGGGAGCCGCAACGCGACGCACCTCCTCATTCACTGCAAGGAGCCGCACACTGTGAGCAGTGCCGACCAGACCCACGCCGCCAGCCCCGAGCTGCGCGCCGACATCCGCCGCCTCGGCGACCTGCTGGGCGAGACCCTCGTACGCCAGGAAGGCCAGGAGCTCCTCGACCTCGTCGAGCGAGTGCGCGCCCTGACCCGCACCGACGGAGAGGCCGCCGCCGAACTCCTCGGCGACACCGGCCTGGAGACCGCCGCGCGCCTCGTCCGCGCCTTCTCCACCTACTTCCACCTCGCCAACGTCACCGAACAGGTCCACCGCGCCCGCGAGATGCGCGACCGGCGCGCCGCCGAGGGCGGAGTCCTCGCCCGCACCGCCGACCGCCTCAAGGACGCAGACCCGCAGCACCTGCGCGAGACCGTCAAGCACCTCAACGTGCGGCCCGTCTTCACCGCCCACCCCACCGAGGCCGCCCGGCGCTCCGTCCTCAACAAGCTCCGCCGCATCGCCGAGCTCCTCGAAACCCCCGTCATCGACGCCGACCGGCGCCGCCAGGACCTCCGCCTCGCCGAGAACATCGACCTCATCTGGCAGACCGACGAACTCCGCGTCGTCCGTCCCGAGCCCGCCGACGAGGCCCGCAACGCCATCTACTACCTCGACGAACTCCACATGGGCGCCGTCGGCGACGTACTGGAGGACCTCGCCGCCGAACTCGAACGCGTCGGCGTCGAACTGCCCGCCGGCACCCGCCCCCTCACCTTCGGCACCTGGATCGGCGGCGACCGCGACGGCAACCCCAACGTCACCCCCGACGTCACCCGCGAAGTCCTGATCCTCCAGCACGAACACGGCATCACCGACGCCCTCGAACTCGTCGACCACCTGCGCGCCCAGCTCTCCAACTCC
Source organism: Streptomyces sp. CB01580 (assembly GCF_001905795.1). Lineage (GTDB taxonomy): Bacteria > Actinomycetota > Actinomycetes > Streptomycetales > Streptomycetaceae > Streptomyces. The sequence continues at coordinate 78,062 of NZ_LIXJ01000027.1, forward strand.
ATCCGCTACACCGGCGCCACCGACGAGCTCCTCACCTCCCTCCAGGCCGACCTCGAACACCTCCCCGAGATCAGCCCCCGCTACAAGCGGCTCAACGCCGAGGAGCCCTACCGGCTCAAGGCCACCTGCATCCGCCAGAAGCTCGTCAACACCCGCGAACGCCTCGCCGGCGGCACACCCCACCGCCCCGGCTGCGACTACCTCGGCACCGCCGACCTCCTCGCCGACCTCGAACTCATCCAGACCTCCCTGCGCGAACACCGCGGCGGCCTCTTCGCCGACGGCCGCATGGACCGCACCATCCGCACCCTCGCCGCCTTCGGCCTCCAGCTCGCCACCATGGACGTCCGCGAACACGCAGACGCCCACCACCACGCCCTCGGCCAGCTCTTCGACCGGCTCGGCGAGGAATCCTGGCGCTACGCCGACATGCCCCGCGACTACCGGCAGAAGCTCCTCGCCAAGGAACTCCGCTCCCGCCGCCCCCTCGCCCCCACCCCCGCACCGCTCGACGCGGCCGGACAGAAGACCCTCGGCGTCTTCCACACCATCAAGGAAGCCTTCGAACGCTTCGGCCCCGAAGTCATCGAGTCCTACATCATCTCGATGTGCCAGGGCGCCGACGACGTCTTCGCCGCCGCCGTCCTCGCCCGCGAGGCCGGCCTCGTCGACCTCCACGCCGGCTGGGCCAGGATCGGCATCGTCCCCCTCCTGGAGACCACCGACGAACTCCGCGCCGCCGACGTCATCCTCGACGACATGCTCGCCGACCCCTCCTACCGACGCCTCGTCTCGCTCCGCGGCGACGTCCAGGAGGTCATGCTCGGCTACTCCGACTCCTCCAAGTTCGGCGGCATCACCACCTCCCAGTGGGAGATCCACCGCGCCCAGCGCCGGCTGCGCGACGTCGCCCACCGCTACGGCGTACGCCTGCGCCTCTTCCACGGCCGCGGCGGCACCGTCGGCCGCGGCGGTGGCCCCTCCCACGACGCGATCCTCGCCCAGCCCTGGGGCACCCTCGAAGGCGAGATCAAGGTGACCGAACAGGGCGAGGTCATCTCCGACAAGTACCTCATCCCGGCCCTCGCCCGCGAGAACCTCGAACTGACCGTCGCCGCCACCCTGCAGGCATCCGCCCTGCACACCGCGCCCCGCCAGTCCGACGAGGCCCTCGCCCGCTGGGACGCGGCCATGGACACCGTCTCCGACGCCGCCCACGACGCCTACCGCAGGCTCGTCGAGGACCCCGACCTCCCCGCCTACTTCTTCGCCTCCACCCCCGTCGACCAGCTCGCCGAACTCCACCTCGGCTCACGCCCCTCCCGACGCCCCGACTCGGGCGCCGGACTCGACGGACTCCGCGCCATCCCCTGGGTCTTCGGCTGGACCCAGTCCCGCCAGATCGTCCCCGGCTGGTACGGCGTCGGCTCCGGCCTCAAGGCCCTGCGCGAAGCCGGACTCGACACCGTCCTCGACGAGATGCACGAGAACTGGCACTTCTTCCGCAACTTCATCTCCAACGTCGAGATGACCCTCGCCAAGACCGACCTGCGCATCGCCCGCCACTACGTCGACACCCTCGTCCCCGACGAGCTCAAGCACGTCTTCACCGCCATCGAGGCCGAACACGCCCTCACCGTCCAGGAAGTCCTCAAGGTCACCGGCGCCACCGAACTCCTCGGCACCAGCCCGGTCCTCCAGCAGACCTTCGCCATCCGCGACGCCTACCTCGACCCCATCTCCTACCTCCAGGTCTCCCTCCTGGCCCGCCAGCGCGAAGCGGCCGCACGCGGCGAGGACCCCGACCCGCTGCTCGCCCGCGCCCTGCTCCTCACCGTCAACGGAGTCGCCGCCGGCCTGCGCAACACCGGCTGACCCCACACCCCGCACCCGGGCCCACGGGGGCGGTTCCGCCAGGGCGACATGACCGCGCGCCACGCCGTCGACATCGCGGCATGGAACTACTGCCGCTCCCGGCAACGTTTGGAAAGGATCAGCCACTTCATGGCGTTCACCCGTGCCACCGGGAAGCATCGTGCCCCCGGCCGACTGACGCGCGGCAGCGCGAGGATCGCCGGCGTCGCGGCGCTGGCCACCACCGGCGTCATCGGAGGCGCCGCATCCCCGGCCCTCGCCNCTCCCTCCTGGCCCGCCAGCGCGAAGCGGCCGCACGCGGCGAGGACCCCGACCCGCTGCTCGCCCGCGCCCTGCTCCTCACCGTCAACGGAGTCGCCGCCGGCCTGCGCAACACCGGCTGACCCCACACCCCGCACCCGGGCCCACGGGGGCGGTTCCGCCAGGGCGACATGACCGCGCGCCACGCCGTCGACATCGCGGCATGGAACTACTGCCGCTCCCGGCAACGTTTGCCCCGTCGCACCGTCCGGCACGCACGCTCGCGGCGTTGGCCGAAAGCCCACGTAGCCCGCTACGAGGGCTTTCGGCCGCCTTGCGATCGCACGCACCGGACGCCGCTCCTTCCGGGCAAACCTTGCCGGTCACGGCACTACAACGCGAAGAACACCGCCGCCAGCAGAACCGCCCCCGCGATCCCCGTACCCCACGCGATCCGGGACAGCCGCATACCGCCCCCGATCACCAACGCGGCCAGCACCAGCGCACCCCCCAACGGCACCCACGCGTGCAGAAAACCCGCCACCCCCGCACGCACCACATCATCCGTACCCGGCCGCACCACCACCGGGAAACGATCACCACGCCGCGCCCCGACCGACTTCTCGACCGTCACCCGGGACCGCGCGACCGCCTGCCCCGACGGCGTGAACGGCCCCGTGCACACATCCGCACCACAGCCCGTCACCGTCATCGTCCCGTGCTCACGGCCCTTGCCCAGAACGATGTGGTGCGCCGAATCCCACGAGGACCGCACCCCCGCGACGAGCAGCAACAGAACGACACAGCCCATGGCGGCGGTACGGGCATGGACCACGGCGCGGTGGGAGGAGCTCCGCTTCATGGGCAGCGATCCTTGGACAGAGCGGCACGCCCGGTCAACTCGCGCCCGAAAAACACGGCTTACCGCCAGGAATGTCAGCAGTTGCGCACCACCGCGGCCGTCGTCCGGGACGCGCACATCAGGTCCGGACGTGAGACACGGGCGTCGGGCGCGCACGCCGGATGCGGGCTTCAGGTGCGGCGGGCCGGATAGCGGGCTTCGGGTGCGGCGGGCCGGGACCGTCAGGAGTTGTACGCGCTCTGCGCCCGCTCCAGCCCCTCCGCCAGCAGACACTCCACCGCGTCCGCCGCCCGGTCCACGAGATACGCCAGCTCCTTGCGCTCCGCCGACGAGAAGTCCTTCAGCACGAAGTCCGCGACCTGCATCCGCCCCGGCGGCCGTCCGATCCCGAACCGCACCCGGTGATACCCCGCGCCCATCGACTTCGTCATCGACTTCAGCCCGTTGTGCCCGTTGTCGCCGCCCCCCAGCTTCAGCCGCAGCGTCCCGTAGTCGATGTCCAGCTCGTCGTGAACCGCCACGACCCGGTCCACCGGCACCTTGTAGAAGTCGCACAGCGCCGTGACCGGGCCACCGGACAGATTCATGTACGACATCGGCTTCGCCAGCACCACCCGCCGGCTCGAAGGCCCCGGCGGACCCATACGGCCCTCGACCACCTGCGCCTGCGCCTTCTGCGCCCGCTTGAACTTCCCGCCGATCCGCTCGGCGAGCAGGTCGACGACCATGAAACCCACGTTGTGCCGGTTCGCCGCGTAATCGGGACCGGGATTGCCCAGGCCCACGATGAGCCAGGGGGCGGTGGCGTCGGACATCTGCGCTCGGTCTCCTCGCATACGGAACGGCCCCGGGCCCCGGAAGACCCGGACGGCCCGATCGACAGGGATTCAACAGGGAAACGGGGCGGCGGGTCCCGGACACGGGAACCGCCGCCCCGTCAGTGAAGGTCGGCGAAGCTCGCGGACGAGGCTCAGGCCCCGGCGCCCTCACCCTCGGCACCCTCGGCGGCCGGCTCCTCGGCCTGCGCGGCGAGGACCTGGAGCACGGTGGCCTCCGGGTCGTCCACCAGCGCGGAGCCCTCGGGCAGCGGGATGTCCTTGGCGAGCACCGACGCACCGGCGTCCAGACCCTGGATCGAGACCGTGACGGACTCGGGGATGTGGGTGGCCTCGGCCTGGATGCGCAGGGTGTTCATCACGTACTCCAGCAGGTTGCTGCCCGGAGCCAGGTCGCCCTCGACCTGCACCGCGACCTCGACGTCGACCTTCTCGCCGCGCTTGACCGTCAGCAGGTCGACGTGCTCCAGGAAGCCCTTCAGCGGGTCGCGCTGCACGGCCTTCGGGATGACCAGGGCGCTCTTGCCCTCGATGTCCAGACCGATCAGGACGTTGGCCGTCTTGAGCGCCATCATCAGGGCGTGGCCCGGCAGCGTGACGTGGACCGGCTCGGCACCGTGACCGTAGATGACCCCGGGAACCAGGCCGTCGCGACGGGCGCGACGGGCGGCACCCTTGCCGAACTCGGTACGGACCTGGGCGGCGAGCTTGACCTCAGCCATGACTGCACTCCTCGTGAGGTGACGGAAAACGAACGGTCACCCGGCCCACGACAGGCCTGCTACGAAGAGCGCGTCGATAACGGACCGCCGTACACATGAGTACGGCCTCCCTCGCCGAGCAACTCGCTGAGTCTACCCGGCGCGGAGGCCGCACCCCAAAGTGGATCTTCCGGACCGTATGCCGGCCGGTGGCTACTGCTCCTCGAAGAGGCTGGTGACCGAACCGTCCTCGAACACCTCGCGCACCGCGCGCGCGATCGTCGGCGCGATCGACAGCACCGTGATCTTGTCCAGCTCCAGCTCGCCCGGCGTCGGCAGCGTGTCCGTGAAGACGAACTCGCTGACCTTCGAGTTCTTCAGCCGGTCCGCGGCCGGACCCGACAGCACACCGTGCGTCGCGGTCACTATCACGTCCTCGGCACCGTGCGCGAAGAGCGCGTCGGCGGCGGCACAGATCGTGCCACCGGTGTCGATCATGTCGTCCACCAGGACACAGACCCGGCCCTTGACGTTGCCGACCACCTCGTGGACCGTCACCTGGTTGGCGACGTCCTTGTCACGGCGCTTGTGCACGATGGCGAGCGGCGCGTCCAGCCGGTCGCACCAGCGGTCCGCGACCCGCACCCGGCCCGCGTCCGGCGAGACCACCGTCAGCTTCGTACGGTCCACCTTCGCCCCGACGTAGTCCGCCAGGATCGGCAGCGCGAACAGGTGGTCCACCGGACCGTCGAAGAAGCCCTGGATCTGGTCCGTGTGCAGATCCACCGTGAGGATCCGGTCCGCACCCGCCGCCTTCATCAGATCGGCCACCAGACGCGCCGAGATCGGCTCGCGACCGCGGTGCTTCTTGTCCTGCCGGGCGTAACCGTAGAACGGCACGATCACCGTGATGGACCGGGCCGACGCGCGCTTCAGCGCGTCCAGCATGATCAGCTGCTCCATGATCCACTTGTTGATCGGAGCGGTGTGGCTCTGGATCAGGAAACAGTCGGCGCCGCGCGCGGACTCCTGGAAGCGGACGTAGATCTCACCGTTGGCGAAATCGAACGCCTTCGTCGGCACGAGACCGACACCCAGTTGGTGCGCGACCTCCTCGGCCAGCTCGGGGTGGGCGCGGCCGGAGAAGAGCATCAGTTTCTTCTCGCCGGTCGTCTTGATCCCGGTCACAGCACAGTCTCCTCAGACATGTTCCTGGCACCGCGCACGTGTCCCAATGTGCGACGAGCCAGCCGAAATGGGGTGAGCACCTATCACGGTACGCCGTGCACGGCGTGCCTGTTTCCGGTCAGCTTTCGCTGTCGTGCCCCGCGGCGGCCGACTGAGCCGCCTGCGCGGCGGTGCTCCCCGGACGCTTGCGAGCCACCCAACCCTCGATATTCCTTTGCTGGCCACGGGCGACGGCCAGCGAGCCGGGCGGTACGTCCTTGGTGATGACCGAGCCGGCGGCGGTGTAAACGCCGTCCCCCACCGTGACGGGAGCCACAAACATATTGTCCGAACCGGTACGGCAGTGGGAGCCGATCGTGGTGTGGTGCTTGGCCACACCGTCGTAGTTCACGAACACGCTCGCGGCACCGATGTTGGTGTGGTCGCCGATCGTCGCGTCACCGACATAGCTCAGATGCGGGACCTTGGTGCCCTCGCCGATCGTCGCGTTCTTCATCTCCACGTACGTGCCGGCCTTGGACCGCGTCCCGAGCCTGGTGCCCGGCCGCAGGTAGGCGTACGGGCCCACGGTCGCGCCCTCGCCGACCTCGGCCCCGTCGGAGACCGTGTTGTCCACGCGCGCGCCCACGCCCACGCGGGTGTCCTTGAGCCGGGAGTTCGGCCCGACCTCGGCGTCCTCGGCGAGGTGCGTGGTGCCGAGCAGCTGGGTGCCCGGGTGCACGATCACGTCCTGCTCGTACGTGACGGTGACGTCGATCAGCGTGGACGCGGGGTCGACGACGGTCACACCGGCCGACATCGCCCGCTCCAGCAGCCGCTGGTTCAGCAGCCGCCGGGCCTCGGCCAGCTGCACCCGGTTGTTGATGCCGAGGATCTCGCGGTGGTCGCCGGCGACGCAGGCGCCGACCCGGTGACCGGCCTCGCGCAGGATGGACAGCACGTCGGTGAGGTACTCCTCGCCCTGGCTGTTGTCCGTGCGGACCTTGCCGAGCGCGTCCGCGAGCAGCCGGCCGTCGAACGCGAAGACCCCGGAGTTGATCTCCCGGATCGCCCGCTGGGCCTCGCTCGCGTCCTTGTGCTCGACGATCTCGGTGACCGCGCCGGTGGCCGGGTCGCGGACGATGCGCCCGTAACCGGTGGAGTCGGGGACCTCGGCGGTCAGCACGGTGACGGCGTTGGCGTCGGCCGTGTGCGTGGCCGAGAGCGCGGCGAGCGTCTCACCGGACAGCAGCGGCGTGTCGCCGCAGACGACGATCACGGTGCCCTCGACGGTCCCGCCGAGCTCGTCGAGCCCGACGCGCACGGCGTTGCCGGTGCCCCGCTGCTCGGCCTGGTGGGCGGTGCGCAGTCGGTCGTCGACGGCGGTGAGGTGTGCGGTGACCCGCTCGCTCTCGTGGCCGACGACCACGACGAGGTGGGCCGGGTCCAGTTCGCGGGCGGCGGCGACGACGTGTCCGACGAGCGAACGCCCGGCGATCTCGTGCAGGACCTTGGGTGTCTTCGACTTCATGCGGGTGCCCTCACCCGCTGCGAGGACGACGACGGCTGCCGGGCGTTCGGAGCTCACAAAAATGCCCTTCGGCTTCGGGTGGTGGACATCCGAAGGATACCGGGGGGCCTGTGGGGGCTCGGTGGGTGGACGGGCGGGTGGTACGCGTGCGGACATGCGTACGGGCCCCGACCTGGTGGTCGGGGCCCGTGTCGTGGCTCCCGGGGAAGGAATCGAACCCTCATTCAATGGACCAAAACCATTTGTCCTGCCATTAGACGACCCGGGATAGTTCGTCCGCTATGCCCGAATTTCATGATCGGGCGTCGAGGCAGCTCCTACTATGCCGTACCACCAGCCCTCGATGCGACGGTACAGGTCGACGCTTTTCAGGACTCGTACGACGAGACAGCCCCGATAGGCCGGACCCGTGTTCTTCCGGTTGGTCCTGGGGGAGTGCTTCTTGAGGGACGTTTTACCGAATGCCGAGGCGTCGGCGCCCGTCAGGGCCTGCCAGAACTGCTCCGCCGCCGGGACGTCGGCCGTCTCGTGGATGTGCACGTGGAACCGGAGGTGATCCGGCCGCACGCCCAACAGGCGAAGCCAGGCGAGGAACACCTCGATCATGTGGGGGTCGCTGTTGACGAAGGTGACTCGCTCCTGTGGGCGGTGCGGCTTGGCCTTGGAGCCCTCCGCCCAGTAGAGCCCCACGCCGAGCAGGAAGAGTTCGCGTGGGCTCAGCGTCCCGATTTCCTCCGTCGCCGCCTGTTTGGTTCGTTGTCGTTCCGCCTCGCGCCGCTTGAGAGTCGCTTCAGGATGTCGTTGTTGCCCACGAAGAGCCGGTCGCGGATCTGGCGGCGGCTCAGCCCCTGGCGGCGAAGGGCCACGGCCTGGGCGCGCAGGCCTTCGAAGTCGGCGTACTTGCTCGTGATTTCCGTCATGCGCCGAGCGTCGTCCGGAATGCGGACGTCCGGTGCGAAAGCCTGCTCGATTCGCTATTTCAGGCGATAACTGACTGTTCCGTCTTCGTTCGAGGGACGCGCGTGCTGTCCAGGTCGCCCGTAAATGAGGTGCGTGCGCCCGTAGGCTGGGCGGTATGACCGCAACGGGGGAACACCGGGAAGCCGTGGGTGCGACTGCCCGCGGCTATGCGTGGTGGGGACGGCGGCGGAGTGTCGCACTGGACGTGGGGCTCGCGCTCCTGTCGGCGCTGGAGTGCGGGTGGGAAGGGGTGGACTTCGCCCGCGACGCCGCGCTGCCGGTGCCGGTCGGCGTGGTGTTCGGGCTGGTCGCGGGGGCCGTGCTGGTGGTCCGGCGGCGTTGGCCGATCGCCGTGGTGCTGGTGGCGATCGCGACGGCACCCGCCGACATGGGCTTCCTGATGGGGCTGGTCGGCCTCTACACGCTGGCCGCCTCCGAGGTGCCGCGCCGGATCACGGTCGTGCTGGCGGGGATGTCCTTCGCGGGGTCGTTCATCGTCACGTACGTCCGGATGCGGCAGAGCGTCGCCGACCAGGCCGACTTCGGGCCGGGCGACGGGTACGTCCCGCTGATCTCCCTCTTCATGTCGTTGGGGCTCACCGCGCCGCCCGTGCTGCTCGGCCTGTACATAGGGGCCCGGCGGCGGCTGATGGAGAGCCTGCGGGAGCGGGCGGACTCACTGGAGCAGGAGCTCTCGCTGCTCGCCGACCGCGCCGAGGAGCGGGCCGAGTGGGCGCGGACGGAGGAGCGCCACCGGATCGCCCGTGAGATGCACGACGTGGTGGCGCACCGGGTGAGCCTGATGGTGGTGCACGCCGCCGCGCTCCAGGCCGTGGCGCTGAAGGACCCGGCGAAGGCGGTGCGGAACGCGGCGCTGGTCGGTGACATGGGGCGGCAGGCGCTCACGGAGCTGCGGGAGATGCTCGGGGTGCTGCGGGCGGGGGAGTCGGTGGTGCCCGGGCCCGCGCGGGCGCAGGTGCCGCTCGCCTCGGTCGGCCGGGCGGCGGCCGCGGCGGCCGAGGCGGCGGCGGTGGAGGACGGTCCCCGGCTGGCCGAGGTCGAGAAGCTGGTCGGGGAGTCCCGGGCGGCCGGTATGACGGTGGAGCTGTCGGTGGACGGCGAGGCCCGCCCGTACGCGCCGGAGGTCGAGCAGACCGCATACCGGGTGGTGCAGGAGGCGCTGACGAACGTGCACAAGCACGCGGCGGGCGCGAGGACGTGGGTACGGCTGGCGCACCGCGGCTCGGAGGTCGCGATGCAGGTGGAGAACGGTCCGTCGGACGCCGCGACGGCGGATGCCGGGCTGCCGAGCGGGGGCAACGGGCTCGTCGGCATGCGGGAGCGCGTGCTGGGGCTCGGGGGCGTGTTCGTCTCGGGTCCGACGGACGCGGGGGGTTTCCGGGTGTCGGCGGTGCTGCCGGACCCGGGGGTCGCGTCCGCCTGATCGCGGGGGCGCGTCGAGGTCGGGTCCGGGGTGTGTGCGGGGCCGCGGCCGTTCGATCCGGGCCGTGCCGGTCCCACCGGGCCGTCGTCGGACGGTCGGTTGCTGTTGCTGTCGCCGGGGCCGGAGCGGGGGGTCAGCCCGCGGTGAGGCGTTCCGGCTGGATGCCCGTGACGAGGCTGGTCAGGGCCTGGTCGATGTCCGGACCGAGGTACCAGTCGCCGGTGTGGTCGATGCTGTAGACGCGGCCCTCGGCGTCGATCGCGAGGATCGCCTGTCCGTCGCCCTCCTCGCCCAGGGGGCTGAGCTCGGTCTCCAGGGCCCGGCCGAGGTCGCCGAGGGTGCGGGCGAGGTGCAGGCCGCTCATCGGGTCGATGCGTACCGGCGCGGGTGCGATCTGGCGGCCGGGTGCGGTGGCCTTGATGTGAAGTCCGCCGAACTCCGCCCATGCCTCCACGGCCGCCGGGAAGACGGCGTGCTGGTGGCCGGCGGATGAGCGGTGGGCGCGCAGGGCGTCGGCCCATTCCTCGGCCCGGCGGATGTCCCAGCGGCCGGGCTGCCAGCCCGCGGAGCGCAGGGCGGTGTCGACGGGGGCGGGGAAGCGGGCCGGGCCGGGGTGCGCGGGGGCCGTCTGTCCGGGCAGGTCGGTTCGGTCGTGCATCGGCGCGTGGTCAGCCCTTCTCGGCGGTGGTCGCCGCCCCGTCCGTCGCGAGGTCGACGGGACGTACTCCGAAGTGGGCGAGCATCGCCGTGCAGGAGCGGCACGGCGGGGCGTAGCTGCCGTGCAGGGGGTCGCCGTCCTCGCGGATGTGCCGTGCGGTGAGGCGGGAGTGCTTGAGGGCGCGGCGGGCCTCGCCGTTGGTCAGGGGCTTGCGCCGGGCGCGCTTGGAGCGGGCGGTTTCGGCCGCGGCGAGGTGCCGGGACAGCAGCATGGCCTCGGGGCAGCGGCCGGTGAACCGTTCGCGCTGGCCGCTGGTGAGGGTGTCGAGGAAGTCCTGTACGAGGGGGTGGAGCACGGGGGGCTGGTCGCCCTTGCCCGCGGTGCAGGTGAGTGTCTCGCCGCGTACGGACAGGGCAGCGGCCACCGCGGGGAGGATGCCGTCGCGGCGCTGGTGCAGCCGGGGTGCGTGAGCGGTGCGGGTGCTGCTCCAGCTGAGGCGTGGATCCCCGGGTGTACCGGTGGGTGTGACTGTTCGTGCGGTGTGCATGGTGCTGTTCCCTCCCGTGCCCGCGGCGGTGGCCGCGTGGTGTGCACGCCCCCGAGTTGCGGTGACAGCCTGCCAAATGTCCGGGCTGGTGGGGAAGCTGGGGCGGGGTTACGGCGGTTTGTGTCGCCCTGGGGGGCGGGGAGTCGTCGCTCGTCCGTCGTGGGGTCGTGACGGTTCGTGACGGTGCGGAGGTCGGTCGGGAGGGCGGGGGGAAAGGAGGGGAACAGGGCGGTTCCGGGGCTTGCGGCACCGCATAGGCTGTGCGCGGACCGTCCCCCTCGGGCAGGCCGGTCCTCACCAGCCAGACGCAGCAGGGGGCAACGCCATGACGACAGGTCGGCCCGGGCAGCAGGCCGCGCCGCCGAACGCGGCCTATGCCGGGCAGCTCGTGCACTTCCCGGATCCGGTCCGTGCGGCGCGGCATCCCGCGGGTGTGCGGATAGGCATGGACGGGAGCCCGGACTTCTCGCCGTACGCGCGCGCCGCCGCGGAGATCGCCGAGCCCCCGCAGGGGTTCGGTGTGGACGAGCTGCGGTTGACGGACTACGTCTCGGCCAACGCGGCGCTGGCGGCGAGCGGTCATGAGCTGTGGGACACGATTCCGGCGGTCGCGACGCCGCACGGCTGGACGTGGCACCACGTTCCCGGCGGTCGGCGCATGGAGCTGATCCCGGTCGAGGTCAAGGCACTGCTGAGGCATCACGCGGGTCTCGCGGCGACGCAGGTCGACCAGGACAAGCGGGGCACCCGGCCGTTGCAGGAGACCCGGCCCGCGCACTTCGGTCTGCCGAAGGGTGCCGTGGCGGTGACCGAGCAGCAGGTGCAGGGGGTCGAGGAGGACCTGGGCTACCGGCTGCCGGGTGCGTACCGTTCGTTCCTCAAGGCGGCGGGTGGTTCGGCGCCGGTCGGCGCCGCGCTCGACGCGCAGCTGGGGCTCCTGGTCGATCAGCCGTTCTTCACGGTGCGCGAGGAGGCCGCCGTGAACGATCTGGTGTATGTGAACAAGTGTCTGCGGGACCATCTGACCAAGGATTTCCTGGGGGTCGCCTTCGTCCAGGGCGGTCTGCTCGCGGTGAAGGTGAAAGGTTCCGGTACCGGTTCGGTGTGGTTCTGCGCGTACGACGACGCGCGGGACCGGGACGGCTGGAACGTGCAGGAGCGGGTGGACCGGCTGCTGCTGCCGTGCGGTGACGACTTCGATGCGTTCCTGGAGCGTCTGGCGGGCAATCCGCCGGAGCTGGAGACCGTGGCGAACCTGATGGTGGACGGTGGCTTCGCGCGGGCCGTCCCGGTGGAGGGATGAGCGCGATGGTGACGTTCGCGCAGGCGCAGGAGCGCGCCGATGAGTGGATCAACGGCGATGTACCCGCGTATCAGCACCGGGAGGTGCGGGTGCGGGAGTTCGAGCTGGGGTTCGTCGTGTGGGGCGAGGACCGTGCCGAGGGGCCGGTCTCGGACGGCGGCAGGCAGCGGCTGGTGATCGCCAGGGACAGCGGTGAGGCCACGTTGTGGCCGGGGCTGCCGGTGGGCGAGATCATCCGGCGGTACGAGGAGGAGTACGGGACGGTCGCCGCCGCGCCGGCCGCTCCGGAGCCGCCGCAGCGGGTCGATCTGAATCAGACCTCCTTCCTGTTGAGCCCGCCGGAGTGGCTCCAGGAGGCGGCGGACAAGCTGGGCATTCCCGATCACCGGAACGACCGGAACGACGGTGGGGAGCGGAACGAGCAGGGCGGCCGGGACGACCGGGGCGGCCGGGCCGAGGTCCCGGAGGTCCCGGGCGCGCCTTCGTCGACCGGAGGTACGGGCGGGGGCGCGCCCGGAGTTGCGGCCGGAGGCATGTCCGGAGCTGTGGGCGGGGGCCGGGTCGAGTACGAGCCCACCGCGAACGACGGCGTTCCGGCGTCGCCGCCGAGCGTGCCCGCCGGTTCCACGCCGTGGGACGGGACCGACACCAACGCGGGTTCGGACGAGGGCTCGGTCCCGCTTCCCGCCACGGTGTTCGCGCCGCCGCTCTCGGGCGCCGACGACGAGGGCACCCCGCCGCCGGTCGTGCCCGCCGACGCGCCGACCGCGCTGATGTCCGGTGGCAGTCAGTTGCCGCCGACGGCGATCGTCCCGGGGCTGGACTCGCCGCGCGCCGCCGGTTCCGCGCCGGGGGCGCAGGCAGCGGACGCGCCGGGTACTCCCGCGTCCGGTACCCCTGTGCCGGGGGCTCCCGCGCCCGGTACTCCCGCGCCCGGTACTCCCGCGCCCGGCACCCCTGTGCCGGGGACCCCCGCCCCGGCCCCGGGTACGCCCGTGCCCGGCGCGCCCGGGGCCGGCGCGCCCGGGGCCGGTGACATCGCGGACGCGACCACCAGCAAGGCCGTCGTGCCGCCGCGCGGTACGCGTGGGGGCGGCCCCTCGACCCCGCCGCCGCCCGGTGTGCCCGGCGCGCCGGTGGCGCCGCCCTCGGGTCCGGGTGCGCCCGGGGCCCCGGCCGGCGGGTACCTGCCGACGCAGCTCGTTCCCGAGCAGGGTCCGCCCGGTCCTCCGAGTCCGCCGGGTCCTCCGGGTGCGCCTGGGGTTCCTGGTGGTTCGGTGCCGCCTGCGCCTCCTGGTTCGACGCCTCCGCCGGGTGGTGGGGTGCATCATGCCGCGACGATGCTCGCCGACCCGAGCATCGGTGGCCCCGGCCTGCCGCAGCCTCCCGGTCCGCCCGGCCCTCCCGGTCCCCCCGGTCCTCCCGGGGTTCCCGGTGGTGCCGACGCTTCCGGCGCGCCGCAGCCGCCGAGTCCGCCCGGTCCGCCCGGTCCGCCGGGTCCTCCGGGTGCGCCTGGGGTTCCTGGTGGTTCGGTGCCGCCTGCGCCTCCTGGTTCGACGCCTCCGCCGGGTGGTGGGGTGCATCACGCGGCGACGATGCTCGCCGACCCGAGCATCGGTGGCCCCGGCATGCCGCAGCCTCCCGGTCCGCCCGGCCCTCCCGGTGCGCCGCAGGGGCCCGGTCCCGTACCGCAGCCCGGGCACACCCCGCCGCCCGCCGCGTACGGCTACCCGCAGCAGTCCGGGCAGCCGACCGTCGGCCCCGGCTACCAGGCCGTGCTGCGCTACCGCGCGCACGACGGCAGCGAGCAGCAGCTGATCCGCCGCTCGGCACCCGGCACCCCGCACCCGGAGTGGCAGATGCTGCACGAGCTGCGCGCGATGAACGTGCCGCCGCAGCAGGTCATCGAGCTGCACACCGAGCTGGAGTCGTGCGAGCTGCCCGGTGGCTACTGCGCGCGGATGATCCGTGAGACCTGGCCGCAGGTGCGGATCACCAGCGTCGCCCCGTACGGCACCGATCACGCCAGCCGGCAGCAGGGCATGCGGCATCTGCTGACGCATCAGGGCGAGCTGCACCAGGTGGCGGACGGTCCCGCGCGCCCCGCGCCGGTGCGGGCGCCGCTGCCGCAGATGCCGCCCGCGCCGCCGGTGCCTCCGGAGGCCGTCGCGCAGGAGATGGTGCAGTCCTTCGGCCCGCAGGGCATCCTGCGCTTCGATCAGCGCGCGGTGTCCCGGCAGGGTGTGCCCGAGACCGTGGCGCGGGCGCTGGTGTGGGCGGGGCTGCCCGCCGACTTCGGGCCGTTCTTCTGGGCGCAGCCCGGGCAGCCGGTGGTGCCGACACTGGCCGAGCTGGCCGCGCAGCGGCAGATCCAGGCGGCGCCGGACGCGGGGGCGTACCTCGTGATGGGGACCGACTTCGGCCGGGCGATCTGCGTCCAGTACGGCACGGCGAACATCGTGGCCGTACCGGTCGAGGCGGGGCCGGGCGGGCAGTCGGTGGCGCCGCAGTTCGTGAACACCGGGCTGCCGGAGTTCCAGCGTTCGATGGCGTTGCTCGGCCGGATGTGGCGGCTGCGCTTCGGGCTCAACCCGGAGCAGGCGGGCCGTTGGACGGTCGACTTCCAGGCCCAGTTGGCGGCGCTGGACGGGGCGGCGCTGGCGTCGCCGGAGAGCTGGTGGTCCGTACTGCTCGAACAGATGTGGGACGGGCTGCTCTGACGGATGCGGGCGGCCCGGTCGTACGGATGCGGGCGGGCCGCAGGTTCGGCGCCCGGCTCCCGGAAGGGGCCGGGCGCCGCGCCGTGTCGTGCCGCGCCGTGTCGTGCCGCGCCGTGTCGTGCCGCGCCGTGTCGTGCCGCGCCGTGTCGTGCCGCGTTGTGCTGCGTCGTGTCGTGCCGCGTCGTGTCGTGTCGTGCCGTGTCGTGCTGTGAAACCCGTCGCTTCCCTCCGAAAAGCCGTTGATCGATTCCGACTTCTGCGCCGAATTGCCGCATCCTTGACCTGTTGCTGCTGTTCGGCGAGTCGGAAAGAGGCTGAGGGATGAGTTCTGCACCGGGGTCCGGACTTGGCTTCGTCGGCGTGCGGGGGCGCGGCTACCGTCCGGAGCAGGTGGACCGGGCTCTGGCCGGGCTGGAGGGCGAGCGGGACGAGGCGCGCGAGCGGGTGGCCCGGCTGACGGCGCAGGTTGAGGACCTGTCGGCCGAGACGGTCCGGCTGCGCGAGGTGGTCGCCGGGCTCGCCCCGCAGGACTACGCCTCGCTCGGCGAGCGCGCCCAGCGGATCCTGGCGCTCGCGGAGGGCGAGGCCGGTTCCATGCGGAGCGCCGCGCAGGAGGAGGCGCAGGCGCTGCGGGACGCGGCGGACGAGGCGGGCCGGGCGGTGCGCGGGTCGGCGCGGGCGGATGCCGAGGCGATGCGTGCGGCGGTCGGTGAATACGCCGAGGAGGCGCTGGCCACGGCCCGCACGGAGGCCGAGGGGCTCGTCGCGGAGGCCCGTACGGACGCCGAGGAGACGCGGGAACAGGCGCGGTTCATGATGGAGGAGACGCGCCGTCGCACCGAGAGCGTCCTCGTGCACCAGGAGCAGGAGCACGCCGATCGGTGGAAGACGGCCGAGGGAGAAGTGGCCGAGGCCGAGGCGGCGCAGGTGGCACGCCACGACGAGTTGACCGAGCGGGCGGAGGCCGGGCTGGCCGAGGCGCGGCGCGAACTGGCGCGTGCGGAGGAGGAGGCGCGGCACACCGACGAGAACGCCGAGGCGCGGGCGGCCGAACTGGTCGCGGAGGGCAGGCTCCGCGAGGAGCGGGTGGTCCGGGAGACAGAACGGATCCTGCGGGAGCACGAGGAGGCCCGCGAGGAGATGCACGCGCACATGACGTACGTGCGCAACACGCTGGCGGCGCTCACCGGGCGGGTGGTCCCGGACCCGACGGAGGAGGCGCCGGAGGCCGAGCCCGAGTCGGACGCGGAGACGGGGACGGGGACGGGGTCCGGCGCGAAGTCGGAGGGCTGAACTGTCGGGTGACCTGAGGCCGAAAGCATGTGTGCCAGGGCGTGGCCGCCCGGTCCGAGGTCACCCGACAGACATCTGAGCCGGAAGGCCGGACCCGGCTCCGACGACGGGCGGATCGGTGCATGCCACGGAGATTCCGGCGTCGGCTACCGCCCGGGGCGGAAGCGGTGGTCCTTCTTGAGCTCGGTTATGAACGAGGTCCAGGAGTGCGCGGCGAAGGTGAGTGCCGGGCCGTCGGCGGCTTTGCTGTCACGGACGGGGACGATTCCGGGGAAGCCGTCCCCCACCTCCACGCAGTCGCCTCCCTCCTGATTGCTGTAGCTGCTTTTGCGCCAGGCGACGGCGGTCGGATCGGGAAGAGACGGTCGCGTCATGGTGGTCGTCCTCCATCGCGGATCGGATCGTGTCGAGCGACATGTGAGGGGGCAGAGCCGCTGCCCGGAGGTGATCGTAGGTCACCGCGAAGCGCCTGACCTCCTCCGGTTCCTCGACCAACTGGCCGTAGTGCGCGCCTTCCGTATAGCCGACTTCCGTGCCGTCGGGGAGATCCAGAACGGTCAGGGAATCGCCCAGGGCATCATGCTCGCCGTGGGCGAACGGCAGCACCTGCACGGTGATGTGCGGCTCCTCGGCCGCGGCCAGCAGACGGGCCAGTTGGTCCCGCATGACGTCCGGGCCGCCCACCGGGCGCCGCAGCACAGCCTCGTCGAGGATCACCCACAGCTCGGGGCGGTCGGCACCGCGCAGGCGGGCCTGGCGGGCCATGCGCGCCGACAGCCGCTCCTCCAACTGCTCTTTGCTCTTGAGCGTGCGTCCGACGCTCAGGAGCGCCCGCGCGTAGGGCTCGGTCTGGAGCAGACCCGGCACGACATGCGCGACGTATTGCCTGATCGCCCGCGCCCGTGCCGAGAGGGTCATGAACGCCTGTGCCCAGTCGGGGAACGCCTCGCGGTAGACGTATGGCCACAGGTCGATCAGCAGGTCGTCCGCCACCAGCGCGGTGTCCAGGGCCTGTGCCAGTTCCTGGGTCGGCCTGGCTCCGGAGGCCCGCTCGATCTGGGTGATCCGGGTGCTGACGACGTGTGTCATGTTCCCCAGCTCGGCCTGGGTCAGCCCGGCCGCCGTACGGAGTCTGCGTACGCGTGAACCGAACAGAGCGGCCATCGACTGCTGGGGATCGATCGCTTTGGCCATGGCGTCACTTCCTCTGCTTACGGCCAGGGCGGTAATGCTTCGTCACCTTCCGACCCTAGGCATGCTGGTCGATTCTTGACTGCGGAACGTAGCGGATTCCGCACTCTGTGGGATGCGTGAGGAACGACGGGATGGGATGGGCGCACCATGCTCAGGGCAGTGACTGTGCCGGACGACGGGCCGGAGCGGGAGCCGGACGGGGGTTTGCCCGCGGAAGGGCGGGATTCGGAGGCGTTCGGAGGAGGCCGACGGACGTTCGTCTCACGGCAGTTCCCTTCCACGGCTCGCGGTGCGCGGCTCGCCCGGCGGGTGATGGCGAGGCATCTCGACCAGTGGGGGTTCCCGCCGGGGTCGGACACCTCCTGCACCGTCGCCCTGGTGGTCGCCGAGCTCGCCGCCAACGCCGTGCGTCATGGCAGGGTCCGTGGCCGGAACCTTCTCCTGAACGCGACGTACGAGACGGACGCCCGGCGTATCCGCGTCGAGGTGTCCGACGCGTGCCCGGACCTGCCGCCGGCTGGCCCGTCCAGGCCGGCCGATGACGAGGAGTCGGGGCGCGGTCTGGTCCTGGTCGACGTGCTGGCCGCCCGGTGGGGGGTCGTTCCCCGTGCTCCCTTCGGGAAGACGGTGTGGGCGGAGTGCGTCGCCGAACCGGCCGACGCCGGTTAGCGGTTGATCGTGGGCGGGCCCCGTCGGCGTCGTCATCCGCCGTGCGGCGTCGGTGCCGTGGCGGCCGGGGGCGCGCCTGCCGGTACCGCGCCCGCCAGGATGCGTGGTTCCTCGCCCTGGTA
Organism: Streptomyces sp. CB01580; assembly: GCF_001905795.1. Taxonomy (GTDB): domain Bacteria; phylum Actinomycetota; class Actinomycetes; order Streptomycetales; family Streptomycetaceae; genus Streptomyces. The sequence continues at coordinate 96,184 of NZ_LIXJ01000027.1, forward strand.
CAGGCGGCGTGCCGCGGGTGCCGTGCCGCGGGGGAGGACCGTGCCGAGCCAGCCGGCCAGGAAACCGGCCGGGACGGAGACGAGCCCGGTCGTGGTGTACGGGTACCAGTTGAAGTCGAGGTCGGGGAAGACCGACGAGGGTGAGCCCGAGACCAGGTTGGTGCCGGTGATCAGCACCATCACGGTGCCGGTTCCGACGATCAGGGTGCTGAGCAGCCCGGTGCGGGTGAAGCGTCGCCAGAACATGCTGTAGATGAGGGCCGGGGCCAGGGCGGACGCCCCGACGCAGAACGAGAGTGTGGCCAGGGCCTGCACGTTCCAGTGCCGGGCCACGACGGCGAGGGTGGTGGCGAGGATCCCGACGACGGTCGCGGAGAACTGTGCCGTACGCATCTCGGAGAGGCCCGGCAGCGGCTTCCTGGCGGGGTCGCGCACCCCGTGCAGTCCGTGCGCGAAGAGGTCGTGCGCGAGCGAGTTGGCGCAGGCCAGGATCATTCCGGCGACGGAGGCGAGCAGAGTCAGGAAGATCGCCGTCGTCATCGTCGTGACGACCAGGGCGCCGAGCCGGCCGCCGCTCGCGACCGCGCCGGTGACCTGGAGGATCGCACTGTTCCCGGAGGCCCCGGCGGCGGTGATGCGTTCGTGGCCGACGAACGCGGCGGTGCCGAAGCCGATCACGACGAGCAGCAGACAGATCCCGGCCACCACGGAGACGGCCCAGGACATGGTGCGGCGTACGGCCTGCGCGGACGGGGCGCTCGTCAGGCGCATGGTGACGTGGGGCAGGCAGGCGGCGCCGAGCACGACGGTCAGTTCGGAGCTGACCATGTCGAGTCCGCTCCCGTCGAACTGGAGCCCGGAGCCGAGGAACGCGGCTCCCGCACCGCTGCCCTGCCGGGCCGCCGAGAGCAGCGCGCCGGTGTCCCAGCCGAACCGGCTCATGACCAGTACGGCGATGGTGAACGAGGCGACGAGCAGCACCACGGTCTTCACGATCTGGATCAGGGCGGTGCCCTTCATGCCGCCGATCGCCGCGTAGCCGATCATCAGGGCGCCGAGGCCGATGATGGCGCCGGTGCGGAACAGGGAGCTGTCGAATCCCAGGATGAAGGCGAGCAGGTCGCCGCTGCTGGCGAGCTGGACGACCATCATCGGGACGAGCGCGGCAATGGTGGTGGCGCAGGCGGTGATGCGGACGGCGCGGCCGGGCGCGCGGTGTACGAACAGGTCGCCCATGGTGAACCCGCCGACGTTGCGCAGCGGTTCGGCCAGCAGGAACATCAGCAGGACGAGCGAGAGGGTGATGCTCAGGGCGAGGATCATCCCGTCGTAGCCGGTGAGGGCGATGATGCCGGTGGTGCCGAGGACGGTGGCGGCGGACAGGTAGTCGCCAGCGAGCGCGAAGCCGGCGCGGCGCGGGGACAGGCCGCGGGAGCCGGCGTAGAACTCTTCGAGGTCGTCGCGGTCGGGGCCGGACATCACGCAGAGCAGCAGGGCGATGGTGCCGACGGCCATGAAGGCCACCAGCGACATCGACCGGGCGGAGTCGTCGAATCCGTTCACCGGTCCGCTCCTCCTCTGCGGAGCCGGGCGGCGAGCGGGTCGACCGTGCGCCGGGCGGTCCGTTCGTACCGGCTGACGGCGAGCAGCGCGACGGGCAGTTGGCCGAGCGCGAGCACCAGGCCGAGGTTGAGGCCGCCGAACAGGGGTTGTTGCATCCGGTCCTTGGCGAAGCCGGAGAGCAGCAGGAAGACGATGAAGTAGCCGAGTGCGGTCAGCGCCGCGATGCGCCTGAGCGAACGGTACGAGGTGCGCAGCCGGCGCAGATCGCCGTGACGGGTGGGCGGGTGGTCGGGCGTCCGGGTGGAGGGCGACTCGGACGTGGTGGTTCCGGGCGACGGCGCCAGCGGCGGCAAGGGGTGCGAGCGCTGCCGGGGCAGCAGGTAGTCGGCCTGCTGCGGGGGCGGGGGCTGGTGTCCTCGGGTCGGCTGCTGCGACCGTCCGGGCCAGGAGGAGTAGGGGGACGGGGGCGGGGGGGTTCCGTGCGGCATCGGGGTGCTGCTCCTTGCGTGGCTCGGTTCCTGGCTGGACGGCAAGGCAGGAGTGCGGGGTGGGGGAGTGCTGTCGGAAGCGTGAACATTACTCGCCGGTATGCGGGCTTGGGGAGACCCTGGCTCGAACTGCCGAGGGGATTGGCGTAGTTGTGTGCGGTCGTTGGAGAGCGTGGCCCCCGGGGGGTGTTCTCCAAGTGCCGTCCAGGTGCCGTCCAGGTGCCGCCCGGGTGTCGTCGGGGTGCCTCCCCGTGTGTTGCCGGGGGTGCTTGCTTGGCGGTTTCGGGAGGGGGTCCGGGATCTTCCGCCCGGGTCCTCCGCGCGGGGGCGCTCCGGTCTCGGACGGTCCGCAGCCGGTCGTGTGCCCCCGGTCATCTCTATACGCGGCCAAGGCGACACAATTGCCCAAAAAAGACAACTAGTGCGGAATGGCCGGTTGGGTGCTTTACTCCTTTCTTAGGTTTAGATGCCCATACCGTCACATGTGCGATGTCTACGGGGATCTGACGGCATGAATGGCTGGATGTCTCATACAGAGGGGTAGCCAGGAATGGATGCACTGAGGCGGCTCCGTGCCGTGACGAGCGGACCCGGGGGAGGACGGTCCTGGCGGCCGTCGTCCCGCCCCGGGGCATACGGGGATGCGAGGCCCGGCAGGGCGGCGGGTGCGCACGGGGACGGACGTCCCGGACCCAGACGGAAGCCGGGAGGATTCTGAATGGCTATCAAACCCGCACGGGACGTGAAACCCGTACGCCGGGGACGGCACAGGAAGCGCCGCTCGCTCACCGGACTCGTGGTCATGGCGATGCTGACAGGGTTCAGCGCCGCCGCGACCCCGCTGCTCACCGCCCCCGCCTCGCACGCGGCGGCCGGTGACGCGTTCGACCCGGCCGACCCGACGGTCTTCGTCGCGCAGGAGATACCCACTCGCCTCTACAAGGCGGTCACCGGGGCCTCCGGCAGCGTGACCTTCCAGCCCGAGGGGACGGCCGCAGCCGGACTCACCTACAACGCCATCAGCTACAACACGGCGGACAACTATCTGTACGGGGTGGTCTCCGCCTCGTCGACCGCCATGCCGGTCGGCTCGATCATCCGTATCGGCCAGGGGGGTGTCGTCACCCGCGTGGGCACCGACATCGTGCCGGGCGGCGCGAACTGGGGGTCGTTCGCCCCTGACGGCGGCTTCTACGTGGGCTCCAGTGCCACCGACGTGGCCTACCGGGTGGATTCCGCCACTGGCAAGGTGACGTCGACGATCCAGTTGCCCATGGTGCCGCCCACCGCCGACCTCACGTACGCGGACGGCTACTTCTGGGGCGTCGAGGCGGGCGGCAAGATGGTCCGTGTCGACCTCCTGGGCGCGACCAAGACGGTCACGGTCCTCGGCGCGGCAGTTCCGGCGGCCGAAGCCGGATACGGATTCGGTGCGGCCTGGACGTTCGGCAACGGCAACATCGGCGTTTCCGACAACGCGTCGGGCACCGTCTACCAGATCAAGATCGCCAACCCGGCCTCGGCGAATCCGACGTTCACCCTCGTCTCGACCGCGCCCGGCCCTGCCAGCGGCAACAACGACGGAGCGGCCTCGCCCGGTCTGCCCACCGACCTCGCGGTCGTGAAGAAGGGCCCCGAGACGTTCAAGCCGGGGACCCCCGTCACCTACACCCTGACGGTGAAGAACAACGGGCCCGGAAACTCCAGCGGTTACACCGTCAAGGATGTCGTCCCGGCACCGCTGACCAACGTCAAGACCTCGACGTCGGGGTGCACGGTGGCTGGCAACACGGTGACCTGCGTCGGCGGCCGCACCCTCGCGGGGGCGGAGAACACCATCACCATCACCGCGGACAGCCCGGCCTCGATGACCGCACCGGTCACCAACACCTCGACGGTCGTCGCCAACGAGGAGGACCCGACCCCGGACAACAACGAGTCCTCGACCGAGGGCTCTCCCCTGGTCCCGGGGCTGTCGGTGAAGAAGACGGCCGACCCCGGCACCGTGAAGGCCGCGGGCGAGAAGATCACGTACTCCTTCGTGCTGACCAACACCGGGAACGTGGAACTGAAGGATCTGGCCGTCAAGGAGACCTCGTTCTCCGGCACCGGCACCGCGCCGGTGGCGCAGTGCCCGGACGGCCCGCTGGCCCCGGGCAAGAGTGCGACCTGCACCGCCACCTACACGGTCACGCAGGAGGACATCGACGCGGGCGCGCTGCAGAACACGGCCACCGGCACCGGCACCCCGCCGGACGGGGGCGAGCCGGTGGTGTCGCCTCCGTCCGAGGCGAAGGTCTCGGCGCCGCCCGAGCCCGCTCTGACGGTCGTCAAGTCGGGGAAGTCCGAGAAGCCGGACACGCTGGTGGCCGGTGAGAAGGTCGAGTACGCGTTCCTCGTGAAGAACACCGGCAACGTCACGCTGAAGGACGTGAAGGTGAACGAGGGCGAGTTCACCGGCACCGGCAAGCTGTCCGACGTCGTCTGCCCTGACGGGGCCGCATCCCTGGCACCTGGTGCGAGTGTGACGTGTACGGCGTCGTACGAGGTGACGCAGGAGGACGTGGACGCCGGTTCGATCAAGAACTCCGCCACGGCGACGGGTACCCCGCCCGGTGGGACACCGCCCCCGGTCTCGCCCCCGTCTGAGGTCGAGGTTCCGGCTCCGGCCGACCCCGCTCTGGAGGTCGTCAAGACCGCGAAGACCGAGAAGCCCGGCGAGCTGGTGGTGGGCGAGAAGGTCGAGTACGCGTTCCTCGTGAAGAACACCGGCAACGTCACGCTGAAGGACGTGAAGGTGAAGGAGGGTGACTTCACCGGTAGCGGGAAGCTGTCGGATGTGGTCTGTCCTGCCGGGGCGGGTTCGTTGGCTCCGGGCGCGAGTGTGACGTGTACGGCGTCGTACGAGGTGACGCAGGCGGACGTGGACGCGGGTTCGATCAAGAACTCGGCCACGGCCACGGGTACGCCTCCTGGCGATGGCGAGCCTCCGGTGTCGCCTCCGTCGGAGGTCGAGGTACCGGCGCCTTCGGATCCCGCGCTGACCGTTGTCAAGACGGCCACGACGGACAAGCCCGGCGAACTGGCCGTCGGCGAGAAGGTCGAGTACGCGTTCCTCGTGAAGAACACCGGCAACGTCACGCTGAAGGACGTGAAGGTGAAGGAGGGTGACTTCACCGGTAGCGGGAAGCTGTCGGACGTGGTCTGTCCTGCCGGGGCGGGTTCGTTGGCTCCGGGCGCGAGTGTGACATGTACGGCGTCGTACGAAGTGACGCAGGCGGATGTCGACGCGGGTTCGATCAAGAACTCCGCGACGGCCACGGGTACCCCGCCCGGCGGTACCGAGCCGCCCGTGTCGCCCCCGTCGGAGGTGACGGTTCCGGCACCCCAGGAGCCCGCGCTGACCGTCGTCAAGTCGGCTTCGACCGAAAAGCCCGGCGAGCTGGTGGCCGGCGAGAAGGTCGACTACGCCTTCGTGGTGACGAACACGGGCAATGTGACGCTCAAGGACGTCACGGTGAAGGAGGGTGACTTCACCGGTACGGGCAAGTTGTCCGAGGTCGACTGCCCCGCTGGGGCGGCGTCCCTGGCGCCCGGTGCGAACGTGACGTGCACGGCGACCTACGAGGTGACGCAGGCGGATGTCGACGCGGGTTCGATCAAGAACTCTGCGACGGCCACGGGCACCCCGCCCGGCGGTACCGAGCCTCCGGTGTCGCCCCCGTCGGAGGTGACGGTTCCGGCGCCTCCGAAGCCCGCTCTGACGGTCGTCAAGACGGGGAAGGCCGAGAAGCCCGGCGAGCTGGTGGCCGGTGAGAAGGTCGAGTACGCGTTCCTCGTCACGAACACCGGCAACGTCACGCTGAAGGACGTGAAGGTGAACGAGGGCGAGTTCACCGGGAGCGGCAAGCTGTCCGACGTCGTCTGCCCCGACGAGGCCGCGAACCTCGTGCCCGGCGCGAGTGTGACGTGCAAGGCGTCGTACGAGGTGACGCAGGCGGATGTCGACGCGGGTTCGATCGAGAACTCCGCGACGGCCACGGGCACCCCGCCCGGCGGTACCGAACCCCCGGTGTCGCCCCCGTCGAAGGTGACCGTTCCGCCCAACGGTGAGGGACGGCTCGACCTGGTCAAGACCGCCAAGCCGGTCGACGTCAACAAGAACGGCAGGACCGATGCCGGTGACCGCATCGAGTGGACGCTGAAGGTGTCCAACAAGGGCACCCGCACCGTCACCGACATCAAGGTGTCGGACCCCACCGCGGGCCAGGTGACCTGCCCGGCGACGAGCCTCGCACCGGGGAAGTCGATGGACTGCACCGCCCCGGCACACACCATCACCGCCAAGGACGTGACGAACGGAAAGGTCGTCAACAAGGCAACCGCCTCCGGGAAGTCGGGCGACAAGGAGGTCTTCTCCCCCGAGGCCAGCTCCACGGTGAAGATCACGCCGGGCGGCAAGCCCGCCGGACCGGGCGTCCCGAACGGACCGGGTGCCCCGAACGGGCCCGGCACCCCGTACGTCCCGGGAACCGGATCGGTCCCGCCGGCCCACAAGCCCTCCGGGTGGCTGGCATCCACGGGCGCACAGGCACTCACCCTCCTCGGGGTCGGTGGCGCGCTGCTGGTCGCCGGTGGACTCGTCCTCGGTGTCAGCAAGCGCCGACGCCGCACCAACTGACCCGCACCCCTGAAGGGTTGAGACGGGACTGATCCAGAACCGGCTCGTACCCGCACGTACCGGCGCCCGCCGCGCTCACGGAACCGACCGTGGGCCCGGCGGGCGCCTCCACGTTTCCCGGACGGCTCCTCCCGAGGAGGGAGAGCCCTTAAGGGCCGCCCCTCACTTTTGCGCAGGGGCGGTTCGTCCCGGCGGACGACGTGGCGGTCACGGGCGGTTCCGTAGCGTGTTTCCGCAGCGTGCCGCCACCGCGGACACGGCCGGCCACGGCGGCGGGGTGGGGAAAACCCCACCCGAACACGGGGCCGTGCACCAGCGCGCCGGACCCGCGGGAACAGCAGGCTGTACACGTACGCCGCGACCTCCGCGACCGCGCGACATCCCGACCACCGCGACACCTCGATCACCGCGACATCCCGAGTACCAACCGAAATAGGAGAAATACCGTGACAACGGCTGTGACCATTCCCAGGCATGGGGGCACTGGAGGGCTTACTGCCGTCGCCGCACGAGCACGACAGGTCGTCAAGGCGTACGGGGCGGGAGAGACCCGGGTCGTCGCGCTCGACCACGTCGACGTCGACATCGACCGCGGGCAGTTCACCGCCATCATGGGCCCGTCCGGGTCCGGCAAGTCGACGCTGATGCACTGCCTCGCCGGGCTGGACACCGTGACCTCCGGCCAGATCTTCCTCGACGAGACGGAGATCACCGGGCTCAAGGACAAGAAGCTCACCCAGCTCCGCCGCGACCGGATCGGCTTCATCTTCCAGGCGTTCAACCTGCTGCCCACGCTCGACGCGCTGGAGAACATCACCCTGCCCATGGACATAGCCGGGCGCAGGCCCGACGCGGCCTGGCTCCAGCAGGTCGTGGAGACGGTCGGTCTCGCCGGACGGCTGAAGCACCGGCCGACCGAACTGTCCGGCGGCCAGCAGCAGCGGGTCGCGGTGGCCAGGGCGCTCGCCGCCCGGCCCGAGATCATCTTCGGCGACGAGCCCACCGGGAACCTGGACTCGCGGGCCGGTGCCGAGGTGCTGGGCTTCCTGCGCAGGTCCGTCGACGAACTCGGCCAGACCATCGTCATGGTCACGCACGACCCGGTGGCCGCGTCCTACTCGGACCGGGTGCTGTACCTCGCCGACGGGCGGATCGTCGACGAGATGCGCGACCCGACCGCCGACCAGGTCCTGGACCGGATGAAGGACTTCGACTCGCGCGGGCGGACGTCATGACGGTCTGGAAGACATCGAGACGCAACTTCCTCGCGCACAAGGGACGCATGGCGCTCTCCGCCGTCGCGGTCCTGCTGTCGGTGGCGTTCGTGTGCGGCACGCTCGTCTTCACCGACACCATGAGCACCACGTTCGACAAGCTCTTCGCCGCGACCGCGGCCGATGTCACCGTCAGGCCCGAGAAGCCCGAGGACGACGCCCCGCCCCAGGGGAACGGCAGGCCCGCCACCGTGCCCGCCACCGCCGTCGAGCGGGCGGCCCGGGCCACCGGCGTGCGGCACGCCGAGGGCGCCGTGGTCAGCACCTCCGTCACCGTCGTCGACAGCCACGACAAGAACATCGGCTCGACCACGGGCGCCCCGACCATCGCACGCAACTGGACGAAGAACGACCTGCGTTCGATGGAGATCACCTCCGGTCACGTGCCGCGCGGCCCGACCGAGGCCATGGTCGACGCCGACACCGCCGACAAGCACCAGCTGAAGCTCGGCGACACCCTGCGCACCATCACCGCCCAGGGCGACCTCGTGACGAGGATCAGCGGCATCGTCACGTTCAAGGTCACCAACCCCGGTGCGGCGGCCGTCTACTTCGACACCGCCACCGCGCAGAAGAAGCTGCTCGGTGCGCCCGGAGTCTTCAGTGTCGTCTTCGTGACCGCCGAACCCGGCGTCGCCCACACCGAGTTGAAGAAGAACGTGGCCGCCGCGCTCGGCACAACCTCCGGGTACGAGCTCCAGACCCAGAAGGAGGCCATGGACGCCAGCAAGGACTCGATGGGCTCCTTCCTGGACGTCATGAAGTACGCCATGCTCGGCTTCGCCGGGATCGCCTTCCTCGTCGGCATCTTCCTGATCGTCAACACCTTCTCGATGCTGGTCGCCCAGCGCACCCGTGAGATCGGGCTGATGCGGGCCATCGGATCGAGCCGCGAGCAGGTCAACCGGTCCGTGCTGATCGAGGCGCTGCTCCTCGGTCTGGTCGGCTCCGTCCTCGGGGTCGGCGCCGGGATCGGCCTCGCCGTCGGGCTGATGAAGGTCATGGGTGCCGTGGGCATGGAGCTGTCCACCCAGGACCTCACCGTCGTGTGGACGACCCCGGTGGCCGGGCTGGTGCTCGGCGTCGTCGTCACCGTCGTCGCCGCGTACGTGCCGGCCCGCCGTGCCGGGAAGATCTCCCCGATGGCCGCGCTGCGCGACGCCGGGACCCCCGCCGACGGGCGCGCCGGACGGGTCAGGGCCGTGATCGGTCTGGTCCTCACCCTCGGTGGCGGCGCCGCGCTGTACGCCGCGACGCGGGCCGACGAGTCGGGCACGGGCGCGCTGTGGCTCGGCGTCGGCGTGGTCCTCAGCCTGGTCGGCTTCGTCGTGATCGGGCCGCTGCTGGCCGGGTTCGTGGTCCGGGTGCTGAGCGCGGTACTGCTGCGGGTCTTCGGTTCCGTCGGCCGGCTCGCGGAACGCAACGCCCTGCGCAACCCGCGCCGCACCGGAGCGACCGGTGCCGCGCTGATGATCGGCCTCGCTCTGGTGGCCTGCCTCTCGGTCGTCGGCTCCTCGATGGTCGCCTCGGCCACCGACGAACTCGACAAGTCGGTCGGTGCCGACTTCATCGTCCAGCCGAAGGGGGGCTCGGGCTCGCTCCTGGTGGACCAGGCCGCGAAGGCCGTGGAGTCCGCGCCGGGCATCGAGCACTTCACCGAGTACAAGCTCGTCGGCGCCCGGCTCACCACCCCGGACGGCTCCGTCGAGAAGGGCGCGCGCCTGTCCGCCGCCGACCCCACCTACCCGGAGGACGTCCGTCGCGAGACCGTCGCCGGGAAGATCGCCGACGCGTACGGCCCGGACGCCATGTCGGTCGGGGAGAAGTTCGCCGCCGACCACCACATCGAGGTGGGCGACCGGATCACCGTCGCGTTCACGGGTGGTGAGACGGCGAAGCTGAAGGTCGCCGCGATCACCTCGGACGACGCGACCGTCGACCGGGATTCGATGTACGTCAACATCACGACCGCCGCCCGGTACCTTCCCGCCGACGCCGTGCCGGACAACATGCTCATGTTCGCCAAGGCCGTGGACGGCAAGGAGAAGGAGGCGTACGACGGGCTGAAGAAGGCCCTCGCCCCGTACCCGCAGTACGAGGTGCGCAACCAGGCGGACTTCAAGGAGATGGTGGAGGACCAGATCGGTCAGCTGCTGAACATCGTCTACGGGCTGCTGGCGCTCGCGATCATCGTCGCGGTGCTCGGCGTGGTGAACACCCTGGCCCTGTCCGTGGTCGAGCGGACCCGTGAGATCGGCCTGCTGCGGGCCATCGGTCTCTCCCGGCGTCAGCTGCGGCGGATGATCCGGCTGGAGTCCGTGGTCATCGCGGTCTTCGGCGCCCTGCTCGGCCTCGGTCTGGGCATGGGCTGGGGCACGGCGGCCCAGAAGCTGCTGGCCCTGGAGGGGCTCGGCGTCCTGGAGATCCCGTGGCCGACGATCCTCACGGTCTTCGTCGGATCCGCCTTCGTCGGCCTGTTCGCGGCCCTGGTCCCGGCGTTCCGGGCGGGCAGGATGAACGTCCTGAACGCGATCGCCACCGACTGACGGAACCGGCACGGACCGACGGAACCGTCATGGAGCGACGGAACCGTCACGGATCGACCGCGGCGTCATGGAACGGTCGCACCGTCACCGAGTGGTGCGATCGCCGTGTACGCGTCGACGTAGGATGACTGACCGGCCCCGGGGTGTTCCTCCAAACACCCCGGGGCCGCTGTCGTGTCATGCCGTGTCATGAAGTGTCGCGCCGTGTCGTGCGGTGTCGCGCCGTGCCCGTGCCGCCCGGATGTTCCCCGTGCGCGGGGCGGCGGTTGCACGAAGCTGCCGCGGGAGGTGCAGCAAGCTGACACGACCGGGCCCGCTCGTGCCCCTTCCCCGCTGGCATCGTCGTTCTGCCGGGGACCCCCGGCAGGACGTACCAGCCGAAGGGGAAAACGTGTTCAGTTCTTCGCTTTCACGGAAGCCGGCCGGCCTCGCACGCACCGCCGCCGTCACGGGAATCGCCCTCGCCGCCTTCGGGTTCACCGCGGGTACGGCCAGTGCCGGTACCGTCCCCGCCGAGCGGTCCGCCCTCCCGCAGGCCGGGGCCGGCGAGGACCTTCCCGCGCACCTCGTCCAGCGGGTCTGCACGGAGCTGGGGGCGATCGTGGCCCAGCTGCCCGTGTCCTCCGCACCCGCGCAGGTGTGCAAGCTGGTCAATGGCTGGGACTAGACCGCGGTGATGCGGTTTCAGCTGCTGGGTCCGCTGACCCTCACGGACGGCCCGGAGGCCGTCGTGCTCCCGCCGTCGAAGCCGACGATCCTGCTGGCGGCGCTCCTCCTGCACGCCAACACCGTCGTGTCCGCCGACTACCTCCAGCAGGCCGTGTGGGGGGAGGAGCAGCCGGCCACCGCCAAGGCCGCGCTCCAGACCTGCGTACTGCGGCTGCGCCGGCTGTTCACCAAGCACGGGGTGACCGAGACGTCGATCGAGGCGGTGCCGGGCGGCTACCGGATCACCGCCGGACCGCACACCCTCGACCTGCTTGGCTTCCGGGAGCAGGTGCGGCGGGCCGAGGTCCTGTCGCACGATCCGGAGGCGGAGCTGTGCGAGCTGAAGGACGCGCTGTCGCTGTGGCAGGGCTCCCTGCTGGCCAACGTGCGCTCCGACGTGCTGCACCGGGACGAGGTGCCGCGCCTGGCCGAGGAGCGGCTGCGGAGCGTGGAACGGGTCTGCGACCTGCTGCTGGTGCTGGGACGGGACGGCGAGGCCCTCGTCGAACTATGGACAGCTACGCGCGTATACCCGGGTCACGAGCGGCTCCACGAGCAGTTGATCGAGGCGCTGTACCGTACGGGCCGGCAGACCCAGGCCCTCGCGGAGTACCGCCGGGTGAAGGGGTTCCTGCTCGACGAACTGGGCGTCGATCCCTCGCCCGCTCTCCAGCAGCTGGAGCTCGCGATCCTGCGCGGTGAGGACCTCGGCGCCGCCGCCGCTGCCGCCGCGGGCACGGGTGCGGGTGCGGGTGCGCGGATCCTCGAAGGGCCCGTGGTCACGGCGGCGGGCCCCGCAGCGCTGCCGCCGGCCGGCGTCGCGGCCGGGTCCGGAGCGACCGGCGCCGCCGCGCTCGACGCCGGTGCGGCCACCGGTACGACCCCGCACGGAGCGGTGGCCGTCGGTACGGCCGCGCCGGGAGTGGTCACCGGCGCGAACCCGTCCGGAACGGTCACCGACGCGGACCTGCCCGGAGCGGCTGTCGGCGCGGCCGGGCCGCCGACGGTCTCGCCGGTGCCGAACTTCACCGGACGGGAGGCCGAGACCGCCGCGACGGCCGCCCGGCTCACCGCCCCGCTCGGCGACGCCGCCGAGCACCCGCCCACCGTGCTGGTGTCGGGCGCTCCCGGCATCGGCAAGTCGGCGCTGGCACACCACGTCGCACACCTGACGCGCGATCACTTCCCGGGCGGCCGGGTGCTGGTGCGGATGACCCGGCTGGACGGTGGGCCCCGGGACCCCGCCGCCGTCCGGGCGGAGGTGGCGGCGGCCCTGCGTACCGCACCGGACGGGGGACGCGTCCTGTTCGTCCTCGACGACGTCGTGGACGCCGACCAGGTGCGCCCGCTGCTGCCCGCCGTCGCGCGAGCCCAGGGGGCGGTGATCGTCACCAGCCGGATGGGGCTCGCCGGGCTCGTCGCCACGCACGGCGGCTGGGTGCAGCGGCTGTCCGCGTTCACCGGGGCCGAGTCGTACGCGCTGCTGCGGTCCGTGCTGGGGTCCGAACGCGTCGAGGCGGAACCGGACGCCGCTCGTCGACTCACCGGGCTGTGCGGTCATTTCCCGCTCGCCCTAAGGATTCTGACGGCGCGACTGCTGACCCGGCCCGCGTTGCGGCTCGGTGACGCCGTCGACTGGCTCGGCGACGACCCGCTGGCCCGGCTCACGCTCACCGACACTCCGGGCCTGTCCGTGACCGCCGTCCTCGACGGCGCGCTGAACCGGCTCGACCCCAGGCTGTCCGAGGCGTTCCTCCGGGTGGCCGCGACCCCCGGGGACGGCTTCGGGCCCGAGGACGTTCCCGCCGTCACCGAGGCGGACCTGGAACGGCTCGCCGACGCCGGGCTGTTGGAGGACGGCCCGCCGGGCCCGTACCGGATCCACGCACTGCTCCGCGCCCACGCGCGAAGAACCGACCAGGAACGCATCCGCCGCACAGAGAAGGTGTGACCCCCATGGCCGAGACCCCCGAGAGCACCCAGAAGACCGCCGGGAGCACCCCCGGGACCACCGGCGGCACCCCCGGGACCACTGCGACCGCACCCGCGTCGCCGGCTCCCGTGTCCACCGCCACGTTCGACGCGCTGGCCGCCACCCGGCCGCGCATCCGCCGGGACGTGCTGTTCACCGAGACCCCCGGCGGAGTGCTCTTCCACAACGCCGACGGCGGGTTCCACCTGGCCGGTCGCACCGCCTACCGCTTCGCCTCCCTCGTCGTCCCGCACCTGACCGGCCACCACCGGCTCGCCGATCTCTGCGCGGGCTTCGGACCGGCCCAGCGGGCGATGGCCGCGGAGCTCGTCAAGACGTTGTACGAGCGGGAGTTCGCCCGCGACGTGCCCGAGCCCGGCACCGAGGCCGAGGCGGTGCCGGACGAGGTCGCGGAGCGGTTCGCCGCGCAGATCGCCTACGTCGACCACTACGCCGACGGCGCCCCCGAACGCTTCGCCCGCTTCCGGGCCACCCGGGTCGCGGTCCTCGGCGACGACGAGATCGCCCGCTGGTGCGCGCTGAGCCTGCTGCGCAACGGGTGCGTACGGATCGGCACGACCACGGAGTTCGCCGACGTGACCGCCGAGGCGGGCCGGGCCGCCGCCCGCGCGGACCGGATCGCCGCCGGGGCGGGGGCCGGCTGGGCCGAGCTCGACGGGTACGACGTCGTGGTGATGACCGGCGCCGGGGCCGGGCCGCGCACCCACCGGCTGCTGGCCGCAGGGGTGCCCGAGGGCCGGACCCTGGTCCCGGCCTGGCTGTTCGGCGAGCGCCTGGTGGTGGGGCCGCTCGCCACCGCGGCCTCCACCGGCTGCTGGTCCTGCGCCGTGCTGCGACTGGGCGGCAACGTGGCGGCGGGGGAGGCCGCCGAGCTGTGGAGCCAGGCGGCGGGCGCCGCCCCGCAGTCCCGGGACACCCTGTCCGGGCCGGTCGCCGCGATGGTGGGCAACCTCCTCGGCTACGAGGTCTTCCGCCTCACCACCGGAGCCCTGCCCGCCGAGACGGACCGCCAGGTCCTGATCCAGGACCTGGCGTCGCTGGACGTGATGGCCGAGCCGGTCCGCCCGCACCCGCGCTGCGGGCGCTGTGCCGCCCTGGACGACCGCGAGCCCGCCGCCGTCCTGCCCGAGGGGCTGGCGCTGCCGGTCACTCCGACCGTGGAGACCGCCCGTGACGCGGAGGCCATGGTCGACGAGCTGAACCGGTACAGCGCGGCGCTGGTGCGTCCGCACACCGGGATCCTGCGGCGCTGGGACGACGAGGCGCTGACCCAGACCCCGCTGAAGATCAGCCGGGTCGAGGTGGCGCTCGGGGCCGGGGAGCGGCGGCGGATCGCCGCCTTCGACGTGCACCACCTGGCGGGGGCGCGGATGCGGGCCCTGTACGCGGCGGCGACCGCGTACGTGGAACACGTGGTGCCCCTCGGCGCGGCCGGGGGCGCGGTGGCGGACCGGGTGCTCGGCCCGGACGCGCTGACCACCGGCGGCGGCACCGGGGCGCTCCCGGACACCTGGACCGTGGCCACCTCGCTGATCGGCAAGGAGCCGGTCCGGGTGCCCGCCGCGGCCGTACGGACCTTCGGGGCGCACAACCGGGAGCGCGTCCATCTCGCGACGAGGGCCGGCGCGGGCGCGGGCGCGGACGAGCGGGAGGCGGCCGGCACCGGTCTGATGTCCGCGCTGGCGCACGACGCGCTGCTGCGGGCGCTGCGGGGCACGACGGAGGTCCGCCCGGTCGCCGCCGACGGGGACGATCCGGAGCTGGTGTTCCTGCTGAAGTCCGCGGCCAATCTGGATCTCTCGGTGGAACTGCTGGACCTGGGCGAGGGCGGGCGCACCTCCGCGCAGGTGGTGCTGGCCCGGGAGGCCGACGGCGGGAACGGCCGGGGGCGCTGGGCGGCCGGTGCGGGGCTGTCGCGGCGCGCGGCGGCCTGCGCGGCGCTGCGGGACCTGCTCGGGCAGGCCCAACTGGCCGCCGAGGACCCGGAGTCCCCGGTCGACACGGGCGACCCGCTGGTCCGTGACCTGGCGGCCGGGTCCGTCGCGGTGACCGGCGGCTCGGTCACGGTCGACGGGCCGGAGACCACGTTCGACGCGATCCTCGACCGGCTCGCCGACGCGGGTCGCGACGCCCTGTACGTGCCGACCACCCCGGCCGATCTCGCGGGGGGCGGCATCAGCACCGCCCGGGTGCTGCTCACGGTCGACGGCGGCGCGGCGGCCCCGGTGGCCCCGGACGCGACGAGCACGGCCGGTGACGGTGCGGCGGACGGCGAGGGCGGGCCCGATGTCCGTTGAGACCCCGGTCCGGCAGGACCCCCCGCCGGTCCGTTCCGCGCGCGCCCTCGCGGCGGCGCTGCGGGACGCGCTGGCCCGGCACGGGACGCCGCCCCCGCTGGACGTGGCGCCGCTCGGCGTGCGCGACGCCTTCACGGACGGGGCGCCGGACGAGCCGCCCGCCCCGGTCGGCGCGGGCACCGCGACCGCTCCGGTCGCTCAGGGCGCTCCCGATCCCGCCGTGCCCGTCCGGTTCTACGGCCGGCACGCGGTCGTCGGTCCCTTCGCGCCCCGGGGGAGCGGCGGGCAGGACGGCGGCCGGACGTGCGTCCACTGCCTGGAGCGGCGCTGGCAGGCGGTCCGTTCCGTCGCGCTGCGCGAGGCGCTGGAGCTGGGCTCGGGCACCCGGGCCGCCGGGGAGTCCCCGTACGTCACCCCGTTCGCCGCGCATGCCCTCGCGGGGCTGATCGCCGCCCGGCTGGTCGGCGACGGGCCGGAAACCGGCGTCCGCCCGGCCGTGCACCTGGTGGACCTGGAAACCCTGACGGTCCGTCACTACCCGCTGGTGCCCGACCCGGAGTGCCCGCGCTGCGCGGTGCCGGAGGCCGACACGGCCGAGGCGGCGGCGCTCACCCTGCGCCCCGCGCCCAAGCGCCGCCCCGGCGGCTTCCGGGTGCGGGACATCGGGACGTACGACCTGCCGATGGAGCCGTACGCCAACCCGGTGTGCGGGTCGCTCGGCCCCTCCGTGGTCCAGGACGTCTCCTCCACCTCCACGTCCGCCACCATCGGCTGCTTCTCCATGCGCTCGGGGGAGTACCTGCGCGAGACGTTCTGGGGCGGCCACGCGGACACGTTCGCCGAGAGCATGCGGATCGGCGTGCTGGAGGGCCTCGAACGGTACGCGGGCATGCGGTCCCGGGCCAAACGGGCCGGTACGACGGACTCCCTGGACGCCCTGAGGGCCCGCGGCGAGCACGCGCTCGACCCCAGGGTGTGCGGGCTGTACTCGGACGACTTCCACCGAGCCAACCCCCGGGTGGTCCCGTTCGCCCCGGACCGCCCCATCCCCTGGGTGCAGGGCTGGTCCCTGCGCGACCGGCGCACGGTCCTGGTGCCCGAGGTCCTCACGTACTACCACGCGCCCGGTCTGGAGAACCGGTTCGTCCAGGAGAGCTCCAACGGCTGCGCCTCCGGCGGCTGCCTCGAAGAGGCCGTCTACTTCGGGCTGATGGAGGTCGTCGAGCGCGACGCGTTCCTGCTCGCCTGGTACGGCCGGGCCGCGCTGCCGGAGATCGACGCGGCCACCAGCCGCCGCCCCGCCACCCGGCAGATGATCGACCGGCTGGAGATGTACGGCTACGAGGCCCGCTTCTTCGACACCCGGATCTCCTTCCCGATCCCCGTCGTCACGGGCGTGGCCGTGCGCCGGGACGGCGGGCCGGGCCTCATGTGCTTCGGCGCCGGGGCCGGGCTCGACCCGGAGGCGGCGCTGGCGGGCGCGCTGTGCGAGATCGCCACGGACGCGGTGAACCTGCGCCGCCGTACCGAAGGCGACCTGGAACGGCTGCGCGCCATGGCCGCCGACTTCGACCGGGTGGAGGCGCTGCACGACCACCCGCTGGTCTACGGGCTGCCCGAGATGGGTCACCACGCGCGCTTCCTGCTCGGCGGACCGGGCGAGCCCCGCCCCCCGAAACGGTCCTTCGACGCGCTGTACGGGGACGGTTCGGTGCTGCCGGTCTCCGACGACCTGCGCGAGGACCTGACCCGGTGCGTGGACGCCGTCGCCGCCGCCGGGTTCGACGTGGTCGTCGTCGACCAGACCATGCCGGAGCAGCGCGAACTGGGGCTGACCACGGTCGGCGTCCTGGTGCCGGGGCTGCTGCCGATCGACTTCGGCCGGAGCCGTCAGCGGGCGCTCGGCATGGACCGGCTGCGCACCGCCCTGCGCGTGGCCGGGCTGCGCGAGCACGACCTGACCGACGCCGACCTCAACCCGGCCCCGCATCCCTTCCCATGACCGCCGGTCCCGCACTCCTTTCGACGACCGCCGGTCCCGCATCCGCCCCGGCCGGGCCGCACCCGGCCCCGTTCCGCACCCCTTCCCGTGACCGAGGAGCCCGCCATGGGGTACGCCCATGAATACGCCGCCGCGATCCTTCAGCGCGGCCGGGTCCCGATGGACCCCGCCGACTTCGTGCCCGACTGGGCGGACGGCCCGCGCAAGACCAAGTTCTACCCCGGCACCGACAGCCTGCCGCTGCCCGAGTGCGACTACCCGGCCCACGCGGACCTGGACCGGGGTCTGGCCCAGGACGCCGGCACGGACGGCGCGTTCGACCTCGCGCTGCTCTCCGGGATGCTCCGCGACTCCTACGGGCTGACCGGCCGCCGCCTCGGCGTCCAGGCCAACACCGACCTGAGCGCCCTGCCCCACTACCCGCTCGCCAACTGGTCCCGGGGCACCGCGTCCGGCGGCGGCCTCTACCCGGTCGCCGTGCACTGGGTCTCCGGGCCGAGCGGTCCCGTACCGCCCGGGGTGCACTACTACTCCACCCGGCACCACGCGATGCGGCGGCTGCTGACCGGCGACGTGACCGGCGAGGTGCGGGCGGCGCTGGGCGAGGGGGCGCCGGGTCCGGACACCGACCAGTACCTGGTCCTGACCATCAAGTACTGGCAGAACGCCTTCAAGTACAACAACTTCTCCTTCCACGCCGTGTCCATGGACCTCGGCGCGTGCGTCCAGACCTGGCGGCTGTGGGCCGGGGCGCGCGGGCTGTCCGTAGAGCCCGCGCTGTGGTTCGACGAGGAACGGCTCGGGCGGCTGCTCGGCGCGGACCCGGAGGCGGAGGGCGTCTTCGCCGTCGTCCCGCTGAGGTGGGCGGGCGCCACCGCCCCCGCACCGTCCCCCTCCCCGGTGTCCGTGCACCACCGCGACCAGGAACGCTCGCGCACCGTCCTCGCCTTCGACGCGCTCCGGCGCATGCAGAACGTCACCGCCGCCGGCGGGGCCGAACGCCCCGCCCCCGAGGCGCTCGATCCCGCCGTCGCGCACCCCGTCGACCCGGACCGGCCCGGGACCCCGCTGCCCGCCTGCCCGCCGCTCGACACGGACGTCCGCACCGCGCTGCGCGCCCGCCGCAGCAGCTTCGGCCGTTTCGAGGCCCAACAACCCATCACCGCCGAGCAGTTGGCATCCTGCCTGGCGGCCTCGGTGGCCGGTTCACGGATCGGCGGGGACACCGGCGCGCAACGGCTGGCGAAGCTCTACGCGTTCGTCTGCCACGTCGAGGGCGTCGAGCCCGGCGCGTACGAGTACGACCCGGACGCGCACAGCCTGCGTCTGGTGAAGGCGGGCAACCCGGGCGCCTTCCTCCAGAAGAACTACTTCCTCTCCAACTACAACCTGGAGCAGGCAGCCGCGGTCCTGGTGCCCACCGTCCGCACCGACGCCGTCCTCGACGCCGTCGGGGACCGGGGATACCGCCTGGTCAACGCCGCTGTCGGGGCGATCGCCCAGACCGCCTACACCACCGCGTCCGCCGTCGGCATCGGCTGCGGGGTCGCGCTCGGCTTCGACAACATCTCGTACATCGAGGAACTCGGTCTCGACGGGACCGGCGAGGCGCCGCTGCTGATCATGATGATCGGCAACGAGCGGCCCGCCCCGGCCGACTTCCGGTACGAGATCGCCTAGCGCTGTGACCGGCCATCCACGCTGTGCGCGGCCATCCATGAGAACGACGAGACGACGACCGGAACGAGAAGGGGAGAACCCGACATGACGCCGGACCACCCGGCCCCCGCCCCCGCGACCGCTCCCGCGGCGGTCACCCGCCCCCGCTTCATGCTGCGGGTCGCCGGGCTGCCGGTCGACAGCGTGCGGGGGCTGCGCTGCCCGGACAGCCGCCGCTGGGCCGACGAGGTCCTGCGCGCCACCGAGCTGCTGCGCGCGGACGGCGAACGGCTCGGGGACCTGCTCCACGACCTCGTCGGCGGCAGCGACGACGAGGCCCTGCGCCGCACCCTGCTCACCCTGCGCCGCGACATCTTCAACAACCGGCTGCCGCGCCCCGACGCCGCGGACCGGGCCCTGGCCCTGGTGCGCGGGCTCGACGAGGCCGCCGGCACCGCGCTCGCGGACTGGCTGACCGGGCGGCGCCGCCTGGAGGAGCACCGGGCGGCGGGCGCCGGCCTGCTCGCCGCCGAGACCGTCCGCGCCCGCGAGGCGCTGCGCCGGCTGGCGGGGGAGGAGCGGTTGCGCAAGGGCCTGCTGCTCGCCTCCCCGGCCCTGGACGCGCAGCTCGACGCGTACATACGGGCCGACTCCGCCGCGCCCCCGGACAAGAAGCAGCGCAAGATCGAGCGCTCGCTGCTCTCCTACCTCTACCGCACGGCGTGCAAGACCAGCCCGTTCTCCACGTTCACCGGGGTCGCCGCGGGCACCTTCGTCGACGGCGACCACGACGGTCATCACGACGACCGCGGCGAGGGCGGGCCGGGCCACGGACTGCGGGCCCGGGTCGACGACGCGTGGCAGGGGCGGCTGCGGCTGAACGTCGCCGCCGTCGGCAGGCTCGCCGAGACCCTGATCGCCGACCCGGTCCGCCGGGCCGACCTGCCGGTCGCCCCCGCCTCCGGCTGGGGGCGCGACGACGACCGGGTCCGCTACGTGCGCCGCTGGGTCACCCAGGGGGACGAGGACACCGCCGTCACCTTCGACGCGGTGAAGGACCGGCTGTTCTTCCTGCGCCGCAGCGGCACCCTGGAACGCCTCCTCGGCCTGTTCGAGAGCAGCGACACCCTCCGCTACGGGGAACTGGCCGACTGGCTCGCCGAGGACCGGGACGCGGACCCGGAGGAATGCGCCCAGTACCTCCAGGCGCTCCTCGACGTCGGCATGGTGCAGGTGCCGTGCCTGCGGACCGAGGTCCATGACACCGACCCGCTGCGCGCCTTCCAGGACTCGCTGCGCGACCTCGGCCGCCCCTGGGCCGACCGGCTCGCCGACCGCCTCGAAGCGCCCGCCTCGCACATCGAGGGGTTCGCCGCCGCCGACCCGGCCGAACGCCGCTTTCTCATCGGTGAGTTGCGCACCTCGCTGCGCGCCCTGCAGGAGGAGGAGCTCGGCGCGGAGCGGGCACGCGTTCCGCAGACCCTGCTCTACGAGGACGTGGCGGCCGGGCACCGCACCGAACTCTCCGCCCCCGCCTGGGAGCGGCTGGCCGCCGAACCGCTCGGCGCGGTCGAACGCGTCCTGCCCGCCTTCGACCTGACGCTGCCCCAACGCGTCACGTTCAAGGGGTTCTTCCTCGCCCGCCACGGGCAGGGCGGACGCTGCGACGACCTGCTGAAGCTGGTCCACGACTTCCACGAGGACTTCTTCGACCAGTACATGTCGTTCACCGCGAAGCGCACCACGTTCGACGCGGACGGCAACTACGTACCCGAGGAGAACTGGCTCTCCCTGCCGCAGCTCAAGGCCCTCGACACGGCCCGGCAGACCTTCGTGGAGCGGATGCGCGCCCTGTGGGCGGCCTGGGAGGCCGACCCCGCCGCCCCGGAGATCCGGGTGGACGGCGAGCTCCTCGACGAGGTCGCCGGAGAACTGGACACGCTGAGCGGCGAGTTCGCCCCGCTCGCGCACCATGTGCAGATCGCGGACCGGCCCGGCGACCCGCTGGTCGTGCTCAACCGCTCCTACGGTGGGGTGTCCTTCCCGTTCAGCAGGTTCACCCACCTCTTCGACGGCCTCGACGAACAGCTCCTCGCCGCCACCGAGGACCTGCTGCCCGACGACGCCGTCCTCGCCGAGGTCACCGGCGGACCGGTCACCAGCAACCTCAACCTGCACAGCCGGCTCACCGCGTACGAGATCGTCTGCCCCGGCGAGCGCGGCACCCTGCCCGCAAGCCACCGGATCCACCTGGACGACCTCCATCTCGTCCACGACCGCGAGGCGGACCGGCTCGTCCTGCGCTCCACCCGGCTCGGCAAGGAGGTGGTGCCGGTCTACCTCGGCTACCTCGTCCCCCTCGCCCTGCCCGAACTGCCCCGCACCCTGCTGCTGCTGTCCCCGACCTCGATGTCCCCGCTGAACGTCTGGGGCGGGGTCCCCGAGGGCGCCCCGGTCGACGGGGTCACCACCCGGCCGCGCGTCCGGCACGGCAGTGTGGTGCTCAGCCGGCGCAGCTGGAGCGCGCCCGCCGCCGTGCTGCCGCTGCGCACGACCGGGAGCGGGGCAGGAGGGGGCGGGGACGACGCCTGGTTCCTGGGCTGGCACGCGTTCCGCCGCGCCCACGGGCTGCCCGACCGGGTCTTCGCGACCGTCGCCGACAGCGGGGCGCGCGGTGCGACCGGCGCCAAGCCCGCCTACGTCGACTTCGACAGCCCGCTCTCGCTGGCCGCGTTCGAGGCCCTGATCAAGACGTCCGGGGCGCGGGTCGTGTTCCGGGAGATGCTGCCCGACGAGGACGGACTGCACACCGTCTCCGGCCGGGGCCGCCACGTCGCCGAACTCGCGGTGGAGACCGCCGCCCCCGCCCGAAGGAGCAACGAGTCATGAGTTCAGCCCCACCCACGACGACGCCGGCCGCGCGCACCCGCGAGGCCGGAGCCTGGCAGGCCACGCACATCTTCTACGCCGCCAACCCCCGGCCCATGCTCACCCAGTGCGTCCGCCCGCTGATCGAGGAACTGGAGGCGGACGGCCTGATCGACGGCTACTTCTTCATCAACTACTGGCTGGAGGGACCGCACGTCCGGCTGCGGATCAAGCCCGCCACCCCGGACGCCGAGGCCGAGGTCCGGGGCCGCACGGAGGCCGCCGTCGACGCCTTCCTCACCGAACGGCCCGCCCTGTACGAGGTGGACTCCGGGTTCCTCAACGACTTCTACAACACCCTCTTCGACATCGAGTTCCCCGGCGCCGAACGCGGCCACTACACCGACGAACAGGGCCGGATGCGGCTGCGCCCCAACAACTCGCGCAGCGCCGAACCGTACGAACCGGAGTACGGCAAGTACGGCGGCCCCGCCGGGATCGAGCTGGCCGAATGGCACTTCCGGAAATCCAGCGACCTGGTCATCGACGCGTTCCGGACGAAGAACCTGCATCTGCGGACCGTGCTGCTCGGCACCTCGGCCCAGCTGATGATGGTGATGTCCGCCGCGTTCCTGCCCGACCGTCAAGAACTGGCCGATTACCTGGACAGTTACTACGAGTTCTGGCACCGGGCGTTCCCCGGCACCGGCTTCATCGGCAGCGACGAGTACGACCGCAACTACGCCGCCATGGCCCCCGGGCTGGCCGCCCGTTTCGCCCGTGTCCGTGCCGCCGTGGCCGCCGTGACGGACCGGGCCGGCGAGGGCTTCGGGACCGGCGGCCCGGGCGGGGACGGCAACGGCGGGGACGATGCCGCCCGGCTGCCCGGTTTCCTCGCCGGATGGGCCGAGCACTGCGTCGAACTGCGGGAGCGGGCCGTCGAACTGACGTTGAACGGTGACCTCGTGTTCCGCTCCTGGGACGGTGAGCGCGACGAACTCGTCACCGATCCGGCGGCCTCGCTGCCGCTGCTGCTCTCCCCGTACATGCATATGACCAACAACCGGCTGCATGTGACGATCCGGGACGAGGCGTACCTCTCGCACGTCCTGGGCCGGGCGCTGCGGGAGACGGGATGAGCGCCGCCCCACCGGGCGCCGTCGAGGGCCTCGCCGAATACCGGCCCGAGCTGCGGCCCGAGGTGCTGCTGAGCGACGCCATGCTGCACGGCGCGGCGACGGTTCACCTGATCAAGGACACCGCGAGCGGCGGCTCCTTCCGGGTGGGCCCCAAGGAGCACTTCCTCATCGTCCGGATGGACGGGCGGCGCAGCCTGGCGGAGATCGGCGAGGAGTACGCGCGGGAGTACGGGCGCAGGCTGGACGCCGCGCGCTGGCAGCAGATCCTGCGGATGCTCGGTACGCGCGGACTGCTGGCCGGGGCCCCCGCCCGGCCCGCCGCCGCCACCGGGCCCGGCGCCCGGACCGGGGACGGGGCCGGGGCGGGGGCCTTCGGCGGGGACGGCCGGCCGGCGCGCGGGGTGCTGCGCGGCAGCGTGCGGCTGGTCGCCGACGCGGACGCCACCACGGACCGGCTGCACCGGGCGGTCGGCTTCCTGCTGGCCCCCGGCCTGCTGGTCCCGCTGCTGGCGCTCGTGCTCGCGATGGAGGCCGTCGTCGCCCTCCGGTCGGGTGAACTGCTCGTCTATACACGGGAGTTGTTCACAAATCCGGTGCTGCTGACCGGGGCTGCGACGCTGCTCTGGTTCAGCACCGCGCTGCATGAACTGGCCCACGGGGTCGTCGCCCGGCATTACGGCGGCACGGTGGCCGAAATCGGGCTGCGCTGGCGGCTGCCTGTGGTCATCATGTACTGCACGGTCGGCAACTACCTCTATCTGGGCTCCCGTTGGCAACGCATTCAGACGGCACTGGCCGGCGCGGTGATGAACCTGCTGTTCCTGCTGCCGTTCTGCGCGCTCTGGCTGTTCGCCCCGCTGGACGCCGCCACGCATCACGCGCTCGGCGCACTGCTGCTCCTGGGCAGCGTGCAGGCGCTGGCCATGCTGGTCCCGCTGCCGCCGCTCGACGGGTACCGGATCGCGAGCCAGTTGTGCGGGGCCACCGAGCTGGCCGCATCGACCGGCGCCTACCTGAGACTCGCCGCCCGCCGCGATCCCGCCGCGGGTGACTATCCGCGCCACGCCCGGACCGCGTACCGCGCGTACGCGCTGAGCGCGGTGCTCGCCCTCGCGGGCATCCTCGCCGCCGCCGTGGCGGCCGCCCACCATCTGCTCACCGTCTGACCGCCGTCCACTCACCGCCTGCCCCCGCCCGGTATCCCCTGCCGACCGTCCCGACCAGTCCGACCCGCCGATCAGCGGCGGACAAGGAGAGAAGTCCCATGAGCCCCACCACCCCCACCCCCTCCCCGGGGAACCGGCCCGGTCCGGACGACGCCCGGTCCACCGCGGCCGTCGTCCTCGACACCGTGCACAAGAGGTACGGCGAGCGGCACGCCGTCGACGGGGTGTCCCTCACCGTGCCGCGCGGCGAGTTCTTCGGTCTGCTCGGCCCCAACGGGGCGGGCAAGACGACCCTCGTCGAGATCATGGAGGGCCAGCGCAAGGCGGACTCCGGCACGGTCACCGTGCTGGGCGCCAGCCCCTGGCCGCGCAACCCGTCGCTGCTGCCCCGGCTCGGCGTGCAGACCCAGACCTCGGCCTTCTTCGTCCGCCTCACCGCCCGCGAGCACCTGCGCATCATGGCCGCCCTCTACCGCACCGACCACGCGGCGGCGGAGCGGGCGCTGGAATCCGTCGGCCTCACCGAGCAGGGCGACACCCGGGTGGACGACCTGTCCGGCGGTCAGCGCCAGCGCCTCGCCATCGCCTCCGCGCTGGTCCACGAACCCGAGCTGATCTTCCTGGACGAGCCGACCGCCGCCCTCGACCCGCAGGCCCGGCGCGCCCTGTGGCAGGTGCTGCGCGACCTCAAGGGCGAGGGCCGCACCATCATCTACACCACCCACCACCTCGACGAGGCCGAGGCGCTGTGCGACCGGGTCGCCATCATGGTCGAGGGTTGCGTCGTGGCCCTGGACAGCCCGGCCCACCTCATCGCGGCCGCCGCCCCCACCACCCGGCTGGTCGTTCCCGACGACCGGCTCACCGCTGCCCAGGCACGCGCCATCGAAGGCGTCGACAACGTCACCGAGGAACCCGGCGCCCTCGTGCTGGAGACCCTCGAATCCGGCAAGGTCCTGGCCGCGATCGACGCCCTGGCCGGACTCCGGGGCGTCCAGACGCGCACCGCCGACCTGGAGGACGTCTACCTCGCCCTCACCGGCGCCGCCGAGGCCGCCGAGGCCGCCGGAGCCGACGGCGCCGCGCGCCCGTAGCCCGTTCCGCCCGCGATCCGACCGGACCGCCCCCGCCCCCGGCGCGCCCCGCAGCGCGCCCGCGCACCCCGAAGCGCGACCCCGCACCCCCCAGCAGTGATACGGAGACACCCCGATGAGCGCATACACGGCGCTGAGCCAGGCCGGATACCGGGCCTACACACGCGACAAGACCACGCTCTTCTTCACCTTCGCCTTCCCGCTCATCTTCCTCGTCGTCTTCGGGCTGATCTTCCACGGCCAGACGGTCGAGCAGAGCGGCAAGCCCTACATCAACTACATCGCCCCCGGCGTCCTCTCCTGGGGCGTCGGCAACGCCGCCGTGTTCGGCGTCGGCTTCGTCCTCATGCAGTGGCGGCGCGACGACATCCTGCGCCTCATCCGGATGACCCCGACGCCGGTCTCCGCCGTCCTCGCCTCCCGCTACGTCCTGGCGCTCGGCATCGGCGCCGTGCAGTGCGTGCTGTTCGTGTCCGTGGCGCTGCTGCCCTCGTTCGGGCTCCAGCTCGACGGCCGCTGGCCGCTCGCCCTGCCCGTCCTGGTCATCGGCATCACCGCCTTCCTCGCCCTGGGCGTCATCGTCGGCAGCTACGCGAAGACCCCCGAGGCCGTCGCCGCCGTGGCCAACTGCCTGATGATCCCGATGGCGTTCCTGTCCGGCTCGTTCTTCCCGCTGGACGCCATGCCGGACTGGATGCAGAACCTCTCCCGCGTGCTGCCGCTGCGCTACCTCAACGACGGGATCTCCGGCGCCCTCACCGGCGGCGGCACCACGGGCGACATCTGGCTGGCCTGCGCGGTGCTCGCCGGATTCGCCGTCGTCCTGTGCGCGATCGCGCTCAAGACCTTCCGCTGGAGTGACAAGTCATGACGACGGCCATCGCCCCCGCCCCCGCCGGGCCGCCCGTGCCCGGCGAGACCCCGCTGGAGGCCGCCCGGGCCGGGCTCCACGCCGAACTCGGCAGCCGGCACCGGGAGACGGCGGCCACCGAGGGCCTGCCCGCGCCGCTCGTCGTGCCGCTCGGCGCCGCCGACACGCTCGGCCACGGCAGCCCCGACCCGTACGCCGACGTCCGCCCGGCCGCCAACGTCCAACTGACCTCCCGGGCCGTGCTGATCGGCCCCTGGGGCGGCGGACCGGACGCCGGCGCCTGCGGGCAGTGCCTCGCCATGCGCTGGCAGCGGCTGCGCAGCCGTTCGGAGCGCGAGGCCCTGGAACTCGGCCACCGCCCGAACGGCGCCGTCCACTGGCCGGTCCTCACCCCGTACGCGGCCGACGCCGTCTGGGCCGTCTACCGCGCGGTCCTCGGCGGCACCCACGACCTGACCGACGCCACCGCCGCCGACCGCGCGCTGCCCCGCGTCACCCGGATCGATCTGGTGACCCTCGCCACCGCGACGTTCCCGATCCTGCCCGAACCCCTCTGCCCCTCCTGCGTCCAGGAGGTCCCCGACACCGCCGAAGCGGCCCGGATGGACCTCGGCCCGGCCCCGAAACCCGACCCCGACGGCTACCGGCTGCGGCCCCTGTCCTCGTACCCGCTGCCGACCGCCGCGCTCGTCAACCCGGTGTGCGGCACCCTCGGCTCCGACCTCTGGATCAACCCGACGTCCACCACCACGGCACCGGCCGCCGGAACCCATTTCGTCCGCGGGTACGCCGGTCTCAACGACGTCACCTGGAGCGGCCAGGCCAACGCCTACGACACCAGCCGCCTCCTCGCCCAGCTGGAGGGCCTGGAACGGTACGCGGGCACCACACGCCGACGCGGCACCTCGCCCGTGATCGGCAGCTACCACGAACTGGCCGACCACGCCCTGGACCCCGCCGCCTGCGGCCTCTACGCCCCCGAGACCTACGCGACCGACCCCATGGTCTCCCCGTTCGACCCCGACCGGCCCATCCCCTGGGTGTGGGGCCACTCCCTGCGCGACGACCGCCCCGTCCTGGTGCCCGCCCGGCTCGCCCACTACAGCGCCGGGGTCGAGGCCGACAACTTCGTCTTCGAATGCTCCAACGGCTGCGCCACCGGCGGCAGCCTGGAGGAGGCGATCCTCTACGGGCTGCTGGAGATCGTCGAACGCGACGCCTTCCTGCTGGCCTGGCACGGCCGTACCCCGCTCACCGCGATCGACCTCGGCACCTGCCGCTCCCCGGCCGTCCGCAGCATGATCGACCGGGCCGCGCTGCACGGCTACGACGTCCACGCCTTCGACACCCGGATGGACCTGGCCGTCCCCGTCGTCACCGCCCTCGCGGTACGCCGGGACGGCGGACACGGGACGCTGTCGTTCGCCGCCGCCGCCGGGTTCGACCCCGAGGCCACCGTCGAGTCGGCGCTGTCCGAAGTCCTCACGTACATCCCGCACCTGCCCTACCAGGTCGCCGAGCGGCACACCGAACTCGCCGCCATGGCCGCCGACTTCACCCTCGTGCGGCAACTCAAGGACCACGCCCAGCTCTACGGGCTGCCGGAGATGGCCGTGCACGCCGAGGAGTACCTGGAACCGGTCGCCGTGCTCCCGTCGGCGGACGCCTTCGCCGACTGGGAGCCCCGGCGCCCCCGCACCGGAGACCTCCTCGACGACCTGAACCTGCTGCGCGACCAGCTCGTCGCCGCCGGGCACGACGTCATCGCCGTCGACCAGACCACCCCCGAACAACGGCGGATGGGCCTGCACACCATCGCCGCCGTCGTCCCCGGCCTGCTGCCGCTCGACTTCGGCTGGACCCGGCAGCGGGCCCTGCTGATGCCCCGGCTGAGGACCGCGCTCCGGGCGGCCGGGCGACGGGCCGACGACCTGCCGGAGTCCGGGATCAAGCGCGTCCCGCACCCCTTCCCATGACGCCCTTCCACGATGCCCCGCACGAGGCACCTCGTGGCCGCGGCACCGGCCGGAGGCCGGCCGGGGAACGGCCACCGCAGCACGCAAGCCCCCTTCGCGCTCCGGGCGCGAAGAGGGCTTGCGGACGTGCGGAGCGTGCGCGATCGGTGAGTCGATCAGGCGCAGCAGGAGGTGGTGCTGGTGGTGCTGGAGCAGGTCGACGTCGAGGAGCAGGACGTCGAACCGGCCAGCACGACCTCCGCGGCGTCCGAGTAGTCCGAGATCTCGAAGGTCTCCGACTCCAGCTCCAGGATCTCGTCGGCGAGGGTGGCGAGCTCGGTCTTGGGGGCCATGGTCTTCTCCCTTGGTCCACGGGGACGGGCCGGCGGCTCCGGCACCGTTCCCCCGCTCTGACGCCATTGCAGCGGGAACCGCTGTCAGATCGGCCGCGGTTTCGCTGTCAGATCGCTGGCACCCCATGACAGCGGAACGCGGGATTCCTGAAGACGGGGCGGCGCAGGCTGTCGACGCCGGCCCCACACGTGCCCGGCGGGCCCGGATCACGACCGGCCCGCCCAGCGGAACGAGGTGAGTTGACATGCGGGAGCACCTCCCGTCCCCTCCTGGCGCTGGTCCTCCCGGCGCCCCGTGCCCACCTGGCGCCCGGCCCGCCGCCCCGGCGGACGGGCGGCAGGCACCGTCCCGCCCACCGGCCCCGGCGGTGCCGCGCGAGGTCCTGCGTCCGGCGCTGGAGCTGTACCTCGACGCGCACGCCCACCCCGAACCGTCCGGGGCCGAGCGGCGCACCGCGGACCTGTTCGCCGCCCGGCTGGCGGCGAGCGGCTGCGAGGTGACCCGGAAGGTCGGCGGCGGCCACGGCCTCGTGGGCGTGCTGCGCAACGGCACCGGCCCGACCGTCATGCTCCGTACCGAGCTCGACGCCCTTCCGGTCACCGAACGCACCGGGCTCGCCTACGCGAGCACCGTGCCGGGCGTGATGCACGCCTGCGGCCACGACCTGCATCTCGCCGGGGTCGCCGGGGCGGTGGCCGAACTCGCCCGGACCCGCTCCGCGTGGCGCGGCACGGTCCTGGTCGCGGGCCAGCCGTCCGAGGAGAGCCTGACCGGTGCGCGGGAGATGCGGGCGGACGGCCTGTACGAGCGGTTCGGCACCCCGGACGCGGTCCTCGCCCAGCACACCTCGCCCGCGCCCGCGGGCACCCTCGCGCACGCCGCGGAGTTCCGTACGCCGCTGATGGCGGCAGGCGCGATGGTGGACATCACCCTGTACGGGCGCGGCGGCCACGCCGGTACCCCGCACCTCACCGTCGACCCGGTCCTCACGGCGGCGGCCACGGTGCTGCGGCTGCAGTCCGTCGTCTCGCGGGAGACCGCCCCGGCCGAGCAGGCGGTGCTGACCGTCGGCGCGCTGCGCGCCGGAGGGCCCGGCAACGTGATCCCGGAGACGGCACAACTCTCCCTGTGCGTACGGGCGTCGAGCGAGCACGCGGTCGACCGGATGACCGCCGCCGCACTGCGGATCGTGCGGGCCGAAAGCGCGGCGTCCGGCTGCCCGAGGGACCCGGACTTCACCGTCACCGCCCGCTCGCCCGCCCTGCTGACCGACGCGACGGCCACGGCCGCCGTGCGCCGGGCGCACGAGGAGTCGTTCGGCCCTCACCGGGTCGGCGACTGCGGAACGCTCACCGCCACCGAGGACTTCGCGTGGTTCGGCGCCGAGGGCGTGGCGACGGTGTACTGGCTGCTCGGCGTCACGGGGGCACGGCAGTGGCGCGCGGCCCGGGACGGCGGACCACCGGTCCCGTCCAACCACGCGCCGGAGTTCGCCCCGGACGTCCGTACCGCCCTGCCGGCCGGGATCGCGGCCATGGCGTCGGCCGCCCGGCGGTTACTGGAGCCGGAAGGGGGCACCCCGTGACCAGTCCCACCGGGGAGGCGGCATACGGGACGGGCCGCGACCACGGCCACATCGACCTGGTGACCGTCCGCCGCGACAGCACCGCCCCGACCGGCGAGACCACCGTCGTACGGCTGCTGAGCCTGCTCCCCGCCCACTGGGCCTGCGCCCCCCGGTCCGTGGGGCCCGACCGGATCGCCCTGCGCATCGCCCTGAGCCGTACCGTCGACGACGGCACGGTCCGGCGGGCCGTCGCCCGTGCCCTCGCCGACCGGGCACTGGACGGCTGGGCGCAGGAACCGTGAGACGGGGGGCCGTGCGTCAGATCCAGCCGCGCTCCCGGGCCAGCAGGGCGGCGTGGGCGCGGCTGGCGGCGCCCAGGGTCTGGAGGAGATCGGCGACGTACCGCCGGTACGTCCGCACCGAGACCCCCAGCTCGCGGGCGCCCGCCTCGTCCTTGCCCACGGTGCACATGGACACCAGGACCCGCCGCTCGATCTCCGACAGGCCGTCGTCCGGAGTCCCGCCGTCCGCACCGCTCGCCCGCGAGAGGTCCTCGGCCTGGTCCCAGATCTTCTCGAACAGGGCGATGATGTTGCGCACCAGGCCGCCGCGGTGGGCGAGCAGCGCCCCGCGCGAGGTGTCGTGCGGGTCCAGCGGGACGAGGGCGGCCTTGCGGTCGTAGACCAGCAGCCGCTCGGCGCTGTGCTCCGTCACCCGGATCATGGCCCCGTTCTCGGCCAGTTCCCGCAGATAAGCGGCGGTCGCCGGATCGTGCAGCGCCGCCCGGATCACGACGTTCCGGATCTTCACACCGCGCCGCAGGCACCGCAGGTCCAGCGGGCGCGAGCGGGCGATGTTCTCGGCCGACAGCTTCGTGTACGGCTCCACGGAGAGGATCTCGTCCCTGGCGAAGAACGCCAGGTCGTCGATCCGGTCGCGGATCTGGTCGAGGCCCTCCAACTGTTCGATGCCCGGCGGAGGGGGCCTGCGCGCCCCCTGCTCCGCGCGTAGACCGTCGATCACATGGCGTGACCGGGTGACGCGCTGCAGTTCCTGGTGGAGGGCGTGCAGGCGTAAATCGATGAGCCTGGCCACCGCGACCTCCGGGTCGATCGGGAAGACACGCAGGTCGGGGCTCTCGGGGTGGAGGAGCCCGAGTTCCTGGAGCCGGTCGACGCATGCGCGCGCCGCCCGCGGGTCCGTGCGCAGGAGGAGGTGCAGATCGTCGGTGGCGGTGCCGGGGTTGCGGAGGAAGTGCCGGTAGACCTCTTCCTCGGCCTCCGAGACCCCGAATATGGACATCTCGTTCTCGCCCATGCGCGCCCCCGCTGCCTGGTCCCTGTCGGCCGTGCGCTCCCGGTGGTCGCCCGTGAGCGCTGGTTCACGGCTGCCGTACTGCCTGCCCGTGCAACTTTTGCGGAATCTTTCGGCCAAAGAGTAGACGCTGAGATCATTTCTGTGAGGGGGCCGGACACAACTGTGTGCGATGCGGAGATGAACGGTGTGCGTCCCGCGACGAGCGGCCCGGCGTACGCGACGGATGGTCCGGACCGGGGATATGAGGTCCCGCCGCGCCCGGCCGGACCGGGATACGGTGCCTTGCCGCCTTGCCGCCTTGCCGCCTTGCCGCCTTGCCGCCTTGCCGCCTTGCCGCCTTGCCGCCTTGCCGCCTTGCCGCCTTGCCGCCTTGCCGCCTTGCCGCCTTGCCGCCGGAATCGCGCCACCCGCTTCCGTCGCGTCCGTCGCGACGGGCCCGCCCCGCCGCCGACGCGATCAGGCCGCGCACCGGCCACCGGCAGGCCGCGCGCACCGGCCCCGGGCGACGGCGCCCCCGGGCGGTCGCGGACCCGGGCGGAGGCGATCGGGCTCACGACCGATCGGGCTCACGACCGAGGACGGTCACGGCCGAGCGGCGATACCGGGCGCGGTCCCGGGCAATTGCGGGCGCGGCTGTCACGGGGGAGTCGTAGGCTGGGATCCCCGGCCCGCCGGGGGTGGCTCCCGGATCATGCCGGGCCGGAGGCCGCCCCCCGTACGTGTCGGGTCCTTCGCGTTGCCCGTGACCCGGCAGCAGCCGGCTGCCGGGTCCCTGGCCTCGTTAGACCTCGTTACCTCGTTACCCGGACGGAAGCCTTCATGAGTCTGCACGGTCTGCTGGATGTCGTCGTACGTGACCCGGCACTCTCCGAAGCGGTGAAGGCCGCCGACGACGGCCACCGGATGCACGTCGACCTGGTCGGGCCGTCCGCCGCCCGCCCCTTCGCCGTGGCCGCCCTGGCCCGTGAGTCGGGCCGGACCGTGCTCGCCGTCACCGCGACCGGCCGTGAGGCGGAGGACCTGGCGGCGGCGCTGCGCGGCCTGCTGCCGCCGGACACCGTCGCCGAGTTCCCGTCCTGGGAGACCCTGCCGCACGAGCGGCTCTCGCCCCGCTCCGACACCGTGGGCCGCCGCCTGGCGGTGCTGCGGCGCCTCGCGCACCCCAGCGCGGACGACCCGGAGACCGGCCCGGTCAAGGTCGTCGTCGCGCCCATTCGCTCGGTGCTCCAGCCGCAGGTCAAGGGCCTGGGGGACCTGGAACCGGTCTCGCTGCGCACCGGGGGGAGCGCCGATCTCGGCAGCACCGTCGACGCGCTCGCGGCAGCCGCGTACTCCCGGGTCGAACTGGTCGAGAAGCGCGGCGAGTTCGCCGTACGCGGCGGCATCCTGGACGTCTTCCCGCCGACCGAGGAGCACCCCTTGCGGGTGGAGTTCTGGGGCGACGACGTCGAGGAGATCCGCTACTTCAAGGTCGCCGACCAGCGTTCGCTGGAGGTCGCCGAGCACGGCCTGTGGGCCCCGCCCTGCCGGGAACTGCTGCTGACCGACGAGGTGCGCGAGCGGGCCGCCGCCCTCGCCGAGAGCCACCCGGAGCTGGGCGAACTGCTCGGCAAGATCGCGGAGGGCATCGCGGTGGAGGGCATGGAGTCCCTCGCGCCGGTCCTCGTCGACGACATGGAGCTGCTGCTCGACGTGCTGCCCGCCGGGGCGATGGCGCTGGTCTGCGACCCGGAGCGGGTGCGGACCCGGGCCGCCGACCTCGTCGCCACCAGCCAGGAGTTCCTCCAGGCGTCGTGGGCGGCGACCGCAGGCGGTGGAGAGGCCCCGATCGACGTCGGCGCGGCCTCGCTGTGGGGCATCGCGGACGTCCGGGACCGGGCCCGCGAGCTGGGCATGATGTGGTGGTCGGTCTCCCCGTTCGCCGCCGGCGGAGCCGACGAGGCCGATGAGGACACCGACACGCTCAAGCTCGGCATGCACGCCCCCGAGGCGTACCGGGGCGACACCGCCCGCGCGCTCGCCGACACCAAGGGCTGGCTCGCCGACGGCTGGCGCACGGTCTACGTCACCGAGGGGCAGGGACTCGCCTCCCGCACCGTCGAGGTGCTGGGCGGGGAGGGTGTCCCGGCCCGGCTGGACCCGGACCTGACCGAGGTCTCGCCGTCCGTCGTGCACGTCTCCTGCGGCGCCCTCGACCACGGCTTCGTCGACCCGGAGCTGCGGCTCGCCGTCCTGACCGAGACCGACCTCACCGGCCAGCGCACCGCCACCAAGGACCTGGGCCGGATGCCGGTCCGCCGCCGCAAGACGATCGACCCGCTGACGCTGGAGACCGGCGACTACATCGTCCACGAACAGCACGGTGTGGGCCGGTACATCGAGATGGTGCAGCGCACGGTGCAGGGCGCCACCCGCGAGTACCTCCTCGTCGAGTACGCCCCCGCCAAGCGCGGCCAGCCCGGTGACCGCCTCTACATCCCCACCGACCAGCTGGAACAGGTCACCAAGTACGTCGGCGGCGAGGCCCCCACCCTGCACCGGCTCGGCGGCGCCGACTGGACGAAGACCAAGGCGCGTGCCAAGAAGGCCGTCAAGGAGATCGCCGCCGACCTGATCAAGCTGTACTCGGCCCGGATGGCGGCCCCCGGCCACATCTTCGGCCCGGACACCCCCTGGCAGCGCGAACTGGAGGACGCCTTCCCGTACGCGGAGACGCCCGACCAGCTCTCCACCATCGCCGAGGTCAAGGCGGACATGGAGAAGTCCGTCCCGATGGACCGGCTGATCTGCGGCGACGTCGGCTACGGCAAGACGGAGATCGCGGTCCGGGCGGCGTTCAAGGCGGTCCAGGACGGCAAGCAGGTCGCCGTCCTCGTCCCCACGACCCTCCTGGTCCAGCAGCACCACGGCACGTTCACCGAGCGCTACTCCCAGTTCCCGGTCAACGTACGGGCGCTCAGCCGCTTCCAGTCGGAGACCGAGTCCAAGGCCACCCTCGAAGGGCTGCGCGACGGCTCCGTCGACCTGGTCATCGGCACCCACCGCCTGTTCTCCTCCGAGACGAAGTTCAAGGACCTGGGCCTGGTCATCGTCGACGAGGAGCAGCGCTTCGGCGTCGAGCACAAGGAGCAGCTGAAGAAGCTCCGCGCCAACGTGGACGTCCTCACTATGTCCGCGACGCCCATCCCCCGTACGCTCGAAATGGCCGTGACGGGCATTCGCGAGATGTCGACGATCACCACGCCCCCGGAGGAGCGCCACCCGGTCCTCACCTTCGTCGGCCCGTACGAGGAGAAGCAGATCGGCGCCGCCATCCGCCGTGAACTGCTCCGCGAGGGCCAGGCGTTCTACATCCACAACCGCGTCGAGTCGATCGACCGCGCCGCCGCCCGGCTGCGCGAGATCGTCCCCGAGGCGCGGATCGCCACGGCACACGGCCAGATGTCCGAACAGGCCCTGGAACAGGTGGTGGTGGACTTCTGGGAGAAGAAGTTCGACGTGCTGGTCTCCACGACGATCGTCGAGTCCGGCATCGACATCTCCAACGCCAACACCCTGATCGTGGAGCGCGGCGACAACTTCGGCCTCTCCCAGCTCCACCAGCTGCGCGGCCGGGTCGGCCGGGGCCGCGAGCGCGGCTACGCGTACTTCCTCTACCCGCCGGAGAAGCCGCTCACCGAGACCGCCCACGAACGCCTCGCCACCATCGCCCAGCACACCGAGATGGGCGCGGGCATGTACGTCGCCATGAAGGACCTGGAGATCCGCGGCGCCGGAAACCTTCTGGGCGGCGAACAGTCCGGCCACATCGCGGGCGTCGGCTTCGACCTGTACGTCCGCATGGTCGGCGAGGCGGTCGCCGACTACCGGGCCTCCCTCGAAGGCGGCGTCGAGGAGGAGGCGCCGCCGGAGGTCAAGATCGAGCTCCCGGTCGATGCCCACGTCCCCCACGACTACGCGCCCGGCGAGCGGCTGCGTCTCCAGGCGTACCGGGCCATCGCCTCCGCCTCCACGGAGGACGACATCAGGGCGGTCCGCGAGGAGCTCACCGACCGCTACGGCAAGCTCCCCGAACCCGTCGAGAACCTTCTCCTGGTCGCCGGCCTGCGCATGCTGGCCCGCGCCTGCGGCGTCGGTGAGATCGTGCTTCAGGGCCCGAACATCCGCTTCGCCCCGGTCGAACTGCGCGAGTCCCAGGAGCTGCGCCTGAAGCGCCTCTACCCCAAGACGGTCCTCAAGCCGGCCGTCCACCAGATCCTGGTCCCCCGCCCCACCACCGGAAGGATCGGCGGCAAGCCGGTCGTGGGCCGCGAACTGTTGGCATGGACGGGGGAGTTCCTGACGACGATCCTGGGGTCGTAACCGAGGATGCCCCTGCCGTCCCGTCGCACGTACTCGGCGGGGCCGGGCGCCGTTATGGTGCGAGGGACGCGACGGGTCCTTCACCGGGAGTGGCTGACGGGCTGACTCCCTCGATTCGGTCGTGGCCGTGTTCAGCGGGCAGGACCATGGGCCGCCTCGCACGACCTCCGTCGTCCGGACGTCCTGCCGGCGTCGCTCAGACGCTCCACGCCGCCAGCAGGTCCTCCGGGGTGAGCGAGAGGTCCACGACCACGCCGTCGGCCGTTCCGGCGGGGCAGACCGCCAGCAGCGCGGCCTCGGCCGCTCCGGGGACGGCGGCCCGGCCCTCGGCCAGGTGGTCCAGGTCGCGGGCGCAGAACGGCTTGTTCTCGCGCCACTTGACGGAACCGAGCAGCAATTTCGTGTTGCCGCTCGCCGCCGGGACGACGATGTCGTACTCACGGCTGTTGTCCCGGTTCCACCAGCTGCCCACCTGGCCGGTGCCACCGAGCGGGGCCAGCGGGGCCAGCTCCGGAGCGAGGCGGGACACGGCCTCCTGGACGAGCGGTTCCACCGCCCTGCCCCGCCAGCTGGGCCAGCCGCGGTCGAAGAAGCCGCGCGCGATGTCCGGACGGCCGCGGGCGATGTTCGCCTGCTGCTCCTCGATGAACCGGAACCAGAAGCGCAGGTAGGGGTCGCAGATCCGGTACCGGCGCAGTTTGCTCGTCGCGCCCGTGCCCACAGGCGTGTCGACGGCCAGGACTCCCTTGTCGCCGAGGACTCTTATGGCTCTGGTCACAGCGGTCTGCGCGGTGCTGCCGGCCTCCGGGAGGCACCCTATGACCTGCGTGAAGGTGCTGAACCCGACCTCCGTGCCGCCGATCGCCGAGAGGATGCGCCGTGTCTGCGTCGCGTCCGGGAACTCGGCGTCCAGGGACCGCTGCCCCATGACCGCGAGGTCGCTGTTCTCGTCGCGGAGTTCCTCGTGCACGAACGCCCGCGTGCTCTCCGCACGGGCTCGGTCGAGCACGAGGCGAGGGTATCCGCCGGTGATCAGCGCGGTGTCGAACGCCGCCGCCGGATCGCTGCCCGCGCCCAGTGCCTGGGCGCACTCGGCAGGGTTGAAGGGCGAGATCGTCCGGCTCTTCGCCCGCCCGTACAGCGGCCGGTCGTGCTCGGTGAGCCGTTCCATCATGGTGACGTCCGAACCGATCAGCACGAACAACACAGGGGTGTGCTCGAGCTGTCGGTCCCAGCTGTTCTGCAACTGCCCTTCGAGGGAGGGATCATTTGCCGCCGCCCAGGGGAACTCGTCGATGACGACGACGGAAGGCGTGTCGCGGCAGGCGATGGCGATGCGGCCCAGTGCGTCGCGCCAGTCGCTGGGGGGCGAGGCGAACAGGGCCTCAGCATCCTTCAACGGGGCCGTGGACGTGCCGAGTTCCGCCGCGAGGCTCCGGAGTTCCGCCGCCGGTGTCGCGTTCTTCACGGCCGTGAAATACAGGTAGGGCAGGCCGCACCGCTCGACGAACCGCGTGAAGAGCCGGGACTTGCCCACTTGGCGCCGTCCGCGTACGGCCAGCAGCTCACCGGTCCCGGACCGCTTGATGCGGTCCAGGCGTCGGGACAGGTCGTCGAAGACGTGCTGGCGGCCATAGAAGTCCATGATGCGATCGGCCTTCCGTCGTCCATGAAACATTCGTCTATGAATCATACACCAATGCGTGTTACGGAGAGTATTTGCCTGGCTCCGCTGTGGCCTGGTTGTGCGTGCATCTCCAGGAGGCCGCAGGGGCCCGGTCCGTGGACGGCGCCACGTCCGGCCCGGCCCCGATGGTGGGCGGTGCTTCCCGTGTGCGCCGCGCCGCGAACCGTGTGATTCAGGCCGCACCCTGGCCGACACGCGTGTGAATACCCGTCAAGACAGGGGTCATTTGTACGATTTCCTGGTTTGACTTTCTCCCTGTCAGGACGGTTTCGCGTGAGATCTCCCCGTACGTACCGAGTAATGCTGCCCGCGCTCAGCGTGGCGGCCGTGTTGGCCCTGGCGGGCTGCGACTTCGAGGTGGGGTCGCCGTCCTCCGACACCGGACAGCAGGACGGCGGGGCGGACGGCGGCGGGCGGGCGGTCGGCGGATTCGGCGCGAGCCCGCTGGAGAACCCCGACGGCACGAAGCCCGGCCTCGCCCCGCTCACGTCCGAGGCGGACCGGGCGGCGGGCCGGAAGCTCATCGAGAAGGTGGCGACGAAGGGCCGGGGGCCCAAGACCGGCTACGCGCGCGACAAGTTCGGCTACGCCTGGAAGGACTCGGTCGACGGGATACCGCTGGCCCGCAACGGCTGCGACACCCGCAACGACCTTCTCGCCCGGGACGGCAAGCACCTGAAGTTCCGCTCCGGCTCGGACTGCGTGGTCGTGTCGATGACCCTCAAGGACCCCTACACCGGCTCCACCCTGGACTGGCGCAAGGAGAAGGCCGCCAAGGTCCAGATCGACCACGTCATGCCGCTCTCGTACGACTGGCAGATGGGCGCCTCACGCTGGAACGACGTCAAGCGGCAGCAGATCGCCAACGACCCGCTCAACCTCCTGCCCGTGGACGGCCCGGCCAACAACGCGAAGCGGGACTCGGGCCCCGCGTCCTGGCTGCCGCCGTACAAGCCGGTGCGCTGCTCGTACGCCGTGCGGTTCGCGCAGGTGTCGCTGAAGTACGAACTGCCCGTCACCGCCGCCGACAAGAAGGCCATGCTGGAGCAGTGCGGAGGCTGACGCGCCGCCGTGCCGCGCGTCGTCCTCCGCACCTCGTGCGTGCCCCCTACCCCCGTACCCCGTGCGTCGGCCTCCGCACCCCGTGCGTGCCCCGTACCTCCGTACCCCGTGCGTGCCCGCCGGTGAGTCCCCCGTGGCCCACCGGCGGGCCGGCCGGTCGGCCGGGCCGGCCGGGTCAGCCGGTCGGGTTGTTCAGATCGACGATGTCCTTGGGGGCGGGCGCCTTCACCTCGACGGGCTCGTCGAAGTCGGAGAGCGTCATCTTCGTCGGCTCCTCGCTGCTCCTGACGTCGACCTGGAGGATGTACGGCTCGCCCTCGGCGGCCACCAGCATCGTGTAGGTGTCCTCGCCGTCCTTCTCGACGAGGCGCAGCGCGCGCTTGCCGTCGACGGTGGTCTCGCCGGCCTTCTCGGCCACGTCGTCGTTGGCCTCGAACTCCTTGAACATCGTGGCCAGGTCGCAGAGTTCGAGCATGTCCTTGCTGTCGGGATCCGAGGCCTTCGACTTCATCCAGCGGCCCGCGAGCATGTTCACCGCGGCGTCGACGTCGGCGGCGGGCTCGCCCTTGGACTGTTCGCGCAGCATCGCCTCGTCGAACTTCGTGTAGACGGTGCCGCCGATCTTGCGGATCTCGATGGTCCCGGCCGGACCGATGGACATGGTTCCCGAGCAGTCGCCGGGCAGGGCGGCGGTGAGGTGCGCGGAGACCGGGCCCTCGTCCGACTTCGTATCGATGGCGAGGCGCATGGACTTGGCCTTCTTCGTGGTCTCGATCGCCTTGTTGACGACCTCGGGACCCGACATGTCCGCGAAGGGGGCGGGGGTCTTGGACGGGGAGGTGCCGGAGTCCTTCGACGAGGAGGTTCCGGTGCCGCAGGCGGCCAGGCCGAGCAGGGTGAGGGCGCAGAGGGTGTTGACGGTGGTGCGGGCGAGCAGGCGCATGGCGGACTTTCGGGGGAGAGGGGAACGGGAGGGAGGGGAGGTCAGAGCTTCAGGTCCCACTGGGTGGCGTCGTAGGTGAATCCGGGGTTGACCTCGACGGTCAGCTTCTTGGCGTCCGCCGGGGCGTCGAAGGCGAACTCGACCGTGACCTTCTTGCCCGGCAGGACCGTGCCGCTGAAGCCCTTGCCGACCTTGTCGTCGAAGATCTGCTCGGCCTCCACGCCGTCCTCGCCGGCCCGGGCCGCGACATCGACGAGGGTGGCGTCGAACTTCTCCTTGCCCGCGTTCTCGATGACGACGGTGACGCGGTACGCCTTGTTGCCCTTGGCGTGTCCGATGGCGTATTCGCCCGGGGCGTACGTGGTGGCGTCGCCGACCGTGACCGTCAGGTCGTCGTCGTACACGGCCGAGTCACCGGCCCCCAGTGCCTTGTCGGTGTCCTTCTTGCCGTCCTTGCCGACGCCGCCGTTCTTCGTGTCGCTGCCGGGCTTCGGCTTCGCGGAGGCCGTGGTGTCCGACACCGTCTTGTTGATCTCGTCCACCGCGTCGCCCACGGCCTTGAACGTGATCACCGCGCCGACCACGGCCAGGACCAGTGAGACCAGGCCGAGCACGGCGCCGAAGGTGGCCACGCCCTTGTTGGTGGCCTCGCCGCGCTTGGCCCGGCCCCGGCCCGACAGGCCCAGGATCAGGCCGATGACGCCCAGGATGCCCGCCAGCCAGAACAGGAGCGGGATCAGACCCGACACGGCACCGATGATGCCCAGGACGAGCGCGGCGATGCCCAGCCCGTTGCGCGCCGGGCGTACGCCCGGCTGCTGGGCGGGGGCGTACGGCTGCTGGGGCTGCGGGGACTGCGGCGGCTGCGTGAATTCGGACATGGGTGTGCCCTCCGGCGAAAGACGGGACGAAAAGCAGGGTGTGAGCGGATCGATGCGTCGCCGTTGTGTGGCGGCGGGTCAATAAGAGCAGAGGTTGTGAACCGAGTCAACGCGGGTCACAATGAATAGGTCGGTGCACGCTGTGAATCGGTTTCATGTGAACGACATCGGTATGCTCGCCGTCACCGGACCACGCCGAGGGCCAGGACCAGGGCCAGGACCAGGAGACAGTCAGTGCCGGAGAACGCGACAGAGGTGACCGCTGCCGGGATCGCCCGACTCGCGGGCGTGGGGCGTGCCGCCGTGAGCAACTGGCGGCGGCGTCACGCGGACTTCCCCAAGCCCGTCGGCGGCACCGAGACGAGTCCGTCCTTCTCGCTGTCCGAGGTCGAGCAGTGGCTGCGCGACCAGGGGAAACTCGCCGAAGTCCCGCTCCGCGAACGGGTCTGGCAGCAGCTCGCCGGGCATCCGCTCGGCCCGGTCCCCGCCCTGGTCCACACCGGCTGCGCCCTGCTGGTGCTGCGGAACGACCCTGCCGCCTGGCGGGAGATCGCCGCCGTGCCCGACGAGGCGATGGCCGGTGTGCTGTCCCTCGTCCTCGACGACGTGCTCACCGAACGGTTCGGGCCCGCCGAGGAGCGCGGACGGGCGGTTCACACCCCTGGTCGTGCGGAACTGCTCCCGTCCGTCGCGCTGCTCCGGGGTGTCGCGGAACTCGCCGCCGAGAACGGCGCCCGGGACACGTTCGAGTTCCTGTTGGGCCGTCAACTGGACGCGAACCCACGTCAGTACACCCTCACGCCTCCCGGACTCGCCGCGCTCATGGCCGCCTTGGCGGACGCCGGGGAACGACCCGCCCGCACCGTCCTCGACCCCGCGGCGGGCACCGGCGCCCTGCTGTGCGCCGCCGAGCGCCGCGACGCCCTGTACGCGCAGGAGTCCGACCCCGACCTCGCCTCCCTCACCGCGCTCCGCCTCGCCCTCCACGACGACGCCGGTACGGGCGGCACCATCCGCGTCCGCGCGGGCGACACTCTCCTCGCCGACGCCTTCCCGCGGCTCTCCGCCGACGCGGTGCTCTGCCACCCGCCGTTCAACGAACGCAACTGGGGCCACGACGAACTCGCCTACGACCCGCGCTGGGAGTACGGCTTCCCGGCCCGTGCCGAGTCCGAACTCGCCTGGGTCCAGCACGCCCTGGCCCGTCTGCGGGAGGGCGGCACCGCCGTGCTCCTGATGCCGCCCGCCGCCGCGTCGCGCCGCTCCGGGCGCCGCATCCGCGCCGATCTGCTGCGGCGCGGCGCCCTGCGCGCCGTCATCGCGCTCCCGGCCGGTGCCGCGCCCCCGTACGGCATCCCGCTCCACCTCTGGCTGCTGCGCAAGCCCGGCAGCGGAGTGCGCCCCTCGCCGCACGTGC
This sequence comes from Streptomyces sp. CB01580, assembly GCF_001905795.1. Taxonomy (GTDB): domain Bacteria; phylum Actinomycetota; class Actinomycetes; order Streptomycetales; family Streptomycetaceae; genus Streptomyces. Next base: position 138,078 of record NZ_LIXJ01000027.1, read on the forward strand.
TGCTCGTCGACACCGCCGAACCGGCCGAACCGGCCGCTCCGGGCCAGGCGGCCACCGCTCCGGCCGGCGGGCGCGACCGGCTCGACTGGCAGGCGGTGCACGCCGTCGTGCTCGATGCCTGGCAGTCGTTCGTGGGCGAGGAGGCGGGGGCCGGGAACGGCGCGGCCGAGGGGCAGGCGGACGACACCCGGGGCCGTGCTCGCGGCGGGGGAGAGGGCCGGAAGGAGGGCCGCCGGGTCGTTCCCGTCATCGAACTCCTCGACGACGACGTCGACCTGGCCCCCGCCCGCCGTCTCCCGCCACCGGCGGCCACGAGCGGACCCGCCGAACTGATCCGCGTACGGGAACGGCTGACCGAGACGCTCGGCCTCACCGGCACGCTCACCCCGCCGCCCGTGCTCCCCTCCGAGCCGGCGCACTGGCCGCTCACCACCGTCGGTGAACTCGCCCGCGCCGGCGCGCTCCGGCTGTACACCGGCGGCTCCGGCGCGGGCCCCGCCTCCGTGCCCGTCCTCACGGAGCACGACGTGCTCGGCTCCACCGCCCCCTCGGGCAGCCTCCCCGCCGACGGCCCCTCCGAGGAACCGGTCCTCGTCGAAGCGGGTGATGTCGTGGTGCCCGTGCTCGGAGGCGGTTCCGTCGTCCGTGTCATCGACGACGCCACCGCCGGGGCGGCCCTGGGCCGCAACCTCCAGCTGCTACGCCCGGACCCGGTCGCCCTCGACACCTGGTTCCTCGCCGGGTTCCTGCGCGGCACCGCCAACACCCGCCAGGCCAGCAGCTACGCCTCCACCGCCACCCGGCTCGACGCCCGCCGCCTCCAACTGCCCCGCCTGCCGCTCGCGGAACAGCGCGGATACGGGGAGCGGTTCCGCGCGCTGGCCGACTTCGAGGAGGCGCTCAGGCTGATCGGCCGGCTCGGCGGCCGACTGGTCCAGGGGATGTACGACGGGCTGGCGGACGGCACGGTCGCGCCGAAGTGAACGGCCGTGCGGAAGTGATCGGAACCACAACGGTTCCGTACAACCCGGGGCCGATTGTCGGTGTCGCCCTTTACGCTCGGATCCGCGTGCATGGAGGAGTGTGCGCGGACGTTCCACGACCAGGTCTCCAGGAGCAGCCATGTACGCCCCGGGTCATCCCCCGACGCCGCCGCGTCGGGTCCCCAGCAGGGCCTGGATCGTCTCGATGCGAGTGCTGTTCATCGCGCTCGCGGTGTGTTCGCTCGGCCTGCTGCTGTGGACCCCGCTGCTCCGGCTCGCGATCGTGCGCCGCCGGAAGACCGACTGGTGGCTGACCGGGGCGGGCTTCCTGTTCGTCTGCGTGCTCCTGCCGATCCTCGGCAGGGACGGAAGCGACGACCCCACCGGCATCGACTACGTCCTCATACCGCTGCTGCTGCTGGTGCTGGCGGCAGCGGTCGGGTACTACCTGGTCGAGGACATCCGCCACTACGAGCGGCTCAGGCGTCCGGCGCCCGTGATCGGGTACGGGGATCCGACGGTGCCGGGGTACGGATACCCGCTCATGGCGCCGATGGGCGTACCGCCCGTCGCTCCTGTTTCCGGCGCCGCCGCGACACCCGTGCCCGCTCCCTTCCCGGCCCCCGTGCGGCACCAGCAGCCCGCCCCCACCCCCGTGCACCCACCGCGGTATCAGCCGCAGCCGCCCACCGCATCGCAGCCGCCCACCGCATCGCAGCCGCCCGTCGCGCCGCAGCCGCCCGTCGCGCCGCAGGGACAGCCGCCCGTCGTGCCGCATCCGCATGCCGCCTCCGCCCCTGCCCCCGGCCCCGCCCCGCGTTCGTCACATCCCTCGCAGGCATCGGATCCGTCGTCCGCGCAGCAGCAGCCCCGACGCATCGATCAGGTCCGTGCCGAGCTGGACGAGCTGAGCGCCTACCTCCGCAAGGAGGACGGCCTGTGAGCGGACGTGTCGTCGCCGGGCGGTACCAACTCGCGACCGTCATCGGCCAGGGCGGCATGGGCCAGGTCTGGACCGCCTACGATCAGCGCCTGGACCGCCGGGTCGCGGTGAAGCTGCTCCGCCCCGACCGGGTCACCGGCCCCGTCGACAGCCGGGCGGCGGACGAACTGCGCCGCCGCTTCGTCCGCGAGTGCCGGATCACCGCGCAGGTCGACCACCCCGGGCTGGTCACGGTCCACGACGCGGGCAGCGACGGCGAGGACCTGTACCTCGTCATGCAGTACGTCGAGGGCGCCGACCTCGCCGATCATCTCGCCGAGCACGACCCGTACCCCTGGCAGTGGGCCGTGTCCGTCGCCGCCCAGTTGTGCGCCGTCCTGTGCGCCGTGCACGCGGTCCCGATCGTCCACCGCGACCTGAAACCCCGCAACGTGATTGTGCGACCGGACGGCGCCGTCACCGTCCTGGACCTCGGTGTCGCCTCGGTGCTGGACACCGACACCACCCGTCTCACCCACACCGGCTCACCGATCGGCTCCCCGGCCTACATGGCGCCCGAGCAGGCGATGGGCGGTGCCGTCGGCCCGTACACCGATCTGTACGCACTCGGCGTGCTCCTCCACGAACTCCTCAGCGGGGACGTGCCGTTCGCCGGGTCCACCGCGCTGGGCGTGCTCCACCGCCACCTCCACGAACCGCCGCTCCCGGTCCGCCGGGTGCGGCCGGACATCCCCGGACAGCTCGAAACACTGGTGCTGCGCCTGCTCGCCAAGGACCCGCAGCACCGCCCGGCCGACGCCCAGGAGGTGTACGAACACCTCGCCCCGCTGCTTCCCGCCCGGGGCGCCGGGCTGCCCACCGGCCCGCTCGACCCGACCCGCCCCTTCCTGCGCCCGCACGCCCCGTGGCCCGACCGGGGCGCCGCCCCGACCCCGTCGCCGGTGTCCGCGCCCCTGTTCCCGCCTCCGTCGGCCGCCCCGGCGGGTACGGCGACGGGCGCGGCGGCCCGGCCCGATGTCGCCGCCGCCGTCGACGAGGTCAAGCGACTGCTCGGCGAGGGCCGTATCACCCAGGCCGTGGACATCCTCGGGGCCCTCCTCCCCGTCGCGGCCGAACAGCACGGCGAGAACTCCGCCGTGGTCCGCGTCCTGCGCAAGCAGTACGCGGCGACGCTGATGGACGACGGCCAGTACCGCCGCGCCCTGCCCGAGCTGCGTCGCCTCGCCGACGAGCGCGCGGCGCAGGCCGGACCGGCCGACGCCCAGCTGCTCCAGTTCCGCCAGGACGCGGCCCAGTGCCTGGAGCAGCTCGGCGAACCGGCCGCCGCGCTCGCCGAGTACCGCGCGGTGCTCCCGTACTGCGAGAACCACCGGGCCACCGGCGGCGACCCCGCCCGCGCCTTCGGGATCCGCAACCGCATCGGGCATCTGCTGCTCGCGCTCGGCGACCACGCGGGCGCACGTGTACAACTCCAGGCACTGCTGTACGACGCGGAACGGGCCTACGGGCCGCACCACCCGCTGCCGGTGGAACTGCGCCGACGGCTCGACCGTCAGGCGGAGGTCCAGGGCGGCTGAGGGCCACCTCCTTCGCCAGGAGCTCCATCAGGGCCTTCGTCAGGGGCCTCAGCAGGGCTTTCGCCAGGACCCTGCGGGTAATGGTCATGCCAAACTTCCGCAAACGGAATGTCACGGACCGCCCCTGTGGCCCCCGTGGCGTGAGATCGTGTGCTGCCGCCGGGGCGGCTGACGACCCCGCCTGCCCCGTCGGCCTCATCCTTCTTCTCCCTCGCGTTCACCGCCTCCTGGGCGAAGTCCGCCGGCGCCATCGGCCAAAGCCGGTCCCGCCGCACGCGCGATCGACCGGAACGCATGGGGGCGCCCCGGTCGCGATCGTGGCCGGTTGGGCCGGGACGTCCATGGTGGGGCGACCAACGCGCCCGCTCCCGCACCCGCGCGCGGCGCCGCGCACCTGAAATTGTTTACAAAACGGGGCAATTCACTTGACGGGTATCCGCCGGTCCTCGAACAGGGCCGTTCCGTCGCGGACATGGAGCCCGGCAAGCCGCGCGATCCGTGCGGTCGAGGAACCCGTGGAGGAGCCGTACGTGGTCCCCACATCTCCAACTCCGCCCGAATCGTTGGTCGAACCAGTGGCCCCAATCACATCCACTGCCTACCATCGATCAGCGCAAGGTCTTGTGCACTGATGCACAAAGTCTCCCCGGGAGGTTCCTTTGCACCGCCGCCGTCGCACCGCGCTCACCGTCTCCGCCTCCGCCGCCCTGCTGGTCGGCACCCCGCTCCTGACCGCATGCGGCAGCCAGGCCCATCCGGGCGCCGCGGCCCTCGTCGGCGGCGACCGGATCGAGGTGTCCACCGTGCAGGGCCAGGTGGCGGCGGTGCGCGAGGCCCAGAGCCGGTCCCGGGACGTCGACCAGCTCATCGACAAGTCCGGCCAGCTCGGCCGGGCCAAGCTGCACGGTCTGATCTTCGACCGGGTCCTCGACCGGGCCGCGCGGGACGCGGGCGTGACCGTCGAGCGCAGCGAGGTCCAGGAGATGAGGAAGGCGGCGGTCGCCCAGTCCGGGGGAGAGGAGCGGCTGCGGGCGGCGATGCTCCAGCAGAGCTGGGTCGCGCCGGACCAGATCGACGCCGTCCTGCGGGAGCAGGTCCAGCTGTCGAAGCTGGCCGAGGCGCTCGGCGCCGACCTGCGACAGCCCGAGGGGCAGAAGATCGTCGGTGACGCCCTCAGCAAGGCGTCGAAGGCGCTGAAGGTCGATGTGAACCCGCGCTACGGCACCTGGAACGACCAGCAGACCCAGCTCGCCGACTACAAGGCTCCCTGGATCAGCCAGGTCACCAAGCCCGCTGGAGCGCTCCCGGAGTCCGGCGCGTAGGAGCGCGGCCGGTCGGCCGGGCGCGGACGGCGCGGAAGCGACGTGCACGGCGCGCCGGTACGCGAACGGTGTGCACGACGGTGCCGGGGCCGACCGCGGAAGGGGCCGGTCGAAGAGGGATCCGGCCGGAGAGGGAATCGACCCGGTGGTGGACTCGACCGGTGGCGGATTCGACCGGAGGTAGATTCGAACGGTGAACGCTGAAGCCCCCGGCCGCGCCGAAACCTCCGGCCGCGCCGAAGCCCCCGGCCGTATCGTCCTGCTCACCGCCAGCCACCGTGTGGCGCCCGGACTCCTGTCCTGGCCCGCCTGGCAGGCGTTGCGCGCCGCCGACCGGGTGCTCTGCGCCGAGCCGGACAACCCGCAGCTGCCGTACCTGCGCGAGGCGGACGTCACCGTCGAGCACACCGCGCCCACCGCGGACGAGCTCGTCGACGCCTGCGCGGGCGGTCGGACCGTCGTCGTCCTCACCGGCGGCGAGGGGAACCAGCCACTGACCGACGGGCTCGCACGGCTCGCCGGTTCGGGGCGGGTGAGCATGCCGGACCTGGAACTGCTGCCCGGCTCCTACGATCTGCCCGGCGCGCGGCTCCTCGACCTGGTCCAGATCATGGACCGGATCCGCAACGAATGCCCGTGGACGTCGCAGAAGACCCACAAGGGCCTCGCCAAGTACGCCATCGAGGAGGCGTACGAACTCGTCGAGGCGATCGAGGACGGCGACCGCGACGAACTGCGCGAGGAGCTGGGGGACGTACTCCTCCAGGTCGTCTTCCACGCCCGGATCGCCGAGGAGGGCGGCCCCGGGGAGGGGGAGGAGCCCTTCTCCGTCGACGACGTGGCCGCGACCATCGTCGAGAAGCTCATCCACCGCCACCCGCACGTCTTCGGTGACGAGACCGCCGAGACCCCCGAGGACGTGCACGCGCACTGGCTGCGGACCAAGGCCGTCGAGAAGCGGCGCGAGTCCGTCACCGACGGGGTGCCGCTCGGCCAGCCCGGGCTGGCGCTGGTGGCGAAGCTGGCCTCCCGGGTCCGTACCGCCGGCCTCGACGTGCCGCTGCCCACGGGCCGGGGCATCGGCTACGAACTCCTCGACCTCGCCGTACGCGCCGAGAAGGACGGCGTGGACCCCGAGGCGGCGCTGAGGGCCGCGGGCCGTGCCTACCGGGACGCCATCCGGGCGGCCGAGGGCAACGCCTGACCCGGCCGGCCGTCGGCAGGCGCCTTTGGGGCGCCGGGGTCGCCCCCGAAAGACGGGGATAACGTCAAAGGGTGAACCACAGCCCCGCCGACCGACCCGCCGACCAGACCGTGGGCCGCCCCGCCGACCACGTCACGGAGGACCCCGCCGACCGCCCTGCGGAGAATCCCGTCGACCACGTCGCGGCGACCCCCGCCACCTGCCCCGCGGGGGCTCCCGAACTCTTCACGTGGGAGTTCGCCACCGACCCGTACCCGGCCTACGCCTGGCTGCGCGAGCACAGCCCCGTGCACCGCACCTCGCTGCCCAGCGGCGTCGAGGCGTGGCTGGTGACCCGGTACGCGGACGCCCGGCAGGCACTCGCCGACGCGCGGCTCTCCAAGAACCCGGCGCACCACGCCGAGCCCGCGCACGCCAAGGGGAAGACCGGCATCCCCGGCGAGCGCAAGGCGGAGCTGATGACGCATCTGCTGAACATCGACCCGCCCGACCACACCCGGCTGCGCCGCCTGGTCTCCAAGGCGTTCACCCCGCGCCGGGTCGCCGCGTTCGCACCGCGCGTGCAGGAGCTGACGGACGGGCTCATCGACCGCTTCGCCGCCGAGGGCCGGGCGGACCTCATCCACGACTTCGCCTTCCCGCTCCCCATCTACGCGATCTGCGACCTGCTCGGCGTCCCGCGCGAGGACCAGGACGACTTCCGGGACTGGGCGGGCATGATGATCCGGCACGGCGGCGGTCCGCGCGGTGGCGTCGCCCGGTCGGTGAAGAAGATGCGCGGCTATCTCGCCGAACTCATCCACCGCAAGCGGGAGAATCCCGGGGACGACCTGATCTCCGGGCTGATCCGGGCCAGCGACCACGGCGAGCACCTCACCGAGAACGAGGCCGCGGCCATGGCCTTCATCCTGCTCTTCGCCGGTTTCGAGACGACCGTCAACCTGATCGGGAACGGGATGTACGCACTGCTGCGCAATCCCGCCCAGCGCGAACGGCTGCAACGCTCCCTGGACGCGGGGGAGAGCGGACTGCTGGAGACCGGGATCGAGGAACTGCTGCGGTACGACGGCCCGGTGGAACTGGCGACCTGGCGGTTCGCCACCGAGCCGCTGACGCTCGGCGGCCGGGACATCGCGGTCGGCGACCCCGTCCTGGTCGTGCTCGCCGCCGCCGACCGCGATCCGGCGCGCTTCGAGGACCCCGACACGCTCGACCTCGCCCGACGTGACAATCAGCACCTCGGGTACGGGCACGGCATCCACTACTGCCTCGGCGCGCCGCTCGCCCGACTGGAGGGACAGGCGGCGCTCGCCACGCTGCTCAGGCGCCTTCCCGACCTGCGGCTCGCGGTGGAACCCGCGGATCTGCGGTGGCGCGGCGGGCTCATCATGCGCGGACTGCGGACGCTTCCCGTGGAGTTCGGACCCCGGCCCGCACGACCCGTTTCTGACGTTACGTCACATCTGTGATGTGCGCGTGATCGGCGCTGCATCGACTTGTGACACGCGTTCGAGTCCGGTTAGGTTCACCGTTCGACCCCACCGGGTCGCTCGACAGAACTCGTCCGTCACACGGAAGGCAACCTCATGGGCTCCGCGAACGGCAGACACCGTCGCCCTCGTCAGGCACCCGCCATCGTCGTCGCGGCGGGCGTGACCGGATCCGCCATCGCCATCCCGCTGCTCGGCGCGGGCGCCGCACAGGCGGCCGACTCCGCGACCTGGGACCGGGTCGCGGAGTGCGAGAGCGGCGGCTCCTGGAGCGCCGATTTCGGCAACGGCTCCTACGGCGGCCTTCAGCTCACCCCGGAGACCTGGAAGGCGTACGGCGGTGAGGCGTACGCCCCGCGCGCCGACCTCGCCAGCCGCGCCCAGCAGATCGCGGTGGCCGAGAAGATCCTGGGCGACCGGGGTCCGCAGGCGTGGCCGAGCTGTGCGCCCCTTTCCGGCCTCGCGACGGGTGGGGGGCTGCCGGGGGTCGACCCGGGGGAGACCTCCTCCGGAAAGCCCGCGGGGGGCTCCGCGGTGCAGGAGGGTGCGAAGAAGACGGGCGGCGCCGGGGCGGAGAAGGGCGCGAAGCAGGCTGACAAGTCGTCGGAGTCCTCGTCCGGCGAGGACGTCACGCCTTCGGGCCGTGCCGGGAAGCCGGACGCCGGAACCGGGCTCGGATCCACGCCCTCGCCCACCGGGTCCGCCACTTCACCCGCAGATACGCACCGTTCACCCAAATCGGTGGATATGGGCGATTCGGATATCTCTGTCACTCCATCAGAGTCTCCCGGGGGCTCGGGAGAGTCCGGGGCGTCGGACGGCGCGGGCGGCAAGCATCGTGGCGCGCCGGCCGCCGAGGAGGGGCGGGGCGCCGACGGGGGTGCCGGTCGCGAGTCGGGCCGTCACGCCTCGCGCGACGGCGGCGGGCGCGACACGGCCCCCCCGGCCGCCGACGACGCGTACACCGTCCGTCCCGGTGACAATCTCTGGGCGATTGCCGACGAACAGAACGTCCCTGGTGGCTGGTCCGCACTCTATGAGGCCAACAAGGGGGTCGTGGGCTCCGATCCGGACCTCATTCTTCCTGGCCAGAGCCTTGAGGTCGACGCGGAGGCCCGTTGAGGCCGACCCCGGTGGCCGGCTGACGGGGCCTCAAGAGCCGGGACGCTTTTCGGGGACCCGTGTCCACTCGCGTGCGAGTGAGACATGGGTCTCTTTGCGTCAATTGGCGTGTTGCGGCTGGAGGTCCGGTCCGTATCGCGTCCCACCTGCGAAAACGACGGTTCCTCAGATGCAAGTAGGGGTTGATTGTCCGATGTGTCCATCTTTGAATGTGAGGCTTGTATGTGTTTACGGTCGTAACCGCTCGCACCGCGGGCCCCGTCGACCGTCACGCCGAATCCTGCCGTCGGTCGGAGGGAACAGACGCGTTCAAGCGCCGTAGGCAGGAGCGGGGGACCCAGGTAGGCGTCGGCCCCGATCGTCGCGAGACGCATCAGGACCGACTTGGGGTGAAGTCGCGTGCTAGGACGTGCGACCGGGCAACTCACTCGGCCCGAACCCGACAGCTCACCTCGTAGGCGTCGGTGAGGAGAGTTCCATGCTGTTTTCCGGCAAGGGCAAGCACCGCCGCCCGTCCAAGGCCGTCCGTGTCGCCACGCTCGCCGGAGTCGCCGGCTCCGCCGTCGCCGTCCCGCTGATGGGCGCGACCGGCGCTTCCGCCGCCTCCGTCGCCACCTGGGACGCCGTCGCCCAGTGCGAGTCCGGTGGCAACTGGTCCATCAACACCGGCAACGGCTACTACGGCGGCCTGCAGTTCTCGCAGTCCAGCTGGGCCGCCGCCGGCGGTCTGAAGTACGCGCCGCGCGCCGACCTGGCCACCAAGGCCCAGCAGATCGCCACCGCCGAGCGGCTCCTCGACATGCAGGGTCCGGGTGCCTGGGGCTGCGCCTCCGCCGGCAACCTGCGCAACGACAATGTCGACCCGGGCGTCGACACCTCCTCGAAGAGCTCCGGCACCGCCAAGAAGCAGAGCACCCAGGCGGCCCCCAAGCAGCAGGCCCAGCCGAAGGAGGTCGAGCGCGCCGAGGCCCCCGCCTCCCGCTCCGACCGTCCCGCCGCCCCGCGGGCCGAGTCGAAGAAGACCGTCACCACCCCGACTGGCAAGAAGGTCAAGAAGGGTGACGGCGAGTACAAGGTCGCCTCCGGCGACTCCCTCAGCAAGATCGCCGCCGCCCACGGCGTCGAGGGCGGCTGGCAGCGGCTGTTCGAGCTGAACAAGGACATCGTCGAGAACGCCGACCTGATCTACCCGGGCCAGCAGCTGCACCTGACGAAGTAGTCCGGTCCCTCTCCTCTCCGGATGCCCGGCCCGGCGCGCTCTCCTGCGCGCCGGGCCGGGGCGTCTGCTCGGAGCGCGCGCCGCGCGCCGACGCGGCACCGCGCGTCCCGCACCCGGGCGTGCGCCGCTCGTGTGCGGCGCAGTTCGTTCAACTGTTGTAGTTACTGATCCGTAATATTCTGGCCATTTGACCGGGATCGTGCACTCCCGGGTCCTTTTTCGTCCCAGGGGGCGGGCGGTCGTCGGGCTGAGCGGGCGGGGCCGGTTAGGCTCTTGTCGCAAGGCCAAAGTGACCCTGCAGAACCAGTGTCATATCCCAGAAGGAGATGCCTCGTGCCGTCCATCGACGTCGTCGTAGCCCGGGAAATCCTCGACTCCCGGGGGAACCCCACGGTCGAGGTCGAGGTCGGCCTCGACGACGGCAGCACGGGTCGTGCTGCCGTGCCGTCCGGCGCCTCCACCGGTGCCTTCGAGGCCATTGAGCTTCGCGACGGCGACCCCAACCGCTACCAGGGCAAGGGTGTCGAGAAGGCCGTGCTCGCCGTCATCGAGCAGATCGGCCCGGAGCTCGTCGGCTACGACGCGACCGAGCAGCGGCTGATCGACCAGGCGATGTTCGACCTGGACGCCACCGAGAACAAGGGCTCGCTCGGCGCCAACGCCATCCTCGGTGTCTCGCTGGCCGTCGCGCACGCCGCCTCCGAGGCGTCGGACCTGCCGCTGTTCCGCTACCTCGGTGGTCCGAACGCGCACCTGCTGCCCGTCCCGATGATGAACATCCTCAACGGTGGGTCGCACGCCGACTCCAACGTGGACATCCAGGAGTTCATGATCGCCCCGATCGGCGCCGAGTCCTTCTCCGAGGCCCTGCGCTGGGGCGCCGAGGTCTACCACACGCTGAAGAAGGTCCTGAAGGGCAAGGGTCTGTCGACCGGCCTCGGCGACGAGGGCGGCTTCGCGCCGAACCTGGAGTCGAACCGCGCCGCCCTCGACCTCATCATCGAGGCCGTCAAGGAAGCCGGCTACGTCCCGGGCAAGGACATCGCGCTCGCGCTCGACGTCGCCGCGTCCGAGTTCTACAAGGACGGCGCGTACGAGTTCGAGGGCAAGTCCCGCTCGGCCGCCGAGATGACCGAGTACTACGAGGAGCTCGTCTCCGCGTACCCGCTGGTCTCCATCGAGGACCCGCTGTACGAGGACGACTGGGCCGGCTGGAAGATCATCACCGACAAGCTCGGCAGCAAGGTGCAGATCGTCGGTGACGACCTGTTCGTCACCAACCCGGAGCGCCTGGCCCGCGGCATCGAGGAGGGCAGCGCCAACGCCCTGCTCGTCAAGGTCAACCAGATCGGTTCGCTGACCGAGACCCTGGACGCGGTCGAGCTCGCCCAGCGCAACGGCTTCAAGTGCATGATGTCGCACCGTTCCGGCGAGACCGAGGACGTCACCATCGCCGACCTCGCCGTCGCGGTGAACTGCGGCCAGATCAAGACCGGCGCCCCGGCCCGCTCGGACCGCGTCGCCAAGTACAACCAGCTGCTGCGCATCGAGGAGATCCTCGACGACGCCGCGGTGTACGCCGGCCGCTCGGCGTTCCCCCGTTTCAAGGGCTGAGCCCCGAGGACGTTCCGGGCGCCGACACCCCGCGGACCGGGCCTTCGGGCCCCCACGGCCGGCCCCGGCCCGCAGGGGCCCTAAGACCCCGGCCTCCGTCCGTCCCCGCACGCGGTCCCGTACCGTGTGCGGGGACGGACGTGTGTGAAGGGGAGGCGGAGACATGGCCGCGAAGGACCGGGACCGGTTCTCCACCGCGACCCGGCTGCGACTGCTGGGCGAGCAGACCGCGGCCCGTGTCTACCGGTCGCAGACCCGTCGCCAGGACCGCCGCTCCCGGCTCACCGGCCGGGCCGCCTTCCTGGCCCTCGTCGTCTGCTCCCTCGTGGTCGCGCTCGCGTACCCGATACGGCAGTACGTGTCGCAGCGGGACGAGATCGCCGACCAGGAGCGGCTGGCGCGGGAGGCCCGGGCCCGTACCGAGGAGCTGCGCGACGAGAAGGCGCGGCTCCACGACGACGCGTACGTCAGGCAGCTGGCCCGCAAGCATCTGCACTATCTTCTTCCCGGGGAGACGGGCTACACGGTGATCGACCCGGACGCGGTCAAGGAACGCGACGGCGAGACGGACGGGTCCGGCCGACCGTGGCACGCGAACCTCTGGGACGGGGTCGACAGCGCCGATCGCGGCTGACCGCGTCCATCCGCCCGTGCCCCGGAAGGCCGACCTTCCGGCCCCGCAGAAGCCCGGACCCCCGGACTTCCGGGCCCTCGGACCTTCGTCCCTCAGGCCCCCGGATCCCCGGATCCCCGGCACCCTCCGAACCGTCAGAACCCCAGAACCTAGGCAGGCATGGAAACCCCTCCTCCGCAGACCGAGCCCACCGAGCCCACCGAGGCGGACATCGCCGCGTTCCGGCAGCAGCTGGGCCGCCCGCCGCGCGGACTGCGCACGATCGCGCACCGCTGCCCGTGCGGCAACCCGGACGTGGTCGAGACGCAGCCCCGGCTGGAGGACGGCACGCCGTTCCCGACGACGTACTACCTGACGTGTCCGCGCGCCGCGTCCGCGATCGGCACGCTGGAGGCGAACGGGGTCATGAAGGAGATGACCGAGCGCCTCGGCACCGACCCCGAGCTGGCCGCCGCCTACCGGGCCGCGCACGAGGACTACATCGCCCGGCGCGACGCCATCGAGGTGCTGGAGGGCTTCCCCAGCGCGGGCGGCATGCCGGACCGGGTGAAGTGCCTGCACGTGCTGGTCGCGCACTCGCTGGCGGCGGGCCCCGGTGTGAACCCGCTGGGTGACGAGGCGATCGCGATGCTGCCGGAGTGGTGGCGCAAGGGGCCGTGCGTGACGCCCTGCGCCCCTGACGACGAGGGCTGACCGTTCCCACGGGGGCTCCGCCCCCGACCCGCGCCCCTCGGCCGCCGCCGGGGCCGGCACGAGGGCCGTGCCCCGGGCCACCCGACAACTTACGGAGCACCCCATGACCCGCGTGGCCGCGATCGACTGCGGTACCAACTCCATCCGTCTGCTCGTCGCCGACGCCGACCCGTCCACCGGCGAGTTCGTCGAGCTCGACCGCCGGATGGAGATCGTCCGCCTCGGCCAGGGCGTCGACCGCACCGGCCGGCTCGCCCCGAAGGCGCTGGAGCGGACGTTCGACGCCTGCCGCCGGTACGCGGAGGTGATCGAGAAGCACGGGGCGCGGCGGATCCATTTCGTCGCCACCTCCGCCTCCCGGGACGCGGAGAACCGCGACGAGTTCGTCCGCGGCGTGCTGGACATCCTGGGTGTCGAGCCCGAGGTGATCAGCGGTGACCAGGAGGCGGAGTTCTCCTTCACCGGCGCCACCAAGGAGCTCGTGGGCCGCGACCACCTCCCCAAGCCGTACCTCGTCGTGGACATCGGCGGCGGTTCCACCGAGTTCGTCGTGGGCGACGACCACGTGCGGGCGGCGCGCTCGGTCGACATGGGCTGTGTCCGCATGACCGAGCGCCACCTCGTGCACGACGGCGTCGTGACCGACCCGCCGACCCCCGGCCAGATCGCCGCGATCAGCGCCGATGTCGAGGCGGCCCTGGACCTCGCCGAGGAGACCGTCCCGCTCACCGGGGCCGCCACCCTCGTCGGCCTGGCCGGGACGGTCACCACGGTCGCCGCGATCGCCCTCGGACTCGACACGTACGACTCCGAGGCGATCCACCACTCCCGGATCTCCCTGGAACAGGTCGAGGCGATCACCGCGCGCCTCGCCGCCTCCACGCACGCCGAGCGCGCGGCGATCGGCGCCATGCACCCGGGGCGGGTCGACGTGATCACCTCCGGGGCGCTGATCCTGCTCGCCGTGATGCGGCGGGCCGGGGTGCGCGAGGTGGTCGTCAGCGAGCACGACATCCTCGACGGGATCGCGTGGTACGCGGCAGGAGACGACTGACCGTCGCCGACGAGCGGCGACGAGCGGCGACGACGGTGCCGGGGCGGGGCGTCACAGGTCACGGCGGACGTCCCGCCGGCCGCGTTCCCGCCCGCACTTCTGAGCTGCCGTTTCTGAGCTGCCGTGGGGTGTTCGGGGAGGGCTCGGAGGGGCATCCCCCGACAAAGTTCGTGAACTTCTTCACAAGTAATTGGCCCTCGTGAAGGGCGGTTCTCGTCCGTGCGGGCGCCCGGAGCCGTTCGGAGCGTCGTTCCGCGCCGGTTCGGGACTGTTCCGGTTGTGTTTCCGTGGAGTGGACCAGGGCGGTGGTCCACCGCCTTTTCGGGCACAAGAGCCAGCTCACAGGCGGTGTACAACGTCCGTGCGTGCCCTCTGGTTCCCTGACGGGATCATGACCTCGGTCACGTGGGCGGGGCAGTGTAGCAGAGGGTGGAGACAACCTTGTGAAGGGGCTCACGAGGGGGTCCGCGGAGGGGGGTGGATACTCGATGGCATGAGCACCACGGAGCGTCCCAGGATCCTCGTAGTAGGCGGTGGGTACGTAGGCCTGTACGCAGCTCGACGCATTCTGAAGAAGATGCGCTACGGAGAGGCGACCGTCACGGTCGTCGACCCGCGCTCGTACATGACGTACCAGCCCTTCCTCCCCGAAACCGCCGCCGGCAACATCTCGCCCCGGCACGTCGTCGTCCCGCTGCGGCGCGTCCTGCCGAAGGCCGAGGTCCTCACCGGCCGGGTCACGACCATCGACCAGGACCGCAAGGTCGCCACGGTCGCGCCGCTCGTCGGCGAGTCCTACGAGCTGCCCTTCGACTACCTGGTCATCGCGCTGGGCGCGGTCTCCCGCACCTTCCCGATCCCCGGCCTCGCCGAGCAGGGCATCGGCATGAAGGGCGTCGAGGAGGCCATCGGCCTGCGCAACCACGTCCTGGAGCAGCTCGACAAGGCCGACTCGACGACCGATGAGGAGGTCCGCCGCAAGGCGCTCACCTTCGTCTTCGTGGGCGGCGGTTTCGCCGGTGCGGAGACCATCGGCGAGGTCGAGGACATGGCTCGCGACGCGGCGAAGTACTACACGAACGTGAAGCGCGAGGACATGCGCTTCATCCTCGTCGACGCCGCCGACAAGATCCTTCCCGAGGTCGGCCCGAAGCTGGGCACCTGGGGGCGCGAGCACCTGGAGTCCCGCGGCATCGAGGTCTTCCTCGGAACCTCCATGGACTCCTGCGTCGACGGCCACGTGGTGCTGAAGAACGGCCTGGAGGTCGACGCCGGCACCCTCGTGTGGACCGCCGGTGTGAAGCCGAACCCGGCGCTGGCCCGGTTCGGTCTGCCGCTCGGCCCGCGCGGTCACGTGGACACCTCCGAGAAGCTCCAGGTGCAGGGCACCGACTACATCTGGGCCGCGGGCGACAACGCCCAGGTCCCGGACATGGTCGGCCGCCGGGCCGGCAACCCGAACGCCTGGTGCCCGCCGAACGCCCAGCACGCGCTGCGTCAGGCCAAGGTCCTCGGCGACAACGTCATCTCCGGGATGCGCGGCTTCCCGCAGAAGGAGTACAGCCACGCCAACAAGGGTGCCGTCGCCGGTCTGGGGCTGCACAAGGGCGTCGCGATGATCAACCTGGGCAAGATGAAGATCAAGCTCAGGGGCCGTCTCGCCTGGTACATGCACCGTGCCTACCACGGCATGGCGGTGCCGACCTGGAACCGCAAGATCCGTGTCTTCGCCGACTGGACCCTCGCCATGTTCCTGAAGCGCGAGGTCGTCTCGCTCGGCGCGATCGAGTCGCCGCGCGAGGAGTTCTACGAGGCCGCCAAGCCGGCCCCGGCCCCGGCAGTCGCCAAGCCCGAGGGCGAGAAGGCCAAGGCCTCCTGACGTCCCGTCGCGGGCCCACCCGCCCGCACGGCACGCCGTAGTACGCGCACGACGCCCGAAGGGGCCGCCCGCCATCCGTGGTGCGGGCGGCCCCTTCGGCGTGCCCGGGGGCGGAAGGCTCTCCACGCGCTCCGCGGCGGGCGGCGCGGACTCGTGCCGGCCGTCGGGCGGGGCGGCGCGCCACCGAATGTGTGTGACGTGCAGGTATTTTGCCGTTCCATTGCGCTGTAGCGGGATGGGGCGCGTTCGGCGGACTGTTGAGGGTGATGCACCTCGCCGCGGCGCCGTGTGCGCCCGGCGTGGTTCCAGACGTGTCCGACCTCTTTCGGGCATGTTTGGGCATGTTTGGGCGTATTGGGAACACCATCAACGGAGGTGTGCACCATGGCTGACGCCGCGTTGCGGCTGACCGCTCTCGTCGAGGAGTTTCTGGGGGAGAGGCTGCCGGTCCGGATCCGGGCCTGGGACGGCAGCGAGTCCGGACCGCCCGGCGCCCCCGTCCTTGCCGTCCGCAACCGGCGCGCACTGCGCAGGCTGCTCTGGAAGCCGGGCGAACTGGGCCTGGCCCGCGCCTGGGTGGCGGGCGACATCGACATCGAGGGCGATCTGTACGAGGCCCTGGACCGGCTGGCCTCGCTGATCTGGGAGCGGGACGCGGCGGCCGAGGACGCCGTCCACCCGGTCCGCGACCCGAGGGTGAGGGCCTTCGCGAAGGGGCTGCTGCGCCTCGCCGGCCCCGGACTCCCGCCGACGCCGCCGCCCGAGGAGGTGCGCAGCCGCTTCGGCACCCTGCACACCAGGCGCCGCGACAAGGCGGCCATCAGCCACCACTACGACGTCGGCAACGACTTCTACGAACTGTTCCTCGGCCCGTCCATGGTCTACTCCTGCGGCTACTGGGAGGACGGTGGGACCCTGGAGGAGGCCCAGCGCGACAAGCTCGACCTGGTGTGCCGCAAGCTCGCGCTGAAGGAGGGCGACCGCCTCCTCGACATCGGCTGCGGCTGGGGCTCGATGGCCGTCCACGCGGCCCGTGAGTACGGTGCCCGGGTCACGGGGGTGACGCTCTCCGCCGAACAGGCCGCGTACGCCAGGAAGCGCGTCGCGGACGAGGGCCTGGCCGACCGGGTCGAGATCCGGGTCCAGGACTACCGGGACGTCCGGGACGGCCCGTACGACGCCGTCTCGTCCATCGGCATGGCGGAACACGTCGGCGCGGTCCGCTTCCGCGACTACGCCGACGACGTCCACGCACTCCTCAGGCCCGGCGGCCGGCTGCTCAACCACCAGATCGCCCGCCGCCCCGAGAAGGACGAGTCCGCGTACCACGTGGACGAGTTCATCGACGCGTACGTCTTCCCGGACGGCGAACTGGCCCCGGTGGGACGGACCATGGCCATCCTCGAAGAGGCCGGCTTCGAGGCCCGGGACGTCGAGTCGATCCGCGAGCACTACGCGCTGACGCTGCGCGGCTGGGTCACCAATCTGGAGAAGCACTGGGACCGCGCGGTCCGGCTGACCTCGGCCGGGCGGGCGAGGGTCTGGCGCCTCTACATGGCCGCCTCGGCGCTCTCCTTCGAGCACAACAGGATCGGCGTCAACCAGATCCTCGCGGTGCGCCCGGCGGAGGGAGGGGCCTCCCGGATGCCGCTGCGGGCCCGTCGGTGGACGGAGACGGCCACCGCCTGACCGGGACCGCAGGACAGGAAAGGACGGCCCGGGACGCACCGAGGTGCCGACCGGGACGCGCGAAGGACCTGACCGGAACGCGACCGAGGGCCGGTACCCCCAGCCCTGTGCTGCGGGTACCGGCCCTCGGCCGTCGAACCTCTCGACGGGGAGCCGTCCGGCCGTGAACCGTTCGGCTCCGGACTACTCCGTCTTGATCGCCGTCAGCATGTTCAGCTTCGCGGCGCTGCGGGCCGGCCAGAGCGAGGCCAGCACTCCCACGAGGCCGGCGAGGACCAGGAAGATGCCGATCCGGTCCCACGGGACGACCAGGGCGTAGCCCGGGACGGAGGACTTCAGGGTCTGCCCGATCGCCCAGCCGAGGAACGTACCGAGCGCGACACCGATCACCGCTCCGAAGAGCGAGATGACCACGGCCTCCAGCCGGATCATGCGCTTCACCCGGCGCCGGTCCAGGCCGATCGCGCGCAGCATCCCGATCTCCTGCTGGCGCTCGAAGACCGACATGGCCAGTGTGTTGACGACGCCGAGCACCGCGATGATCAGGGCCATCGCCAGCAGGCCGTACATGATGTTCAGGGCGGTGTTCACGAAGCCGCCGAACATGTCCCGGATGCCCTGACGGTCGATGATGCTCATCGCCGGGTTGTCACCGAGCGCCTTGATCACGGCCTTCTCGTTGGCGGCGGACTCGCCGCCGTCCATCTTCAGCCAGACCTCGCGGATGTAGGGGTGGTCGGCGTGCCGGTTCAGGATGTCCTTCGACATCAGGACCGGGGAGAGGAACTCGTTGCCCTCGTAGACCGCCCCGATCTTCAGCTTCTCCTTCTTGTCGTCCTCGTACACGACCGGGATCGTGTCCCCGGTCTTCCAGCCGTTCGACTTGGCGATCTTTTCGGTGACGGCGATCTCGCCGTCGCGCAGCGAGTCGATCGAGCCGGAGACCGTCTTGATGGCGAAGAGCTCGGACACGTCGTCGGGGGCGACCCCGGAAGCCGGCAGATGCTCGTTGCCGAACTCCGGCCAGGCGTACTGGTGGGGCGTGATGGCCTTGACGCCGTCCGCCTTCTCCAGGGCGGCGAGCGCCGACGGGTCGAGCGTGTCCCCGTTCGCCATCGAGACCATGTAGTCGGCCTTGATGTTGTCCGTCGTCATCCGGTCGACCGCCTGGCCGAGGGTGACGCCGAGGACCGAGATGCCGGTGACCAGGGTGAGTCCGATCGCCAGGGCGGAGGCGGTGGCGCCGGTGCGCCGCGGGTTGCGGACCGCGTTCTGTGCGGCCAGCTTGCCGGAGACCCCGAACAGCTTCTTCAGCAGCGGGCGGACCAGCGCGACGACCGGCCGCGACAGCAGCGGGATCAGCACGATGACACCGATCAGCGCGAAGAACGCGCCGGCCCCGATGGCCGTCCGGCCGTCCGAGCCCATGGCCGCGCCGGCCACGATGCACGCGCCGCCGAGCGCGGTGAGGACACCGCCGATCGAGTTGCGCAGCACCAGGGACTTGACCGTCGCGGTCGCGTGCACGCTGTTCATCGCCGCCACCGGCGGGATCTTCGCGGCCCGGCGGGCGGGCAGCCAGGCGGCCAGCACGGTGATCAGCACGCCGACCGCCAGCGCCGCGACGACCGCGGTGGGCGAGACGACGAGCGGTCCGGCCGGGATCTTCCCGCCCGTCAGGCTCATCGCGGAGCGCAGGCCGACGGCGAGTCCGAGGCCGAGCACGAAGCCGATGACCGACGCGAGCGCGCCGACCACGGCGGCCTCCAGCAGCACCGAGCGCTTGACCTGGCGGCGGGAGGCGCCGACGGCGCGCATCAGGGCCAGTTCCTTGGTGCGCTGGGCGACCAGCATGGTGAAGGTGTTGGCGATCAGGAAGATCCCGACGAAGAGCGCGATCGCGGCGAAGGCGAGCAGCATCGTGTTGAGGCTGCTCAGGCCGGTCTCGATGTTCTTGGCCTGCTCGTCGGCGAGCTCCTGGCCGGTCCGGGCGTCTGCGTCCTCGGGCAGCAGCGGCTTCACCTCGGCCAGCAGCTTGTCGGCGGAGGCGCCGGACGCGGCGGAGATGTCGACGTTCATGAACTCGCCGGGCCGCAGGTACAGCTTCTGGGCGACCGGGGTCTCGAAGAGGACCAGGCTGCCGCCCGCGTTGACGGCGCCGTCCTCGGTGGTGAAGACACCGGAGAGGGTGTACTCCTTCACCGGACCGTTGGTGGCGACCCGGACCCGGTCGCCGACCTTGTACTCGCCCTTCTTCGCGGTCTGCTCGTCGAGCGCGATCCGGTCGGCCGCGTCCGGGCCCTTGCCGTCGACGAAGGTGTACGCGGCGTCCTTGCCGTCCTTGCCGGGGAAGAAGTTGGCGCCGGTGTTGGACCAGCCGTTGCCGATCAGCTTGCCGTCGGGGTCGGCGACCCCGGCGAAGCCGTTGACGCGGCCGGTGGCGGTGTCGACGCCGTCCAGGCCCTGGATCTTCGCCAGGCCGGCGGTGGTGACGCCGCCGGGCGCCTTCGGGTCGCGCTGGTCGGCCCGGGTGGTGACGGCGACGGCGATGTCGTCGTAGCTCTTCGCCGACTGGTTGCGGAAGGCGTTGCCGAGGGTGTCGGTGAAGACCAGGGTGCCGGATACGAAGGCCACGCCGAGCATCACGGCGAGGACGGTCATCAGCAGCCTGGCCTTGTGCGCGAGCACATTGCGCAGGGCGGTACGGAACATGTCTGTCAGTCCTGGGAAAGGGAGGGGGTCCGGCAAAGAGCGCGTGCGCGGGCAGGCCCCGGGCGCGCGGAAGGAAGGGATCCGGCCGCGCGGCGGGGGCGGGCTCCGGGCTGGTGCGGGAGGTGCGGGACTCGGGCGTGCGGGAGGGCGGGGCTCAGCTGGTGCGGCCCTTGCCGTCGAACGCCTTCATCCGGTCGAGGACCCCGTCCGCGGTGGGGTGCATCATCTGGTCGACGATCCGGCCGTCCGCGAGGAAGATCACCCGGTCCGCGTAGGAGGCCGCCGCCGGGTCGTGGGTCACCATCACCACGGTCTGCTCCATCTCGCGCACCGAGTTGCGCAGGAAGCCGAGGACCTCGGCGCCGGAACGGGAGTCCAGGTTCCCGGTCGGCTCGTCACCGAAGATGATCTCCGGCTTGGACGCCAGGGCGCGGGCCACCGCCACGCGCTGCTGCTGACCGCCGGAGAGCTGGGTCGGCCGGTGGGACAGCCGCTCGGAGAGCCCGACCATGTCGATGACCCGGCGCATCCACGCCTCGTCGGGCTTGCGGCCCGCGATGTCCATGGGGAGCGTGATGTTCTCCAGCGCCGTCAGGGTCGGCAGCAGGTTGAACGCCTGGAAGATGAAGCCGATCTTGTCCCGTCGGAGCTGGGTGAGCTGCTTGTCCTTGAGGGACCCCAGCTCCGTGTCCCCGATGCGCACCGAGCCGCTGCTGAAGCTGTCGAGACCGGCCACGCAGTGCATCAGCGTGGACTTGCCGGAACCGGACGGGCCCATGATCGCGGTGAACTCGCCGCGCGGGAAGTCGACGGAGACCCGGTCCAGGGCGGTGACCCTGGTCTCGCCCTCGCCGTAGACCTTCGACAGATCCGTGGCGCGGGCAGCCACCGTGGTGACGCGGTGTGCGGTGGAAGTGGTGGTCACGGGAATCTCCTGATCCGGGGCTCCGGACGAGGGTTTCGTCCGGGGTCGTGTACCTGAGGTGCGTTCGAGGTGTCCGATCGTTTTCGGACCTCTTCATCCTCACCGCCGCCTCGCCACGTTTCGTCAGTCCCCGTGCCCGTTCCCGAGGTCGTCTTGAGTCGCATCGGCGGAGCGCGATGTCCTCCTCCGGTATGACATCGACCCCGAGACGGCCCGCCGGGCCGGGTGGCGCGCGGGCGTCAACCCGCCGCCCCGGGAGCACCGTGTTCCGTGTCGTGGACGCGGGGGCCGGGCGCCGGTACGGGCGCGGCGGAGGTCCTCTTACGGGGGACGCCGAGGGGCCGGAGGCTGACGCCCTTGCCGGGCCGGGATTCGCCCGCCGCGGCCCCGTGCGTCGCCGCGCGACGCACGGCACGGGACCCCGCCCACCCGTCCGCCCCGACCCGCGCGCAGCGCCCGTCCGGCCGGTGCGGTGGCGCGGCCGTGGCGGCCACTGGCGCGCACCTGGGGAAAGCGCCCGTCCGGGTGCGGCGACTTTACGTCAATCCGGATTGCCGTCCGCCGTACCCACTACCCCGCCCAGGCATGTGACGATGCATGCCCGGAAGTGCTGACGCACCCTCAAACGGTCAATAAAATAAGACAACATCGCGCCACTCGTCCGCTGATCGGAGGAAGCCCCCGGATAGGGTCATGTGCCAACGCGGAGCCGCGCGCCAGGCCCGGATGGTGGAATGCAGACACGGCGAGCTTAAACCTCGCTGCCCCTCGGGGGCGTACCGGTTCGAGTCCGGTTCCGGGCACCACTTCGCGCTTGGCGGCCGAGGGTCGGATCGCCCGGTGACATGTCTCCCACGGCCTCGGCCTCCGCTCCCTGTCGCACTGCCGCCGTCACCGCCTCGGATCGCTGTTTCCGGTCTCCCCTCGTCCGTCCTGCGCCGCCCCGAGCACGAGGGCGGACGTAGCCCTGCTCCTCGCCCAGTTCGCCGACGGCGGTTGGAGGGCGCGGCAGCGTGTGTGCGGCGCGATGGCCGAACCGCGCCGTGGCCACATTGTAGTGAATTGCAAATTTATGCAATTCACTACATGCTGTCTTTGTTGTATCCGCAAGTGTTCGCGGCGCGTGGTCGCGCGGATGCGACGCGACCCGTGAGCGCGGCGAAGCCGAGCGACGCCCCGGGCCACGCACCGACGGACGCCCCGGGACACGGGGGGCGGGGACGCCGACATCCGACAGCAGGCCGACGGCCGACAGTTTTCGACAGGGGGTTCGCGGACGTGCCGGTTCCGCTGTACCAGGCGAAAGCCGAGTTCTTCCGGATGCCGGGTCACCCGGCACGCATCAGGGCGCTCGAAAAGCCGCAGCGCGGCCCGACGCCGGTGCGCGCTCCGCTCGTGGCGACCGCGGTGGACCCCGCGGCGCCGTCGCGGCGGCCGGCGGTCCCGCGCCGCTCCGGGACCGTGACGTCCACGCGGGAGGGCTCGACCGCGGTGCACGCACCCGCGGGCGGGGGCGTCGCGGAGCCGATGCGGGCCGCGCGGCGGATCCCGGCCGAGGCGCCGGCCGGGCGCGGCGAACCGCCGGCCGAACCACGGGAAGCCGAGGTCGCCGCGTCGTGAGCACGGTCAGCACGGTTCTCGAACGATCACTGGGCCGGGTACGCGCGCTGCTGCCCGTCCGCGCCGACCTCGTGGCCATGCGCCGCAACCCGCGCCGCGATCTGCTCGCCGGTCTCACGGTCGCCATCGTGGCGCTGCCGCTCGCGCTCGGCTTCGGGGTCTCCTCCGGGCTCGGCGCCGAGGCGGGGCTCGCCACCGCGGTGGTGGCCGGGGCCCTGGCCGCGCTGTTCGGCGGTTCGAACCTCCAGGTGTCCGGGCCGACCGGGGCCATGACCGTCGTCCTCGTCCCGATCGTCGCCCAGTACGGGCCCGGCGGCGTGCTGACCGTGGGGCTGCTGGCCGGGGTGCTCCTGATGGCCCTGGCCCTGCTCAGGGCCGGTCAGTACATGCGGTACGTCCCGGCGCCGGTGGTCGAGGGATTCACCCTGGGCATCGCCTGCGTCATCGGGCTCCAGCAGGTGCCCGCCGCGCTCGGCGTGGCCAAGCCCGAGGGCGAGAAGGTCCTGGTGGTGGCCTGGCGGGCGGTCGAGGAGTTCGTGAGGGCGCCGAACTGGACCGCCGTCGCCCTCTCCGTCGGCGTGGCGGCCGTGATGCTGCTGGGCGCGCGCCTGCGGCCCGCCGTCCCGTTCTCCGTCGTCGCGGTGATCGCCGCGACGCTGACCGCCCAGCTGCTCGACCTGGACGGGGCGACACCGATCGGTGACCTGCCGTCCGGGCTGCCCGCCCCCTCCCTGGACTTCCTGGACGTGTCGGCGCTCGGTTCGCTGCTCGCGCCCGCCGTGGCCGTGGCCGCCCTCGCGGCACTGGAGTCGCTGCTGTCGGCCACGGTCGCGGACGGCATGACCGTGGGCCAGCGGCACGACCCGGACCGGGAACTCTTCGGGCAGGGCGTCGCGAACCTGGCGGCCCCGCTGTTCGGCGGTGTCCCGGCGACGGCCGCCATCGCCCGTACCGCGGTCAACGTCCGTACGGGAGCCGGCTCCCGGCTCGCCGCCCTCACCCACGCCGCCGTCCTGGCCGTCATCGTGTTCGCGGCGGCACCACTCGTCTCGAAGATCCCGCTGGCCGCGCTGGCGGGCGTGCTGCTGGCCACCGCGATCCGCATGGTCGAGGTCGGCTCGCTGCGCGCGATGGCCCGCGCCACCCGTTCCGACGCCGTGGTCCTCTGCCTGACGGCCGCCGCCACGCTCGTCCTGGACCTCGTCTACGCGGTGATCATCGGCCTGGTGGTGGCCGGTGCGCTGGCGCTGCGGGCGGTGGCCCGCCAGACGCGGATGGACCAGGTCGACTTCCGCCCCGACCTGCCGGGCGAGCACAGCGACGAGGAACACGAGCTGCTGGCCGAGCACATCGTCGCCTACCGGATGGACGGGCCCCTGTTCTTCGCCGGCGCCCACCGCTTCCTCCTCGAACTCTCCGAGGTCGCCGACGTCCGCGTCGTCATCCTGCGCATGTCGCGGATCACCACCATGGACGCCACCGGCGCACTGGTTCTCAAGGACGCCGTGGAGAAGCTGAACCGGCGCGGCATCACCGTGCTGGCCTCCGGGATACGACCGGGCCAGCGGCGCGCGCTCGACGCCGTCGGCGCCCTCGACCTGCTCCGGCCCGACGGCCGGGACCACGCCACCACCCCCGAGGCCATCGTGGCGGCCCGCGCCCGGCTCCAGCACGCCGGTCTCGTACCGGCCCGGCCCGCCGCCGCTGCCACCGCCCCGGCCCCCGCCGCGGTCCCCGAGGAAGCCCCATGACGGCCCGGCCCGAGGCCCTGCCCCTGCGCCACGTCCTGACCCTGCCCACCATGGGCGCCGCCGTACGGATGGCCCGCGAGACGACCGAGCAGGTGCTGGCCGAGTGGGGCGTCGGGCCGCGCCACCCCGGCGTCGACCCGGTGCTGCTGATCCTCAGCGAACTGGTCACCAACAGCGTCCGGCACGCCGCCGTGCTCTCCCCGACGGTGACGGTGTACTACGCGGCCGGAACGGACACGTTCGCCTTCGGTGTGCACGACCGCCACCCGTACCGGCCCGCGCTGCACGGACCGGCCGTCGGAACGGTCGGCGGGCTGGCCATGGTCAGCGAGCTCACCCGGGGCCTGTCGGGCACCGCGGTCGTTCGCGAGGACCCGGACGGCCAGGGCAAATGTGTCTGGGTCACCGTGCCCCTGCGGGGCGTGGGAGCCCCGTGATGCCGCTCCCCGCGGTGGCCCGTCAGAATGTTCCGGGTCTCCGGGCTTCCGGGCCGCCGGTTCGGGCGGCTCCGGTTCCGTTTTCGGGCCTCCGGTTTCGGGTTTCGATAATTGACGAGGTCAGCGCGTCCAGGCGGACGCGCGAGGATGACCCCATGGCGAAGAGTTGTGAGTGGACGCGATGCAGGGCACACACATGGCCGCGGTGGGTCGGCCGGACGGCCGGGGCCGAGGGCACGAGGCCGGTTCGATGAGCGCGCCGTTGTACCAACTGAAGGCCGAGTTCTTCAAGACGCTCGGGCACCCCGTGCGCATCAGGGTGCTCGAACTGCTCAGTGAACGGGAGCACGCGGTGTCCGAGATGCTGGCCGGGATCGGCGTCGAGCCCGCCCATCTCTCGCAGCAGCTGGCCGTGTTGCGGCGGGCCAATCTCGTCGTCGCGCGCCGGGAGGGTTCGGGCGTCTACTACTCCCTGGCCAACCCCCAGGTGGCGGAGCTCCTGCGGGTCGCGCGCACCATCCTGTCCGGGGTCCTGGCCGGCCAGGCCGAACTGCTTGCCGACCTGCGCGCCACCGAGCCGGACAGGCCACAGGACTGAACGGGTGCCGACGGCCTTGGAAACGGTACGCAAAAGAGCTGCGCGTCGTCCTTCGGTTCGGTAAAGATCCTCCTCAGGCACTAGTCTGAATCCTTTGCCTACCCATTACTCTTGTGGGAAGGCCACGCAGGGTGGCCATGGAGGAGTGAGATGAGGAGCAGCAACCCGGTCTTCTCGCGACGGGGCTTCAGCCGCGACAACGGACACGCGGGCTTCAACGCGGCGCCGCAGGCCGGGGCCCCCGTCACGGGTGCCAACCCGTACGCCCAGGGCACCGCCGCCAACCCGTACGCCACCAACCCCTACGCCCAGGCGGATGCCCAGTACGGCGCCCCGCAGGCGCCCGCGCGATCCGGTGCGATGACGATCGACGACGTCGTCACGCGCACGGCGATCACGCTGGGCACCGTGGTGCTCGGCGCCGTTCTCGCCTGGGCCCTGCTGCCGGTCGATCCGGCCAACCTCGGCAAGTCGTACGGAATCGCGATCGGCGCCGCCCTGGTGGCGTTCGTCCTCTCGCTCGTCCAGTCCTTCAAGAGCAAGCCGGTCCCGGCGCTGATCGTGGCGTACGCGGGCTTCGAGGGCGTCTTCCTCGGAGTGATCTCCAGCGCGGTCAGCACGTACATCGGCCCCGGCGTCGTGATGCAGGCGGTGCTGGGCACCATGTGCGTCTTCGCCGGTGTGCTCCTGGCGTACAAGATGCGCTGGATCCGTGTCACCCGCCGCTTCTACGGCTTCGTCATGGCCGCGGCCATGGGCTTCATGCTGCTGATGATGGTCAACCTGCTGTTCGCCGTCTTCGGCGGCGGTGACGGTCTCGGCTTCCGCTCCGGTGGCCTCGGCATCCTGTTCGGCGTCATCGGGGTCGTCCTCGGTGCGTGCTTCCTGGCCCTGGACTTCAAGCAGGTCGAGGACGGCATCGCCTACGGCGCGCCCCGCGAGGAGTCCTGGCTGGCGGCCTTCGGTCTCACCATGACCCTGGTGTGGATCTACCTGGAGCTGCTGCGTCTGCTCTCGATCCTCAGCGGCGACGACTGACGCACGGAGACCCACCGACCCCGTGACGGGTACGGGAACGGCCCGCAGGCACCGCGCCTGCGGGCCGTTCCCGTAC
>NZ_LIXJ01000028.1:0-2262 GCF_001905795.1 Streptomyces sp. CB01580
CCCAAGCGGGTAACGGGAGGGTCGTGCCATGCCTCAATCCTTACATGAAATCGAGCCTCCACCTGACCCGGGGCGGTTCAGCACGGACTGCACCGACTGGGCACTCGATCTGCCCCACACCGCCGCCCGCCTCGACCTGACCGGTATTGAGATGCGCACCACCTGCCCGACCGCGGCCTTCGACACCCTGATGGGCCGGTTCTGGCGTCTGACCCTCGAACAGCTGGCACCGGAGATCGAGAAGCTCCCGACCATCCGACCCGGCGACACGGCGAACGTGGTCGTCCTGCTGTCCCGCCCCGGCCTCGTCGAACTGGGCATGGCCACCATCACCGTCACCGCCACCCGCCCCTCGAACTGACACCACCCCGCGAACGGCACTTCTCCGGGGAGAATCTCTGCGTAAACCATCATGGACATCAAGCGGCACCGCGAAGACGAGTCCGCCGCCCACCCACTGCGCGCATGGCCGGCCGACGGCCAGGTGTGGGGTGCAACGAGTGCGGGCTCCCGGGGCCGGCCGAAGCGCTGCCGGGCGGGCTGTGTCGGGGGCAGATGAGAGGCCGAGGGCGGGTCTTCTGCCGGTCCAACTCGGGTTATTAGCCGCGTTGGTACGAGGAAAGTCCGGAGACGAGGAGCCGGGCCGCGCCCCGGCAGGTCAGGCAGACACGGGACCGGCGGCACGCACGGCAGCTCTCCCGGCCGCGCGTCTCGTCCGGCACCCAGCCGCGGCCCCCGCACTCGGGGTATCGCCCCAACCCGTCGCACTCGTAGCGCAGCACGTGTCCGGACGTGACGGTTTCGGCGGTGCGGATCGGCTCCGGCCACCGGAGCTCCTCCGGCTCGCGCAGGGCCTGCGATGTCGTCTTGCTCTGCCGCCAAACCACCGATGCGAGCGGGACAGCCGCGCGGGACGCTTTCCGGTGAAGAACTCGGCCGCGTACCGGTAGCGAGGCGGTTCGTGCCGATCGACGACCCGAGACTCGTTGAGGAACAGCAGGCTCAGATCGCTTCCTGGGGTCAAGTCATCGGTCTTCCACGTCAGTTGAGACCACAGGGGTCGACCCAGGCGGTCCAGTCCTTCCAGCGTGCCGGGCAGGGGGCCCATGGTTCCCCCTTCGGAGGTCAAAGTATGTTGTCGATCGTCACGCAGGCCGCATCCCGTGCCGAGTTGCTGCGGCATCTCACCGAAACGCTCCGGGCGCTGCCCGCCGAACTGTCCCTCGCGCTATGGCATCCGGATCTCCCCAAGGCGAGGATGCACGACGGAGTCACCCCGTTCGGCAGTCCTTTCGACGACGACGCCGATGCCGATGAGGGCGGTGACGTCGGCCGGTCCGCCGTTTTCGACATCAGGTACTGGGTGGTCGGGACCACGCCCGAAAGCTCCGGCGCGTATCTCGACATGGTGATGCGCGTCTGGAGCGACTGGGGTTGGACGACGCGGACCTCCAAGGTTTCGCCGTCGCTTGACAAGTTCGCTCACAGTCCCGACGGATACGGGTTCAGCGTCAGGCAGAGAATCAACGGATACCTCAGCATGTCCGGGACGACTCCGACTTTCATGGTCGACCCGAACCCCACAGACCCCTTCCCGGCCCGGATCGACCACCCGGCCGGCGAGCTCTAGTGTCTCGTGATCCGGTTTGTGTCAGTTCGAGTTGTTATTGACGAGCTTCCTCACGCTGGCTGCCACGAGCCGGACCTTTGCGAGGATCTCGCCGGTCGTTGCGGTCCAGGTGAAGGGTTTCGGGTCCTGGTTCCAGGAGTCGATGTAATCGCGGATCTGCTTGACCAGGACATGGACGCTGGAAAACGTGCCACGCCGGATCGACTGCCGGGTGATGATCCCGAACCAGATCTCGATCTGGTTCAGCCAGGAAGAGCCGACGGGGGTGAAATGGAAGTGCACGTGAGGGTTCTTCTCCAGCCACGCCTTCACGTCCGGGGTGGTGTGCGTGGACAGGTTGTCCAGCACGACATGGATCTCCTTGCCGACGTGCGGCTTCACCGCCTTCTTCAGGAAGGCCAGGAAGTTCGCACCGTTCCGGTTCGGCTTGCATTCGCCGACCACCTCGCCGGTGGCGATGTCCACGGGTGAGCCCCAGCGCGAGATGGCCCGCTTCCTGGCCGGCCGCCGCCGCTGAGCCTCGCGGAAGTCCAGGGGCCGGATGTCGAGTACGAGGCGGGTGAGGGCGCGCAGCGGTGCGGACGAGGCGAACAGCCGGGTCATGACCGGCGCGGTCTCACCGGCGAGCAGCA
>NZ_LIXJ01000028.1:2283-82203 GCF_001905795.1 Streptomyces sp. CB01580
AATATCTTCATCGACCTCACGTCCTTCCGTTCCCCCGAAGCGAGGTCCCCCGCTTCTTCACGCGCCGTCGTCCGTCCGACACGTCGTCGTGCCGTTCGGCTCACATCATGGCGGCGTTCTCGTCTACCGGCAGCACCGGCTGAGTCCGGTCCAGCGCCTGCACCTGCGTCTTCTCGTCGACCGACAGGACGACAGCGCCCCCAGGCGGGTCCAGGTACAGCCCGACGATATCGGCGACCTTCTCCGCGAACGCGGGGTCTTTCGACAGTTTGAAGGTGCCCGACCGGTGCGGCTTCAGATTCTCCTCCCGCCAGATGCGCGCGACATAGTGGAAGGAGACCTTGATGCCCTCGCGACGCTTCAGGTGATCGGCCAGTGTGCGCGTCGACCAGTGCGACAGGCCCGATTCCGGTGGCGGAGTCATCCTCGTGAGCGCGATCACTCGGCCGCGGGTCTGCGGCGGCACCTGTTCCTTTCCGCCACCGCGCTTCCTTTCCACCAGACCCGCCACCCCGCCCTCCGCGTACCGAGTCCTGGTTCGGTCCACCGTCCGGGCGGACACCCCCGCCAATTCGGCGATGTCCTTGCGGCGGCGGCCCTCGCCCGCCCACAACACGATGCGGGCTCGCAGCGCCACATCCGCCGTCACGTGCCGGTCCGCCGTCAACGTCCGCAATTCTGCGGCCTGTTCCGAAGAGAGGTTCACGCAGTGTCCAACGAGTCAAAGAGCTTCAGGTGACACGAACCAGATCACGAGACACTAGCGGCTCTGCTCCATAGGTCGAGCCGTAATTGATCCGGCGCTGTTTGGCCGTTGGGAATTCTCGCAAGAAATAGGATGCGTAGGGTTCCGTCGCTTCTCGGGGCCGAATGGCAGGTCATTCCGGGGATCACGAGGATCACATTCGTTACCAAAACAAAACTCGGAGACCCTTCCAAAATTTTCGTTTTTGTGATATTCTGTCAAATTCTTGAGCTAATGTCCGGCATCATGGTGAACAATGGACAACCCAGCCGGACCGCTCTCATGTCGGCCGCAGCACGCGCGGCACACCTCCTCGTCGACAAGACCCCCCTCGATCTTCGCCGATACCCTGGCGCAGGCCTTCCTGGGGGAGCGTGCCGAAGAACTCCTCGGCTACCACCGGTCCTATGGTGGGCACCCAGTCCTGTCCGGCGCGCGGGCGACGGCTGTTACCCGCAGCCGCTACACCGAGGATCGACTGGCCGAGCCGGCCAGCCGGGGCGTCGACCAGTACGTGATCCTCGGCGCGGGGCTGGACTCCTTCGCCTACGGGTCGGAACTGGCCGACGGTATGCGGGTGTTCGAGGTGGACAAGCCGACGACCCAGCACTGGAAGCGGGCGCTGCTGGTTGAGACGGGGACGACGGTGCCACCGTCCGCCTTCTTCGTCCCGGGTCGACTTCGAGAAGGAGTCCGCCCGGTCACTTGCCGCTCACCTCGTGCGGGCCGGCTTTGACCCGGGCCGACCCGCGCTGGTCAGCTGGCTCGGGGTCACGATGTACCTGACCTCGGAGGCGATCAGGCAGACCCTGGCCGTCATCAGCGGCTTCGCACCTGGTACGAAGCTTATCGTTGAGCACCTCCTCCCGGCCGGACTCCGCGACGAGACAGGTCAGTCGTATGCAGAGCTAGTCATGGCCGCGGCGGCCGAGCAGGGCGAGCCCTGGCAAACGTTCCTCAGCATCGAGCAGATGGACGCCCTTTTACTTGAACACCGGCTCCAGCCGGTCGAGTACGTCCGGCAACGCGAGACGATCGACCCTGCGGGGTGGGAACGGACCGACGCGCTCCGCCCGTTCGAATTGTCCATCCTCGCCCGTGCGAGCGTCCCCGCCCGCTGAGGGCTGTCCCAGCCTCGGCAGGCCGAGCCGCTCATTGCTCTGGTGGCTGCGGGCCGCCAGACCGCCCCCAAGAGCTGATCTCGGATGTGGTCGTGGGGCGTCGACCGAGTGTGTTCGTCCGGCCGGTGAGCATGGAGGAGGTGACTGCGGCCATCAGCCGGGAGAACCTGCGCCGGATCCTGCACGCCGGCCAGGTCGGGCATTGCGCAAGGTGAGGAATGGGTACGGAGCGTAGTACGCGCGCGGGCGTGCCGATGTACCTGCTCCCGACCGGTTCGACACGCGCGGACCGATGGCAACGCTGTTCACGGAGCCGAATCCGAACAATGAGTGATGCCGGATCCCATCGACAAACAGTCTCGGTTGACAGGGACCAGGCGGAGTTGTGAGCGGCGAAAAACGGGCATATATGCGGTGAATCACGCTAATGTTCTGGGGGACGTATCGAATGCCTGTCGGAAGGAAGTCCGCCGTGAGCAACCTGTTCGCGATCGCCTACCCGGATGTCGCCACTGCGCAGACGGTCCGTGACGAGCTGGTCGGCCTACAGAGGCAGAAGCTGATCGACTTGGAGGACATCGTCGTGGTGGAGCGCCGCGAGGACGGGAAGATCAAGCTGCACCAAGCGGTGTCGAACACCGGGATGGGCGCGGCCTCGGGCGCGCTGTGGGGCGGTGTGATCGGGCTGCTGTTCTTCATGCCGTTCCTGGGCGCGGCGGTCGGCGGCGCTACCGGCGCGGCCGTGGGCGCGTCCACGGACACAGGCGTGGACGACAACTTCATGCGCCAGGTCGGGCAGAAGATGGCGCCGGGCGGTGCCGCGGTGTTCGCGCTGGTGCGCTCCGCGACGCAGGACAAGGTGGTCCCGGCGGTGGCGCAGTTCGGCGGCAAGCTGATCCAGACCTCGCTGAGCCACGAGGAGGAGGAGCACCTGCGGGAGATCGCCAAGGCGGCGAACCCGGCGTCGACGCTCTGACGCTTCCTCAGGTTCTCCAGCGGGGTGCCGGGCAGGTGTCGCCCGGCACCCCGCGGTCCCGCAGGGCCCGACCGGCAGGGCGACTGCGCCGTCAGCCTGGCCGACGCTCCAGGTCACCTTGTCGCTCACGGCTCTCGCGGCTCTCACGGCCAGGAGTTCGACCGGGTCGGGCTCGCCGTTGACTTGACGCGCCGTGACAGCAGCCTCGCGGGAACCGTACGCGGTGGCTCGGCGTGGCATCCGGATCCTCCGCAAGCCGTCACGTTCACCGAGTCCAGCTGGAACGACTCTGCGCGGGCACCCGCCGCGGATGCATCGAGCCTCTATTCGAGCCGGGGCGGTTCAGTCGCCTTTCTGCCGGGCCGTGTCCCGGCAACGGGTCAGGTGGCCCATTGGTGGCGGGGAGTGTCTCATGGCTGTCCCGCCGTGAACAGTGGGCGTGTCAAGCCACACTCCCCCACAGGCCGACCCCTCCATGACCCTTCACAGACACGCGGAAAGGGCCTTCCAACCCCGCAGGACCGAACTTGCGATCGGGAACCATGCAAGCAGCCGAACGAGGTGGTGACCGAGGGACGCGCGGTGAGAAACAGGGCGGTCCGTGCGCTCGGCAGCAGGAGGCCAGCGCTCGGCAAGAAGGTGCCTTCCGGCTTCGGGCCCGTGTGGACGAAGATCCTGAACGGACATCAGGTCCACACGGAACAAAGATGGAGGAATTATGAAGAACGGGAAGCGGGTTGCGACACTGCTCGCGGTCACTGCCCTGCTCGCCTGTACGACGGTCGCAACGTCCACCGCGGCCCCCCAGTTGTCCGGGCCGACCACCACGCGGGCGGCGGACCTGCAGCAGCAGGTCGACGCCGTCCTCGCCGGGCACCCCCGCGGCCGGCAGGTCTCGGCCGACCGGGTCGAATATGACGGCCTTACCGTCACCCGCGTACCCCAGTCGGCGCAGGGCGACGGCAAGAGCGCCAAGCTCGCCCTGGACTGCGCCTACGGGCACCTGTGCATGCTCGTCCGCGGCACGAAGTTCGACTACTACAAATGCCAGACCTGGACCGTGAGCAACTGGACCGGCGACGGCCCGTTCGTGAACAACCAGACTCCCGGCACGGTCGCGAAGTTCTTCAACCAGGACGGCAGCGTCCGGTGGACCTCCACGGCCTACCAGGCGGGGAACGCGACGTGGGACCCCATCTATTCGCTCCGCCCGTGCTGAACTGACGCACGGCAAACGAGCCGCCCCCGGTCACGAGGGGGCGGCTTCATACGTACCGCTTCAGGAAGCACACAGCATCGCCCCATGCCTTCGGGCGCTGCCACGGCCAATCGTCACTGTCAGCAACCGAGTCGGCTGTCGCCCGGCTCGACCGGCGGGGCCGTTGCTTCGATGAAACGGTCCAGGCGCTCGTACGGACCGCGCACGGGGTGAGCGCGGCCCTGGGCCGCGCAGGGGGTGGTGGGGCGGCATTCGGTGTCTTCGAGGACGAGGTCGGCGAGCGCGCGGGCCAGGTGGTTGTCGGGCAGTTGGTGGGCGATAGTACGGACGTCGGTGGCAACCGCTCGGGCGGCGCCGGTGGGCTGGAGTGCGATCTGGTGGCCAGTCCGCGGTGTGAAGGCCCGGGTCGCTGCTCCAGGCGAGGACGGCTTTGACCGCGCAGACCGTCGTCACGGGGAAAGTCCGGCCCGTCGCCGAGACGAAACTCGCCGTTCTCGGCCTCGACGCCCACATCAAGTTCCCGTACGGCGGACACGGCGAAGACCACGACGACCGTGCCGAACTCGTCCGTACCGCCATGGCCCGCAGCCGGAAGCCCCCGGCGCCCCGATCGAAGCCGCAGATGTCCTGCTGATCGGGAACACACCCGCTGACGTGGCCGCCACAGGATCCGCAGGAGTCCCGGTCCTCGGCGTCGCCACCGGCCGTTCGACGCTGCGCACCCTCGCCGAAGCCGGAGCCTCACACGTCATCCGTCGCGCGATCGGCGTCGGTCAAGTCGGTGACCGGGCTCTCTCGTACGAATGCTCCCTGTCCGGTCGGCGAACCGCGGGCCGGGCGGAGCCGTCGGTGAGGGCATGCAGATCGACGAGCGGCACATCGCCGAGCCGGGGCTCGTGGGCTCTCCAGCAGCAGTGGGCAACCTCCGGTATCACGCCGGTGCGGCGGCTCTCGGGTGAGCCCGGGGTCCGGGCACGGGTGGATGCCGACGTGCACCAGCCGGGAGCACGATGAAGTAGTAGCGTGCGCGGCCTCGTCTGCTGCGGATTGTGCGGCGCGTATCCGGGGCGGCGGTGACCTGGCGGCGGACGCAGACCTCTAGCGGCAACGTCGTTCAGTTTGGCGTGGGGGCTGTTCGTCAAGACCGGTGAACAAGGCAGCGGAGCTGCTGTAGAAGAGGGATGTCACTCCAAGACATCTTCACCGCAGGAGCTCCGCTGTTGGAACAGGCTGCCATAACAAGGACGGTCGGGGTAGCGGCCGAAGTTTTCGCGCCGGGGCATATCGGTGAACTGACCCGGATCATCCCGTTCGAGATGGTCGACGAGGTGCTGGCGGAGACCGGTGCGGTGCAGCGCAGGATCCGGCTGGTGCCGGCACGTGTCACGGTCTACCTGCTGCTGGCCGCAGCCTTCTTCACCGGGCTGGGCTACCAGCAGGTCTTCGACCGGTTGTGCGCCGGGCTGACGGGCCTGGCTCCGGTTCAAGGGGCGGTTCCAGGACTGGGCCGAGGACGGTGGCGAAGGGATCGTGCACTGCCCGTCCTGCGCCCGGCCGTCCGGGATCGACCGGTGGAGCTGGGAGGACGACTACTACGCGTGCGGGCACCTCGGGTTCACGTTCTGGGGCTGGGCGGAGCTCACGTCCGACTTCACCCGGGAGATCGGCCGCAAGCTGGGCGGCCACCGCACCGTGCTCCTCGCCGGGAAGCTGTAGAGCGTGGGCCGCGGGCCGGGCAGGCCGTCAGGGACGGGATGCCCGGCCCGCGGACACGGGAACGGCTGATCAGCTGGTCCAGAGGACCGGGCTGTCGCTGTACGCGTCACCCTCCTCGAACGAGGCAACCGCGATGGGATCGGTCTTCGTGGCGCTGAGCGAGCAGGTCTCGTACGACGCGCCCTTGGTGGTGAAGTCGCGGGGTGCCGTCTCGCTGTCGCACTTGCCCGGGAGGTCGCCGATCAGAATGACGCCCGTGGGGCCTCCGCCTTCCAGCTTGCCGCGCAGCCTCAGCGACGAGTACGACAGGTCGGTGCCGCCGACGTTCTCCACCTTCATCCGGATGTAGTAGGGCGTCATGCCCTTCGCCTTGTCACCGAAGGAGGCCATGTCGGCCTCGGCGCCCTTCTCGATCGCCGTGACAGTCACGGCGACGGTGCCCTTCTTGTCGGTCCCGTACTTGAACGGCAGGACCGCTCGGTCGCCTATCTTGAACTTCGTGCCCGGTGCGGCGACGTCACCACCGGCCGGAGCGGCAGCGTCGTCGCTGGGGTCCGCGGACGGGCTCTTGCTGCCCGGGTCGGACGACGCCGGGGCGGAGGCCGGCGGCGAGTCCTGCGCCGATGCCGCGTCCTCGCCGTCGCTGCAGGCCGTGAGCCCGAGCGCCAGGGTGGTGAGGGCAACTGCGGAGACGATACGTCCCTTGTGTGTCATTTTGGCCTAACTGGCAGTGAGGGCTGCCCATACGGCAGCCGGAACGTTCAACTGGGCGAAGCGCCCGGCCATGTGACCGGACGCGCCGACGCGGCACGACGACGGTGCGTCAATGAGGCGCGCCACGAGGCCATCTCAGACTGAGGCGGGAATGACACAGACTCGCCACAGGTACGGCACAGGCATGGCACAGGGCGCGCGCGAGGGGTGCGGCACAGGTGCGTGACGGGCGCGGCACGGCTCGGAGGGTCGTTTTCCGAAATGCTCACGCTGGTTGCGATGGGCAAGGGCGTCCTGCCGGTCGGAGATCATTCCCGGAGTTACTACCCGCAACCGGATGTGGCCCATGTGCCCCTGCGTGACGCGCAGCCGATAGAACGGGGACCGGTCTGGCTGGTCCCCGGTGCCTGGGACCCGTTCGCCGCCGCCGAGCAGGCCTGGCTGACCGGCGGCGACGCGCCGGTCCGCTGCACGCACTGCCGCGCCGAGTCCCCGCTCACCGAATGGACCGACATGGACAACGCCTTCGCGTACGGCAGCCCTCGGCTTCACCTTCTGGGGATGGCCCGACCCGACCCCCCGCGTCCTCGCCGAGTTCGGCCTCTGCCTGGACAAGCACCGCACGGCCTGCGTACGCGGCAAGATCGGAACGGAACAGAATGGAACGGACGGGGGTGCCGCGGCGTCTCCCGTCCGTCCGGACCCGGGCCTCAGTTCCCCAGATCCGCCAGCTGCTCGTACCCCGGGATCTCCCGCGGATCACGCGAGCCCGGCCCCACGTACCGCGCCGAAGGACGCACCAGCCGCCCCGTGCGCTTCTGCTCCAGGATGTGCGCCGACCAGCCCGCCGTGCGCGCGCACGTGAACATCAATGTGAACATGTGCGCCGGGACCTCCGCGAAGTCCAGCACGATCGCCGCCCAGAACTCCACGTTCGTCGCCAGCACCCGGTCCGGGCGCCGCGCGTGCAGCTCCTCCAACGCGGCCTTCTCCAGCGCCCGCGCCACCTCGAAGCGCGGCGCGCCCAGCTCCTCGGCGGTACGCCGCAGAACGCGCGCCCGCGGGTCCTCCGCCCGGCAGACCCGGTGTCCGAAGCCCATCAGCCGCTCGCCCCGGTCCAGGGCCCGCTTGACGTACGCGGTGGCATCGCCGGTCCGCTCGATCTCCTCGATCATGCCGAGGACCCGGGACGGCGCGCCCCCGTGCAGCGGCCCCGACATCGCGCCCACCGCGCCCGACAGCGCCGCCGCCACATCGGCGCCGGTCGAGGCGATGACGCGGGCCGTGAACGTGGACGCGTTCATGCCGTGCTCGGCTGCCGACGTCCAGTACGCGTCCACGGCCTTCACGTGTTTGGGGTCCGGCTCGCCGCGTCAGCGGATCATGAACCGCTCGACCACCGACTGCGCCTTGTCGATCTCGCTCTGCGGAACCATCGGCAGCCCCTGCCCGCGCGCCGACTGGGCGACGTAGGACAGAGCCATCACGGCGGCCCGCGCCAGATCGTTGCGCGCCGTCTCCTCGTCGATGTCGAGCAGCGGCCTCAGGCCCCACACGGGAGCGAGCATCGCCAGCGCGGCCTGCACATCGACCCGGATGTCACCCGAGTGCACCGGGATCGGGAACGGCTCGGCGGGCGGCAGACCGGGGTTGAACGCGCGATCGAGACCGCGTACGCGGAACTGAAGTCCACGATCCTGGGCGGGCGCGTCCTTCGGGCCCGCACCCCGGACGGCATCGAGCAGGAAGTCTGGGCCCTGCTGACCGCCTACCAGGCACTGCGGACCGCGATGACCGACGCCACCGACAGCGTCCCGGGCACCGACCCCGACCGGGCCGGCTTCACCACCGCCCTCGCCGCCGCCCGGGACGAGCTCCTCCTTGCCGCCGGCATCATCACCGGCACCGACATTGATCTGGTCGGCACCATCGGCCGTCACGTCCTGGCCCAACTCCTGCCCGCCCGGCGGGTCCGCGCCAAAGACCGCATCCTCAAACGCGCGATCTCCAAATACAACGCATGCGGACCCGCCATCGACCGAACCACCTACAAAGCCACCATCAACATGCTCACAAGCAGCCCTTGGCACCCCCGGCCCCGCCCTAACTGAACGGCGTTGCCTCTAGCGGTCACCTTCGCACGCGTCGAGGCGTACGGCGGACAGGTAGTGCGTGCTGTGAGGGTTGACGTTTGCGGGCAGTAGGAGCTTGCGGTCCGACGGGTCGAGGACCTCGGTCAGTTCGTGGATTGGGTAGCCGAAGAGGTCGAAGTCTCCGAAGGCGACCGGAACGTCAGCGGCTCGGTCCGGGACCCTCTCGGTCCGCTCGACAGCCAGGTGCCCCATGGCCTGCTCGGCACAAGCCGTGCAGGCATAGGCCGTGACCAGGACGCCGCGGTGAACGAAGAAGAAGGTCCAGTGCGCTCCGCAGATCCACCCGCCGGCGCGGATGTCCGCCAGGGTTGACGCCGTCCACTGCGCCGCATGCTCGGTCATGCCGAATCGCAGGACGCCTGCATTCGCAGGGAGAACGAGCCCGGTGCCGGGCACCAATTGGAAGGTCACTCGAATAGTGTGCCGGGACGCTTTGGTCGGGTCACCGCCCTGAACAAGACTCATCGACAATCGATGCCCGCTCTCACCCGCGCAGCCAACCCAACTCCCCGTCGCAGAAGGGGAGTCAGAATCGTCGCAGTTCAGAGGCGGTTCACGAGCTCCTGCGGTCGGTGAAGTCGACGAGCACCACCGCCTCAACCCCCGCACCACCGGCGCCCAGACCGCCGGCCTCCTCGAAGACCTCACCGAACGCATCGGTGCGACGTCCGTGTACGTGGGCATCGACGTCACCACGACCGCCTTGTTCAACGGTGCGCGTGGGGCGAGGCTCGCCGGGCTGGCCTCGCTCATCGAGTGCGGGCCGCTGCCCGCCCGGCGCGGGACACACGAGCCCTTCAAAGAACTGATCACCCGTCTTGAGAACGCCCTCGTCCTCCAGCAGCACCGGCCCGGTGCCCTCCCCCGCCACGCCCCCATCTCCATCAGCGGACCGCGGGGCGGATCGGGAGCCTGACCCGGCTGGTCCGCCAAGCCGCGCTCACCGCCATCTGCGACGGCACCGAAAAAGTCACCAAGACCTTGAGGGAGAGCCTCCCTGACCAGCGAAAATCCAGTCAGACCCTTTAGCTCCATGGACTGTCACGACACCCCGCACCCTGTCGCAACAAAACCGCAACAACCGATGTCGGGGCTCGCCGCCCCGCCCGCGTGACCGCCATGCCGCCGGAGCGGGTCCGGCGCCACGACCATCTAGGCAAGCACGCTTCCAAGGAGCACACGCGGGCACGGGCCAAGCCGCCGTTCCGGCCGGAGCCGGGCCACCGCCCGGAACGACGGCCCGGCCGTGCCGTCAGGCCACAGCGGCCTCGGCCCGGCAGGTGATGCCGGGCTCGTCCGCCATCATCTCGGCCAGGCTCGTCCGGGCCCTGGAGACCCGGGAGCGCACCGTGCCGACCGGGCACCGTGCCACTTCCGCGGCCTCCGCGTACGGCAGCCCGTACACCTGCGTGAGCATGAATGCCTCACGCCGATCGCGTGGCAGGGAGTCGACCAGTTGCATGAGGGCGACGCCCTCGTCGATACCTGGCAGGTCGGTTGGCTGGGCGCGCTCGGCGGCACCCTCCCAGTCGACCGTGTCGGCCGCCTTCGGGCGGCAGGCCGCACGGCGCAGACTGTCGGCGACCGCCCGGCGGGCGATGGAGAGCAGCCAGACACGGGCCGAGGAACGGCCCTCGAACCGGTGCAGCGAGCTCAACGCCCGCAAGAACGTGTCCTGGGCGAGGTCGTCAGCGGCCTGCGCGTCATCCGCGAGGTGCGCCACATAGCGGCGTACGTCGCGTTGGAGGGCGCGCACGAAGCTGTCGACCGCTTCGCTGTCGCCGCCGGCGGCGGCGAGCGCCCACGCGGTGACCGTCTCGTCGGTCACGGCGGGCAGGGCAGGGCTCATCGTCCCGTGGTCCTTCCTGGGAAGATCCCGCACGGTCGGGCCGAGATGGGTCCAAAAGACCATCGGCCGTCGTGCGAGTGGGGAGATCCGTCCGCGCGGACGCGCGCACGGGAGACCGCCGCCGCATCGAGCGCGACGGCGGTGATCCGGCTGTCAGAAGACAGCGATCGCCCCGGGAGGCCCCCGGGTGGTAAGGGTGTGGGCGAGCACGAGCTGCCGCAGGCGCCGCCGGGACCGCGGCGACGGCCGGCAGGCGGGCGGACGCGCCAGCGGTACGAGTACGGCGAGCACGAGCCGCAGCGGTACGAACGCGCGGTCCGCGCAGGCACGCACCAGCGCGAAGGCCGCGCGCTCCCCCTGGGCCAGCCACAGTCCGCACAGAACGGCGGCCAGCAGGTGGGCAGCGAGCATGCCCCAGTGGGCGGCGCCTGTCATGTGGCCCATGTCATGCATGCCCGCCATCCCTGACATGTCAGTCATGGTGGCCGCGTCATGGCCCATGGAGGTCATGGCGCCGACGTCGTACCCGGGCGTGTGGCGCAGATGCTGCGTCAGGCCAGCCCGGACCGCGATGTCATAGGCGTGGGCCGCCTCGGCCGGCGTGGGGTCCGCGCCGCAGAGCACGTACCTGGCCCACTGCTGGACGGTCTGCGGGCTGTTCACCGCCGACGTGAAGGGCTGCTGCCCGCCGGACTGCGCGAGCGTGAAACCGATGTGCAGACCCGTCTGTACGGCGACGGTCAGACCGGCCACCGTACGGCGCCGACGCTCCTGGCCGCCGAAGGCCCAGCCGATGGTGCCGACCGCGGCGGTGCCGGACAGCAGCACCCACCAGGGCAGCCCGGCCCCGGACATCAGCACGTGGCCGACGGCGGCGAGCACGACGCAGACGGCCGCGAACATCGCGGCCCGCAGTGCGCGCAGGGTTCCGCCAGCAGACATGACACCCCATCCTGGCACCCGCCGGATGGGCCGGGCACCCGGGTGCCCAACGCCTTCCGGATCGGGACGAGTCGTACGACGGGCACGCCGCCCTGCTCACGCCCGTTCCTCGAAGTGGCCCGGTCTGCCGTGCCGGTGGACGAGGCGCCCGTACCGCTCGGCGCGGGTCGCGGTTGGCGGCGCACAGGGAAACGATCACCGAGTCGCCGGCGGGAACCTCGCTGCCCTGCAGATCGCTGTCCTGTTCGAAGAAGCGCCAGGTGGTCAGCTCGAAGGCACTGTCGTAGCGGAGGAGTTCGTCGACCGCGCGGGGCAGGAGGTCCGGGTCGTCGCGCAGGCGGGCGAGCTGGGCAGGGTGGCGGAAGAGGGTGATCAGGGCGGTGGTGATCTGGTTGGTGACCGGTTCCTGGTCGGCCACGAAGAGCTGGAAGATCATCGAGTCCAACTCCTCCTGCGACAGCTCGCGACGGTCGCGGGCCACCACCAGGCGGCTGAGGAGATCGTCGTCCCCGTGGTCGCGTTCGTAAGCGACGACGTCGGCGATATAGCTCTGCAGGCCGTGCAGCCGGGCCTCG
Organism: Streptomyces sp. CB01580; assembly: GCF_001905795.1. GTDB lineage: Bacteria > Actinomycetota > Actinomycetes > Streptomycetales > Streptomycetaceae > Streptomyces. The sequence continues at coordinate 14,294 of NZ_LIXJ01000028.1, forward strand.
TAGTGCGGCCGTCCGGCGTCGGTGGGGCCGACCGGCTGGACAACCTTGCCCCAGTCCCGGTCGAAGCGGGCCGCCAGTTCTGCCGGGAGCCCGATGACCTCGGCGAGGACCTGGAAGGGGAAGGCGGCGGCGAACGCGGCCACGAGATCGGCGGGACCCGTCTCCGGGAGGGCGTCGACGAGGGCGTCGGCCAGTTCCTGGAAGCGGGGCCGCAGCCGCTCGACACGGCGCGGGGTGAACGCGTCGGTGACGAAGCGCCGCATCCGCGTGTGCTTCGGCGGGTCCTGGTGCAGCAGGTGCACCTGGAGCTGGGAATGCTGCGGCTCGGGCATGATCGAGGCGCGCTCCCGCCAGCGGTCGTTGCCGCGGTCGTGGTTCTTGCCGAGGCGGTCGTCGTTCAGCGCGGAGTGGGCGGCCTCGTAGCCGGTGACGAGCCACGCCTGTACGCCGCTGGGGAAGAGGACGCGGTGGACCAGGCCGGCCTCGCGCATCCGCTCGTACAGCGGGTAGGGGTCGGCCTTGTACGGGCAGCCCATGAGCGGGACCGGGTCGGGCAGGGGTTCGTGCGGGCCGTCGGTGTCCGCGGCGGGCAGCCGCTCGTGCAAAGTCATGCGGGCGTGCTCCTCACAGGGCGAGGTCGGGCTGGTGGTGGTCAAGCCAGAGGGCGAGGTCGACGACGCGTTCGAGGCGCAGCCGGTGGCCCCACTGGAGCTGATCGGAGGCGGTGTCGAGGCAGGGTTTGACCAGGGTCTCGTCGGCGAGGGAGCGGACCGTTTCGTCGGCGAGCGCGTCGCGGGCCAGGTCCTGCAGGCCGCGGTTGTAGTCGGGGTGGTGGGTGGCCGGGTAGTGGTTCTTGGGGCGGTGCAGCACCGAGTGGGGCGCCAGGCCCGTGCCCGCCGCCCGCAGCAGGCTCTTCTCGCGGCCGTCGAAGCTCTTCAGCGCCCAGGGGGTGGCGAAGGCGTACTGGACGAGCCGGTGGTCGCAGTACGGGACGCGCACCTCCAGGCCCTGGGCCATGCTGAGGCGGTCCTTGCGGTGCAGGAGCTGGCGCAGCCAGCGGGTCAGCGACAGGTGCTGCATCTCGCGCTGTCGGTGCTCGGCGGGCGTCTCGCCGTCGAGGTGCGGTACGGCGGCCAGGGCATCGCGGTAGGTGTCGTCGCGGAACTCGCCGATGCGCAGGTCCAGTTCCGGATGGAGGGGCATGGCGGCCTCATCGCCTGTGACCAGCAGCCAGGGGAAGGTGGGCGCGGCGAGGGCCTTGGGGTTGCGGAACCAGGGGTAGCCGCCGAAGACCTCGTCGGCGGCCTCCCCTGACAGGGCCACGGTGGAGTGCTTCCGTATCTGCCCGAAGAGGAGGTACAGGGAGGTGTCCATGTCACCGACGCCGATCGGCGAGTCGCGGGCCACGACGACGGCCTTGCGGTGTTCGGGGTCGAGAAGCACAAGGGGGTTGAGGACGACGGTGGAGTGGTCGGTACCGATGAAGGCGCCCGCCTCGGTGGCGTACGGGGTGTCGTGGCCGGTGCGCAGGACGTCGCCGGTGAACTGCTCGGCCTGGTCGCTGTAGTCGACCGCGTAGGAGCGGATACGGGCGTCCGGGTTCTCGCGCGTGCGCAGTTCGTCGGCGAGCAGGACGGTGGAGTCGATACCGCCGGACAGCAGGGAGCACAGGGGGACGTCCGCTTCGAGCTGGCTCCGCGCGGCGGTGCCCACCAGGGTGTGTACCCGGGCGACCGTCTTCTCCTGATCGTCGGTGTGCGGGCCGGCCTCCAGCTGCCAGTAGTGGCGTTCGCGGATGCCGTCGCGGTTCAGGACCAGCAGTCCGCCGGGTTCGACCTCGCGCACCCCGGACCAGATGGTCGGCCCGGTGTTGAACAGCAGGCTGTACGCCTCGCGCAGCCCGTCCGCGTCCACCCGGGGCCGGATCTCCGGGTGGGCGAACAGCGCCTTGGGCTCGGAGGCGAAGGCCAGGCAGCCGTCGACGTGCGCCCAGAACAGGGGCTTGACGCCGAGCCGGTCGCGGACCAGCAGGAGCCGGGAGGCGCGCTCGTCCCAGACGGCGAAGGCGAACATGCCGTCCAGGTGGTCGGCCACCGCCTCACCCCACTCGGCGTACGCGCGGAGCACCACCTCGGTGTCGCTGCGGGTACGGAACTCGTGTCCCCGGCCCCGGAATTCGGCCCGGAGTTCGTGGTGGTTGTAGACCTCTCCGCTGTAGGTCAGCACGGTGGCCGGGGCGTCGGGCCGGTCCGTCATCGGCTGGGCCCCGCCGGCCAGGTCGATGACCGCCAGGCGGCGGTGGCCGATCGCCGCGTGCTCGCCGAGCCAGACGCCGCCGGCGTCGGGGCCTCGCGGGGCGAGCGTCGCGGTCATGGCCTCGATGACCGGGGCCTGGGTGCGGGCGTCCTGGTGGAAGGACGCCCAGCCGGTGATTCCGCACTTGCGTGGGTCTCCTCGGGGGTGGTGATGGAGCGCGGTGGCTCAAGGGCGTGCGGCGGGAGCCGCGTCGGGATGGCTCAACGGCGTGCGGCGGAAGCCGCGTCGGCGGTCTCCTCTGACGGGGCCACCGGTCGCCGGGAGGGCAGGGCCAGCAGCGGTACGGCGAGACAGGCGGCGGTGGCGGCCAGGGCCAGTCCGGCCCGTGCGCCGCCGTTCGGGCCGGTCAGGCCCCAGGCGGCGGTGGCCAGGGCCGGTCCGAGCGTGAAGCCGAGGCTGCGGGCGAGCTGGACGGTCGAGCCGACCGTGGCAGCCCGGTCCGGCGGGGCGGCCCCCATGACCAGGGCCTGGACCGGGCCGCCGTTCAGGCCCATGCCGAAGCCGGCCACCGCCAGCCGCCAGCCGCCAGGCCACGTCCGCCGGCGACCAGCCGTCGCCCAGGGGGACGAGCAGCAGCAGACCGACGGCGGTGAGCTCGGCGCCGGTGAGGGCGACGGGCCTGGTGACGTATGTCGAGGTGGTTGGTCGGCTCGTCCAGGACCAGGACGTCCGTCCGCTGTGCGAACGCGCGGGCGAGCAGGACGCGTTGCCGCTCTCCGCCGGACAGTTCCGTGAAGCGGCGTTCGACGTGGTCCGTCATGCCGACGTCGGCGATAGCCCGGGCCACGATGTCCCGGTCGGCGGCGTCCTCGCCCGCGAAGGCCCGCTTGCAGGAGGTGCGGCCCATCGTGACGACCTCGCGCGCTGTCAGCTCGAAGTCCCCGCCCCGCTCCTGCGGGAGGGCGGCGATGTGCCGGGCGGATCGCGCCGGGCGGAGCCCGCTCAGGTCCGTGCCGTCGAGCAGGACGCGCCCGGCGACGGGCCTGAGATGCCGGTACACGGTCCGCAGCAGCGTGGACCGAACAGCGCCGACACCGGCAGCAGGCGGTGGTGGTCGCCGCCGACGACCGCGCAGTCCGTGACGGTGACCGGGTAGTTGGCTGCGGCCGACTTCCCGGCGGCGGGGCTCGCCCCGCCGCCGTCACCGCAGCCCGCCACGAGACCCCGTCTGGGCGTCATTCATAAGCCGGGAAGCGTGGATCAGGCCGGCTTCCTCGACCACGCGCGCCCGACCGAAACCCGTCCACCGTCTCCAGCTCGGCCGCCCGAAGGTCCTGGTCGAACGTGCCCACGTCGAAGAACAGGGCCTGGCAGCCTGTTTGCTGCTCGCCGCAGCCTGGTTCCAGGTCCTCGCCAGCACTGTTCCCACGCTCAGACGTGATGGCGGCTGGTCAGGTCCTTCTGCATCGACCGCCAAGAATGGAGTCGAGGAATCGGCGGATTGCAACTGCTGACTCCTTCGGTCTTCGTAGATGAGGCCAGTGGTCGGCGTTCAGTTCGATCAGGGTGGTGTCGGGGCGTCGAGATGCCATCTCGCGGGCCTGCGCGGTGGGCAGCACGGTGCTGGCCGTGCCGTGCAGGAGCAGCGCGGGGCAGTGGGAGCTCAGCCATTGGTTCCAGTGGTTGCCGAGCACGCGGGTGTCGGAGTCGACCATGTCCGTAGGGTGAGAGCCGAGCCGCCACCCGTCGTGGTGCGGTCGCAGTCCGCTTTCCAGCAAGGGTGTCAGGGGGCCGCAGGCGGCGAGGAGTTCCTCGCGTGTGGGGGCGGTGTACGGAAGGTCGAGCAGAACGGACAGCGGGGCGTGGTCCACAACTGGCAGGTACACAGGCCCATCAATGTTGATCAGGGCGCTTACAGCATCAGGTCGGGCCGCGGCCAGGTAGTAGGCGTTGATGGCACCGAGGGAGTGCCCAAGGACGGGCAGAGGCTGATGGTCAAGGCCCAGGTAGGTGAGCAGGAGACTCAGATCGTCGAGGTATCCGTTCCGATCGTACTGCTCCGCCCGGTCGGAGTCCCCGTGCCCCCGCTGGTCCAGTGCGACCACCCGCCACCCGTCGGGGCTCAGGGCGCGGGCGAGCTCTGCGAAGTCAGCTCCTTCGCCGAGATGTCCGTGCAACCCGAGCAAGGGCCGCCCCCCTGCCGGCCCGAAGTCGAGATAGGAGAGGCGCCGCCCGTCGGGAGTGGTGAGGTATGCGCGCACGGGCAGACCTGAGGCTGGTTCGGTGGGCATGGCTTCACCGTAGAGAAAGCTCACGCAGGCATGCCACAGCATCGTCGGTTCAGAAACAGCTTCTGACCACCCCGAGGAAGGCATCGGCCCCCTGGACCCCGCCGATGGGCGCCGGACGCCGTACCAGTGGCCGGCGCGACTGCCGCGTGACGGCATCGGCGAGCAGGGCCACCCCTTCGGCGAGTTCGTCACGGGACGCCGTCAGCGGCGGCAGGAGCTTGGCCACCTCGTCGGCGGAACCCGAGGTCTCGACCAGCAGACCGCGGAGGTACGCCTCGTGGCTGATGCGCGCGCCGAGGTCGGGGGCGGCGAAGGCGATGCCCCAATCGAGGCCGCGGCCGCGCACGAGGGCGCCGAGAGCGAGGAAGTCTGCCTCGGCGCGCGTCATCATGTCCAGGCTGCGCGCGATGCCGTCGGCTTCGATGCAGTCCGGCAGGGCACGTTTGAGCACGGGGGTGGTTGTGGCCGTAGTTCAAGGTGCCGGCGCCGGCGAAGAAGTCCGGGTAGGAGCGCCCTTCAAGGTCTGTCGGACGGCTCCCTTCGGCGATTCCGAACACCGCCGGCCACATGCGGGAGCAGTTGCGTACCTCCGGCTCCAGCGCGATCGGGTCGAAGGGAGCGCACTCGTCGCGGGAAGACGTCATTCGCCTCCTGGGCGGGTCGGCCCGGGTGATGGGGGCAGGCCACGGGATGGGAGAACCGGAGAAAGCCGAAGGAGGTCCATGGAAGACCAAGGAAGTCCGGGGAAAGTGCCTGCGCCTATTCGCTCTTGCGGGGTGGCGCCGGGCGGGCGAGGGAACCGACGATGTCGGCCAGTGCGCACGGCTGACCCTGGCGCCCCCGGTGGAAGAGCCCGCTGAACGAACGGTCCACGGTGGCGTACTGGGCGTCATCGAGTCTGATGCGCCGCGCCCGCTCCAGGTTCCAGTAGGGCGTGCGCGGATCGAGATGGTGGTCCAGATGACGGTGATCGGCGTACGTACCCGTCAAGAACAGCTCCAGGCCCCGGCTCATCCGGTTGCGCGTCATGAACAGACTGATGTTGGAGTCGCGCACCAAGGGGGTGTGTTCGGACAACTCGATGTACCAGCCGAGTATTTGAAAGGTCGTCAGGTAAGGGATCAGCCAGAACAGGACGATCAGGTGCCACCAGCCCATCGCGACGCTCGCGCCGACCACGACGGCCCAGAACAGGGCGAAGACCACGCGGTCACGTCGTTCCCTCCGGCCACGGGCGGCGCTGCCCGCTGAGCCGCCCGCGAGCTCGTCGGCGTGCTGCCCTCCGAAGCGATTGCGTACCAGATAGCGCAGATACGACCACGTCGACGATCCCAGCAGGGGAAGGACCACCAGGCTCCACCACAGCCTCTTCTTCGACTGCCGCTGATAGACCTTCCGCTCGATGAAGTACCGCAGATCCGGATCGCGGTCCGGGTTCCCGAGGTGTGGATGGTGTTCGGCGACGTGCGACCGCTTGTAGGCATAGTGCAGCTGGAAGATGGGGTAGGCGGTGAGCACCGTGCCCAACAGCAGATTCAGCCTCCGATCGGCGGTGAGGATGTTGTGCGCGCTCTCGTGCAGAAGGTTGGAGAACGCCCGCTGCCGGGAGCCGATCACGACCAGCGCCAGCGGATAGAGCCACCAGCTCACACCGGTACACAGCAGTACCGAACCGATCACCAGCAACAGGTCCCTGGTCCAGCCGAGCGGACCGTGCCAGTTGTCGAGGACATTGAGTTCCCGGATCCGCTGTTCGATGTCCGGCGCGAAGCGGTACTGGCGGTGCCTTCGGCCGTCGAAGGCCCACTCCGGGGTTTCGCGCTCCGATGTTCCTCTCATCTCGTCCGTCCCCCATTTGCCGTTCACAGTCTTCCGAGCTCAGTGCCGTTGAGAATGTGCACGGTGCCGTCGCCGGGAAAGGTGACGTGGAATTGCAGGCACCGCGCCATCTCGTCGACCTTGGCCACGAGTTCCGCGTGGTCGGCGACCGTGCCCATGGCCACATCGAGTTCCTGTGTGTTCGTGCCGCCGGGAAAGGAGGTGCCGGGCCTGACATGGGACCGGTACACGGAGACGCCGGGCAGCTTGCGCAGCAGATCGGCCCCCTCGAACGCGACGAGGTCACACGGCACGGTCGGGCCGGAGTGGAAGACGTGGAAGTAGACCTTGTCCTCGGGCATGGCAGGCAGCGTCACCGGCAGCCCCAGGGCGACACGGCCGGCCGTCTCCGTCAGGCTCAGGCCCATGACGAAGACCGCCATCGCGTTGATGTCACCGCCAAGACGCCCGTTGATCTCGATGATGCGGGGGCCCTCCGCCGTCATCTTGACCTCTGTGTGGGCCAGCCCCGACCGTACCCCCACGGCGTGCAGGGCGCGGGTGGTCAGCTCGTACACGGCCTCCCGGTCGGCCGCGTCCAGGGCCGCGGGCCAGAAGTCGCCGGACTCCCTGAACGGCGGGAGGACCGGCATCTTCCCGGTGATGGCGAGGTGGCGCACCGCGCCGTCCTCGGCCACGCTCTCGACGGAGACATAGTCGCCGAAGGGCCCCGAGGGGCGCCCCACCAGATACTCCTCCAGCACCAGCGCCCCGCCCTCCTCGAAACCGGGGCAGCCCTCTGCCAGCAGCCGCTCCGCCAGCCGGCGGCCGGTCTCCTCGTCCTGGACGAGATAGGTGTTCCTGCTGGATCCCCCGTGGGCGGGCTTGAGCACGGCGGGCAGCCCAACTGCCGCCAGCGCCGCCGGCCACTCTCCGGGCTCCGCGATGCGGTGGAAGCGGATCGAATGCACCCCCGCGTCGCGCAGTGCGGTGCGCTGCTCGAACTTGTCGGTCAGCAGCGTGGTGGTCCGCCGACTGTGGAAGGGCAGGCCGAGGCGCTCGGCGAGGACCGTTGTCAGCCGCAGCGCCCGCTCCGAGAAGGTCACGATGCCGGCGGGCTGTTCCGCGGCCAGCTCACGAACCGCGTCGTCGACCGAGGTCGCATCGACGGTCCTGCCGAACTGGGCGAGCAGCGGCTGCCGGGTGCGGGCATGCTCGCTCGGCGCGATCACCGTGATCAACGGTGCCACGTCGGCGAGTCCGGCGGCGATTTCACTGGGCTGCGCGGCGCCCTCGTCGTAGACGACGACCAGTGGTTTCATCGCTGGCCCCGTCCCTGCCCGAAGGTACCTTGCCACCTGATGGCACTCGGTACGGAACGACGTGCCGACACGCTCATGGTTCCTCCTCCTGTCGAGATGGCTTGCGGAACTGTGTGTAGAGCGGCTCGAAGAACGGCTTCGACCGTGCGGTGCGCGCGTCCGCCCGGACGCTTCCGACGCCCCATGGCCACGCAGGCGTCGTACGGTGGGTGGTCACGACGGCGCCGTACGCTCGCGAGGTGCCGGCGGCAAACACCCCGCTCAGCCGGCAGGGGTGCTCAGGGCCAGGGCCAGTTCCCGTACCGACGGATTGAGGTACAGGGTGCGCGGCGGTACGTCCGGCAGCCCGCGCTCCCGCAGGACCACGCCCATGCGGACCACCATCAGGGAATTACCCCCCAGCTGGAAGAAGTTCTGGTCCGGGGTCACCTCACGGCCCAGAAGGTCGGCCCAGACGCCGCACAGCGCGTCCACCAGAGCGTCGTCCGCCACGCTGTCGGCGGCAGCGCCGGGCCCGGCCGTCCCGGCTCCGGCGGCAGGCGCGGGCAGCCGGGCCACATCGAGTTTGCCGTTCGCGGTCAGCGGCACCCGCGGCACGGCGGTCACCGTGGCCGGGACCATGTAGTCGGGCAGCAGCCGAGCGGCCCGTCGCCGAATCGCTCCGGTTTCGGTCTGCGGCCCCGGTGCCTGCGGTCCGCCCCGCAGGACCACATAGGCGTCGATCCGCGCGGTCATCGGGTCGTTCGGGTCCGCACGGCGCACCACGGTCGCCGCGGCCTCGACCTCGGGGTCGTCCAGCAGGACGGCACGGATCTCGTCCAGCTCGATGCGGAATCCCCGGATCTTGACCTGGCTGTCCATGCGGCCCAGGTGCTCCAAGGTCCCGTCGGGAAGCATCCGCCCCAGATCGCCGCTGCGGTACATTCGCCCGCCGGTGAAAGGGTCGGGAACGAAGCGCTGCGCCGTCAGCTCGGGGCGGTCCAGGTACCCGAGCGCCACGCCCGCGCCACCGACGACGAGTTCCCCGCTCGCCCCCGGGGGCAGCAGCCGCCCGTGCTCGTCCATCACGTGGACGTGCCAGCCGGGCAGCGGACGCCCGACGGAGCGCGTCCCGGACAAGGCCATGCGCCGTGTGATGGTCTGCGCCGTGACGTGCACGGTGGTCTCGGTGATGCCATACATGTTGACCACGCGGCAGCGGTGCTCGGGGTAGCTGTCGAACCAGGGCAGCAGGACATGGCTGTCCAATGCCTCACCGCCGAAGACCACCAAGCGCACCGCCAGCGACGCCGGGCGTTCGCGGACCTCGGGCAGGAGCTGGGAGAAGGCCGACGGAGTCTGACTCAGGACCGTCACCCGCTCCCGGTCGAGCAGCTCGTGAAACTCCTCAGGGGTGCGGGAGACCTGGTACGGCACCACGACCAGGTGTCCGCCTGTGAGCAGACAGCCCCAGATCTCCCACACGGAGAAGTCGAAGGCGCTGGAGTGGAAGAACGTCCAGACGTCGCCCGTGCCGAGCCCGTATTCCTTCTCGGTGGCCTCGATGAGACCGACGACGTTGGAGTGCGCGACCAGTACGCCCTTGGGGCGACCGGTGGAACCGGAGGTGTGGATGATGTACGCGGGGTCCGCCGGGTCGAACTCCCCCCGGAACGGCTCGTCCTGCCCGTCGACCAGTTCCTCGACGCCAACCGCATCGGGGGTCGGGAAGCCCTCGCGGTCACTGACGGCGAGCCGCCATTTGGTGTCCCCCGCGATGAACGCCACCCGGTCCGCCGGGAGATCGGGGTCGACGGGCACATAGACCGCCCCTGCCGTCAGTACGGCGAGCAGGGCGACGACGTGGTCGGCCGAGCGGGGCAGGCACACGCCCACCCGGTCGCCGGGTCCGACGCCGCGCGAGCGCAGCCCCCGGGCGAGCAGCCCGGCGCGCTCCTGCAGTTCCCGGTACGTCAGCCGCACACCGCCGGACGAGACGGCAATGGCGTCCGGCGTACGGTGGGCCTGCTCGGCGACGAGGGCGTCGATGCGGCGCAGGCCCACACGGGGCGGCGGAGGCGCGGTGGTCCCCAGGGCCGCGAGGCGCTGCCGCTCCGGGCCGTCGAGGAAGTCCGCCGTGGCCGCAGGTGTGCTTTCCTCGTCCCCGCACACCTGGCGGAGGGCCGCCGCGAGATGGTGCAGCAGCTGCCGTACGGCCGGTTCGGCGAAGTCGTCCTCGTGGAATGAGGCGTACAGGGTCGCGTCGGGCCCGGCGCCGACGGTGAGCGGGAAAGGCCGTCCTGGGGCGGGCCGGTAGTCGACGCCGTCGGCCGTGCGGAGGGGGAGGCACAGCCCGACCGCCGCCGGCGGGGTGTCCCGCCGGGCATCCGCGTCCCTGAGGTGGCGCCGGGCCCGCGAGACCAGGTCGCGCAGGCTCCCGTTGCCGGTGTCCAGGTGCCGGGAGCGCACCCGGTCGTCGGCGATGCCGACCGCCGGCGCGGGCTCCCCGCCGTAGCGGGCCAGAACAAGGGCGAGTGCGGCGAGCCAGGCCGCCTCGTCGGCGCCGTCCGGGACACCGCCGCTGAACGGCGACTCCACGATGACCGACACGGTCCCGCCCGCTTCGGAGCGGCTCCCCGAAGCCCAGGCGGGGATGGCGGGCCAGGACGGATCGCGAGGGGCGGCCTCCTGGGGCGTGCGAAGGCCGGGCGGTTCCGCCGTGCCCTGTGCAGCGTGGCGGGCCAGGCGGCACAGGCCCTCGGCATCGAGCACGTCCCGGCGCGCGACGACGATCAGATCGGCGGGACCGTCACCGGACCGCAGCAGTACGGCCCGTATCCCCGGGCCGGTGCTGGGCAGCGGACGGGCCAGCTCACGCTCGGCGCGGGCGAGGTGGCGCGCCGCGGGGGTACGGGCCCCCAGGTCCTCCCTCCACAAGCGGGCGTACGGCGCCAGACGCCGGGCGATGGCATCGGTGTCGGTGTCCGGCGGGGACGCCGAGGTGCCGGCGAGCCGGACACGGACGGCGTGGCAGCGCGACGACAGGGACTGTGCGAGGTTCAGCGGTATGTGCGGGGACATGGATCCGGCTTCCTCGGTTCGTGTCAGCGAGCGGTGAATCCACCGTCGACGGTGAGCACCGCGCCGGTGACCTGAAGAGCGTCGTCGCCAGCGAGCCAGACGGCCGCGGCGGCGACGTCATCCGGTTCGATCAGGGCGTTCATCGGCTGCGCCTGGAGGAAAGCCGCCTCGTGCTCGGCGACGGGGACCTCCAGCGATCGGGCGATCTCGGAGAGCATGCGGCCCTCCACCGTGCTGTCGTCGCGGACCGAGCCCGGACAGATGGCGTTGACGCGCACCTTCATGGGGGCGAAGTCGAGTGCTGCCGCCTTCGTCAGCCCGACGAGTCCGTGTTTGGCGGCCACATAGCCCGCGAAGTGCCGATAGCCGACCGTGCCGGCCGTCGAGGCGACATTGATGATGCTGCCGCGGCGGCGCTCCAGCATGGGCCCGGCCACCAGGCGTGTCATGCGCCAGGCGCCGGACAGGTCGACATCGAGCATGAGGTTCCACTCGGCTTCGGCGATCTCGTGCGCAGCCTTGCCCGAAGGGGCGGCGATACCGGCGTTGTTGACGAGCACGTCAATTGTGCCGAAGCGGTCGACAGCCTGCGCGTACGCCCGCTCCAGGGCCTCGGCATCCCGTACGTCGGCGGTGAGGGCCAGCGCAGCGGCTCCGTGCTCCCGGCACAGTTCGGCGGTGTGCTCCAGCTGACCGGATGTCCCAAGGGGGTAGGGCACGCCCGGGAGGTCGGCGCAGATGTCGAGCAGCACCAGGTCGGCGCCCTCGCGGGCGAAGGCGGTGGCACAGGCCCGGCCCAGGCCGCGCGCCGCTCCGGTGATCAAGGCGGTGGTGCCGCTCAGACGCATGCGCCACCGTCCTCGACCGTGGCCAGCTCGGCCTCCAGCAGCTGTACGCAGTGGTCGGCGGCGCCCGCCAGATACATGTGGCCGCCCTCGGTCTCCATCTGCCGGAAGCCGCGGCTGGTCGCCTCGCGCCACTGCGCCACTTCGGCGGCGGAGACCAGTTCGTCCCGGTCCCCTCGGATGGCCGTGATGGGGACGGGAAGCGGCGTGCGGTCGGGCGGGGAGACGTAGCTCTCGTGCATCTCCACGTCGGCGCGCAGGGTCGGCAGCAGCAGCTCCCGCAGGGCGGGGCTGTCGAGCGCGGGATGGTCGTAGCCCGCGAATTTGCGTACCTGGCACAGGAATTCGTCGTCGGGCAGTCCAGAGGCACGATCGCGGCGGCCCGCCCACGGCGCCGGGGAGCCGCTGACGATGAGCCGGACCACTTCGCTGCGGCCCTCCTCGACCAGACGGTGTGCCAGCTCGAAGGCCAGTACGGCGCCGAGGCTGTGGCCGTACAGCGCCAGGCGCCCACCCCGGGGTGTCGCCTCGGTGACCCTGGGCAGCAGGTCCGCTGCGGCCTCGCACGCGTCGACGTGCGGCGGCTCGACGAACAGCTCCTCGCGACCGGGTAGTTGGAGGGGAAGGATCTCGATGTGCCGGGCGACGGCGGTCCACGAGCGGTAGAACGCGGCTCCCGCACCGGCGAACGGCAAGGTGATCACAGTGATGGGTTGCATGCGTCCGGGCGCTCTCTCAGTCGATCGCCGCAGTGGCGAGGGGAAGGGCCGGGGAGTCGGGCTGGGTCGCGAGCCGCTCCGCGGCGCGCAGCAGGGCCTCCCCCAGGCGCTGTGCGAACCCCTCGCCGTAGCGGGCCGTGTCGGCGGTGACGTCGAATCCCAGGCCCAGGCCGCGCGGGTCGTTGATCAGCTCCACCCGCACCGGGAGGCTGGTGTGGTCGTACATGTCCTCCTCCACCCCCACGAGGCCGGAGGCGAGGAGGTCGTCGCGCAGGTGGAAGTGGACATAGCTCAGGGCGACCTCGAACGGGTCACCGCCAACGGCTTCCCTGATCTGTGCGTAGGGGAAGCGGCGGTAGGGCAGCAGCTCGTGCTCGGCGGCCAGAGCGCCTCGGGCGGCCTCCTGCCAGCTGAGGCCGGCGAGTTCGAGCCGGAGCGGGAGGTGGTTGAGGAAGAGCCCGATGGTCAGGTCCCCGCCCTCGGTCTCCGGCCTGCCGTTGACGGAGAGGCCGACCACGGGGGCCGGGACCTGCCACACCTCGGCCACCGCCGCGCAGTGGACGGCCACGGCCAGGCTCTTCATCGGAACGCCCCAGTGGCGCGCAAGCTCCTCCCACCGCTGTGCGATCGCATGCGGGACAGGCATCGAGCGCTTGTCGTGGACGGCCTCCGCGGAGTGGCGCGCCGCCGCGGTGCCGTCGTACCTCGTGACGAAGAAGTCCCGCGCCCGAGGGTCGGCGGCGGCCTCCCGCTCCAGCCGTACGTACTCCTCGTAGCGGGCGGGCCGCGGCAGCGAGACCTCCTCGCCGCGCAGCAGGCCCGCGTACAGACGAACCAGTTCGGAGACGAAGACGGACTCGCTCCAGCCGTCCATGATCGCGTGGTGGAAGGCGTACGAGAGCCGGAACGCGCTGTCCCGGTCCGGAAGTCCGGCCGCGTGCACCCGGATCAGCGGCCCGCTCTCCGGGTCGAACGGTTGGCCGAGATCGGTGAGTGAGGGGCTCAGCCGCAGCACGGCGGCTCTCGACACGACGGCCACCGGGACGTCGAACCCCGTCAGGTCGAAGCGGGTGCGCAGCCCGGGGTGGCGTTGTGCCATGGTCTCCAGCGCCTGTTCCAGCAGGGCCGTGTCCAGCGGCAGCTGGATGTCCCTGGCGACGGAGTCGACGTAGACCGTGCCCCGGGACACCAGACTCTCGTAGATCATTCCGAGCTGAAGGCGGGTCGCGGGGACCGCGGACTCGGCGTCCGCGGGCAGATTCTCCCGGTCCTCGGGCCCCAACAGGTTCCATTCCTGCGGCAGGTCGCCGAGCGGCTGTTCGGCGGCGCTCGACGCACCGGCCGGGGACAGTCCCGCACACGCGCCGCGCAGCGTCGGGTTCCTGAAGAGCTGTACCAGGGTGAGCGGGAGGCCTCTGGCCTCGGCCTCCGTCACCACCTTCAGGGCGAGCAGGGAGTCACCGCCCAGGGAGTAGAAGTCGTCGTCGGGGCGGACGTCCTGTGCGCCGAGGACGTCCTTCCACACCTGCGCCAGCAGCAACTCGGCTTCTGTCATGGGGTGTTCACCTTTCTGGGTGCCTCGTGACCAGGGCTCGGGGCTCATGACTCTTCATGGGTTCGTCCAGGGGGCGACGGGCGTGTTCGGGATGTGGTGGGGGGCGGTGTGCCCGGGCCGCCCTCCTGCGGCCTCAGCTCCGTCCATACGCGGGCGATGTGGTCAAGGCACTCCTCGCGTGTGCCGGTGAGGCCGGTGGCGCGCCAGCCGTCGGGCAGCCTCTTGGCGGATCGCCACACGGAGTGCCGTCCCGCACCGTCGGTCACGACGTGGTGAGTCATGCGCCCACCCGTGCCCGGTCGAGGCGGACGACCTGGTCGGCTGCGGCCAGCAGATCAGGGTTGTGGGACACCACGATCCACACGGCCGGCCGCAGCCGGGGCAGATCGGCCCACATACGGCGTGCGGTCTCCCCGTCGAGTGAGGAGTCGCAGTCGTCGACGACATAGACGTCGGCGGGGCGGCAGAGCATTCGGGCCAGGGCCAGCCGCTGGCGCTGGCCGCCGGACAGCCCGCTGGCGTCTCCCGAGCCGATCCGGGTGTCCAGTCCGTCGGGCAGTTCGGTGGATCCCGGCTCCAGACACACCGCGCGCAGGGTCTCCTCCAGACTGTCCCGGTCCACTGCGGCGCCACCGAGCAGCAGGTTGTCGCGGGCGGTGCCCTGGATGAAGCGCGCCGACTGACGGGCGTAGGAGGCCCGCGGCGCCTGCCACCACCCGGCGTCGCCCGTCACGTCCCGGCCGTTCCACAGGACCCGGCCCTCGGCGTCGGGCGTCAGCGCGAGCAGGGCGTGCAGGAACGCGCTCTTGCCGGTGCCCACTTCGCCGGTGACGGCGACCAGTGTGCCCGGGGTGGCGGTGAAGGACACCGGACCGAACCGCCCGTCGCACGCCAGTTGTTCCACCCGCAGTTCGGTGAGGCGGGGCGCGTCCTCGGGCACGGGCGCGGGTTCGCCGTCGGCGAGCTCCCGCAGCCGGTCGTACGAGACGCGGCCCTGCTCGGCGCGGGCCATCGCCCGGCCGAAGAAGAACACCTGCTCGCTCAGCCAGCTGGTGTACGTCAGGAACAGTGCCAGCTCGCCGACGGTGAACTCGCCGGCGGCCATACGGGTCGCCGTTACCATCAGCACGATGGCCGTACCGAAGGTCACCATGTTCTGGAAGAGACCCGAGAGGAAGTCCGAGGCAACCTGCTGGCGTGCCTGGACCTTGCGGCGCTCGGTGAACTGGCCGGACAGGTCCTCCACGCGGTGGTGCACAGTGTTGGCGAGCCGGACGTCACGGATGCCGCTCAGCAGGTCGGTGAAGGCCCCCGCTATCCGCCCCTGCCGCTCCCTGGTCTCCTCCTGGAGGGTGCCGATCCTGCGCTTGAGCGTCGTACTCAACCACACCGCACCGACGAGGGGCAGCAGTGAGAGGGTCACCACCACATCGGTGCTCAGCAGCACGCCCAGCGCGATGAACAGCAGCACGGTGCGGTAGAACAGGTCTGCGGTCCACCCCAGGAATTCGGCGATCTCATCGGTGTCCTCACGGATCCGGTTGAGCTGGTCGCCTTCCTTCAGCCGCGGTCCTCGGGCCCGGGAACGGCCCACGAGCCGGGACAGCACCGAGGTCTTGAGATGGGCGCTCACGCGGAAGATGAGGGTGAAGTCGAGGCCGAGACCGCCCACCAGAACGAGGGCGCGGGCCGCCATGGTGGCGACCACCAGGCCCAGGAGCCACCATGTGGAGCTCGCGGTGGGGGCGCCGGCAGCCTCGTCGAGGAGCGCCTGGACCCCCACGCCGACCAGTAGGGGCAGGCCGTGAATCATCGTCCATACGACGGTGCTGCTCAGGTAGAGCCCTTTGTACCGGCCACCGGCATGCAGCAGGAAGCGCGAGAACGCGGTCTTGAACGTCATCACGAGAACACCCCCGAGTTCATTCCCCGAGCGGCGCCGGGGCTGTTGGGGCCGCCGGGGCGGCACGCAACGACCGCTCCGTCGGCCATCTCCACGATCTGGTCGGCGTTCTCCAGGGTGGCGAGCCGGTGCGCGACCATCAGCACCGTCCGGTCCTTGCAGGCCTGTTCGACCACCCGGGTCCAGGTCCGTTCGGTAGCGGCGTCCAGCCGCGAGGTCCCCTCGTCGATGACGAGCAGCGAAGAGGGACGGACGAGCGCACGCGCCCCGGCGAGCAGTTGTGCCTCGCCCTCCGACACCGTGCGTCCGGCGGCGCCGACCATGGTGTCCAGCCCCTCGGGCAGGGCGCGGACCCAGTCACCGGCGCCGAGACCGTCGAGGACCTCCCAGATCCGGCTGTCGGGCACGGGGGTGCCGAAGAGCGTCAGGTTGTCCCTGATCGATGCGGAGAACAGGTGGGAGTGCTGGCTGAGCACGGAGATCCGGGACGCCATCTCCTCGGGGTGGATACGGGATGCCTCCACGTCTGCGATGAGCACCCGGCCCTGTTGCGGCGTGCCCAGTCCGCACAGCAGGTTGACCAGTGTGCTCTTGCCCGCGCCGGTACGGCCCACGATGCCGGTCACCTGCCCTGGCCGGGCCTCGAAGGTCACCTCGCTCAGCACAGGCGCATCCGTGGTGTAACCGAAGGTGACGCCGTCGAACCGGACGGCCAAAGGGCCCTCGGGCAAGCGCTCGTACCCGGCCTCCTCCACCGCGCCACAGGGCTGCGGCTCGGCCAGCGTGCGTGCGGCGATCGCCAGCGAGGCCAGCATCCGCTGCACCTGGTCCATCTGGGAGGAGAGGTCCTCCAGCGGTTCGCTGAGGCGCTCGACATAGAGATAGATCATGGCCAGGGTGCCCACGCTGATGCTGCCGACGCCCAGGGCGCGCAGCCCGAAGGCGAAGCTGATACCGAAGCTGACAGCGAAGAAGAGCTGGGTGCACGGCCAGAAGGCGCGCCCCCCGATGTAGGCCCGGCGCTCGCGCACCAGCAGATCCGCGAGCAGCCCCCGCGCCTTGCTGGTGACCCACGGGGCCTCGCCGAGCGGCAGCAGGTCGTCGCGCGCGGCCAGCGCGTCGCCGATGAATCCGAACGCCTCGGCCTTCTTGGCGCGGGCGGTCTGCCAGCGGCGTACGGCGAGCCGGGTGAGCTTCGCCAGGACGAGCGTGATGATGACGAGCAGCACGGCGACACCTGCGCCCGCAGCGGGCGCGATGGTGAAGATGATCACCACCGTGCCGAGGGCCAGCGCGAGATTGCCCATCACCCGGAACCCGGCCTCGGCAAGCGCCTCACCGATCACGTCCGCGTTGCCCTCGACCGATTCGAGGACCTCGCCCGCGGACCGGCGCTCCACCTCGAGCACCGGTCGGTCGACCACGACCTTGCGCAGCAGCCGACGGCGGATCGTATCGGCCACGCCCCAGCCGGAGCGCGCGGCGAGATAGCCCGCCAGCAGATTCGCGCCGACGCCTACGGCCGCGATCCCCAGATAGATCAGGGCCAACCGCATCAGCTCATCGACGGAATCACTGCCCGACGCCCCGTCGACGTAGGCACGGATGACCAAAGGGCCCGCCAGATCGCAGACGAGAGCCACCGCGAGGATCGCGAAGCCCCCGACGACGGTGCGTCTGGCCGAACCGATGGCGTCCCACAACAGACGCAGACCGCCCGTGGATTTCTCCGACGTCATTTCCCGTTCTCTCGTAGAGCCTGCATGTAGAAAGCGGCCAGTTCCCGCACCCTGTCCTCCGGCAGGGCCTGGTCGCTGAACTGCCAGCGGACCTTCAGCCGACTGTTGGTGATGGAGGCGTTGATGTCCAGGAGGTGGGCGCGGGGCGCGGCGGCCGGCTTCCACTGCCCGGTGTCCTCGGTGCCCACCGTGTCCAGGTGTTCGAGCTCGCCGTCGAAGTCGTAGCGCACCAAGGGAACGGGCAGGGCCGCCAGTTCTGCGCGCGTCGCAGGGTCCGGATGCAGATGGCGCAGCGCCTCGAAACCGAGACCGCGCTGCGGGACGTCTCCCAGCCGCCGGGCCACCGCCTCACGGTGGGCGGCCGGCCCCCGGTCGCCGGGCAACGGCAGCAGCAGCGGGTAGGACGTGGTGAACCAGCCGACGGTACGGCCGAGTTCCAGGTCGGCGAACAGGTCCTCGCGGCCGTGACCGCCCAGTTCGATCAGCAGGTCGCCGCACTCCGCACCCAGCCATCGGCCGCCCGCTGCGCCGAAGTCGGCCAGCAGGCAGGCGAACAGGGGCTGTTGGGTGCTTCTGCTGTGCGCCACGTAGCGGCGGGTCTCCTCGTGGTCGAGTTCCGTCCACACCGCCCGCGCACTCGCTTCGGTGCCGCGGTCGTCGGTGGCCGACCACGACAGCCGACCTGCTCCGGCCAGCGTCCGCCAGTGGGTGAGCCCCAGGCTCTCCGGGGCCCGGCGCACATGCGCGGCAAGGCGTGACGCCCAGGAGTAGTAGGACGCTCCGGGCTCCTCCAGGGCGGCGGGCGCCTCACCGCTCAACAGGCGGTTCAGATCCTCGGCGAGCACGTTCCATGAGTAGAGATCGACCACCGCGTGATGCACCACGAGAAGCAACTGGTCCGCTGCCGCGCCGGGCGTCCGGAACAGGGCCGCGCGCACGACGGGCCCGCGGTGGAGATCGAGCGAGGTGTGCAGGCCGTTCGCGATCGTGCCCCTCCTCCGCGCGGCCTCCTCGGGGGCGTACCCGCTCAGATCGTGGACCGTCAGGGGCACATCGGCGTCCTCGGCGGGCCCCTGCAGCAGGCCGCGCGGGGTGCGCACGAACCGCGCGCGCAGCGCGGAGTGCCGCCGCAGGAGGCCGTGCAGCACGCTCGCGATCCGTTCCCGGCTGTCCCCCGACGTCACGTCGAAGAGCACGCCGTGGTTCCAGTGGTGGTGATCGGGCAGGTCGCGGGCGAAGAAGGCGTACTGGGTGGGCGTCAGGGGGTGCAGGGACTCGACGGCCGGGGCGTCCAGGGACGCGGATCCGGTCTGCTCGGTCAGGGAGCCGCGCCAGCGGGTGAGCAGGTCGTCCAGTTCACCGTGATCGTGCCTGCCCGGCACGTATTCGACGTCCACGGTCAGGGCGCCGTCCACGACGAAGGCGTTCACCTCCAGCTCGCAGGGGCGGTGACCGCGTGGCGAGCGTCTGGTGCCCAGGTCCTCCACGACGGTGAACAGACCGTCCTCCTCCGATTCGTCCAGTCGGCCAAGGTAGTTGAAGCTGACGGCATGGGCCGTACCGAAGCCGGGGCGGGCTCCGTCGATCGCCGCGGCCGCGTCCGCCCAGGACAGGTCCGGTGCGACGGGCAGCGCCACCGTGTCGAGCACGGTGAACCACCCGACCGTACGCGTCACGTCCAGGACCGCGTCGGCCTCCGCGCGGCCGTGACGCTCCACCTCGACGAGGAGTGTCCCGGAGGGGTGGACGTGCGACAGGGCCCGGCCCAGCCCGGCGAGCAGAGCGGCGGGCACACCGCTCTCGCTCTCGCGTGCGGCCCTGCGCACCAGCCGGGTGGTCTCCTGCGGGCTCAGGGTGAACCGGGCATGGGCCCGGTCGCCGTACACATTGGCCACCAGGGGGTCCGTGGCGAGCGCGGGTACGGGCGGCGGGCCCTGGGGCACGGCCGGCTGTGCCGCCGCCGGCGGCCCGGCCTGCGCGAGGTGACGGGCCCAGGCGAAGTAGCCCCCGCTGCACGGGCCGAGCCCGTCCGCCGCGCCACCGTGCCGGTACAGGATCTCCAGTTCGGACAGCAGGACGTCCCAGGAGACCTGGTCCACCACCAGATGGTGGGCGGTCAGGAGGAGCCGGTGCCCGTCGAGGAGCGCGGCGCGCAGCAGCGGCCCCTCGCTCACGGACAGCGAGGCATGGGCCGCATCCGCGGTCTCCTCGGCCGGACGGTCCACGGCACGCCACAGCAGATCCTGCGGCACCTCCGACATGACCTGCCGCAACTCGCCGTCGACCCGGGCGAACCGGACGCGCAGCTGGTCGTGGCGCTCCACGAGCCGCCGCAGCGCACGCTCCAGGACTTCGGGGTCCAGTGGCTCCTCGCCTGCCAGTACGTACGACTGGTTCCAGTGGTCGGGATCGATGAAGTCCTGTGTGAAGAACCAGCGCTGAATGGGAGTCAGTGGCGCATCGGCTCCCTCGGGCTCGGCCGTGTGCACGGCCTCCTCGTCCTTGGCGAGGCGCGCGAGCTCCTCAACCGTGCGATGGGTGTAGAAGTGCTTCGGGCGCAGCGCGATGCCCTGCCGCACTGCCTCCTGCACGATCCGGATGCTGACGATCGAGTCACCGCCGAGCAGGAAGAAGTCGTCCCGGATGCCGACGGGCACCTTCAGCGCCTTCTCCCACAGGGCGCAGAGCGTCTTCTCGGCCTCGGTACGGGGTGCGGGGCTGCCCTGGTGCCGCCCCGCCGCCGCGGGAGCCCGCTCCGTGTGCGCGAGGGCACCGAGTGCCTTGCGGTCCACTTTGCCGTTGCGGGTGAGCGGCAGGTCGCCGAGGCACACGACGTCCGAAGGGACCATGTAGGCGGGCAGTCGCTCGGCGGCGAAACCGGTTACTTCCCGGGCGAGTTCGTCCGGTTCTGCCCGGTGCGGGGTGGCCACGAACGCGACGAGCCGCTCCGCGGCGCCCTGGCGGGCCACCTCCACCGCGACCGCCGTGACGTCGGGGTGCGTCTCCAAGGTGCGTTCGATCTCGCTGAGCTCCACCCGTCGGCCGCGCAGCTTGACCTGGGTGTCCTGGCGCCCCAGGCACTCCAGTGTCCCGTCGTTGCGCCATCTGCCGCGGTCGCCCGTGCGGTACATGCGGGCGCCCGGGCACGGGCTGTGCGGGTCGGGGAGAAAGGCGTCGGCCGTACGCCGGGCGTCGCCGAAGTAGCCGCGACCGACCGAGACACCGCCGACATGGATCTCGCCGACCACGCCCACCGGCACCGGTTCCAGATCCCGGTCCAGTACGTAGACCCGGGCATGCGGCAGCGGACGGCCCACCGAGGTGTGGGAGCCGGCTGCCGGGTCCACCGCTCCTTGGGTGACATCGTCCGTGCACTCCGCGGGGCCGTAGGCGTTGAGCAGCGGGACCGTGGGCATCGACCGGGTCCATCGACGCGCCAGTTCGACGCCGAGCACCTCTCCCGTGGAGATCACCCCGCGGAGCCGCTCGCGCAGGGCGCGGGCTTTGGCGGGTTGCTCGTCGAGGTGGTCGAGCACCAGCGCGATCATCGTCGGCACGAGCTCCAGGTACTCGAAGCCGTGCAGCACCGACAGCTCCACCAGAGCGACGGGATCCCTGACCGTCTCCTCCCCCACGACGCACACGGTGGCCCCGGCCGTCAGGGCGCTGAACATCTGCCACACCGAGATGTCGAAGGACACCGGCGCGGTCTGCGGCAGCTCCGCTCCGGGGCGCAGCGCGCAGTCCGCCGCGCGGAACGCCATCAGTGCCAGGAACGAACCATGCTCGATACAGGCGCCCTTGGGCAGGCCCGTGGAGCCCGAGGTGTAGATCACATACGCGAGGTCCGAGGGGGCCGGAGGGGGCCCGAGCAGCTCCGGCACCTGCTCCGGGGTGCAGGTGAACGACCGTGCACGCTCGGCCAGTTCCTCCGTCCTGAGCACGGTTCGGGACGGGTCGTGCGCCGTGTCCTGCGCGCTGACCAGTACGCGGACCCCGGACAGCAGTTGCTGTCGGCGCAATTCGGGCAGCGTGTGGTCCACCGGCATGTAGGAGCCGCCGGAGAAGAGAATGCCGACCGCCATCACCAGGTACCAGGCGTCCCGGGGGCCGCTCAGCGCCACCGGCATGTCCGGGCCGACACCCGCCTCCCGCAGTTCCAGGGCGATGGCCGTGGCGTAGCGGCACAGCTGGCCGTACGTGAACGAGTGGCTGCCGTCGTGCACGGCGACCGCGTCGGGGTGCGCGCGGGCACGGGCCAGCAACAGGTCTCGGTAGGCCGGTCCGGGCGCGGGCGGCTGTTCGCTGTTGAAGTCCTCCAGGATTCGGTGACGGCTGTCCTTGCCGAGCAGGCCGATGTCGGCGAGCGCACGACCGGGCTCGGACAGCCCGGCCCGCATCGCCATGACCACGCCGGTGGCCAGATCCTCGATGTCCACGCCGAGCCGTACGTCGCAGGACACCACGACACTGCCGGCGTCGAGGCCGATCGCAATGCCTTGCCGGGCGCCGGCATCCCCGACGACGATCTGCAGAGGGCTGTCGGGCACGTGGACCCCTGCGCCCTCGGCCGGTGCGTGATCGCATGCCTCGGCGACGGCCTCGCGCACCCTGCCGAGCCACTGCGCGAAGCCGAGATCGGTGTCGACTTCGAGGAGAACGGGCAGCCCGGTGCCGAAGGGCGCGCCGAGGCGGACCGCCACCGTGGGGCCCGCGCCGAAACGGCTCAGCACCAGTGCGGTGGCGGCGGCCAGCACCGTCCACGCCAGTTCGGGGCTGCCGCCGGTGATCTCCTCCAGGCGCGCCACGGTGGCGTCGGGAAGGTCCGCTCGGGCCCTCGCGCCGCGGTCGCTGCGAGCCGGACCGTCGGGAGCGAGATAGGCATCGGCGAGCGCCGACTCGGCGTCGCGCAGGGCGTCCGTGCGTTCCAACCAGAAGTCCCGTACGGCGAGGGGACCCTGGGCAAGGGTAGGTGCCATCGTCCTTCCGTCTCAGAAGTCAGGAGCCTCGAACGGCAGGGGTCGCTGAAGCCGGCCGCGGACTCGGGGCTGGTGGGTCAGAAGGTGAAGTCCGGTAGGTGCGTGCCTGCCCGGGGTTCGGTCGGCGAGTCCAGCAGCTCGAACAGGTCGCCGGTGAACCCGCCCCGAGCGATGCGCTCGAGGATGCCGCGATAGTCGTCGAGCCACTGACGGACCGTGTCCTCGCGGAACAGGGCCGTGGAGAACTCCAGCGCCGCCTGCAGTTCGTCCCCGTACTCGACCCAGCCGAGATTGAGCGCGAACTTGGCGCCGTCCGGCTCGATCTCCAGGAGTTTCACGGCGGGCCCGTCGGCGCCGATCCGGCGCAGCGGGTGGAAGCCGCTCTGGAAGTCGAACATGGTGTCAGCGGCGGTCTGCCCGGCGAGACCGGCCAGACGCAGTACCTGGTCGGTGGGCAGGTACCGGTGGGCCTGAGCGCGCAGGGAAGACTCGCGTACCGTACGCAGCAGTGCGGAGAACGGCTCCTGCGGACCCAGCTCCACCCGTACGAGGAGGGTGTTCACGAAGCAGCCGAGGATGTCCTCGTCCTCGGGGCCGCGGGCAGCGACCGGCGTCGCCACACAGATGTCCCGTGCCGCGGTGACCTTCCACAGCAGGGCCGACCAGGCGGCGAGCAGCAGCATGTGGAGTGTCACCCGTTCCCGGGCGGCCAGTTCGCGCAGTCCTGCGAGGGTGTCCTGGCCGATGCTCAGCGGGAGGCTGGCGCCGGCGAGCGCCGATGCGTCGCGCTCGTCGCTCGTGCTGTCCCGGGGCAGCTCCATCGGCCGTACGCCGCTCAAGTAGTCGGCCCAGAAGGCGGACAGCTCGGCCCTGCGCGGCCCGGCGAGCAGCGCGCGCTGTTCCTCGGCGTAGTCGAGATAGCTGCGGTCGGACGCCGGGAGGTCCGCGTCGCGGCCCAGGTCTTCCAAAAGGATCTGCCAGGACCAGCCGTCGAAGAACAGGTGGTGGAAGAGCAGCACCAGGATCTGCCGCGGGCGGCCCGCGCCGGTGACCGTCAGCAGGTGGTACCGGGCCGGTGGACGGCCGTACGGATCGAGCGGGACCCGTACCAGCGCGCAGATCTCCTGAGTCAGTGCGTCCTCGTCGGCGGCACGGCTGGTGTGCCGCTCCAGCCTCACGGGGCCCGGTTCGGCGTCGTGCACCACCTGTTCCACCGTCCCGTCGGCGGTCTCCCGGAGCGAGCAGCGCAGCATGGGGTGGCGGCGCCGGATCCTGCCGAGACGGACAGCCAGGTCCTCCGGGTCGGCCGGATCCACCAGTTCGAGGACGACGGGCACGGTGTACGCCGCCGAGTCCGGGGCCAGCCGTTCGGCCGCCCAGATAGCGGTCTGCTGGCCTGACAGCGCGGCACGGGTGCGGGCGGAACGGCCGGTGCCCGCGGCGCGGGTTGTTTCCGTGGCTTGCATGTCTGTGGCCGTGGGGGCCTGTGCGGGGGAGGCAGCCTCGGGCGCGGAATCGGCGACGAAGTCCGCGAACTCGCCCACCGTCGGCCGGTCGAAGAGGTCGAGCACTTCCAGTGCGGTACCCAGGCGGGCGTTGAGCCGCGTCACCAGCTGGGTGCCGTTGATGGAATTGCCGCCGAAGTCGAAGAAGTCGTCGTCGGGGGCGAACTGCTGCTCTCCGAGCACCTCGCGTGCGACGCTCAGCACCAGGTCGGCGACGCCGACCGGCCCGTGCTCGGGCTGGGGCTGGGCCGAAGCGACGCGGCCGCTCGCTTCGCCCTCCTCGCGCGTCCGGGGCCAGCACGGCGCCTCCTGGAACGGGGCCGCGGGCAGTTCCAGGCGTCGTTGTGGCGGTCCGGCCAGGCCCCGCGTCCAGTCGAGGGTATGGCCGTGCAGGTGGAGACGGGCGACCGAGCGGGTGAAGTCCGTCGGCTGGGCCGGCGGGGCGATGGCTGTGTGCAGTGCGCTGCCGGTACCGGCAGCAACCAGAAGCGGTTCCCCGTCCATTGCCTGCAGTGCGGTCCGCAGCGTGTCGCCGTCCACGGGCGCAGCCGACCGTTCCCGTTCCTGCGCCGCGTCCAAGGCGTCGCGCAGACTGCTCTCGCCTCGGGCCCAACGGGCAGCCGCGCTGCCCGCGCCGTGCGCAAGCAGGGTGGTGACGGGGACGCCGAGATCGGCCAGCGCCGCGGCGCTGCCCGCGCCGTGCAGCACAGCGAGTTCGGCCGGGGTCCAGTGCGCCGTGGCACCGGGCTGCCTGCCCGTCTGCCGTGCAATCTCCCGCGCCTCGGTGAGCACGCGGGCGAAACCCGCGTACACCTCGGCCAGCGCCTCCAGTTCGGCAAGGCCGGCCGTGCCGGTGCCGCCGAGCACGAGCGCCACGGACAGCCCTTCGCGCGGCGGAAGAGGCATCCGCAGCGCGCTGTCGAGCTGCCGCAACAGTTCGGGGCCGTCGACGGCGGCGGCCGCCCAGCGGTGCGGGAAGTGTTCCCGGCCCCAGGCGAGCACGGCACCGGCCGCCTCGATGTCGAAGCCATGGGGGTCGGCGGCGACCAGGGAACGCAGTTCGTGCAGCTGGGTGCGCAGGCCCGTTTCGTCGTGCGCCGACAGGACCACGGGACGGGCCGTCGCCGCCCGCCCGAGCGCGGGGGCGGTCCTGGGGCCTTCCTCGACCACGAGGTGGACGTTGGTGCCGCTCAGACCGAAGCCACTGATGCCGGCCCGCCGAGGGCCGTGGGTCGCGGGCCACGAAGTGCGCTCCGCGACCACCCGGACCGGTGAACCCTCCAGTCCCAGCAGCGGGTTGGGCCGCGAGAAGTGCGCGGTGGGGAAGAGCTCCCCGGCCCGGAACTGGGCCAGGATGCGCACCAGCCCGGACAGCCCCGCCAGTGCCGCGAGATGGCCGAAGTTGGCCTTGGCCGAGGAGACAGGCAGCTCGGTGCTCCGCCCCGCCAGGGCGTCGGTGAGCCCCTGCACCTCGATGGGATCCCCGATGCGTGTGCCCGTGCCATGCGCCTCGACGTATCCCAGTGACCGAGGGTCGACACCGGCGTCCTGCCACGCCTGCCGGATGACATCGGCCTGTGCCACGGGGCTGGGGGCGGTGATCCCGTTGCTGCGGGCCGCGTCGGAGTTCATCGCACTGCCCAGGATCACGGCGTGGATGTGGTCGCCGTCCCGTTCGGCGTCCGCCAGCCGCTTGAGCAGCACGAACCCGCCGCCCTCGCCGAACCCCACGCCGTCGGCGGCCTCGTCGAAGGATCTGCTGCGGTCGGTGGGGGAATCCACGCCGAGGCCTTCGCCCGCGTCCTGACGGTGCGGGACGGGGCCCAGCACCATCTCGCACCCGCCGACGAGCGCCGCTTCGCACTCGCCGTGCGCCAGGGCGGCGCGCGCCTGGTGCAGGGCCGCGAGGAAGGACGAGCACGCGGTGTCGACGCTCAGTACGGCGCCGCGCAGGTCGAGGTGGTAGGCGATCCGGCCTGCCGCCAGGGCCTGCAGACTGCCCGAGAAGGCGAGGCCGTTGTTCCGGTCCGCGGGGTCCAGCAGGTCGTACAGGCACGGCTGCGGTCCGCCGTTCGCCGCGACGAACACGCCGACCCTGCCGCCGCGCAGTTCGGCGGGCGCATAGCCCGCGTTGGACACAGCCTGGACGGCCAGCCGCAGCATCCGGCGCTGCCGAGGGTCGATCAGCTCGGCCTCGGTGCGCGAGAGCCCGAAGTAGCGGTGGTCGAAGCCCGCGATGTCGTCGAGCCAGCCGCCCTCGCGAGCGTTGTCGGGGATACGCACCCGCGTCGTGGCGGCACGCTCCTTCGGCATCGGGCGCACGAGGTCGCGGCCCTCGCGGAAGATGTCGATGGCCTCCGCCCAGTTCGAGCAGCCGGGGAGCTCGAACGCGATGCCGGTCAGGGCGATCCGTGTGTCGGCGACGGTCACAGCTCCACCACCGTCATCCCGCCCGTGGCCACCGGTGATTCGGCCGCTTCTCCGTCCAGGGCCGCGGCCAGTCCGGCGATCGTCGGGTGCGCGAACAGTCTCCCGATGGTCAGATCGGGAAAGGTCCTGCGCAGGCGGCCGAAGACCATCAGCGACTTGAAGGAGTCACCGCCGATCTCCAGGAACTTTTCGTCGCGGCCGACCTGTTCGCGCCCCAGGACCGCACACCAGATCTCGGCGATGAGGCGTTCCGTCGCGGTGTGGGCGGCCCGGTCGTCGTCCGGGGCGCCCACGGCCCCGGGGCGGGCGACAAGGCCGCGCAGCGCTTCAGAGTCGATCTTGCCATTGGCGGTCAGGGGCAAGTGCTCGACGCAGTGGATCCTGCTGGGCACCAGCCCCGCGGGGAGCTCCCCGTGAAGCTCTCCGGACAGCTCCTCGGCGGAGGAGTCCGCGACCACGTAGGCCACGAGTTCGGTCGCCGCCTCGGACGTGCTCTGCTCCCCGGTCACCCATGCCTGGCGCACCCGGGGCAGGTCCAGGAGGGCGGATTCGACCTCTCCCGGCTCCACGCGGTGGCCGCGTACTTTCACCTGCCGGTCGGCGCGGCCGAGGAAGACGTATGCGCCGTTCTCGTCCATGCGCACCACGTCGTCGGTGCGGTACATGCGTCCCCAGGCCGTCCGGGGGAACTTCTCCGCGGTGAGTTCGGCGTCCCCGCGATAGCCGCGGGCCACGCAGTCGCCGCCGACGTGCAGAACGCCTTCCTCGCCATGAGCGGCCTCGCGCCCGTCCGGGCCGAGTACGCGCGCCGAGACTCCGTCGAGGGGGGTTCCCACGGGTATGTGGAGGCCGTCGGCGTCGTCGGCCGTCACGCGATGCATCAGGACGCCGATGGTCGTCTCCGTGGGGCCGTAGTGGTTGAACACGGCCAGGCCCGGGCGTACGGCCCGGACGTCCTTGACGAGGGATGGGGACAGCCGCTCGCCGCCCAGGACGAGAAGCCTGCGGGGCAGCAGACCCGCGAGATCTCCCTCGGCGGCCAGCGCCGACAGGTGGGAGGGGGTGAACTTCGCGCAGTCCACCGGATGTTCACGCAGTTCGGCCGCCAAGCGCGGCGGGTCCAGGGTGAGTTCCCTGTCGAGGATGTCGAGGCGAGCTCCGGTGGCGAGCGCCGCGTACACACAGGTGTTGCCCAGGTCGGAGGCGGGCGTGGTGAGCGTTGCGTAACTCGCGGGATCCTCCGGTGCCACCCGCGCGAGGAATCCCGCCGTGTAGCGGATCAGGGACCGGTGCTCGACCTCGACGGCTTTGGGGTGTCCCGTGGTTCCCGAGGTGAATACGAGATAGGCGCGGTCGTCCGGCGCCACGTCCGTCAGGAGCGCGTACGGGGCGGGAACCATGTCGGACGAGGCGACCACGGTACGTCCCGTGCGAGCCGCAGTCGCCGTGTTGTGGTCATCCGCGATCACCCATCGCGCTCCGGACGCGTCCAGCAGCCGCTCGATCCTCGACTCGGGCTCTGTGCACTCCAGGTGGACGTAAGCGGCGCCGACCGCCCAGATCCCCAGGGCCGTCGCAGGGTGGAGCGGGGACCGTTCGAGCAGCGTGGCCACCGTGTCCCCCCGCCGGACGCCCAGACGCGACAGGCTCTGTGCCACACCGCCCGCCAACTGGGCGAAGTCCCGGTAGGACAGCTGTGTGGAGCCGTGGCGTACCGCCGGCCGGTCCGCGTGGGACACGCTGATGCCGGCGAAGGAATGCGGCAGCATAGCCCCGCTCACTGAAGCCCCCCCTTGTTCTTATGCGCATAGGCCGATTCCATGGCACCCGTCATGGCCACGCATACACGGCGGTTTCCGTGGAACGGTTCCCGGCCGTGGGCCACGGAAAGGTTGTCCACCACGAGTACGTCGTGGGCCTCCCATTTAGGGAGAATCGTTTCTGCGTCAATGGCGGATCTGATCTCCGCGAGCATCCGCTCGGGAATTTCGGAGCCATCGCCGAATTTCGCCGTACGCGGATGCCCATCGACCCCGAAGGCTGCTTCCAGGCCGGACCGGACCTCGGGGTCGAGGCTCGACGGATGAAAGAGATTGACCTGATTGAACCAGCTTTTCTCGCCCGTGCGTGGATGAGTAAGAACACCCTCCACGGTCGTTCGCGTCAAGAGGCGGTCATCGCTCAGCCAGGTGAACTCGACCCCGTCACCCTTCAGCTTCCGCTCGACCATATCGCGCTCGCCGGTCCCGAATACGTGCTGCCATGTCAAGTCGAAACCCGTATTGAAGCGCCGCTCGTACATGACGCCCTTCTCGGAGAAGGCCGCACGGATCTCCTCGGGAAGCCGGTCATGGACCCTGCGGTAGTCGGCGAGAGGCGTCTCGCCGCCCTGCTCGGCCGGTACACCGCACCAGAACCAGAGCAGCCGTGGCCAGCTGCGACGGTAGGCCATCTCGTTGTGCAGCGGAATGCGCTGGTCGCTCGGATACTCGGTCGAGGTGAAGACCTTCCCGCCGACCTCGGAACGCGGCGTCGACGGTTCCTCGTAGTCCAGCATCTCGGGATCGGCAGCCGTCACCGAGGCCCTGAAATGATCTACGTCCGGTACAGAAAAACCCCGAAAGAGCAGGGCACCGGACTCATCGAGTCGCTTCTGTGCATTGTTCCACTCGGAAGCCAGCCACTTATCGAGTGGCAATTCCACTGAAGATGCATGGACCGTCCACGGAAGCCTGCTCACTTAGTGAACCCCTCGATTAATCGATTGCAGCCACATGACTGCCCCGAGGGAGAGGACACCTGTGCGCATTACAGAATTGAGCACGACGAAACATCCCCCGCAGCGCGGCTCATTGCATGATCTGCATACCCGACCACTCTAAAGTCGATCGATCCGCACAGGACGCTACCCTAAGATCAGCAGGCTGAAAAGGACACGGTCTTGGCGTGAAGTGATCTTGGCCGGTTTCATCCGGTGAGGGCTGCGATGTTTCTTTGGCCGTCTTACCGGTGAAGACCAATGGCCATCGCGCGGGGCGGTTGAGCGGCACGCATTCTGGAGGCGTCCTCGCACAGGCCCGTCGCGGACGTGGTGAGGCCTGTTTCGATGCATCGCCTCGCGTGCTGCGCGCAGCGAGCCGGCCCCGTGAACCGCCGCGTGGTGGCGAGCAGCAGACAGGCCAGGACCCCGCACACCAGCACGACCCCGGGAGATCCGGGCGGCCTTCGGAGCGCGGCGAACCGCCCTGATCGCGGCTCCCACGAGAACCATGCAGCCCGCCCCGAGGGCGCCGATGGTCCAGCACGGTGTGCGGTCCCTCATCGCGGCTGCGGCTCGGGCGAGGAATGGGCGCAGCGAGGCTCGGCTCAATGCCGCATCACTGGTGCTGCGGGTGCCAATCGAAGAGCAGGATGGTTGCGTCGTCCCGCAGTTGGTTGCGCTGGTGGTCGAGGATGGCGTGGATGAGCAGCCGCAGCACCTCGGCGGGGCGCTGGCCCGCGGCGGAGGAGCGGATGATGAAGTCAGTGAACCGGTCGAGGCCGAACTCCTGACCGTCCGCGTCGCGTGCCTCCACAACGCCGTCGGTGTAGAGCAGGACGTGATCGCCCGGTTTCAGTGTCGTCTCGTGGACCTGCCGGGCTGCCGGGGCCAGTTGACCGGCCAGGCCGATCGGGGGCTGCGGGGGGCTGTCCAGCGCCCCGTCGAGCACCCGCTCGGCACGGATCAGCAGTGGCGGAGGGTGACCGCAGTTGACCCAGTGCAGCACCCCGGTCTCCGCATCGAGCCGGCACAGCACGCCTGTGCAGAAGTGGTCGGGCAGCCACCGGGCGAGCGCCTGGTCGACGGAGTTGACGACGTCGGCCAGGTCGCCACCGCTGCGGCGGGTGTTCCGCGCCGCCGCCATGGCGACCGATGTCGTCAGGCCGGAGGCCAGATCGTGTCCCATGGAGTCGAGGATCATGGTGTGCAGCACGTTCTTGACCACGGAGTGGTCGAAGGCGTCGCCTGCGACGTCGTACGCCGGTTCCAGGACCGCGGTCGAGACGCACCTGCTGCTGCCGACGGTGCGGGGTGGCAGGAAGGCCCGCAGCATCTCGGCGGGCAACCGCATGGTCGCGGTGCGGATGCGGGCGGCGAGCCAGTCGCTGTAGGCGCGCTTGGAGGTGATCAGCATGGCGAACAGATGGGCCAGCATCCGGCTGCGACGCATACGCACCCCGTCGAGCGAGACGGCCCGCACCGCCAGCACGCCCAGCCGCTCCGCACCGTCGACCAGAGGCATCCAGACGATCACGCCGTCGTCGGCGTCGGCCACTCGCGGGGAGACGGTTCGGTACGCCCACCCGGCCAACGAGCCGTCCACCGGCAGCGGCTCCAAGGCCTCGTCGAGTGGGATGAGCAGCCGTTGTTGGAGGTCCACGAGGTAGATCAGCGCGGTGTCCAGGCCGAGGGCCGAAGCGCACCGGTTCGCCAGGGCGGACAGTTCGAACGGCAGGGCCGTCTGCGCCTCGGTGATCAGTTCTTCCAGCTGACTCTCGTCAACGGCGGCGTCGGGACCGGCGGACGTGTGCGGCGGTGGGTCTGACACGGGGATCACCCCTTCCGCGCCCAGTCTCACACCAGTCCCGACCTCTCTCACGTCAGGCACGATCGCGCCAGGTGCGGCCGCGGCGAAGGCTGTTCCGTGTCACCGAGGGGTGAGCGCGGCCGCGACCCGGCTCGCTCTCACCGGCCTCGGCCGACCCCTGCCCGCCTTCGACATCGCTCTGCGCCACTACTGGGACCATCAGCACCCCGGCGAGGACCTGGAGGAGCACCTTCGCCGCGGCGGCCTCGCCTCCCGGTTCGGCCCAGCGCTGCCGCAGCAGATGCAGTCCGCGCTCGGAGACGCCGCCCAGGCGCTGCTCCTGCCCGGCACCGTCGGATCCGTCGTCGGTGAAGCGACCGACTCACTGGCCCGGGCCCTGCGCGAGCGCCGACAGACCGTCCGCGCGCTCGCCCGGTGCACGCGTCTGGCCGACCTGGTGGAGGCGGAGCCCGATGTGGACGCCCCCCTCCTACTGCACCGCACCTGCTGGCCTGGGAGCTCGGTCAGCTCCCGCCCGCCCGGCGGGTCGTGCCGGTCATCCTGCCGGACGCGTTCGAGGGCACCGGCGACCGTACCCACCGTGACCCGGAGCGCTCCCTGCAACGCGTGGTGTGGCTCATGCCGAACGCGTTCGTCGTCATCACCGGCCGCTCCCGGCTCCGGTGGGCCGACCAAGGACTCCATGGACAGCTCGACCGGACCGGCCGGGCGGCCTGGCCCGGCCTGGCCCACCTGGCCCGACTCGCCGGAGACTTCCCCACCGCCCTCACCGCCGCCGAAACCCTCGGCCGGCCAGGCCGCCACCACCGCGCCCTGGGCGACGTGCACTGGGTCCAGGGCGACATGAACCGCGCCGCCACAGCGTATGAAGCGCCCGCAACGATGCTGAGCTCCACGGCGTCGCGGGCGAACGGGCCACCTCCCAGGCCCAGCGCGCCTTCGTCCTCGCCTTCACCGACCCCGACCGGGCCGACGACGAAATCCGCCTCGCCCAGCAACTGCTGACCAAACTGCGAGGGACGGCGGAACCGACGTGCTGGTGAAGACAGCCGTGGCAAGGCAGATTGCGGGCCCCGGGCCGGGGCGTCACTTCAGTTCCATGAGGATGTCGGCGCGGGCGTAATAGTCGGCCACCGGGAGACGGTCGCGGGTGATCCTGACAAACCCGGCTTCCTCGTAGAGGTGGATGGCAGGAGCCAACTTGCTGTTCGTACCGAGGAACAGCCGGGCCCCGCCGAGTGCCTGGGCGCGGTCGATCACTGCGGCTACGAGTTGGCGGCCGATTCCGCGTCCCTGCGCGGCGGGAGCCACGGCCATCTTCGCCAGCTCGAACACTGCGTCCGGGTAGGCCAGAAGCGCGACGCACCCGACGACGGTGCCGCTGCCCGGCTCGCACGCCAGGAGCACGTCGCCGCCTGGGCCCACAATGCGGCCGAACGGATCTCCGAGAACCGCCCGGTCCTC
Source organism: Streptomyces sp. CB01580 (assembly GCF_001905795.1). Lineage (GTDB taxonomy): Bacteria > Actinomycetota > Actinomycetes > Streptomycetales > Streptomycetaceae > Streptomyces. The sequence goes on from NZ_LIXJ01000028.1 coordinate 46,769, forward strand.
TTCCTGCAGGGTGAACAGACGTGAGATCCACTCCTCGTTCAGCGCTCGGAACGCGTCGGCATCACTCTGTGAGGCGATCGAGGAGACCTCGATCGAGGCAGAGGTGTACGGCATGAGGCGGGTTTCCTTCCGATTCAGCTTCCCGCTAGCCTCTGACCCCACTCACCCATATGTCCAATACAGCATCTTCCCTCCATCAATAAGCTGGAGTTATGGATCAGCGTATCGAGCTCCGCCATCTGCGGTACTTTCTGGCTGTGGCCGAGGAACTCCACTTCGGCCGTGCCGCCCATCGGCTGAGCATTGCCCAGCCAGCCCTGTCCCAGCAGATCAGACAGCTCGAGAAGATGGTCGGTGTTGAGCTGTTCCGGCGGACCTCTCGAAGCGTCCGCCTCACAGACGCGGGAGCGACGTTCCATCCACGGGCGAGGGACCTTCTGGGCCGTCTGACGGCCGACCTCGACGAGGCCGGCCGTGTCGGGCGCGGCGAGGCCGGTCGCCTGGACGTCGCCTTCATCACGTCCGCCGCCGCGATCATCAGCGAACGGCTCCGTGAATTCTCCCGCCGCCGCCCAGACGTCCAGATCAAGCTGCACGACGGCTTCACCGTCGATGTCCTGGCGGCCCTGGAGCGGGGCACAGCCGACGTCGGGATCGTGCGGGATGCCGAGGAGCGAGACGATATCGACCTTTCCCTGTTGACGACGGAACGGTTTGTCGCCGTCCTCCCCGCAGAACACCCCGCCGCAAGGGGTAGCCATGTGCAAGCAACGGCGCTGGCCACTGACCCACTTGTCCTGTTCCCGCGTACAGCAGGAGCTCAAGCGTTCGACGTGAACACGCAGCCGCTGCGGGACGTCGGCGTCGACGTCCGGATCGCGCAAGAGTGCTCGAACTGGCACACCATCATCATGCTCGTCGCCGCTGGACTCGGCGTCACCATCGCCCCCTACAGCGTCACGACGCTGCTCCCCGCAGGCGCCCGACGGCTCGAACTCGACGGGCCTCCCACACTGAGCCGGATCTTCATGGCCACCCGCCGAGGAGACAACCGTCCCCTCGTGCAAGCCTTCACCGCAGCATCTGAGTCCGTGACAGGTCGTGGCCACGGCCGGACGACGAGAGCTCGTTGACCCACCGAGCGAGCACCTCCAAGTGCAACGGCCGCTCGAAGGCGTACCGTGCGTAGCCCCACCCGCCGCACCTGGAGCACCCACCGCTGGGACAACAGCCCGAGCCGACCGCTCTGAAACGGCCCCTGCCCGCCCAGCCTCTCAATGGCCACCAAAAGAGCGACGCAGACTTTTCAGAGCTCCGAGCGTCTCGGAGGCCGTGGTCATCCGTCATCTCAGCGTGGCGGACACGCACCGCCGTCCAGGGCTCCCTGCGGGCGTCGCCTGCGTCGGTGTTCCTCCCGGCGAGCCCGCACCTCATCGATCCGCCACCTCGCCTCCACGCCTGGCCCCGGCTATCGCCGAGGACCTCGGCCACCACGACAAGGCCGCCGTACGACGGATTGCCGATGCCGGAGAAGCTTGAGCCCGAATCGCCCAGCCGGCTTTCAGGCGAGTATGACCCGGCGCCCGCGCGTGTGGCCTGCTCGGCTGTCGATGTGCGCCGCCGCGGCCTCGGCGAGCGTGTACGACTTCTCGACCGGGATGTGGAGTTTTCCCCGCGAGATGAGGTCGGCGGCCACGGCGAGCGCTTCTGGCACGCTCCCGGCCACGCCAGAGAATCGGACACCGAGCTCCGGCGCACTGAGATCGGCGATGGAGATCACCTTGCGCGGGGTCCCGGCCAGTTCGACGAGCTCGCGGATCACGCCCGAGCCGGCCAGATCGAGGGCCGCGTCGACATGGCCGAGCTGCCGCACCCGCTCGACCCAGCCCTCGCCATACGTCGTGGCGAGGGCACCCAGGCTGCGCAGATAGTCCTGGTTCGCGGCCCCAGCCGTGCCGATCACCGTGATGCCGCGGTCGCGGGCGATCTGCAGCACCGCTGAGCCCACTCCCCCGGACGCGCCGCTGACCAGCAGCGTCTGCCCGGACTGCGCACCGACCTCGCGGATGAGGCGCAGCGCGGTCTCCACCACGGAGGGGTATCCGGCCGCCTCTTCGAACGTCAGACCCTCGGGCATACGGGCCCAGGCCGACAGCACGGCGAACTCGGCATAGGTGTTGAAGCCTTCGCCGAAGACGTGGTCACCGGCCTCGACTGCTTCGACGCCCTCGCCGACCTCGTCCACCACCCCGGCGGCGTCCAGCCCGACTCCGGAGGGCAACTCGATCGGATGGGCCCCGAGCTTCTGGCCTTCACGGATCCTCCAGTCGACGGGGTTCACGCCCGCCGCCCGCACAGCGATGCGTATCTGGCCGGGGCCCGCGTGGGGCTCCTCGGCGTCCACGAGGTGCAGAACGTCCGGACCACCAAACTCGGCGAAGCTCACTTTCTTCATGCGGGGAACCATAACGCTAACGGTTAGCTTTTTGAAGTTGATGCAGATTCGTATCTGATAGCGTCCGGTTATGACCGTGCCGCCCGGACGCCGTGAGCGCAAGAAGGCCGCGACCCGCCAGAAGATCGCCGACACCGCCCTCCGGCTCTTTTTGGAACGCGGGTACGAGGCGGTGGGAATCCGTGACGTGGCCGCTGAGGCCGACGTGGCCGTCACCACGGTCTTCTCCCACTTCTCCTCGAAAGAGGCCCTGGTGTTCGAGCAGGACGACGGCTTCGAGCAACGTCTCACGCAGGCGGTCACCGGCCGGGCGCCGCACGAGCCGCTCATCCCCGCGCTGCGCCACGGGATCCAGTCCCTGGTCCGACATTGCACGGCGGACAGCGCCACCCCGATCTGGCGCATGATCGACGAATCTCCCGCCCTGCGGGAGTACGAGGAGTCGATGAGGCTGCGCCACGCGGAGTCGCTGGCAACGGCCATCGCCGCCGATCCCGACCTGTCACAGACCACGACGGCGAGCCGGACGATCGCGAGGTTCGTGATCGACGCCTACTCACTGGCCCGCGAGGCGCCCAATCCGGACGCCGCGTTGGACGAGATCTTCCACATGATCGAGGCAGCCTGGGCCGTCACCTGCCCCTCCAGAAACTCCACCGGCACGGCCGGACCGTAGTCAGGACTCGCCCCGCCCGACGCTCACCCATCCCGGAAGCCATCGCCACCCACCCCCGGACCTCGACCTCCTCGGCTTCGATCACCTCGAACAACGACCCCGTCGGCACCGCCTCCTCCCCTCAGGGAGAAGACCTGCCCACCCCGACGCCAATCAACGTCTCCCCAGGTCGGCCCGCCCCTCGAAACGAGCCGCACTCTTCGACGATCCCGACCGCGGCGATGGATCTCAGCGCATGGAAAAGCACGGGTTCGTCGACCACCGGGACGAGGGCCTTGGCCAACGTACGGGTGTTCGGTCTCAGTCTGCTTCCCAGCCCACCGGCCGGGCCGAGCGCCTTGGGAGGAGCCATCCGCCCGAGAGTGGCATGGACCAGGGCGCCCCGCCAACACGAACGGGCATGGCGGCCATCGGCATCACCACGACGGTGTTCGTGGCCGGCCCTGGCCGCCTAGCATCGCCTGTCATGGACATCGCACTCGTCCGTTCACGATGGCGGGCCGTACTCGCCATGTTCGCCGTACTTCCGTGGGGGCTTGGCCTGCCGTTGGCGGCCCTCACAATCGGGTTGGACACCGTCGCGGGGCAGCCTGATGTGCGGGGCGCCGCGATGGCGGTGGCAGCCGGTACGGCGTCCTTCGCGACCGTGCCGGCTCAGGTACAGACCGTCAGGGCTCTGCTGTCCAGACCTCGTCTCACCCTGGAGACCGACGCCCTGGTCATCCATGACGCCGTGTTCCTTCGCGAAGGCGCCCGGATCGCGCGCGAGCAGATCGCGGAAGTCGATCGGCTGGACTGGAAGGACGCCGAGGTCAGCTTCCGCATCGACTACGACACGATCGAGCTGACTCCGTTCCGCGAACCGCTGAACGTGGAGGTACGGCTACACGGCGACCACGGCTTCGCCTCGGTCCGAAGGCTTCACCACGGCACCTGGATCTGGCGCTTCGCCCGCAGATGGGACCGATCCCCGCAGTTTACCGGTGCCGGGCGACCGCTACCGAAGGATCCGGATCCGTGCCAAACACCCGGTGGCCGCCCTCACCGCCCTCACCGAATGGGTCACGAGCTCAGCCGCTCCTGATGCCGGGCGCACTCCTCATGGAACGGCAGGCGAGCCCTACCAGGGTCCGCCCGACGGGTCGCTCGGGGGTGGCCATCACGACTGAGCCGCGCATGCGGACTCGCCCCGAGCCACCTCAAGAAGGTTCAATGCCGGGGTGGTGGACTGGGCACAGATGCGTGACTGCTGGTTCGAGGTTGATCGTGTTCCGGAGCTCTTGGAGCGGGTCGAGCGCGGTGACGTCGCAGACACGTGGAAGGAACTGGGGTGGCGGCTCGTCCTCGAACATGACCTGGTGTCCCCAGCCAGTTTCGCCGCGCTGCCACGCCTGGTGTGCCTTGCGCCTCGCAGTGCGGAGGCGCGGGCCCTGGCGGGGCACTCACTGGCTGCTGCTCCCGCTCCGCAGGATCGAGGCGAGCTGCTTCTCCAGGACGTGCCTGGGCGCCGCGCCGACCCACCCGCCTGCGGGCCGGCCGCTGGTGTAGACGACGAAGGCGGGAACAGAGGTGATGCCGAGCCGGGCGGCCAGCCCGGGCTCCTCGTCCAGGTCGACCTTGACGACGTCCAAGTTGCCGGACTGTTCGGCGGCCAACTGCTCCACGATGGGGGTGACCATCCGGCACGGGTGGCACCAGGTGGCCCAGAACTGGATCAGGACGGGTCGCTCCGCCTGGAGAACGCGCTCGGTGAATGTCTGCTCGGTGACGCTGTCAACCGGGCGTGAGGCATGTGCGGGCATGCGTGGTCTTCCTGTCTTGTACGGGTGGGAGGAGGAGGTGTGGCGTTGCCGTGCGTGGGCTACCGGGTGGCAGCAGCTGCGTGGCGGTGCTGTTCGACGGCGCGGTCGACGTCCTCGTCGAGCAGGTCGGTGTTGATGGCGAAGCCGGCGGTGGACCCCATGCCGGCCGCGGCCACGACCTGTGCTCGCGCGTCGGCGACGTTGCCGACGGCCCAGACGCCCGCGACGCTCGTGCGGCCGGTGCGGTCGGTGACGACCCAGCCGGCGTCGTCCTTGTCGCAGCCCAGCCGGGTCAGCAGTTCGTCGTGCGGGACGGGGCGGGGGAAGAGGAAGGCAGCAGTGCGGGGGACGACGCGGCCGTCCGCGAGTTCGATTCCGCGGAGCCGGTCATCGTCGACGACGAGCTGCTTGATCTCGCCCTCGATCAGGTACAGGCCGCGTGCCTTCAGTTGTTCCCGGTCCTGCGCGGTCAGGTCCAGGGTGTGCGGGAGGAGGACGACGTCGTCGCTCCACTGACGCAGGAGCAGCGCCTGGTGGACTGCTCCCGGGTGGGTGCCGAGGACGGCGAGGGGTTGGTCGCGGACCTCGTAGGCGTGGCAGTACGGGCAGTGCAGCAGGTCCCTCCCCCATCGTTCGCGGACGCCGGGGATGTCGGGCAGTTCGTCGCGCAGCCCGGTGGCGACCAGGAGACGGCGGACCCTGAGCACGGGACCGCCCTCCAGGCGCACCCCGTAGCCGGGCTCGACGTGCTCCACCCGGCCCCGGATGACGTCGACCCCGTAGTGGGCGATCTCCGCCTGCCCCAGGTCGAGCAGGGTGGCCGGGGGCAGTCCGTCACGGGACAGGAAGCCGTGCATGTGCGCGGCTGGGGCGTTACGTGGTTCACCGGCATCGATCACCACCACCCTGCGACGTGCCCGTCCCAGCAGGAGCGCGGCACTCAGGCCGGCTGCTCCGGCACCGATCACCGCCACGTCGTAGACCTCGTCACCAGTCGGGGCCGTGCTGCCACTGCTCGTATTCACCGTCGTCTTGATCACTGCGATCACCTCCGGCCCCCAAGGTGCTCCAGCACCGCACCACGAGCAACTTCTGTTGCCATTTCCGGGACAGCCGGATTGATGGGGTCCGGAACAGCCGGTTCGACGGGGCGCGTGGACGAGCAGTCCCCCGTCGCCGCCACGCTCGCCCGGACCGGCACATGGCTCCGCCATGCGTGAACCGTGCCCGCGCTCGCCGAGACGAAATGGAGGAGGGGTTCGTGGACCGTGGATCGTAGAGTCTCACGCATGCGTGCAGAACGTTCTCCCGAGCCCCGTGCCCTCCTGATCAACGGCACTGTCGGCGTCGGCAAGACATCGGTGGCCGAAAGCGTGGGCGACCTTCTCACCCATGCGGGCATACCCAACGCCGTGCGCAGCCGGGCACGCCTGCCCCTCGCCGCAGGCACCAACGTCCCTCTCGCCACCGGACTCGGCTGCCTCGGCATGCTCGCCGGCCCCGCCCGCACCGGCCGGATGACCCGCCTCATGGCGCTCGACCACGCCTTCCCGCTGCCGCCCCGCGCTGCGTGACCGCGACCGCGACCGCGACCGCGACCGCGACAATCCTGTGCGCCGGAACCGACCCGCCCGCACGAGACGGCGCAGAGCCACTGAACGCCCGAACTGCACCGCCCTGACACCGTTCCCCCGTTCACCCCGGCAGACTGCCAGACCGGGTAAAGGACGAGCACACCACCGTGTACAAGGAACCTGCCATGATCGAATCAGACCGCAACCCCGCCCGCGGCCGCATCGGCGTAATGCTCCCCCGCGACCTACCCGTCCAGGACATACTGCCGTTCGCCCGGCGAGCAGAAGAACTGGGATTCGACCAAATATGGGTGGTCGAAGACCTCGGCTGGCGCGGCGGACTCGCACAAGCCGGTCCCGCTCTCGCCAGCACCACCCGCATCACCGTGGGCATCGGCATCATGCCCGCCGGTGCCCGCAACGTGTGCTTCGCCGCGATGGAACTGGCCACCCTCGCCCAGCTCTACCCCGGCCGGCTGATCGCCGGCATCGGACACGGCATGCCCGACTGGATGCGTCAGGCCGGAGCCCGGCCCGCCAGCCCCCTGACCCTGATCAGGGAATACACGACTGCGCTGCGCCTGCTCATACGCGGCGAGCCCGGCCCTGCCGGCGGCCGCTACGTGCACTGCGAGGGCGTCCTCCTCACCGAGACCCCCGACGTCGTCCCCCCGGTCATCCTGGGCGTACGGGGTCCCAAGTCGCAGGCAGCCGCGGGCGAGGTGGCCGACGGTCTCCTCCTGGCCGAGCCCGCAGCCCCCGCCTACATCTCCTCCTCGCTGCAGCACATGAACGGCGCTCCCCACACGAGCAGCCCCGAAGTCGTCACCTACGACGCCGCCGCCGTCGACGACGACGAGGACACCGCTCTCGCCCGCGTCCGCGACGGCCTGACCGCCATCGGCGAGCCGGCCTGGGCCGCGCACATCGACCCCCTGCCCTTCGCCACGCAACTGCGTGAACACCGCGCCGCCTGCGCCGACGCCCGGCAATTCGCACAGACCATGCCCACCGACTGGGTTCGGCGGCTGAGCATCGTCGGCACCCCTGCCCAGGCACGCGAAGCGATCAAGGCACGCCACGCAGCCGGCGCGACCAGCGTCGTCCTCACCCCCGTCGGCCCCGGCCCTCTCGCATCCCTCGACTCGCTCGCCCGTGTCCTGGACCCCCGCCCCTGAGCCTAAATGGCGCCACGATCTCGAAGAACCTCATACCCACCGACTGACAAATCGCGCTGTTCGACCTCTTCAGGACGCCACAGCCCACCCGGGCGACAAGTGGGTCAAGCACATCATCGCCCAGCTCAATTCCATCGAATCCACCCTCGATCTCGTCGTCTCGGCCCGACCCCCGAGGGGGCGCCCGGCCTCATGCCGGGCACCTTCTCCCCCATCCGGCCTGGAGGGAGACCGCCGCCATACGTCAGCGTCGCCATCCCTCCGACACCACCAGCGCGGAATGGACCAGGCGCCTCGCCCGGAAAGGTGCGACCCCAGCTGACCGAGGAAACCTGCCGCTGTCGACGGCCGACCTGCGAAGGTCAGCTGGACGAGGGAAGCCTCGGCCCATCCGCTTGGGCAAGGCAACTCAAGCCTGGCCATGCGCCATCAGGGCTGCATGAGGCAACGCCAGTACACCGCCCGGACCGGCGAACTCCGCGGACAACGACTCGAAGTGGTTCTTGATCTCGGCAATGACCACCGGGTCCTGACTCGTCACAACCTGGCCGATCGTCGCCACTCCGGCGGCCGGTCCGCTCCACCACTCCTCAAGCGTCGTCCGATGGTCCCAGGTCAAGGTGTCGCAGCGGACGTCCGTCAGACCCGCCTCACCGAGCAACGTGGCGAAGCCCTGTTCAGTACGGGGGAAGTCGTCCTCGGGAGCAAGAGCCGGCAGGTGAGCGGGACGGGTGACTCCTGCCGCCTGGACAGCCCTACCCAGCAGGGCCTGCCCGGCGGCCGTGGGAACCGGCCAGATGGTGACGGCTATCCGCCCGCCAGGACGCGTCACACGCCGCAACTCCCTCAGGGCTTCCCGAGGCCGTCCGACGTGGTTGAGAACGAAGTTGCCGACCACGGCATCGAACTCGTCGTCGGCGAACGGCAAGCAGGGCAGAGCAGCAAGCCGCGCGTCAGCTTCCGGAGCCGCGAGCGCGGCCCGGGCGACCATGCCGGGTTCGGCGTCCACCGCCGCCACCTTCGCTCCCCGATCACATGCGGCTGCGGCTGCGGCGCCCGTGCCCGTCCCCACATCGAGGACCCGCGCGCCCTCCCTGACCCCGGCAGTGTCGAGGAGCCCAGGCACCGGATACGCGCAGAGTTTGGCAAAACTCGCAGCATAGGCATCGACCTGCCCCGCCCACGCCCGCCGCTCGGACTCATCAAACGCCGTCTGCACTGCTCGTCCCCTTCCCGGAACAACCACCGCCGCGACAACAACCCGACGGACCCCGACGCTAACCCATGGCTGATCAACACCGATCGGGGATCGGAAACACGCACAAGGGGAAACGCGATGCCGGCCGGACCTGCTGGGACTTCGAGAGGAGCGTCACCCGGCTCGGGGCGGCGATCCGGCAACCTGCTTCGCCAGGCGTATCAGCCCGCCCAGGCGGTCCTCGAGGGTGCCCGGGTCACGCAGCCCGGCGAACAGTACGGTCAGGATCCGGTCCTCCAGCGGCTCCCAGCCCCATCCCTTCCCGGCAGACCACCCATACGTCGACGCCGTCGATACGCCGGCGGGCCAGCATCCAGGCCCGCGAACCGTCTGGGCCACGCATGCTCCGACGCACCGTGTCGGGCTGTGCCGGCACCCACTCGTCATCGATGATCCGCCAGCCGTACACCATGGCCGCCGCTCTATGCGATCTGCGCGCCCGCTCATCGGCCTGCCGCAGGCGCCGTTCCTCCCGAACCAGGAGGACCACAACGGCGGCAACGATCACGAGTCCTGCGGCGATCACGATCCCAATGACGAGCATCACCCATCAATACCCCGTCCGCTCGCAGCGGCGACAGGGTGCGGTGGACGGGGCCAGGTGAACCCGCGAACCGGCACCACCGCGACGGCCGGAACAGCGGCCGGCTCCTGGACCGGGCAGATCACCTCCGCCTGTGCGGTCTTCCACCTCGCCGCCCGCCGCCGGGCCCACAGGAGGTCCAGCGGCGGACCCGCTGATCGTCGAGGCCGGCCAGGCCCTTGCCGACCTGGAAGGTCTCCTCGCCCGTCCAGCGCCGCCCGGCCACGCGCACCAGCTTGGACCAACGACACCAGGCGGGGTGAGAAGTGACGGTCGAAGGCGAGTCCGCCGCTTCGCCGGTTGCGGCGGACCAGTCGCCACTAGTGCCCGGGCTGCCCGGCCGGGCCAACGGAGTCGATCCGGGTCCAGTCGTAGCACCTCTCGCCCTTGGCGCCTGCTCCGGCGGACAGCCGCTGCCAGGCCCGTTCCGGGATCCGCGCGACCAGCGCCCTGGCTTGGAACTCGCCTGCGCGCGTGACGACTTGGTGGATGCTGGAGACCGTCGGCCCGCGGGAACCGTCCTGTTCAGCTCGATGCTCTCCCGGAAAGGCGCTCGACCAAGCTCCCCGACGGCGTCAGACACTCACCGTCAGCGCCTGGCCGGCCCGCTTGCCCGACTGGTGCCACGGCCCGAACGCGAGTTCCGCCTCTGTCGGCACGATCCCCCGCGCCTGCGCGTACGTGACCGACGTGTACACCCTCAGCGGTCGGGGCGTCAGGCCCTCCGCGGCCGCGTCGGCACCCACACGAACGCCTCCTCCGACGGGCTGATCGACCGCACGGCCCGCACCTCGGCCGGATCGTTCGCACCCTGCTCCTCCACGCCGGCTGTCCGGTGGCCGTCATCCCCTTTGACCTCCTGACCGGGGGAGGCTTGTCCCGTCTCACTTGCGCAGCTCTGACGCATAGTCGGGGACGTGCGTCTGAAGGTCTCTCGGCGGACGTTGGTATCCGGTGGCCGGCGGGCGCCGGGGCAGTTCGATCGGCGGCCAAGTGACCTCCTCGTACGGCACGGTCGACAGCAGATGGGCGATCATGTTCAGCCGAGCCCGGTGCTTGTCATCACTCTCGACCACGTACCAGGGAGCTTCCGAGATGTCCGTGTGGACGAACATCTCGTCCTTCGCCCGCGAATAGGCCTCCCAGCGGCTGATCGATTCCAGGTCCAGCGATGAGAGCTTCCACCGGCGGGTGGGATCCTGCAGTCGGCGCCGGAACCGCTGCTCCTGCACGGCGTCGCTCACCGAGAACCAGTACTTGCGCAACAGGATGCCGTCCTCGACCAGCATCCGCTCGAAGACCGGACACTGCCGAAGGAACCGCTGGTGTTCCTCCATCGTGCAAAAGCCCATGACGCGCTCAACGCCCGCGCGGTTGTACCAGCTCCGGTCGAGCAGGACCACTTCCCCAGCGGCTGGAAGATGCTCGACATAGCGCTGGAAATACCACTGTCCGCGCTCGCGCTCGGTGGGCCGAGGCAGCGCGACGATGCGTGCCACCCGCGGATTGAGGAATTCGGTGACGCGCTTGATGGTGCTGCCCTTGCCCGCCGCGTCACGTCCTTCGAACACAACGACGAGCCGTGCGCCTTCGGCCCGCACCCACTCCTGGAGCTTCACCAGCTCGGTCTGGAGCCGGTACAGCTCCCGCTCGTACAACGAGCGCGGCAGCCTCCCGGGCCCACCCGGGTCTTTCTTCTCCGACATGGGATGACGTTATGGAAGAGATCACGCTCGAAGTCAAGCGTCAGCGCCGAACCGGATTCACCCCCGAGCCAGTACGACAAGTTCGACATCGAGTGCGTAACGGCCGACGACTCCTCAGTCCTGGTCCGCGCCGTCCGCCGTGTGGGGAAGCAGGGGGAACAGACGGGTGATGAGGGCCACGGGTCGAGCGCCGTCGGGCCGGGCCAGGGGGCGTTGTTCGCGGTCCTGGTAGGGCGCCAGGGCCCGTCGGATCGCATCCGCGACCCGTCTCATCTCTTCAGGTGTCAGGTACGCAACGGCGCTGAAGGCTTCGTCGTAGCGCCACTCGGACGGCGCCTCGTCTCGCTGGGTCAGCCATCGTTGCCAGCTCTCGTCCTCCAGCCCGCGGGCCAAGTCGCCGAACTGCTCCTCCATAGGCCGATTGGCGGCGGGGACGTGTTGCTTCAGACGCCAGGGACGTGCACGGCCCCCGCTGTGGGGGGCCTCTTCGATGTATCCGTGCCGTGCGAGCTGCCGTAGGTGGAATGAGCAGAGTCCGGAGCTGTACCCCAGCCGGGAGGCGGCTTCGGTCGCCGTGACGGTGCCGACCTCGGCGAGCAGGTCCAGCAAGGCTGTGCGGACTTCGTGCTCGCGCAGCTCTTCGCCGGTGCCGTCTGGCTGGTCGTTCGGGGTGTTGACACCATCTTCAGTCACTTTGCAAAGTCTGCTACTTCGCAAAGACCTTGGCAACTGGTAGTGCTTGCCGAAGGCATCATCTGCCGTGATCTCCGCGGCTCTGCGGCGTGCACAAAAAGGGAGACGGTGATGTCTGTTCGTCACGAGCGGTCCTGCCCGGACGACTATGGGTCCGGTATGTCGGCCACATCATCAACCCGGTACTGAGCCTGCCCGGTCCGGGCAGTCGGCGACTTGTCGACGAGTTCGAGGGTTGCCTGTCCGTGCCTGGCGCTGCCATGGCGGTTCCCCGCACCGATCGTGCTGTCGCTCGTGGGTTCGACAAGGACGGCAACCCTCTCGTGATCGAGGGGATGGGCTACTTCGCCTGATGTCTGCAGCATGAGACCGATCACCTCGTCGGCCACACCTGTCTTGATCGGCTCTCCGAGCGGGACCGCAAGGACGCGTTGCGGCAGATGGACGACCGGCTGGTCGAGTCCGACGGGCCGGTCCACACCTTCGGGCGTCTGGGGCGCCCCGCCGAGACGGGCACCCCGGACGCCCGAAGACATCGATGGCAAGAGAAGAGGAACGACAAAGGGGCGCGTTCTCCTGTGCAGGCCTGAATGGCGGCGTGCGCGTGTCCGGGCGCAGCGCCTGGACGATCTCGCGCGGCCGCGCCGTGTCCGCGACCGGATCGACGGGGAGTACGCGCAGCCGCTGAACGTGGAGGCGCTCGCCCGTGATGTGCACCTGTCCGCCGGCCACCTGAGTCGGCGGTTCCGGGCCGCCTACGGTGAGTCGCCTTACGCATACCTGATGACACGTCGTATCGAGCGGACGGCGACGCTGCTGCGGCGGGGCGACCTCGGCGTCACCGAGGTCTGCCTCGCGGTCGGCTGCGCGTCGCTGGGCACGTTCACCACCCGCCTCACCGAGCTGGTCGGCATGCCGCCCGGGCCTTCCGGCGCCAGGCGGCCCATGTGGCCGCCGCCGATGCCGCGGGTACGGCCCACGACGCGGGCACGGCGATCACGGTGGAAGGGATGCCCGCATGCGTGGCGAAGCAAGTCGCGAGACCGGTCAGGAATCGAGAAGCCCCGGCCGCCGCGCGGCCCCTAGCGTGATGGTCATGGCAACCACCACTTCCGCCGCAGCCCACACGTCCCTCGCGTCCGTCACCCTCGAGGTGGCCGACCTCGGGGCCGCCCGCCGCTTCTACGACGCCTTCGGCGTGGACACGTACATACGTTTGCGTGCGTCCGAGGTCCGCTCGACCGGATTCCGCGGCTTCACCCTGGCGCTCACGGTGTCCGAGCCGGCCACCGTCGACGGCTACGTCGCCGCAGCTGTGGATGCCGGAGCCACGGTGCTGAAGCCCGCCGCGAAGTCGCTGTGGGGTTACGGCGGCGTCGTCCGGGCCCCGGACGGAACGATCTGGAAGATCGCGACCTCGGCGAAGAAGGACACCGGCCCCGCCACCGGCGAGATCGACGAGCTCGTCCTCCTGCTCGGCGTCGAGGACGTGAAGGCCACCAAGCAGTTCTACGTCGGCCGGGGCCTGACCGTGGCCAAGAGCTTCGGCGGCAAGTACACCGAGTTCGCCTCCGGCGCCTCCAGCCCCGTCAAGCTGGCGCTGTACAAGCGCCGCGCCCTGGCCAAGGACCTCGGCGTTCCCGCCGACGGCAGCGGCTCGCACCACATCGTCCTCGGCAGCACCGCCGACACCTTCACCGACCCGGACGGCTTCGCCTGGGAGGCCACGGCGTAGCTCGCCCCACGCCGTCCTGACTTCCGGCCCCGCACTCCCGCACCGCCCTGTTTCACCCCGTACGAGAGGAAACCTGCCATGCCGTCCACGAAGTCGCCCGCCGAGCGACGCGACGGCCGGGCGCCCAACCTGCCCGCACACCGAAGATCCCATCAACGCTCACCACACAGGGTCCGCCGGCGAGCTGACCTGGTCATTGCCGGGCAGCCGATTGCAGCTGGTGCCGGAGGCGGTCGAAGCGGGCAATGCTGTCGTCGAGACCTCCGGGCCGGGAGCGCAGGAGCCAGCAGGAACGTTGTTCGGCCAGGAGTGGTTCGAGTTCTCGGAGGAGGCGGTGGGCTGTGGTGGGGTCGATCGCAGTGGCCTCGGCACGTGCCTGCGCGCGAGCCCGGAGCAGGCGCACCGCAAATTGCGCGAGGGCGATGGCGTGGTCGAGTTCACGGAGCAGCACATCACCGTCGCCGGCCGCGGGCTCGGCAGCGGTGAGGTCGAGGCGGCAGGCGGCCAGCGCCGTGGCGGCGGCGTCGAGGTCCTGCGGCGACGGGTAGGTTCGCATCGGGCAGGTGGGGTCCGGCAGCAGGACGCGGGCGAGCGGGGAGGCGTTGAGAAGTGGGGGGTTGAGGGCGCGGGCGATGCGACCCAGGCGGTCGAGCACGGTTCCGCTGAGGCCGGTCGCGTCCAGCAGCACGTGGTCGTTGAGGACGGCGGCGATGTCGAGGTCGCGATTGCTCTGAAGACACCAGCTGACGGCGCCGCCGAAGACGGCCGGCCCGAAAGTGATCGACGGCGGGTCCCACATGCCCTGGTCGCCCCAGGAGGTGAGCAGGTAGCCCTCGGCGCCGTGTTCGAGTCCCGCTTCCGCCGCGTCGACCATGTTCTCCATGGCGTTGTCGAGCCTGCCGATCAGCGAGTTCCAGTTGCCGGCGCCGGGAGCGACCCAGAACGCGATTCCGGCCTCGCGCAGCACTTCGGCCCGTCCGCGGAAGCCGTCGCGCAGCTGGTCCACGTCCGAGCCCGTGCGCTGCCAGGACCTCAGTTCCTCGGTGTCGGCCGCGATGACATCGGCGGCTTGCCGCGGTGAGTCGTACTGCCAGATGACGGGTACGGCTCCTTGCGGCACGCGGTCCATCAGTTCGGGGTGTTCGGCGAAGACGTCGGCCCAGAACTGCACGGTGTACCCGGCGTCCAGCCAGGGCCGCATGATGCGCTCCAGGTGGGTCAGGTAGACGTCGCCGACGCCGTCGCGAGCGGCCTGATCACGGGAGTGTCCGGTGCCGAGTTCGAACGGCTCGTCGGCTCCGATGTTGACGCGCCTGGTGCGGAGGTTGCCGGTCATCTCCTCCAACAGAGCTGTGACGAACGCGGCGTTGTCCTCTGTGGGTGCCAGCGTGCCGGGTGGGCAGTGGGCCCCGCCGCGCTCGAACCCGTCCGGGTTCTCGGCCCGGTGGGCATAGGTGGCGTGGCCCAGGAAGCGCTCCATGTGGCCGAAGGTGTTCTGGTTCGCCACCAGGTCGATGCCGTGCGCCGCGCAGCGGGCGTCGAGCCACCGAAGATCTTCGGCGGTGAGCGGGGAGGCGTCCTGCCAGACCTCTTGATGGTCTCGGTAGGCGTAGGTGTGTTCGCAGTAGAGCTCGAGCTGGTTGAAGCGGGCCAGGGACAGCAGGGACAACCATCGCTCCAGGGTGCGGCGGGTCGGGACCCGGTCGCGGCTGATGTCGAGCATGAAGCCTCGGACGGCGAAGTCGGGGTGGTCGGCGATCTCGTAGCCGGTCTCGGAAAAGTCCTGGTCTGCCCGCAGCTGATCGAGGGTCTGCAGACCGTGGCGCAGACCGGCCGCGTCGCGGTGGTGGAGGTCGATGCCGGCCGGTCCGGTGTGCAGCCGATAGCCCTGCGCCGGCAGGGTGTCGTCCACGGCCACGACCACGGGGGCATCGAACGCGGCGCCGCCCGCCCGCGTGGTCATCGAACGCGGGCGAGGATAGGGAATGACAGGCACAACCAGTCTCCTGAACGTGGGGGCGGTGTACGGGACGGCACGGTCCTGCCCGTTGCCCGGCCGGACGCGAGGGCACGCGCGGCCGACGCATCGGTGGGGCCGGGCATCTGCGTCGGCTGTGCCCTGCCGTGCAGGGCACAGCCGAGGATCCGAGGGACTGCGCAGCAGGCCCGGCGGCCTTGAAGGCCGCGTACGCGAGGGGCGCTACGGCGCGGTGCGGATGCCCTGGTCGAGCAGTGCGGCCGCGTGAACGTCCGTGTAGATGGTGCACGACGGGTGAGTGCGCAGGATGGTGCTGGGCCACTGGATGGTCAGGGGCTCCTGCACCGTCGCCCGCACCGCGTCGGCCTTGAGTGCGCCGGGAACCATGCAGAACAGGTGGGCGGCGTTCATGAGCGTCGGGATCGTGACCGTGATCGCGGTCGCGGGCACATCGGCCAGGGCGGGAAAGCAGCCGTCGGCGACTTGCTGCTCGCGGCATGCCTGGTCGAGGGAGACCGGTTTGACCGCCTGGGGGTCGGCGAAGTCCGCCACGGGCGGATCGTTGAAGGCCAGGTGGCCGTTCACGCCGATTCCCAGGCAGACGATGTCGATCGGGTCTTCCAGCAGAAGCTCTGCGTAGCGGTCGGCGGAGGCTTGGGGTGTCTCCGCGCCGGTCGTGTCGATGTAGTGGACGGCGGCGAAGGGAAGTCGGTCGAACAGGGCCGTGCGCAGCCAATTGCCGAAGCGTTCCGGCGCCTCGGGCCGCAGGTCGAGGTACTCGTCCATGTGGAAGGCCGTGACGCGGTTCCAGTCGATGTCCGGCTGGCGGATCAGGGCGGCGAGCGTCTCGGTCTGGCTGGGCGCCGCGGCGAAAATCATGCGGGCATGGTGCTGTTCGGCCAAGATCAGGCGGAGCCGGTGCGCTATTTCCGCGGCAGCCGTCTCGCCGAGCGCCTGCCTGTCCGGGAACACCTTCAGTCTGTCATCAAGGTCGTTTAGTGGCATGACCGGGAGTCTGGAGTGCAACCGTTTGCACGTCAAGAGGCATCGCCCCTTAAGGTGTGCGCATGTCGACTCGACCACGCTCTTCCTCCGGAATCACCATCGGCGACGTGGCCGTCGCCGCCGAGGTCTCACGCTCCACGGTGTCACGCGCTTTCAGCCGTCCCGAGCTGCTCAGCCGCGAGACCGTCGAACACGTCCGGGCCGTCGCGGAGCGGCTCGGCTACATGGTCAACCCTGCGGCACGGGCACTGTCGACCGGACGGTTCGGCAACATCGCCATGGTCGTGCCCGACGTGGCGAACCCGTTCTTCCCGCCCATGGTGCGCACGGTGCAGGCACGGGCCGAGCAGGCCGACCTGGCCGTCTTCCTCGGGGACTCGGACGAGTCCGCCGCCCGGGAGGCCAAACTGGCCGCCCGGTTCAGCCCGCAGGTGGACGGGTTCATCCTGGCCTCCTCGCGGCTCGAGGCAGAGGTGGTGCGGGAGTTGGCCGCCGGCCGCCCGACCGTCCTGGTCAACCGGGACATCGAGGGGATTCCCCGGGTGCTCATCGACTCCTCGGGCGGGATGATCGAGGGGGTCGTGCACCTCAAGCGACTGGGGCACCGCAAGATCTCCTATCTCGCCGGCCCGCGCGATTCCTGGTCCGACCAGCAGCGCCGGGCGGCCATCCGGCAGGCAGCCGCCGACGTGGGCGTGCACGTCGAGATCGTCGAGGTCGGACGCCCCAGCTACGCGGCGGGCCGGGACGCCGTGTCCGCGCTGGTGGAATCGGGGGCGACGGCAGCGGTCGCGTTCGACGACGTGGTCTCCCAGGGGGTGCTGGCCGGCCTGGAGCTGCGGGGCATCAACGTGCCCGACGATTTCGGCCTCATGGGCTGCGACGACACGCTCGCCGCGCTCACCACACCGGCCATGACCAGCGTGTCGGCCGCGTCGGCCACCGCGGGAACCGCGGCGGCCGACCTCCTGGTGCGCATGCTGGAGACGGGGCGCACGGAACCGGAACGGCTGACCGTCGCCACCCACCTGGTGATCCGCGCCACCACGGGACCCGCGCCGAGGTGACGGATGCGTTACGGCAGAACTTTCTCTGCGTAACCCGTTGACGATGCAAACGGTTGCATGTTTCAGTTCGGGCCATGACACGGATCGTTGTTGCAGGTGCAGCCCATCCTCATGTCGACTACGTGCTCGACGAAGTGAGCCGGTCCCCGGATCTGCAGTTGATTGCCGTCGCCGATCCCGTACGCGAGTTGGCCGAAAAGTGCGCTGCGCCGTACGGGGCGCGTGTCTTCACCGATCACCGCCGGATGTTCGATGAGGTGCGGGCCGATGTGGTCGTGACGGCAGGCGTCTACGGCGACCGGGGCCGGATCGTCGTCGACGCGTTGGACGCCGGCTGCCATGTGCTGGCGGACAAGCCCTTGTGCACCACCCTCGACGAGGTCGATGCCATCGCCTCGGCGGCCCGGCGCAGCGGACGTCATGTGGTGCTGATGCTGGAGAAGCGGTACTACCCGGAGACGCTCGCCGCGCTCGAGCTGGTGCAGGCGGGCACACTCGGGAAGATCACCGGCGTGCTGTCCTCCGCGCCGCACAAGCTCAACCGGCCCCAGCGGCCCGGTTGGTTCTTCGACCGGGCCCGCTACGGAGGCATCCTGGCCGACCTGGTCGTCCACGACATCGATGCCGCCTTGTGCTTCACCGGCCTCACCACCGGCACCGTGCGGGGAAACGTCGCCGGCACGGTGCCCGGGACGACGGGCTTCGCCCCCTACGGCGTCGCGACCTTCACGGGCGCGGGTGTCCTGGTCACGGCCGAGGTCAGCTGGATGACCCCGGCGGCCTCCGCGGTGCACGGCGACTACCGGATGCGGCTGGTCGGCACCCGCGGCACCGCCGACCTGCTGTGGGCGCGTCGCCGTCTGGTGGTGACCACCGACGAGGACGCCACGCACGACGTCGAACTGGCCGAGGGCTTTCGGCCCGCCCAGCTCCCCCTGCGGGCCCTGGCACAGGGTGCGGCGCCCGACATCTCCACCGGTCACAGCCTTCTGGCCACCCGGCTGGCGCTGCTGGCTCAGCAGTCCGCCGACGCCGACGGCACGAGCATCGCCTGGTCGGCGCCCCCTGCCCGTTCCCTCTGACCCCCTCCCTCCAACGCCCTGTGCGTGAGCCGCGCAAACCTCAGTACCTCTCGAAAGTGACGGAACAACCATGCGTTTCGCCTTGCTGGGCGCCGGTGTCATCGGTGCCGTACATGCCCGGTTGATCAGCACGCTCCACGAGAGCGATCCCCGGACCGAGCTCGCCGCCGTCATCGACAGCGACCTGGACAAGGCCACGACCCTGGCCAAGGAGCACAACTCCCGTGCCTATGCCGACGCCGCCGAGGCGTACGCCGCCGAGGAGATCGACGCGGTCGCCGTGTGTCTGCCCAGTGCCCTGCACGCGGACGCGGCGATCGAGGCGCTGGACGCGGGCAAGCACGTACTCATCGAAAAGCCCGTGGACATCACGCTGGACGCGGCCGATCGGATCATTGCCGCCCAGCGTCGCAGCGGCCGCACGGTGTCCGTCATCAGCCAGCGCCGCTTCCAGCCGGCGGCGGCGTTCATCAAGGACGCTGTGGACGCGGGACGGCTGGGACGCACCACCTCGGGGATCGCCGAGTCGGCGTTCTTCCGCCCGCAGGCCTACTACGACTCCGGTGACTGGCGCGGCACGGCGGCGGTCGACGGCGGCGGCGCGCTGATGAACCAGGGCATCCACGCCCTGGACCTGCTGTTGTGGATGCTGGGCAAGCCGGTGCAGGTCAGTGCGCAGACCGGTCGGGTGGCTCACCAGGACATCGAGGTGGAGGACCTGGCGGCGGCCACCATCCGGTTCGAGAACGGCGCGGTGGGAGTGCTGCTGGCCAGCACCGCTGCCTATCCCGGTCTTCCGGTTCGGCTGTCGGTCCACGGCGATCGGGGAACCGCGGTGATGGCCGACGACCGGCTGGAGTACTTCCACTTCTCGGACCGCGTCGCCCCCGCGCCGCTGCCGTCCGAGGAGCCGCTGCGCGAGGGCTGGAGCCTGGTCGACAACGCGCACCTGGCTCAGTACGAGGACTTCGTGGCCGCGATCCGTACCGGTCGCGAACCGGGCGTCACGCTCGCGGCGGCACGCCGCTCGCTCGCGGTCGTCCTGGCCGTCTACGAATCCGCCCGCATCGGCCGCCCCGTCGACCTCCAGGAAAGCTGAACCATGAGCGAAACACTGCGCATCGCGATCGTCGGCACCGAGAACAGCCACGCCGAGGAGATCCTCCACTGCCTCAACGTCAAGAGAATCTCCCCACAGGTCCGGGTGGTCGCCCTCGTCGGCCCCGACGACGAACGCAACCGGGAACTGGCCGCGCTGGGCGGCGACCTGCCCGTCGTGGCCACCTCGGCCGAGCTGATCGACTCCGTCGACGCCCTGATCGTCACCAACCGCGACGGTGCCGCGCACCGGGCGGAGGCGGTGCCGTATCTGGAGGCGGGCAAGCCTGTCTGGGTGGACAAGCCGCTGGCCGCGAGCGTCCAGGACGCGCGGGCGATCATCGAAGCGGCCGACCGCGGTGGGGTGCCGATGACATCGTATTCGGCGGTGCGATGGGTACCCGACGCCGACCGGGTCGAGAAGGCCGCCACCAACATCGGTGACGTCCAGACCGTCACCGTGACCGGCCCGGCCGACCCGGACAGCGAACACAGCGGGATCTTCTTCTACGGCATTCATGCCGCCGACCTCGCCCAGCGCCTGGCCCCCGGCACGCCGGGACCGGTGGAGGTGGAACGGGTGGCGGGCACCGTCGTGGCCCGGTACCGCAGCCCGGCAGGCGTGCTGGTCACGCTGCAGATGGTCACCCCCACCGAGGCCGGGCGGGTGCCGTTCCACGTCGAGATCGTGGGCCGGTACGGGCTGGTCAGCCGCGACATCGAGCTGAACGCCGACTACGTGGAGCCGGGCCTGAAGGTCTTCCTTCAGATGCTCAAGACCGGCAGGCCGCCGCTGACCACCGAGACGCTGCTGGCGCCGATCACTGTCCTGGAGCAGCTCCGCGCCGCTTTGTAGGGCTGCACGCCCACTCACTGCCTTTCACCGATGGAGACCAGCAATGGACGCAAAGATTGTCAGAACGACGGCGGCGGCCGCGGCCGCCGGACTGCTGGTGGCCGGTTGTTCAGCCGGCTCCGGTAGCGGAAGCGATTCCCTGTCCGGCGGCCCGAAGAAGGGCACCGTGCGGGTGTGGTTCATGAAGGACTCGATCCCGCAGCCCGCGCAGGACCACCTCAAGTCCCAGTTCGAGAAGCAGCACCCCGGCTCCACTCTCAAGATCGAGATCCAGCAGTGGGACGACATCGTCGCCAAACTGCAGACCGCGATGGCCAGCGAGAAGGAAACACCTGACATCGTCGAGATCGGCAACACGACGTCGTCGACCTTCGCCAGCATCGGCGCCTTCGCCGACCTGAGCCCCATCTACCAGGAGCTCGGCGGCGAGAAGTTGATCCCCAGCTTCGTCAAGGCGGGCACGTCGGGCGGAAAGAAGTACGCGCTGCCGCTGTACGGCGGGGCGAGCGTCATCTACTACCGCAAGGACCTGTTCGAAAAGGCGCACGTGGCTCAGCCCAGGACGCTGGGCGAACTGGTCGGTGCCGCGCAGAAGGTGAAAGCGGCCAACCCCGACAAGCGCAGGAACTTCCAGGGCATCTACCTGCCGGCCTCCGACAACCACTTCATGGAGGCATGGATCTTCTCCCAGGGCGCCAACTACGCCAAGCGGAACTCCGACGGCACCTGGAAGGGCACGCTCGACACCCCCGAGGCCAAGGCCGGGTTCGCCATGCTGCAGCAGTTGTGGAAGACCGCTGCTCTGGGAGCGCAGGACTCCTCCGAACAGGGTGCGGCGCCCTGGGTGCCGTACAACAACGGCGAGGTCGCGATCATGTCCGGCCGTACCTTCGCCGAGCAGAACATCTCGGCGAAGATGAAGAAGAACACCGCGGTGATGGCGATCCCGCCGGTCGAACCGGGCGGTGTGGGCCACTCCTTCTCCGGCGGCTCCAGCGTCGGCATCTCTGCGAAGTCGCAGGTCAAGTCGCTGTCGCAGGACGCGCTGAAGCTGATCTACAGCAAGGAGTTCCAGACCAAGGTCGCCGCACAGGGCTGGATCCCGGGCAACATCGCCTACGCCGACGCGGTCCCCGAGGGGATGGCCAGCGGGCGGCTGCAGCAGCAGATCGCCGCGAGCTCCGTGCTCACCCCGTCCGCGGAGAACTGGGCGGTTGTCCAGGGCAACAACATCCCGGCCGACTTCTGGGCGCAGCTGGCCCGCGGCGAATCCGCCGAGAAGCTGGCCAAAGCCACGGACGGCAAGATCGAGGAAGTCCTGAACAAGAAATGACCACCGACCTGAAGGACGTATCCGCGCCGCCCGACCGGCGTCGGTCCAGAACCTCCGTGACGCCGTATCTTCTGGCGGCGCCGATGTTCTTGGCCGTCATTGTGGCCCTCGGGTATCCGCTGGTCCGTCAGCTCCTCATGTCCTTCCAGGAGTTCGGACTGCGCCAGCAGTTCGGCCAGCCGCCCGCATGGGTGGGTCTGGACAACTACAAGACCGTGCTCAGCGACCCGGCGATGCTCAAGGTCCTCGTACGCTCCATCGCGTTCTGCCTCGTGTGCATGAGCCTGACCATGGTGGTCGGAGTGGGCCTGGCCGCCTTGATGACGGCGATCAGCCGATGGGCCCGGCTGGTGCTGCAGGTCTGCCTGCTCCTGGTGTGGGCCATGCCTGTCATGGTCACCATGACCGTGTGGCAGTGGCTGTTCGACAGCCGCTACGGCGTCGTCAACTGGCTGCTGTCCCACCTGGGCATGTCCGGGATGGAGGGGCATGCCTGGACCGCGGATCCGATGGGGTTGTTCACGGTGGCCGCGCTGATTGTGATCTGGATGAGCATCCCGCTGGTGGCGTTCATGAGCTACGCGGGCCTGAGCCAGGTGCCCGCCGAGGTCATGGAGGCGGCCTCCTTGGACGGGGCTTCCGCTTGGCGCCGCTTCAGAAGCGTGACTCTGCCGCTGGTCCTGCCCGTCATCATGATCGTCGGACTGCTGCAGATCGTCTGGGACCTGCGAGTGTTCACCCAGATCTACGTCCTGCAGCAGAGCGGCGGCTCCACCGAGGACACCAACCTGCTGGGCACGGCCGTCTACCGGCTCGGCATCGGTCAGGGCAACTACGGTGTCGCCTCCGCTCTGGCGACCGTCGTTCTGCTGCTCACCTTGCTGCTGACCTGGAAGTACATCGCCACGCTGCTGGGGCAGCAAAAGGAGGCGGCGGACCGATGAGCGCATCCACCATGGCCCGCACCAGCGGCCCGGCCAAGACTCCTCCCTCTCCCGTCGGCGGGCCCAAGCCCCTGACCAGCGCGCGAAGGCGGCGCACCCGTCGACGCTCCGTGCTCAACGCACTCGCGGTCCTGGCCGCCCTGGTGTGGGTCTTTCCGGTGTACTGGATGGTCAACACCGCGTTCGTGCCGACATCCGAACTGTTCGGCCTCACCCCGAAGTTCGTGCCGTTCCCCGGCACCTTCAAGCACTTCTCGGGGGTCCTTCAGGACGACAAGTTCTGGTCGGCGCTGCGGATGAGCGCCGCTGTCACCTCGGTGGTGGTCGTCCTCGCCGTGCTCTTCGGATTCATGGCGGCGGTGGCCGCCAGCCGGTTCCGCTTCAAGGGCCGCGGCGCACTGGTCATGCTGGTGATCGTCGTGCAGATGCTGCCGGCCGAGGCGCTGTTCATCTCTCAGTTCCGGATGCTGGACGACTGGAATCTGCTCAGCACCGTCACCGGCCTGTCGCTACTGTGCCTGGGCGGGAATGTGCCGTTCACGATGTGGCTGCTGCGCGGCTTCATCGACAACATTCCCGCGGAGCTGGAAGAGGCGGCCATGGTCGACGGCTGCAGCCGGGTCGGCGCGTTCTTCCGCGTCACCCTGCCCCTGCTGGGACCGGGGCTGATCACCTCGTCGGTCTTCGCGTTCCTGCACACCTGGAACGAGTACAACCTGGCCCTCATCGTCATGACGAAGACGGACCACGCGACGCTGCCGCTGTGGCTGCGCAGCTTCAGCAGCGAGACCTCCGCCACCGACTGGGGCGGCGTCATGGCCGGCTCCGCCCTGATCGCCATACCGGTGATCGCCCTGTTCATGTCGGTCCACTCCCGGATGAGCTCGGGCCTGGTGGCGGGGGCGGTCAAGGGATGATGCACGGACGACTCCTCGACGGGCGCACGGCCCGCGTGATCACCGACGCCCATGGGCGCATCCGCTCGGTCGAAAACGGTGGACCGAACGGGCCGGAACGCCTGCCCATTCTGCTCCCCGGCCTGATAGATCTCCAGGTCAACGGCTATGGCGGCCATGACATCAACGCCGACGGCATCACCGTCGACACCGTTCACCGGCTCGCCGAGGCCCTGTGGGCCGCGGGGACCACGACGTTCTTCCCCACCGTCATCACCGCCGGGGAAGGAAAGATCGTCCACGCGCTGGAAACCATCGCGGCCGCCGTGCGCTCCGATCCGCTGCTCGCCCACTCCGTCGCCGGCATCCATGTCGAAGGGCCCTATCTGTCCGCGGCGGACGGGGCGCGTGGCGCGCATGACGCACGCTATCTGCGCGACCCCGACACCGCCGAACTGGGCCGCTGGCTCGCCGCCTCCGACGGGCTGCTGCGCATCGTGACCCTGGCGCCCGAACGGGCGGGGGCGACCGCGTACATCGAGGCCGCGATGCGCGCCGGTGTCCTGGTGTCGATCGGGCACTGTGCGGCCGAACCCGATCAGATCCACTGTGCGGCGGCGGCCGGGGCATCGCTGTCCACCCATCTGGGCAACGGTATCCAGCCCCTGCTGCCGCGCCACCCCAATCAGATCTGGTCGCAACTCGCCGACGACCGGCTGTCCGCCTCATTCATAGCCGACGGGCACCATCTGCCCGCCGACGCCCTGACCGCGATGATCCGTGCCAAGGGGATACAACGTTCCTTCCTGGTCAGCGACGCGGCGGCCCTGGCGGGTTCCCCGCCCGGCACCTACACCACGGCGGTGGGCGGCCGGGTGAGCGTCACCGACGAGGGCGGCCTGGTCCTGGCCGGCAGCACGCTGCTGGCCGGATCGGCGGCCTGCTTGCTGGACTGCGTGCGCTGGGCGCGCACGCACACCCCGTTGAGTGACGAGGACCTCCTGTCACTGGCGGCGGCCAACCCCGCAGAACTTGCCGGCCTCGCGGACCGGGGCAGCCTGACGGCCGGCGCAGCCGCCGATCTGGTGCTCCTGGACGACGACTTCCGCGTCCTGCAAACGGTGGTCGCCGGCACGGTCGTCCACCGCGCCGACCACACCTCGCAGCTCTGAACCAGCTCTTCCCACCAAGAGAACGGAGTATCACCGTGCGCAGAGGCAGAAGGCTCTGGAGCCTGGGACTGGCTCTTGTCTGTACGACCGCTGCTTGGCTGGTGCCGGCCGGCACCAGCCAAGCAGCCACGACTCCCGTGATCTCCATCGAGTCGCCCGGCGACGGGGCCACCGTCCAAGGCCGCACGATGACCGTGCACGGCCGCTACGCCGAGACCAGCGACCTGAAGCTGGTCGTCGACGCACAGCAGACCGTCCCGGTCACCACCGATGCGGACAACGGCACTTGGTCGGCCACCGTGGACATCAGCGACAAGGACGGCACCCTCGGCCTGGCCGCGTACGGCAAGAACAACCAGACGCTGTACACGCAGTGGTCCTCATTCCTGTCGGTCGACGTCCACAACCCCGCCGCCGCCAAGCCGGGCGTGCGCATCGTCTCCCCGCGCATGTCCGACAAGCTCCACGGCACCACCCTGCGCTCCGTCATCGAGGTGGACTCCAGGAAGGGGGTGCGCAGCGTACAGGTGCGGGCCAACGGCGGCTCCTGGCAGTCGGCTTCACGGGTCCCCGGCTCGCCGAACCGGTATGCGGCGCTGCTCGACGTGCGCTCCCTGACCCCCGGCTTCGCCGGGCTCGAGGCACGGGCCACCGACCTGAGCGGCCATGTCGGCACCTCGACCTCCACCTATGTCTCGCTCGGCGGCGCGACGCCCGCCCCGCGGCAGACCTACGACCAGGACCGCGCCATGTGGGTGTGGGAGCAGAACTCCTACCCGGCGGTATTCGACACCGCGGCCCGCGACCGGCTCGGGAGGATGATGGACGACACCACCACCTTCCCCGGCTCGGACCCGGTCCGGACCCTCTACCTCGGTGTGGACGACTACCAGGGCAAGGACATGCTGCGCGAGGCGC
The DNA here is from genome assembly GCF_001905795.1 of Streptomyces sp. CB01580. Taxonomy (GTDB): domain Bacteria; phylum Actinomycetota; class Actinomycetes; order Streptomycetales; family Streptomycetaceae; genus Streptomyces. The sequence continues at coordinate 72,778 of NZ_LIXJ01000028.1, forward strand.
GCCCGCAGGTGGCCTCGTTCATCCGCTGGGCACGCGGCCGCGGCTATCACGTCCAGGCGGTCGTCGCCGCCGGCACCGTCCCGCCGTATCTGGGCGTCCTGCCGCAGTACCAGGACCACGCCGTCCGCGAGTTCCAAAAGGTTCTGGACTACAACCTGTCAGCCCCCGCGGACGCCCGCTTCGACGGCGTGAACGTCGACATCGAGCCCTACATCCTGCCGCAGTGGAAGGAGCCGGGATCAGGCAACATCCCTGTCGTCTGGCTCGACCTGCTGGAGAAGCTCGTCCACCTGCGCGATGCCTCCGGCCAGCCGCTGCTGTTCGGGCCCGCCATCCCCAGCTGGTTCGACTCCTCCACCGTCTGCTGCACCGCCGTCACCTGGCACGGCAAGACCGCCCCGCTCAGCGACCACGTGCAGGATCTCAGCGACTACGTCTCGCTGATGGACTACGTCGACCACGCCGACGGTCCCGGCGGCATCATCGCCCGCGCGGCCCACGAGGTCGCCTACGCCCGCCAGATCGGCAAGCCGGAATCGGTGGTGATCGGCGTCGAGACCAAGGACCTCACCGGTGGCGGCGACCCGCAGACGGTCACCTTCTGGGAAGAGGGCCGCACCTACATGGAGGCCGAACTGGCCAAGGTCTACGCCGCCTACGCCCCGGACGAACAGTACTTCGCGGGCATCGCCATGCACCATTACCAGAGCCTGCTCGTCCTTCCCTCCGTGCAGGGCGGCGGCGGGGTCACCTATCCGCAGGAGTAGCCCCCGCATGCGATTGCTCGACCAAGCGACGGCCGGGGCCCCCTCGCGGGCCCCGGTGCGGATCATCCATCTGGGGCTCGGCGCCTTCCACCGCGCACACCAGGCCTGGTACACCCACCGGGCCGACCATGAGCGCCAGTGGGGCATCGCAGCCTTCACCGGTCGCCGCCCGGCCGCCGCACATGCGCTGGCGGCACAGAACGGCCTGTACTCGGTGATCGAGCGCTCCGCCGCGCAGGATCGTGTCGAGGTGGTGGGCTCCATCACCGAGGCCCACGACGGAGCCGACCGGATGCGGCTGCGCATGCTCGCGGCGTCCCCGCAGACCGCCGCGGTCACGCTGACGGTCACCGAGGCGGGCTACCACCTCGGCGCCGACGGCGAGTTGGACCTGTCCGCGGCGGCCGTACGGCACGATGTGCAGGCCCTGCGCAGAGGGGCGGACGGCGCTCTGGTCACGGCCCCCGCGCGCCTGCTCGACGCTTTGTCCGCGCGCCGCCGTACAGGGGCCGGTGGCGTGGCGGTCATCTCCTGCGACAACCTGCCCGGCAACGGAGCGGTGACCCATCGAGTGGTCCGCAGCCTCTCCGCCGCACTCGACGAGGAGCTGGCCGACTGGATCGACGCCCATGTCAGCTTCGTCAGCACGTCGGTCGACCGCATCACACCGGCCACCACTGTCGTCGACACCGATCTGGCCTCGGCACACCTGGGTCTGCGCGACCTGAACGCGGTGGTCACCGAGCCGTTCCACAGCTGGGTCCTGGCAGGCCGCTTCCCGGCCGGGCGCCCGCCGTGGGAGCAGGCAGGTGCCTTGTTCGTCGATGACATCGGCCCCTATGAACGGCGCAAGCTGTGGCTGCTGAACGGGGCACATTCGCTGCTCGCCTACATGGGCCTCGCCCGGGGCCACGAAACGGTGGCCGAGGCAATCCGCGATCCCAGCTGCGAGAGGGCGGTGGACGATCTGTGGGGCGCCGCCGCCCGCCACCTGGACGAGGACCGGCTCGACATTCCCGCCTACCGCCGACAGTTGCTGGACCGCTTCCGCAATCCGCGCATCGCCCACCGCCTGGCCCAGATCGCCATGGACGGCAGCACCAAACTGCGCGCCCGCCTCCTGCCCGTGGTCCGTGCCGAACAGGCCGCCGGCCATGACCCCGAACCCGCCCTGCGCTGCGCGGCGGCCTGGGCCGAATACGTGCTCACGGCACCCGACCCCACAGCCCTGCCCGACTCTGCTGCACCCGCTCTGGCCCGCGCCTGCGCCTTGGCGGGCGACAACCGTCGCCTGGCGGCACTCCTCTCCGTGATCAGCCCGGCCTGGGGAGAGGATCCGGCGATCCTGACCGCCGTGAACCGGCTCCGCCGCTCCCCACAACCCAGAAGGTAGACATGCGCATAACCTCGGCCGACGTCATCGTTACCAGCCCCACCCGCAACTTCGTCACCCTCAAGATCACCACTGACGAGGGCATCACCGGCCTCGGCGATGCCACCCTCAACGGCCGCGAACTCGCCGTGGCCGCCTATCTGCGCGACCATGTCGCCCAGCTGCTCATCGGCCGCGACCCGCACCGCATCGAGGACACCTGGCAGTACCTCTACCGCGGCGCCTACTGGCGACGCGGGCCGGTGACGATGGCGGCCATCGCAGCCGTCGACATGGCGCTGTGGGACATCAAGGGCAAGGTCGCAGGCCTGCCCGTCTACCAGCTGCTCGGCGGCGCCTCCCGCACCGGACTGATGACCTACGGCCACGCCTCCGGCCGCGACCTGCCCGAACTGTTCGACTCGGTGCGCCGGCACATCGAGGAAGGCCACCAGGCCGTACGGATCCAAAGCTCCGTCCCCGGCATCACCGCGCTGTACGGAGTAGCGTCACAACCCCAGGCCAGCGGCGTGCGCTACGACCACGAACCGGCCGGGCGGGGCAGCCGTCCCCCCGAGGAGGTCTGGAACACCCGCGCCTACCTGCACCACCTGCCCACCGTCTTCGAGGCCGTACGCAACGAGTTCGGCCCGGACCTTCCGCTGCTGCACGACGGCCACCACCGGATGACGCCGATCCAGGCGGCCAAGCTCGGCAAGGCCCTGGAGCCCTACGATCTGTTCTGGCTGGAGGACAGCACACCCGCCGAACACCAGGAAGCCTTCCGCCTGATCCGCCACCACACCACCACCCCGCTGGCCGTGGGCGAGGTGTTCAATCATGCGGCCGACTTCCAGACCCTGCTCACCGAACGGCTCATCGACTACGTACGGGCAGCCGCAACCCACTTCGGCGGCATCACCCCGCTGCGCAAGATCATGGACACCGCGGCCGAATACCAGATCAAGTCGGGCTTCCACGGCCCCACCGACATCTCCCCCGTCGGCCTGGCCGCCCAAGCCCACCTGGGCCTGGCCATCCACAACTTCGGCATCCAGGAGTACATGGGCCACAGCGAGGCCACGCACACGGTCTTCCGCCAGTCGATGACGTTCAACGACGGCCTGCTCCACCCCGGCGACACCCCCGGACTCGGCGTGGAGCTGGACGAGGAAGCCGCCGCAGCCCACCCGTACCAGCAGGCGTACCTGCCCTACAACCGGCTTGCCGACGGCACCATCCACGACTGGTGATCCCGAGGAGCGTCGGCCGGGGCCGGCCAACGGCCCGCATGCGTTACAGTTGATCTTGGCAGTTCGCAGCAACTCGCTGCTACTGACGCTGCGTTGGTGGTCCAAGGAAAGACGCCCCGCTTCCTGCGGGGAGATGCAGGTGCAAGGCCTGCCCGGCGCTCGCTCACGGAGCCCTTCCCCCACTGGGGGAAGGGCTCCGTCACATTCTGTCGACGCCGTGCGCCCTGGTCAGGAACCGCTCGACGTCGAGCCATCGGCAGTGGCGTACCCGGCCGGCAGCGGCGGCTCGCGACGTCCCGCAGGCCGCGGCCTCGGCCCGGATGCCGGTCCCCGTCCGCGCCTGGGCGGGGACGCTCCGCCCTGCGACGCCGTGTGCCCCCGAGGGGCTGGACTCCGTTTGACAGGGCCCATGGCGGCACGTAGTTACTTTAAGTATCTAATCACTACTTTTAGTGATCGATGGTGATCGCGCCATCCGTATCCGAATCCGCCGCCGCCCTCCCCCCATGCGAGGAGCCCCACCGTGACCACGACCCCCACCCGTCCCACCGCCGTCCCGTCGATCGAGCAGCTGCCCCAGCCGGAACTGCGCGGGTCCACCGACATCCAGGGCAACATCCTGGCCGCGTTCAACAAGGACTTCATGGACTTCCGCTACCTGCACTTCCCGGACGCCGCCAAGGGCCGCGGCTGGCTCTCCGCGATCCTCAACACCGTCGCGACAACCAACGAGACGGAGGACTTCAACGAGCAGTTCTCGCTGGCCCGCCGGGCCTTCGGCCGCGACCCGTCGATCACCACCGTCCGCTGCGGGGTCTCCCTCACCTTCGAGGGCCTCGTGACGATCGCCAACAAGCCCGATCAGATCAAGAAGGACCTCAGCACCTTCACGTCGTTCTGTGCGGGCGCGGCCGCGCGGGCCGAGGACCTCGGGGACACCGGCGAGAGCGCCCCCAAGACCTGGTTGTTCGGGGCCGGGACCGGCGACAGGGTTGTGCACGCGGTCCTCGTCGTCGCCGCGGACACCGAGGCGCTGCTGAAGGAGAAGCTCAAGAACCTCGACACGGTCGAGCAGACCCACCAGATCACGCGCGTCCATGTGGACGAGGGCCGCACCCTGAAGGGCGATCTGAAGGGTCACGAGCACTTCGGCTACAAGGACGGCATCTCCCAGCCCGGCGTCAAGGACTTCCACCGTGAGGACGCCGGCCGCAAGGGCTTCCGCGACAACCACGCCGGGACCGAGCTGATCGAACCCGGCGAGTTCGTCTTCGGCCACAAAAGCGAACAGGGCGACCGGAAGGCGCCGGCGTGGATGAAGAACGGCTCCCTCCAGGTGGTGCGCCGCCTTCGCCAGGATGTCGCCGGCTGGAACAAGGCCGTGGCGGACGGCGTCAAGAACTTCACCGGGAACATGGACAGCAACCGGCTCGGTGCCTGTCTGGTCGGCCGGGCCAAGGACGGCACACCGCTCGCCCCGCCGTGCAGCGCCGTGACCGGTCTCGGCTCGGACCGGAACGGCTTCGACTACGCGAACGACCCCAACGGCCAGCACACCCCCTGGGCCGCGCACATCCGCCGCACCCATCCGCGTGCCTTCGCCGGAATCGTCGACAAGAAGCCGAAGAGCCACCGCCTGATGCGCCGCGGCATTCCGTACGGCCCTGAGTTCAAAGGCGGCGCGGACGACGGCAAGGACCGGGGGCTGATGTTCGTCTGCTACGGCACCTCGTTGGAAGAGCAGTTCGAACTGGTCCAGCAGCACTGGTCCAACGACGACGCGTTCACCCCCGGGGAAAGCCAGTCCGACCAGGTGGTCGCCAACGGCTTCGACAAGGTCACCGGCCTCGCCGGCAAGGCCTCGATCGAACTCGCGGACGGCACCTCCGGCACGGTCGACATGAAGCGCTTCGTCCGCACCACGGGCGCGCTCTACGCCTTCACCCCCTCGATCAGCACGCTGCGGCTGCTCGCCGAGGGCGAGGACCTCCCCAACAAGCCAGTCGGCTCCTGAGCGGCGAGGAGAAGCCATGAACGAGAGCCCAACCACCGAGGGCACGACCGACGGCCGCGCCAGCCGGCAGACCTGCTGGCAGCTGGCCCGCGAGCTGCTGCTGGTCGGTCCGGACGACAAGGACCTGAAGCTGCGCTACCTCGATGTCCTGATCAAGGAGGGCATCCCGGAGACCGACGAGCCCAAGGACGTGCTGATCGTCGGTGCCGGGATCGCCGGTCTGGTTGCCGGGAAGCTGCTCAAGGACGCCGGGCACAACGTCACCGTCCTGGAGGCCAACGCCAACCGGGTCGGCGGGCGGATCAAGACCTTCCGCTCCACCTACGACGAGCAGGACGGTCCGTTCTACGACCCGGTGCAGTACGGGGAGGCCGGGGCGATGCGGCTGCCCAGCTTCCACCCACTCACCCTGGCCCTGGTCGACAGCCTCGGCCTGAAACGGCAACTGTTCTACAACGTCGACGTCGATCCCGACACCGGCAACCAGAACACGCCCGTCCCGCCGGTGGTCTACGAGTCCTTCGAGGACGGCAAGGTCTGGAAGTACGGTGAGGACAGCCCGGACTTCCGCGAGCCGGTCAAGCGCTTCAACAGCTGGATCCGCACCAACCGTATCCAGGCCCGCCGCAGCGAGTACGCCGCCGACCCGAGCAGCGTCAACGAGGGCTTCCACCTCACCGGCGACGAGGTGCGGATCACCGCCGCCGAGATGGTCAACCAAGCGCTGGAGCCGGTCCGCGACTACTACTCGTACATCGAGAACGGCAAGCGGGTGCGCAAGCCGTTCGCCGAGTGGCTGGACGGCTGGGCCCGGGTGATCCGCGACTTCGACGGCTATTCGATGGGCCGTTTCCTGCGCGAGTACGCGGGCTTCAGCGACGAGGCCATCGAGGCGATCGGCACGATCGAGAACATGACCTCGCGGCTGCACCTGTCCTTCTTCCACACCTTCCTGGGCCGCAGCGACATCAACCCGGACGCCACCTACTGGGAGATCGACGGCGGCAGCTGGCAGCTGCCCCACGCCCTGGCCGAGGAGCTCCGGGACGAACTCGAAATGGGCGAGCGGATGATCCGGATGGAGTACTGGGACCCGCGCCGCGACGGCGGGGCCGGCCAGGACGTCGGACCGAACGGGCCGCAGGTCGTCGTCCACACCGTGCCCGAGGGCGATCCGGAGGCTGAACCCACGGCCTGGAAGGGCGACTTCGCGATCGTCACCGTCCCGTTCTCCGCGCTGCGGTTCGTCCAGGTCTCGCCCCCGTACTCGTACAAGAAGCGCCGGGCGATCATCGAGACGCACTACGACCAGGCCACCAAGGTGCTGCTGGAGTTTTCCCGCCGGTGGTGGGAGTTCACCGAGGCGGACTGGAAGGACGAGCTCGACTCCATCTGCCCCGGCCTGTACGAGTACTACCAGCGGGCCGGCGAGGAGGATGCCGAGGCCGCCGCGCTGGCCACGCACAACGGGCACCGGCCGCCGCCCAATCTGCCGAGGGTGCTGCTCGGCGCCCACCGGAGCGTGGACTCGAGCCGGATCAGCCAGGAGCAGCTGGAGGTCTTCCGGCACACCCCGCTGCGCCGGGCGAGCGTGCGCCCCGCCACCAACTGCTTCGGCGGCGGTTCGACCACCGACAACCCGAACCGCTTCATGTACTACCCCTCGCACCCGGTGCCCGGCAGCGACGGCGGCGGCGTGGTGCTGGCCAGCTACAGCTGGTCGGACGACGCGGCGCGCTGGGACTCGATGGCCGACGCCGAGCGGTACGTGTACGCGCTGCGCAACCTCCAGTCGGTGCACGGCCGGCGGATCGAGGTGTTCTACACCGGCTACGGCCAGACCCAGAGCTGGCTGCGCGACCCGTACGCCTTCGGCGAGGCGGCGGTGTACACCCCGCACCAGATGACCAGCTTCCACCTCGACGTGGTGAAACCGGAGGGCCCGGTGCACTTCGCCGGCGAGCACGTCTCGCTCAAGCACGCCTGGATCGAGGGCGCGGTGGAGACCGCCGTCCGCGCGGCGATCGCCGTGCACGAGGCACCCGCGCCACCGCCCCGCGCCAGACCGGAGATCCGGCCCGAGGTGCGGACCGGTCGCGCACGCAGAGCGGAGGTGTTGAGCAGATGAGCGGCAACGACGAATGGACGGTGGGCCGTTACCTGGCCACCAGACTGGAGCAGTTGGGCATCAGGTACCTGTTCGGGGTGCCGGGCGACCACCTCGGCCCGTTCCTGACGATCATGCACGCCACCACCGGGGTGCGCTGGGTCGGCACCCCGACCGAGATCGGTGGCGGCTACGCCGCCGACGCCTACGCCCGGGTGCGGGCCGCCGACGCGGACCTCGCCAAGGGCGAGCAGGGTGTCGCCGCCGTCGCGGTCACCTACGGCGTGGGCGCGTTCAGCCTGCTCAACCCGATCGGCGGCGCGTACGTCGAGTACGTGCCGGTGATCGCGATCAACGCGGCGCCGTCGTACGAGCAGTGGCTCAACTACCAGGCGGTCGGTCTGCTCACCTCGCACATGAGCCAGCGCCGGGAGAGCAATCTGGAGGTCTACCGGCAGGTCACGGTGGACGCGCAGGTGATCTCCAACCCCGGGCTCGCGCCCTCGCAGATCGACAGCGCGATCACCGCCGGCCTGACCGAGCGCAGACCGGTCTACCTGGAGGTGATGGACGACCTCTGGAATGCCCCGTGCGCCGCGCCGCAGGGCGAACTCCGCGGGCAGGAACGGCCGTTCACCAAGAAGAACGAGGAAATGCTCGCCAAGGCCGTGGAGGCCTCGGTGAAGCTGGTCGAACGGCTCGGCACGCCGGTGCTGTGGGCGGGCGAGGAGATCGAGCGGAACCGTCTGGAGCAGGAGCTGGTCTCGCTGGTGCAGCTGACCGGCATCCCGTTCTGCACGACCGTCGGTGCGAAGTCGGTGGTCTCCGAGAACACCCCGGGTTTCACGGGCGTCTACAACGGCAAGGCGAGCCTGCCGGAGGTGCGCAAGGCCTTCAAGGCCGCCGGGTGCCGGATCGGCCTGGGCACCTGGTCGACGTCGAAGAACCTCGGGGGCGAGAAGTCGATCGGCGACGACTGGATCGTGGCCGCCCGCGAGGGCGTCAGCGTCGGCGCGCAGTACTTCCCGGACGTCCAGCTGGCGCGGTTCGTCCCGGCGCTGCGGGACGCGCTGGGTGCCGCTTTCGGCGAGCGGGCGTTCGAGACCGACCTCTTCGCGCTGGCACACGCCGAGGACCGGCAGGCCCCGGCGAGCACGATCGCCTTCCTGACCGGCCTGAGCAGCACGGACCACCCCGAGGAGCTCACGTACGACGGGTTCTTCCAGCACATGAACGCCTTCCTGCTGAGCCAGTCGCAGGGCGACGGCCCGGAGGCCACCTCGCCGTTCACGGTGGTCTCGGACGCGGCGTTCGCACTGCTGGGCTCGATGAATCTACGGATGGCGGAGCGGGCGAGTTTCGTGGCGCAGAACAGCTGGCTGTCCATCGGCTACTCGGTCGGCGCGGCCACCGGGGTGGCGCTGGCCCGCCAGCAGCCGCTCAAGCGGCCGATGGTGTTCGTCGGGGACGGCTCGTTCCAGGAGATCTGCCAGGAGCTGTCCACGCACGTGCGCCACCACCTGCGGCCGGTGGTCTTCGTCCTGGACAACGAGGGCTTCTACGGCATCGAGCAGATGCTGGTCAGCCCCTGCTACTACAAGCAGAAGCCGTCCGACGGGGCCGACTTCTACAACGTGCTGCACCCGTGGCAGTACGAGAAGCTGGCGGAGGTCTTCGGCTCGGAGAAGGACCGGATGCACGGGCGGGAGCTCACCACCCACACCGAGCTGGAGTCGCTGCTGCTCGACATCGCCGATCCGGGCAATGACATCAACCGCGCCCCGATCCTGGCCCGGGTCCGGCTCAACCGGCACGACTACCCTCGGGCACTCCAGTACAAGATCGACGAGCAGTGCAAGTAGCCGCCACAGCGCGCACCGGCCCCGGTCCGAGGACCGGGGCCGGTGCGCGCT
>NZ_LIXJ01000029.1 GCF_001905795.1 Streptomyces sp. CB01580
TGTAATCGCCTACGAGATCAGTGATCCCGCAGGACTTTCAAAGGAACCTCGCCCCAACCGATTCATCGGCCGGAGACGGGGTATCAACATATCTGGCGTTGACTTTTGGCACGCTGTTGAGTTCTCAAGGAACGGACGCTTCCTTTGTACTCACCCCGACCTTCCGGTCCAGGCTTTCCTCCGGGCTTTTCCCTTCGGTCTTGCGTTTCCGACTCTATCAGACTCTTTCGTGTCCGATTCCCGGTCGAAGCGGGCCTCTGCAGAGCAGAGGAATTCGCCTTCCAGATTTACGCTTTCGCGCTTTCCCTTTCCGGCGAGCCCGACTCTATCAGGCATTTTCCCTTTCCCTGACCGGGCCCCCTGCGGACATGCAGGTGCCCCATCCTGAAATGGAATCGTGCGTGAGGAGTCTTCACCGACCCCGAATCCATGTTGCACCGGGGTCAGGCGGAGGTATGACCATACAGGTGGGCCCGGGACGAGGCAAATCGTTTCCGGTGGCCACTCAGGGTCTCGAACCGTCAGCACTCGGGCGGAATCGGAACTTCTTATGACTTACGCTGCTGAACAGCATGCCGTCGTCCGCCAGCCGTGACGACGCCACCGTAGCTCCACCCCTGGGAGGTTCCCCATGACCGCTGTGACGTCGCCTCTTGCCGGACGTGCCATCGGGCTCGCCGCAGTACCGGACCCGGTTTTCGCCGGCGCGATGGTGGGCCCGGGGACCGCGATCGATCCCGTGCGTGAGCCGTCCGAGGTCGTGTCGCCGGTCGAGGGCATCGTCGTCTCCCTCCACCCGCACGCGTTCGTCGTCGTGGACGGGCAGGGGCACGGTGTGCTCGTCCACCTCGGTATCGACACCGTTCAGCTCAACGGCGAGGGCTTCGAACTCCTCGTGAACAAGGGGGACACCGTCGCGCGCGGCCAGGGGATCGTGCGGTGGGATCCCGCGGGTGTGGAGGCGGCGGGCAAGTCTCCCGTGTGCCCGGTCGTCGCGCTCGAGGCCACGGCCGATTCCCTTGCCGACGTCCGTGAGGACGGGGACGTGAAGACCGGCGACACACTGTTCGGCTGGCAGTGACGGGCTCGGCGAAGTGACAGCGGACCGGATATCCACAGCGGGGGCACGACCCACCGCACGACCGGGGACGGGTGAGATGGAGACAACGCTGCGAGGCGTCGGCGTGAGCCACGGGGTGGCGGTCGGCGAGGTGCGTCATATGGGTACGGCGGTTCTCGAACCGCCGGCCAAGCAGATCCCGGCCGAGGAGGCGGAGCGGGAACAGGGGCGCGCCCGCCAGGCGGTGGAGGCCGTGGCGGCGGACCTGATCGCGCGGGGCAACCTGGCCGGGGGCGAGGCGCAGCACGTCCTCGAGGCCCAGGCCATGATGGCGCAGGACCCGGAGCTGATGGCCGACGTGGAGCGGCGCATCGCCGTCGGCAGCTCCGCCGAACGGGGGGTCTACGACGCCTTCGCCTCCTACCGGGCGCTGCTCGCCAATGCCGGGGAGTACCTCGCGGGTCGGGTCGCGGACCTCGACGACGTGCGCAACCGGATCGTGGCCCGGCTGCTCGGTGTGCCGATGCCCGGCGTGCCGGACAGCGATCAGCCGTACGTACTGATCGCGCGGGACCTGGCGCCCGCCGACACCGCGCTGCTCGACCCCGCGCTGGTGCTCGGTTTCGTCACCGAGGAGGGTGGGCCGACCAGTCACAGCGCGATCCTGGCCCGGGCGCTCGGTGTGCCCGCCGTGGTGGCCCTCCCCGGTGCCACCGAGCTGGCCGAGGGTGCTGTCGTCGCGGTGGACGGCAGCACCGGCGAGGTCTTCGTGGAGCCCGGCGCCGAGAAGCGCGCGGAACTGCGGAGCGCCGCCGCCTCGCGCAAGGCCGCGCTGGCGGCGTCGACCGGTCCGGGGGCGACCTCCGACGGTCACAAGGTCCCGCTGCTCGCCAATGTGGGAGGACCGGGGGACGTGCCCGCGGCGGTCGAGGCCGGCGCGGAGGGCGTGGGTCTCTTCCGTACCGAGTTCCTGTTCCTGGACGACAGCGATCGGGCACCGTCGGAGGAGAAGCAGTTCGCGGCGTACCGGGCGGTGCTCGAGGCGTTTCCCGAAGGGCGCGTCGTGGTGCGGGTGCTGGACGCCGGTGCCGACAAGCCGCTCGCCTTCCTGACGCCCGCGGACGAACCGAACCCGGCGCTGGGTGTGCGCGGGCTGCGGAGCCTGGTGGAACACCCCGAGGTGCTGCGGACCCAGCTCACCGCGCTGGCGAAGGCGGCCGAGGGTCTGCCCGTCCATCTCGAGGTCATGGCCCCGATGGTGGCGGACCGTACGGACGCGAGGGCCTTCGCCGACGCCTGCCGCGAGGCGGGGCTGGGGGCGAAGTTCGGGGCGATGGTGGAGATCCCGTCCGCCGCGCTGCGGGCACGCTCGATCCTGCAGGAGGTGGAGTTCCTGTCGCTGGGCACCAACGACCTGGCGCAGTACACCTTCGCCGCCGACCGGCAGGTGGGGGCGGTGTCCCGACTGCAGGATCCCTGGCAGCCGGCACTGCTCGACCTGGTGGCGCTCTCGGCCGAGGCGGCCCGGGCCGAGGGAAAGAGCTGTGGCGTCTGTGGTGAGGCGGCCTCCGATCCACTGCTCGCCTGCGTTCTGACGGGTCTGGGCGTGACGTCGTTGTCGATGGGCGCGGCGTCCATCCCCTATGTGCGCGCGGCGCTGGCCAAGCACACGCTGGCGCAGTGCGAGCGCGCAGCCTCCGCCGCGCGTGCGGCGGACTCCGCGGAGGAGGCGCGGACGGCCGCTCAGGCCGTGCTGTCGGGCGAGTAGCCGCGCACCGAGGTGAAGGGGCTCCCCGCCCGATGAGTGCGGGGAGCCCCTTCGCTGTCCTCGCGCGGTCTGTCCCCGTCCCGGTGCCCCCGTTCTCAGTGGTGTTCTTCCGGCTTGTCGGCTCCGAGGTCGAAGCCCGCGCAGTAGTCCACATGCGGCTCGGGGGCGACGGGTTCGCCGGTGTCGGCGTCGGTGCAGTAGGCGCTGAAGACCTCGCCCGCGGTGAGCGGGACCAGGCAGGCGCGGTCCAGGCGCCAGCCGTGGACGCGGTCCCGGGCGCCGGGATTGCTGGTGCGGAGCACGACTCCCCCGGGCTTTTCGAGGGCGATGCCGACGGCGAGGACGGTGACGAACTCGACGCCCTCCGCCGATTCGAGGCGGGCGGGGCCCCCGGTGTCACGCTCGACGTGGAGGACCGAGAGCAGGTGCTCGCCCGCCGCGGGGGCCGAGCAGACGAGGTGGTGGGTGCCCGGACCCGCGGTCTCCAGCATGCGCAGAAGGAGATGGGAAGCCCGGTCGAAGGCGGCGCGGCCGATGTCCTGGCCGCAGTCCGCGCACTCCCCGAGGCCGGCCAGGGTCATCGTGGCGTACTCCCAGGTGGCCTGGCGGACGGCCCGGTCGACCAGGAGCGGGATCAGGTCGTCGATGCGTTGACCCGTGTACGCGACGGTGGCTCCGGACGCGGCGATCTCCGCGGTGAAGCGGCTGCGGCTGGCGGGGGCGTCGGCCGCGATTCCGGACTCGGCGCAGAACTCCGCGTACTCCTCGGGGTCGAAGAGCGCGACCGTGGCGTGCCTGCCCTGTGCGGCGAGGGACTTGAGCAGGCCCTCGACCTGCTGGAGGTAGACGGTGTGGTCGTCGAAGGCGAAGGTGCGGTAGCGCCGCATCGCCGCGAAGTCCCGTTCGTCGGCCAGCAGGCCGATGGTGCTGGGGGCTTCGCGGCGCAGCGTGCGACGCATGGACGTCCCGGTACGGCCGCGGCCACGGGGCCGGGCGGTGGTGACGGTCCCCTCCCGCCTCTCCCGCCCCGGGCCCTCGTGCGTGGTCCTCCCGGGCTCGGTCCCGCCGGGCCCGGTCCGCCGGATGTTGCTGTGGTACGCCATGTGACTCCCCCAGTGCGCTGACGAACATTGCTCACTCAGAGTAGCCATGGGCACTGACAATGTGGCGCTCAGTGACGTCTGCGGGCGAGGTCCTCGAAGAAGTGGAGGAGTTCGAGGTTGTCGACGGAGCCGGGGTTGACCGCCTTGGCCAGGGCAGTTCCCTGCAGGAGGCGTTTGACCGGAACCTCGATGCGCTTGCCGGTGAGGGTGTGCGGGATGCCGGGGACCTCGATGACCTCGTCCGGGACATGACGCGGCGAGAGGTTCTCGCGGATGGTGCGCTTGATGCTGTCGCGGAGGTCGTCGTCGAGCACGGCGCCCTCGGTGAGGTGGACGAACAGCGGCATCCAGTAGCCGCCGTCGGGTTCCTCGATGCCGATGACGAGGGATTCGCGGATCTCGGGAAGCCTCTCGACGGCCTCGTAGATGTCCGAGGAGCCCATCCGCACGCCCTGGCGGTTGAGGGTGGAGTCGGATCGGCCGTGGATGAGGACCGAGCCCCGTTCGGTGATCGTGATCCAGTCGCCGTGACGCCAGACGCCGGGGTACATGTCGAAGTAGCTGTCGTGGTAGCGGCTGCCGTCGGGGTCGTTCCAGAAATGGATCGGCATGGACGGCATGGGCGCGGTGACGACGAGCTCGCCGACCTCGCCGACGAGCGGCTTGCCCGCGGGGTCCCAGGACTGCAGGTCCGTGCCGAGGCACGGGGCCTGGAGTTCGCCGATGTGCACGGGAAGGGTGGGGACCGCACCGGCGAAGCAGCTGCACACGTCCGTTCCGCCGCTGACGGAGGCGATCCACAGGTCGTCGCCGACCTCGTCGTGCAGCCAGCGGAATCCGTCGGGCGGGAGCGGGGATCCGGTGGTGGCGACACACTGGATCCGGGAGAGGTCCAGGTCGCGCCCGGGGTGGATGCCGGCCTTGCGACAGGCCATCACGTAGGAGGCGGAGGTGCCGAAGAGGGTGGCTCCGGTCTGTTCGGCGACCCGCCACTGGGCACTGACGTCCGGGAAGCCGGGGCTTCCGTCGTACAGCACGAGCGTGGTGCCGGTGAGCAGGCCGGAGACGAGGAAGTTCCACATCATCCAGCCGGTGGAGGTGTACCAGAAGAACCGGTCCTCGGGGCCGAGGTCGCAGTGCAGGCCGATCTGCTTGAAGTGTTCGAGCAGGATGCCGCCCTGGGACTGGACGATGGCCTTGGGGAGTCCGGTCGTACCGGAGGAGTACAGCACCCACAGCGGATGGTCGAAGGGCACCGGCTCGAAGACGGGTTCCGTGTCCGCGGCGGTGAGGGCGGACCATTCGAGCGCGCCGTCCGGGGCCTCCGTGCCCAGGAGCGGGATATGGACGACGGCGCGCAGGGTGGGGAGTTCGCGGCGCAGCTCGGCGACCGTGTCGGCGCGGTCGTACTCCTTGCCGCCGTAGCGGTAGCCGTCCACCGCGAACAGGACGACGGGTTCGACCTGTTGGAAGCGGTCGAGGACGCTGCGGGCGCCGAAGTCCGGGGCGCAGGACGTCCAGACCCCGCCGACGGCGGCGGTGGCGAGGAAGGCGATGACGGCCTGGGGGATGTTGGGGAGGTACGCGCTGACCCGGTCGCCCGGCCGGACGCCGAGGGCGCGCAGCTCGGCGGCGAGGGATCCGACCCTGCGGCGGAGTTCGGACCAGGAGACCGCGGCCTGGGTGTGGGTCTCGTCGACGTGGAGCAGTGCGGGGGCGTCCGCGCGCGAGGGGTCCTCGGCGGCACGCAGGGCGTGTTCGGCGTAGTTGAGGGTGGCGCCCGGGAACCACTGGGCGCCGGGCATGGTGCGGTCGCCCATGACGGACTCGTACGGGGTGGAGAACCGTACGTCGAACCAGTCGGCGACGGCCTTCCAGAACGTGTCGAGTTCCTCGACGGACCAGCGGTGCAGTGCCGGGTAGCCGCCTTCGGCCGGGGCTCCGTAGCGCCCCGCCGCCCAGTTCTGGAAGCGGGTGACGGCCGCGGCGGCGACGCGGTCGGGGCCGGGCTGCCAGAGCGGGGTCTCGTCGGTTGCTGCGGTCATGGGGCTGCTCCCTGACTGTACGGATACGCGGGGTCGGCGTGGGACGCGCACACGTGCCGGGGTGTGCGCGTGAGGCGGCCGTTACGGACGATGCCATGTGATCGTCGTTCGCACCAGGGTTCACCGCCCATGGTCCGGTGTCCGCACATGTGGGCCGACCACGGGTACGCGCGGGCCGACCATGGGTGAACGGAAGTTGAACGGGGCCCGCCCCCCGTCCGTCGGGTGGCAGGGTGAGCCGCATGGATGGTCGTGACCTGGTGCGCTCGGTGAAGTTGGTCGGTTCGGCACGGGGGCTGCGCATGGTGCGCTCAGCCGTGCGCAGGCGGAACGCGGACGCGCGGGCGCTGCCTCGCCGTGGTGCGGAGCGGGCGCGGGTGCCGGGGCTCGTGGTGGGGGCGGAGCCGGGGCCGGGCGGGGGCGTGGTGCGGTTCGCGCGGTCGGAGCTGCGGGTCCGGGTGACGGTGGGCGGCGCGGTGTTCTGGAGCTGGGACGGGGCCGATCCGCTGCCGTCGTACGCGCTGGCCGGCGCGGCGCCGGAGGCGGATCCGCGGGCCCGGCTGGAGCCGGACACGGAGGACGGCTGGCAGGTGGTGTCGGAGCGGCTGACCCTCGCGGTGTCGCGGCACGGGGCCGTGGAGCTGCGGACGCCGGGCGGGGTGATGCTCCGGCGCGAGCTCCCGCCGCGCTGGTGGGAGCCGGTCGCGGGGGGTGCGGCCCGGTGGGTGCAACGGTCCGAGGTGCCCGCGGACGCCCGGTTCTTCGGGCTCGGCGGGCGGGCCTCGGGGCCTCGGCTGCGGGATGGGGTGTACCGGCTGTGGAACACCGATCCCGGGGGGCGGTTCGGGCCGGAGGACGATCCCCTGTCCCTGACCATGCCGGTGCAGCTGGTGGTGTCCGACGCGGGGACGCATCTGGTGTTCCACGACAACAGCTGGTCGGGGCGGGTGACGCTGCGCGAGGGCGAGGAGGGCGCGGGTTCCGGCCATGACCGTCCGGGCACGTGCGAGGTGCGGATGGACGGCGGGCCACTGCGGTGCTGGGCGACGGCGGGTACGCCGGCCCGGGTGCTGCAGAGCTGGACCGCGCTCACGGGCGCCCCGGCGCTGCCGCCGTCGTGGGCACTCGGTCCGCAGCACGCCCGTTGGGGGTTCGGCGGCGAGCAGGAGGTGCGGCGGATCGTCGCCGGATACCAGGAGCGGGAGCTGCCGCTGTCCGTTCTGCATCTGGACATCGATCACTTCGACGGAAACCGGGTGTTCACCGTCGACCGGGGGCGTTTCCCGGACCTGCCGGGGCTGGCGGAGGAGTTGCGGGAAAAGGGGGTCCGGCTGGTGTCGATCGTCGATCCCGCGGTGAAGGCGGAGCCCGGGTACGCGGTGTTCGACTCGGGCACGGAGGTCGGGAGCCGGGGGGCGTTCGTGCGGGACGCCCGGGGGCGGGTGGTGTGCGGGGAGGTGTGGCCGGGTGAGTGCGTGTATCCGGACTTCACCGATCCGCTGGTGCGGGAGTGGTGGGGCGGGCTGTACGAGGAGCGGCTCGCGCAGGGTTTCTCCGGGGTGTGGCACGACATGAACGAGCCGGTGTCGTTCACGGCGTTCGGGGATCCGACGCTGCCGCGGTCGGCGCGGCACTGCCTGGAGGGCCGCGGAGGGGATCACCGCGAGGCGCACAACGTGTACGGGCTCGCCATGGCGCGTGCCGGTCACGAGGCGCTGCGCCGACTGCGGCCGCGGGAGCGTCCATTCCTGTTCTCGCGTTCGGGCTGGGCGGGGATGCAGCGGTATGGGGGCACCTGGTCCGGTGACGTGGCGACCGGCTGGCCCGGGTTGCGGGCGTCGCTGGCACTGGTGCTGGGGCTCGGGCTGTGCGGGGTGCCGTACTCGGGGCCGGACGTGGGCGGGTTCGACGGGTCCCCCTCGCCCGAGTTGTATCTGCGGTGGTTCCAGCTCGGCGCCTATCTGCCGTTGTTCCGGACGCACGCGGCGATCGACGCGGGCCGACGGGAGCCGTGGGAGTTCGGGCCGCAAGTGCTGGAGTACGCGCGGGCCGCGCTGGTGGAGCGGGAGCGGCTGAGGCCGTACTTCGAGACGCTGGCGGGGCTGGCCGCGCTGACCGGCGCGCCGTACGTGCGGCCGCTGTGGTGGGGGGCATCTGGGGAGCGGGCGTTGCGGGACTGCGAGGACGCGTTCCTGCTGGGGGACGCGCTGCTGGTGGCGCCGGTGCTGGAGCGGGGTGCGGACCGCCGGGCGGTGCGGCTGCCGCGGGGGCGGTGGTACGACACGGCGACGGGTGAGGTCCACGAGGGGCCGGGGCAGGTGTTGCTGGATGCTCCGCTGTCCCGGGTGCCGGTGCTGGCACGGGCCGGTTCGGTGCTGCCCGTGCGGGGCGCGGACGGGGAGGTGGAGCTGGAGGTGTGGGCTCCGGCGGCGGGCCGCACCGGGGGCGGGTTGGTGGTGCCGGACCCGGGCGAAGGCCGGGAACGGGCGGAGGTCGAGCGGTACACGACGAGGCTGGTGGACGGAAAGGTCGTGGTGGAGCGGGAGGGAGCGGAGGGACCGGTCCGCCCGGTACGCGTGCGCGGCACATAGGCCCGGGGCGGGCGACGGGGCGAGCCGAAGTACCGGGGTGCGCGGTCGCGCAAGCGCGGTGCCGGGGCGCGCGGCAGGACGGCTCGGAGTGCTGGAGCGCGCGGTCGCGCAAGCGTGGTGTCGGGGCGCACGTGGGCGGACGCGGGGCGCCGGCCGTGGTGGCGGGCCCGGGCGCGCGGTGACCAGGCGCCGCGCGTGGTCGTCCGGTCAGTAGTAGCCGCCCTCGAACCACGACCGGGCGGCGAGCGTGTGCAGAGGGAAGGCGAGTTCGGTGGGTGCGCCGAGCACGTGGAAGCCCGTGGTCTCGTCGGTCGGTACGGAGGGCGGGAGGTCGGCCGCGGGGCGTGCCGGGAGGAGCCCGAAGAGGAGCAGGTGTCCTCCCGGGTCGCTGAGGGCGTCGGCGAGCCGGACGTCCCCTTCGTCGGCCTCGATACCGGTCTCCTCGCGGAGTTCGCGCACCACGGCGTGCTTCCAGTCCTCGTCGTGGTCGATGAAGCCGCCGGGGAGTGCGACCCCGCCGAACTGCGGCGCGATGGTCCGGGTGATCACGACGAGGCCGGTGCCGTCGCGGCCGGT
Organism: Streptomyces sp. CB01580; assembly: GCF_001905795.1. Classification (GTDB taxonomy): domain Bacteria; phylum Actinomycetota; class Actinomycetes; order Streptomycetales; family Streptomycetaceae; genus Streptomyces. Next base: position 9,144 of record NZ_LIXJ01000029.1, read on the forward strand.
GACGGGGAGCAGGGCCACGGCGACCGGCAGGGGGTTGCGGTAGGCCGTGTCACCGCAGGCGGCGCAGGTGCGGGGCCAGTTGGCCGGGGCCGCCGGGACGGCGTACGGTGCGCCGCACGTGGCACAGTGGGACCCCTTGACCGGCTTCTGCGGATGATTCGTGAACGCGGACACGCGCGGACTGTATCCGATCCCCTGTCGCGCTCTCCCCCGTTCCAGGATTATGTGCCCATGACAGGTATGGGTTCCGCCTTCCGTGTCCTGGTGACCGCTGCCGCCGCCCTGCTCGCCGTCACCGCCTCCGCCCCGGCGGCCCTGGCCAGGCCCGAGCCGAAGGCCCCCGGCGAATTCGTCGCGCTCCGCTCGGTGGACCCGACGATCATCCAGGAGATGCGCTACCCCACCGCCCACACCTTCATGGGCGTGCCGGTGGACGGCTACCGCGAGCCGCTCTGCATCCTGACGCGTCCCGCGGCACGGGCCCTCCACCGCGCGCAGACCCGGCTGCTGCGTCGGGGCTACTCCCTGAAGGTGTACGACTGCTACCGGCCGCAGCGGGCGGTCGACCACTTCGTGCGCTGGGCGAAGGACCTCGGCGACCAGACGATGAAGGGCGAGTTCTACCCCCGGGTCGACAAGTCGCGGCTGTTCGCGGACGGGTACATCGCGGAGAAATCCGGGCACAGCCGGGGCAGCACGGTGGACCTGACGCTCGTGAAGCTGCCTGCTGCCCCGGCCGGACCGGACGACCCCGGCCGGGGCAGCGCGCCCTGCTACGCACCGCAGAACGAGCGCTTCCCGGACAGCTCCGTGGACATGGGCACGGGTTTCGACTGCTTCGACACGCTCGCGCACACCGACGACCCGCAGGTCCAGGGGGCGCGGCGCGCCAACCGGCAGTTCCTGAAGCGGACCCTCGCCGAGGCCGGATTCGTGAACCTGGCCGAGGAATGGTGGCACTACACCCTCCGGGCGGAGCCGTTCCCGGACACCTACTTCGACTTCCCGGTCGCGAGAAGGTCCGTGGCGGGGCACTGACACGCGAACGGGAGGGAGCGGCCGGGACCACCCCCGCGGGTTCCGGCCGCCCCTCCTCCCCCTCCGACGCGTCCGGGCCGTTTCCGGTTGCCGTCCGAGCCATTACGGTGCCCGTATGCCACAACAGGAGTTCGATTCGTACGAGGAATTCTGGCCCTACTACGTCGCGATGCACTCCAGGGCCGCGACCCGCTGGGTCCATCTGACCGGGACCCTCACCGGTCTCGCGGTCGCCGCCTACGGCCTGGCGCGAGGGCGCAAGAGGTACGCCGTCGCGCTGCCGCTGATCGGCTACGGGACCGCCTGGCCCGCCCATTTCCTGATCGAGAAGAACAACCCGGCCACGTTCGGGCACCCCGTCTGGTCGCTCCGCGGTGATGTGCGGATGATCCGGACGATGCTGGCGGGACGCGACCACGAGCTGGCGGAAACCGCCGCCGAGTGGCTCGCCGTCAACCGCCGGCCGTGACCGCGGGCGGCGGTCGTCGCGGGGTGCCGGACGCCGCCCGGCTCTCCGGCCGAACGACGCCGGTTCGACGCCACGCCCTGGCCAGTGGCTTGTGACGCGGCCTCGGCCCGGTGACCGACCCGCTGCTCGTCGGCGAGCGGACTGCCTCCAGGACTTGCCCGCGGAGGTGGTGGGGGCGTCGATCGGGTCTGTTCGTCGGGCCGGTCACGGGGGATCGGGGCCGAAAGCCGTGGCGGATCAGCAGGACCGCGCGGGATCCGGTGAAACTCCGCCGGGCGATCGTGGTGCGCCGCCGACGCGATGTCCACGCCGAACCGAGGACGGCGTTCGCGCGCGACTCACCGCTCCGGTCCCGGACCGAATCACCCGGCCGGGGCCGCGTGAGAGCGCCTCGTCGAAGCGGCCGACGCACGGGTCACACCCCCGGGGGCCCCGCCCCCCTGTCCACGACGATGCTCGAACCGGGCTTCACGACCACGGGGCAGGAGTTCCACAACTCCACTCCGGTCGTGATCAGTTCCACTACGGCGCATTGCTCGTCGGGCGTCCACGCAGCGCACTCGCCTCCGAACAGCTTCTCGTAGGCGCTGTCATGCACCGCTCCCTGCCGTAGCCGGTGGACTTCGCGGAGCCCTCGGGCCAGATCCTCGAAGAAGTTCCACGCCTCCAGCACCGCACCCGTGGGGACGTGTCGGCGCACCGGGTCCTCCAGCCAGTGCTGGACACGGCCGAGCTCCAGCATGTCGGCCCCGGAAGCGGCCAGTTTCCGCCCCTGTCGGCTCACATACATCCGCGCCTGCCGAACAGTCCTGAACACCGGCACCTGCCGACGATCGGCCTCCGGCAGCGTCAGTACCCGATCGGGTTCGTCACCTCTGCCACCGATCCACACAACCACCGCGCCGCGGCCGAGCCCGCGCACCCGATACGCGTAGAGACTCCCACCTCCACCGCGGCGTTCGACCGCGAACACCTCTTCCGGCCCAGTCCTTGTCACGCCCTCACTCTGACACGGCCGGCGGGAATCGTCGCGGGGATTCCCCTCACCGCCCGCCGGCCGCGTCGCCGACCTCCCGGGACAGAACAACTAGTGCCGTGACCGGCAAGGTTTGCCCGGAAGGAGCGGCGTCCGGTGCGTGCGATCGCAAGGCGGCCGAAAGCCCTCGGATGGGGTCTCCCCTGCTCGAACGAAGTCGAGAGCTTGGGGAAGGGCTACGTGGGCTTTCGGCCAACGCCGAAGGGGGTCCCCCCTGGCCCTTAAGGCCTTGGGGGAGTGCGTGCCGGACGGTGCGACGGGGCAAACGTTGCCGGGAGCGGCACTAGGACGTCACGGGCTCGCGGGGGCGCTCCACCCGGTCCACCGCGTGCTCGACGACCGTCACCAGCACGTCCCGCGCGGAGGAGCGGTCCCGCGCGTCGCACATGAGCACCGGCACCTCGGGGTCGAGGTCGAGCGCCGCCCGAACGGTCGTGACGGGGAAGAGATCGGCGCCCTCGAAGCAGTTCACGGCGACCACGAACGGGATCCGGCGCCGCTCGAAGTAGTCCACCGCCGCGAAACAGTCCTCCAGGCGTCTGGTGTCCGCGAGCACGACCGCCCCCAGCGCCCCCTGGGCCAGTTCGTCCCAGAGGAACCAGAACCGGTCCTGACCGGGGGTGCCGAACAGGTACAGCACCAGGTCCTCGCGCAGGGTGATACGGCCGAAGTCCATGGCCACCGTGGTGGTGGTCTTCGCCTCCACTCCGACCACGTCGTCCACGGGACGGCCCGCCTCGCTGAGCCGTTCCTCCGTCCGCAGCGGCCGGATCTCGCTGACCGCACCGACCAGGGTCGTCTTGCCCACGCCGAAGCCGCCCGCCACCAGGATTTTCAGGGTGACGGGATCGACGGGCCGCTTGCGGCGGCTAGAGCGCCCGAAGGCCATTGATCACCTCGCGAAGAATGCTCACGTCCGGCAGTTCGGCCGGCGGAACGGGACGGGTCACGTGCACGAGTTCGTCCTCGACGAGGTCGCCGACCAGGACCCGGACCACCCCCACGGGGAGGTCCAGTCCCGCCGCGAGCTCGGCGATCGACTGGGGCATGGCGCTGCACAGCTCGACGATCTCCACGTGTTCCGGGGAGAGCGTCTGGTCACGGACGGGGTCGTCGGCCGCGAATTCGGGGACGACGACCGCGATCAGGTCGAGCCGATGACGGGAGGCGCTGCTGGTGCGCCCGCGGGTCATCGCGTACGGGCGGACCACGGGTCCCGCCTCGGCGTCGTACCAGCGCGAGGTCTGTGGGCCCGTGTGCGGTGCCGGGGATCCGGAGGAGGAATCAGCGCTCATGCCGTCCGCTCACCCCCCGGCGGTCTGACCGGTCGTCCGGGGCGCGTTGGCCAGGTGGGCGCCGACGCGCTTGACCATCAGCGTCATCTCGTACGCCACCAGGCCGACATCGGAGTCGGCGTCGGCGAGCACGGCGAGGCAGCTGCCGTCGCCCGCCGCCGTGACGAAGAGGAACGCCTCGTCGAGTTCGACGACGGTCTGGCGGACCCCGCCGGCGTCGAAGTGGCGTCCGACGCCCTTGGCGAGGCTGTGGAAACCGGAGGCGACGGCCGCCAGGTGTTCGCTGTCCTCGCGGGTGAGTTCCTCGGACGTGCCGGTGGCGAGGCCGTCGCTGGAGAGCACCAGTGCCTTGCGGATGCTGGCGACGCGTCCGACGAGTTCGTCCAGGAGCCAGTTGAGCCGGCCGGAGCCCCGGCGCTCGGTGGTGGTTGCTACGGCGTTCGGTGCGGTCATCGACCGTCCCCTTCGGAAGTGGTTCCTTGTGCTGTGTCACCGGGACCGGTCATGTCCTCGGCGTTCTGCCTGCGGCCGCGCTGCCAGCCGCGTTGGAGCGACGCCATGCGGTCGCGTACCTCGTCCGCGTCGCGTTCGAAGTCCCGTGCCGGTCCCGTCCGGGCCGGTTCGGCGTCGCGGCCGCCGGTCACCTCGCGCAGTTGCGGGGCGAGGCTCGCCTGTCGGATGCGGCGGGGCAGACCGCCCACCGTCTCGCGGGGCGGTCGAGAGGCCGTCGCGCCCTCGCCCCCGGCCGCTGCGGCCGGGGCGGACCCGGCGGATTTCCGGGGGCCCGCGGGCTCCCGGGGTCCGGTGGTGTCGTGCGGCGCGGCGGAATCGTCGGCCCCGGCCTCGGAGCGCCACGGTCCGGCGGCGGCCGACCTGGTCGCGCCGTCGGTACCCGGGCTCCTGATGCCCGGTACCCCGGCGACCGGTTCGTCGGTGACCGGGCCGCGGTCCCCGCCCCGGCGGGGCGAGGGGCCGTGCTCGGCGGTGACGGGGTGGGCGCGCCCCGCCTCGTCGACCCGGCGCCCGTTGTCGGCGACCAGGGTCGGCGGTTTGCGGCGGGGCAGCGGCACCGGTCCGCCGGGGCGCCCCGCCCGCCCGGCGCCCGCGGCGTCGCCGGGCCGTCCGGACGCCTGCCGGTGCGGTTCGCGGTCGCGCCCGAGGTCACGGGCGCGGAAGATGCCGCCGCGCTCGCTGTCGGCGTCGTCGAGGTCGGCCGCTCCGCTCAGCACCGGATCGAGAAGGGGGTCGTTCGCCAGGTCCGCCGTCTCCACCGGGCCCTCGAGCTCGACCGGCCCGTCCATCAGGACCGGGTCCGCGATGCCCGCGGGTACGGGTACGAGTCCCGGGGACCTTCCGGTGGCCCGGCGGTCCGGCGCCCCGTCCGACCTGTCCTTGCCGCCGCCCGGCCCCTGGCGGCCGGACGTACGCGTGCCCGTGGCCGTCTTCTCCGAGCGCCGGTCGAGACGGAAGCCGGTGCCGTGCGTCTCGGGTGCGTCGGTGAGCAGCGCCCCCGGGATGAAGACGACCGCGGTCGTGCCTCCGTACGGGGAGGTCTGCAGCGAGACACGGACGTTCTGCCGCTGGGCGAGGCGGCTGACCACGAAGAGGCCGAGCCGGTCGGTGTCGGACAGCTCGAACTCGGGGGTCTCGGCGAGCCGCAGGTTCGCGTCGAGGAGGGCGTCGGGGGCCATGCCGAGGCCGCGGTCGTGGATCTCGAGCGTGAAGCCGTTGGAGACGCGTTCCCCCAGTACCTGGACCGCGGTGTGCGGGGGCGAGAACACGGTGGCGTTCTCCAGGAGTTCGGCGATCAGGTGGGTGAGGTCGGCCACGGCGGGGCCGCTCACACCGATGCGGGGCAGTCGGCGGACCTCGATCCGTTCGTAGTCCTCGACCTCGGCGACCGCCGCCCGTACCACGTCCATCAGCTGGATCGGTTTGCGCCACTGGCGGGACGGGGCGGCACCGGAGAGGATCACCAGGCCCTCGGCATGGCGGCGCATGCGCGTGGTCAGGTGGTCGAGGCGGAACAGGTCCGCGAGTTCGTCGGTGTCCTCGGTGCGGCGTTCCATGGCGTCCAGAAGCGTGAGCTGCCGATGCAGCAGCACCTGGTTGCGGCGGGCGAGGTTGACGAAGACCTCGGACACGCCGCGCCGCATGTCCGCCTGCTTGACGGCGGCTTCGACGGCGGCGCGTTGCAGGGTGTTGAGCGCCTGCCCGACCTGGCCGATCTCGTCCCGCTCGTACTGGAGATGCGGTGCCTCGGTCTCGACGTCGATCTGTTCGCCGGACGCGAGCCGGCGCATCACGCTCGGCAGCCGGATTCCGGAGACCTCGTGGGCGTCCTTGCGCAGCCGGGAGAGGTCGCGGATGAGCTCGCGGCCGATGCGCACGGAGACGAACACCGAGGCCAGCAGGGCCAGGAAGCCCAGGACGCCGGCCACCCCGGCCTTGATCAGGACGCTGTAGCCCGCGGGCTTGCCCCGGTCCTGGAAGCGGTCGTTCATCTCGGTGGAGTCTGCGGCCAGTCGGTCCAGGACCGGTGTGGCCACCTCCTGCCAGCGCTCGGCGTCGACCACGCGCGGTTCGTCGGTCGGACCGGCGTCCAGGAGTGCCTTCTCGGCGGTTCTCAGCGCTTCGCTGTCCGGGCTCGACCAGTACCGCACCACCCGCTGGCGCTCCGCCGACGGGAGCATCTCGCCGTTGATCTCGTAGAGCAGTCCGCGGTTGGCGACGAGATCGGAGACCTGGCGCAGTTCGGTGGCGGTGATCCGCCCGGCGATGAGCGACGAGGCGACCAGCGCGTCCTCGCGGGAGAGCATTTCGCGAGCCCGTGAGATTCCGACGAGCGCGCGGACCTGCTTGTCCATCGACACGTTCTCCATCGTGCGAAGACCGGTCAGAAAGCGGTGGCAGGGATCGACGAGTCGCCCGTAGAACTCCATCGCCTTCGAACGGTCGATGGTGCGCCGGTCGACCGATTCGCGGAGCGCGCCGAGACCCTCGACCGTCCCGAGGAGGGAGTTCAGCCGGGTCTCGTCGTCCGCCCGCAGCGCGTCACGGACGTCCTCGCGTCCCGCGCCGGCCCTGACCTCCGTCAGGGCGCGGTCGGTGGCCTCCCGTTGGTGCCGCAGCAGGGTCGGACCGTCGGAGGTTCTGGGGTCGGCGAGGAGGACGAGCGTCTGACGGCGCTCTTCCTGGAGGGCGCGGACGGTGTCCTCCAGAGGATGGCCGACCCTTTCCACGACGGTGCTCGCGCGCATGAGATGGCCGGCTTCACGCCCTGTCAGAAACGTGGCGAAACCCCAGAGTCCGGTGAGGGAGAGGAGGGGCACCAGTAGCAGTGCCACGATCTTCCTGCGGATGGACTTCCCGCGAAAGCGCACGGCCTCCCCCAGCCCGACCCCACGGGGCGAGGGGTCGTGTTCCGTCAACAAACGGCGCGAGCCTACTACCGACGGGGAGGCAACTCGAAGGGATGTCTGGGATGTTTTTCAGCCGCGACCCCGGCGTTGATCACAAGTTCTCCCGGTATTCCGGACCGTGAATTTCGCGAATGCGGCAGAAGGGTCCCGTCGGGGCATCACACTGTCGGGGAGGGCAGTTGGCTGGAAATCTTCGCTCGATGACGGATCGGGGGAATTTTCCCACCCTGTCACTCGTCTCCCTGTACGGGGCAGGGGAAACAACGGGAGCACTCGGGACAGGACGGTCCGTTCCACCCGCGCGTAGAGACAGTACATCCCGGGCAGAAACCCTGAAGTCGGACATCGGTGGGGAGTTGAGAGTTCTTGGATACGGAAGAACGCCGGGGCCGGGGGCCGTCGGCCCCGGCCGCGAGAACGGCCTCGGCAGCCGCCCCCGGCGCGCCGATCCCGCGTCAGCGACGCCGGCAGCTCTGGGTGGAGGAGCCGGCCACCCGTTGGCGGATGCCGGACCCCGTCCGCACGGCCGCCGTGCGTGCCGTGCTCATCATGTCGTTGACGATCATCCAGGCCGTGGTGGCCTTCCTGTGCACGCTGGCGGAGTCCTGGCTGGCCTTCCCGATGGTGCTGAGCAGTGTGGCCAGCACGGTGGTCGCGACCTGGGCGGTGCTGGACGTCTGGGTCACCCGACAGGTCTGGAACCAGCGCCACGGCGTGGTGTCCGCGCCGAGCAGTTCGGCACGGCAGCTGCGCCGTGAGCGCCGCGGCGCGCGCCGGGCCGCACGGGCCGCCCGGCGGGAGGAGGCGCGCATACGCCGCCGGGGCACGGGCGACCTCTCGCAGGCCTGACCGTCCCGTCCGTCCGATCTTCCGGGCCGTCCCGTCCGCGGGGTCGTACGGCCCTGCGGACCGGACGGCCCCGTGGACCAAGGCGCCTGGCGTCTACGCGCCGGACGGGGCCGAGGCCGCGGTCCGGGCGGTGTCGGCCGGTGTCGTGGCGGTGCTGCGCTTGAACATGCGGGTGGCGGTGATCTCGCCGTGCACCGTCTCCCCGTTCGGGTCCTGCTGCGGCAGCCCCGGGCGCAGGTGCTCCTCCACGCTGATGTACTTCAGCCCCGCCCGCAGGTCCGCGTCATTGCGCAACCGGATGACCAGCGGGAACTCGGCGAGCGCCGTGGTGTCGAACAACCCGGTGGTGTAGAGCAGCTGCACACCGAGCGCGTCGGACACCGCACGCTGGAGCTCCAGCAGATACGTGGCGTTGGCACGGCCGATGGGATTGTCCAGGAACAGCGTGCCGGCGTGCCGGTGCTGGATCCGGTCCTGGCCCCGGTCGTTGCTGCGCAGGGCGGCCATCGTGCAGTACAGCGCGATGGCGGCGGTGAGCAGCTGCCCGCCGGAGAACACGTCGCCCATCTGTCCGACCGGGACCCGTTCGGCCCGCAGCACCGCGTCCGGCTTGAGGATCTCCACGGCGACGCCCCTGGGCTCCAGCGCCGCCTGCACACCGCGCAGCAGGAGGGACATGCCGTCCCTGCGCAGGTCGGAGTTCTTCCTGAGCGCGGCGCGGGTGGCCTCGTCGACGACCTCGCCGAGCCGTACGGTGAGGGTCGCCTGGTCGGGTTCCTCGAAACGGATCCGGAGGAACTCCTGGCCCGACCACTCCCCCAGCCCCTCGGGGAGCCGGGAGAGGCGCTGGGCGGAACGGAGCGTGGTCAGCGAGGACTCCACGAGTCCGCGCAGCCGGTCCACGATGGAGTCGCGGTTGCGCTCCAGTTGGGTCAGCTCGTCGGTGAGGACACGGAGCCTCGGGGCGAAGGCGGCGGCCCACTTCTCCGCGTGCTCGGGCAGCGCCGCGGCCGGCAGCTCCCGGATCTGCTGACGGGCAGGGGTGCGGACCTGCTCGTACCGGGTGGAGTTGGCGTGCCGGACGAGGACGTCGCTCGCCTCCCGGACCGCGCTCTCGGCGGCCGACAGGTCGGCGGCGCAGCCGCGCAGCGATCGCCGCGCCTCGGTGGCCGACCGCCGTGCCTCGTCGAGGCCGCCGGGGTACGGCTCGGGGGCCTCCGGGTCGTCCTCCGCGCCGTGGTCCCGCAGCAGGTCGCGCAGGAGTGCCGCGGTCTCGTCGAAGCCCCCCGCCGACTCCTCGGCGATGCGATGTGCGTGCAGCAGTTCGGCGTGGGCGGCGCGGGCGGTGTCCAGGGTCGCGGTGGCTGACGCCAGTTCGGCCGTGGCGATGCGCAGGAGGATCTGAGCCTGATCGGCGTCGGTGGGGACCAGTTCGGGGGAGAGTTCGGTGTGGTGGGGCTCGCCGTCGGCCGGGGCCAGGCGCTCGGCCTCGCCACGCAGCCGGCCGAGCTGCTCGCTCGCGGCGGAGGCCCGGGTCTCCAGGGTCTGGACCAGGGATTCGGCGCGGGCGGCGGCCGCCTGCCGGGACGGGCCGTCGGCGCCGTCGGTGCCTTCGAGGAGCTGGGCGGCCCGGGTGCGGACCTTGTTGGTGAGCCGGTCGAGCTCGGCGAGGGCGGCGCTCTCGTCGCCCTCCGCGCGGGCCTGTTCGGCGCGCAGGTCGGCCCCGACGCCCACCTTCTCGTACAGCTGCGACGCGGCCCGGTACGCCTCACGCAGCGCGGGCAGGGCGGGACGCGGGGCGTCGTCCTCCGGTTCCGGGAGGTGCTCGGGGGCGCCCGCGATCTCGGCGCGTTCGGCACGCAGCGCGCGGGCCGTGCGCCGGGCGTCGTCGGCGGCGCGCTGGGCGGCCCTGCGATCCTCGTCGGCGGCGCGGGCCCGTTCCAGGCAGACCGTGGCGCGGGCCTCCGACTCCGCTGCCTCGTCGGTGAGCTCGCGCAGCTTCGCCTGCCAGGCGGCGCGTTCGCGGAGCCGGTGCGCGAGTCCCGCGAGGGCGTCGGCGGCGCGGCGGGCGCGCTGGGCGGCCTCCTGGCGTTCGTCGCGCACGCGGGCGGTGTCCGCGGCGGCCTCGTCGGCCTCGGCGCGCACGGTGCGGGCCTCGGCGAGCCCGGCCTCCGCGGTCTCGGCGGCGGTGCGGGCGGTCTCCGCGGCCTCGGCGAGCTCGGCGAGCATGCCGGGCGGGCAGTCGGCGCGCCAGGAGCCGATGCGGGCGGCGAGGGAGCGGTCGGCGGCGAGACGGGCGGCGAGCGAGCGGATGTCCTCGTCCCGGGCGGCGGCCCTGGCCTTGAGGGCCTGCCGTTCCTCGTCGGCCGCGTGTTCGTCGTGCATCGCCGGGTTCGGCGGGACGAGGAACACGCCTTCCGTGTCCGCGGTCGAGCCGGGCGCGGGGACCGGGGCGAGCAGCGCGGCGGCGGTGCCCACGGCGACGGCGGAGCGAGGCAGCAGGGCGGCGGCGCTCAGGGCCTCGCGGGCGCGGGCGTGCGAGTCGGGGTCGGTGATGACGACGCCGTCGACGAGTTCGGGCCGGGCGGCGAGCACGGACGCGTGGTCGGCGGGGTCGACGGCCTGGGCGAGGTAGCGCCAGCCGGGCAGGGCCGGGATGCCGTGCTCACCGAGGTACTCGACGGTGGCCAGGACGTCGGGGCCGGGCGGCAGCAGTCCGCCGTCGCCGAGCGCGCCGAGGATCCGGGCGTCGTCGGCGGCGGCGGTGCGCAGGTCGAAGAGGCGGCGCTCGGCGGAGGCGATGGACTGGTCGAGCAGTTGCCGCAACTGGTCGGCGCTGCGGTCGAACTCCTCGACGGTGAGGGGCTGTTCGTGATCGGCGGACCGGTCGGTACCGTGCGGTCCGCGGGCCGGGCGGTCCGCCGGGCCCGCTCGGCCGTTGTCCGGCACGCCTCCGTCCGTGTCCTGCCGGGGGCCGGGGACGCCGGTGTCCCGCACGGCGGGCAGGCCCAGCAGTTCCGCCAGGCGGGGGGACGCGGCGATCGACCCGGCGGCCCCGTGCTCGGCCTCGTAGGACTGTTCCGCGGCGCGCGCGGCGTCGGCGGCGCGCGCCGCGGCCAGTTCGGCGCGGCTCTCGGCCGCTGCGGCCTCCCTGGCCCGTTCGGACGCCGAGCGGGCGGCTTCCCTGGCCGTGTCCCAGGCGGCGACGGCCGACTTCTCGGCGTCGCTGGCGGCGAGGGCGGCGCGCGCGGGGTCGGCGTCCGGCGCTGTGTCGTCGAGCCAGCCCGCGCGTACCGCCTCGGCCGTCTCCTGCTCGACCTCGGCGAGGCGCTGGCGCAGATGTCCGGATTCGCTGCGGGCCCGCTGGGCCTCGGTCGCGGCGATGGTGGCGTCGCGGTGGGCGGTCTCGCTCGCGGCCTGGAGGGCGTCCGAGCGGGCCTCCTCCTCGTTGGCCAGCGACTCGCCCGCCCCGGCCGCGGTGTGCAGGGCCCGTACGAGATCGGCGGCGGCCCGGGCGCGGGCGGCGAGCGCCGGAGCGGCGTCCCGCTCGGCCTCACGGATGGCCACGGCGACGCGGGTGGAGCGGTCGGCGGCCGCGCGGTGGCGCAGGACGGCCTCGGCGGCCTGCCAGGCGGAGTGCAGGGTGCGGGCGTCACCGAGTTCGCGGCGCTGGGCGGCCGCGCCCTTCTCCGCCGCGGTCAGCGCCAGGGAGGCGTGCCGGTAGGCCAGTTCGGCGGCGATGAGGGCGCCGCGGCCGCGGGCCTCCTCGGCGGTGGTGACGGTGTGGGCGGCGGAGGTCACCTGCTGGGCCAGTTCGGCGGCGCGGCCGCGTTCCTCTCCGGCGCGGGCGGAGAGCCTGCGGGCGAGCGTGCGGGTGCGGCGTTCGGCACCCGCATGGATGTCGCGGGCGCGGGCGCGGGACTCGGTGGCCTCCACGATCCGTCCGAGCAGATCGACCGAGCCCGCCGTGAAATCGCGTTCGGCGGTCAGCTCGGCCCGGCGGCCGAGCTTGTTACCGAAGCCGCTCACCAGGTCGGCGAGGCCGTCCGTGTCCCGGGTGTCGGTGACGGCCCGCAGCAGCAGGTCGGTGAAGTCGGAGTCCTTCTTGACGGCGAAGAGTCCTGCCGCCTCGCCCTCGTCGGCGTTCATCTCGCGCTGGTAGCGGAAGAGTTCGGGGTCCAGGCCGAGGTCCCCGAGGTGTTCGTTCCAGCGGTCGTGGATCTCCTCCCAGTGCACGTCGAGGTGCTGGTAGAACTTGCCCGCCTCCGTCAGGGCGTCGCGGAAGCCCTTCATCGTGCGCCGTCGGCCCTTCGCGCCGGAGGCGCCCTCGGCGGGGCGGTGCACGGTGGTGGACTCGGCGACCGGCAGGGAGTCCAGGCTGAGGCCGGGCCCGGGGCGGAAGGAGTACCAGGCCTCGGCGAACTTCCGCGGGTCGTTGGAGACCTGGCGCCCGCGCCACTCGCTGACCTTGCCGACCACCACGCATGCGCCGGTGAGAGTGTGCTGCCATTCGAGGGCGACATGGCCACAGTCGTCGGCGAGCAGGAACTTGCGCAGTACGCCGGAGCTGGCGCCGCCGAGGGTGTTGCGGTGGCCGGGCAGCATCACCGAGAAGATCAGCTTCAGCAGCACCGACTTGCCGCCGCCGTTCTCCAGGAACAGCACCCCGGCGGGGGCGGGTCGGCGCGGCGGGCCGACCGGCTCCTCCTCGAAGAACTCCGCCTGGGCCGGGGCGGGATCGGGCACGGGATCGCCCACTCCGCGCAGGTCGAGCACGGTGTCGGCGTAGCGCGCGCCGGCCGGCCCGATGGAGTAGAGGCGGACCCGGGACAGCTCGTACATTTCGGCGGACTCTCGTCGTTCAGGGAGCGGGAGGGGATATCGGGAGAAAACGGGGTTTCGGGGAACGGGTGGGGGCGTCCGGCGGCGGCAGGACCGACGGTGCGTGCCGGTGGCGGCGTGTGCCGGTCAGGCGTGGAAGGGCAGTCCGGCGTCGGCGGCCAGCTCCAGGTCGTCCCCCTCGGGCGGCGGCAGCAGCGTCGCCGTTCCGTCGGTGACCGGTACGACACCGAGTTCCAGGAGCTCGGCCATGGCGGCGCCGCCGGCCATGTCGCGGACCTGGAGCTGGTAGCGGGCGGTGGTGCGGAAGGCGCCTCCGGCGTCGTCGCCCGTGCGCTGGAGGAATCCGGAATCGGTGAGAAAGGCGACCGCCTTGCCGACGATGCCGGTCGTGGAGCCGGCCAGTCTCCGGGAGTCCTTGGTGGCTCCGGTGGCGCTGCGTCGGGCGTAGATCCGCCAGGCCGCCTCCAGTCCGGGGGCGTCGGTGGCCGGGTCGGTGTTGTCGCCGTGCTCCTCGGCGCGTTCCTCCAGGCGGCGGCATGCCTGGCGGACGAACGCGTCGACGCCGTTGACGGTGATCCGGCCGATGTACGCGTCGTCGGCGAGGTCCTCGGGACGGGGGAAGGCCATCGCCGCGACGGCGAGGTGGGCGAGCCCGTGCAGGAAGCGGTCGGCGGAGTCGGACGAGGCGCGGCGGGCGTAGTCGCCCATGCGGACGGCGAAGACGGAGTCCTCACCGGCGGTGACGGCCATTCCGGCGCGCGGGGACACCTCCAGCACGACGAGGCCGAGGCCGGTCGCGACGGCGTCGGCGAGGCGGGCGAAGCCGGGCTCCTCCCGGTAGCGGCGCAGGAGGTCGGCGTAGGCGAGGTCGCGGGCGGGCAGCAGCTTGGGCTGGAGGCCGAAGGCGACGAGCCGGGCCGCGTCGGCCGCGTCGGCCGGGGTGAGGGAGACGGGCGCGGGGGCGGCCGGTGGGGCCGTGGCCGTGCTCTCGGCGGCGTACGCGGCGGTCGGCTCGGTCCACGCGTCGGCGTGCTGTGCGTGGTGGTCGCTCACGACGGTCGCTCCTCGTTGCGGTGACTCTGGTGACTCTTCGTTACGGGTCGGGCGGTACGTGGAATCGCGGCGTCCGCCCCGGGTGGTGCGGTCCGTGCGCCCGGATCCCGTCCGGCCGACGGGCGTGTCGCGTCCGGTGCGGGGTGCACGGCCGGGGCGTACGCCTCTCCCCGGGGCCGGGCGGCGTCGGGGCGGCGGGGTCCGCGGCGGGTGCGCCCGGGGTGGGCCGTCGCCGTCCCCACCGGTGCGCAGGGGGCGCCGGTCATGACGCCTCCGAGCGCTCCGCGGCCATTCCGGCCGCGTCGAGGAGGGCCGTTCCCACTATCAGGTCCGCGCCGCCGAACTCCTGGTCGTCCAGGGGTGTGCCGTCGTCGACGGAGAACAACAGGCGTTCCTCGCCCTGCCGGTAGGCGGTGCCGACGGGCGGGCTCGCGGCGTGCACCGCGAGCAGGGCGACCAGGTAGGGCAGATCGGGGTCGCGGCGCCGGGCCTCCGCGAGGAGACCGGACAGCCGGCGCGGCGCCTCGTGCTCCAGGTCGAGCAGTTCCATGGCGCTCGCGAGCTGTTCCTCGCTGAACCTGCTGTCGTCCGGAGTGGCGATCAGATCGGGTTCCGGCATCTCGGCGCCCAGGTGCTCCCGCTCCTGGGGCGGGGTGAGCAGCATCCCGACGAGGTCGTCCACCCGGACCGCCACGGGTGTGCGCAGCCCGGTGCCGTGGGCGAAGAACGCGTCCGTGACCCCGATGGCCTGTTCGACGGGGAGCGGCAGCAGCGGCGCGACCAGCTGACCGTACAGGTCGAGGCCGGTGCGGGCGGCGGGTGTGGCGAAGGCCTGCCGGTCCTGCTCGGCGCGGAACAGCGGCCCGGCCTCCAGGAGGCGGGACTGGAGCTGAGTGTGACGGCGGATGCAGTCCTTGACTATGTCGACGAGTTCGGCCGCGCGGCGCTTGTGCTCGGGGTCCTCGGCCTCGTCGCGCGCGCGGCGGATGTTGGTGAGGATCGCGTTCTCGTGGCGGTAGCGGTCGGCGACGTGGTCGAGCGCCTCGGCGATCATGTCGGGGACGGCGTTGAGCCAGTCGACCGCGCGGACGTTGCGCCGGGTCGCCTCCAGCGTCTTGCGGAGGGTCTCCGCGTACTGCACGGTGCGGTAGCGGGCCTGTTCGGCGGCGAGCTGTGCGTCGGCGAGACGGCCCCGGCTGATGAGGACCTCCAGCTTCACCTCGGCGGCGATCTGGGCGCTGGTGACGTCCGTGTCGAGGGCTCCGACCAGGACGTTGACCGCTTCGTCCGTGGTGCGGAGGTAGACGATGCCGCCGTGCCCGGGAACCTCCTCGACGAGTTTGAAGTCGTAGTCGCGGCGGACGTACAGGCCGTCGGCCCCGAACGTGCCGTACACGGCGCGGAATCCACGGTCGACGCTGCCGACGTTGATCAGGTTCTCCAGCACCCAGCGGGCGACCCGCTCGTGCTCGGCGGCCGGGCGGTCGGGGGCCTGGGCGGCGACGCGGGGAAGCAGCCTGGCCACTATCTGGTCGTGGTCGGCGCCCGTGTCGAAGTCCATGTTGAGGGTGACGAGGTCGATCGCGGCGAGCGCGATCTCCGCCATCGCGTAGACCGTGTACTCGCCGGCCAGGTTCGCCTTGCGCGCGTCCAGGTCGTGCAGCGGCGCCGTGCAGGCGAGTGCGCGCAGCCGCCGCGCGAGCCCCTCGTCGGCGGCCGGACCCGGGGCGGGCCGCGGCCCCGCGCCGGGCCGGGACGCGGCGTTGTCCGTGTTGGCAGGCGAAGTCACGGTGCACAGATTAGGTCCTCGCACTGACAACGGTCGAAACGACGCAGACGCGCCCCGTCTCCCGCTCCCGCGCGGCGGTCGTCGGCGGTGTCAGGGCCGGTCCCGGGACGGTCCGTCGCCGCGCCGGTCGCGGTCCTCGGGGCGGGTGCGGCCCGCAGGAGCGCCGGGTCGCGGTTGCGGCGTGCCGTACCCGCCGCCGCCCGGCGTACGGATCACCAGGACGTCCCCGCTTTCCAGCTCCGCCGTGTCGCAGCCGCGCAGCGGGGTGACCGTCCGGCCGTCCGCGCGCTCGACGTGCTGTTCGCCCAGGGCGCCCGGTTCCCCGCCGGCCATGCCGTACGGCGGGACCCTGCGGTGCCCCGACAGCAGGGCCACGGTGACGGGTTCGAGGAAGCGGATGCGCCGTTCCACGCCGTTGCCGCCGTGCCGGCGTCCTCGGCCCCCGCTGCCGTCCCGCACCCGGAAGTCCTCCAGCAGCACGGGGTAGCGCCATTCGAGGATCTCGGGGTCGGTGAGGCGTGAGTTGGTCATGTGGGTCTGGACGGCGTCGGCGCCGTCGAAGTCCTCACCGGCTCCGGAGCCGCTGGCCACGGTCTCGTAGTACTGCACGCGTTCGTTGCCGAAGGTGAGGTTGTTCATGGTGCCCGAGCCCTCGGCCTGGACGCCGAGGGCGGCGTACAGGGCGCCGGTGACGGCCTGGGAGGTCTCCACGTTCCCCGCGACGGTGGCCGCCGGGTGGACGGGGGCCAGCATGGACCCCTCCGGGATCCTGACCTCCAGGGGTTCGAGGCAGCCGCTGTTGAGCGGGATGTCGTCGGCGACCAGGGTCCTGAAGACGTACAGGACCGCGGCCATGACCACGGATCTCGGGGCGTTGAAGTTCCCCGGCTGCTGGGGCGAGGTGCCGGTGAAGTCGACGACGGCGCTGCGGGCGGTCCGGTCCACGGTGAGGGCGACCTCGATGACCGCCCCGTTGTCGGTCTCGTACCGGTAGTGGCCGTCGCGCAGTCCGGCGATGATCCGGCGGACGGACTCCTCGGCGTTGTCCTTCACGTGCCGCATGTACGCGGCGACGGTCTCGGGCCCGAACCGGTCGACCATGCGCCGCAGTTCCGCGATGCCCTTCTCGTTCGCGGCGATCTGGGCGCGGAGGTCGGCGAGGTTGGTGTCCGGGTCTCGGGAGGGGTGGGCGGCGGTGGTGAGCAGTTCGCGCGTCTGCGTCTCGCGGAACCGGCCGTCGCGCACCAGCAGCCAGTTGTCGAACAGCACGCCCTCCTCGTCGACCGTGCGGCTGAAGGCGGGCATGGAGCCGGGGGTGATGCCGCCGATCTCGGCGTGGTGGCCGCGCGAGGCGACCAGGAAGCGGAGTTCGGGGCCGTCGGTCCCGGTCTCGTCGAACACGGGCGTCACCACGGTCACGTCGGGCAGGTGCGTGCCGCCGTGGTACGGGTCGTTGATGGCGTACACGTCACCGGGCCGCATCGTGTCCGTGTTGCGGCGCAGCACCTCCTTGATGGACTCCCCCATGGAGCCGAGGTGGACGGGGATGTGCGGGGCGTTGGCGATCAGGTCGCCGTCCGCGTCGAAGAGCGCGCAGGAGAAGTCGAGCCGTTCCTTGATGTTGACGGAGTGGGCGGTGTTCTCCAGGCGCACGCCCATCTGTTCGGCGATGGACATGAAGAGGTTGTTGAAGATCTCCAGCATCACGGGGTCGACGCGGGTCCCGACGGCCGTGCGGTCCGGGCGCGGGCGTGCCCGGGTCAGCAGCAGATGGCCGGTACCGGCGAGGACGGCTCGCCAGCCGGGGTCGACGACGGTGGTGGCGTCCGCCTCGGCGACGACGGCGGGGCCGGTGACGGTGTCGCCGGTGCGCAGGTCCTCGCGCCGGTGGAGCGGGGTGTCCTGCCACCGGCCCTCGGCGAACATCCGCACGGTGTCGTACGGCTGCGGTGGCTCCCCCGGGCGGGCGGCGCGTCCGGCCGGGCGGGGGCGGTGCCGGCCCGACGCTCCGGTCGCCTCGACCGACACCGCCTCGACGACGAGGGGCTTGTCCATGGTGAACCCGTAGCGTGCGCGGTGCCGGGCGGTGAACGCCCCGGTCATGGCGGGGACGTCGTCCAGATCGACGGGCAGGCTCGCGTCCGTGCCGGCGTAGCGCAGGAGCACCCGGGCGCGGGTGCCGATCGCGTCGCCGGGGATGCCGTCGGCGCGCAGTTCGGCGCGGGTGCGCCGGGCGAGGGCGTCGCAGAGCGCGCCGGCCTCGGTGCGGGTCCCCTCGTCGAGTTCCGCCTCGACGGACTGTTCGCGCATCGCGGTGGCGTCGGCGAGGCCGATGCCGTACGCCGACAGCACCCCGGCCAGCGGCGGTACGAGGACCGTGTCGACGCCCAGGGCGTCGGCGACGGCGCAGACGTGCTGGCCCCCGGCGCCGCCGAACCCGGTCAGGGCGTAGCGGGTGATGTCGTGGCCGCGCTCCACGGAGATCTTCTTGACCGCGTTCGCCATGCTGAGCACGGCGATCTCCAGGTACCCGGCGGCGACCTCGGCGGCCGTGGGCCGCGTCGAGGTGGCGTGCGCCACCTCCGCGGCGAGTGCTTCGAAGCGGCCGCGGACGAGGTCCGCGTCGAGCGGGAGGTCGCCGTCGGGTCCGAAGACGGCCGGGAAGTGCGCGGGCTGGATCCGGCCGAGCATCACGTTGGCGTCGGTGACGGTCAGCGGCCCGCCGCGCCGGTAGCAGGCGGGGCCGGGGGCGGCGCCCGCCGAATCGGGGCCGACGCGTTGGCGCCGACCGTCGAAGTGCAGGATCGAGCCGCCGCCGGCCGCGACGGTGTGGATGTTCATCATGGGGGCGCTCATGCGCACTCCGGCGACCCGGGTGCCGAGTTCGCGTTCGAACTCGCCGGCGTAGTGCGACACGTCGGTGGAGGTGCCGCCCATGTCGAAGCCGATGACCCGTTCGTGTCCGGCCTGTTCGGAGGTACGGGCCATACCGACCACGCCACCGGCGGGTCCGGAGAGCACCGCGTCCTTCCCCCGGAAGTGGGAGGCCTCCCGCAGCCCGCCGTTGGACTGCATGAACATCAGGCGGATGCCGGGGAGTTCGGCGGCGATGCCGTCGACGTAGCGGCGCAGCACGGGTGAGAGGTAGGCGTCGACGACGGTGGTGTCGCCGCGCGGTACGAGTTTGATCAGCGGGCTCACCTCGTGCGAGCAGCTGACCTGGGTGAAGCCCGCGGCGCGGGCCTCGGCGGCCACGGCGTTCTCGTGTTCGGGGTGGCGGTAGCCGTGCATCAGGACGACGGCCGCGCTGCGCAGTCCGTCGGCGCGGGCGGCGCGCAGCCGCTCGGCCACCGCGGCCCGGTCCAGCGGTGTCACGACCCGGCCGCGGGCGTCGATGCGTTCGGGGACCTCGATCACCCGGTCGTACACGGCCTCGGGCAGCAGGATGCGGCGGTCGAAGAGCCGGGGGCGGTTCTGGTACGCGATGCGCAGGGCGTCCCGGAAGCCGCGCGTGATGACCAGGACGGTCGGCTCGCCGTGCCGCTCCAGCAGGGCGTTGGTGGCGACCGTGGTGCCCATCCGGACCGTGCCGACCCGGTCGGCGGGGACGGGGTCGGTGGGGCCCAGGTCCAGGATGGCCCGGATTCCGGCCACGGCGGCGTCACGGTAGCGGTCCGGGTCGTGGGAGAGCAGTTTGCGGGTGACGAGGCGCCCGTCGGGGTCGCGGGCCACGACGTCGGTGAACGTTCCGCCACGGTCGATCCAGAAGTCCCAGCGTCCGGTCATTCCCCCATACTGGCGCGCGGCGCGGGCGGCGGACAGGGCGGCGCGGCGGGCCGTACGGCGCGGCGCCCGTACCGAGGCACCCGCCCCGCGCTGTGCGGAGGGTTCTCGGTACGGGCGGTGGCGGCCGTCCGGGTCAGGCCGTGGGGGCGTCGGGGCCGATCCTGCTGCGTACCGCCGTCTGCACCTCGTCCTCCTCGGCCGGGTCCGCGGCGAGCCTGCGCAGCCGCTCGGCGACTCTGAGGTCGCCGGTCTCGGCGTGCAGCGCGGCGAGTTCGCGGGTGGTCTCCTCGCAGTCCCACAGGCATTCGACGGCGAATCCGGTGGCGAAGGAGGGGTCGGTGGCGGCCAGGGCGCGGGCCGCCCGGCCGCGCAGGTGCGAGGAGGACGTCTCGCGGTAGACGTGGCGCAGTACGGGTGCGGCGCAGGCGATGCCCAGTCGGCCGACGCCGTCGACGAGGGTCCACAGGCGCGGGGCGTCCGGGCCCTCGCCCCGGACCGCCTCCCGGAGCGCACCGAGGACCAGGGGGGCGTCCTGCGCCGCGCCACGGCAGGCGAGGACTCCGGCCGCGGACGCGCCCAGGGCGTCCGGTCGGCGGGCCCAGCGCCTGGCGCGTTCCACGGCCGCGTCGCCGCACATCCGCTCGAAGGCGGCGACGGCCGCGTCGGCGACGGTGCGCGAGGGGTCGTCGGCGGCGCGTTCGATCAGGTCGAGGGCGGCCGGATCGGCGGCCTCGGCCAGGTAGTGCAGGGCGGCGCAGCGGGCGGCCTCCGGGCCGTCGCCCGCGGCGTCGAGGATCGTGGGTCGGTCCTCCGGTCCGGCGACGGCGGTGAGGCAGCGGGCGGCCGGCACGTGCAGTGAGCTGCCGCGTTCGAATCCCTGCTGGGCCCAGTCGAGGACGGCGCGGACGCTCCAGCCCGGGCGTGGTCCGCCGGGCCGCAGCTGCCGCTGCCAGCGGTCGAAGGAGCCCTGTTCCGAGGCGGCCCTGATTCTGGCACCGATCTCGTCGCGCGGGTCGTCGGCCCACAGCCGCCAGGGACGCGGCTCGAAGGCGTCGCGCACGGCGGCGGCCAGCTCGGCGTCGCCCTCCTCGGTGGCCGGGAAGCGGCCGAGCACGGGTTCGGCCAGGGCGCGGAGCCCCGCGTCGTCGTCGCGCAGCGCGAGCTCGTCGAGCGCCCAGGCCCAGTTGGCGCCGGTCGCGGCGTAGCGCCGGAGCAGGCCCAGGGCGTCGTCGCGTCCGTACGACGCGAGGTGGCCGAGCACGGCGAGGGCCAGCCCGGTGCGGGCGTCGTCGGTGTCGAGGTGGTCCTCGGGGTCGCACAGGTGCCGCTCGATCTCCTCGACGCCGCCGTCGAGGTCGAGGTACAGACGTGCGTAGTACAGGGAGCGGTTCTCCACCTGCCAGTCGTGGCGGGGGTCGCTCAGGACGCAGTGGTTGAGAGCCGCCAGGGCCTCGGGGCGCGGTGCGGCGAGCGCGTGGAGTGTGCCGTCGCCGCGGCCTCTCTGCAGCAGGCCGAGCAGAGTGCCGCTCGGCGCTATGAACGGATCAAACATGGGAGGGCCTCACATCAAGCTGTCGACGCAACCGGGACTGTGCAGTTCCAAGTGCCTGATGGGGCACTACGCCGCGCAGCAACATGATCGTCCGACCGCCGTCTTCCGCTTGGTGTAGAGCATCTTCCTCTGCCTCTCGTCGTCGGCCCTGAGCGGGCCCGCGACGTCATGATGACCCAGCCATTTCGCCACCGCGACCACATTTACGGCGTACCCCGTCAGCGGGTGCCGAAGAGTTCCAGCAGGTCGGACTTGCCGAACATGCGCGCGGTGTCCACGGCGGAGGGAGTCCCGGCGGCCGGATCGGCCCCTGCCGCGAGCAGCGCCTCGATCACCTCGTTCTCGCCCTTGAAGACGGCTCCCGCGAGCGGCGTCTGGCCGCGGTCGTTGGCCCGGTCCGGGTCGGCGCCGCGCCGGACGAGGGCGGTGACCGCGGCGGCGTGCCCGTGGTAGGCGGCGAGCATCAGCAGCGAATCGCCCCGGTCGTTGGTGAGGTCGGCGGGCACACCCGCGTCGACGTAGGCGGCGAGGGTGTCGGTCTCGCCCCGGCGGGCCAGGTCGAACACCTTCGTCGCCAGCTCGATCACCTCGGGATCGGGGGTTTCGCTCATCGTTCGGACCGCCTTCCATGAACCGCTTGCACCGCTGTTGACCTGCTGTGGCGTGAGCCGGGGCGCACGAGTGAACCGACAGAGTACTGCCCGTGCGGGCGGATGGCCCGGCCCGTGCACGAGGCTGTGATCCCGCCCCCGCACATACCCCGGAACGCATGGGCCACACGGGTCTCTCCCCCGCGCCCACGACCCCGCCCGGACGGGCGGCGCGCGGCGCCGGGCCCCGGACGGCGGGCGGGTGCCCGCGATGCCCGGTGACCGCGTCCCCGCGGTCCCGGCCACGGACGCCCCGGCCATGGCCCCGGACCGACCATTCGGGTGAAAATACTGACTTTTCACCCGAATGCGACTTTCATCACATGGATACTTCCGGTGAATCTGGAAGGACTCATGGTGACCGACCCACCGAACCAGGAGAGCTCTCATGGTCCTGTCCATGTCAGGCGTCGTCATTCTCGGCGTCATCGTCTTCCTCTTCTTCAGGAAGGACGGCCTCAAGGCGTCGCACGCCCTCGTCACCGCCCTGTTCGGCTTCTATCTGGCGGGCACCGCCATCGCACCGAGCATCACCGCGGGGGGCGCGAGCCTCGCCAGCCTCCTGGGCGGGATCAAGTTCTGACCCTCCGCGACCGCTTCCACCCCCTCAGGCTCAGGAGACCGACGTGGCCCGGCGACCACTTCCCCGCATCCTCAGCAGCGGCAGCGTCTCGCTCACCCGCGGCCGCGAGTTCGCGCGCACGGCCACCGACAACGCCACGGACGTCCTCCAGCCGCTGATCACGGTCACCCGTGGTCTGCGGCTGCTGGCCGGCACCGCCCGGCGCAGATGGGCCTCGACGCCCAAGGACAAGCGCGGTCCCGTGCTGTTCACCGTCGCGGCCTGCGTGTTCGGGCTCGCGGTCCTCCCGTACGGATCCGTCATCGCCCTGGTCTCGGTGATGGGCGCCGCCGCCTGGGCGGGACGGGAGCGGACGCCCGTGCGGACCGGGCCGGACGAGACGGAGACGGCACGGCTGCGTTCCCTGTACGAGGCGCTCGTGCCGTACTTCTCCGTGGCCGACGACCCCGCCCCCCTCTACGCGCACGGCGGCGACTGGCAGAAGGTCCTGGGGGACCACGCGTTCGACGGCGACGGCCGTCCGACACGGCTGCGCATCTCGTACCCCGCCTACTTCACCGACGGCGAGGCCGCCGCCCGCGCCCGGATCGAGGAACTGCTGCACGCCAAGTCGGGACGCGGACGCGAGTACCGCTTCGACTGGGACGAGGAGGGCAACCAGCTCGTGATGAGCGCGCTCGACGCCCTGCCCACCACGATCGGCGCCCAGCGCTTCGTCACCGCGCCCGGCGAGACGGTGCTGGGGTTCACCGACGGCGACGCGGTCCCGCGCACGGTCCCCGTGACCGACGGGGACACCACCAGGGACGCGCCCCCGGTCGTCTGGCGGACCGGCGCCCGTTCCACCGAACCGCACCTGCTCGTCGTCGGGCAGCCCGGCAGCGGCGTCACGACCCTGCTGCGCTCCGTCGCGCTCCAGGCGCTCCAGCACGGCGACGTCCTGGTCGTCGAGGGCAACGGGACGGGCGAGTACGCCTGCCTGGCCGGACGCGACGGCGTACTGGCCGTGGAGTGCGGCCCGGCGGGCGCCCTGACGACCCTGGAGTGGGCGGCCCACGAGACCGAGCGACGGCTGATCACCGCGAACCGCGCCCGGCAGGCCGGCCACCCCGTGCCCGACGACGTCCGGCGTCCGCTCTGGATCCTGCTGGACCGGCCGGGCGTCCTCGGCCATCTGGCGGCCACCGACGGCCGGCCCGATCCCCGGGACCTGCTCCAGTTGCCGCTGCGGCACGGCAGGGCGGCCAACGTCACGGTGGTCCTGGCCGACCAGCTCGACGACCTGGACGGCCTCGGCGAGACCGTACGGACCCACACCCGGGCCCGCGTCGTGCTCGGCCGCTGCTCGCGCGACCAGATCGCGTCGGTGCTGGGCGCGGAGCCGCACACCACCCCGGCACCGGACGTCCCGCCCGGCCGGGGGTACGCGCGCCTGGGCACCGGCCCGGTGCTGCGCCTCCAGGTCCCGGCCACGCCCGATCCGTACGACGAGGCGACCGGCGAGAGCCAGCGGCAGACGGTCCTCGGGCTGCTGCCCGCCCTGCGGGAGGCGGCCGAACCCGCCGGGGCGGCCGACGTCGCGGAGCCCGCCGGCACGGCCGTCCCGATCGACATGGCACCGGCCGTCGCAGCGGCCGTTTCGGACCCGGCGGCACCATCCGGCCCGACCGCCGCCCTGGCCGGCGACGGCGCGAAGGCACGTGGCTGAGCGCCGTCGTCCCGTGGACCGACGGGCGGTGGCGACGGGCCCGCCCGCCCGGGGCCGCCCCCTGCCCCGGCGCCGACGCGCCGCGCACGACGGGCGCCCGGGGCCACCCCGGCCCTCAGGCCACGAACGTCCGCGGCGTCTCGACCTCCCCGGCCGCCCCCGAGCCCACCAGGCGCGCCGCAGCCGCCAGCCGCACCGCCGCCTCGTCCGCGACCGGTCCCGACACCGTGAACGGCAGCCGCACATACCCCTCGAAGGCACCGTCGACCCCGAACCGGGGCCCGGACGGCACCCGCACCCCGACCCTTTCCCCGGCCACCGCCAGCCGGGAGCCGGAGAGCCCTCCGGTGCGCACCCACAGGGTCAGCCCGCCGCCCGGCACCGAGAACTCCCAGTCGGGCAGCTCCCGGCGGACCGCGGCGACGAGCGAGTCCCGGTTCTCCCGCGCCTGTTCGCGCCGCAGCCCCACCGCCTGCTCCCAGCCGCCCGTGCGCATCAGCCAGTTGACGGCCAGCTGCTCCAGGACGGGGGTGCCCATGTCCGCGTAGGCACGGGCGGCCACCAGGCTGCGGATCACGTCCGGTGCGGCGCGCACCCAGCCGATGCGCATGCCGGCCCAGAACGCCTTGCTCGCCGATCCGACGGTGAGCACGGTGGAGCCCGCCGGATCGAAGGCGCACACCCGGCGCGGCATCCGTACGCCCGGGTCGAGGTACAGCTCGTGCATGGTCTCGTCGACGACCAGGACCGTGCCGGCGGAGCGGGCCGCGTCCACCAGGGCGCGGCGCCGGTCCTCGTCGGCCAGCGCGCCGGTGGGATTGTGGAAGTCGGCGACGACGTAGGCGAGGCGCGGCGCCGCCTCGCGCAGCACCTGCCGCCAGCGGTTCATGTCCCAGCCGCCGAGCCCCTCCTCCATCGCCACCGGTACCAGCCGGGCACCCGCCTCCCGCATCAGTTGCAGGATGTTGGCGTAGCTCGGGGACTCCACCGCGATCCGTTCCCCGCGCCCCGCGAAGAGATGGCAGATGGCGTCGATCGCGCCCATCGCCCCGGTGGTGACCATGATCTGCTCGGGCATGGTCGGGACGCCGTGACCGGTGTAGCGGTCGGCGATCATCTGCCGCAGCGCGGGCAGGCCCGCCGGGTAGTCGCCGTGGGTGTGGGCGTACGGCGGCAGCTCCTCCAGGGCGCCCTGGACCGCGCGGGTCAGCCACGGCTCGGGGGCGGGCAGCGAGGCGCAGCCCAGATCGATCATCGAGCCGAGCGACTCCGGGGGCAGCGGTTCCAGACCGCGGGCGGGCAGCGGGTTGCCGGCCGGCACGGCGGTCCAGCTGCCGGCCCCGCGACGGGATTCCAGGAACCCCTCGGTGCGCAGCGCCTCGTACGCGGCGGCGACGGTGGTCCGGCTGACGGACAGGGCGAGCGCCAGTTCGCGTTCGGCGGGGAGCCGGGCGGCCACCGGCACCCGGCCCTCCAGCACGAGCAGACGCACCCCGTCGGCCAGCGCGCGGTAAGCGGGCGGCTTGCGCGCACCCGGCCCGGCGGGCCGGGTGCGCTGGGCCTGGAGCTGCCGGGCGAGCTGTGCCGCGCCGACCGCCGAAGTCCATTGCGCCATGGAAATCAGTCCACCTTCCTCAAATTGGC
The DNA here is from genome assembly GCF_001905795.1 of Streptomyces sp. CB01580. Taxonomy (GTDB): domain Bacteria; phylum Actinomycetota; class Actinomycetes; order Streptomycetales; family Streptomycetaceae; genus Streptomyces. Next base: position 34,860 of record NZ_LIXJ01000029.1, read on the forward strand.
CATAGTTGGTGGCCGAACCCCTGCCACAGAGTGACATGCAGCAATCCACTCCCACCACTCCAGGGGGCACCCTTGTCCGTCACCTCCGTCCCTCGCGGGGCGCACCTCGCCCGAAGGCTGGTCCAGCTCTACGTCGGTCTCGCGCTGTACGGGGCGAGTTCGGCGCTCCTGGTCCGCGCCGGTCTCGGTCTCGAACCGTGGGGGGTGCTGCACCAGGGGCTCTCGGAGCGCAGCGGGCTCTCCATCGGGGTCGTGTCGATCGTCGTCGGCGCCGTCGTGCTGCTGCTGTGGATACCGATCAGGCAGCGCCCCGGTCTCGGCACCGTCTCCAACGTCTTCGTCATCGGCATCGCCATGGACGGCACGCTCGCGCTCGTGCCTGCCGTGCACGGCGTCGCGGCCCGGATCGCGCTGATGGTCGCGGGGGTGGTGCTCAACGGGGTCGCGACCGGCCTGTACATAGCGGCACGGTTCGGTCCGGGTCCGCGCGACGGGCTCATGACCGGGCTGCACCGGCGCACCGGCCGCTCGATCCGGCTCGTCCGCACCCTGATCGAGGTCGCGGTGGTGGTGACCGGTTTCGCGCTGGGCGGCTCCCTCGGTGTCGGCACCGTCGTCTACGCCCTCGCCATCGGCCCGCTCGCCCAGTTCTTCCTGCGCCTTTTCGCGGTCGGCGGGGAACCGACGGACGAGGGCACGTCCGGGAGCGGGCCCGCGGCCGGGACCGACGGGGCGGCGCGCGAGGGCAGAGGGACGGTCGGGGACGGACCGAGGGGCGGGGAGGCGTCGGCGCCCGGGGAGGCGTCGGTGCCCGCCCGCGGCCGGTCCGCCGCTTCCGGGTCGCCCGGCCGCGGCACCCGTGTCACCGGCCGGACACCGGGACGGGCCATACTGCCGCGGTGACCTCCGTACGCCATCCCTACCTGGACCACCCCACGACGATCCCCTTCGCCCACCGGGGCGGCGCCGCCGACGGGATCGAGAACACCACGGCCGCGTTCCGCCGCGCCGCCGACGCCGGGTACCGCTACTTCGAGACCGATGTGCACACCACGGCGGACGGCCGGCTGGTGGCCTTCCACGACACGACCCTGGACCGGGTCACGGACGGCCGGGGCCGGATAGCCGGGCTGCCGTGGAGCGAGGTGCGGCGGGCCAGGGTGGCCGGGCGCGAGCCGCTGCCGCTGTTCGAGGAGCTTCTGGAGACGTTTCCGCAGGCGCGCTGGAACGTCGACATCAAGGCCGGATCCGCGCTGGTCCCGCTGGTCGAGCTGATCCGCCGGACGAACTCCTGGGACCGGGTGTGCGTGGGTTCGTTCTCCGAGGCGCGGGTGGCCCGGGCCCACCGTCTCGCGGGTCCCCGGCTGGCCACGTCCTACGGCGTGCGCGGGGTGCTGGGCCTGCGACTGCGCTCCCTCGGCATCCCGGCGGCGCTGCGTTCCGGCGCGGTGTGCGCGCAGGTGCCGGAGAGCCAGAACGGGGTCAGGGTCGTCGACCGGCGCTTCGTGCGCGAGGCCCACGCCCGCGGGCTCCAGGTGCACGTGTGGACGGTGAACGAGCCCGAGCGGATGGCCGCGCTCCTCGATCTCGGCGTGGATGGCATCATGACCGATCACATCGAGACGCTGCGCACGGTGCTGAGCGACCGCGGGGCCTGGGCCTGACGCCGCTCGTGCGCGCGGCTCACGGGGAGCGACGAGGGGGAACGGCTTGAGCGCCGAAGCCACGGACACTACCGGGCCGGTGGAACACGCGTCGGGGCGCGACGACGACGCCGCGGACCGCATACGCGAACAACGCGGCTGGTATTTCTACGACTTCGCCTGTTCCGTCTATTCGACGAGCGTCCTGACGGTGTTCCTCGGCCCGTACCTGACGTCGGTCGCGAAGGCGGCGGCCGACGCCGACGGTTTCGTGCACCCGCTCGGCATACCGGTGCGCGCCGGATCGCTCTTCGCCTACGCGGTCTCGGTGTCCGTCGTGGTCGCGGTGATCGCGATGCCGGTCGCGGGCGCCGCGGCGGACCGCACGGGCCGCAAGAAGCCGCTGCTCGCGGCCGCCGCCTACGTGGGGGCCGCCGCCACGACCGGCATGTTCTTCCTGGAGGGCCACCGCTATCTGCTGGGCGCGTTCCTGCTCATCGTGGCGAACGCGGCGTTCTCGGTGTCGATGGTCCTCTACAACGCCTATCTGCCGCAGATCTCCGAACCGGACGAACGGGACGAGGTCTCCTCGCGCGGCTGGGCGTTCGGCTACACCTCGGGGGCGTTCGTCCTGGTCCTCGACCTGGTGCTGTACACGGCCCACGACTCGTTCGGGCTCTCCGAGGGGGACGCGGTACGGATCTGCCTGGCGTCGGCCGGTGTCTGGTGGGGCGTCTTCACCCTGGTCCCGCTGCGGCGGCTGCGCGACCGCCGGACGCCCCGGAGCGGCGCCGGACCGGGCGCGGGCGCGGCAGGCCCGGGATGGCGGCAGCTGGTCGCGACGCTGCGCGACATGCGCCGCCATCCGCTGACGCTCTCCTTCCTGCTGGCGTACCTGGTCTACAACGACGGCGTGCAGACGGTGATCTCCCAGGCGTCGGTGTACGGCTCCGAGGAGCTGGGGCTCGACCAGACGACACTGATCACAGCCGTGCTGCTGGTCCAGGTGCTCGCGGTGGCGGGGGCGCTGGGGATGGGCCGGCTGGCACGGCGTTACGGCGCGAAGCGCACGATCCTCGGCTCGCTCGTCGTCTGGACCCTGATCGTTCTCGCCGGCTACGTCCTGCCCGCGGACGCGCCGCTCTTCTTCTACGTGCTGGCCTCGGCGATCGGCATGGTGCTCGGCGGCAGCCAGGCGCTGTCCCGCTCCCTGTTCTCGCATCTGGTGCCGGAGGGCAAGGAGGCCGAGTACTTCTCCGCGTACGAGATGAGCGACCGCGGACTGAGCTGGCTGGGGCCGCTGGTGTTCGGTCTCGCATATCAGCTGACCGGAAGCTATCGAGATGCGATCATGTCGCTGGTGATCTTTTTCGTGATCGGTTCCGTACTGCTCGCCAGGGTGCCGATTCGCCGGGCCGTGGCGGCTGCGGGGAACCCTGTCCCGGAGCGGATTTAGACGTTGAAGTGAAAGGCCGGTAGTGTACGCCTTTGGCCTGCCCGGAGGACCGTTACTGCGAGTGGAAGAAGCAAAACCGTTGGGTGACAACTTCCGCCAGATGTGACAAACCGGGCATTGGCGGGTACCCCAACCCTGAAGAAGCAGCGGCACGACGGGCGACGCATGACCGGCAACGGGAATCTTTACCGCCGACCGGACGTTGACCGGATGACGACGACAGCGACACCTGTCCTGTGGGCGACAAGCCCGGGAGGCACGATTCATGAGTGAGCGAGCTCTCCGCGGCACGCGGCTCGTGGTTACCAGCTACGAGACGGACCGCGGCATCGATCTGGCCCCGCGCCAGGCGGTGGAGTACGCATGCCAGAACGGACATCGATTCGAGATGCCCTTCTCGGTAGAGGCGGAGATTCCGCCGGAGTGGGAGTGCAAGGCGTGCGGCGCCATGGCACTCCTGGTGGACGGGGATGGCCCCGAGGAGAAGAAGGGCAAGCCCGCGCGCACGCACTGGGACATGCTCATGGAGCGGCGCACGCGCGAGGAGCTGGAAGAGGTGCTGGCCGAGAGGCTGGCGGTTCTGCGCTCCGGAGCCATGAACATCGCCGTGCACCCGCGGGACAGCCGGAAGTCCGCCTGACCGCAGGGCACCGCAGTACGACAGAGCCGCGGGCCGTGGCACACCCAGTGTGTGCACCACGGCCCGCGGCTCTGTCGCGTCCGGTACACGGGCACGGCCGCGCACGGCCGTCCGTGAACGGGCCGGGCCTCAGGAACCGGCGCCGGCCCGTACGGGATCAGGGGGTCAGTGGCGGCCGGGGGCCGTCGTCGGTGCGGGAGCCCGGCTGCGGCGCGTCGTCGTGGCGGACGACCTCACCCTGCACGATCTTTCCGTCCGGCCGGTGAATGCGGGCCTGCTGAAAGGCGTCGGAGATGCTGCCGGGGGATGCTGTGCGCATCCGGCGTTCCAGCGAGCGCTCGGTGTATCGCCCGAGCATCGAGCGGACCTGCGGCACCAGCAGCAGGAGCCCCGCCACGTCGGAGACCGGTCCCGGGACCATCAGCAGCAGTCCGCCGAGCATCAGGAAGCCGTTGCCCCCGCCGCCCTCGGGAGCCGTCCGCCCGGTGGTGTCGGCGCCGGGCTGCCCCGGCATCCGCTGGAGGGTATCGGTGAGATTGCGGAAGGCCCGGCGGCCGGCCCGCTTCACCACCGCCGCCCCGAGGACGATCCCCGCCACCAGGAGCAGCAGCACGGCGAACCCGCCGGCCGCGTCGGCCACGACGGTGAGCAGCCAGATCTCCAGCACTGCCCAGGCGGCGACGGCGAGCGGGACGAAGGTGCGGGCGCGTGAACGCCTCGGTGCGGTCGGGGGCGGTGTGCCTGTACCGGTCGTCATGGTCCCCAGTGTGCCCGTAGGCGCGTCCGAACGGCGTAGGGGGGTGGGGCGGCCGGATCCGGCCGCCCGCCGGCTCAGACGGCCTTGCGGCCGAGGGCCCGGTTCGTGCGGGTGGCGACCCCCCAGGAGGTGACCCGCCACAGCGCCTCGACGAGGATGTCGCGGCTCATCTTCGAGTCGCCGATCTCCCGGTCCACGAACGTGATCGGGACCTCGACGACGTGGTAGCCGGCCTCGACGGCGCGACGGGCCAGGTCGACCTGGAAGCAGTAGCCCTGGGAGGCGACCCTGTCCAGGCCGATGCCCTTCAGGGTCTCGGCGCGGAAGGCCCGGTAGCCGCCCGTGACGTCCCTGGTCCGCAGTCCGAGGAGGATCCGGGAGTAGGTGCTGCCGCCGCGCGAGATCATCTCGCGGGACTTCGGCCAGTTGACCACTCGGCCGCCCGGCACCCAGCGGGAGCCGAGCACCAGGTCGGCGCCCTTGAGCGCGGTGAGCAGCCGGGGCAGTTCCTCGGGCTGGTGGGAACCGTCGGCGTCCATCTCCACGAGCACGCCGTAGCCGCGCTCCATGCCCCAGCGGAAGCCCGCGAGATAGGCGGCGCCCAGTCCTTCCTTGCCCTCGCGGTGCAGCACCCGGACCTGCTCGTCCTCGGCGGCGATCTCGTCGGCGACCTTGCCGGTGCCGTCGGGGCTGTTGTCGTCGGCGACCAAGATGTCGGCCTCCGGCACGGCGGCGCGCACCCGGCTGACGATCGGCTTGATGTTCTCGGCCTCGTTGTAGGTCGGAATGATCACCAAGGTTCTGCCGAGCGGGCCGTATCGCCTCTGACCGCCGTCGTTCACTTACTGCCCCTTCAGTCCGTACGCAGATGCACACCATATCCAGCGTCCGGGGGCCGTACGCCGACACGGTCGGGCACCCGCGGGGGACAGAAGCGGGGAAGTGCGGACAGAAAAGCACGGACGGGACCAGGAGATGGACGCGACCGCGCGAGGAGGCTACGGATGGGGGCCCGGCGCCCTTCGGGCCGACCTGGGACCCGCTGGCTGCGGGTCGACCGAGAGCCGTTGTCTACTGAACGTCCGGGCCCCACCCGGGTCGCACCCCCGTCCGGCGATGCCTTCCTTCGCCACCGAGGCGCGGGCGCTGAACCTGGCTGTCAGTGATGGCGCGCCGGTACGGCACACCACCCCGTGACCCAGCGGCGTTCGACGACTGCGTGGAGGTTCGACCGGTCGGGCGTCCTGTGGTGGACCCGGCCGAACCTACCGGCCGGTGGGCGCTTTCTGTCAATACCCGTCTGACCTGCGACGTTCATGGAACCTGCCTGGTCAGTGGCGAAGATCCGCAGGTCGTGGCGGAACGTCGGAACCCTCGATCGACGGTGCGAAATGTCCGCACGTCACTCGTTCGGCCGTACGTAGACCGTTTGTCCGAAGACCACCGTCCGCAGGCAGACCGGGAGTTCGGCGCCCGGGGTGAGATCCGGCAGTCCGGGGGTGCCCGACCTGGGGTCGGTCGACCAGCGGGCGACCCGGTCGTCCGGCGCCTGGACCACGAGGCCGCCGGTGCGCCAGACCGCGTAGTCGGCCGGGGCACCGGGCACGAGCGTGCCCGCGTCGTCGCGGCCGACGGCCCGCCAGCCGCCCCGGGTGTGGGCGGTGAAGCCCGCGCGCACGGAGATCCGGTGCTCGGGCGTGCGGTGGAAGGCGGCGGCCCGTACGGTCCCCCAGGGGTCCAGCGGGGTCACCGGGCTGTCCGAGCCGAACGCCAGCGGCACACCGGCCCGCAGGAGCGCCGCGTACGGGTTGAGGGTCCTGGCCCGCTCGGCGCCCAGCCGCCGCGCGTACATGCCGTCCTCCCCGCCCCACGCGGCGTCGAAGGCGGGCTGCACCGATGCGGTCAGGCCCAGTTCCGCGAAGGCGGCGACGGTCTCGGGGGTGAGCATCTCGGCGTGCTCGACGCGGTGCCGGGCGGCCCGGATCCGGGCGAGGCCGAGCTTCTCGGAGGCGGACCGGACACCCTCCACCACGGCGGAGACCGCCGCGTCGCCGATGGCGTGGAAACCGGCCTGGAGTCCGGCCTCGGTGCAGGCCGTGACATGGGCGGCGATCCGTGCCGCGTCGAGATGGGCGGTGCCCGTGTTCCCGGACGGGCCGTCGGCGTACGGCTCGTGCAGGCAGGCGGTGTGCGAGCCGAGCGAGCCGTCGGCGAACAGGTCCCCCGCCGCGCCGACCGCGCCGAGTTCCCTGACGCGGCGGGCGTCCTTCTCGTCGGCGACCTCCTCGGCCCAGTAGCCGAAGACCCGCGGGCCGCTCTCCTCGGCCGCGAGCCTCAGCAGTCCGGTGAAGTCCTCCTCGTCGGAGATGTCGGGGCCGCCGCACTCGTGGACGGTGCCGATGCCCAGGGAGGCGGCGCGGCGCAGGGCGGCCCGCTGGGCGTCGGCCCGCTGGCGCGGGGAGACGGCTCCGTGGGCCGCGGCGCGCACCGCGTGGTGGGCGGCGTCGGTGAGCGGGGCGTCGGGGTGGTAGCCGGTCAGCCCGGTGACGCCGGGGACCAGGTCCAGCAGGGCGGTGGTGACGACGGCGGAGTGCACGTCGACGCGGGGCAGGTAGACCGCCCGCCCGCCCGCGGCGGCGTCGAGTTCGGTGCGCGACGGGGGGCGCTGCTCCGGCCAGCGCGTGGCGTCCCAGCCGTGGCCGAGGACGACCCGGTCGGCGGGGTGCGCGGCCACGTACGCGCGCAGCAGACCGAGTGCCTCGTCGAGGGTCCGGGCGGCGGAGAGGTCGAGTCCGGTGAGCGCCAGACCGGTCGCGGTGGTGTGCACATGGGCGTCGGTGAACGCGGGGGCTACCAGGGCGCCGTCGAGGTCGATCACCTCGTCGACGCCGCTCGCGAAGGCGTCGGCGGCCCCTTCCGAACCCACCCAGGCGACATGGCCGCGTTCGACGACCATGGCGGTGGCGAAGGGGTCGGCGGGGCTGTGGACGTCTCCACCGCGCAGCAGCACGGTGCGGTGTTCGCTCTGGTGGGCGGTGCTCTCGGTCATGGGACCAGTCTCGCGCCTGTCCGCGGCCGTCCTGTCCGCGACCCCCTCGGAGCCTGTCGGGCGACCTCCGGCCGGGCGGCCACGCCCCGGGCACGCACGCTTCCGGCGTCGACGAAACGCCCGTGCGGCTCCCCCACGGGGACATCCCGCCGCCTCGGAACCGCACGCACCCTGCCGCGTCCGCCTTCCGGCCGAAGATCACCCGACAGGTTCTCAGATCTTCGGGGGCCGGGCCTCGTACGGCGTGGACAGGACGACGGTGGTACGGGTGGAGACGCCGGCCAGCGAACGGATCCGGGTGAGCAGGTGCTCCAGCTCCAGCGGCGCCGCGACCCGCACCTTGAGGATGTAGTTCTCGTCGCCCGCGACGCTGTGGCACGCCTCCAGTTCGGGGACGTCGGCGAGCCGCTCGGCGATGTCGTCCGGCGCGCTCGGGTCGAAGGGTTTCACCGAGATGAACGCGGTGAGCGGCAGACCCACCGCCTCCGGGTCGACGACCGCGGCGTAGCCCCGGATCACTCCGCGCTGCTCCAGTCTGCGGACGCGCTGATGAACGGCCGATGTGGACAGGCCCGTGGCCTTGCCCAGGTCGGTGTAGCTCATCCGCCCGTCCTTGACGAGCAGCTCAACGATCTGTCGGTCCAGCTCCTCCATGCGGTCAACCTATTGCCCGGGCGTCTCCAGGAACAGCGGCGAGGGCCCCGGAGCGGCACCTGCGCCCGTCATGTGACGAACGCCACAGGATTACGGCTGGTTAGCACGCCGCCTCACGGTTACGGCCGACGCGCGACGGGAAGTGCTTGCTGTGGTCCAGGCCACGGCGCCGGACCGGGCCCACCCGAGGGGGGAAAATCCCATGCAGAGCTTGAAGCTCACCGAACGCTTCGAACCGGATTCCGTCGATCCGGACGACGACGCGGTCGCCGATCCGTACGACATGTTCGAGATGTACCGGGTGATCTGCCCGGACTGCGCGCAGCCGATCGCGCTGCTCGCGGACGAGGACGTGCTGCCGGAACACGCGCTGTGCCCGACTCCGTGGAACCCGTTCGTCCTGCAGGTCTGCTCCGGAACGGGCCGCGCGGTTTCCCGGACACGGCCCGCGGACGAGTCGCCCGATCTCCAGGAGCATGACGGCGGACTGCTGTTGACGCTCCCTCAGGGGCTCGACTGGAGGATGCAGCCGTTCTCGCACGCGGGCGGTCCCGGCTCGCGCCCGATGCGGGCGCCGCGGATGCGGCGCGAGGCCGCCTGAGCCGCTCCCCTCGCCCCGCGGTACGGCCCGGTGACCGTCCGGGCCCGTCCGCCCGGGGGGCGCGTCCGGCCCGAGGCCGGGAACCGCACGACGCCGCGGTCCGGCGGCGCCCCGCCCGAGGGACCGCCGCCCCGGGGAACGGCCCCCGGAGAAGCCGCCCGGGGAAGGGGCGAACGGGCTCTCGAATCGCTCGGGCAGTGACCCGCTCCCGCCCCTCACCGTTGGCCGGGTATGACCCCGCCGCACACGACGACCGGTACCGGTCGTCGCCGTCTCGCCGTCCCCGCTTCCGAAGAATCGGTTCCGCAGCCCGGTGCGCGGTCGGCGTCCCGGACGCCGCCGCACTCCGCCGATCCGCCCATCTTCCGGGCCCTGCTGCGTCATTGGGAGCGGCACGGGCGGACCCTGCCGGGCCACCGGGACCAGGAGTGGAACCGGATCATGACGACGCCCGTGTGGTCGGAGCGCCCGCCTCGGCTCAGCGGGTCTCGGGACCCGCGAGATGGCGGGCGATGACCATCCGCTGGATCTGGTTGGTGCCCTCGACGATCTGGAGCACCTTGGCCTCGCGCATCAGCCGCTCCACGGGGAAGTCGGCGGTGTAGCCGTAGCCGCCGAGGACCTGGACGGCGTCGGTGGTGACCTGCATCGCCGCGTCCGTGCAGAACAGCTTGGCCATCGCCGCCTGGCGCGAGAACGGCTTGCCCTCGTCGCGCAGCCGGGCCGCTTCCAGGTACAGCGCCCGGCCCGCCTCGATACGGGTGGCCATGTCGGCGAGCATGAAGCGCAGGCCCTGGAAGTCCGCGATGGGGCGGCCGAACTGCTGCCGCCCGGTGGCGTAGGAGACGGCCTCGGTCAGGGCCGCCTGGGCGACACCGATCGCGCAGGCGGCGATGCCCAGGCGTCCGGAGTCCAGCGCGGACAGGGCGATCGCGAAGCCCTGGCCCTCGTCGCCGACGCGGCGCGCGTCGGGGATCCGTACGCCGTCGAAGTTCAGCTGGGCGGTGGGCGAGCCCTTCATGCCCATCTTCTTCTCCGGCGCGGCGGCGTTCAGCCCCTCGGCGTCGCCGGGCACCAGGAAGGCGGTGATGCCGCGGGCCCCCTCGCCGCCGGTGCGCGCCAGGACCGTGTAGAAGTCCGCGATCCCGCCGTGGGTGATCCACGCCTTGGTGCCGGTGACGACCCAGTCGTCGCCGTCCCGCACGGCCTTGGTGCGCAGCGATGCGGCGTCGGATCCGGAAGCGGGCTCGGAGAGGCAGTAGGCCCCCAGCAGGCCCCCGCCCAGCATCGCCGGGAGGTGCGCGTCCCGCTGCTCCTCGGTGCCGTATCCGGCGAGCGCGTGGCAGGCGAGGGAGTGGACGCTGACGCCGAGGCCGACGGTGAGCCGGGCCGCCGCGAGCTCCTCCAGGACCTGGAGGTAGACCTCGTAGGGCTGGTCGCCGCCACCGTGGCCGGAGTCGTAGGGCAGTCCGAGCAGTCCGGACTCGGAGAGGAGGGTGAAGACCTCGCGCGGGAACCGGCCCGCTTCCTCCTCCTCGGCCGCCCGCGGCGCGATCTCCCGCTGGGCGATGTCGCGGACGAGGGCGAGCAGTTGCCCGGCCTCCTCGGTCGGCAGACGGCGTTCCACCGAGAACGGGGCACGGTCGGACATGATGCGCTCTCCTCCCTGTCGGGCGTGGCGGCGGTCGCGCGCGCGGGGTGTGGGCGGCGCCGCCGGGGGCTTTGGGACAGCGCCCGGAAGAGCACTGCCACCCAACCGATGCCGGTCCCCCGGATTACGAGAGCTGCTGGCCAGCGGCTGTGGCGGCTTGAGTATGCCCGATCGGACGATATCCGTCACGGGGTCGGCGGGCGACTCGGAGACAGCCGGAACGATCAGCGGAATTGGTCCGAACCATTGACCCAACTGGTCTAGTCCATCTACGGTTTCACCCGGACCGGCATTTCCGCGTTCATGCCAAGTTCACGGAAGGGCCGGACTCCCCCCACCACGTTCCCTCCCCCACGAGGAGACAAGATGTCCGGACAGCACCGCGCCCGCACCCGCGTACGGGCCTTCGCCGCGGCCGCCTGCACCACGGCCCTCGGCGCCGCCCTCCTGGGCGTGGCCGGCACCGCCCCCGCCGGCGCGGCCCCCGCCGCACCGGCCGCCTCCCCCACGGCGGCCGGCGACAAGGTGGTCGGCTACTTCACCAACTGGGGTGTCTACCAGCGCAATTACCACGTCAAGAACATCGAGACCTCGGGCTCGGCCGACAAGCTCACCCACATCAACTACGCCTTCGGCAACGTGACCGGCGGCAAGTGCGCGATCGGTGACTCGTACGCCGACTACGAGAAGGCGTACACCGCCGACCAGTCGGTCGACGGGGTCGCCGACACCTGGGACCAGGACCTGCGCGGCAACTTCAACCAGCTGCGCAAGCTCAAGAAGCTGCACCCGGACCTCAAGGTGATCTGGTCGTTCGGCGGCTGGACCTGGTCCGGCGGCTTCGGCGAAGCGGCGAAGAACCCGGCCGCGTTCGCCGAGTCCTGCTACAACCTGGTCGAGGACCCGCGCTGGGCCGATGTCTTCGACGGCATCGACATCGACTGGGAGTACCCCAACGCCTGCGGGCTCACCTGCGACACCAGCGGGCGCGAGGCGTACGGCAACCTGCTGGCCGCGCTGCGTTCCAAGTTCGGCGCGGACAACCTGGTCACCGCGGCGATCCCCGCCGACGCCTCCGACGGCGGCAAGCTCGACGCGGTCGACTACGGCGGGGCCTCGAAGCACGTCGACTGGTACAACCCGATGACGTACGACTACTTCGGCGCCTGGGACGCGCAGGGACCGACCGCCCCGCACTCCCCGCTGAGCTCCTACGAGGGCATCCCGCAGGACGGGTACAACAGCGAGGCCACCATCGCCAAGCTGAAGGAGACGGGCGTCCCGGCGTCCAAGCTGCTGCTCGGCATCGGCTTCTACGGCCGCGGCTGGACCGGCGTCACCCAGGACGCGCCCGGCGGCACCGCCACCGGCGCCGCCCCCGGCACCTACGAGACCGGCATCGAGGACTACAAGGTCCTCAAGAACAGCTGCCCGACGACCGGCACGGTGGCCGGCACGGCGTACGCGCGGTGCGGCAACAACTGGTGGAGCTACGACACCCCGGCCACCATCGCCGGAAAGATGGACTACAAGGACCAGCAGGGTCTGGGCGGCACCTTCTTCTGGGAGCTGAGCGGCGACACCACCGACGGGGAGCTGATCAAGGCTCTGCGCTGAGCGCCTGTCGGGTGGCCTTGGGCCGGAGGCCGCCCGACACGCTCCGAGAGACGTCCGGCCACTCGGAGGGCCGGACACGAGCCGCGCGGCCGGGCGACCCCACCCCCCGGCCGCGCGGTGCGCCCCGGCCGGTTCGCCGGCGCGGGCCACTGTGGCGGGCCACCTGCGCCAACAGGCATGATGGGCACATCAGTTCCACACGCCCCAGCATGCCGCGCGTCCCCGCCACGCCCCACGGGCACCGGGGTCCGGGAGGTAAGAACGTGTCACGCCAGGTGCTCACCGTCGCAGCCGACGGGACGGGCGACTGCCGCACCGTCGCACAGGCCGTCGCCCGGGCCCGCACCGGAGCGGTCGTCAGCATCGCGCCGGGACGGTACGAGGAGAGCGTGACCGTGGCGGTCTCCATCACCCTGAGTGCCGCCGAGGGGCGGGGGACGGTGGAGCTGGCGCCCCGGCGCGGCCCGGCGCTGACGCTCACCGGGGACGCGGTGATGGTGAGCGACCTGGTCCTGCGGGGGCACGACGACGAGCTCCCGGTCGTGGACGTGCCGCGCGGCCAACTCGCCCTGGACCGCTGCGACGTGCACGGCTCGTCCTGGGCGGCGCTGTTCGCGCGGGGCGGCGGGTCGCTGGCGCTGCGTCAGTGCCGGATCAGCAATCCGGCGGGCGCGGGCGTGGTGGCCACGTCCGGCACCGAGAGCCTGCTGGAGGACTGCGTCGTCGAACACCTGGGAACCTCCGCGGTGGTGGCCGGGGAGCGCGGGCGGATCTCGGTGCGCGCGAGCCGGCTCCGCGACGCCCGGGGCAACGGCGTCCTCGCCAACGGCCAGGCCCACGTGCTGGTCGAGGACTGCGAGATATCCGCGGCGGACAAACCCGGTGTCGCCGTCGAGGAGGACAGCTCGGCCGTGGTGGTGCGCGGCACGGTCCGCGAGTGTGTGGTCGGGGTGTTCGTGAACAGCACCGGCCGGACCGTCCTGGAGGACGTCACCGTGCGCGACACCACCGGGCACGGCTTCGTGGTGGGTGCGGGCAGTTCCCCCACACTGAGCGGCTGCCGCGGCGAACGCACCGCCGGACACGGGCTGTTGGTCACCGAGCGCAGTCGCGGCACGGTGAAGGACTGCGTGTTCACCGCCGCCGTGGAGCCCGCGGTCCGGGTCTGCGGCTTCTCCTCCCCCGTGCTGACCGGCGTCGTCGTCCGGGACGCGGAGGGCACCGGACTGCTGCTGGAAGAGGACTCGGCGGCCGAGCTCGACCGGCTGGAGGTGCTGGACGCCGGGGGCAGCGGGATCGTGATCCGCGCCGGGGCCAACCCGCTGCTGCGCCGGGCGACCGTCGCCCGCTGCGGCGGCCACGGCGTGGAGGTCTCCAAGGACGGCCGGGGCCGCCTGGAGGACTGCGCCGTCGAGGAGCCGTCCGGCTCGGCGGTCCACGTCTCGGGCCACGGCAACCTGTACGTCGGCGGTGGGCGGCTGCGCGCCGCCGGGGCGGCGGGTGTCCACGTGGCCGCGCTCGGGACGCTCACGCTGCGCGACACCTCGGTGGAGGAGTGCGCCGCCTCGGGCGTACAGGTCGACGCGGAGGGCGAACTGGCCGCCGCGCGGGCCCGGGTGACCGGCTCCGGCGAGCACGGTGTGCTGGTGGCGGCCGGGGCCCGCGCCGCGCTGAACGCCTGCGAGGTGACCGGCTCGGCCGCCGACGGGGTTCGGGTCGAGGGCGCCGACCCGGTGTCGCTGATCGGCTGCACGCTGCGGGAGAACCGGGGCAGCGGGCTGCGCCAGGCCGTACCCGGCGACCGCCTCGCCGTCGAGGGGCTGACCAGCGCGGAGAACGGCGCCCCGGACGCCTGAGGCACCGCGGCGGGCGCGGAGGCGGCGGGCGACGGGCGGCTGCCGGGCGGCGCGGTCCCGGTGGCGGACGCCCCGCGGACCGGGGCCGGACCGGTGGCCGAACTGGAGTCGCTGATCGGCCTGGACGACGTCAAGCAGCAGGTGCTGACCCTGATCAACCTGAACCGGATGGCGCAGCGCCGGGCCAGCCTCGGCATGCCCGCCCCGCCGATGAGCCGCCATCTGGTCTTCGCGGGGCCGCCCGGCACCGGCAAGACGACGGTCGCCCGCCTCTACGGCTCGATCCTGGCCTCGCTCGGCGTGCTGCGCTCCGGCCATCTGGTGGAGGTGTCGCGGGCGGACCTGGTGGCACAGGTCATCGGCGGCACCGCCATCAAGACCACCGAGACCTTCGACAAGGCCCTGGGCGGGGTGCTGTTCATCGACGAGGCGTACACCCTCACCCCCGGGCGGGGCGGTGGCTCGGACTTCGGCCAGGAGGCGGTGGACACACTGCTGAAGCTGATGGAGGACCACCGGGACGAGGTGGTGGTGATCGTGGCCGGGTACACGGCCGAGATGGACCGCTTCCTCGACTCCAACCCCGGCCTCGCCTCCCGGTTCACCCGGCACGTCGAGTTCCCGGACTACTCCTCGGACGAACTGGTCACCATCGTCCGGCAGCACGCGGCGGACAACGGATACGAGTGCGCGCCGGGCGCCGCTTCGGCGCTGCGCGCGTACTTCGACGCGGTACCGAGAGGCCGTTCGTTCGGCAACGCGCGGCTCGCGCGGCAGACGCTGGAACAGATGATGACCCGTCAGGCCGGTCGGTTGAGCGCGGTCGCCGCGCCGAGTCTGGACGATCTGCGGATGCTGCTGCCCGAGGACCTGCCGCACCACTGAACCCCGCCCGCCGAGCCGTCCGAGGACCGGTCCCATGCGTCGCCGTACCACGCTGTTGCTGTGCATCTCCACCCTCGCCGCAGTGCTGCCGGGGCCGCTCGCGCACGCTGACGACGGCGGACGGGTGGCCCTGCCCGGCATGCCCGAACGGCTCGCCGCCGACCAGAAATGCACGTCCCACAAAGGGCGCGTCACCCCGGACGCGCCGTGGACACGGCAGGCCCTGTCGCTGGACCAGGTGTGGCGGCTGTCGCGGGGCGAGGGGGTGACCGTGGCGGTCGTGGGCACGGGGGTCAGCGACTCCCCCACCGTGCTGGCGGGCCGGGTGCGGGCGCTCGGTGACGCCGACCGGGACTGTGTGGGCCGGGGCACCTTCCAGGCCGGTCTGGCCGCCGGGGCGGCGACCACGGGCCAGGGGTTCTCCGGCGTCGCCCCGCGCGCGCGAGTGCTGGCGGTGCGGGGCACCGGCACCCGGGGCGAGCCGGACCCGGCCCGGCTGGCGGCCGGGGTCCGGGAGGCGGCCGAGGCCGGCGCGGACGTGATCACGGTGACGGCTCCGCTGGACGGGGCCGACAAGGCGGTGCGGGCCGCGATGGAGGTGGCCGCGCGGAAGGACGCCCTGGTCGTCGTCCCGGCCGCGGCGGACAGCCTGCCGCCGGGCGTGTCCGAGGCACCGCCCGCGCCCGCGGCGCCGGCCGGGGCGCTGGCCGTCCTCGACACGGGGCCGCAGGGCGGCCGGGCCGAGAACGCGCCGCGCCACCGGCACGCCGACCTGTCCGCCCCCGGTGCGGCGCTGGTCGGTCCGGGGCCGGTGGGCGACGGCAAGTGGACGGCGTCGGGGTCGTCCCTGGCGGCGGCGGTGACGGCGGGCGCGGCGGCGCTGGTCCGCGCGTACCACCCGGATCTGACCGCGGACCGGGTGCGGGCCTGGATCCTGGAGACGGCCTGTCCGGGGGACCTGCCGGCGCTGGATCCGTACGGCGCGGTGTCGGGTGTCGCTCCCGCCGCGGCGCCGTCCCGGGCCGCGGCGGCCGAACCGGTGCGGCTGCCCGAGCCACCGGACACGGCGGGGCCCGTGCCACCGCGTATCTGGTCGCGGCGGGGGCGGGCGGCACGATCCTGCTGGTGGCGTTCCTCGCGGTGGTGCTGCCGCGTGGCCGTGAGCGCCGCTGGCGGCCGGGGCGGCTGGGCGCGGACGGCCCTGGCGCGCGCTGACCCGCGCGTGGGCCGGGTCGGCGCCCCGCCGACGGGCAGCGGGCTGGTCCGTTCCGCGCGGGTGGCGCGGAGCCCGCCGGATGCCCCGACCGGGCGGCCACGCCCGGCACGCGCGCCTTCCGGCGTCGCCGATGCCCCGGTGGCTCCGCCACGAGGGCATCCGGGCGCCCGGACATCGCACGCACCATGCCGCGTCCGCTTCCCGGTCGAAGGTCGCCCGGGCGGCGCTCAGCCCTCCTCGGCCGGCCCGTCCGGCTCGTCGGGAAGGGCCAGCTGGACGAGGGCGGCCTTGCGCCGTGCGATGCGCAGCGCCCGGCCCGGCGGCAGGATGCGCGGCTTGACGTTCTCGAAGACGTAGCCCTCCGTGGGCGGACAGGACATCAGCAGGGCCGGGGAGTTGACCTCCTGGAGCTTGCGCATCACCGGGTCGAGGCGGGACGCGCCGGTGGCGGCGCGGGCCACCACCAAGTGCAGGCCGAGTTCGTAGCCGAGCGGCAGATGCGCCAGCAGCGGTTCGAAGGGGCTGTTGAAGCCGGAGCCGACCATCTCGTAGTCGTCGACCAGGATGAACAGGCGCGGGCCCTGCCACCAGTCGGCGCGTCGCATCCGGGCCGGCGAGATGTCCTCGCCGGGGGTGCGGACGACCATGGCGCGGCCCACGCCGTCGACGAGTTCGCGCAGCGGGTCGGCGGCGACCGCGTGGCCCAGGCGGTACTCCTCGGGAACCGCCTCGACCAGTTCGCGGCGGTAGTCGACGACCAGGATGCGGGCCTCGTCGGGGGTGTGGGCGGCCATGATGCGCTGGGCGATCAGGCGCAGGGCACTGGTCTTGCCGCTCTCGGTGTCGCCGACCAGCACCAGGTGCGGGCTCTGCGCGAAGTCGTGCCAGACCGGGGCGAGTTCGGCCTCGTCCAGGCCGATCGGGATGCGCAGCGGCTGCTCGGAGGCGGGGAGTTCGCGGGCGGGGAGGCTGGTCGGCAGCATCCGTACCGGGGGCGCGTACGGGGCGTCCCAGCTCTCGGCGACGGCCTCGACCAGGTCGGTGAGCGCCTCGGTCAGGTCCTCGGCCTGTTCCTGGCCGTCGATGCGCGGCAGCGCGGTGAGGAAGTGCAGCTTGTCCGGGCTGAGGCCGCGGCCCGGCGAGGTGGGGACGGCGGCGGCCTTGCGGATGTCGACGGCGGAGTCCATGGGGTCGCCCATCCACAGTTCCAGACGGGTGCCGATCTGGTCGCGGAGGGCGGCGGACAGCTCGACCCAGCGGGAGGTGCCGACCATCAGGTGGACGCCGTAGTTGAGGCCGCGCGAGGCCAGGCCGTTGAAGACGGCGACGTCGTCGAACATGTCGGAGCGTACGGTCGCCCACCCGTCCACGACGAGGAACACGTCGCCGAACGGTTCGTCGGGGTACTGGCCGGCCGCCCGCCGCTTGCGGTAGGTGGCCATCGAGTCGATGCCCTCCTCCTGGAAGAACAGTTCGCGGCGGTTGAGCAGCGAGGTGACCTCGGCCAGGGTCCGGGAGACGCGTTCGCGGTCGAGCCGGCCCGCGACGCCGCCCACGTGCGGCAGTCCGGCGAGCCCGACGAGCGCTCCGCCGCCGAAGTCGAGGCAGTAGAACTGGACTTCGCGGGGGGTGTGGGTGAGCGCGAGCGCCGTGATGAGGGTGCGCAGCAGGGTGCTCTTGCCGCTCTGCGGACCGCCCGCGACGGCGACGTGTCCGCCCGCGCCGGAGAGGTCGACGGTGAGCAGGTCGCGCACCTGCTCGAAGGGCCTGTCGACGATGCCGACCGGCACCCTGAGCCTGCCCCGGTCCGGTGATCCCGCGGTGGTGAGGCCGAAGTCGGGGTCCGGCACCAGGGGCGGCAGCAGGGCGTCCAGGCTGGGCGGGGCGTCCAGCGGCGGGAGCCACACCTGGTGGGCGGGCGGTCCGCTGTCGCGGAGCCGTTCCAGGGCCAGGCCGAGCAGGGTCTCACCGGTCTCCGGCTCGGCGGCCGGTTCCGGGTCGGGGGCGGCGGGCAGGGTCCGCGGCACCACCCAGCCGGTGCCCCACGGCACCACCTGCCGGGCGATCTGGGCCTGTTGCACGCTGCCGCGCCGGGGCTTGTACGCGCCGGAGACGTAGGCGGCACGGAACCGGGTGAGGGCCTCGACACCGCTCTTGAGGTAGCCGCTGCCGGGGGTGGGCGGCAGGTGGTGGGCGTCGGGCACGCCGAGGACGCCGCGGCTCTCCATGGCGGAGAAGGTGCGCAGGCCGATGCGGTAGGAGAGGTGGCTCTCCAGCTGGTGCATGCGCCCCTCCTCCAGGCGCTGCGAGGCGAGCAGCAGATGGACGCCGAGGGAGCGGCCGAGCCGGCCGATCATCACGAACAGCTCGCACAGCGAGCCGTTCGGTCAGGCACCGCAGGGTGCGACTGGACAGGTCGATCGACGACGGGTGGACAAGCACACGAAGCACCTGATGGTTGCGGGCGATCTTGGTCGAGAACCCGTCTACCAGGAGCTTCGTCGTTCCGTAGAACCGTCCGACACGTGGCCATCAGTGTCAGACCGAAAAAGGCTCAATCCGCACAATTTGTAACAAAAGTGTGCCACCGTGACCCTGACGAGCGGCGTGTCCATTCACGAAGTGTCTCGCTGGCTCGGGCATCGCTCGATCAAGGTCACGGTGGACAAGTACGGCCACCTCACCCAGGACGGCCGGGAACGCTGCCGTCAGGTGGCCGAGGCGGCCGTGGCACCGCACATGCTCACAGCAGGCCGAACGACCTCAGAACCCGGCGCTGAGCCGGTGTCGGACGAGCGGGCCAGTAGAGATAGCAGACACCGCCCGTACCGCTTCTGACCTTGCCGTTCGCGTCGTGGCGCTTGGTGCGCAGCCAGATGTTCTCCCATTCGCGGCGCCGGTAGACCCGGCGGACCGCCTCGTTGTCCGGTGAGGCCGGGTCGTTGGCGATCACGTCACCGTCCGCGGTGAACCCGATCACGGTCATCAGGTGGCCGGACGTCCCGTATCCGGCGCCGGTCAGTTCCTCCTTGAGGAAGGACTGCGACGTGATGACCGGGATGCCCGCCCGGATCAGGGTCTCCACGTCCGTGAGCGAACCGAGCCTGGTCACCGCGGCGCCCATGTCGTCGTAGGTCGCGGCGTAGGCGGCGTTGAACGGCCAGTTGCCACAGCCCTCGTACTGGTAGTCGTACGTGAACCGGGCGGCGTGGCAGACCTGTGGGTCGGCCAGACCGGGCTCGACCCAGGCGAGATCCTCGGGGGTGGGGCGGCGGCCCCAGAACTCGATGATCATCTGCGAGGACGTGGGGCTGCACCACGCCTCGCCGCCGTTGTCGTACTCCGGGTACTGCCCCGCGTGGATGTTCTGCGAGTAGCGCGGCACCCGCAGTTCCCCGACGAGACCGGGAACGCTGGCGGGCACGGTGAAGCGGTCCGGGACGTCGGACGCCATGGTGCCGAGCCGCCACACGGTGGGCGTGCCGCGGGTGCCCGGGGCGCGGTGGAGGGTCAGCCGCATGCGGTGGGCGGCCAGCCGCAGCCCGCTCGCCGGGTCGTCCACCGAGAAGGTGTCGGTCCAGACGGAACTCCTGCCGTCGCCCTGGTCGTCGACGGAGGTCCTGCGGATGTCGCCGTCGCCGGAGGCCCAGCGGCCCATCACGTACCACGGGGTCCAGGTGCCGTCCGAGTAGCGGCCCTGAAGCTCGATCTGGATCCAGGTGCCCTCGGGGGTGTGTGCGTTCCAGGAGGCGATCACCTCGGTCGCGGGGACGGCCGACCGGTGGAGCGGCGAGGTCCAGGTCGCATACTCCCATGCGGAGGTACGCCCGGTGTGCGGGTCGGTGTAGTCGGTGCGCCCCTCGGGGCGGCCGATCACCAGACCGGGGCGGCGGCCCGCGACGGCCCGGGTACCGGCGCAGAAGCCGCCGCGCCAGTCGGTGTACGTGTGCCAGGAGTGGTTGTCCACGGAAAGAGCGGCTGCCGAGGGGGTCGAGGGAGCGGTGGACGAGGCGGTGGCGGCGTGCGCGGAGGCGGCGGAAGGCACCGTACCGGCGGCGGCCACCGCGAGCGCGGCGGTCAGCACGGTCCTGCGCGAGGTCGGTCTGTTCATGGGCGAGACCCCCGGTCGTGAACTCGTGGACGGAATGCGGTTACGGGTGTGCGACAGTGCGCCAACTATCGCGGTTCGCGGCCGGATCCGGCCAGCGTTACGACACCCCGCCGAGCCACCAATATTGGTCTGAACCACTGGCATGACCTGCGGCGGACCCGGACGCGCCCGGCGAACACCCCGGACCGGCCCGTAGGCTGGAACCCATGAACGACCTCTCGGGCCCCGCCGCGCGGCTGCGCGCCCTGGCACCGTCCTGCGGACCGGTGCGGCTGGTCGCCGTGGACGGTCACGCGGGATCGGGGAAGAGCACCTTCGCGACCCGTCTGGCCGCGGCGCTCGGCGACGCCCCGGTGCTGCGTCTGGACGACCTGGCCACCCACACGTCCTTCTTCACCTGGACGGACAGGCTGCGGGAGCAGGTGATCGAGCCCCTGTCGCGCGGGGAGCGCGCCCATTACGCGCCGTACGACTGGACCGCCCGGACGTTCGGGCCGCCGCGCGCCCTGAACCCCGCGCCGGTGGTCCTGATCGAGGGCGTCGGCGCGGGGCGCCGCGCGCTGCGCCCGCACCTGGCACGGCTGCTGTGGATGGACCTGCCCGCCGCGGAGTCCTGGGGGCGGGGCCGGCACCGGGACGGACCCGCGCTGTCCGCCTTCTGGGACGGGTGGACGGCCGCCGAGGAGGGGCACTTCTCGGCCGATCCTTCGCGCCCCCACGCGGACACGCTGATACGGCAGTTGCCGGTGGGCTACGCGTGGGCGGAGGGCCCTCGCCCGGCCGCGGGGGCGAACCACTGAGTCACGGACGGTGAGCGGGGCGCACCCCCGTATCAACTGCTGAGAAATCGGCCCGGATGACCCCAACTCGGCTTGACCGGAGGGCGGTACAGGTCTTACGTTCTCAATGTGCGGCTTTTCGAAGCCCTCACAGACACGAAGCCCCCGGTTGTTCCCCCGTGATCGGGGGCTTCGTCCTGCTCGCGCACGCCCTCTCCCCCACGGCCCCCGCGCGCTCCGTTCACCCTCGGTCACGACCTCCCTTCTGCCTGCGGTGCCCTTATTCGAGTACTCCCCGCGCAGGTACGATGCCTCTCGGTGCGGTCAATTCCCGCTCGCGGCACAGTGGTTCGGCGCGCCTCGGCGGGCGGGTCGTGCGGCGGGACATCCCGGGGGCACGGTTTGTGGGGGACCAGATGGACATCGGCACACAGGGCGCACAGACCCCCGCCGACCTGGCCTGGCTGCGCGGCGTGGACGCCTACACGATGGGCGCCTACCCCCAGGCCGAGGAGGAGTTCAGGGCGGCGGTGCGCAGTGACCCCGGCATGGCGGACGGCTGGCTGGGACTCCACGCGCTGAGGGTCGACACCACGACGGCGCTGCTGCGCATGTACCGGCACCACGAACGCTTCGGCGAGCAGCGCACCCGCCATCGGCGCACGCTCAATTCGTGGTACTGGCTGGGCTGGTGGGTGCAGCCGGTGCTGGAGAGCCCGCGCGACCTGCTCCTCGCACACGCCTCGCACTGGCTGGACGGGCAGCACGTCGCCGAACTGGACCGCGCCCTGGCCGACCTGCCGCCGGTGGACGCGGACCCGCAGGTGCGCTTCCTGCACGCCTGCCGCGCCTACCTGGTCAAGGACTGGGACCGGCTCGTGCGTCACACCGAACAGCTGATCGACGACCCGGTGCTCGGCATCGAGGCGGGGCTGTTCGGCGGGATGGCGCGGGTGCGGCTGGAGATGTACGGGCAGGCCGAGCCGCTGCTCGCCACCGCGCTGATGCGCTGCCGCAGCGAGCAGCCGCAGCGCAAGGAGCTGCGCTACTGGCTGGCCCGGGCGCACGAGGGGACGGGCCGCAGCGCCGCCGCCCTGCCGCTGTACCGGGCGGTGCACCGAATCGACCCGGCGTTCATGGACACCTCGGCCCGGCTCGCAGCCATCGCGGACTACGACGGTCTCGACGGCCCGGACGAGGCGGCCGGCATCACCGCGGTGTCCCTGGCCGGGCCGGGCACGGACACCGCGGCCGACCCCCGGCCGGACCCGGACGCGGTACCCGGCGGCGGACTGGTGGACGCCCGGGAGCCGCGGCCGGGCGACGACATCCCCGGGTTCGGCGGTCTCGGGGTGCCCCCGCCGTCCGACGGGGCGCGGCACAGGGCCCCGGTGCCCGGATCGCCGTCGTCCCCCTTCCCGGCCGGTCCCAGCGACCCCGTGCTGCTCGCCGAGGCGCTGGCCCAGCTGGAGCGGATGGTCGGCCTGGACCCCGTCAAACGCCAGGTGAAGGCGTTGTCCGCGCAGCTGAACATGGCACGGCTGCGGGCGGGCCAGGGGCTGCCGGTGCAGCCGCCGAAGCGCCATTTCGTCTTCTCGGGCCCGTCCGGCACCGGCAAGACCACGGTGGCCCGCATCCTGGGCCGGGTCTTCTACGCGCTCGGTCTGCTCGGCGGCGACCATCTGGTCGAGGCCCAACGGGCGGACCTGGTCGGCGAGTTCCTCGGGCAGACCGCGGTCAAGGCGAACGAGCTGATCGACTCGGCCCTGGGCGGGGTGCTCTTCGTCGACGAGGCGTACAGCCTCTCGAACACCGGCTACAGCAAGGGGGACGCCTACGGCGACGAGGCCCTCCAGGTCCTCCTGAAGCGGGCCGAGGACAACCGGGACCATCTCGTCGTCATCCTCGCAGGCTATCCGGAGGGCATGGACCGTCTGCTGGCCACCAATCCGGGGCTCTCCTCGCGCTTCACCACCCGGGTGGACTTCCCCAGCTACCGGCCCGCCGAGCTCACTTCGATCGGTGAGGTGCTGGCCGCGGAGAACGGCGACGTGTGGGACGAGGAGTCGCTGGAGGAGCTGCGCTCGATCAGCACGCACGTGGTGGGTCAGGGCTGGATCGACGAACTGGGCAACGGGCGGTTCCTGCGCACCCTGTACGAGAAGAGCTGCGCCTACCGCGATCTGCGGCTCTCCGCGTACCCGACGGAGCCGGGCCGGGACGATCTGGCGACGCTGCGGCTGCCCGATCTGATGCAGGCGTACGGCGAGGTGCTGTCCGGCCGGGGGCCGGTGGAGCGGGGGCCGCAGGAGCCGCCGACGCCGTGAGGACGCCCGGCCGACGAGCCGGGCACCGGAGGCCCCGCGGGCCGCAGAAGCCGGAGAGCCGGAGAAGCCGGGACGACCGGCCCCTCCGGCGTTCGCGGGCGGGGCCCGGTCAGCGGACCGACGCGGTGAGTCCGCCGTAGCCGCTCGTGGTCTCCACCGCCCGGCGCGGCACCGAGATCCGGTGGGCCGGGTCGCGCACCTCACCGACCAGCATCTCCAACACGTCCTCCATGGCGACGAGGCCGAGGACCCGGCCGGAGGCGTCGGCGACCTGGGCCAGATGCGTCGCGGCGCGCCGCATCACGGTCAGGGCGTCGTCGAGGGGCAGCTCGGCCCGTACGGTCGCCATCGGGCGCCAGACGTGCTGCGGGACGGCCCGGTCGACGTCCTCCAGGTCCAGCACGTCCTTGACATGCAGATAGCCCATGAACGCGCCGCCGCCCTCCGCGCACACGGGGAAGCGCGAGAAGCCGGTCCGCACGGTCAGCTCCTCGATCCGGCGCGGGGTGACGGACGGGTCCACCGTGACCAGGGACGCCCGCTTCAGCAGGACATCGGTGACGGGCCTGCTGCCGAGCTCCAGCGCGTCCCCCAGCCGCTCCTGTGCCTCGGGCTCCAGGAGACCGGCCTGACCGGAGTCCTCGACCAGCCGGTTGAGCTGTTCGCTGGTGAAGACCGCCTCGACCTCGTCCTTCGGTTCGACGCCGAAGATCCGCAGCACCAGCCGGGAGCAGGCGCCCAGCGCCGAGGTGACCGGGCGGCAGAGGCGGGCGAAGCCCACGAGACCGGGGCTGAACCACAGCGCGGTCTTCTCCGGTGCCGCCATGGCGAGGTTCTTCGGGACCATCTCGCCGATGACGAGGTGGAGGAAGACCACGGAGGCGAGGGCCAGGACGTAGCCGAGCGGGTGGACGAGTCCCTCGGGCAGCCGGACCGCCTCGAAGACCGGCTCCAGCAGACGGGCGACGGTCGGCTCGGCGACGGCGCCGAGGGTCAGGGAGCAGACGGTGATGCCGAACTGGGCGGCGGCCATCATCTGCGGCAGGTTCTCCAGGCCGTACAGCACCTGGCGGGCGCGGCCCGAACCGGCCGCGGCGAGGGGTTCGATCTGGCTGCGCCGTACGGAGACGAGGGCGAACTCGGCGCCGACGAAGAAGCCGTTCGCCAGCACGAGGAGACCGGCGAACAGCAGGTGGACCAGGCTCATCGCGCGGCCTCCAGGACCGGCCGGTCCACCGGGGCGCCGTCGGGGCCGACGGGATCCGCCAGGCGCACGAAGCGGACCTTCTCGGCCCGGTAGTGGCCGACCTGGCGGACAGAGATCCGCCAGCCGGGCAGTTCGGCGCGGTCGCCGGGGGCCGGAATGCGTCCCAGCAGGTCGGCGACGAGTCCGGCGACGGTCTCGTACGGGCCGTCGGGCACGTCGAGGCCTATCCGGCGCAGGGTCTGGACCCGGCAGCTGCCCTCGGCGTCCCAGACGGGGCGGCCGTCCTCGGGCGCGGCGGCGGCCAGCTCGGGCCGGTCGGCGCCCTCGGCGTCGTGCTCGTCCCTGACCTCGCCGACGAGCTCCTCGATGATGTCCTCCAGGGTGACCACCCCGGCGGTGCCGCCGTACTCGTCGACCACGACGGCTATCGGCTGCTCCTTGCGGAGCCGCTGGAGCAGCTGCTCGACGGGCAGGGTCTCGGGGACCAGCAGCGGCGGGACGGCGATCCGGCCGGCCGGGGTGCGCAGCCGTTCCTGCGCGGGAACGGCGAGGGCGTCCTTGAGGTGGACCATGCCGACGACCTCGTCGATGCGCTCCCGGTAGACCGGGAAGCGGG
This sequence comes from Streptomyces sp. CB01580, assembly GCF_001905795.1. Taxonomy (GTDB): domain Bacteria; phylum Actinomycetota; class Actinomycetes; order Streptomycetales; family Streptomycetaceae; genus Streptomyces. Next base: position 59,925 of record NZ_LIXJ01000029.1, read on the forward strand.
ACAGGCCGGTGGCCCGGGTCAGGTTGAGGACGTCCTGGGCGGTCGCCGACGTCTGGAGGGCGCTGACCCTGACCCGCGGGGTCATGACGTGCTGCGCGGTGAGTCCGGCGAGCGACAGGGTCCGCACGAAGAGGTCGGCGGTGTCCTGTTCGAGGGTGCCGGCCTCGGCGGAGTGGCGGGCCAGGGAGACCAGTTCGCCGGGGGTGCGGGCGGAGGCCAGTTCGTCGGTGGGTTCGACGCCCAGGAGGCGCACCAGCCGGTTGGCGACCGTGTTCAGCAGACTGATCACCGGCCGGAACGCGGCGGAGAAGCGGTGCTGGGGACCGGCGACGAACCGGGCGACCTGGAGCGGCCGGGAGACCGCCCAGTTCTTGGGCACGAGTTCGCCGATCACCATCTGGACGGCGGAGGCGAGCAGCATCCCGGTCACCACGCCGATGCCGGACACGACGCCCTCGGGCAGGCCCATCGCGGTGAGGGGGCCGTCCAGCAGCTGGGCGAGGGCCGGTTCGGCGAGCATGCCCACGACCAGTGAGGTGATGGTGATGCCGAGCTGGGTGCCGGAGAGCTGGAAGGAGAGTTCGCGCAGGGCCCGGACGACGGTGCGGGCCCGTCGGTCGCCCTCGGCCGCGGCGCGCTCGGCGTCCGGCCGCTGCACCGTGACGAGCCCGAATTCGGCCGCCACGAAGAAGCCGTTGGCGAGGATGAGAAGGAATGCCGCGCTCAGAAGCAGCAGGGGGATGGTCATGCCGCCGCCTCCTGGGAGGGGGCGGCGCAGGTACTACCGGACGATCCGTCCATTGCTGGAAGGAGTCACTCCTCGGGTCGCAGGAAAAGCCCCGCCGGTCTCGGGGACCGTTCGTGCGGGGCGGGGCGCACCGGGGCGCCGCCGTTCTCCAGAGTAACGACCCGGGGCCCGATCGCGAGCCCCGCTCCCGATCGGCCGGGTCGTCATCGGGAACGGCCCCTGCCGGGGGATCAGCCGTTGTCCGCGCCGGTACCGGTGCCGTGGCGCTCGGCGAGCGCGCGGAGCGCGCGGGCGTCCCGGATGGCCTGCTGCCGGCCGATCCCCGGCTGGATGCCGAGCGCGGGCATGCTGGTGCCGTCGCTCAGGTCCAGGAAGACCCAGGGGTCGCCGGGGCGGAGGTTGACGCGGAGGACCTCCGGCCAGGACAGCCGGCGCGTCCGGGTGAGGTTGACCACGGTCACGCCGCTCGTGTCCGCGACGACCTTCGGGCGGCTGAGGAGCGCGAGCACGCCGAAGAACAGCAGCGCGGTGAAGACGAAGCTGGACCGCTCCCCCGGGCTCAGTTGTTCGAGGGTCAGGGCGACGACGGTGATGACGACGAACATCGCCGCCCCCACGGTCAGCAGGACCACCCGGGTGCGGGTCGGCCGGAAGGTGACCGGGAGTGCGGGAAGTTCGGACACGGGGGCGGACATGGTGTTCTGCATCTCCGGGTGGTGGCCCGGCCGTCAGAGGCGGCAGGCGTGGATGGCGGTGGTGAGGATGGCCCGGGCGCCGAGGGCGTACAGGTCGTCCATGATCCGCTGGGCCTCGCGGGCGGCGACCATGGAGCGCACGGCGACCCAGCCCTCGTGGTGGAGCGGGGAGATGGTCGGCGACTCCAGGCCCGGGGTGAGGGCGACCGCGCGCTCCAGGTGCTCGACGCGGCAGTCGTAGTCCATCATCACGTAGCTGCGGGCGACCAGGACGCCCTGGAGTCGGCGGAGGAACTGCTGGACCTTGGGGTCGTCGGCCGGGGCTCCGGTGCGGCGGATGACGACGGCCTCCGACGTCATGATCGGCTCGCCGATCACTTCGAGTCCGGCGTTGCGCAGGCTGGTGCCGGTCTCCACGACGTCGGCGATGACCTGGGCGACTCCGAGCTCGATGGCGGTCTCGACCGCGCCGTCGAGGTGGACGACGGAGGCGTTGACGCCGATGTCGGCGAGGTGCTTGGCGACGATGCCCTCGTAGGAGGTGGCGACCGTCTTGCCGTCGAAGTCCTGCGGGCCCTCGGCGATGCCGGGCTTGGTGGCATAGCGGAAGGTGGAGCGGGCGAAGCCGAGCTGGAGGATCTCCTCGGCGTCGGCGCCCGAGTCCAGCAGCAGGTCGCGGCCGGTGATGCCGATGTCCAGACGGCCGGAGCTGACGTAGATCGCGATGTCGCGGGGCCGCAGGTAGAAGAACTCGACCTGGTTCTCGGGGTCGACGAGGACGAGTTCCTTGGACTCCTTGCGCTGCTGGTAGCCGGCCTCATGGAGCATCGCCATCGCAGGCCCGGAGAGTGATCCCTTGTTGGGGACGGCGATGCGCAGCATGAGGTCTGGTTCCTTTGCGAGGAGGGGTCTTGTCCGGGGTATGCGAATGTGCGGGATGCGGGGGTGCGGGGCGGTGCCCCGCTCATGCTCAGAGGTGGGCGTAGACGTCGTCGAGGGAGATCCCGCGGGCGACCATCATCACCTGCACGTGGTACAGGAGCTGGGAGATCTCCTCGGCGGCGGCGTCCTTGCTCTCGTGCTCGGCGGCCATCCAGACCTCGGCGGCCTCCTCGACGACCTTCTTGCCGATGGCATGGACGCCCTTGTCCACCAGCTCGGCGGTGCGGGAGGTGGAGGGGTCGCCGTTGGCGGCCTTGAGCTGGAGCTCGGCGAAGAGCTCTTCAAAGGTTTTGTTCGCCATGATGGTCTTAGCCTACGGGGTCCGGCCCCCTCGATCAGCGCCAGGGCTCGCTGACGGTGCGCAGTGTGGTGGCGGTGGCGACGGCCGCGGTGACCGCTTCGTGCCCCTTGTCCTCGTTGGAGCCCTCCAGTCCGGCCCGGTCGAGCGCCTGTTCCTCGGTGTCGCAGGTGAGCACGCCGAAGCCGACCGGGACGCCGGTGTCGACGGCCACCTGGGTGAGGCCGTGGGTGACGCCCTGGGACACGTATTCGAAGTGGGGGGTCCCGCCGCGGATGATCACGCCCAGGGCGACGACCGCGTCGTAGCCGCGTCCGGCGAGGACCTTGGCGACCACGGGGAGCTCGAAGCTGCCGGGGACCCGGAGCAGGGTCGGTTCGTCGATGCCCAGCTCGTGCAGGGCGCGCAGGGCACCGTCGACGAGTCCGTCCATGACCTTCTCGTGCCACTGCGCGGCGACGACCGCCACGCGCAGGTCACCGCAGTTGCGTACGGTCAGTTCGGGTGCGCCCTTGCCGCTCATGTTCTCTCCTGCCGGTCGTTCGGTGTGCTGGTCGTTCCGGTGGTGCGGGTCGTTCCGGTCACTGGTTGGCGCAGGTCGACGCCGTGGCGGCGTCGAGCCAGGGCAGGTCGTGCCCCATGCGGTCGCGCTTGGTGCGCAGATAGCGCAGGTTGTGCTCACCTGCCTTGACGGGCATCGGCTCGCGGCCGGTGACGGTCAGGCCGTGCCGCAGGATCGCGGCCGTCTTGTCGGGGTTGTTGGTCATCAGCCGCAGGCTGCGGACGCCGAGGTCCTTGAGGATCTGGGCTCCGGCGGCGTAGTCGCGGGCGTCGGCGGGCAGGCCGAGTTCCAGGTTGGCGTCGAGGGTGTCGATGCCGCGTTCCTGGAGTTCGTAGGCGCGCAGCTTGGACAGCAGGCCGATGCCCCGGCCCTCGTGGCCGCGCAGGTAGACGACGACGCCGCGGCCCTCCTCGGTGATGCGGCGCATGGAGGCGTGCAGCTGGGGTCCGCAGTCGCAGCGCTGCGACTGGAAGATGTCGCCGGTCAGGCACTCGGAGTGGACGCGGACGAGGACGTCGTCGCCGTCCCCCAGGTCTCCGTGGACGAGGGCGACGTGCTCGACGCCGTCGGCCGTGGAGCGGTAGCCGTAGGCGGTGAACGGGCCGAAGCCGGTCGGCAGCCGTACCTCGGCCTCGCGGCGCACGGTCGGCTCGGAGGTGCGGCGATAGGCGATCAGGTCCTCGATGGAGATGATCGTCAGGCCGTGCTTGCGGGCGAACGGGACCAGCTGCGGCAGGCGCAGCATCGTGCCGTCCTCGGCGGCGATCTCGACGATGGCCCCGGCGGGGCGCAGTCCGGCGAGCCGGGCGAGGTCGACGGCGGCCTCGGTGTGGCCGTTGCGGATCAGGACGCCGCCGGAGCGGGCGCGGAGCGGGAAGACGTGGCCGGGCCGCACGAAGTCGCCGGGGCCCGCCTCGCCGGAGGCGAGCATGCGCAGTGTGGTGGCCCGGTCGGCGGCGGAGATGCCGGTGGTCACGCCGTGGGCGGCCGAGGCGTCGACGGAGACGGTGAACGCGGTGCGCATCGACTCGGTGTTGTGGTCGACCATCTGCGGCAGTTCGAGGCGTTCCAGCTCGGCGTGCTCCATCGGCGCGCAGATCAGGCCGCGGCACTCGCTCATCATGAACGCGACGATCTCGGGGGTGGCCTTCTCGGCGGCCACGACGAGGTCGCCCTCGTTCTCGCGGTCCTCGTCGTCGACGACCACGACGGGCCGTCCTGCGGCGATGTCACGGATGGCCTGCTCGACGGGGTCGAGCGCGAGGTTCTCGGCCGCGCTCTCGTCCTCCCGGTGCAGCCAGGCGGGCTGGGCGGTCATGCCGTCGCTCCTTCCAGGGCGGGGGTACGGGAACGCAGCCACCAGTCGCGCATGCCCCACAGGACCAGGGCGCCGTACACGACGTAGATGAGGCCGGAGAAGGCGAGGCCGCTGTGGAAGTTCAGCGGGACGCCGACCAGGTCGACGAGGAGCCAGGCGAACCAGAACTCGACCATGCCCCGGGCCTGGGCGAACATCGCCGCGAGCGTGCCGGCGAAGATGTAAGCGTCCGCCCAGGGGCTCCAGGACAGCGAGGGGAAGGCGGTGAACAGGCCGCCGACCACGAGCGTGCCGAGTGCCGCCCCGCCCAGCAGCAGACCGCGTTCGCGCCAGGTGGCGAACCGGACGGCGATCGAGCCGTCCTGCGCCTGCCGCCTGCCGCGGTTCCACTGCTGCCAGCCCCAGACCGCCACGGCGATGACGACGACCTGCTTGCCGACGCTGCCGGCCTGGTGCACGGAGACGTTGGCGGCCACCAGCACGACACCGGACAGGAGCTGGGCGGGCCAGGTCCAGACGGACCGGAGCCAGCCCAGGGCCAGCGCGAGCAGTCCGACCGTGTTGCCGATCATGTCGGACCAGATGATGTGCTGCCCGAAGGCGGTGAACGCCTCCGAGTTCAGCCAGTTCAGCGCGGTCACTTCGCCGGCTCCTCGGGCTCGGACGCGGTGGTGCCGAGCAGCCGCTCGACGTACTTCGCGATGACGTCCACCTCCAGGTTGACCGGGTCGCCGGGCTCCTTGATGCCGAGCGTGGTCAGGGCGAGGGTGGTGGGGATGAGGCTGATGGTGAAGTAGTCGGGTCCGGCGTCGACGACGGTCAGGCTGACGCCGTCGACGGTGATCGACCCCTTCTCCACCACGTAGCGCGTCAGGTGGGCGGGCAGGGAGATCTTCACGATCTCCCAGTGCTCGGACGCCGTCCGCTCGACGATGCGACCGGTGCCGTCGACATGGCCCTGGACGATGTGGCCGCCGAGCCTGCCGCCGACCGCCATGGGGCGTTCCAGGTTGACCCGGGAGCCCGCTTCCAGGGCGCCGAGACCGGACCGGTTCAGGGTCTCGGCCATCACGTCGGCGGTGAACTCGCCGTCGCCGAGGTCGACGACGGTGAGGCAGACGCCGTTGACGGCGATGGAGTCGCCGTGCTTGGCGCCCTCGGTGACCAGCGGACCGCGCAGTCGGAAGCGGGAGGCGTCGCCGAGCTTCTCGACGGCGGTGACCTCACCCAGTTCTTCGACGATTCCGGTGAACATTCAGTCTTCCTTCCGGGCGGTTGCGGGGACGGCGGTGACGCGCAGATCGGGACCGATGCGGACGGCCTCGGTCACATCGAGGCGCAACGCCTGCGAGATGGTGGGGATTCCGGCGTCGGCGAGGGCCGCGGGGCCGGCGCCGAGGAGCACGGGGGCGAGATAGCCGACGACCTTGTCGACGTTTCCCGCGGCGACGAAGGCCCCGGCCAGGGTCGGACCGCCTTCGAGGAGCACGGAGCGCACGCCGCGCGCGTGCAGGGCGTCGAGCAGGGCGGGGACGGCGAGGCCGGGGCCGGTGGCGGCACGCGGCAGCCGCAGCACGGCCCCCTCGGGGAGGTGGCGGGCGTCGGCGTCCTCGGCGACGGCGACGAGGGTGGGCGCGGCGTCGTCGAGGACGCGGGCGCCGGGGCGCACGGCGGTGGCGCCGGTGTCCACGACCACCCGCAGGGGCTGTACGGCTCCCTCGACGCCCCGCACCGCGAGATGGGGGTCGTCGGTGCGGGCGGTGCCGGAGCCGACCACGACCGCGTCGGCCTCGGCGCGCAGCCGGTGGACGTCGGCGCGGGACTCGGGCGAGGTGATCCACCGGCTGGTGCCGTCGGCGGCGGCGATCCGGCCGTCGAGGGTCGCCGCGTACTTCCACAGGACGTACGGGCGGCCGAGGCGCACCGAGGTCAGCCAGGCCGCGTTGCCCGCCTCGGCCTCGGCCGCGAGCAGTCCCCGCCCGACCGTGACCCCGGCCGCGCGCAGGGTGTCGGCGCCGCCGGTGGCCTGCGGGGTCGGGTCGGCGACCGCGTAGACGACGCGGCGGATCCCGGCCTCGACGAGCGCCCGCGCGCAGGGGCCGGTGCGGCCGGTGTGGTTGCAGGGTTCGAGGGTGACGTAGGCGGTGCCGCCCCGGGCCCGGTCGCCCGCGGCGCGCAGGGCGTGTATCTCGGCATGTGGTCCGCCGGCGCGCCGGTGGTATCCCTCACCGGCAGGGCGGCCCTCGGCGTCGAGGACGACGCAGCCGACGACGGGGTTGGGGCTGGTGGAGCCGAGACCGCGGGCCGCGAGCGAGATCGCGCGGCGCATGGCGGTGGTGTCGGCTGCGGTGTCCACCGGGTCCTCCTGCCTCTTCGGGCACGGACTCCGGGGCCTGTCGACGACGACAGAAGAAGCGGGAACGCGAAAGCGGGACGCCGAATGCCGAGAACACGGACGGCTCGGTTGCCCGAGGACCGTCCGCCGACGGCGGCGTACCCGTAATACGGCCCGCCGCGCACTGCCTCCCATCCGGACTTTAACCGTCGGTCCAGGAATTTCACCTGGTCAACCGGCCGCTGGCTGCGGACGGGTCGCGGACTGTAACCGCCGGTTCGGAATTGCACCGACCCCGGAGTGCGCTGCTACTGGTACAGGGTCAGTGTGCCACGCCGGGATATCGGCCATGCAGGCGAGTGCTGTGGAGTGGCTCACAGGACCGCGGAGGGCCGCGCCCCGCCGCCATGGGCGACCGAGCCCGGGGCGGCACCGTCTACGACACCGAGGGCCGCGAGAAGATGGGCGCCGACCACCAGCGGCGCGTCATCGGCTACTTCACCGGCTGGCGGACGGGGAAGGACGGCAAGCCCGCCTACCTCGCCTCCGACATCCCCTGGGACAAGGTCACCCATCTGAACTACGCCTTCGCCCATGTCGACGGCGCCAACAGGCTGTCCGTCGGCGCAGACGGGCCGGACAACGCCTCCACCGGCATGACGTGGCCGGGCGTCGCGGGCGCGGAGATGGACCCGGACCTCCCGTACAAGGGCCACTTCAACCTGCTGAACAAGTTCAAGAAGAAGCACCCGAACGTGAAGACCATGGTGTCGGTGGGCGGTTGGGCCGAGACCGGCGGCTACTTCGACGCCGACGGCGCGCGGGTGGACTCCGGCGGCTTCTACTCGATGGCCACCGACGCCGACGGCTCGGTCAACCAGGCGGGCATCGACACCTTCGCGGACTCGGCCGTCGCCTTCGTCAGGAAGTACGGCTTCGACGGCGTCGACATCGACTACGAGTACCCGACGACCATGAAGGACGCGGGCAACCCGCTGGACCGGACGCTGTCCAACGCGCGCCGGGGCGGTCTGGTCAAGGGCTACGCGGCCCTGATGAAGACGCTGCGCGAGAAACTGGACCGCGCGTCCGCCGCCGACGGCACCCACTACCTGCTCAGCGTGGCCGCGCCCTCGTCCGGCTACCTGCTGCGCGGCATGGAGACCTTCCAGGTCCAGAAGTACCTGGACTACGTCAACATCATGTCGTACGACCTGCACGGCGCGTGGAACGAGTACGTGGGCCCCAACGCCGCCCTGTACGACGACGGCAAGGACGCCGAACTCGCCCAGGCGGGCGTCTACTCGACCTCCCAGTACGGCGGGATCGGCTACCTCAACACCGACTGGGCCTACCACTACTTCCGCGGTTCGATGCCGTCCGGCCGGATCAACATCGGACTGCCGTACTACAGCCGCGGCTTCAAGAACGTGCAGGGCGGCACGGACGGCCTGTGGGGCAGGGCTCCCGCCACCGACTGCCCGGCCGGTGCGGGGCTGACCAAGTGCGGTGACGGCGCCGTCGGCATCGACAACCTCTGGCACGACCTGGACGACAACGGCAAGGAGTCGCCCGCCGGCTCCAACCCGATGTGGCACGCGAAGAACCTGGAGAAGGGCATCGTCGGCGACTACGTCACCGACTACGGCTTCCCCGCCGACACCCGGCTGACCGGCACCTACGCCCGCAAGTACGACGCGACGCTGGTCGCGCCCTGGCTGTGGAACGCACAGAAGAAGGTCTTCCTCTCCACCGAGGACGAGCAGTCGGTGGCCGAGAAGGCGAAGTACGTGGTCGACAAGGGCATCGGCGGCACCATGGTCTGGGAGCTCGCCGGCGACTACGGCTGGAACGCGGCCAAGGGGCAGTACGAGCCGGGCTCGACACTCACCTCGACGATGTACGACGCGTTCAAGTCGGCCGCGCCGTACGGCGCGAAGCGGTCCACCATCGACCTGCCCACCGAGGCGCTCGACATCGACGTGTCCTTCGGGCAGTTCCCGCTCGGCGACTCCAACTACCCGATCAGCCCCAAGCTGACGATCACCAACAACACGAAGGCCACCCTGCCCGGCGGCACCGAGTTCCGGTTCGACTACGCGACCTCGGCCCCCGCCAACGCCAAGGACCAGTCCGGCTTCGGCACCACGATCGTGCGCAGCGACCACACCACCACGAACAACATCGGCGGGCTGAAGGGCGACTACAACCGCGTGTCGCTGAAGCTGCCGGCGTGGCAGAGCCTGGCCCCCGGCGCCTCGGTGCAGCTGGACTTCGTCTACTACCAGCCCACCTCGACGCCGTCGAACTGGACGGTGACCTTCGGCGGGAAGTCGTACGCCCTCGCCGCCGACCTGGCGCGCGGGACCACCGTGGTCGAGCCGGGCACGGGCACCACGCCCTCGCCCGACCCGTCGACCACCCCGACCCCGGGCCCCGGCGGCGGCAGCTGCACCGCGCCCACCTGGAGCGCGGCCTCCGAGTACGGCGCCGGTACGACGGTCGGCCACGGCTCGCACCAGTGGAAGGCCAAGTGGTGGACGAAGGGCGAGACGCCCGGATCCACCGGCGACTGGGGCGTCTGGCAGGACCTCGGCGCCTGCTGACGCGCCCGTCCTCCCGCCGACCGCCCGGCGGTGACCGGTTCGCCCCTGGTCACCGCCGGGCTCCCGCCCGCCCGGCCCGAGGGGCGTGGTCCGCGGCCCGGCGCCCCGTTCAGCGCGCCGGGCCGAACAGGTCGTCCTGCGCCGCGTCCCGGGCGGCGAGCAGCGCCCCGCGCAGCACCGCGGCCCCGCCCAGTCGCCCGGCCCTGACCTCGGTCCGCAGCGGGGACATGACGGCCAGCCGCTCCTGGACCCGCCCCGCCAGCGCCTCGCCGCCCGCGTGACCGACCTCCCCGGCGAGCACCACGCACCCCGGATCGAGCACCGAGGCGACCGAGGCGGCGCCGAGCGCGAGCCGTTCGGCGAGGGCGTCCAGGAACGCCTCGCTCCCGCCCTCCCCCGCCAGTGCCGCCCGGACCGCGAACGCGGCGCCGGGTTCCTTGTCCCCCTCCCTGGCGTCCGGGGGCACCACGATGCCGTGGGCGGCGGCCAGTTCACAGACCGGGGCGGACCCCACCAGCGAGTGGAACCCGCCGTCGCAGCTGACGGCCGACGGGACGCCGACCGTGCCGGGCACCGGCAGGAAGCCGATCTCGCCCGCGCCGCCGGAGGCCCCGCGCCGGAGCTTCCCGTCCAGCACGACGGCGGCGCCCACTCCGTGCCCGAGCCAGAAGAGGACGAAGGTGTCGCGCTCCCGGGCGGCGCCCGCGCGGTGCTCGGCGACGGCGGCCAGATTGGTCTCGTTCTCCACCAGGACGGTCGCGGGCAGCCGCTGCTGGAGCACCCGCACCAGCCGGCGGTGCCAGGCGGGCAGCCCGCTGGTGTCGCGCAGTTCGCCGGTGACCGGGTCGATCAGGCCGGGCGCACCGACGCCGACGCTGTGCAACGGGGCGGTACCCGCCTCGCGCACGGTGCGCTCCAGCAGTGCGGCGGCCTGCTCGGCAGCCGTCTCGGTGCCGGTGTCGCCGTCGATGGGCAGCGTCGCCTCGGCGAGCGTGGTGCCGACGAGGTCGGCGACGACCACGGCGACGCTGCCGGTGCGCACGTCGAGCGCGGCGAGGTGGGCACGGTCGGCGGCGATCCCGTACAACCGGGCGTTGGGGCCCCGGCGACGGGCCCCCGCCTCACCGACGACCCGGATCAGCCCGGCGTCCTGGAGCCGCTCGACGAGGTCGGCGACGGTGGGGCGGGAGAGCCCGGTCAGGTTCTTCAACTGCGCGGCCGTCAGCGGGCCGTCCTGCTGGAGCAGCCGCAGGGCGAGCCGGTCGTTGATGGCCCGCGCGGTGCTCGGTGATGCGGCCATGCCGGGATCCTTCCAGATCACCACCCCGCGGGACGGGCGGGTGGACTATTTATCAGGCAGGGTTCCTGATAGTTTACGGCCCGCGCCGCGGAGGCGACCGCCGGGGTCGCCGGCGGCGGGGCGGCCGAGGGAGGGCACGACGGTATGACGACGGATTCCACGGGGACGGCCGGTTCCGCCGGGGCGACCGGGCCCTCGGGTGCGGCCGGTACGACGGGGACGATCTCCGATACGGAGCGGGTGGGACGGGCCAGGATCGCCGTCGCCGCCGTCTTCGCCGTGCACGGCGCGGTGACCGGCAGTTTCGCCACCCGGGTGCCGTGGATCCAGGAGCACGCCGGGGTCAGCGCCGGACAGCTCGGTCTCGCCCTCGCCTTCCCCGCGATCGGCGCCTCGCTCGCGATGCCGCTGGCGAGCGCGATCAGCCATCGGTTCGGCGCCAGGGCCGCGCTGCGCGGACTGCTGGCCCTGTGGACGCTGGCCCTGATCCTGCCGTCGCTGGCCCCCGGCCTGCTGACGCTGTGCGCGGCGCTCCTGGTGTACGGGGCCACGGCCGGCATGTCGGACGTGGCGATGAACGCCCTCGGGGTCGAGGTGGAGAACCGTCTGGGCAAGTCGATCATGTCCGGGCTGCACGGGCTGTGGAGCGTGGGGGCCCTGACCGGTTCGGCGGCGGGCACCGTGGCCGCGCACCTGGGCACCGACGCCCGGCTGCACCACGCCGTCGCCGCGCTCGTCCTCACCGTGCTCGGGCTCTTCGCCTGCCAGGGGGTGCTGGACCTGCGCAGCGCGCCGGACGAGGAGCCCCCGCCACGCTTCACGTTGCCTCCGAAGTCCGCGCTGATCATCGGGGCGGTGGGGTTCTGCGCGGTGTTCGCGGAGGGGGCCAGCCTGGACTGGTCGGCGGTGTACCTGCGGGACGTCATGGACACCTCCGCCGGGCTCGCCGCCGCGTCCACCACGGCGTTCGCGCTCACCATGGCGGTCGCCCGGATCGCCGGCGACAAGGTCGTCGACCGTTTCGGGGCGGTCCGGACCGTCCGGGTGAGCGGCGCCCTCGCCACGGTCGGCGGGGTGCTCGTGGTCACGTCGCCGAGTGCGGTGGCGGCCATGTGCGGCTTCGGGCTGCTCGGCCTCGGGGTCGCGGTCGTGGTCCCGCTGGCGTTCGCGGCGGCCGGGCGCAGCGGCCCGAACCCGAGCCAGGCGATCGCGGGCGTGGCCACCATCACGTACACCTCAGGGCTGATCGCGCCGTCCGCGATCGGCTCGCTGGCCGAGGCGACCTCACTGGTCGTGTCGTTCGGCCTGGTCACGGTGCTGGCGTTCGGTCTGGTGGTGGGGGCCGGGGTGCTGCGGGCGGGCGACCGCGGGGCGGTTTCGGCCGATGGCGCCGAGGCCCCGGGGGCGGCGGCCGAACCGCGTCCGTGAGCCGTCCGCCCCGGGCGCCGCACGGCCAGGCGCCCGGCCGGGCGACGGCGCTCGGACAGCAGGACCTCGCGGCAGTCCGACGGCGGGGCCCAGGGGTGCGGCGGCGCCGGGCACGGCCCGCGGACGGGCCCGCCCGGATGCGTCCGCGGGCCGAGGTGCAGGTCACGGCGGTACGCCCCGGAAACGAACCCGCCGTGATCCGGCATTACCATGGCGCTGTTTCGATTCTGCGGATGTGCGCCATGCCGGGCGAGGTACTGGGCTCCGCACCTACACACAGGGAGCGACCATGAGCCTCGGCGTGCGCTGGACCTTGCACGGCGACGGGAGAACGCCCGCGCCGGGGGCCGTGGTCCGGCCGGACGAACGGCTCTCCTGGCCCCGTACGTTCGGGCTCGGCGCCCAGCACGTGGTCGCGATGTTCGGCGCGTCCTTCGTCGCCCCGGTGCTCATGGGTCTCGACCCGAACCTGGCGATCATGATGTCGGGTGTCGCGACCGCCATCTTCCTGCTGGCCACGCGCGGCCGGGTGCCCAGCTACCTCGGCTGTTCGCTCTCCTTCGTCGGCGTCGCGGCGACGATCCGGGCGAGCGGCGGCAGCAGCGCCGTGGTCACCGGCGCGGTCTTCGTGGTCGGCGTGGCCCTCTTCCTCGTGGGCCTCGCGGTGCAGCGGTTCGGCGCGCGGATCATCCACGCCGCGATGCCGCCGGTGGTCACCGGCGCCGTGGTCATGCTCATCGGCTTCAACCTGGCGCCGGTGACCGCGTCGACGTACTGGCCCCAGGACCAGTGGACGGCGCTGCTGGTGATGCTGTTCACCGGGCTGGCCGTGGTGTGTCTGCGCGGCTTCCTGTCCCGGATCGCGATCTTCCTGGGCCTGGTCTTCGGGTACGTGCTGTCCTGGGGCCTCGACCGGGTCTTCGGCAAGATCCACTCCCCGGTGGGCGGCGCCGAGGCCGTCGACCACTGGCGGCTCGACCTGTCGGGCGTCTCCAAGGCCGACTGGATCGGCCTCCCTTCCATCCACGCGCCGAGCTTCGAGTGGTCGGCGATCCTGGTCGCCCTGCCGGTGGTCATCGCGCTCATCGCCGAGAACGCCGGGCACGTGAAGGCCGTCGGCGAGATGACGGGGTCCTCGCTGGACGACAAGCTGGGCACCGCGATCGCCGCCGACGGCGCCGCGTCGATGCTGTCGACGGCCGTGGGCGGCCCGCCGAACACCACGTACTCGGAGAACATCGGCGTCATGGCGGCGACCCGGGTCTACTCGACCGCCGCGTACTGGGCGGCCGCCTGCTTCGCCCTGCTGTTCGGACTCTGCCCCAAGTTCGGCGCGGTCGTCGCCGCCATCCCCGGCGGTGTGCTCGGCGGGATCACCGTCATCCTGTACGGCATGATCGGCCTGCTCGGTGCCCAGATCTGGCTGCACGCCAAGGTCGATCTGCGCAATCCGCTGAACCTGGTCCCGGCCGCGGCGGGCATCATCATCGGCGTCGGCGGGGTCAGCCTGAAGATCAGCGACAACTTCGAGCTGAGCGGCATCGCCCTGGGCACGATCGTGGTCATCACCGGCTACCACGTGCTGCGGGCCTTCGCCCCGGCCCATCTCAAGACGCAGGAACCCCTCCTGGACTCGGGCACGTCGGCGTACGACGAACCGGGGGCGAAGGAGAGGTCCTAGTGCCGGTCCCGGCACTGGTCTCCCGAGTCAGGAGACCAGGTCGCGGCCGTCCACCGGCCCGGGCCGTGGCGCTGCCGCACGGCACTCGCCGGTCCGTGCCCCCTCCGGACGGCCACCGTCCGAAACCGCCCCTGGTCCGGCCCGCCTCGGCCGGACCAGGGGCGGTTCTCACGCGGTGGACAGGACGTGGCGCAGGACCTCGGCGAGGGCGCCGCGCGAGAAGCCGGTGGCGCGCCAGGCGACATGCCCGTCGGGGCGTACGAGGAGGGCGTCGTCCGGCCCCGTGGCCCCGCCGATCCTCGCCCACCCACCCGGGACGGCCTCGCGTCGCGCGCCGTCGCACAGCGCGCGGGCCTCGACCGGGATCCCCGCCCCGCGCAGGGTGTCGGCCTCCCGGCGCCGGTCCGGGCTGTCCGTCCCCGTGAGGAGGGTGAAGCCGGGGCCGACGAGGTCGAGGGTGGAGGTGATGTCCGGGGAACCGCCGACGAGGCGCACGTGCGGCAGTCGCTTTCCGGGGGCGCAGTCGGGGTGGAGGCCCGTGGCGTCCAGCGCGGTGTGACCGCCCGCCCCGGTGCCGGGGACGGGAACGACCGCGGTGGAGCGGTAGTCGGCGGTCAGGAGGAGTTCGTCGTCGATGCGGTATCCGGCGCGGTCACGGGCGTTGGCGGTGGAGATGTCGATGACCCGGCGGGCCACCGGCCGGCGTTCGGCCCCGTAGGTGTCGAGCAGGGCGTCGCCGGCGCGTCCGGCGACGACAGCCGCGAGCTTCCAGGCGAGGTTGTCCGCGTCCCCGATGCCGGTGTTCATCCCGTGCCCGCCCGTCGGGGGGATCGCGTGGGCCGCGTCGCCGACGAGGAGCAGGCGCGAGACGCGGTAGGCGGCGGCGAGCCGCGCGTCCATCCGCCAGGTCATCGTGTCCCGCACGGTCACGTCCAGGTCGGGGATACCGGCGGCGGTACGGACGAGCTCCGCCAGGTGCCCGGGATCGCAGAGGTCGTCCGACCGCTCCGCCCCCGGTTCCAGGGGGTACTGGTAGATCCACCGCCGGTCGTTGTCGACGGCCATGAAGCCCCCGCGCCCCGGCACCGTGAGGAAGTACGAGGCGCTCGCCCGGTCGGCCACGACCTCGCCCAGGGGCGCCTCGAAGCGGACGCTGAGGTACCGCCCCAGACCGGTGGGGCCCTCCATCGCGATCCCCGCCTCGCGGCGCACGGTGCTCGCGGCACCGTCGCAGCCGACGACCCAGCCCGCGCGCACGGAGTGCCGGGCCCCGGTCGTGGTGTCCTCGACGACGGCGTCCACCCCGTGGCCGTCGTCGGCCAGCGACAGCAGCCGCGTGCCGAACCGGACTCGCGGGCCGGCCAGGTCGCGGGCGTGCCGCAGCAACAGGGGCTCCAGGACGTCCTGGGAGCAGATCAGGCCCGGTGAAGGCGTGTGCTCGTCGTGCTCGTCCTCGGCGGGCCGGTGCGCCGGGCCGGTACGGACGAAGTCCGGATCCACGAGGTCGCGGCCGCGGTAGAAGGAGACCTGGGACGGTGGAAGACCGGCCTCGCGGACGGCGGGCTCCAGGCCCATCCGCCGGAAGATCTCCATGGAACGGGCGGCCAGACCGCGCGCCTTGGGGTGGGTGGAGGTGCCCGGACGGGCCTCCACCAGCAGGTGGTCGACCCCGTGACCGGACAGCAGGGCCGACACGGTCAGGCCGACCGGGCCGCCCCCGACGACCAGTACGGACACGTTGGACGGAACAGACATGACCCTCCCCATGGGCGTGACCCTTCTCCAGACGATCAGCCGACCAGCCGACCTGCCGACCTGCCGACCTGCCGACCTGCCGACCTGCCGACCTGCCGACCTGCCGATCACGTAACGGCTAATTCCATTTTTTGACGTTACCATGGGACGGCCGACGGCACGGAGCGAGGGAAGCGAAGGAGAGGCGATGAGCGGCGACATCCCCGGCGACGACAAGCCACGGGGTCTGTACTTCCTGACCGACCTGGTCAACACGGTCGTGGAGGGCGCCCCGGCGGACGCGGCAGCGCTGCGGGGCGTACTGGAGCGGCACGGCGGACCACCCCTCGCGCTCACCGAGGACACCGCCCGCGAGTTGTACGACGCCACCGGGTCGCTGATCCGGATCCTGGACCTGGACGACGTGGACGAGGCCGCCCAGGCCATCAACTCGCTGCTCGACCGCCACCCCGCCCGGCCCCGTCTGGTCCGCCTGCCCGGGCGCCCCTGGTCGCTCCACGCCCGGGCGCCGCACGACGCGGACCCGGCCCACTGGCTCCTGTCCACCACCGCCCTCGCCCTCGCTCTCTGGCTCGGCGAACGCGGATACTGCGCCTGGGGGCGGTGCGCGGCGCCCGGATGCCGGCGCTATTTCATCGACACCGGCCGCCGCTCGCCGCAGCGCTACTGCTCATCGCGCTGCGGCACCCGCGTGCGCGTCGCCGCGCACCGCGACCGGCGGGAGCGGTGAGCCGCGACCGGTGAGCGACGGCCGATGAGCGGGCCCGCCGTTCAGGGGCGGTGCTCAGAAGCAGTCGCCGAACCAGTGGACCGCGCCCGGCGCGGTGACGGTGGCCCGCACCGACTCCTCGGTGGCGTGCAGCGGGCGCGCCATGCCCGCGTGTTCCGTCACCGTCCGGGCGTCCGCCAGCAGCGCCGGCCGGGCCGCCCGGAGCACCGGCCCGTCGGGAAGCCGGACCCTGGCCCGGTCCAGCCCGGCGGCCCGGCCCCGTTCGCCGACGGCGGCGAGCAGCGCGCCCAGGCACCCGGGCGCGCCCGCGAACTCGTGGACGTCCACACGTTCCGTCTCCGGGCGGGCCACGATCCAGCCGACGACCTCCCCCGATCCGGGGTCCTCCGCCACGAGCGAGGCTTCGAGCGGGCCGTACCAGGCGGGCACCCGCACCGCCCAGTCCTGCGGGGTCCGCACCGCGCTGAGCGGCCGGGTCGTGTTGTACGCGTCGTGCAGGGCGGCCACCGCAGGGGCGTCCCGTTCGGCGGCGGCGCGGATCCGGAAGGTCCCGGGATCCGGCGAGGGCGCGAGCGTCCCCTCGGTGTACGTACTGGCGAACTCCCGCCACCCGGAGCCCCGGTAGACGCCCGGCGTCCCGGTGAACAGCAGGGACCAGTCGCACCCCTCGGCCGTCATGACGCGTTCCGCCGCCACCAGCAGCCGCCGCACCAGCCCCTGACCGCGGGCCTCGGGGCGGGTGGCGACGCTGCCGATGCCGCCCACCCGCCGCGGCACTCCGTGCGCGTCGCGGATCCGCCTCGGCACGTAGACCACGACGGCGTCGATCCCGCCGTCCGTGTCGTTCTGCGCGACGAAGGTGTGCCGGTGGCGGTCGGGGTCGAGGGCGTGCAGGCGGGGGAGGTGCGGGGCGTCGAAGCAGCGCGCCCACAGGGCGGCCAGCGCCGGTTCGTCGGCCGGGGTCGTGGTGCGGACGTGGGCGCTCACAGGATCACGTTCCCGTCCGTGCGCGTCGCGGCGCCGTTCTCGGGCATCGCGGTGCGTTTCGTGCCGTCCTCCACGCAGGCGGTGTGCAGGGCGGAGACCAGGGCGTCCGGGGCGAGGTGGAGGGTGCCGCCGGTGAAGCGGCCGCCGGTCGCCGCGTAGTGGTTGGTGCCGTCGGCGATGCGCACGTGGGCGGTGCCGGCCTGGGAGACGGCGCCGGCGAACCCGTTGAGGTCCCAGGTCACCGTGCCCGGTCCGGACGCCCGGCCGAGCAGTGCCCGCGCCTTGTTGGTGCCGGTGAACCGGGCGCCGCCGGTGACGCCGATCCGCTGGTCGCGCACGGCGCTGAGCTCGAAGCCGGTGTTCTCGTACCGGCCGCCGTCGATGTGCAGCGCGGCGGAGCCGACCGAGAGCGGGGCGGCGTCCTCGGTACCGGTGACGGTGCAGTCGGTGAAGTGGACGGGACCGGCACCGCGCAGGATCGCGCCGTCGATCCCCTTGAAGACGCAGCGCACGAAGTGGACGGGCGCGGTGACCGGGGTCTGGACGAGGACGGCGCCCGCGGGCGGCTCGAAGGAGCAGTCGCTGACGGTGGTGGGCCGGGTGGAGCGGGCGGAGCGCTGGGCGACGGCGAAGGTCCTGGCGGTGCAGCCGCGGACCTGCGCGCCGTCGGCGTTGACGGTGAGGGTGCCCGCCTGGTCGAAGGTGGGGCGGGCGATCACGGTGACGTCCTCGAGGGTCAGGTCCGTGATCTTGGTGTTGGCGGTGAACCAGGAGCAGACGTGCCGGCGCACCGTGATCCGCTTGGCGGAGATCCCCCACTGGGCCCCGGAGTTGGCGATGTCCATCAGGCCCGAGTTGCCGTCGAAGAGCAGGTCGTGCTCGTACTGGCCGTGGGTGGTGAAGGGGTTGCCGCCCGCGTCGTCGCCGTCGCCGTGGCAGTTGACGACCGCGCAGTACGCGGACGCGGTGAGGTCGTTGAGGTGGCGCACGTTGCTGGTCGTGCAGTCGGCGACGTGCCCGTAGAGGCAGTAGATCTGCTGGGTGAGGTAGCCCGCGCCGCCGTACTCGACGGTGGGCGGGTTCTTCAACGAGCAGTTCTCGGTACGGAACCGGGTGCACCAGCGCCGCATGATCACCGGCCAGAAGGTGCCGGTGGCGTGGATCCCGGAGACGTCGCAGCCGACGGCGTACTCGAAGCTGACGGGGTGGGAACCGGTGTACTCGTCGGGACCGGCCCCCTCGAAGACCATGTTGCGGACGTGTGCGTTCCGCACGGGTTCGACCCGGGTCCAGGTGAGTTCGCGGCCCTTCGCCAGCTCCCAGCCGTTGAGGTAGCCGATCCGGACGTGCGTCGCGTCGACGATCTCGGTGATCTCCACGAGCTTCTGCAGCTCGCGCTCGTCCCGGCCGCCGCCCGCGACCGGGGCGACCTGGACCGCCCACCACTGGCCGACCTCGAACGCCTTGGCATCAGGGACCGGGAAGGTGTCGGTGAGTTCGACGACCGTGCCGGAGAGCGCGTGGCGGACGGTGGTGTCGGTGACGGTGCCGCGGAAGGAGAGGACGGCTCCGAAGGGGTTGTCGTGGGTGTTCTTCTCGATGCCTTCGGTGCGTATGTGGTGGCCGCCGAAGTCGAGTTCGATGTTGGAGCGGTCGAAGAGGTGGCGCTTGGTGAACAGGAGGTCGGTGTGGGCCTCGATGCGGTGGACGCTCTTGTCGGTGATCATGGCGTCGAGGGCGGCGTCGGCGGGGGTCTTCGCGTCGAAGTGGCCGAAGGTGCGGAAGTCGAGGGTGCCGGTGTGGAGCTGGTGCCAGCGTCCGGGGCCGGGGTTCTTGGTGCCGGGGGCGATGACGGTGCCGCCGTTGTGGGCGGTGGTGGACTTCTTGTTCCAGCGGACGGCCATGCCGCCGCCGTCGCCGGGGGTGCGGTAGCCGGCGACCAGGACCTGGGTGCCGTCGGGATACGGTTTCGTGTTCAGCGCGCGCAGCGCGGCGACGGTGTCGACCCGCAGGACGTCGCCCGCGTGGGACGGCGCGGCCTGCGCGCTGCCGGTCGCCACGGCCGTGGAGGCCACGACCAGACCGGCCAGACCCGAAGCCCGCAGCAGAGCACCGGGATCTGTCTGCTGCTCGTCGTGATCGGCTTCGGCACCGCCGCGTTCGTCGGCCACGAACGCATCACCGCCGCCGGGGCCTCCGGGAACAGTGCGATCCTCCAGGTCACCGGCGCGGTCGCGAGCGGCGGCCGGC
>NZ_LIXJ01000003.1:0-464886 GCF_001905795.1 Streptomyces sp. CB01580
AACCGCGTTAGTGCAGAGAAGATCGAGGTGGAAGGCACCGGTCCCGAGCGTCAGTGCGGGCTTCCCGGCCGCAGTGACCGGGTGGTCCGGGTGCGCCGGGCCGCCGAGGGCGAAGTACTCGCCCTTGCGAATCGAGCCCGCGAAACGGGCGAGACCGCTGCGGCGGTCCGCCCAGTAGTGCGTCACGACATCCAGGCCGAGACCGATGACCAGACCAGCGGCAGTCACGTGAAGACCAAGGAGCAGCACGACCGCGGCCAGGGCCACACCCTTGGTCAGCGTCAGACTGAGGCAGTGCCGGACGCAGGCGAACCGGCCGGCCCACCCGGGCCCGCCCTTGGTACACGCCTGGTGATGCGTCTGCACCCAGTGATCGCCAACACCGTGAGCGACGTAGAGAGCAACGAATACGGCAGCGAAGGTGACAGCCGCCTGAAGTGCAGAAACGGACAAGATAGCCCCCAAGCAGGAACGGAGCGGGCATTCCGGCTCCCCTCAACCCCGCCCGTACGCGCCCCGAAGAAGGGACCCGGACGGGCGGAGGAGGCAACCGGCGCAGCCATCGGCTGCGAGGGTGACCCTGAGTCCGCGAATCACCGGCTATCCCGGTGCACTCCGCAGATCAGGCAGACGCAAAGGGCATCACCGCCCGTGCCGGTCCAGCACGAGCGGTGCCCACAGACTTCGTAGAAACATCAGGACTCCGTAGGTCGAAGGAACGGAGAACCAGGCTTCGCCGATCGGCCGTTGCCACGGCCGACCAGACCCGAGCCTGTGATCGGTGCGCCATCTCTCTGCCTGGCGCTCAGCAGGGCAGTTCGCTGCGGGTGGCGCCCGGGGGCGTTCTCCAGGGCCGCAGGATCGTGCGTACAGCGCCGACGCGCCGCACCACTGCCGACGACATCACCCGGCCGTCGCGGGAGCGAGGGTTCTCACCTCGCCTGAGTTCACTGTTCAGTTCTCAACAAAAGCCAGTCGCTCCCCGACAAGCGCGGTAATCCCTGGTGAGAGGGGTTTTCTCGTCCTCACGAGACCCGCCGGGCGCTCTGCGGTCGTGCAGTTCGAAGCAGCCCAAACAGGGCCCCTTCTGGCGCTCTGCCTTGCGGCCGATGCGATACCTCTATTACAGGTACTGCATCGGATTTCGTCAAGCGGAGCGGTGGAACTTCTTGGGTTCGCGCCGGGACTTCCTGGCGCACAATCAGAATCGCCCCAGGCCAGGGGCGTTGTTTACCCCGCTCATGGACAGCTCGGGGACGCCTGGCTACTGTCAAGAGCTCCCAAGACGTCCCTCGGGGGTGGAGATGTCCAACGAGCGTTTGCGCTCAGCCCTGTTGGCGCGTGGCGCCTCGATTCAGGACCTGGCCGATGCCATCCGGGTCAACCCGAAGACGGTGGAACGCTGGATCACACAGGGGAAGGTCCCGTATCGCCGGCACCAGTACGCCACTGCCACGTTCCTCCAGGTCGATGTGACGACCCTCTGGGACGATTCGCGCGCGGTGGAGACCGCCACGGATCTCGGCAAGGCGGAGATAGTGACCGTCTACCCGCACCGCCACATGGTTCCGGCGACCCTATGGCGCGAGATGTACGCGAGGGCGGAGAAGCATCTGGACGTACTCGTGTACGCAGGCCTGTGGCTGTCGGAGGACCCCGTGTTCCTCACCATCATCAAGGCCAAAGTCGAGGGCAATGCTCAGGTCCGCATCCTGCTGGGGGACCCCGCATGCGCGGCCGTGCAGCAGCGTGGCATCGACGAAGGTCACCGCGTCATGGACGGGAAAATCCGAAACGCGCTGGTCAACTACCGGCCGCTGTTCGATAGTCACCCCGACATTGGGTTCCGGCTGCATGACGCGACGCTCTACAACTCGCTCTTCCGCGCTGACGACGAGATGTTGGTGAATACGCACGTGTACGGCATCGGCGCCTACATGGCCCCGGTCTTCCACCTGCGCCGACTGCCGGGCGGCGGCCTCTTCGACACGTACGCGAATAGCATCGAACAGACCTGGGGCGGCGCCCGACAGGCCACAGATCACGACATCACGGGAGACTGACCATGGGACGCATCGACTACCTTCACGACCCTGACGCTCCGCCGGCCAACTCCGTGGTGCCGTCCGTCGTCGCGTTCGTCCAAGACGAGCAGGGGC
This sequence comes from Streptomyces sp. CB01580, assembly GCF_001905795.1. Classification (GTDB taxonomy): domain Bacteria; phylum Actinomycetota; class Actinomycetes; order Streptomycetales; family Streptomycetaceae; genus Streptomyces. Next base: position 2,160 of record NZ_LIXJ01000003.1, read on the forward strand.
GTGTCCTGATGATCCAACGCTCCGACAACGGTCGATGGGCGCTGCCCGGCGGCGGTCATGACGTGGGTGAGTCCATCAGCGACACAGTCGTCCGTGAAGTCTGGGAAGAGACAGGGATCAAAGCTGAGGTCATCGACGTGTCCGGGATCTACACCGACCCCGGACACGTGATGGCATATGACGACGGAGAGGTGCGACAGCAGTTCTCCGTTTGCTTCCGGGCCCGGCCGATCGGCGGTGAGGTGCGAACGAGCGACGAGACGACACAGGTCCGCTGGGTTGCCCCGGCGGACCTGGTCGAATTCGACGTCCACCCCACGATGCGGCTCCGCATCGAGCACGCGATGGACGGGTCACGTACCGCGCCCTACATCGGCTGACGCTTGGCGGCGGCAACCCGTTCGAGGACGCGTGCTGTGCACGCCAGAATCTCCGGCTCGGCGCGGCGGATGAACGTCCCGATCAGACTGTCCGCGCCGTAGCGGCTGGCGATCTCGTTGATGCGGTCGACCGGATTCGTGGGTGTGCCGACCGGGGTGGTGTTCATGTCGCAGAAGCACAGGGCGTCGTCCAGCTGCGGGAGGTCCCTGGGAAACTCGCTCTCCAGTTCCTCCCGGAGCCCGCGTGCTTCCGCCTCCATCCAGGCACACGAGTGGTGCGCGACCAAACTCACGACCCGCTCGTCGGCGTGGGCGACTTCGCGCAGATACCGAGCACCGTCGAGCGGGTGGAATCCGGTCTTGGCCGCGGTCGGCGAGTAACCGATGTCGTGCAGTACGGCTGCAGCCTCAAGCAGATCGGCGTCCTCGCCAAGGATGGGGGCGATGATCTGCGCCCGCTCAGCCACCCCCTGGGAGTGGGCCCACCTGCGTGGCAGCGGCTCGGCAAGGAGGGACTCGGCAAGGGGGTAGGCCCATTCGGTCAGTGTCGTGACGGTCACGCTAGGAATGCTCCTCTCGGCCCGGGAGGGCCAATACAGTCCGCTGCTTGCCCTGTCGACTCTCTGAAAGCAGCCCGTCGACCCCGAGCCTGTCCAGGGCCTTCGCGACTGTCGGTCGCGAGACCCCGAACCGGTCGGCCAGCGCTGACGTGCTGGGGAATTCGTCTCCCACCCTCAACTTGTCCGTGCGGAAGACATCCGCGATCTGCTCGGTCAGCGGCCGGCGGTCGCGCTGCTCGCCCTCCCGTACGACTCGCCAGCGGCTGCCTCGAACTGGCTCGGCCCGCCCTTCCTCCTTGAGTACCTTGAGGGCTCTGAGAGCGACCCCGCGTGACACGTTGTGCGCTGCCATCAGCTCGGCGAGCGTTGGCAGCTCCGTCATCGCCGGGTCGGCGTCGATCTGCGTCTTCACCGCCTCGGCGATCTTTAGGAAGGTTCCCCGGGGACTGGCCTCCTGCGACACCCGCTCTCCCTTCTCCGTCTGTTCGTCGTCAGAATCAAGCCTCCCATGCCATGTGTTCACCACAGGTATCGGTCATGCCTGACCGGGCGCCCACAGGCCGTCGCGACGGCAGTAGGTGACGGCAACGTGGACGAACAAGTGCAGTCGTTCACGCGCTCCAGCGATCAGGTCAGCGTGATGCCTCAGGCGCCCGGTGCAGGCGCCAAGGCGGCTCGGTCGAACTTACAAAGCAGATGTCGGCGGTTCGAAACCGTCCGCGCCCACCAGCACAAAGGCCCTCAGCCGATCATGGCTGGGGGCCTTTGACATCTACTTTTGACATCAACGGGGGCGGTCACCCACGGTCGGGACGCTGCCGCTTCAGCATGCGGTCCGGGTGACTCACTGCCTCGCGCTGGGTGTCCTGGACGATGTGGGTCGTCAGCCAGCCGCCTTGGCGATGATGCGCTCCATCTCCTCTGGACCGAAGGCCCGCAGAGTCGTGGAACGGACGTTGCCCACCCCGCCGAGCTGCAGGAGTGCTGCCGTGGCAGTTTCGTCGTCGGGCGCCTCGACGATGGCCACGAGGTCGTACGGACCGGCGGTCCAGTAGATGCTCAGGAGCTTCGCCCCGAGCTTCTGTACCGCTGACCCGAAGGCCTCGGAGCGTTTTGCGGTGTCCTTGTAGTTTCGGACCCCTTGATCAGTCCAGCTCAGCAAGGTGACGTACGTCGGCATGTTCTTTCACCCTCACCAGGAGACACATCGTGAGGCCAAGCCTGGACAGCTGGGCTAGAACCTGCACGAGATACGCACCCGAACGAGCAATACGAGCGACCACAGACATCGAGGGGCAGGCTGACATCAACGACAGCGGACACCAGCGGTCGCCGCGGTTCTCTGCGGAGTAAATGTGGTCGCACAGTCGTAGCGATCCAGGGCTGCTGATATCGCGGATCGAACTCACAACATCCGCGCCCAACGGCTCAGCGGTCCCTCTACCTCCGCTGCCCACGACGACGCCACCCCTATCGCGTCTCGTGACGAGAAGCCGACCATTACGGGCACCACTACCTGACCCCATGGCCTGGTCCCCGCGGTGGTCACCCGTCTGCGGAGCACCACACGACTTCGCGTACGCAGTGGTCGGCACCGCCCGACTCCCGCCATGACCCAGGCGCGGGTGAACGAACTCCAGATCGGCGACTGCTCGGCCGCGCGATGCCCCTTTCCGTTGCCGTCGAACAGTTCGACTGCCCCACCTGTGAGGTGCCAGCCGGAAGCACCTGCCGCACCCGCGGCGGCAAGGTCGCCCCGAAGTACCACACCCCCCGCTTCATACTCGTCCTCCAGCTCCGCGCCAAGCTGGAGGTGAAGACCCCCGCTGACCGCGGACCCGGCCGTGCGTGAGGCGATGGACTTCGCTCGCACTATCAAGAAGGCCGTCCCCCACCAGCGGGTGATCTTCACGGTGCACGAGATGAAGCGCCTGGGACGCGGCGCCGCCGAGCTCCTGGCCATCGCCGAGGACCTGCGCGCCGCCACGACATCCAGCTCGAACTCCTCACCGGCCCCCTCCAAGGGGTCTACGACCCGTCCGGGCACGGCGCCGCCCTCTTCGCGTTCTTCGCCGGCATGGCCGAGTCCGAGCGTGAGTACATCCGGGAGAAATCCCTTGAGGGCCAGGCGTCCGCCCGCGAGCGCGGCCGTCACGGCGGGCGCCCGAAGGCGGTCGACGACGACATGGCCGACTACGCCCGATCCCTGCGGGCCAACGGTTCCCCGTCCCCGAGATCGCCCGCAAGCTGGTCATCACCTCGGGCAAGAACCAGGGCAAGCGGCCCTCGGTCGCCACCGTCTACCGCATCCTCTCCGAGGATGAACAGGGAGGCTGAGGGGTCACCAAGCCTCCAAGCTCAACCCATTGCCCCTTTGAGTCGTATCTCGGCGATACCCCGGACACCCCGACCTTTGACCTACGTCCCTCAGGGCAAGCGGTTCCTGCCAACTCACTAGTGCCGTGACCGGCAACGTTTGCCCCGTCGCACCGTCCGGCACGCACGCTCGCGGCGTTGGCCGAAAGCCCACGTAGCCCGCTACGAGGGCTTTCGGCCGCCTTGCGATCGCACGCACCGGACGACGCTCCTTCCGGGCAAACCTTGCCGGTCACGGCACTAGGATCGTCGCAACACACAGAGTGTTGCGACGATCCCTGGGATCTGCCATTGCGGCCGGGGGGACCTATTTCATGATCGAGGCCACATGGATGCCTCTGGAGTCCACACCGCCTGGCGGGCTTCGCCCCTCACCTGTACGCCCGGGCCACGGGGCCGGGCGACGTCGTGGGCGCGGACGTGCGTGTCGGCGTGACCGTCACGGCTCGTCGGTCACGGCCCGTTCGATCGCGTTCTCGACCGCGGCGACGACGGTGGTGGTGTCCGCGCCCTTGCCGAGCTGTCCGGCGAGGGCCGCGATCGCGGCGGTCTGGGCGGCCAGCCGTTTGTCCATGGAACGGATGCGGGCCTGCATGTCCTTGAGGATCGACTGTGCCTGCCATGTCGGGTTCGTCTTGTGGTCCGCCGCGTCGGTCGGGCCGGCGATCGCGTCGGTCTTCCACACGGCGTCGAAGATGTCCTTCTTGGTGATCCCCGCCATGGGGTCCTCCTTGTTCGGGTTCCAGTTCGCCGGGTGCTTCAGGCGCTCGGCCACGTCGGCGCGGAGCTTGACCATGGTGAAGCCGCGGGGGTCGACCTTGTCGGAGCTCCATTCCAGGTGGCCGATGACGGACTTCGCCGACCAGCGGTGGGCGCGGCACAGGGCGGCCTGGACGCGGACGATCGCGTCGTACTGCGCCTTGGGCCAGGGGTCCTTGCCGTCGCCGAGGTTCTCGCACTCCCAGCCGTAGAACCGCGCGTTGCCGTCGGTCCCGTTCGCGTTGCCCTTGGTGGGCGGGGTCGGACGGCTGCCGTACGACTCGGCGATCACCTGGTCCAGGACCCTCGGGTCGCCGCCCCCGGCGTGGTTCGCGCGGCCCCAGCCGACCATGTGGACCCGGCCGTCCTTCGCGATCATTCCGTGGCAGAGCGGGCCGGGCAGGGATGAGTACCCGTCACGGACCGTGGCCACGGTGGACGCGGTGCCCTTGGTGACCGTGTGGTGCACGATCGACCCGTTGACGGGGCCCCACGCGCCCTTCGAATTTCGGTTGTGCGTACGCCAGTTGCCGACCTCGACGACACGGACGCCCTCGGCGCGCAGCGCGGATATGACCTGTGCCGCACTCAGAGGCTTTGCCACGGAATCTCCTTTCGCTCTGCGGTGTACGCGGCATTCCGGAACCGGTCCGCGCATCCGTCGGCCGTTCTGTTCACCGACTCCACTCCTTCGCTCGGCACTTGCCCGGAACACGGGCCGCAGCATGTGCAACCCGCCGCCCTCACCCTGTACTTCGTGCCGTTCGTCGACATCCGTACGGACATGGTCCGTTCCCGGCGGGACGAGCGGCTCGTACGAGTTGCATACCCCTGCCGTGACGGCCGGACTCGTCCCCGTGGTTCCGGTTAGGGCGTGTTTCGAAAGTAGCGTCGGCCGCCCGAAGAGCGTCGCGGGCCGGACGGGGCTTTCGAAACACGCCTAAGGGGCGCCTAAGGGCTGTCCCGTCATCCGTGGTGGATCAGCGTGCGGCGTCGGATGTGGTGCATCGCAAGACGGAGGGGCGCCCGCATACGGGACGTATGTGGGCGTTCCGACAACGCGGCGAGGTGCCGCAACTGTCGTCGCGCGCCCGCCAGGGATGACGGGACAGCTCTTAGTCCCGCGCCGGGGCGGGGCCGGACTCCCGCGTGCGTCGGGCGCGCAGTTCGACCGCGTCCAGCAACAGGGCCAGGGTGGTCTCGAAGTGGTCGTCCTCGTCGGCCTCGGCCAGGTAGGGGGCGGCGGACGCCAGATGCGGGTAGCGGGTGGGGGAGGCGACGAGGTACTCGCGCCGCCAGGCCATCCGGTCGCCCTCCCGGGCCTCGGGGTCCAGCGCGGCGAAGGACGCCTCGAACGCGCCCATCGCCAGGGACGTGTCGACGAGAGCGCGGTAGTAGCGGGCGGCGTCCCGGTCGTCGAAGCCGGCCCGCCCGAGCGCGCCGATGACCGTGTCCGCGCCCCGGAACTCGGCCCCGCGGCGCGAGACCCGGGAGGTGACCAGAACGGCGATACGGGGATGTGCCAGACACACGCGCCGCATCCGCCGCGCGAGGGAGGCCAGGGTCTCGCGCCAGTCCTCGCTCGCCTCGAAGCCGTCGATCGCCTCGGCGATCAGCCGTTCGGCCAGCCCGAGGAGGATGTCGTCCTTGCTGGAGAAGTGGCGCAGCACCGCCGTGTGGTTGGAACCGAGGTCCGCACCCAGGCGGCGCAGGGTCAGCGCGTCCGGACCCTCGCGTTCGATCACCGACGCCGCGGCGTCCAGGATCCGGTCCTGGGAGAGGGCCGCCTTGGGCGGTCTGCCGCGCCGGGACCTGGGCTCCGGGTCGTCCGTGGTCCCAGGATCTTTCATGCCGTCATCCTAAGGGCTGTCCCATGACCCCCCGGCGGGCGCACATCGACAGCTGCGGCACCTAGTGCTGTGGCCGGGAAGGGTTGCCGGGCGTCGCGAGCCGGTGAACCTTTCCGGTCGCAGCACTAGCCGCGTTGTCGGAGCACCCGCATGCGTTGTGTATGCGGGCGCCCCTCCGTCCTGCGATGCACCACGTCCGAGGCCGCGCGCGGATCCGTCACGGACCATCGGGACAGCTCTCGGGGCATGCCTTCCGGTCCGCGGCCTCCGGCCGGGGGCGTGATCAGTTCGACGTGGCCTCCAGATGCGTCACCAGCGCCGACACGGCCGCCACGGTCTCGGCGTCCCGATCCGGGTCGTCCGCCGTGGGCCACGCGCTGGTCTTGATCACCACCACGTCCGCCACCGGGTCCACCCACAGGTACTGGCCGTGGATCCCGATGCCCGTGAACGCCCGGTGCGGGCCGCCCAGGGTCCACCACTGGTTCGCGTACCCGTAGTGGTCGGGGTGGTCGCCCAGCGCGCCCGCCTCCAGGTGCGGCAGCCCGGCGCCACGGCCGCGCTCGACCCATGCCTCCGGCACCACCTGGACGTCACCGAGCCGGCCGCCGCGCGCCATCAGCAGTCCCACGCGCGCCAGGTCCCGCACGGCCGCGTTGAACGTTCCACCGCCGACGGCCGTACGCGGCCTGCTGCGCGACAGCGCGTAGAAGGCGTCGTGCTCCGCGCCGATCCTGCTCCACAGCCGTTCGGTCGCATACCGCGCCAGCGACGTGCCGGTCGCCGCCTCCAGCACCCAGCCCAGGACCTGGGTGTCGAGCGTGGAGTAGTTGAACCACGTTCCCGGTGCCGCGGCGGTCTCCACCGAGCGGACCGCCTCCAGCACGGTGCCGCGCCCCGTCACCGCGCGCATCAGCCGGTTGACCGGGGCGTCGGGGTCCTCGTAGTCCTCGATCCCGCCCGCGCCGCTGGTCATGTGGAGCAGGTCCTCGACGGTCGGCCCGTCGAACGCCGAGCCCGCCAGTTCGGGGCAGTGCGTCACGACCTTGTCCGCGAGCGAGCCGATCGCGCCCTCCTCCAGAGCGATGCCGATCAGCATCGACGTCACCGACTTCGACAGCGAGAACAGTTGGAAGCGTCGTTCGGGCGCGGCGAACCGTCCCGGATAGTCCTCGTGCACGAGGTCGCCCCGGTGCAGCACCGCGAAGCCGGTCGTGCGGGTCCGCTCGTGCAGGTCCGCCAGCGTGCGGGGGGTGCCGCCGAAGTCGTAGCGGAAGTCCGCGAGCGGGTGCGGACGGTTCGGCAGTTCGTACACCGGGCCGGAACGCGCGACCGTCTCCGTGGGCAGCACGAGCGACATGTGCGTGAACGTCCATTCGTTCACCGGTCGCCGCATCGCCAGTTCGTCCTGGTGCCGCCACACCCACGCCAGTCCGGCCCCCGCCGTAGCGATCCCCGCCGTCGCGGCTGCCCACCGCATCCCACTCGCCATCGCGCGCACCTCGTGATCCGCAGACAAATTTTGAACCAATGGTGACATCGATGGTGACACCTTTGGTGAGCCCCGGCAAGCGGGGATCGGGAGAGGGCCGGGAAGGGGATGGGAATCCGCGTCCGGGCGCGCGGCCCCGCCCGGCCCCCGACGAAAGTCATGGCCGTGACCTTCCGTTCGGCCAGGATTCACTTTCCTCCCGGCACCTACGTTCGCTCGCATGAAGCAGACGTTGAGTGGAAACGAGGCCCGGAGCGGGGCCCGAGGCAGGGCCCGGAACGGCGCCGGGAGCGGGGCGCGGCCGTTGCTCGCCTGCGCCGTCCTGGGAGTGGGGGCGCTCGGCGTGGCATGGCTCGCGCCCGGCGGATGGGGCACGGCCGGCCCGGTGGAGGTGACGGGCGGCGCCTCGGCGTCCCTGTACCGGTCGGTGACCGGAGCGGTGGCGGACGGTCCGTCGTGGGCAGGGCCGCTGCTGGAGGCGGCCACCGAGGGCACCCTGGTGGTGCTCGGGTTGCTGCTGGTGTGGGTGTGGTGGGGCGCGGTGCGGCGCGGGGAGACCCGGCTGTCCGCCGGCACGGTGCTCACCGGCGTCGGCACCGTACTGGCCTACGCGGTCAGCGAGGCCGTGAAGCTGGTGGTGGACGAGGCAAGGCCCTGCCGGGTCCTGCACGGTGCGGCGGAGGCGGTCGCCGAGTGCCCGCCGCCCGGCGACTGGTCGTTCCCGAGCAACCACGCCACGCTCGCCACCGGTCTCGCGGTCGGCCTGGCCGCCCTGCGGCCCCGCCTGGCGGCCGTCGTTCTGCCACTGGCCGGGGCCGCGGCACTGCTGCGGGTCATGGTGGGTGTGCACTACCCGCACGACGTGCTGGCCGGCGCGCTCCTCGCGGCCGCGACGGTCGGGGCCGTGCTGCTCGCGTTCCTGCCGCTCGGTCAGGCGGCGGCGTCAGCGCTCGGGCGACGGTTCCGGAAGCGGAACGGGCGCGACGATTCCGGCCTCGTGGGCGACGACCGCCGCGGCGGCGCGGTTGTCCACCCCCAGCCGGGCCAGGATGGAGCTCACATGCGCCTTGACCGTGCCTTCCACCACATGGAGGCGCCGGGCGATCTGCCCGTTGGACAGCCCGCTGCCGAGCAGGGCCAGCACATCGCGTTCCCGGGCGGTGAGGGCGCGGACCCGTTCCCGGGCGGCGCTGCGGCGTCCGGCCAGGGCGCCGGCGCCGGTCTCCGACAGATGAGCGACGACCCGCGCCGCGACCTTCGGTGACAGATAGGCGGCGCCCTCGGCCACCGCGCGTACGCCCGCGATGAGCTCCTCGGGTTCGCCCGACTTGATCAGGAAGCCGGTGGCGCCGCCCCCGAGCGCCTGGAGGATGTAGTCGTCCTCGCCGAAGGTCGTGAGCATCACGACTCCGGTCTCCGGTACGGTGCGCCGGATCTCGGCCGCCGCCTCGATGCCGTTCGTCCCCGGCATCCGGATGTCGAGCACGGCCACGGCCGGGCGGTGGCGGCGGACCAGCTCCACGGCCTCGTGCCCGTCGCCCGCCTCGGCCACGACGTCGATCTCCGGATCGATGGACAGCACGGAGCGCACGCCCTTGCGGATCATCGCTTCGTCGTCGGCGATCAGCACCCGGATCATCGGCCGGTCACCGTCCTTTCCGGGTGGGGCGTGTGTCGTGCGTGCGGTGTGTGCGGTGCATGTGCTGCGCAGGGTGGGTGGGCCGGGTGTGGCGGGCGAGCGCGGTGCACGGGCCGGGTTGCTCGTGGTGGGTGCGCCGCGTGCGGCGCGTGTGCCGGGTTCATGGTGTCAGGGCCTCCTTCGACATCAGCCTTCCGGCGCGGAAGCAGAGCCGGTACGCGTCCCCGGACCGGTCGTCGAAGCGGTCCGCCGTCATCGCGTAGTACTCGCACGTGATGCCGCTCCCCCGTGGTGGTTCCCATCCCGCCTGCCGTTGGGTGGTCTCGCGCTCGGGCAGCAGGCGGCGCACCGCGTCCCGTTCCTGTCCCACCTTCAGCCGGGCGTAGTCGCCCGGGTCCAGTACGGACTGCTGGGCCGAGCGGATGTCCCAGGCCATGAGGGCGGCACTCAGCATCGCCCAGGCCACCAGCGGCAGCACGATCGCGGTCACCAGCGCCCGCCGGACCCGGCTGCGGGCGCGGCGGTGCTCCTGGGGCAGCGTCGGGGCCGACTCGAAGGGCGCCGTCGCGGGGCGGCGGGCGGACGGGGTGTGCGGCAGCCGGGCGGTGACCTCGAAGCCGTCCTCGCGGGGACCGTACGCGAAGGTGCCGCCCGCCAGGCGTACCCGTTCGTCCAGCCCGATCAGGCCCCGCCCGGTGCCCGGCACGGCCTCCGGGCCGCCCCGCGCGGGCGAGGGGCCGTTCCGTACGCGGACCACGGTCTCCTCGGCGGTGTACGTCACCCGTACGCCCACCGGGGCCAGCGGTGCGTGCTTGGCGGCGTTGGTCAGGGCCTCCTGGACGACGCGGTGGGCGGCCCGGGCCGCGGCCGGCGGCACCCCGGCGCCGTCGGCGTCGCCGTCGATCCGCAGGTCGACCGTGAGACCGACGGCCGCGGCGTCGTCGACCAGGCGGGGGATGCCGGTACCGGATGCCGGAGGCGGTTCGTCGTCCGTCTCCTCCCGCAGGATGCCGATCACCTCGCCGAGCCGTTCCACCGATGCCGCCGCCCGTGCCCGGATCTCACCGGCCGCCGCCCGCTGGGCCTCGTCCAGACCGGGCGCGAGCTTGAGCGCGCCCGCCGACAGGGCGATGAGATTCAGGTCGTGGCCGAGGACATCGTGCATGTCCTGGGCGATCCGGGCCCGTTCCCGGGACCGCGCCTGCTCGGCGACGAGCCGCTGTTCGCGTTCCAGGCGGTCGGCCCGTTCCCAGCCCGCCCGGACGAGCTCCTGGTACTGGCGCCAGAACCGCCCGGCGAACCAGGGCAGCATCGCCGCCACCGACACCACGGCGACGTAGCGCCCAGCCATGAGCAGCCAGGACGGCACCAGCGCCACCGCGACGACCCCGCCCGCGACGACCGCGACGAGCACGAGGAGCGTGGGTCCGGTCCTCCCCGGTTCCCGACCGGCGAAGAAGGCCGCCACGGCGGCGGGCAGGGCCCACCACATGCTGACGGCGCTCAGTCCGACGCAGACCGCCGCGGTGACGGTCAGCAGACCGCCCAGGGCGAGGGAGGGCGGGGTCCATGGGGCAGGGGCACGTCGGGACCGCGGGACAACGGCGGGCGGGGTTTCCCTGCCCGGGGCGTGGCCCCCGGCATCCCGCCGGCCCGCGTCACCGGTCATCACTTTCTTCACCCGCACGACGGTACGCAGCCGGGCGGGTGCCCCGGCACTGCCGAAAGTCACCCTTGTCACGCGCACGGCCCCGGCCACCGCGAGCCGAGCTTCGCCCCGCCCCGCCCTCGTGAGCCGCCTGCCGTCCCCGGCGCTCCGGGAACCGTCACCCGCACGGGCGCGCACGGGTGGTCGCGGCGGAACGCGCGGCGCAAGGTCGATTCTGTTCCGCGGGCCCGTACGGCCCGTCCGGCCTGCTCATCGTGTGCGGTCCGCTCATTTCGTGTGCGGTCCGCCCGTCCCGCTCCGGCCAAGGAGTTCTCATGGCACACTCAGCGTCCGCGTCCGGCCCGGCCCCTAGCGTGGATCACGGGGAAACCAGCCCCTGGGCGACCGGCGGGACCATGTTCGCCGGTGTCCTGCTCCTCGTCGACGGTGTCTTCGGAGTGATCAAAGGCATCACGGGCATCGCCTCCGACCAGGTGTACACGCGCATCAACAAGTACACGTTCAGGTTCGACGTGACCGCGTGGGGCTGGATCCACCTCGTCCTCGGCATCGTGCTCGCGATCATCGGCTGGGGCATTCTCAGAGGGGCGATGTGGGCGCGCGCCGCGGGTGTGGCGCTCGCCGCCGTCAGCCTGATCGTCAACTTCGCGTGGCTTCCGTACCAGCCGCTCTGGGCGATCATCTCCATCGCCATCGACACATTCGTCATCTGGGCCCTGTGCACGGACCGGTCGAAGGTGCTCGCCTGACCGCACCCCGCCCGAGCGGAGACCCCCGAGCGGAGACCCCCGAGCGGAGACCCCCGAGCGGAGACCCCCGAGCGGGGTGGGGCGAGCGGGGACCGTCGGGCGGGGACGGCCGGATAGCCGGGAGGCGTACGCGTCCCGGCCATTGTCAGTGGCTCGGGTCACACTGGATTCATGTGCCGCAGTATCAAGACGCTACGACCGCCCGCCCTGCCCGAAGAGGCCACCGAGGAGGAGATCCGAGCCGCCGCACTGCAATTCGTACGCAAGGTGTCCGGCTTCCGCGCCCCGGCGGCGCACAACCGGGAGGTCTTCGACCGGGCCGTCGACGAGATCGCGGAGGCGACCGCCGAGCTGCTGGACGGCCTGGAGATACGGGGCGCCGTCAGGACGCCGTAGTCGCCGCCGCGGCTGCCTCCGCGACCGGTCGGCGCATGAAGTACGCGGCCAGGGCGCCCGCCACGAACAGGGCGAGGACCGAGACGGCCGTGCCCACCCAGGTCGCGCCGAGCCACTGCCCACCGAAGTAGCCGAGCCCCACGCTGTAACCGGCCCAGGCCGCTCCCGCCAGGGCGGACCAGGGCAGGAACTCCTTCACCTTGCGGTGCGCGGCGCCCGCGCCCAGCGAGACGACCGACCGGCCGGCCGGTGCGAAGCGCGCGACGATGACGAGGATGCCGCCGCCCCGGGCGAGGGCGCCGCCCAGGCGTTCCTGGGCAGAGGTGAGGCGGCGGGAGCGGGCGATGGCCCGGTCCAGACGTTCGCCGCCGCGCCAGGCCAGCCGGTAGGCGACGAGGTCGCCGAGGACCGAGGCGGCGGTCGCGCAGAGGATCAGTGCGAGGAGTGACGGGACCTCGGGCACCTGCTCCGCCGCCCGCGCCGCGGTGGCGGCGGAGGCCACGGTCGTCGAGCCCGCGGCGGCCGCGGTGGCGGCGGTGATGACCAGGACCCCACTGGGCAGCACGGGCAGGAAGACGTCCAGCAGCACTGAGACGGCGACCACCGCGTATATCCAGGGGCTGCCGGTCAACGCAGCCACACTCTCAAGCAAGTACTACTCCCCGATCCGGAACAACGCCGCGACGTCGCAGGGGAGCGGCAGGAGCGGCACGGCCAGCTGTACAGCGTACGCCCGACGCCCATCCGATGATCCATAAATATGGACGATGTTGGGAAGCTCACGTACGCATGGAAAACAGGAGGAACGGGTTCCAGGCGTACGTGAGCGGTGCGCGCGGCGAACGGTGAACGAAAGCCGGGCGAGCGGGCCCGTGGGCGCCTGTGGGACCCGTGGGCCGCTGCTCGTGGTCGGTCTGTGAGCAGCGGCCCACGGAACCCTTCCGGATTCTCAGGCGCTTACCGCCGGGACCTGCTCGCGTGCGCGGCCCTCGCCGCGCTCCGTGTCGTCGCGGCGGAACAGCCGGTCCAGGGACAGTGCCCCGGGGCCGCTGAAGACCAGCAGCAGGAAGACCCAGCAGAAGATGGCCGCGGCCTCGCCGCCGTTCTGTATCGGGAACAGGCCGTCGGCCTGGTGGACCGTGAAGTACGCGTACGCCATGGATCCGGAGGAGACCAGGGCGGCGATCCTGGTGCCCAGGCCGAGGGCCACCAGGCCGCCGCCGACCAGCTGGATGGCCGCCGCGTACCACTTGGGCCAGGTGCCGGCGGCTACGGAGCTGTCGCCGAAGAGGCCGAAGAGCGCGGCCGCGCCGTGACAGGCGAAGAGGAGGCCGACGACGATCCGGAACAGGCCGAGGGCGTACGGATGGGCCTGATTCAGGCGTGTGTGCATGGGGGGCTCCTTCGGTCGGGGTGGGGACGTGAACCGATCGGGCGATCCAGATTAGGGAGACCTCACCAATGCTTGCAAGTTCAACATTATGTCGACTGGCCGAAACTCGATCCACGCCGTCCGGTCGGACTTCGACCGGATGCCGCTTCCATCTGCGCCGCTTCCGGTCGACCGCTTGGCCTGAACCAATGACGGCGCAGCTTTCCGGCCATGTGCGGTATGTGACGTAAGTCGGTCCCCCGGGGCGTGGCGTGCCGGATCCGTGCTGGTCGGTATGGGGGATTTACGCCGTGGCGGCGACTCGGCGACGTCCGGCCAGGGCGCCGTCGTGTCCGGATCCGGTCGAAGCGGGAGCCGGTCCTCGGCCGGAAGCTCCCGGGTCGGCGCTCTCGGGGGTGGGGTCGGCGTCGGGGGAGTGGGGGTCAGGCGTGTGCGGCGGGGCGGCCGGTGAAGGGATGCGTGCTCAGAGGTGTCGCGGGGTGGCACGGGGTGCCTCTGTGGGGGCGTGGGGGCCTTGCCGGTGGGCCGATGCCGGGCGCTCGGCATCCGGCCCGGTCGTCCGGTGGCCGGGGTTCGCCGCCCGATATCCGGCGCCCGTCACGCCTGCCGATGGTCGCCGCGATCGTCGGTGGCGCGGTGTCGCGCCGCGCGCTTCGCTCGGGGGCGCGTGGAGCCGAGTCGTTGAACGGGTGTGCGAACCGCGTTCCGTGGGGGGCTTCGCGCTCGTCCGGCGCGCTTCGTCGCCGACCCGCGCCGGACGGCGCCGGGCCCTGTCTGCGCGGTGGCTCCGCTGATCACCGGCGGTCGTCGTAGTCGACCGAAAACACGCCGGTGTCTTCGGGTGCCTCGGCGCCGCCCGTGTCCCTCGGAGTGTCGGCACCTTCTCGGTGCGTCCGTACAGGGAGGGCCCGAGAGCCGGCCCGGCGTGGGCGTGGTCGATTCACGCGTGATCGATTCACGGGGCGGGGCCGGGGCGCGTGGCCGGTCCGGGGCGAGGGGGTGACGCGGAAGCCCCGCCCGGCTTTGCGCTCGGGCGGGGCAGTTCGTTCGTTCTGTGTCGCGGTCGGCGGTCGTGTCCGGTCCGGTGCCCGTCGGGGTCGGCGGGCCGGAGGTGCTCAGCAGCCGTTCAGGATGCCCTGCAGTGCGCTCTTCTCGGCCGAGTCGACGCTCAGGTCGTAGTAGTGCTTCACGTGCACCCAGGCGCGTGCGTAGGTGCAGCGGTACGAGGTGCTCGGGGGAAGCCAGTTGGCCGGGTCCTTGTCGCCCTTGGCCTGGTTGACGTTGTCCGTGACCGCGATGAGCTGAGGTCGCGTCAAGTCGTTGGCGAATGCCTGTCGTTGAGCCGTTGTCCAGCTGCTGGCACCCGACCGCCACGCTTCGGCGAGCGGCACCATGTGGTCGATGTCCAGATCGGAGGCGGCGGTCCAGGTGGCGCCGTCGTACTCCGAGTACCAGGTGCCGCTGACCGCCGCACAGCTGGAGTCCTGCTGCACGTTCGTGCCGTCGCGCTTCAGTACGACCTCGCGGGTGTTGCAGGTGCCGGACTGTGTGATCCAGTGCGGGAACTTGGACCGGCTGTAGCCGTCCGACGACCCTTCGGCCGCGACGGTGAGCTGACTCAGATACGTACGTGCGGTCGATGCGGAGACCGGGGTGGGCATGGCCGCCTGGGCGGCAGGGGCGTTGAGCAGCCCGGTCGTTGCGGCGAGGGCTGCGGATGCTGCGGCGACGGCGAGGCGACGCGCGTAGACACCTGACATGCGAACTCCCTTGATGTGGGGGGACGTTGGACATGCGACCGGTCGGACCCGGTCATCGTGGCGGCGCCAGGTTTCCGTGGGGTGGGCGCCAGGTAACAGAGTGGCGACATGGGCACGTCACATCAAGGGGTCTGATGAACGGGACTGGAGCGCGGGGGGCGTGCGCACGTGTCTGCGCGGGATCGTGTGCTGACGCCACGACAAGTCGACCGGGAAGGAGAAGGGTTGATGGTCCGGGCGGCCCCGGGGGCGTCGGGCCCGGCCGTTAGGGTTGCGGCGTGCTGACCGCGACCGTGCTCGGCGGGCGGCGGGCGCTGGACGAGTTGACGGCCCGGCGCGGGGAGGTGGAGGCGGGCATGGCGCTCGGGCTCTCCGATCGTGAGGCGAGGCTGGAGATCGCCCGGCCCGCGGCGGCGGACGCGTTGCTCCCAGGGCTGGACCAGACGCGGACCGTCGGGCTCGTCACGCTCCCGGGCGCGTTCGTGGGCATGCTGCTGGGCGGTGCCTCACCGGTTCAGGCGGGTGCCGTGCAACTCCTCGTGCTGGTGGCGCTGATGGCGGTGCAGTCGGTCGCCGTCACGGTCGTACTCGAATTGGTCGCGCGCGGCCGGCTGCACCAGGACTGAGGGCCGTGCGGACAGCGAACAGCGAACAGTGAACGGCGGACGGCGGACGGCGGGCAGCGGGTAGCGGGTAGCGAGTAGTGGGGCAGCGGGCGGCCCCCCTGCGGCCGTGACCGTGGGCGTGGCCGGGCTGCGGGCGGTGGGTACGGGTGGCGGCCGGTGGCGGGCGCGTGCGCATATGCGCCCACAGGCGTACGCACTCCCGCGTGCACGCGGGAGCGGGGCGTTGTGCGGTGGGAGCGCGCGGCGCGTGTCTTCGAAGTGCCGTCGCGTGGCAGGCGGCACTTCGAAGACACGGCCTACGGGCGCGAGGCAGTCAGTTCGCGTCGATGTGCAGTCGGATCGAGCCGTCGGCCGACGCTTCCACCCGCAGCCGCGTCAGGTCCTCGACGTGCGCGTCGGGCGAGAGCGCCGCCGCCCGCGGGCCGATGCCCACGATGCGCATACCCGCTGCCCGGCCGGCCGCGATGCCCGCCTCGGAGTCCTCGAAGACGATGCAGTCCGCCGGGGCGAAGCCCAGTTCGGCCGCGCCCTTGAGGAAGCCCTCGGGGTTCGGCTTGCTGGCTCCGACGCGCTCGGCGGTGACACGGACCGTCGGCATCCGCAGGCCGGAGGCCGCCATCCTCGTACGGGCCAGTGCCTCGTCGGCCGAGGTGACCAGGGCATGCGGAAGCGCGGCGATCGCGTCCATGAAGGCGGGCGCTCCGGCGACCGGGATGACGCCGTCGGTGTCGGCGGTCTCCTCGGCGAGCATCGCCCGGTTGTCCGCGTGGTTCTGTTCCATCGGGCGGTCCGGGAGAAGCACCGCCATGGTGGCGTGGCCCTGCCGTCCGTGAACCACCTTCAGTACGGCCTCCGGGTCGAGACCTTCGCGTGATGCCCAGCGCCGCCAGCAGCGTTCCACGACGGCGTCGGAGTTCACGAGGGTGCCGTCCATGTCCAGGAGCAACGCCTTAAAAACACCTATGGTCTCTGACCTGGGCATGGGGCCATCCTCTACGCGCGGCTTATTTGTTTCGACATGATACAAAGGCAGGGCCCCGCAGGCGCAACCTGCGGGGCCCTGAGTCTCACTGTGCAGGCTGCCCGCCTCCAGGGGCAGGTCTCGGTGCCGCTCCCGTTCGTCGAGGAGTGGGTGTCAGTGTGGGATGCCCTCGATGATGTCGCGGGCGCCCTGGCGCAGCAGCTCGGCGCACACGCGGGAGCCGAGCACCGCCGGGTCGTTCATGGACTCGCCCCAGAAGTGCGCATGTACGAACTTGCTCCCGTCGCGGGAGAACACCATGCCGCGGAGACTCAGTTGCCCATCGGGCTCCGTGATGCAGTGCCCGGCGATCGGCGAATTGCAGTGCCCCCGCAGGCCGTGCAGCATGACCCGCTCGGCGGTGATCTCCGTCATGGTCTTTTCGTGGTTGAGCTGCTGGAGCAGGTAGGCGACCGCGTCATCACTCTCCCGGCATTCGAGGCCGAGCGCACCCGCGCCGACAGCCGGCAGCATCTCGGCGGCCTCGAACACCTGCCGGGTCCGGTGGCTGAGGTCGAGCCGTTCGAGTCCCGCCCACGCGAGAACCATCGCGTCCAGCTTGTGATCCATCGGCTTGCGGCCGTCGAGCTTGTCGATACGTGTGCCGACCAGGCCGCGGACCCTGATCACGTTCAGATCGGGTCGCGTCCGGAGGATCTGTGCCTTGCGGCGTACCGCCGAGGTCGCCACAGAAGCGCCGGGCGGCAGATCGGCGAGCGTCTGCACATCAGACCCCTCGGGGACGACCAGGACGTCGCGAACGTCGTCGCGCGGGAGGTACGCGGCGAAGACCAGACCGCGCGGCATGGGCACGTCGCCGGGAACGTCCTTCATGCAGTGCACGGCCATGTCGACCTGTCCGCGCTGCAACATCTGGTCGATCTCGCGGACGAATAAGCCCTTCCCGCCCAGCTGGGCCAAGTCGCCCTGCCATTTGTCCGCCTCGGTGGTGACCGGAACGACGTCGATATCGAGGTTGGGTTCGATCTTGCGAAGCAGTGCCGACACGTGGTCGACCTGGGCTAGGGCCAGCGGCGAACTGCGGGTACCGATGCGCAGCTTTCGGGCGGGAAAGTCGGTCGTGGTCATAACGTCCCTTCTTTGGATTCACGGTAGACCGCGCTACCGGGGGTCTGGAGTGACCCCACGATGCGCGCGGCTATTGCGGGGTGCAGCAGCGATTCCGCATCGGTGCGGGTGGCCCAGCGCCACGCGTCGAGTTCGTCGCGCTGCAAGGTGATGTGGTCGGCGTCGGCCTGGTGGAGCACGGGACCGGCGAACAGGAACGCCAGCCGGTCGCGGCGGCCGGGGCGCGTGGCTTGCAGCCATTCGACGGCGAACAGGTCGTGTTCCCGTATGTCGAGGTCGAGGCCGAGTTCTTCGCGTCCTTCCCGGCGGGCAGCATCGAGGGGTGATTCGTTCTGCTCGACGATGCCGCCGGGCAACTGCCACGGTCCGCCCTTGACCGGGTGGACGATCAGCAGGTTGTCACCCGGATTGGTGATCAGCACAGAGGCGGTCAGGGGATGACCGGGGGCCGGTGGCGACATTGGCGCATTCCTTTGCGGGCCAAGGCTGAACGAGAGGGTGAATTCCGCATGCTCCCGCCCCTCCCGTGCGGTGGCACCAGCGCGGGAGGGGCGGGTCAGGCCCGCTCCGGCCTGGGGTCCCCACCGGGCTCGGAGCGGGAGTCTTGGATCTCTACGGGGCCTGCGTCACCAGGTCGGCGCAACACGGTCCGGTCCACACCTCGACGTCGAGGACGTGGGCGCCGAGCTGGTCGGGGATGACGCCGACGCGGACCGTGCCGGTGGTGAGGGGCGTCTTGCACCAGATGCAGGCGCGGCCGTTGGCCTGGTCCCACGTCAGCGTTCGCGGGTTGGGCAGCGGGCGCCTGGTCGGCGCGGTCACGGCTGCTCGTCGTACGGGCGGAGACCGCGTTGCTCCCGGCACGGGTTGCACGCGTACAACTGCCGACCCGGGCCAGAGCCCTGTTCGATGATGTCGACCAGGACCGCGGTGCCGGACGGGCCCTTGTGCCAGTGGCACCAGCCAGGGCCGGGCGGCGCGGGCGGACTCGACTGCGCGGTCACTGCTGCCCACCCTTGCACCGGTCGCACTGGCAGGCCGGGAATTCATGCTTCGTAGGCAGTTCCTCGACCGGGGATACCTCGGCCTTCGGGCGGACGACGCGCGTCGTCCGCCCGTGCCGGTCGACCTCGTACACCTTGAGTGTCATTGCCGACATCAGGCCACCACGAGAGCGGGGCCGCTGAGGAGCGAGGTCAGGGTGTCGCGGAGAGCTTCGGCCTCCGACCGAGACAGGACGAGCGGCACTTCGGCCTGCAACTCGTCCAGGTCGTACAGCGCCACCGGAACGCGCACTTCGCCCGTACTCGGATCGCTGTGCGGCATCGCGGCGCGCTGTGGCGAGGCGTGCCAGGACGTGACGGACATGCAGGGGCCTCCTACGTCGACCGGTTGGTGGGCGATCACGGTAGAGGGCCCGCGGAGCAGGTAGGGGGACAGACTGTCCCCCCGTTCCAGGCTGTCCCCCTACCCAGTCGCAATGCCGACGGCGGAAGCCAGGCGGCTGGCCTCTCCTCGAAGGGCCCGCGGGGCCGTACGCCACAAGTCCGATGCGACCGTGCGGGCGGAGGGGGTGAACGCCACAGTCTCGGCTCCGATCTCGTGCGCGATTTTCATGACGTGCAGCGCCGCAGTTCGATCCCCGCGCTGAAGATGGCCGCGGGCAACTTCTACCCAGAGACGGGCGCGGCGCTCGCGGGACGGCATGACGTCCGGGTCGATGTCGTCGGCGGCGCCGAGCGCGCGCCCGGCCTTCCGCAGGTCGACGTCGACGCTGACGGCGTGGAAGTCCACGTTCGCCCGACCGAAGACCGTGCTCGGGTGCACGTACGAGGTGGGCAGCGACTTCGCGACCTGGTCGCCCTTCTCCCAGTATCGCCAGGCGTCGCCCTCCCGCCCCTCGCGCGCGGCCGTCACCGCGGCGTGAAGCTGAAGCGCTCCGTAGATGCCGCGCCAGTCGTCCGGTGCGCCGTCGAGGTGGGGGCGGATCAGGTCGGCGGCCTCGTCGACGACGCGCAACGCTTCCTCCGGGTAGCTGGTTTCCCGGAGGATGTTGCCCATGTTCCAGGCGCTCGCCGCGACGGCTGCGGGCTGATCGGCATCCTGCGCAGCCGACAGCGCGCGGTCGGCGACTACCCACGCCAGCTCGGCCGGGGCGATGTACGCGGTCGCCTGCCCGGTCAGGCGGTAGATGTCGGACAGCGCGACCAGGGCGGCTCTGCGCTCGTCGCCGTCGAGTGTGCGCGCGGCGGCCTCTCCGTCGCGGATCAGCGCCGGAAGCAGCGCTCCGACTTCGGTTCGGTTCCGGGCGGAGGTGTGCCACAGCCGCCACGTCTGATCCGACCGGCCCTGAAGCACAGCTGGAGAGACGGGCCCGGGGGATGGAGTCGCGAGGCTCCGCGTCATGACTGCGGCCCAGATGTCCGGCATGACCGGGTGCGAGAGACGGCCGAGCGGTACCGGCTGCGCAGGGCCAGTATCGGTGCCAGTGATGACGGACAGGTCAGACACCTGAAGCGCGGCAGCCAACTTGAGCAGCAGGGTGTGGCTCCGGAGTTCCCGTTCGCCGGTCTCGATCTTCTTCAGCCAGTCGGGGCCCCGGCCGCACAGCTCCGCCAGGACAGGCCGGGTCATTCCTCGCGACTCGCGCAGGACTCGAATCCGCTCGCCAGTACTCAGATCTGATGCGGGGTGGTTCATAGTGCCCCTCCGTCTGCTGTCGGTCCCGTCAGCGTACGGGCGGGCGGCACATCAAGGGGAGGCCGAGCTGAAGCGGGACGTCCGACACCTGGCCGAGCACGGCGACGGCTGACCCCGGACGCACGAAACCGCCCCTCCCGCAGTGCGGGAGGGGCGAAACCCCGCGGGCGCAGGGACCATCGGCCATGGGTCATGACCTCGGAACACGACGTGGGAACACCCCCACGCGCGGGGACCATGCGGCCTGGCGGTGAGACTCGGCGTCCGCGTGGGGAACACCCCCGCGCGCGGGGACCAAATGTCCGCGACCTTCTGGGCGCCCGCACCGTAGGGAACACCCCCGCGCGCGCGGGGACCATAGTTCCCGACCAGCAGCGATGCGCGTGCGAAGGCCGGGAATTCAGCACTTTCGCTGACCTCGACAATACCGGTACTGCCCGGAGCATGGCGGGAAGCAACGGAACGCCCCCTCCCGCAGCGTGCGGGAGGGGGCGGGGCTACTTCTGGGCGGCCTGCCATAGGGCTACGGCGAGGCTGATCACGCCGACCAGGGCGGCGAGGGAGGGGAGCGGCCAGCGGGCGCGCTCAAGGTCGGTGAGACGCTGGTCGTTGCGCTTCTGACGTTCGGTCTCGCCCCGGTCGAGTGTGTCGAGGCGGGCGTCGTGCGTGTCGAGCCGGGCGGCCTGGTCGTCGAGGCGCCGGTCGGTCTGGTCGTGGCGCTGCGCAAGCAGGTTCAGCGACCCGTTGACCGTGGCGAACCCCTCGGCGACCGTGCCGCGCAGCTCCGCGAGGGCGACCGCGACGGCCGGGTCCGCCGGGGTCGACGGGATCGGGTCGGGGCTCACTCTGCCCCCCCGTCGGGGTCGTCGGCCAGGCCGAGGCCGAGGCGGTCGAGCAACTGCTCGACTGCGGGGTGCGCCATGACGCGGGCTACGACGCCAGCCACTGCGGCGGCCGAGGCCGCGGCGGCGACCAGCCACGGCGCGGCCACGGCCAGGGCGTCGGAGTCGGCGACGACCGCGGCCAGGACGGGCAGAACCGCGGCGACCGCGGCGAGGGTCTGTATCCCGGTGCGGACGGCGCGCTTGGTGTGGGGCTTCATCGGGCTCACTTCTTCCCGCCGTAGGCGATGGTGTGGAGGGCGGCCCACCCGCGGGGGCCTATCGCGGGGTCGTAGTGCACGCCCCGGGCCCGGTAGACGGGGTGCGCCTGGTGGAAGCGGGCGACCGCGGCCTGTGTCGCGGGCCCGTACGTGTCCGCCTCCGGGATGCCCGCGGCCATGTACCCGGCGGCCTTGAGCGCGCGCTGGAGCCCGCGTGCCGAGGGGGTGCGGCGGCCCGGTGCGAGGCCGGCCGGAAAGGCGGGCGCCACGTACGGCTTCGGCTTCGGCGCGGTCGGCTTCGTCGGGGTCGGGGCGGGCCTCGTCGGCGCGGGCTCGTCCTCGTCGTTCGGGTTCCAGTTCGCCGGGTGCTTCAGCCGCTCGCCCACGTCGGCGCGCAGCTGGGCCATGGAGAAGCCGCGGGGATCGATCTTGTCGGCGCTCCACTCCAGGTGGCCGATCACCGACTTGGCGGTCCAGCCGTGCGCCCGGCACAGGGCGGCCTGTACGCGCACGATCGCGTCGTACTGCGCGGCGGGCCACGGGTCCTTGCCGTCGCCCAGGTTCTCGCACTCCCAGCCGTAGAAGCGGGCGTTGCCGTCGGACCCGTTCGCGTTGCCCTTCGTGGGCGGGGCCGGACGGCTGCCGTACGACTCGGCGACCACCTGGTCCAGGACGCGTGCGTCGCCGCCCCCGGCGTGGTTGGTGCGGCCCCAGCCGACCATGTGGACCCGGCCGTCCTTCGCGATCATTCCGTGGCAGAGCGGGCCCGGTAGAGAGGCGTACCCGGTCCGGCACATGGCCACGGTGGACGCGGTGCCCTTGGTGACCGTGTGGTGCACGATCGATCCATTGACCGGACCCCATGGGCCCTTCGAGTTGCGGCTGTGTGTCCGCCAGTTGCCGACCTCGACGACACGGACGCCCTCGGCGCGCAGCGCGGTGAGGATGGCGGCAGCGGACAGGGGTGTTGCCATGGGTATCTCCAGACATGAAAAGGGCCCCGGCCGGGCGGCGCGGGGCGAACGGGTGGGGCGGGGTCAGGCCGGCATCCGGGCCACCCAATGCACCGGGATGTTGGCCCAGGTGTCGGGGCCCTCCGCCGTGTCCGTGAGCAAAATGAAAAGGGTGAACCCTGTTGCGCTGACGTTGATGGGCCGGGCCTCGAACCGGCCGGTGCTCCCCGCGCCGGCTGCGATCTCCGCGTTCATGATCGGGGCGACCGGGAAGGGCACCGGGAAGGTCACCGGCTGTGTGTAGCTGGTCAGGTTCGTGAAGCTGACGTTCACGATGCCTGCTTGGTAGTCCTTGGCGTTGAGGCGCCCGGCGGTGATGCGCATGCCGGGCTGCCACAGGGTGGCCGGAACGGCCATGGGGGTGCCTCCTACAGGGCGACGATGGTGGGGGTGGCGAGCCGGACATCCGTTCCGGCCGGATGAGGTTTGCGGATGCCGTTGACGGCGCGGGTGACGGTGAACACCTGCGGGGACGTGGCTCCGGCGATGCTGTGCACGGTGACGACTTCGCCGCCGAACTGCACGTCGAACGGGAACTCCGCGCCGTCGGTCGTCCACACCCGTCCAACGGTGGTGGCCACTGACAGCGTCGTGTCCGTCGCCGACACCGCGGCGGCCAGGCCGGACCCGTCGGTGTCCGCCCGCCCGAGGTCGGGGTCGCCCACCACCCCGACCCGGTACGGACCGGCCGGAGTGCAGGACAGATTCACCTCCCACGCGCGGGGGCGCGGCTGGTGCTGGATCTGCCGTACCAGGAGATCAAGCGGGCCCGGACCGGTGAAGTGCGGGGGATTCACGATCCGTACGAGGTCGCCCGGCCGCAGTCCGAGCACGGCCGGGATCAGGCCGGGGCGGCGATGCAGCAGCACCCGGACCGTGGGGTACCGGGCCTCATCCCACGTGCCCAGGTGCGCCCACCACGCGGCGATGGGCTGCGCCTGGTCGTCGCTGCCGAGCGACAACGTCATCGCTTCCTCGTACACCCCGACTCCGCCCTCTTCGGGCGGGCGGACGGACAGGGGCCCGTCCTCGATGACCGCGCGGCCGGCCGACCCGCCGGACCTGGTCACGGTCACGTCGTTGCGCACGGTGGCGTCGTCGTCGACCGGTTCCAGCGGCGGAGCCACGGCCCCGGCCGCGTAGTCGAGGACCAGGGCCGGGGCCTGGTTGTAGAGGGTGGCCCGGTCCCGGTAGACCAACCCCAGCTGGTCCATGCGCTCGTATAGGACTCCGCCGTCAGACTCGGCGCACTCGGCGACCAGGTCCATCAGCTCGTCTTGCCCTTGCGGCCCCATCGCCTCAGACCCGACCGTCGTATCACCGGTCCACGTGACCAGCCGCAAAGTGGGCTCCTCTGCGGCGAGCCTGCGGAGCCGGTCGAGTGTCGACTCGCGGGCGTAGCCACGGTCCGCACCGGCCGCGGTGTTGGTGCCCGGCTGCCGGTCGGCGGTGCTGGGCGTGGTGTACACGCTCAGGTGGCCAACGGCCATGCCCTGTGTGGCGCTTCCCCACGTGCCGGTCACGGCAGCGGCCTGCCCCATCGTGGCCGTGACAGTGGTGTAGACGTACCACCAGACCCCGGTTGAGATGTTCCGCCAGGCACACATCACCCACGTCTGACCACCCCCCGCGTCCCCTACATAGATCACCAACCGGTTCCAGATCCCTGAAAAGTCGGCGATGGCGGCGGGGACGGTCAGCGTCGCAAACGCCAAGGTCCCGCCGTCGGCGTCCCGCGCCTCGATCCGGATCCCCGCAGTGCTCGCGAAGGCGTGCGCGGTACGGATCGCCGACCCGCCCACTGTGACGCGCAGGATCTCGGTCTGAATTGTGGGCATCTCCGGTAGGCGGTAGGCAATTTCGACCTGCCAGCCCTGCACGCTGGTCCGGGGGACCGTCGCGGTCAGGGAGGCCACCGCCCCCAGCGTCGGCAGCGGCGCCGACCCTCCGAGCGACGAATCCGACGCCAGCTCCAGGCCCGCGACCTTCAGCGGCGGGACACCGTCCAGCGGCGAGTAGAGCTGTGTTGCGCCCGCGCCGTCCTCCATCGGCCAGTACGCCAGCAGCCCCGGGCTGCTGGGGATCCGCCGACGCAGCGTGGATTGCAGCGGGCGGCGCCCCTGGCCGAGACGGCGCAGGATGCCCGCGGCCTGCACCGGCACCCACGCGTCGTGCCCGCCGGGCGACCACCGAGGCGGCCACTCCGACACCTCGCCCGCGAACAGGCCATCGCGGTCGTCTACCTGGGCGGTGGGGCCCAGCGCCCACGAGCGGCCCGCAGCGTCTGTGAACCCGGCCGCGCCCGGGGCGAGGGCCCGGAAGTCGGGGGCGGCCACGAGCGTGCCATCGATGCCGCTGCGCACCTCGGCGCGGTGGACCCGCCCGGCGATGCCGGAGGAGTTGAGCACGGCCGGAGAAGCAATGTCCAGCGGAGACGGTGAGGCGTGGATGGCCGTGCCGTACTCCGTCGTCGACGCAGACTCCATGACACGCCAGGGGCCCTCGATCGTGGCGGCCCAGTACAGGGATGCGGTGAGGGTGCCGCCGCTGTACGCGATGGTCCCGCGTACAGCGGCGCGCGGCGGGAGAGCGGGCAGAGCCCCCCTGATGTAGTAGCTATCGGACCCAGTCACCGACCACCACAGGTAGAGCACCTGGTCAGTGATTGCCATCCGGTAGGAGCGCTGTCCCGCGGCCGAGACCCACTTGCCGATGAGCTGCCGGTCACCGGGCGCCAGCCAATCCGTGGTGGCCTCGACCCGGATGTCGAGGTCCCCCGTGATGTCGAGCGGAGCGGCGGCCGGGGTGCGGGCGTACGCGCCCGGCGTGCCGTCCAGTTCGAGGTACGACTCGGGCCCCGGCACCGTGATCCGGACCGGGGTGTTGCGTCCCAGCAGCCCGTAGAACGGGCTGAGCGGGTTACGCGGGCTGTACCGGCCGCCCTCGTTGTTGAGGAGGAGCGAGCAGGACGCAGGATCGGGCTGCGCCCCCTCGCTCGCCGTGCCGTGCGTGATGCTGATCGGCTCCCTGGTGTACACGTCCTTCGTGATGTCCGTCCACGTGCCGCCGAGCAGCAGTTCGGCCCGCAGACCAAGCGGCGATTCTGGGAACGCCACGGGGCCACCTCCTTACTTCTTCTTGCCCGCGAGTACGAGCTGAACGTCGCCGCCCCGCACGCGGATTGCGTGCCGCAGCTCCTCAAGCAGTGCGTCATCGCGCCGCGCCCCGGACGACCGGATCTCAATCACCGTCGGGCCGGCCGAACCACCGGCCCCGGCCCCGGGCGCCGCCATCGACCCCGACGGGATCGGCACGGCGGACGGGTCCACGAGCGCGGACATCGACGCGTCGACCGCGCCGCGCCCGCCATCGATGCCCTGCACGAGACCCTGCGGGATGTACTGGCCGATCCCAGCCATCACCCGCGACGGCGAATGGATGCCCAACGCCTGTTTGATGGCCTTCTGCATCCCCTTCGCGATCGTCAGCATCTGCTTTTCGATCGCCTTCTGTTGAGACTGGAGGCCCTTCACGAGCCCCTGCGCGGCCTGAATGCCGCTGCCGTACATGGCGTCCCCGGCGGTCTTCCCGGCAGCGTCCGCGGCCTTGACGAGCGCCGCTTGCTGGCTGTTGATCTGCCGGATCTGCTGCGTCGACGCGTTCGCGAGGACCGCGGCCGACGCCGCGCCCTGATCGACCCCGGCCGATGCGATCTGCGCGATCAGGTCGCTGCGCACGCCCTTCTTCCGCAGCTGCGCAAGCTGCTGCGCGAATCGCTGCGCCTGGTCGACCCGTGCCGCCAGGGTGTTGATGATCGTGTCCGCCGTAGCGGGCCCGTCCATCGACGTGATCGACCCAGCGTCGAGCACGCCCTTACGCACGTCCGCGACGAGCTTGTCCCGGGCGGCGACCGTGTCGGCGACCTTCTTCTGAGCCGCCTTGAGCTGAGAAGCGACCTTCGCTTCCTGATTGGCCAGCTTCACCAGCTGCTTACTGCCGCTGCTGGCCTTCCCGAGCAGCTGAGCCCGCTTCTTGCCGGGCGCCAGGCTGCTACGTACGATGCCAGCCACCTTGTCGGCGGCGGCCTTGACCTGCTTGGCCGACCCGGTGAGGCCGACGGCCAAGCCCTTCGCGATCCAATTACCCTGAGCAGCCGTCACCTTCGACGGCGAGTGAATGCCCAAGGCTTTCGCGATCGGCCCCGGTATCGCGGACCGGGCAAAGCTCATGACCTGACCCTTGAGCCATCCGCCCATGCCCTGAATTCCCTGCCACAGGCCACGCACGACATCCTGACCCTTGCCGTACAGCAGCGACCCGAGGTTCCCGACCGCCGCGGAGATCCGGCTCGGGATGCCGCGCACCCACGCCACCGCGTCGGCCACACGAGCAGCCGCAGCAGCCTGGAACCGCGACCATCCCTCGCGGGCCGACGTCGCCAGGCGGGAACCCAGCCCCGATAGCGCGGCGGCGGCCCGGCTTGGCAGCCCCTGCACTGTGGTAATGAAGCTGGTCCACGTGCGAGACACCGGACCGGATACGTAATTGGTCCACAGACCGGAGAACCATCCTCCTATCGCCGACCCGAGCGAGGACATCACCCCGCCCGCTGCTGCTGCCTTTTGTGAAATCCATGTACCGAAAGACAGCCACCACTCGGTCAACTTTTCGTTGGTCTTGGCAATGAGTTCTTTCGTGAAATTCGTGGTGATGATGGCCGCCGATGTCACGAGTGCCCCGGAGATCAGCCCCGGAAGGGTGATGACTCCTGCTGTGATCGCTGCGGCGATGGCCGAGACTTTAAAAACCTTGTCGGGGTTCTCCGCAATGTACGCGGCGGCCTTCTGCCCGGCCTGCTGAAGCCAGTCGATCATTTTCGGGCCAAGCTCCATCAGCTTTTCGCCGATCCGCTGAGTCAGCAGTTCCACGAATTTTGCGGCCTGATCGACCTTTGAGTCCGTGCCCTTCCCGGCCTCCTCCCACAGGTTCTTGAGGTGCTTGGTCACGTAGGCTTTCAGGCCGGTCAGTGCCGGAATGACCTTGGTGCCTAGGAAATCGACGATGTTCTGCTGCAAACCGCGCTTGAATGCCTCTACGCGGGTCGCCGCGTTGTCGCGCAGCGAATCACCCATTTCATTGGCCGCGCCGCCGACTTCCCCGAGAGCGTCAACCGCGCTTTTCGGGTCCAGGGCCAGCAATGCCTTTTGCATGTCCTCGCTCTTGGTCCCGAAAAGCTCGACAGCAGCAGCGTCACGCTGCACGGGGTCTTCCATCTCGCGCAGTGCGTCGAGGGTCATTTGAAGGGCCTTAGTGGCCTGCGGTCCACCCTCTGAAATCATTTTCACCATCTTGTTGGCATCCAGGCCGACAGCCCGGAATCCGCCGACGATCTTGTCAGATCCGGAAACCGCCTCGATAGTGAATTCCTTCAACGCGTCCGCGACCACGTCAGTATCACGCGCGCCCGCTTTCAGGCCCTGAGACATAAGGCCCGTCGCGGTCTTCACGTTCAGGCCGAGACGCTGAAAGATCACAGAATACTCATTGAAAGTGTCCGCGATATCGTCGGCCCTCGGGCCCATTTCCTGAAGGCCCTTAGTGATTACATCAAGAGCGATTTTCGCGTTCTTGGCAAGGCCGGTCTTCATGACCTGACCGACCGCATTCGCGGTCTGCCCCAAATCCAGCTCAAACGTACTCGCGAGATCCGTGACATTCGTCGATATCTCGCGAATCTGAGCATTCGTCGCGCCGGTCGGCAGCAGTCCCGCGCGCATCGTCGCACTGATCGCGTCCGCAGCGCCCTGGAAATCCTCCGTGACCGCGTCCGCGTACATCCGCCCGGCGATCCGGCCGTACCGCTGCGCCACGGCCGGAGTCGCGCCGAGCTGCGCTTGAAGCCGCCCGGTGATCTTGCCCTGTTCGAGCGCCGTGCCGATCCCCTGCATCAGAACCGCGCCAGCCGCGATCCCGGCCGCCGCCGCGGCCAGCTTGACCTTGCCGAACGCGTTCTCGGCGACCTGGCGGAGACGGCCGGCCCCGGTCTCCCCACCGTCAGCCAGCCCGTCACCCACAGCAGCGCCCGCGCGGCGCCCGGCCGCACGGGCATCGCCGTCCATACCCCTCACGCCGTACCGCACCCCGTCGGCCAGATCCTCACCGGCTCGACGTCCGGACGTGCGGGCCGCGGTCTCGACCTCGCCGAGCCCGGCCTGTACCCCGGTGGCGAGCGCATCCCCCGCCTGACGGCCAGCTGACCGGGCCGCGGTCTCGACTTCGCCGAGCCCATCAGCCGCGCCATCGGCGGTGGCGTCGCCGAGAGCCTGCCCGGCCGCCGTACCAGCCCGCCCGGCCGCGGTCGTGATCCGGCGACCGGCCGTCCGCATCTCGCCCTCAGCCCGGGTCAGTGCGGGCCGGACCGCACGGTCGTCGATCGTGATGTACCCGGTGAGTTCACCGATGGTCAGCGCCATCACCGGCCCCCCTTCTGCCCGCCGTCGGGCGGTGGTGCGAAGTGCCGGTAGACGCGGCATTCAGTGCTCAACAGGCCGGTGATACGAGCGCGGAGCCACCGCCACGACCGGTCGCGGAGGACTCCGGAGTCGGCGTCGATGCCGTACACCTGGTGCAAGTCGGCTTCGATCAGCGCCCATTGCTCAAGCAGTGCATCCCACGTCAGGGCTGGGGCTGCGCCTTGCGGCTGCGCGGCGAGGCCGCCCTCGTACCACTCGTAGAGGCCGGTTTCCGGGTCGTACTCGCCGCACCCTTTGCCGAGGAGGCGCGCGACGCCGACCGCCTCGCCGCCCGATTCGCTTTTCCCGGGCCGGTGCCCGTCTGCCAGTAGCTCTCGGCGGTCTCACGGTCGGCGGTGATCCACATCATCGCGGTCAAGGCGACGTGCTTGAAGCGGCCCCACGACAGATCGGCGCGCAGCTGGTCGTACGCGTCGCCGAGACATATCCGGTAGAGGTCGAGCTCCTGCTCGTCGTCGAGCTGCTGCGTGTCGACCCCGGAGCCGCCCGCGACCAGGCGCGCGGCCAAGGTCGTGATCCGCTCGATCCGGATGCCGTCCTCGGCCGGCGGGTCCTCGATCCGGTAGACGCGCTCCACACCGTCCCGGCCGGTCACGGGGAGTTCGAGGTAGTCGTCGAGGAAGGCGTCGAGCGCCCCGAACCCCATCAGGAACCGTCCTCGGTCGCCTCTTCGGCCTTCGGGTTGGGAATCGGGAGGAGCGGGCCGTCCCCGGTGAGCGTGACCTCGACCTGGTCCAGGGCGGTGTACTCGCCGCCGGACGGGGCCCACGTCACGATGGCGTACCCCTCGTACGCCTCCGGCAGGCCGTTGCGGTCGTAGTACCGGACGTGCACGCGGGACGCCGATCCGTACGAGTACGCGGCGAGGCGCAGCGCCTCGTGCACGGCGTTGTAGGTCTTCGCCGTGTCGTTGATCTTCCGGTTGATCGTCATGGACAGTTCCCACGACTGGCCGGTCTTGGTGTTCCCGGCCCAGCCGTCGGAGTCGTAATCGCTGCTGTCCTCGATGTTGGGCTCGGCGGCCGGGGTCAGGGAGGTGATGCCGGGGCAGAGGTCCCAGCTCGGCGTTCCGGCGGTGCCGGTGTCGAGCTCCACGCGCCACCTGCGGGCGAGCGCGGTCACTGCCGGATCGACAGGGGTACTCATCAGGGGGTCTCCTACTCGTAGGCGTTGGGGGTGGCCCGGGTCGTCCGGGCGTAGTAGTTGGCGGACATCTCCATCCGCCCGTTGGCATCGAGGCCGATCTGTGCCTCGGACTGGCGCCACATCAGCGCGACCGGCACACCCCGGAGACAGGTGTTCTCGCGGCCGTGCAGGAGATCGCACACGGCATCGGCCAGGGCGTAGACCTCGCGCGGGTCCCGCCCGGCCCGCATCCGCACCTGTACAGCGGTGATCGCATCGGTGCCGCCTGTGTCCTCGACCGGGTACGGGGTCAGGCAGATCACCGCGTCCGGCGCCGCGGGCATGAAGCCGATCACGACCGCCGTGCCCTTCGTCGGGTACGGCTCATCCGGCGGCCCGTACGTACCGAGCCCCTGTGCGTTGAGGAGTTCGGCCAGGCCCTCGACAAGGTCGGTGGTGTAGCTCATCGCAGCGCCCGCCGAAGCTGCGCCGCGACGATCCGGGCGACCGCCGCGGCCTCCTCGTTCATCGGTCGTTCCAAGTACTTGGCCGTGCGCCCGGCGTCGTGCTGGTAGTCCATTTCCTCGTGCTGCCGTACCGCGTAAGGGGTGTCGTACGCGACGGCGGCCGTGAGCTGCTGCTCGTCCACCGTCGCCGTGCCGGACCGCTCCAAGGTGCCCTCCTCGATCGGCACCCGGGCCCGGGACGCCTGGAGGACGTGTTCGGAGCTGAGATGGAGTCCCTGTACGGCGCCCGCGCGCGCGGCGGCGGCGACGGCTGCTCCGTTCCATGTGAGGCGTGCGCGCTGCGTCACTCGCAAAACACCTCCGTCGACTGCGGTACCGGGAGGCCCGGCGCGGTGTGCGCGGAAACGTGCAGCGCGGTCGTGATCCGGCCAGACGGCAGGGTGATACGGGACTGCGGCGGGCAGTCGAGATCCGGGGCGGCGATGACCTGTGCGGTCGAGGTGACCTCGGCCCCGGTCCGGTCCCGCACCGTCCGGACGGTCTCAGAGACCAGAGCGGCCGTGGGCGGGCCCGGTGGCCAGTAGACCGGCCCGACCGGCCCGTCCCCGCGGTACCGCTGGATGGTGATGCGGTGCGGCATCAGCCACGAGGGGGCCCTCACCAGATCACCCCCGGCAGTAGTCCAGCCCGTGCCAGGGTGCGCAGTGCGCGCGGCCCGATGTCGACCGCGGACCCGACCGGGCCCCCGCGACGACCGGACATGGACACCGGGCCGATGCTGACGCTGTCCCACTGGCCGGCCGCCCCGGTGTCGTCCCCGCCCTGCGCGGCCACATACTCGACCTGCGCGCACGTGGCGTCGGCGAGGGCCTGGACGACGACCGGATCGGTCGGCATGCCCGCGTCGTCGGTGTCGTAGATCGCGGCCGTGAGTGCATCCTCGACGTCCTCGGATGCGCGGGCGAGCAGCCGCTCGGCATCGGGCGGCGCGGGCTGGCCGGTCCACGCCGACAGCTGCTCCGGAGTGGCGTAGACGCGGCCCACGTCGCCTACTCCTTCGGTGTCTCGGTGGTCTTCCGGCGCGGCTTGGTCTCCTCGACCTCGTAGCCGTGCCGTCGGGCGTACGCGATGACGGCCGGGTCATCTGTCTCGGCCCGCCCGTTCACGAAGGCGGTGCCGCCCGGCCCGGGGCCGGTGAAGCCCTCAACGGGGGTGTGCAGGATGGCCATCAGGGTGCCCCTTCCAGTGCGGTGATCCGCGAGGCCAGTTCGGCAAGGATTCCTTGCACCGTGGTAGCGGTGCCGGGCCCGATCGCCGTAGCGGTGACCTGTGTTGCGGTGTGGACGTGATTGCCCGCGGCGGCGGTCGCCGCGGTGGTGCCGACCGCGAGCGATGACGTGCCCGCGCCGATCGCGGTCCGGGCGGCGGCAGCGTCCGCGGCGGTGAGTACGGAGCGGCCGACCGCCGAGGCGTCCGACACCTGCGCGGCCGTGTGCGTGTGTGTGGCGGGCGGGTAGGTGGTGGGCTTGCCGGTGATCTGCTCCCACGTGACCGGCTGCGCTTCACCGCCCGCCAGTTCGGCCAGTACCTCGCTGAGCGGGCGGCGTGTGCCGTTGGTGTCGACGGTGACGGCGGGGGCGGCGAGCGCGTCGCGGTGCTCGCCGCCCGGGGTGTCGATCATCAGCGGACCTTGATGTTGCGGAAGACACTCGCCGCCTTCGTCGACTTGAGCGCGACCGCGACCGGGCCCATCTCGACCTCACCCGTCTTGACGGCACCCGACGACGTGAAGTCCGGAAGCCACGTCGAGACCAGCTGTCCGCCGACGGTGGAGACGCCGTGGAAGCCGTCGAGGGCGGCACGGTAGGCGTACAGGTCGGTGAGACCTGTTGCCGCGGTGCCGCCGACGGTGCGGTCCTCGATCGGGATGATCGGGTCGTTGCTGCCCGCCTTGTCGCCCGGGTCGGCGAAGATGATGTTGCCGTAGGTCTCGCGGACGATCGGCCGGCCGCCCGGCCCCATGAGCCCGTCGACCGGGGTCTGTGCGTACATGCCCGCGCGCCGGGCGGCGGCACGGACTCGGGCAAGGGTGGACTTGTTGCCGAGGATGACGGTCGGGGTGCCGTCGAGCAGCGACAGCCACTCGTCGATGGCGTCGAGTGCCTTGTGTTCGGCGCGGCCTCCGGGGGTGCCGTCGAAGTCGGACCAGTCCGTCACGGTGTCGGCGCGGAATTCGGTGTCCGAGCCGGTGAGTGCCTTGTCGAGCCCGTCGAATCCGTCAGCGGTCACGGCCGTGTCGCCGTTGATGACGGCGTCCTGGAACATGGTCCGCGCGGCCTTGATCTTCTGCGTCATGTTCAGGGTGACGGCGCCGGACGCGGTGGGGCCCAGCTTCGCAATCACACGGTCGATCTGGAAGCTTCCGCCGAGGACGGTGAGATCGACGGTGTACCGCTGCGTCTCCACGTTGCTCGGCGCGTACTCGGAGTTGAGCGGACGGAACGCTGCGGTCGGCTGGGTGACCAGTCGCCGGTAGCCGTAGGTGAGGGTCGCCCCGCCTCCAGCCGGGTTGACCACGTCGTCCCAGGTCAGCGAGTCGAGGATCGCGGATTCCTTGCGGAACTCGTCGATCACCATCACGTCGATGTCGTCCTGAACGTTGTTCTTCGCCTCAGCGAGGGTCACGGGCATGGGTGCTACT
The DNA here is from genome assembly GCF_001905795.1 of Streptomyces sp. CB01580. GTDB lineage: Bacteria > Actinomycetota > Actinomycetes > Streptomycetales > Streptomycetaceae > Streptomyces. Next base: position 35,560 of record NZ_LIXJ01000003.1, read on the forward strand.
CCTGTGGGTTATCCGCCCAGGCGGGCGGCGATGGCGTCGTGAAGGGTGGCGGGCTTCTTCTCGGCGGGGCCGCTGCCGCCGAAGTCGGCGCCCCCCTTGGCCGGTCCGGTCGGGCCGGTGCGGTACAGGCCCGGGTCGGTGTCGACCTCGGCCTTGATGGCGGCCTTGAGCTTCGTGGTGAAGTCGTCGGCGGCGGGGTCGAGGTCGGCCAGTCGCTCGGCGAACGCACGGCTGTTGAGCAGCCGGGTGGCGTTGGCTCCCTCGGTCTGCGCGGCCTTGTACGCGGCCAACTCGATTGCGTTCGCGCGCGCCTTGGCCTGCTCGGCGGCAAGCTGCTGCGTGAGCTGCGCCGGATCCGGGGCGGCGGCGTCGTCCTTGATCAGGCCGAGCGCCTTACCGATGTCCTGCGCCAGGCTGGCGCGGGCGGCATCGGCGGCCTGCTGCTTGGCGGTCACGCGGGTCTTCCCCGCCTCGGCGCGGGCCGCGGACAGCTCGGCCGTGAGTCGGGCGATCATCGCCGCCGGGTCCTCGCCGCTGGTACCGGCCTGCGCCTTCGCCGGGTCCTGCCCGCCGTCGCCCTGGCCTCCGGTGCCGCCCTGCGTTTCGGTGCCGTCTCCGGTGTTGCCCTGCCCGCCGTCGCCTCCGGTCCCGCCCTCTCCGGTGCCGTCGCCCCCGGCGATGGCGTAGATCGGGCGGCCGTCGCGGCGGTAGCCAAGCACGGTACCGGCGGCATGGGTGGCGAGCGGGTGACGGAAAGCGCGGATCTTCATCAGTGCACTCCTGGTGCGGGTTGGGCCCGCGCCTGGCGGGCCGTGGGCATGCGAAAGGGGCCCGCTCCTGGCGGGCCCCGGGGTGGTGCTGGTCTGCTGCGCCTACTCGGCGCGGGTGGTGATCGGGCGGGCGCGGGCGTAGCCGCGGATCCATGCCGACCGGAGCAGGGACGTGCGCGGGTACGGGCATGCGGTCGGCGGGTCGCCGCGGCGCCCGGCCTCGGTTCCTTCGTTTACGGCCCGTGTGATGTCCTCGCGCGTTCCCACTGCGTCACCTCTTGTTCTGGTGGTCCGACTCGTTCTTGCGGGCCTTGGCTGCGGCGGCCGACGGCTGCCCGGTGGCCTTCTCGATGAACTCAGCCTGCGTCAGGCGGCCGTTCACACGCCACCACTCGCGCAGCTCGTCGGACGCGCGGGCGTGCGCGATGTGGGCGGGGCCGCTGAACAGCGACATGGGGTCGATGCCGTCGGCCTGCGCCTTCTTGTTGAGTAGGTGTCCGCGGCACGCGTCCTCGGCGTCGAGGTACTGCCGATAGACGTACTCGGCGTACATCTCGCGCGCCGTAGCGCGGGTCACACGCTCGACCGGCTCGGCGCCGGTCTTCTTCTCGGCGGCGCGTACGGCGGCGGCCAACTCCTCGGCAAACTTGGCGTCGTTGGCGAGCGCTCCCCACTCCTCTGGGACGGGCATCGGGTCCGTGGCCACGTCGAGGGCTGCCCGGTCGGCGAGCAGATCCTCGACCGCATTCCCGGTCGCGGCCGGGGCCGGCGGAGGATCGGGCGGATACCGGCGGTCCAGCTCGGCAGCGATCCGGGCCCGGTCGCGGTCGTCGAGCGACGTAGCACGCATCGCTGCGCCCATCTCCTCGTCGCTCATCTCGCGCATGGTGCCGGTGTCGCCTGACCGGACGCGCGCGGCCTGCACGTACGGTGCGGGCGGCGCCGTGCTCGGCGTCGGCAGGTTCGACGCTCCGGGCTGCTCGCGGGCGCGGAGACGACGCAGGTCGGGGTGCGCAGCAAGGTGGTCGCGCATGGCGCCCTGCCACTGCCTCACCTTGGCGTTCGCGGCCCGCTGCGCCTCGGGCGTCGTTGCGGCGGCGGCGCGGTTCTTCCAACGTCTGATGTGCCGCTCGATGGCCCGTTGCCGTTGCCCGGCCTCGTACCCCTCGGGGTCGCTTCCGCCGTGCTCGGGCGGGCGCGTGATGCCCGGCGTGTAAGCGGCCACGGAGTGCCGACAGTTCGGGTGTTGCAGACCCGCCCGGCGCGCCTCGTCGAGGGACCCAGCGACCCGCACTGAGACCATGCGGTCGTCGTCGGTGGCGTGCTCAACCTCGACCGTGCGGGCCCCGTCCGGGCCACTGATCGTGAGCACCTTGGACTCCCACGGGCGGCACTTCGGGCACTCGCGCGGGGCGTTGCTGACGATGACCAGCTCAACCCCGGCAGTCTCCAGCGTCCGTGTGTGCGCCTCGGTCGCGGCACGGGCCACGCCGGTCCTTACCGCCATCTCCGCGTACGCGGGGAGCGACCAGCGGCGACCGGACCGGTCGACAAAGGACGTGATGCCCTCGTCCGCCAACTTCTGCATGGCGGCCTGCGTGGCCTCGCGGCGGGTGCTGGTGCCGAGGAGGGGCAGCGCGGCCACCTGCGCCACGACCGCCCGGAAGCGGTCAACGGTCGTACGCAGGATGCTGCGGTGCGTCGCGGTGACGCGGTCGACGGTCTGCTCGGCGAGCCGGTCGACGGCCTGCGCCTGCGGGGTGATGTCGTCGACCCGGCGTGCGTCGTTCGACAGCGCGCCCAGCTCGGCGACCCCCGCGCGGTGACCGACGTTGTACGCCTCGGCCGTCACCTCGAACACCTCAAGGCTCACGGCCTGGTCGAGCTGGTCGACGACAGCCTGTGAAGCACGGCGCAGCGCGCTGATCGCGGACAGCTTCCGCTCGGCCCACTGCGGGGAGTCGTACCCGTCCGCGAGCTGCCGGGCGATGATGCGGAGGAGGCGCGCCTCGGCGTCCGCGTAGAGGTCCCGCGTACCGGCCGCCAGATTCTCGATCATGCCGGGGTGGATCGGCACGCGGGTCACCTCCTACATGGGGTAGGTCTCGCCGGGGTCGATGGCGGCGGCGCCGGTCTCGGCGAGGATCGCGGCGACCTCGGCGTCTACCGCTGTGTCGTCCAGGTCCGGTGACCGGTACTTGACCTTCGTCCTGGTGCTGACGGCCCCGGCCCGCGACAGCAGCTCCAGCGTGGCCGCCTTGGACTGCTCGGACTCGGCAGCGTCGAGCCGAAACTCGACCGTCGGCCGCTCCGGGCTGATCCGGGCCCCGAACTGAGCGACCGCGAGCAGCTGATACGCGAGCAGGAAGTCAGCCAGGCCGCTGCGCCAGTGGCCGGCCTTCTTCTTCGTCGTCACCGTGGATCGGGCGTCGCGTGAGTCGACCTCGGTCGCAGTGATCGCCTCGCCTCCGCCCTCAAGTCCGAAGCTCTGCGCGGAGTATCCGGCGGATTCGATGGCCTTGCGGGTCAGTGCCTCGGCGGTGCGCTGGTGCTCCTGGACCCTGATGTCGAACTGGGACAAGGTGATCCCCTGCCCCTCGTTGGGCGGCACGTTCAGGCCGCTGTATACCTCGCGGTCGTCGTCGAACGCCGCGCCCGCGCCGGGGCCCAGGTTGGTGAGGTACCCGTCGGGCACCACCAGGCGGGCTCGGGCCAACCGGATGTCCCGCATCCACGACGACCATGTGTCGTCGAGTGCGGCGAACTGGTCGTAGATCGGGGCCGCGTAGTCGCTGCGGCCGTACGGGCTCGACCGGTGCAGCCGGTTGGGCGTCATGTTCGGCACGTAGACGGCGGTGAGCATCGGAATGCCGGTCTCGACCGACACTCCGTCCTCGCCGAGCGAGGCGACCAGGGCAGCCGTGTCGGTGTGCTCGGTGAGCGGCACGGCCCGGCCGAGGTTGTCGGGGGTGCCCTCGTACAACGCATGCTCGATGCGGCCCGGCTCGTGGCGCTCCAGATGCCGGTAGACGGTCTGCGTGTCGCCGCCCTCCAGCTCCCGCCAGAACGTCACGGCCCGCAAGATCCCGAACGCGTATTCGGGGATCGCGTTGTCCGGCTGCACGGTCGTCGGGATCGGCCGGTCCGGCACGACATCCCGGTCCCACGTCAGCCGCAGGAAGATCCCGGACATGGCCGACGCCTGCTCGGCAGCACCGAGCAGCAGCGGGTGCAGGCCCGCCGTATCGATCAGGTCGGCGAGGTAGGCGGTCGTGGCGTCGTCCGGGGTGGTGATGGCCGGCATCTCCGCGAACAGCAAATCGGAGGCCACGGTGGCGATGTCACCCGGGAGCGGCACATGCAACCGGCGCTCCCGCTTCCGCGGGTAGTCGGCAGGCTGCCGCCCCCACCGCGTGCGGCGTCCGCTGCGGCTGTCCTGGTCGGCGCGGCGCGGCGTGTGCTCCCGCCGGTCGGCGACGCGCGCGAGGCGGTCGGGGTCGCCCTCGTACCACATGGCGTCATAGGCCATCTCGCGGTACACCTCGGCCATCTGCGGCGGCGGCCACGGTGTCCCCTGTGCGGGCATGCTCATGCTGCGGTCGCCTCCTCGGTGGTAGGCAGGGTGAGTAGGTGGCGCCACTCGTGCGCCGTGGAGTGCACGGCATAGCGCAAGGCGTCTACGGAGTGGTCGTTGAGCTTGACGGGCTTGTCCTCGCCCTTCTCGGCGGCCTTCTCGTCCCACACGTATCCGGGTAGTTCGTCGAGCAGGCCGGTGCATGAGCGGTGGATGCGGAGTCGGTCTGCGGCAAGGGCGGACGCCACGGATCGGATGCCGTCGGAGACTGCGTTGTCGGCGCGGGCGATCCCCGGGTATCCGTCGCTCCACAGCTGGGTGATGAGCGATGCGGCGGCCGGGTCAATGAACGTCCACTCCGGCCGGACGCCCTGCTCGGCGACCCATTCGCGGATGGCGGCGGAGTACTGCGCATCGGTCATCTGCCGTTGCGCCTGGCGGGAGTCGTGCCGCCACTCGGCGCACGCGTAGAGCCGGTCATCGACGCCGAGGCCGAGCAGGATCACGGACGTGGCGTTGACCGTGCCGTAGTCCATGCCGATCCAGTACCGGCGCATCTCCGGAAGCTCGTCGACGACGTGCTGTGCTTCGTCGTACGCCTCGTAGATGGCACCCTCGGCCATGACCCACAGGCCCTGGACGTTTCTCTTGTAGAACAGACCCCGGTACGACGCCTTGGCGCGCGCCTTGTACGCGTCGGACAGCCCCGGATTGTCGTCCATGACGAAGTGCCACGACCTGAGCCGCGTCTCGCGCGGCCTGAGGAGATATTCCTTGCGCGCCCAGTGGTTCGGGTTGTCCGGGTTGGTCGTGGCGTAGATCTTGCTGCCCTCGACCGAGCATCGGGCGTTGAGCTGGTCGTAGAAGCTCTTGGGCAGGGTGGTCAGCTCGTCGACGTACGCGCCCGCGCATGTCAAGCCTCTGACCTTCGGTTCGGCCTGGGCGTCGTTGGCGCCCAACGTGTGCACGGTCCTGCCGAGCACGTTCGCGGTGGGGGCGCCATTGGTGTAGGTGATGTCGCGGGCGAGCGGCCCGAAGATCGTCGGATCGGTCAAGGGACCGAACACGTTCCTCGCGAGGGAATCGCGGGTCCTGCCGACCATGACCAACTCGCCGCCCTCGGGCCGGTCGGCCACGAAGCCGAGCCAGCACAGCAGGGAAGCGATCGTCTTCCCGGAGCGAACCGAGCCCTCCCAGATGTTCTGAAAGGCGCGCGCCTCCATGATGCTGTCGATCTGCTTCGGGGAGAGCGCGAGGTTACTCCGCATCGGCGTCGTCCTCGGCGGCCTGGTCCTCGGGCACGAAATCGGGCGGCGGCCCGCCGTGACGCTCGGCGTAGTCGCGGGCCAGACCGGCCATCAGGTCGCCGATCACGCTGCGCCCTTGCTCGCCCGGGTCGGTCTTTGGAGGAACCAGCTTCAGGGAGCGGTCGAGGGCGGCCCCGGCGGTCGCCATCATGGTTCGGCGGTCGGCCGGCGTCGGCTCGGGCTGCATTCGCTCGGCGTACGTGTGCATGGACCCGCCCCACTCGAAATAGAGCTGTGGTTGGGTCATGCGGCCGATTTCGCGCTCGGCGACGTCGTGCAGGGTGGCGGCCATCTCGGTACGGCGGGCGTCAAGGTCGGCCTTGCGCACGGCGGTGGCGGTGGCGACCTCGGCGGCGCGGTCGAAGGTGAGCCCCTGGGCGGTGGCGATCTTCGACACGGTCGAGGGGGAGCGCTTCAGTGCGCGGGCGATCTCGTTGCGGGACTTGCCTGCGGCGTGCAGCTCGCGCACCTTGCGGCGGTCCTTGTCGTCGATGGGGCGGGCGGCCATGGCTCACCCCCTCGGCGCCTGGGCATGCGGAAGCGCCCCGTCACGGCGAGAGGGTGACGGGGCGCGGAGTGGTGGGTTGTTTCCGGGCACGCCGGAGACGCCCCGATTAGATCACGGAATGGTCACGGCGGGCAACGTCACTCCGGGCAGAGGGTCTTGCGCAGCGCAGCGTTCAACGCCTTGCCCTGCTCGTCCGTGAGCGGCCGGGAATCGTTCCCGAACCGCTGAGCCGCAGCCCAGCCCGGCTTCTTGCTGCCCTTCAGCGAGGCGCACTGGTTCCGCCCGGCATCGATGGCCTTTTGCTCGTCCACCACGAGTTGCGGGTCCACTGCCGCGATGGCGTCTAGGTACGCGTCGCGGGCGTCGCCGGTCGGCTCGGGCGGGATGCCCGCGGCCTTCTCGGCCGCAGCGTGGTCGACGGTCTTCGTCGGCACTGGCGCGGGCTTATTCACGTCCGCCTCGCCGGTCGAGCATGCGGTGAGCGCGAGCAGCGCGGCAGCGGTGGTGGCGAGCAGGGCGGCGGGGCGTCTCATGTGCACTCTCCGTACTTGGGTCTGTGCCAGTGAGACAAGTGAGTTCCGTGAAGGGTTGTGCGGGAAGCGCGAAGACCCGCTGTGGTGGGGCGGGTCCGTGTTTGTCCGGGCATGCCGGGTGTGCCGCCCTTTCTGGCTGATCTGGTGCGTGGGTGCAAGCGCGGCAAGGTCCCGGTGCGGGCGATGGGTGGCTGGCCTGGGCGGTTTGGCTTGAGTGGTGGGCGACGGCATGTCGATCTGCACCGGTGCATCCCCGTGATGCGCGGCCTGTCATCGGACAGGCCGTATCCGTGATTCCCGCCAGTTCCGAGGGCGGATTCAAGGTTTCCCGAAGGTTTCTTCAAGGTCGGTCGACCATGGTGGGGCAGCGTTAGGCCACTCAACTGCTCGTGCAACCTCACAGTGAATGGAGTTTGACGTGCCCATAAAGAGAGCCTTCGGTGCGCTCGGAGCGGCGACCGTTTTGAGCCTCAGCGCGCTATTGCTCACCGCGCCGGCAGCTCAAGCCGACAGTGGCAGAGGCTGTACCAAACTCACTGACAAGAGCGGCGGAACCGCAGAGGTATGCAAGACCTGGACCGCGACCGATAACGGCTACTACAAGGGAACCTGGTCGATCGGCGTCATGACGTCCTACACCTACGTGGAGCTCTCTAAGGATAAGGCCGTGTCGCAGGCCATTGGATCCAGTGGTTCCTACCCCCGCCTGAAGGAGTTCTGGATGCGTGCGTGCAGCAGTCTTGGGACTGGGTGCAGCGCCTGGTGGTAGATGAAGGCGGGTACAGCTTCGCCGCCATTGGTGAAGCGTGCGCCCGGCGTTGGAGGAGAACGCGAGGGTGAAGGCGACGGCGGGCGAGGGCTCGGCGGCGTCGCAGCTCGCCGACAGCTTGCCCTCTTATGCCCGCCGTCGGATTGGTCACGGTACGCGAACCGGCAAGGCTTGTGTAGCGCTTGGTCCAGGTGAGGTCCCGCCCTCCAAATCAGTGGGCGGGGTCTCGGTCCGTAGCGGCGTCGAGTCAGGAGCTTGGGTGGGACGGCTTCTGCGGTACGGGCGGGGTCCGACATAGCGCCCTGTCTGACACGGTGGGGCGCGGTGTCGGTCGGGTTGGGGCTACGGCGTGGGCTGTCGGACGGGGTAGGGGCCGGGGATGCGGCGGCCGACGCGGGGGATGGCGGGCCGGTCGGACTTGGCGTCATACGGCCTGGTCACGGCGGGTGCGCCGGTCGGACGCGGGGCAAGTTGGTAGGCGATCAGGAGGGGCGTTTCGCCCTCGGGGGCGGTGCCGTGTGCCCATGCGGTGCGGTAGATGTCGGCAAGCTGTCCGACGGCGGCGCGGACGGCTCCGGCGAAGTCGGCGCCGGTGGCCATGATGACGGCGAGGTCGTCGGACAGGGTGGCGTCTACGCGGATGCTGGGGCGTGATCCAGGCTTCGGCGGGGTGGTCTTCTGGGTAGGCTTGGCGGTGCTCATGGTGGGGGTTGCTCCCGTCTGAGTAGTCGGCCCGCCCGGTGGTGACGTCACCGTGTGCGGGCCGCATCTGTGTGTGGCTACTGGTCGCTGGGGCGCGTGCGCCGGATCCGATAGACGTAGGACTCGGTCACGCCGAGATCTTCGGCGGTCTGGGCGGCGGTGACGCCGTGGTCCGCGTCCTGGTAGATGAGCCGGGGGGTGATGGCTGCGGCGGCCTCGGCGGCGAGGCGTAGCGCGCGCACCTCGCTGGTGTCGAGACGGTCGGCGAGGTGGTCGAGCAGGGCTGTGCGGGCGTCGGCGTCGTCAGCGGTGGCGGCCCACTCGTCGGCGATGGCGCGCACGGTCTCGAACGGGTCGCGGCCCTCGTCGGGGTTGCCCCCGGCCGCGATGATTTCGGCGCGGCGTTCCTGCTCGTACTCGTTCAGCATCGTGAGCATCTGCTCGGCGAGGCGCTGCCCGGCCGGGGTGGGTTCGAGGCGGGCTGGCTTTCGCATGGCGCGGCGGATGCTGCGCTGCTCCTCGGCCTGGTCCTGCTGCTCGTCGCTCATCTCTGGTGTCTCCTGTGGTAGGGGCCTGCCCCGGGCGGGGCGGGCCGCGCTGGTCATGCGAATAGGGCGCCCTGTTCGCGGTCGAGGGGGAACAGCGCGGGCGCGGCGGCCGTGGCGTGCTCGCCGATCCACTCGCCCCGCCACGTGCCCTCGGTGGCCTCGGCCTCCGTGACCGGGGTGGCGTAGCGGGCCTCTTCTTCCGCGGCGGCGAGGTCGGCGGCGAGTGTTGTAGTTGTGCGGCCGGCGCGGTCGAGCCATGTACGGGCGGCGCGGGTCTCGGCCGTGGTGTGAAGGGCTCGGTTGATCAGGGTCGCCTCGGCGAACGCGCTGATGTATCGGAGTGCGGCGGTCGACACAGGCGTGATCACGAGGGTTCGGCCGCGTCCGCGGTGTCCGGCGTCGAGGGCGGCGCGGATGTCGGGTGCGGCTGGGTCTGCGGCAGCGGGGCCGTTGGTGAGGTCGGCGGCGGCGAGGTGGTCGGCGAGTGCGCCGGGGATGGTGACCTGCATGGGGGTGCTCCCGTGGTCGGTGTGGTGCCGGGTGACGTCCGGCACACACGACTGTACCAAGTTCTGAACCAAGTTAACGGGAGTGGCATGGTTACCAACCCTGCTCACTACTCGCTAAGTTGGATCGGTCTTCACCTCTGCTTGGGGGGAGGGGCCGCGCCGTTCAACCGACGGCGCGGCCCCCCAAATCAGGGAGGAGGAGATATGGCCGACCAGTCGTCGACCAAGAGGTCAAAGTTCTTGCGTGAGATGGCTGCGCGCGTGGCTGTCGCATTGAGCGTTCGCGCTCTATGGGCAGTCATCGTGGAACTGTTTCGCGGTGATCTTTGACGATCGCTGTGTAGCGATACCGCGGCGGATGGGTGTACCCCCCTTCCCACCCGCCGCGATTCAGCGCGTGGCCTCCAGCGCGCTCCACAGCCCGATTAGGTCGGCGCCCTTCCACTTCCTGCGGTGGCGCTCATCGAGCGGGGTAGGCGCTGTGCATTCGCCACCGGTCGAGCAGGTCACTTCGGGTTCGCCGCCGGGCCCCGTAAAGCCGACCAGTTGCCCGCCGCACCACGGGCATGGATCGTCGAGCGTTGTCCTCCGCCCGTCCCTGCCGAGGGCCCGCTCGACCGTACTGCGCGCGCGGGCGGCCGTCGCCGCGACGTGGTCGAGCAGCAGCGGCGGTATCGGCGTGAACAGGTCGCCGTACTCCTCGCCGAGAGCCCGCCCTTCCAGCCACACGGCGGCCCAATGCAGTCCGTACGCGCGGCTACCGGGCGAGGTGGCGGCTTGGTACTGCCACCGGGCTGGGTTCTGCCGGTCGGCGACGTCCTCACGTATGACGGTGCGCGGGGGTATCGAGCGCAGCGCGACGCGCGTCCGGCGTACGGGGCGCTGCACCTGCTCGGCGACCTGATCGGCGAGGGCGAATAGTTCACGCTCGACATCGAGGGCGGCGTCGAGGGCGGTGAGGTTCACGGGGGCAGGGTGCTCGCGGAGGATGAGCGGCGGGCGGCCGACGCCCGGCTCGGCCTGGTCGGGGTCGTCGGCGGCGGGCTGGTCGAGGAACCCGCGGCACTCGCGCGGCGGCCACTCGGTGGCTGGCGGGCGGGCGATGGCGGCGAGCAGATCGCCCCACTGCTCGCGCACGGCGGTGAGGTCGGCGGCGGCCTGGCAGCGGGTGAGGTAGTCGGCGGCGTCGGGGCGTATGGCGGTCGGGGTGTGCATGGGGTGCTGCTCCTGGTGGTGCGGGCCGCCCCGTGGCGGGCGGGGCGGCCGGGCGATCACTGGCATTCGGGGCCGGGGCGGGTGACCTGGTGGATGTGGAACCGGTTGCGGCACTCGATCGGCTGCGGCTCCGGGGTGTTGAGGTGGGTGGTCTGCTCAGCGAGGAATGCACGGATGCGGGTGGCACGGTCCTGGCGCTGCGCCTCGGCGGTCCGGTACGCGCGCAGCTGCTCGCGCGCGTCGGCGGCGTCCTGCTCGGCCTCGCGGATCGCGTCGTGTGCGGCGGCCAGCTGGGCGATGAAGCGCTCGATGCGGCGTTGCTGCCCGTTGATGGTGCGCCGCAGATCGTCGGACTCTCGTAGCTCGGCCTCGACGTGAGCGCGAAGGAGGGGGCGTTCGGTGTCGGTGAGTACGCCGCGGTCGGACCGTGAGAGGAGGTGGGCCAGCACCTCGCGGCGCTGCTCGCGCTCGGCGGCGCGGCGGCGCCGGTAGGCCATGGTGCGGCGGGCCATCAGACACGCTCCCACGTCGTCGTGGCCTTCTCGATGTGACCAGTGGCGCTCCCGCCACTGCATGCCATGCGGTTGGTCCAGAACGTGACGCGGGCGCGGGCGGCGGCGGGCTTGGCGTACGGGCCTTCGTGCTCGGTCCACTGCTGCCCGTTGCGGTTGGTGAACTGGATGACGGCGCGGTAGACGTCGCCGTTGCGGTCGGCTCCGATGTTGCGTGCCATGGGGTGTGCTCCGGGGTGGTGGGGGCGCCGCGCGGGTGGCGGCGCCCCGGGGTGGTCAGTGCTGCGGGGTGTGGCAGTGCCCGGTGTGGCAGCGGGTTTCGCCGCTGCTGACGAGGTGGACGTGGTGGCCGTCGGCGGCGAGGCGGTCGGCCTCGGCGCGGGTGGCGTTGGTGCGGCCGTACCGGCGGGGCGAGGCGGAGTTCATCGGCCGGCCTGCTTGATGACGACGATCAGGTTGTCGGCTACGTCGGCGTGGTCGTCGAGGTCGCCCGCTTCGTCGCGGTACTGGTCGAGGGCGGTCTCAATACGGGTGGTGAGGGTGTCGTCCGACACGGGGTCGGGGCCGTCGTCGGCGTCGCTCACGGCGGTGAGCAGCTGCTTGACGGTGATGGTGTGGTAGCCGGGGCGGCCGTTGCACAGCTGCTCAACGGCGTTAAGGCGGCGGGCGTACCGGCGGGCGGTGTCCTCGGGGCGCTCGGTGCCGTCAACGGGCTGCTCCAGCTCGGGCACGGCGTGTTCGGCGCGCGCCTCCCAGGACAACCCGGCCAGCTGCTCGTTGGTCACGTAGTGGTCGCCGAGGCGGCGCAGCAGCTTGACGGCGTCGCCGCGGCCCGGGTCGCATTCGTAGTCCTGGGGCAGGGCCTCGATGGCGTCGGCCCCGGCGAGCAGCGCGGCGGACCGGAGCAGCGGGGAAGCGGCCGTCAGCACGGCGTCGGCAAGCGACTCGTACGGGGCCATGAACGTGGTGCTCGGGTGGTCCTTCACGGCCTGGATCGCTGCGGCGCGGGCGGCGTCCTGGTCGGCGTCCTCGTCGGGGAGGTTGGCGGCGACGTGGCCGAGCAGCGCGTCGAGACCGGCCGGGCGGCCGAGTGCGCGGTGCATGCTGTCGGCGGCCTGAGCCGCGGTGGGCAGCGTTGCGGCGTTGCGGGCGGCGTTCTCGGCGGCCTCAGCAGCGGTCAACCCCGGGGCGGCGGTCGGCTGGTGCTTGGCGGGCGGGGTGTCGTTCACGAGGGGTCCTCTCGGGTTGTGGTGCGCGGGGTGCTCGCGCGCGCGGTTGGGGCCGCGTCCGGACGTCGGCCGGTCGTCAGAACGGGGGTTCGTCGCTGTAGCCCTGCTGCTGGGCCCAGGGGTCGTGGGCGGGCTGCTGGGCGCCGTATCCGCCGTTGCTGGGCTGCTGCTGACGCTGCGCCGGGCCCTGGTTGCCGTTGGTCTTGGTCACGGCGGCGGTGGCGTTCTTCAGCGACGGGCCGACCTCGTCGACGTCCAGCTCGTAGACGGTGCGCTTGACGCCTTCGCGGTCCTCGTAGGAGCGCTGCTTGAGTCGGCCTTGGGCGATGACGCGCATGCCGCGGGTGAGGGATTCGGTGGCGTTCTCGGCGGCTTGGCGCCAGACGGAGCAGGTGAGGAACAGGGCGTCGCCGTCCTTCCACTCGTTGGTCTGCCGGTCGAAGGTGCGCGGGGTGGATGCGATGCGGAATTTGGCGACCGCTGCGCCGGACGGGGTGAAGCGAAGTTCGGGGTCGTCGACGAGGTTGCCGACGACGGTGATGACGGTTTCGCCTGCCATGGGTTACGCGGCCTGCCTTTCGGTGGTGTGGGTGGGGTGGAGCTGGGTGACGGTGGCTTGGGTGGTGGGGCGTCGGCGGCATGCGCGGCAGCGGCGCCATCCGGCCGGGGTGATGTACGTGTTCGCGGTGTCGTAGGCGTGGCCGCGGGGGCAGTGCGTGGCGCGTGCGGCGCGGGCGGTGGGGCCGTCGGACCGAAGCGTGTTGGTGCGGTGCGTGACGGGCTCCATGTGGCCGGGGTTCACGCAGTTCCGGCGGCGGCAGAGGTGGTCCAGTTCGAGGCCGGCCGGGACGGGCCCGACCAGCTGCTCGTACGACCAGCGGTGCGCACCAACGACGGTGGCGCCGTCGCGGAATCCGCCGTATCCGCGGTTGTTGGTGCCTGCGGTCCAGATCCAGCAGCGGCCGGGGGCCTGGCGGCGGAGGGAGAGCGGGCCGTCGAGGGCGACTTTCGACCAGTAGCGCCATGGGGCGGTGGGACGGGGGCGGGCCATGGGGTCCTTCCTGATCCGTTCTCTCCCGAGAAACGAACAGATTCGTTTCTTGGGAGAAATCTAGCATGCGCGAAAACGCTCGGGTTGCCCTATTCGGTCGGCGGCATCTTCTTGCTGGCCTGGTACTTCCGCAGCTCGGCAAGCAGGATGGCGCGGCGGCGGGCAGCTTCGAGCGGGTGCGTGGGCTCGGCGACCTCGGTCGGATCGTGGCGGCGGGGGCGGGCCTGGCCGAAAGTGCCGTCGGGGATCGTTTCGGCGGTGAGCGGGTCGACGTAGATCCTCATGCGGCGGTCTCCTGTGCGGTGCGGGCGGCGTCGATGCGGCCGGGGTGGAAGTCGGTGCGGGGGCGTCCCGCGGTCTGGCAGCGCTGTCCGGCGGGGGCACGGCAGGCTCCCCAGGGGCAGGGGACGGTGTACGGGTCGGGTTGTCCGGCAACGACCAGGCGGCGGCGCTCGGCGGCGACGGGCCGGTATTCGGCGAGGCGGGGCCTGTATCCGCCGAACTGGGCGAGGCGGTCGGCGTCGGCTTGTTCGCGTTCAGCGCGGGTGCCGGTGGGGAGTGCTGTGCGGGTCTGGGCGGGGGCCTGGCCGGTCTCGATGGCGTGGCGTGTGGTCACCAGGGCGGCGCGGTAGGCGGCTTCGTCGTCGGGGTCGACGTTGGGGGTGGGGTCGACGTGGCGGGACAGGATGTCGCGGCGGAACGCGTGCCACGGGCGGCTGATGTCGGACGGCTGGATGCGGTAGGGCGACGTGGCGATGTGCTGGCGGACGGCCCATGCGGCGTTCCAGTCGCGGCCCTCGGGGTGCGGGGCGGTCGCGGGCACGTCGGCCAGTAGGTCGCACCACTGGGCAAGGCGTTCGTCGGCCTCGGCGTCGGTGGCGACGGTGAGGCGCGGGTCGAGGCGGACGGCATAGGCGATCAGGGCGGTGATCTCGCGGGGGTTCACTGTTGGGCCTCCAGGCGTTCGAGGGCGGCGGCGAGGTGGTCGGCGGACTGGGCGGCGCGGCCCTTGCGGGGGGCGTTGGGGTCGAGGGGGATGACGTCGGCGCCGGGAGCGGGGCGGCGGAGTTCGGACAAAGCGAACTGGAGCGTGCCCCCCGTGACGGGCTTCGAGGTCTGGCCGAGGCGGTCGAGGGCGGCGGCGAGCGTCTGCGGGTCGAGGCCGTTGCCGAGGGCGTCGGTGATCGCGCGGCGGATCGTGTGCCGCGACTGCGCGGTGCCACGGCCGTAGCGGGCCCACCAGTCGGTGAGGAGTGCGGCGGCGGGCTCCTGCTCCCCCTGGGGGGTAAGGGGGTTAGTACCTCCTACGGAGGTACTACGGGGCGGGTCGGGTCGGGGGGACCGTGACGGGTCCGCACCGTCACGCTGTGACTGGTGCCTCTGACCTGCGGTTTCATCGAAAAACGCGCCCGCGTTCGCGTCGCTTTCAGAATTTTCGGCCGTCGAATCGTCGTCGTTTCGCGGCGCGTTCGCGGACGATTCCCGCTGCTTTCGCTCCTCGGCCGCGCGCTCGCGGGCCCGGCGCTGCCGCTCGGCGGCGCCCGTCTTTCGGGCCTGCTCCTTCTCCTTGGTCGGGTTGTACTCCAAGAAGTCGTGCATCACGTAGTCGCCCGCGGGCGGCTGCGCGCACCGGGGGCAGGTGTGGCCGTGCTCGTGCCACAGGCCGGCCGCAACCAGCTTTCGGGCCTGCGGCGTGGTGCCGTAGAGCTGGGCGACAACGCCGGGCACGACACCTTCCGTGAGGTGCTGGGCGGCGTAGGACCCGGCGCGGAGCCACAGGCCGAGGGCGGCGTTCGTGGCCTTGATCACCTTCGGGTGCATGTGCGCGGTGTCGTCGACCTTGAACCAGGTCAAGGGGTGCTCCTGTCGGGTGGTGCGCCCGGGGCGAGGGGCGAACGGCCAGCCTCGCCCCGGGGCGATACGGGGCTACTGCGGGGCGGTGAGGGCGGCGGCGAACTGGCGGAGGAGATTGGCACGTTCGGCGGCGCGGCCGACGCAGGCGGGGCACCACTCCAGACCGGGCGGCGGCACGGCGGGCATCGGGTCGAGGATCACGGGGTCGCTGTCGCGGTGGGCCCACCCGGACGTGTTGCACTCGCCGGACCGGCCGGGGAACTTGCCGTCCTCGCGCATGATGTGGAGGCGGCGGACCTGGGCGGCGCGGCGGCCGGAACGGGCACTGTAGCCGCGGTAGAACGCCCTCACGGCTGCTCCTGGGTGTAGTAGGGGCGAGTGATGGCGGGCTGGTGCTGGTTGCACCGGGGCCCGCACGGGTACGGGCGGGTCGGGAGCGCGTGACACGGGGGGTTGCCGTGCTCGCATGGGCGCGGCGGCCGGGCAGCGGTGGTCACCGCAGTCCCCCCGCGCGAGCCTTGGCGTCTGCCAGGGCCTCGGCCTCATCCAGCTCGGCATCGGTGATGTGGGCCCCGGCCTTCTTCAGCTCCCACAGCAGATCCGGGACGGTGAGGTGGTAATCGCTGGTGGCGACGCGGGCGATGGTGCGGCGGGTGGTGTCGAGCAGCTGCTCGACGGCGACCAGGCGCGCGGCCAGGGCGAGGAGTTCGGCGGCGAGGATGCGGGCCTTGGCGGCGTCGGTGTACCCGTGGCGGGCGGTCCCGGCCGCGGCGGCCACGGTGTCCGTGACCAGCATGACGGCGGCGGGGGCGGTGGTGCCGAGCTGGGCGGCGAGGGCGGCCCGCTGGTTGGCGGTCAGCAGAGTGAGCATGGTGGTGGGGTCCTTCCGGGGCCGCCCCCGGCACGGCGGCCGGGAGCGGGTCACAACGCGACTACGCGGCGGTCTGGGTGAGTTCGAGCGGGGCCGGGGCCTCGATGGCGCGGTCAAGGTCGATCCGGCCCGCCTCGATCGCCTGGGCAACCAACTCGCGGCCGTCGAGCGGCTTCGACTTGCTGCGGCGCGTAAAGAGCCACCGCCAGTAGCGGCGCCTGGTCGGCTTGATTGCGACGCCGGGCACGTCGTGGATCAGCCCGGTGCCCGGGTCGGCGTACTGGGCGGTCCCGGCCGCGTCGACGGCGGCGAGGACCTGGGCGACGAACGCCTCGTCGAGCTTGATCTCGGTCCGGGCCGGGATGATCCGGTAGTCCCAGTGATCGGGGTACGTGTCG
Organism: Streptomyces sp. CB01580; assembly: GCF_001905795.1. Classification (GTDB taxonomy): domain Bacteria; phylum Actinomycetota; class Actinomycetes; order Streptomycetales; family Streptomycetaceae; genus Streptomyces. The sequence continues at coordinate 51,910 of NZ_LIXJ01000003.1, forward strand.
CGGACCCATGCGGCGAACGCGTCGCGGTCGGTGACCTGGGCGGTGGCCTCGCCGCCGACGCGGGTCACGGTGCCGAACGTCGTCGTGTTGTCGTCGAGCGTCACGTCGGCCTTGGTCGACTTGGCGGCCTTGTACTGCTGATCGAGCAGGTACTCGGCGCGCGTGTTGACCGTTTCGAACAGGGCTGCGGCGTGGTCCAGCTGCGCTTTCATGGCCAGGCGCTGACGGAGTACGGCAGCGAGGTAGGCCGGGTCGGGCGGGGTGGCCTTCTGCTCGACGGCCTGCTCGGTGGCGGGCTGCTCGGTGGTCTGCGCGGTCACTGCGCACCCCCAGCGGCGGCTTCGATCTTCTTCCGGAACTGGTCGAGCTGGGCGGCCGGGGCCTGGTCGATCGGCAGGCCGTAGACGCGCTCAAAGTCGGCGTCGAGGGTGGGGAGGTTGGCGCGGCTGGCGGCGAGACGGAGCGCTTGCTCCGCCTCAGCGGCGGCGGCCTCCGGGCCGGTGGCCGGGGCCGACGGCGGGGCGGTCCGCTCGCCCTGCTGCCCCTGCTGGGCGGCCTTCTGCTTCTGCGCGAGGACCGCATCGAGCCGGTCGAGGTAGTCGGCCGGCGCGCCCGCCTTGGCGGCGGCGGCCCGAACCTTGTCGAACTCGGCGCGGCTGGCGGCGGCTTGCGCGGCGGCGAGGTAGTCGGGCCGCTGCTGGCGCTGCTCCTGCTGCGGCTGCTGTTCCCACGGGCCGGGCTCGGCGCGGCTGCTGCGGCGCGGCTGCTGCCCGCGCTGCTGGCGCTGCTGGGCGCGCTGCTGGCGGCGCTCCTGTACTTCCGCGCGGTGCTCCGGCGACGGCTCCGGGTGGTCCCGGTCCCCGTCGTCGATGCTGCGGCCGTCCACCGGCAGCATGAACAGCGTGAACAACAGGTACTTGAGCGCGGCGGACTGCGCCTTGTTGGTGGCCTTGTCGGCGAAGTCGAACGCCTCGCCCGGCACTTCGGCGACCAGGCAGTCACCAGCGGGCCCGTAGACGCTGTAGCGCATCGTGATGACGGTGCGGGTCATCTTCCCGTCGCGCTGCTGTGCGTGGTCGGCGATCGTCGGCAGGATGAAAACACCGTGCTTTCGCATCGGCCCCGCCATCGCGCTCATGACATCGTCGATGCCGCGGAACTTGTAGTTCTGCTGCTCGTTGCGCTGGTTCTTACCAACGGGCATCGCGTCGCGCATGACGGCGGCGATCGCGGTGAACACGCGCGGCGCGTCGGCGGGGGCCCCGGCGGGGGCAGGCTGGTAGATCGGGGCCGCGACCGGCGCCGACGGACGCGGCGCGGTCGTGTGGAGCGGGAGAGCGGTGACGGTCACGGGCGGGGGCCTTTCGGGGTGTGGCGGATGTGTCCGGCGAGGCGGGTGATGCGCCCGGCAAGGGTGATCGCGGCGTCCGGCGAGAGGTGCGGGTCGGTCTGGCACTCGGTCGGCAGCTCGTCGAGCAGCAGCTCGCGGGTGGCGTCGGCCCCGGCCGCGCGGATCGACCGCTCGTAGTCCGGCATGGCGTCGTCGGTCACGGCCTGGTCCAGGCGCCGCACCGACTCGGCGTGCGCCCGCAGCAACGTGCCGAGCAGCGACGGGTTCTCCGTGTACGCGGTCGCGAGGTCGTCGAGCAGCGGGGCGAGCAACTGATCGCGGGTCGGGAGGCGGACGGCGGTGCCGTCGGCGGTGAGCGTCGGGCGCAGCATCAGTGCAGCTCCTCGGGCAGGGACGGAGCGTCGAGAACCAGGGCGCCCGTCGCCACGTCGTAGGCGTACGGCTGGGCCCAGTCGGCGGGGTACGCCGCGGCGAGCAGTTGGTGAGCGGCGCGGCGGGCGGCGAGGTCGGCGCGGAGCGCCAGGCCGAGCGCGTCGAGCAGCACGACGGCCGTCGACATGCGAACGGTGCCGGTCCCGTCCGTCCACACCGGGACGGTGCGCACCGTGTGTACGCCGGGCGCGATCTGGTCGAGCTGTCGCCGGATCACCGCGGTACGGACGATGTGACGGCGGCCGGCCTGCCCGCCACGGATGGCGAGGGCGGCGCGCGGTGCGCGGCGGCGGGTAGTCTGCTGGTTCACGATTCGTGCTCCATTCACGGGTCGTGGGGGCCGTCCGGGTCGTGACCGGGCGGCCCTTTTGCGTGTCAGGCGGCGGTCTGGGCGGGCGCCACGGGGGCGTGGTGGCGAGGCTGCTGCCGTTCGAGGCGGCGCAAGATCAGCTCCACATCGGCCGGGAGCCGTCCGGCGGCGCGGTCGGCGTCGCGGCGGGCGCGGGCGCGGTCCAGGGCGGCGCGGGCATTGGCGAACGCGACCTCGCGCGGAATCACGCCGGTCATGCGGCGGTCCGTTCGATCAGCTGCGGGAGGTCGACGCCGTACACGCGAAGTACGGCGGCGGCGGTGCGGGTCGACGGCTCGACGCGGCCGTTCCACAGGCGCCATGCGGTGGAGCGGCTGACACCGAGCTTGGCGCCCATCACCTCGTAGTGCTCATCCCCGAGGCTGCGGACGGCAGCGATCAGCGTTCGGCGGTCGTACATGCTCGATTCCTCTCTCAGGTGGAATCAATTGATTTCATGAGAGAAACGTAGCACGACTCTTCGGACTCGTGGGGTCACTCGTGACGGACCCCCGTCATTCCGCCGCATCCGGACGCTCACCCCTCAACGGCGTTGACATGGGGCGACGAAAGGGGGACGATCGGTGCTTATCGATCACATGTTCGAGTAAATTCGTACACCGGATGGGGCTTGGGGCGCTTTCTGGTCACGCCGCAGCCGCTTGTAGCGTGCAGATTTCACGCGCGATACCGTTTCATCCATGAAACGAAACGGACCCAAGGAGTTCGCCGCATGGCTGCGGACTCAGCTCACGCAGCGCGGATACGACCTCAGTACGCGAGGAGGAGGCCAGAAAGCCTTTGCTGAGAGGTCAGGCATCAGCCGCTCAACGATCAGCCGCATGCTGTCGGGCGACATCGCGTCCACTGACATCCGGGTCCTTACCGCCATCGCCGATGCGCTCGGCCTCCCCCTCACCACTGTCTTCGTCGCCGCAGGCACCCTCAGCGCCGACGAAGTGGCCGGCGTGCAGTCGCCCACCGGACACCTGACCGCCGACCAAGCCGCCGACCAGCTTGGGCTTCCCGCAGACCCGCAAACTCGGGCCGTCTTCAAGAACCTTGTAGAGACGCTCCGACCAAAACCCGGCAACGACGCCGGATAGCACCAGGAGGTATCTCATGCGCCGCGCCACCACCATCCCGGCCGCCATCGCAGTCATGGCCGGACTCACCGTCGGCGCACACATCCTGATCCTGCACCGTGCACACCAATGGGCAACGCCCGCGGCTGGCCAGCTCGCTGACGCGCACGCTGCCGGATACCGGATGGCACTCGACCACGTATCGCGCGGACTCTTCACCGCGCCAATGGAGGAACCGTGACAATACCCGCCACGTTCCAGGGCTCGCCGACCGGGGAGGACGGCGAGCCCTGGCTCGGCTATATCCGAGTGAGCACGTGGAAAGAAGAGAAGATCAGCCCGGAGCTGCAACGCTCCGCGATCGAAGCATGGGCCGCTCGTACCGGCCGCCGCATCATCGACTGGGTTATCGACCTCGACATGACCGGCCGGAACTTCAAACGGAAGATCATGGGCGCGATCGAGCGCGTCGAGACTGGCGAAGCGCGCGGCGTGGCCGTGTGGCGCTACTCGCGCTTCGGCCGCAACAGAACCGGCAACGCGGTCAATCTCGCCAGGCTCGAAGCAGCGGGAGGACAACTCGAATCGGCAACCGAGCCTGTCGACGCTTCTACCGCCATTGGCGAGTTCCAACGCGAAATGATCTTCGCCTTCGGCAACTTTGAGTCCAACCGTGCCTCGGAGCAATGGCGGGAGACTCACGACCACCGACGTGACACCCTCAAACTTCCCGCCACCGGGCGCGGACGCTTCGGGTACATCTGGCACCGCCGATGGGACGCGCGAACAGAGACCCTACAGAAGGAACGGTACGAACTCAGCGGCGACGACGGAGCGGCCGAAGCACTGTACGAGGCGTACGAACGCAAGGTCGGCGGCGACGCATTCGCCACCGTGGCCGGATGGCTCAACGCTGCCGGATATCGAACCGTGCGCGGCCACCTCTGGGACGACAGCGCCCTACGCAAGTACATGGACTCGGGATTTGCGGCCGGCCTACTTCGAGTCCACGACAGAACCTGTAAGTGCGGTGCCCTGTGGAAGTGCCCCAACTACACCTTCCGGCCCGGCGCACAGCCGTCCATCTTCGCCGAAGGTGACGACCTGTGGGACCGATACCTCAAACATCGTGAGCAGACCAGAGCCATTGCGCCACGCGCGCGAATCGCCACGTACACGCACAGCGGGCTCATGAGGCACGGCGACTGCCGACAGGGTATGGGGGCCTCACAGGGTGTCAGCCCGAAGCGCGGGAAGATAAACGGCTACAGCTACCGGTGCAGCTACTACATTCGCACCGGTGGCGCTGGGTGCAAGGGTGGGCAGATCCCCCGCGAGCGAGTCGAGAACGAGACGCGTAAATGGCTCGCGGACGCGGTGGCTGAAGGAGTCGACGCCGCAGAACCGGCCATCCCCCGGCAGCGGCGCGACGTAGCGAAGGAGCGGGCCCGCGCGGCCCGTGAGCGGGCCCGCCTGCAAGAGGAGTTGGTGAAGCTCCAGGACGGTTTGGCGCGGCTTCAGGCCGACCGGGCCGTGAACCCGGACGACTACCCGCCCGGTGTCTACGAGGCGGCTCGCGACCGCATCAAGACCCGGCGCGAGACGGTCGAGCAGCTGCTCGCCAAAACCGCCGCCATCGAGGCCACGCCCGACGTCTCTGACTACGAACCGCTGATTGTCGGACTGCTGGATGAATGGGACACGATCAACCCTGGTGAGCGCAGCGGCATACTGCGGCAGTTGCTACGGCGTGTGGCCGTCTACCGGGTAGAGCGCGAGGGATACGCGCGGGCCACGAGCCGGATCGAGTTTCACCCGGTGTGGGAGCCGGACCCGTGGGCCGATCAAGCGTCATCCGACAGTGCTACAGAGGATTAGTCGAGAAGGAGGGCGCTGGCTGTGAGGGCGGTGGCCGGCATGGGGCGGCTCCAGGGCGCGGGGAGGTGGTGACGCGGGGTGGAGAAACAAGCAGCCTCGCCCGCCGGTCAGGGGGTGGCGGGCGGAGGCTACTTTGTTCCATCACGATACAAAAACCGGCGCGGGAACGCCAATCGTGTCCGGGACAGACCGGAGTCGCGGGCAGGGGTAGGGGGAGGGGCGAGGTGAAGGAGGGGGCGGGGAAGGGGCCAGGGGTTCAGGAGCGGCCGCGGCCCGAGGTTTCCGCCTCCAGGGCGCGGCGCGTGTGGGGTCCGTACACGCCGGGCGGGTCACCCTGGATGAACTTGTACGACTGATAGACGCTCACGGCGTGCTCGACCGTCGCCGTGTAGTCGCCGTCGTCCTGCCCGTGGAACAGCCAGATCTCTTCCAGTCGTCTCTGCAACTCGGCCACCGCCGGTCCCTGGTCGCCGGGGCGCAGTGTGGGCCCGGTCAGCGACGCGGGCGGTGCGGCCGAGGTCGGGCGGCTCGTCTGCGGTGCCGTCGCCGACGGCGAGACGGTGTCCGGCGGTGTGGTCGTGGCGGATGCGGATGTGGAGGGGGATGGGGAAGTGCCCGTCGAGGAGGACGCGGACGGCGATGTGGAGGCGTACCCGGACGAAGGGGGCGACGCGGAGGCCGAAGCGGACTCCTTCGCCGTCGCGCTCGCTTCGGGGGTGCTGAGCGGCAGGTCGGGCAGGGCCATTTCCCGGTCGGCGGGCCTGTCGTCGCTCGATTCGAAGAGGCCGCTCGCGAACACGGCGGTGCCCACCACGGCGAGCGCCGCCGCTCCTGCGGCGAACGCGGCGAGAGGGCTGCGGCGACGTGGCCGATCGGACGCGCCGGCGGGCGCGGTGGCGGATGCCCGGGGTATGAGGACCGTGGCGTCGTCGACCGGATCTGTGACGGTCTGCGGCGGCGGACTGCCGAACTGCGCGGGATCGCCGAACTGTCCCGGGCCGCCTGGACGCCCCGAACCATCGCGATGCCCCGGACCGCCGACCTGCGCCGGGCCGCCCGGTTGTCCCGGGCCTGCCGGGCCGCCGGGACTTGTCACGCCGCCGGGGCCTGGCGGGCCGAGGAGGAGCGGCATGGTCGTGTCCGCGTCCTCGGCGGGGTGGTCGTGTGGCCGCCCGGGGTGCGGGAGCCGAGCGTCTTCGGCCTCCGGTGCCACGTCGCCCCGCAGCTTGACGTACGGCCGGACGCGCAGCGGATCGAAGTCCTCCGCGGCCGCGACCTCCACCCTGTCGGCCGCCGACCGCTCGGCCCGTCGCCGCTCGGCGGCCTCCTGCCCCTCGCCGGGCCGTCGTGCGGCGCCTCCCCCGCATGCGCAGACCGGGCCGGTGCCCAGGCCGCCGTTCCCGCCCGGAACCCCGCCTTCGCTCGTTGGCGTGAACATGCGCATACCGCACTCCGGGCACATATGTCCGGTCATGGTGGACCCCTCCCCTTTGAACTGCCTGCGATTATGCAGCCCGGCACCGGAACGCCCAATGTCGTCCGAAACGCGGTCAACCGGTGCGCGTCCGCTCGGTTCCCGGAGGGCTCGGCAGGCCATAACCACATGAAACGTCCAGGATGGGGATGTAGCGGACCCGAGGAGACGTTTCCATGGCGCAGCACCCGAGCCCCCCGGAGCCGGAGCCGCAACGGACGGCGGCAGAGGAACCGGAACGCACGACGGGAGAGGAACCGGAACGACGGACGGCGGCACGGCAGTCCGAACCAGGACCGGAACCGGAAACCGAACCAGGACCGGAACCGGAAACCGGACCGGGACCGGAAACCGGACCGGGACCGGAACCGGAATCGGAGACCGGACCGGAACCGGAAACCGGACCGGGACCGGCTCCCGGTGAGGACCGCTCCACCCGGTCGGCCCTGGTGGCCATCGGGGCGCTGCTCCTCGGCATGCTGCTGGCCGCGCTCGACCAGACCATCGTCTCCACCGCGCTGCCGACCATCGTCAGCGATCTCGGCGGTCTGGAACACCTCTCCTGGGTGGTGACCGCCTACCTGCTGGCATCGACCGCCGTGACCCCGCTCTGGGGCAAACTCGGTGACCAGTACGGTCGCAAGAAGCTGTTCCAGGCCGCCATCGTCATCTTTCTCATCGGCTCCGCGCTCTGCGGGATCGCCCAGGACATGCCGCAGTTGATCGGCTTCCGGGCTCTTCAGGGCCTCGGCGGCGGCGGTCTCATGGTGCTCTCGATGGCGATCGTCGGCGATCTCGTGCCGCCCCGCGAACGGGGCAAGTACCAGGGTCTGTTCGGCGCGGTCTTCGGGACGACGAGTGTCCTCGGACCGCTGCTCGGCGGCTTCTTCACCGAGCATCTCAGCTGGCGCTGGGTCTTCTACGTCAACCTGCCGATCGGTGTGGTCGCGCTCCTCGTGATCGCCGCCGTGCTGCGCATCCCGGTCCACCGTACGAAGCACACCATCGACTACCTCGGTACGTTCCTCATCGCCTCCGTCGCCACCTGCCTGGTCCTCGTCGCCTCGCTCGGCGGCACCACTTGGGCCTGGGGCTCGGCACAGGTCGTCGCGCTCTCCGTCCTGAGCGTGCTGCTGGTGGTGGCCTTCGTCCACGTGGAACGCCGCGCCACCGAACCCGTCATCCCGTTGACGTTGTTCCGGGGCAGGACCTTCACCCTCGTCGCCGTCATCAGCTTCGTCGTCGGTTTCGCGATGTTCGGCGCGATGACCTATCTGCCGACCTTCCTCCAGGTGGTGCACCACATCACGCCGACCATGTCCGGGGTGCACATGCTGCCCATGGTGCTGGGGCTGCTGCTCACCTCCACCGCCTCCGGGCAGATCGTCAGCCGTACCGGCCGCTGGAAGGTCTTCCCGATCGCGGGCACCGGCGTCACCGCGATCGGACTGCTGCTCCTGCACCGGCTGACCGAGACCAGCGGCACCTGGCTGATGAGTGTCTACTTCTTCGTGTTCGGCGCCGGCCTCGGCCTGGTGGTGCAGGTCCTGGTGCTGGCCGTGCAGAACGCCGTCACGTACCGGGACCTCGGCGTCGCCACGTCCGGGGCCACGTTCTTCCGATCCATCGGCGCCTCGTTCGGCGTCGCCGTCTTCGGCACGATCTTCACGAACCGGCTCACCGACGAGCTGGCCGCAGCGCTCGCCGGGCACTCCCTGCCGCCCGGCGCCAGTGCCGGACGGCTGGCCGCCGACCCGCGCGCCATCGGCCAACTGCCGCCCGTGCTGCGGACACAGGTGCTCCACGCGTACGCGACGTCGATCACCGATGTGTTCCTGTACGCGGCCCCGATCGTCCTGATCGCCTTCGTCTTCGCCTGGTTTCTCAGGGAGGACCGCTTGCGCGGCTCGGTGACCGCCCCGGAACCCAGCGAGACACTGGCGACCAACCCGGTCGAGCGCTCCTCGTACGACGAATGCGCCCGCGCCCTGTCGGTACTCGCCACCCGCCAGGGGCGTCGCGAGATCTACGAGAAGATCACCCGGCAGGCGGGGTACGACCTGCTGCCCGCGGCGAGCTGGATGCTGTTGCGGATCAGGCGTCACGGCACGGTCGAACCGGCCGTGCTCGCCGACACCACCCCCGTGCCGCTGCGCGTGGTCGGTGACGCGTCGCGGCAACTGGAGGAGCGCGGCCTGGTCCGGCGCGAGGGCGTGCAGCTGACGCTCACCGACGCCGGGGCGGAGGCGGTCGCGAGGCTCGCGGAGGCCCGGGAGCGGATGATGGCCGAGTGGCTGGGGGACTGGTGGGGCCCGGAACGGCCCACGGACCTCGTCAGGCTGGTGGCGGAGCTGACCGCGGAGACGAGTGGATCCCGCAGGCAACGGCCGCGCGGCCCGGAGCCGCGCCGCGACCACACGGCCGGTCCGGTCGGCCGCCCCGCGGACACGTCCTGAGTGCCCGTCCCTCGGAGTCGGACAACCCCTGGCCGGAGTCGGACAACCCCTGGCCGGAATCGGAGCACCCTCGACCGGAGGCGGAGCGCCCGGCTCCGGAGGCGGCTACCCGACCGTCTTGGCGAACCAGTGTTCCGCGTACAGCCCCTGGTTGAACGCCGGGACCTCCCGGTACCCGTGCTTGGCGTACAGTCCTCGCGCCTCGACCAGGTCGTGGCGGGTGTCCAGCCGGATCGTGCGCATGCCGAAGGCACGCGCCGCGTGCTCGGCGGCGGCCAGGAGCAGCCCGCCGCCGCCCGTGCCGCGGTACTCGGGGCGCACGAACACCCGGGTCAGCTCCGCGATCCCCGCGTCCGCGTCCGCCACCAGCAGGCCGACGCAGGCCGCGGCCCTCCCCTCGAACCGGCCGACGACGAACTGTCCGGTCGGTGGCACCAGCCGGACGGCCCCGTCGTCGGTGAGCCCCGCGTCGATCTCCTCGGCGGTCGCGGGCCGTCCCCAGTACCGGCCCGCGACCTCGCCGTAGTAGTCGCGACGCAGCACAGACGCGTCCGGGGAGTCGACAGGTTCGTGGGCCATGGTCCAGGTCATGCCGGTCATTGTGGCCGGGGCACGAACGCGAGATCGAACGGATTGATCCGCTCGATCGGCGCACGTACGAGAACGTATGGCGATGGGCGGGAGGCGGATGGGGATGGGCGGGGCGAACGGGCCCCGGACGGGCGGGGCCCACGGCGGTCCGCTCAGCACGTCGGTGTGACCGAGGCCGTGACCGGCGCCGTGGGTGTCCCCGGCCGCTTCCGGCGCCGCCCCCTCCACACCAGCGCGACGACGATCAGCAGCGCGGCTCCCAGGACCGACAGCAACCAGGCCGGGATCCCGCCCACGGTCAGCAGCTCGTCCCGGTACACCAGGGTCCGGTACGGGGTGTCGGTGTCGGCCGCCCTCAGCTCGTGATCGCCGTCGATCCGCTCCGGACGCGGGAACCACTGCTCGATCGCGGTGACGAACACGGGCTTGCCGCCGGTCATCGCCGACAGCGCCTCGGCCCCGTCCCGTGCCGAACCTCCCTGCGTCGCTGCGTCCTGCGCCGTCCCGTCGAGGCCGGGATCGATCCGGCCCGCGTACGTCACGCGCGGCGCGGCACCGCCGATCGCGTCGCGCGGCTCCATGCGGTGCGCCGCCAGGACGTACAGGGCGAGCCGCTGCGGGGTCGAGGCGAGCTGCGACAGCCGCATGGGGTAGACCGGCCGCTCGCTGGCGAAGCGCAGCCGCAGCGGATCCAGGTCGCCACGCAGCGGGTCGTTCCCGTCCCGTGGGGCGAGGCGGATCGCGACGTACTCCCACTTCTGGTCGACGTAGGGCTTCAGCGCCGTCGCCAGGCGGTCGGGCAGCTCGAAGCCGTTGTCGTCCAGCCAGTCCCGGAGTGCCTCCGGGTCGGTCGCGGCCAGTCGTGCCACGTCGAAGGGGCCGAGCCGCTCGCGGCCGACGACCTGTACCGGCGGGGCGGCGGCCGACGGGCGGCCCGCCCCGTCCGCGATGCTTCCCGGGCCGGTGAACGGCCAGTCGCGGGAGCGCGGCCAGAAGTAGTGCCGGGACGTCGGTACGGGCGCGGTGAGGGTGTCCAGCTCGGAGAAGAGCGACGGATCACCGAGCTCCACGTCGGCCCGGTGCGGCACCGGCATGATCCAGGCCGCCTCCGGCGCGTTGCCACGGACCGTGAGGCGCATGACGATCTCTTCCTCACGGCCGTCCCAGGCCACCACCGACGTCTCCCGGTCGACGGCGACCTCGGTCGCCCTGCTCGGGACCATCGCCCCGCAGCCGCACGCGTACGCCGGGCTGATCAGCGATCCCAGCTGCGTCGACACCAGCAGCAATGCCAGGGACAGCGCGCGCACCACCCACGCCCGGCCCAGCCATCCACGCCCCATCCGTCTTCCTCCCCCGTGATCAACGAACCGTGATCGACGAACAAGGGGGAGGACGTGGGAGCGACGGGCCCGGTTCCGGGTTCCGACACCGCCGACCACCGACGGGCGACGGCCGGTGACCGACGGCCGGTGACCGACAGCCGGTGACCGACAGCCGGTGACCGACAGCCGGTGACCGACAGCCGGTGACCGACAGCCGGTGACCGACAGCCGGTGACCGACAGCCGGTGACCGACGGCTGGTCATCGACGGCCGAGGGGTCCGTCACCGGTCACCGTGCTCAGGTCTCGTCGCGAGCGGTGACTCGGTCATCCTTTCGGAAAAAGGCCGGATGACAGCCAGGCAACGAGGGGGTTGATTGGGTCTTCCTCATGGTGCAATGCGAAGGTTTCACGGCGCGCCCATGTCGAGGGACGGGCGCGAGAACGGCGGGAGGGTCGGCGCAGCGTGGCGAATGCGGAACACAGTGTGCGCTCGGATGCGGCGACCGGGACGGGGACAGGCGCTGTCCGGGTCCTGCTCTGGCTGGTCGTGGCCGCGTTGGCGGTGCGGCAGGTGGCGGCGGTGCTGCGGCGTCCGCCGGGCGAGCGGCTCGCCGATCTGGAGACCTGGATAGGCGACAACGGCGTCCTGCACGTGACGGGCTCGCTCTACGACAGTGACCGGTTCACCGGCACCCCGTTCGCCGGGCTGGTCCTGAAGCCGCTGACCCGGGCGGCGGAGCAGAGCCTGGGGGTCGTCTGGACCTTCGGCTCCCTGCTGCTCGTCGTCGCCCTGGGGGTCGTGGCGGCGCGTGCGCTGCCGGGCCCGGTCGCGCGCCGTACCTCGCTGCTGGCCGCGCCGGTGGCGATCAGCCTGCTGATGCTGTCCCTGCCGGTCCGTAACGCGTTCCACCTGGGGCAGACGAGCATCATCCCGGTGCTCCTGGTGCTGCTGGCCTGTTTCGCGGTCCGCGGGGAACGCGCCTCGGGCCTCCTGATCGGTGTCGCGGCCGCGCTCCAGCCGACCGTCCTGCTCTTCGCGGTCCTGCTCCTGTTCACCGGACGCCGGAGGGCGGCGGTGACCGGCGGGGTCACGTTCGCCGCCTGCACGGCGCTGGCCTGGGCGGCGATGCCGCACGACTCGTGGACGTACTGGGTTCACCATGTCGCGGGCGCCGGGCTCGGCGAGAACGCGGACAGTCTGGCCAACCAGTCGCTGCACGGCGCGCTGCTCAGGTTCGGCCTGACCGGTCCCCTGGAGATCGCGCTGTTCGTGGTGCTGGCGGCCGTCGTCTGCTGGTTCGGGCTGCGCCGCGCCGTACGGTACGCGCACGACGGACAGCTGCTGCTGGCCGTCGCCGTGACCGGCTGTGTCGCCGTCGCGGTCTCGCCGACCGCCTGGCAGCACCAGCTGCTGTGGGTGCTGCTCGCGGTCGTCGGCCGGGTCGGCAAACGGGCCTCCGACCGGCTGATGTGGCCGACGGTCGTGGTGCTCGTGCTCACGCTGCCCGCGAAGATGCTGCTGCCGAACATGGCGGTGGTCGTCCCCGTGCGTGACAACGTGCTGCTGATCACGGCGCTCGGCGCGGCCTGCGCCGTGCCGTTCCTGCCGCGCACCTCGCCCTACTGGCGCGACCCGGTCCCCACCGACCACGCGGCCCCGGTCGCCGCCCGCTGGAGCCGGATCCCGCTCCTGCCGTTCTGGCGCCGGGTGCTCAGCCGCCCCAACCTGCTGCTGGAACTGCTCCTGATCCGGGTCGTGTACTCCGCGTACTCGCAGGTCAGGCTGGCCGCCACGGCAGGCCGCGACACGGCCGAACGCCACGGCACGCAGGTCCACTCCCTCGAACAGTGGCTGCACATCGACATCGAGCACTGGGCCAACCACGCCGTCGTCGAGATCGACTGGCTGCGGGACTTCTTCGACTTCTACTACACGTCGTTCCACTTCATCGTGCCGCTGACGATCCTCGGAGTGCTGTACGTGCGGCGCCCCGCGGACTACCGCTGGGTCCGCAGTTCCATCGGCTTCACCACGGTTCTCGCGCTGGTCGGCTTCTGGCTCTACCCGCTTGCGCCGCCCCGGCTGATGCCGGGACTCGGCTTCATCGACACCGTCCACGGCGTCCAGGACTTCGCGAAGCCGGACTACGGGTCGCTGACCTCGGTGACGAACCAGTACGCGGCGATGCCCTCGCTGCACTTCGGGTGGTCGCTCTGGTGCGGTGTGGTCATCGTGATGCTGGCCCCGAAGCCGTGGATGAAGGCGCTGGGGCTGCTGCATCCGCTGTTCACGGTCTCCGCGATCGTCGCCACGGCCAACCACTGGGTGCTGGACGCGGTGGGCGGTGCGGCCGTCGTCGCGCTGGGTTTCGGCCTCACCTACGCGCTGTCCGGGCCCCGGAAGCTGCGGGCACCGGCCGTACCGGCCGCGGCGAAACCGCTGGACGACCTGGTGGACGGGGCACCGCCGGGACAGGTCGGCGACGCGGTGGGCGGCAGTCACGGCCAGGGCGTGTTTCGAAAGTAGCGTCGTCCGCCCGAAGGGCGGGGCCCGACACCACCTCCACCGGATGGCCGACGGGGCTCTGCCGCGGCGGCTCGTCCTGCGGAGTCCATCGAGATGTCCAGGTCGATCCCACCCGCCGCGTCGGCCCGTGCCGAGCGTCCCCGGTACGGAGGCGTCGAGCTCCCGCCGTACGGGAGGTGCCGAAGGGGTGCCGGGACGAACACATCGTCCCGGCACCCCTTCGGCCTGGATCGCCGCTCGACCAGCATCCGCCCATCGGCTCCGGTCCGCCACTCGAACGGCTCAGGCAGCCGTGCCCAGGGCCCACACGACGAGCGACAGCGTGGCCATCGACACCACCGTCGAGGCCACCACGAAATCACGCGCCTGCCGGGTGTCCAGGCCGTACTGCTGGGCGTAGACGAAGACGTTCTGAGCGGTCGGCAGCGCGGAACAGACCACCACCGCGAGCAGTTGAGGGTCCGACAGCCGCAGCAGCGGGCCGCCGACGCCGTACGCGATCAGCGGCTGGACCAGCGTCTTGAGGACGACCACCACGGCGACCTCCGCGCGCGCCGTGCCTTCCGTACGCCGTGCCGGCCCGTCATGCCGTGCCGGCCCGTCATGCCGTGCGAACCCGTCATGCCGTGTGAACCCGTCATGCCGTGCGGGGTCCCTGCGCCGCGCGAGCCATGTGCACCGTACGAGCCCGGTGCGCCCTGTTCGGGGCGCCGGCTGACCGTTTCTCGCCCTTCCCGGTAGGTGAGCCCCGGCGGACGGGCGGCCGTTCAGGGACAGACCGAGCGCGATCAGGGCCGTCGGCACGGCGGCGCCGCCCAGCAGATCGCAGGAGGCGGCGAGGGCGTGCGGCAGTCGCAGCCCGAGCGCGGAGACGACGACCCCCAGGAACGAGGCCATGATGATGGGGTTGCGAGCGGGCAGAGTGAGGGCCCGTCGGATCGCGGCCCCCGGTCCGGCCCGCCTCCCGGTCGCCGTGCCCGCTCCGACCCCGCCCCTCGTCCTGGCATCGAGCAGCGTGAGGACCACGGGAGTGACCAGCAGCACCTGGAACAGAATGACCTGTGCGACGAACGAGGCGTCGCCGAGCACTTGGACCGCGACCGGTATGCCGAGGTTGGCCGAGTTGACGTAGCCGGAGGCCATGCCGCCGATCGCCCGGTCCGCCGCTCCCCGTCCGAAGAGGCGGCCCGCCACCACGTGACCGAGACCGCAGGTCAACGCCGTACCTGCGGCGAAGGCCGACATCGAGGGATGGGCGAACGCGTCCGGGCGTGCCCTGGACACCATGGTGAACAGGGCGGCGGGCATGGCCACGTGGAAGACGAACCGGCCGAGGACGTCCTCCGCCCGCTCGCCGAGGAGGCCGCCGCGCCCGACCGCGTATCCGACGGCGGTGAGCGCCCAGATGGGGGTGAAGGCGGAGAGCAGGGCGTGCATGCCCGCCATGATCCTCGTGACATCGTGCGCGTCCCGCACGGGGGTTCGGGCGGGGCGGCCGGCCCCCGGAGTGGCCGACCGCCATCCCCGCCGCTGTCGCCTCCGGAGCTGAACTCGCCCCCGCCGTTGCCCCCGGACGGCCTGTCCTGTGGACATGACGGTCCATCAAAGCGGGTCGGCACTCGCCGACTTGCTCACCAGCAAGGACTTGTTCATCCGGAGGCCGGCCCCGGGCGCCCCGCGTCGACCTGGAGCTGCTTGATCCCGTTGAGCCAGGCCGAGCGCAGCCGTCGCGGTTCACCGACCAGCCGCAGGGACGGCATCATGTCGGCGATCGCGTTGAAGATCAGGTTGATCTCCATCACGGCCAGGGACTTGCCGAGGCAGAAGTGCGGGCCGCCACCCCCGAAGCCGAGGTGGGGATTGGGATCGCGGGTGATGTCGAAGGTCTCCGGGTTCTCGAAGACCTCGGGGTCGTTGTTGGCCGACGAGTAGAACAGCCCGACCCGGTCCCCCTTCTTGATCAACTGCCCGCCCAGTTCGACGTCCTGGGTGGCGGTCCGCTGGAAGGAGACCACCGGGGTGGCCCAGCGGACGATCTCCTCGGCGGTCGTCTCCGGACGCTCGCGCTTGTAGAGCTCCCACTGGTCGGGGTGGGTGAGGAAGGCGTGCATCCCGTGGCTGATGGCGTTGCGGGTGGTCTCGTTCCCGGCGACGGCCAGCAGGATCACGAAGAAGCCGAACTCGTCGGAGGAGAGGTTCCCCTGGCCCTCGGCGGCGACCAACTGGCTCACGATGTCCTTGGCCGGGCACTCCTTGCGGGCCGCCGCGAGGTTCATCGCGTACGAGATCAGCTCCATGGCCGCCTCGGTGCCGACCTCCTCGGTGATCGCGTACTCCGGATCGTCGTACGCGGCCATCTTGTTGGACCAGTCGAAGATCTTGGACCGGTCCTCCTGCGGTACGCCGATGAGTTCGGCGATCGCCTGGAGCGGCAGTTCGACCGCGACCCGGGTGACGAAGTCGAACGAACCGTCGGCTTCGAGGCTCGCTGCGGAGCTCGCCCCGGGGTCCGAACCGGAGTCCGCACCGGGGCTCGTACCGGAGTCCGCGCCGGGGCCGGTGTCGCGGCCGGCTCCGGCGAGCGCGGATTCCACGATCGAGCGGGCCCGGCTGCGCAGGGCCTGTTCCAGGGAGCGCACCGCCCGGGGGGTGAAGCCGCGCTGGACGATCTGGCGTACCCGGGTGTGCTCGGGCGGGTCCATGTTCAGCATGATCAGCTTCTGGACCTCGATCTGGTCCCGGCCGATGGACTCGTTGAAGCGGATGACCGCCGTGTTGGTGTGGGACGAGAACAGCTCCGGGTGGGTGGAGACGTACTTGACGTCCGCGTGCCGGGTGACGACCCAGTAGCCCTCGTCGTCGAAACCGGAGATGCCGGCCGGCTGGGTGCACCACCAGACCGGTGCGGTCTGCCGCATCTCGGCGAACTCCGGGTGCGGGACGCGGGCTTGGAGCAGGTCAGGATCGGTGAAGTCGAAGCCTTCGGGCAGATGGGGGCAGGGCATCGGCGTCTCCAGGTCGGTCCGAGGGCCGTCCGACGCTGTCTGACGGTCCATCAGAAGTTGTCCGCAAGGTAGTAACGGGTTCTACAACTGGCAAGAGGGGTGGTCGGTTCTGTTGCGCGAAGAGCGGGTGGGGCGACCGTGGAGCGGACCGCAGTGGAACGGTACTACTCCCGGCGGCGTTCACCCGGTCGCGGCAGTCGGTGCGTGCAGCACCCTTGCGCACCGACGGCGGGTCTCATAAGACTGCCCAAAGAACTAGAACGCGTACTAGTTTGCTTCCGCGGGCGCCGGGACGCCTCTGCGGAGGCGCGAGGAGAGGACGAGCTCATGGCCGCGGAACCCGTCATCGTCGAAGCCGTACGCACCCCCATCGGCAAGCGCGGAGGCGCGCTCGCCAATCTGCACCCCGCCTATCTGCTGGGCGAGACCTACCGGGAGCTCCTCGGGCGCACCGGGATCCACGCCGACTGCGTCGAGCAGATCGTCGGCGGCACGGTCACCCACGCCGGCGAACAGTCCATGAATCCGGCCCGCAACGCCTGGCTCGCCGTGGGGCTTCCGTACGAGACGGCCGCCACCACCGTGGACTGCCAGTGCGGTTCCTCGCAGCAGGCGTCCCACATGGTCGCCAACATGGTCGCGGCCGGGGTGATCGACATCGGGATCAGCTGCGGCGTCGAGGCGATGTCGCGGGTGCCGCTGGGCAGCGGTTCCAAGCACGGGCCCGGGAAGCCCTGGCCCGACGAGTGGAACGTCGACCTGCCCAACCAGTTCGAGGCCGCCGAACGCATCGCCCGCAAACGCGGTCTGAGCAGGGAGGACGTCGACCGGTTAGGAGTGCTCTCGCAGGAGCGGGCGGCCGTCGCGTGGGCCGAGGAGAGGTTCAAGCGCGAGACCTACGCGGTGCAGGTGCCGACCACCGAGGAGGAGCAGGCCGCCGGGCAGGGTATGTGGCGTCTGGTGGACCGCGACGAGGGACTGCGGGACACCGGCATGGAAGCGCTGGCGGGCCTCAAGCCGGTCATGCCCACCGCGATCCATACCGCGGGCAACTCCTCGCAGATCTCCGACGGGGCCTGCGCGATCATGTGGGCGTCCAAGCGCATGGCGCGCGCGCTCAAACTCAGGCCGCGCGCCCGGATCGTCGCGCAGGCACTCGCGGGCGCCGACCCGCACTACCACCTCGACGGGCCCGTCGACGCGACGCGCGCGGTGCTCGGCAAGGCCGGGATGTCGCTCAAGGACATCGACGTCGTGGAGATCAACGAGGCCTTCGCGTCCGTGGTGCTCAGCTGGGCCCAGGTCTTCGAACAGGATCTGGACAAGGTCAACGTCAACGGCGGGGCCATCGCGCTCGGCCACCCGGTCGGTGCCACCGGCGCCCGGCTGATCACCACCGCCCTGCACGAACTGGAGCGCCGGGACAAGGAGTTCGCCCTGATCACGATGTGCGCGGGCGGTGCCCTGGCGACCGGCACGATCATCCAGCGGCTGTGACGGCGAGCCGTACGCCCATGGGGAGAAACCCGGGCCCGGGGTGCGGTCGACGGCACTCCCGGACCGGGGGCCGGACCCATGTGCGTCCGGTGTCCGGCCGTATAGCGTCGGAGGAATGAAAGAGAACAGCCTTACGGGCAAGGCGGCTCGGGGTCGCCTTCGCCGTCGTCGCACCGTCCGGCGGGGACTCGCCGCCGCCACCGTCGTGGTCCTGACCGCGCTCGGTGCAGCCCCCGCCGTCGCGACCGTCGCCCCCGCTGTCACTGCTTCCGCCGCCGAATCGGCCCCCGGTGCCACCACCTTCGTCGCACAACATCCCCTGGCACACGGCGAATCGCATCGGACCGGCTCCGCGCACGGCCACCGGGGCGACCTCCTCGACGTCACCCCGGTGGCCGGTCTCGAACGTTTTGACGTCATCCGGTTCCTGGCCTCCGGCGGTGTGGACACCGGCACCGTTCGCCACGGAGTGCGGGCCTACCGACTCACCTACCGCACCGTCACCCCGCAGGGCGCGCCCACCACCGCCACCGGCCTCCTGGCCCTTCCCGAGGGCGGTCCGCACCGCCTCGACCTGGTCTCCGACACCCACGGCACGATGGCCCACCGGGACTACGCCCCCTCCGTCGGCGAGGACTTCGGCCGCCTCGCCCCGTACCTCCACGCCTCCGCGGGCCGCGCCGTCGCCGCCCCCGACTACCTGGGGCTCGGCAAGGGGCCGGGCCGCCACCCGTACATGGACACCGGGTCCGCCGTCACCGCCTCCCTCGACATGCTGCGCGCCTCCCGCACCGCCGCGCGGAGCCTGGGCCGGTCGCTCACCGGCGATCTGTACGTCAGCGGCTTCTCCCAGGGCGGCCAGGTCGCGATGGCCCTGGCCAAGGCCCTCGACAAGGGCGCCGAACGGCACTTCCGGCTCCGTGCCCTCGCTCCCGTCTCGGGACCGTACGACATCGAGCACGCCGAGATGCCCGCCCTGTTCGACGGCCGGGTCAACGACATCAGCGGCGTCTTCTACATGACGTACTTCCTCACCGCGCAGAACCGGCTCCACCCACTCTACGAGGACCCCTCCGAGGTCTTCCGGGAGCCGTACGCGGGCATCGTCGACGACCTCTTCGACACCCACCACACCGAGGAGGAGATCATCCCCGCCCTGCCCGCGACGCTGCGGGAACTGCTCACCGACGACTACTACCGGCAGATGCAGCACCCCTCCGGCGCCCTGCTGGCCGCCGTGCGCGCCCAGGACGGCAGCTGCGCCTGGACGCCGGGCGTCCCCGTACGTCTCCACACCTCGTCCAAAGACACCGACGTGCCCGCTGCCAACACCCGCTCCTGCGCCGCCGACCTGGCCGCGCACGGCGTCGAGGCCGAGGTCGTCGATCAGGGGACGACGGACCACATCGCCACGTACGTGAAGTCGGGCCCGGAGATCGTGCGGTGGTTCGACGCCGTCGCCGCGCGGCGCTGAACGGGCCCCTTCCGGGCGGAGTCGGCCGTCTCCGCCCGGGAAGGGGCCGGGGCACCGGCCGGCTCCGCCCGCCGCTGCCCCGGCGGCGGGCGCTCAGTACGGCAGGTGCGTGGGGAAGGCGGTGGTCGGGGCGAACAGCGCCGCGTACGCCTGCTCGTCGAAGTTCTGGCGGCGGTGGCGGCCCGACCGGTTCACCTCCGGGGCCGGGTCGGCGAGCGTGAGCATTCCGTCGTTGGCGAGCTCCTGCACCCGCATCAGCAATGCCCGGACATCCAGGCCGAGTTCGGCCGCGACCGTCTGCACGTCGAGCCCGGACTCCCAGCTCCACAACAGCACGGAGTCCATGCTGGGCGACCAGGCGACCGTGCTGTTCGCCTCGAACGGGGGCGCCGGGGGAGGAGAGGAGGGAGGCGGGGGCACGGTCGGGGGCGTGGCCGGCACCGGCGGCACGATCACGGGCGGCGTGCTCATGCGCGCGCTCCCCGTCGTCCGCACCGTCATCTCCTTGCGCGGACGCGGCAGAGGGATCTCGGGAGCGGGAGCGGGAGCGGGAGCAGGAGCAGAGGCGGGAGCGGGAGCGGGGGCGGCGCCGGGAACCGGGCCGGCGGCGGGAACCGGGCCCGGGGCGGCGGCGGTTTCGCCGGGTGCCTCCTTGGGCGCCGGCTGCTTCCGGCTCAGCAACTTCTGGGCGAGCGAGCGTGCGTCATTGCGGCCCACCGTGCGTCGTGCTAATCGCACTTCGCGTTCGTTCAGGCCCATCAGGTCCGCGATGGATCCGTCGTCGCCGACCGTGACGGCGAACGCGGCCAGCGTCCGGCTCCGCTCCGCCTGCGCCTCGTCCAGCAAAGCCTGCGCTCGGCGCATGCGTTCGTCGCTGGCGCAGAAAGCTTCCGCCAGGACGGTGTTCCGATCCCAGAAATCACGAGGTTCCACGTATGTGACAACGCTCCGGCCGCTGACGGGAACGGACGTCAGAGCAAAATGCGCCTATATGGACCAACGGGTAATTAAGTCGTCCAAGTAAGAGAAAACCGGGCCTTTGCCGGGTGTTGACGCGGTGCGCAATGTCCCGAAAGCCCTGAAATCTGGGGAAAAGTAGAGGGAAATCGAGGGAATGGAGAGGGAGTGACCGTCACTCTACTCGGTCATGGAGGTCAAGCGGATGCGCGGGCCCTCACCCGTCAGGGGCGTCGAACGTGCCCCGCGCGTCGAAGGCGGCCCGGCGCGTGGCCCGGCGCAGCGCCTTCAGCAGCGTCGAGCCCAGGGTCAGGGTCAGCACCACGGTGAGGACGGCCCGGCCCAGGTCCCAGCCGAGCGAGGTCGCCACGCAGTAGGCCAGGAAGCGGACCAGGTTCTCGGACAGGGGATCACCCGCGTGGTACGAGATCCCCGAGCCGGCGCCGGGCACGATCGTCCATCCGTACAGGTTCATCACCGTGCCGTACGCGAACGCCGCCAGGAACCCGTACCCGGCGAGCATCAGCAGCTCGGCCCGCCCGCGCAGCCGGTCCGGGCCCGGCAGCAGACCCGCGCCCATGGTGAACCAGCCCATCGACAGCATCTGGAACGGCATCCACGGCCCCACCCCGCCGGTCAGCAGCGCCGACGCGAACATGGTCACCGAGCCGAGCACGAATCCGAAGCCGGGGCCGAGCACCCGGCCGCTCAGCACCATCAGGAAGAACATCGGCTCCAGGCCCGCCGTGCCCGCGCCGAGCGGGCGCAGCGCGGCACCGACCGCGGCCAGCACCCCCAGCATCGCCACCGCCTTCGCGTCCAGCCCGGAGTCGGCGATCATCGCGACGACCACGCCGACCAGCAGCGGCAGCAGCGCGGCGAACAGCCACGGCGCGTCCTGGGAGTGCGCGAGACCGGAGCCCGCGTCGGCCAGCAGCGGCCAGCCGAACGCGACCACGCCGATCGCGCTGATCAGCACGAGCGCGGCGATCGCGCGCGGCCCCAGACGCACCGGCCGTACCGTCCGGCCCGACCGCCGCGCATGCCCGGTGAGGGCCGTGCGTCCCGTCCGGGCCGGGCCGTTCGTTCGCTCCACGGGGCCCGCGGGCGCGCGACGCCCGTCCGCCACCTTCGCCGCCCGTCCCTCGGGCCCGCTCGTCACCGCTCCTCCAGCGCGTCACGGACCTGTGCCACGGTCAGCCACTCCTGCGGGGCGAGGATCTTCGCGGTCTGCGGGGCGAATGCCGGGGAGGAGACCACCACCTGCCGGGTCTCCCCGTCCGCGACGACCTCCCCGTCGGCGAGGATCACCACCCGGTGCGCGAGATCGGCGGCGAGTTCCACGTCGTGCGTCGCCAGGACGATCGCGTGCCCGTCGGCGGCGAGCCCCCGCAGCACCCCGGTCAGCCGGGCCTTCGCCGCGTAGTCCAGACCGCGGGTCGGCTCGTCCAGGAGCAGCAGCGGCGGACGCGCGGTGAGCACCACCGCCAGGGCGAGCGCGAGCCGCTGCCCCTCGGAGAGATCACGGGGATGGGTGTCGTCCGGCACACCGGGCAGCAGCTTCGAGACCAGCTCCCGGCAACTGCCCGCGGCGGCGCCCGCGTCGGTGTCGGCGGCGGCGCACTCGGCGGCGACCGTGTCCGCGTACAGCAGATCGCGCGGTTCCTGCGGTACGAGCCCGACCCGGCGCACCATCTCGCGCGGCGGCGTGCGGTGCGGGGTCCGGCCACCGACGAGGACGGTGCCCGCGGTGGGTTCGACCATGCCGACGAGCGTGCCGAGCAGCGTGGACTTGCCCGCGCCGTTGCGGCCCATCAGGGCGACGGTCTCGCCCGGGGCGACGGAGAGCGTGACCCGGCGCAGCGCCTCGACGCGCCCGCGCCGCACGCCGAGGTCCTCGACCCGGGCCGGGACGTCGACGGCGGGCCCGGGAACGGGGGCGGCCGTGTGCGTGCCGCGTCCCAGCAGCCGGGCCAGGGCGCCGCGTCGCGCGGGGGCGGGCGCGGCGGGCAGCGGGGACACCAGGGTCCGGGCCGGGGCGGGCGCGGCGGGCGGTCGCCGGTCCGCGAGCCGTTCGCGCAGGCCGGTGGCCCGGCGCCGGGCATCACGGACCGACAGCGGCAGCGGCTCCCACCCCGCCAGCCGGCCCAGAGCCACGACCGGCGGACGGACCGGGGAGACGGCCATGACATCGGCGGGGGCGCCCATGACCGGAGCGGCGCCCGGCGACGGCAGCAGGACGACCTGGTCCGCGTACTGCACCACCCGTTCCAGCCGGTGCTCCGCCACCAGGACCGTGGTGCCCAGGTCGTGCACCAGCCGTTGCAGCACGGCCAGCACCTCCTCGGCCGCCGCCGGGTCGAGCGCGGACGTCGGCTCGTCGAGGACCAGGACCTTCGGATGCGGGGTGAGCACCGAACCGATCGCCACCCGCTGCTGCTGCCCTCCGGAGAGCGTGGAGATCGGCCGGTCCCGCAGCCCGGCCAGACCCAGCAGGTCCAGGGTCTCCTCGACCCGCCGCCGCATCACGTCCGGGGCCAGCCCCAGCGACTCCATGCCGTACGCCAGCTCGTCCTCGACCGTGTCGGTGACGAAGTGGGAGAGCGGGTCCTGGCCCACCGTGCCGACCACGTCGGCGAGTTCGCGCGGCTTGTGGGTACGGGTGTCGCGCCCCGCGACCGTGACCCGGCCGCTCAGCCTGCCACCGGTGAAGTGCGGCACGAGACCGGAGACGGCCCCCAGCAGCGTCGACTTGCCGACCCCGGACGGGCCGACCAGCAGCACCAGTTCGCCCTCGGGAACGGTCAGATCGATCCCGGACAGGGTGGGACGCTCCGCCCCCTCGTACCGCACCGAAACCTGCTCGAACCGGATCACTGGTCCTCCTCGGGACTCGGCCGCGTCTTC
Organism: Streptomyces sp. CB01580; assembly: GCF_001905795.1. Classification (GTDB taxonomy): domain Bacteria; phylum Actinomycetota; class Actinomycetes; order Streptomycetales; family Streptomycetaceae; genus Streptomyces. The sequence goes on from NZ_LIXJ01000003.1 coordinate 75,220, forward strand.
GAACCGGCGCCCACCGGCGGCGGAACGGGGGCCACCAGCGCGGGCAACAGCCCCACCAGCACCGCCGCCGCGGGCCACAACGGGAGCACCGGCGCGGTCAGCGGTACGACCCCGGGGTGCAGCGCCTCCGCGTCGACACCGCCCGCCCAGATCATCGCCACCGCCACCACGACCCCCGAACCCGCCACCAGCCAGGCCCGCGCACCCCACCGGTCGGGCCGGTAGCGGGTACGGACCGACCGGGCACCGCCCAGGCGCAGCCCGGCCGCCGCCGCGACGATCCCGGCGATCAGCAGCGGCAGCCCGTACACCGCGCCCTGCGCGGCCAGCAGCCCGTACGTGCCCGCGCACACCCCGAGCAGCCCGCCGAGCGTGAGCGCGTTCGTGGTGCGCCGGACGGCGGGCGAGACCTCGGCGGTACGCCCGTAGCCGCGCGCGTCCATCGACGCGGCCACCGCGACCGACCGCTCCAACGCGCCCTCCAGGACCGGAAGTCCGATCTGGAGGACCGCCCCGACACCGCCGGTCGGGCGGCCCCGCAGCCGTCGCGCGGTGCGCAGTCGCGCCACGTCGGCGACCATGTTCGGCGCGAACGTCATCGCGACGACGACGGCGACCCCCGCCTCGTACAGCGCGCCCGGCAGCGACTTCAGCAGCCGGGCCGGGTTCGCGAGCGAGTTGGCCGCGCCGACACAGATCAGCAGGGCGGCCAGCTTCGCCCCGTCGTACAGCGAGAAGACCAGCTGCTCGGCGGTGACCCGGCCACCGATCCGGACGCCCTGCGCCCAGTCGGGCAGCGGCACCTCGGGGAGCGTGAACAGCGGATGCGTACCGGGGATCGGCGAGCCGAGGAGGACGGAGAAGACCAGCCGCACGCCGACGACGAACAGCCCGATCCTGATGAACGCCCCGTACGAACGGGCCCAGGGCGCGTCCGTACGGCGCGCGGCGACCACATAGCCCGCGACCCCGACGAGGAGGCCGAGCAGCAGCGGGTTGGTGGTGCGGGAGGCGGCGGTGGCGAGGCCCAGTGCCCACAGCCACCACGCCCCTGCGGGCAGGGCGTTGCTCCGGTTCGCCTCGGGTGCGCGCAGCGCGCGCGGCGGCCGGTCGGCGGTGCGGGCGGCGCGAGTGGCACGGGCAGGGGTGACGCCGGTGGTGCGGGTGGGACCGGTCGCCGGACGGCCGGTGGCCGGGTGGTCGGGTGCCCCGTCCCCGGTCGCCGGGCCGCTGGTCGGAGTGGTCATCCTCGGCGGCGGCGGGCCTGCACGACCGCGGCCGAGCCGAGGACGAGAACGGCACCGACCCCGACGAGCATCCCGGCGGACGGTCCGCTGCCGGAACCGTCGGAACCGACGGAACCGTCGGCGGACGCGGCGGACGTGGCGGGGGCGGACGCGGCGGGCTTCTCGTGCCCGTCGCCCGACACCTGCTCGCCGCAGCCGGAGGCCGGGTACCCGGAGATGGCGCACAGCAGCGCGTTGCCGTCGTAACGCAGCGGCTTGGCCACCGCGGCGAGCGCCTCGGCGGTGCTCGCGTCCGGAGCGACCACGGCACACGCGGTCCGGAGCGCGGGCGGGGTCCGCCCGTCCGGGGCGTCCGTCGCGGTGCCCGGGTCGATGACGAGCGCGACCCGCTTGGACCCCTTCTCGGCAGGGGTGTCCGCACAGATCTTCGCGAAGCCGGGGGCGTGGCGCGGCCGGGCCGCGTCCTGGGAGTCCTCGCTCACCGCGAACCGGAAGCCCTGCACGGCACCGTCGTCCGGCCGGACCAGGGCGGGGCCCTGGGTGGCGTACGTCCAGTCCTGGCCCGAGCCCTCCCAGAACGACCAGTACCGGTAGCCGGCCGCCTGGGCCTCTCCCGCGCCCAGCACGGCCAGCAGCACCGCGCTCAGCACCGCGGCGGCGGCCCCTCCCGTCCGCCTCACAGCTGCTGGTTCTTCCGGCGGCCGCTGATCAGGAAGCCGACGCCCGCACCGACGACGAGGCCGATGCCGACGAACCACCACACGCCGCCGATCACGTCGTCGCCGCTGTGGACCCGGTCCTTCTCCGTGGCCTCGTACCCGGTGTCGCCGGACGGGTCGGGGGTCGTGATGGCCGCGGGCTTCGGGCCGGTCGCGTTCAGCCTGTCGACCAGGTTCACGCCGCCGAAGTCGCGGGCGTCGTTCCCGGTCGCGTGCGCGGCCAGGACCAGCTGCGCGTAGGCGGCGGGGCCGTTCTGCTCGGCCCAGGCGCCGGAGTTCCTTTTCAGCCAGGCCACGGCCTTGGCCGCCTCGTCCTTGTGGCCCGAGGCGGACAGCGCGACGACCGCGTCCGCGGTGTTGCCGACGTCGGGCTGAGGGGCGGAGTCCTCGGCGCCCGGCATCGGGGCCAGGTCGAGGTGGCCCTTCGCGGCGAGGGCGCCGACGAGGTAGTGGGCGCCGTTCTGGGCGGCCTGCTCGGGGGTGAGGGCGGAACCGGAGGCCGCGGGGCGGCAGCTGGTCCCCTTGGCGGCGGCGTTGTTGCCGGTGGCCAGGGCCTTGCCCATGGAGCCGAGCACGGCGGCGGCGGTGGCGTCCGCGTTGGCCGTGAGCTTCCCCGCCTTGTCCGGCTGGTACGCGAACGCGCCGCCGTCCTTCTCACCGCACGGGATCGAGAGCGCGAGCAGCGGATCGTACGGGGACTTGCCGTCGGCCGTGACGATGTCCGCGAGCCGCTGCCCCTGCCGGGCGAGGGCGCCGATCACGAGGGAGGTGGAGTTGGCGTCGCTGGGCGCGCCCGCCGTGTAGCCCCAGCCGCCGTCCTCGTTCTGCACGGACTTCAGCCAGCGGACCGAGTCGTTCACGGTCTCCCCGTGCCCGCCGACCTCGGCGAGGGCCTGCACGGCGACCGCGGTGGCGTTGGTGTCCAGCACCGTCTTCGCGTCGCACGGCTTGGCGGCGTCGGGCCGGTACGCGGCGTAGGCGCCGTTGGCGCACTGCTGGCCGATCAGCCAGTCGACCGACTTCGCGGCGGGCGTCACGCCTTCGACCCGCTGCGCGAGAAAGGCCAGCGACTGCCGCCAGACACCGTCGTAGGTGGGGTCCTTCGTGCCGTACAGCCCGGCGGGCAGTGCGGCGGACGGCGTGGGCGACGGGGACGGCGCCGCGACCGCGACCGGGGCGGCCGCGCAGAGCACGGCGGCCGTGGTCGCGGCGAGCGTTGCCGCGGTGCGGCGTACGGTCATGGCGGGCGGGGCCTCTCCTGTGCGGGGATCCGGACCGGGCACAGGCACGCTCACGCACCAGGCTCCGACTCCGTATACCTCGACGGTGCCGACCACCGGGGTTCCGGTGGTCCGAGCCGGTCACAACCGCGTCCAGGGCATTCCGACTCACCGTCCACGGGACGGCTCACGGCTGCGTGGTCAGTGCCGGATTCGCACCGGCTTCCCCCTGTACGGGCATGATGACGACCCACTCACTCTACCGGGCTACCCGGAAGGGGCCCGGGGCGGGCGTCGTTCCGGGAAGGAGGGTGGGGCCAGGGCGCCGCCCGCGCCCGTACCGCGCCGCACGCCCCTCACACCGCGACCTACGCCATCGCCCGTCGCCATGACGTCGCTCACACCGCGATGTACGTCACGGGGTCGCTCCCCGTCACCGCCTCCGCGCGGCCCAGCTTCACCAGCCGCCGCAGATGCGCCTCGGCCTCCGAGACCGCGATGTTGCGCGAACCGTGCGGGATCCGGTCCCACGGCCGGTTCCACTCCATCCGCTCGGCCAGCTCCCACGGGGTCAGCGGGGAGGACAGCAGCCCGAGGAGCCCTGCCAGCCGGTCCTCGTGGTGGTCGAGGAGCTCCCGTACGCGCCCGGCCGCGTCCGTGAACGCGTACTGGTGGGCGGGCAGCACCTCCGCCACCCCGAGCCGGCCCACGCGCTCCAGGGAACCGAGGTAGTCGCCCAGGGGATCGGTGACCGTGTCGTCGTCCGGGTCCTCGTACAGCCCGATGTGCGGGCTGATCCCGGGCAGCAGATGGTCACCGGAGAACAGCCGCCCCCGGCCGGGCAGACCGGTCGGATGCTTCTCCTCCAGATGCAGGCAGACATGACCGGGGGTGTGGCCGGGCGTCCAGACCGCCCGCAGCCGCCGCCCAGCCAGGTCCAGGAGCTCACCGGGCACGATCTCCCGGTCCGGCAGCGCGGCCCGCGCCCCGGGCAGGGTGCGCATACGCCCCCGGTCCGCCGCCGCGGCCCGCAATGGCGCGAGGTGCGCCTCGGGCGCGCCGACCGCGGTGAGCTTGGCGACGAGGTAGTTCAACCAGGTGCCCGGCTCCGACTCCCGGGTCCGGCGCACGATCTCGGCGTCCGCCGCGTGCATGGCGATCCAGGCCCCGGACGCCTCGCGCACCTGCCCGGAGAGGCCGTGGTGGTCGGGGTGGTGGTGGGTGATGACGATGCCATGGATGTCGGCGACGGTTACGCCGACGGCGGTCAGCCCGGCGGTGAGCGCGTCCCACGCCTCCGGATCGTCCCACCCGGTGTCGACCAGGACCGGACCGCGATCGGTGTCGACGACGTGGACGAGGGTGTGGCCGAGTGGATTGTCCGGGATGGGCACCTCGATGCTGTGCACGCCCCCGCCGTGGTCGGTCACCTGCGTCATGGGCTCTCCCTCTCCCCGCTGTCCGGCCGCCTCACCGGACGTACGACTGTGCGGTGCGCGGTGGTCGGTGTGCGCCGCCCACCGACCACCTGCCCACTGTAACGAGAACTTGTTCCAGTGGTAGCCCTGGGCGACCATCTGGCCCATCTCGGAGCGCGGACTCGAACACGACGAACAGCCGGGCCCTGGTGGGCCGGTGAGTTCGCGGTTCGGTGCCGGAGTGGTGTGATCACGCTGATCACGTTTGCGTGCCCGGCGTCGCACTTTCCGTCGTCCGTCTCGCGTGCGTACCGCACCTTGACGATGGGTTTCACACGTCCGTGGGCCTTGTTCGAGACCCGGCCCCAGTACTGGATGTCGGCGCCTTGCTGGTGTTCTCGCTGGTCAACCAGGCCCAGCGCCCACAGCGTCGCGAAGCCGGGCCGTTGCGCCGGCGGTGACTGCAGTGTCTGCACCACTACCATCAAGGAGCACAAGCGGGCAGAGGCTGAGGCCCGCGCCGCCGAAGAGGCCGAAGGCCGGGAGGAAGCCGGGAGGAATGGTCTCTTTGGTTTCCTGCGCTGACCCCCTCCGATGCCTTACCTCGCGCAAGGCATCGACGTGCGCATCGTCGCCCGCGACCAGAGCATGCAGGGGCCCGGAGGGACGCGCATAGCGCTGAGGCATATGCGTTTCCAGTCAAGAGGCAGTCTGCTTTGTGGGTATATCTACCGGTCGGGCGTAGGCATTCGGGCCATGAACCAATACATGCTTGACCCTTCGTGATAGGTCACATAATTTGGCGATCAACGGTTGCAATCAACCGCCGCAGGGGGTCACTTTCACGCCAGAGTTTTCACTCTTGGCGCATATGTCGTTCCCCTTCTGCTACGTGATGGAACGGGTTTTGCTATTCCTGGGGAGGGTTCAATATGAGCGCGTTCGCTCACAAGATAGTCCGCAGTGCAGCGGTGGCCGGTCTGACGTTGGCGGTCATGGGGGGAATGGGCGTTGCCCAGGCGTCGACTTCGGCCCCGAGCGGCGAGGTATCGGTTCAGGAAACGTGTCCGGGCAGCGGTCAGATCGGTTACGGCCGGGTATGCACCACGCTGTCGAGTGGTCGCCTGTTCCACGACAAGACGCAGGGTTCCGGCCCGGTGAACGTCAGGACCTGGTACGAGAAGTCGAGCGGCGGAACCATCTCGGCGAAGCTGGGGTTCAACTATGCCGGTACAACCACGTGGGGTTCGACGTTCAGCCAGGCATCGGGCACGACCAAGAGTGCCTCGTGGGATCGTAACTGGCCGTCGGACTGCTACTCCACCATTGGGATGCTGTCGGTGACCGGGCAGGGAACGTTCCAGACGCCCTCGGGCACCTGCTGAGTTTTCATCCACTGCCCCGCCCCGCGACTCACGCGGGGCGGGGCGCTCCCGTTTGAAGGTGTTGCGCCACCATGTTGCAAGCTGTTTTCAATGGTCGAGGTGAGTTCGTTCTCATCGCGTTGGCCGCAGTGACGATTGCGGCTCTCATCGGCTACTTCGCCGCGAAAAGGTTTCTGAATCGCCCATGGGCGTATGCGGGGCTTTCTGCCGTCCTGGTAGCGGAGCTGAGCGTTACCATTTTCTTTCCGTCCCCGGGTCATGTGTCCGGCCAGTGTGTCCTCAACCGGAATTTCAGTGAGCCTTTCGCGACAGAGCAGGGTCTGCTGAATGTGGCGATGTTCCTTCCTATCGGGCTCCTTGGGGTCCTTGCCGTCCGACGCGTATTTCCTGTCTTCCTGGGTGGGGCGCTGCTGTCGGTGGTAACCGAGCTCAGCCAGGCGCTCGCCCCGTGGGTGGGGCGAAGCTGTGACAGCGGTGATGTGCTGACCAATACGCTGGGCGCGGCGGCCGGGGCTCTCGCCGGCTGGGCGGTTGTCCGTGCGGCCCGAGGTGAGCTTCTGTCCCTACGCTCCGCAGCGAAGCCGACTGCTGTCATCTTCGTGACCGGCTTTCTCGCCTGTGCTGTGGTGTGGAAAGCCTGGATCACTCCCTTGGCTGTGGACTCCACGAGCCTGCAGATCGCGGGAGGCGACGAGAAGTCCCAGGCGCAGCAGGTCCTCGCCAAGGCCTTCGACGACCACTTCGACATCGCGAACGTACAGCTCCAGCCCGGGCAGAACGGCGCCCCCGACATGCTGTTGATCACCACACAGACGGGGTTCGCCGAACTGAGCTGGCCGGACAAGGAACAGCTCACGGTCAGCCTGGAAAACTCGAGCAAGCCAGGTCCCGGCAGTTTTCCCGTGACAGGCGCCGGAGCTGCACCCAAAACGGCCGACGAAGCGCTCCGCATCGCCACGAAGTACGCGAAGGAGCGCTTCCCCTGGGGCCTCAAAGACTCATACGTGAAATCCTTCCCGGTCGGAGATGATGCGGAGTTCGGCTGGATGGTCAGCTGGCGAAGTCGTATCGACGGCGTGCTCATGCCCATGCGTCTGGACGTGCAGATCAACCGAGCCGGCCGCGTCTCCGCGCTACTGACCCGGCATACAGAAGAATCGGTTTCACTCCCCCCGCGCCGGGTGAGCGAGAAGCAGGCCGCAGCCACGGCCTCCAAGTTCGCTGGTGGAGCGAAGACAGAGGCAGGCAACTTGCTGGCCATCCGACGCGAAGACGAATGGCGGGCACAATGGACCATTCCGGTCTCAGTTGGCAACGACGTCTACCCGGTCTACGTCGACGCTGAAACAGGAAAGGTGGATGAAAGGGCCTCTCCCACCCAGGGCCTGCCCACCACACCCAACTGACCTGGCGTTTTGCACAACCGCAGCAGCGCTACTCGCAGCGTTCGACTGCCCCGGCGCGGGAGGCAGCTGGATGCCTTGCCGCGAGGCCTGACGTAAGGCCCGGGCGTCAAGAGAGTCGTCTCCATGGCGTCCGGGCCGTACAACCAGGCTTCCTCTAGCCGTTCCAGGGGCGTGTCCGTCCTTGAGCTTGTCGTCTAATTAAGGCGACGCCTCCACGGAGTCAGTGATCCACTTCAGGCACCGCACACAGTTCCGGGTTGTCCCACGGATGACGCTCAAGGAGATGCGCTTCCGGCGCCGGGTATTGGTCCGCGGTCGTCTTGAGAAGGACTTGCCATTCCTCGCCGGTGCCGTACTCGCAGTGGTGCCAGAAGACGCTTGTGACCGGCTGATGATCTGGGCGCCTGCAGCGATCCGCTGCTGTACTACGAGTCCCGCGAGGGTCACTGCTTGGTCCTTCGTCGCCGTGGCCGTGGAGACTTGCACCTATTCAGTCATGGCCGGGAGCGTAGCCAACAGCGAGCTGTTCAGCACTCAGCCGACGGTGACGAGAGATGATCCCGAACGCACGAGACCGGCCCCTTCCAGTGGTCGTCCCAATGCCCCGGTTCAATGGGTGCGGTGGACTTCGAGATCAGGAAATACAGAACCGGGAGCGGGCGCCGTCCGGAGGGTGAGCGGGAGGCACAATTCGAGCTGAGGCGGTAGTCCGGGACATCATGCCTGGCTGTCACAGCGGGACAGGAGAGGAATGTCTTCCGGAAAGTATGAAGAAGCGGCCGATGCCGCAGGGCTTCGTGCCCGGCTGCGGCACGTGTACTGGATCGGCGGCGGGAGCGGCGCGGGGAAGTCGACCATCAGCCGCCGAGTCGCCGATCGCTGCGGTTGGCGGCTCTACGCCACCGACGACGTGATGCGGGACCACGCTCGACGGACCACGCCCCAGGAGGCCCCCTTCCTGCATGAGTTCATGGCCATGGACATGGACGAGCGGTGGGTGAACCGGTCTCCGGAGACCATGCTGGAGACGTTCCACTGGTTTCGCGGTGAGGGCTTCGGCTTGATCATCGAGGACCTCCTTCGCCTGCCGCGGGAACCGTGTGTCCTCGCGGAGGGCTTCCGGCTGCTGCCGCACCTGGTGAAACCCCTGCTCACCGTTCCCGAGCAGGCCGTCTGGCTCCTGCCCACGCCTGAATTCCGCCAGGCCGCCTTCCGGAGCCGGGCCGTGCCGGGGGAGGGGTTCGTATGGGAGACCAGCGATCCGGCCAAGGCCGGCCGTAACCTCGCCGAACGGGACGGCATGTTCACAAGACGCCTTCAGGAGGTGGCCGAGCGTCTCCGGTTGTGCTCCATCCGGGTCGACACCACATCGACCGAGGATGCTCTCGTCGAGCAGGTGACCACGGCGTTCGGACTCCGACGGCGACCGGCGCCGTGAATCCGGCCCGCGTCCCGGGCGGGTCGCCGGAGCACGTCGGGGCCCTCGCTTTCGGCGGGCCCGGCTGTGGGCCGTGGTTCTCCGGAAGCGCCGCGCACGTGGACTCCTGGAACTGGAACTGGTATCAGTTTTGACGGTCCATCAGGAATTCTCGTAACGCCGGTTCGCGGGAGGCAACAGCCATGACCGAGCTTGTCGAACACGGAAAACTGTTCATCGGCGGTGAGTTGGTCGATCCGCTGGGCCGGGAGGTCATCGAGGTCGTATCGCCCCACACCGAACAGGTCATCGGCCGGGTGCCGCACGCCTGCGAGGCGGACGTGGACCGGGCCGTCGCCGCCGCGCGGCGGGCGTTCGACGAGGGGCCCTGGCCGCGCATGGCCCTGGACGAGCGGATCGCGGTCGTGACCAGGATCAAGGACGCGTTCGCCGCCCGGTACGAGGAGATCGCCCGGGTCATCAGCTCGGAGAACGGCACTCCGTACACGTCCAGCGTGATGGTGCAGGCGCTCTCCGCGATGATGGTGTGGGACGCGGCGATCACCGTCGCCCGTACCTTCCCGTACGAGGAGCGGCGCGACGGGGCGCTGGGGCCGCTGCTGGTGCGCCGGGAGCCGGTGGGGGTGGTCGCGGCCGTGGTGCCGTGGAACGTTCCGCAGTTCACTGCCGCCGCCAAGCTCGCGCCCGCGCTGCTCGCCGGGTGCTCCGCCATCCTCAAGGCGTCGCCCGAATCCCCGCTGGACGCCTACGTCCTGGCCGAGATCGCCGCCGAAGCCGGTTTGCCCGAGGGCGTGTTGTCGATCCTGCCGGCCGACCGGGAGGTCAGCGAGTACCTGGTCGGGCACCCGGGCGTGGACAAGGTGTCGTTCACCGGGTCGGTGGCCGCGGGGCGCCGGGTGATGGAGGTCGCCTCCCGCAACCTCACCCGGGTCACACTGGAACTCGGCGGGAAGTCCGCCGCCTTGATCCTCCCGGACGCCGACCTGGAGACGGCCGTCGCCGGGATCGTCCCGTTCGCCTGGATGATCAACGGGCAGGCCTGCGTGGCCCAGACCCGCATCCTCGCCCCGCGCTCCCGCTACGACGAGACGGCGGAGGCGTTCGCCGCCGCCGCAGCCGCGTTGAAGATCGGCGATCCGCTCGACCCCGCCACCGAACTCGGCCCCCTGGTCGCCGAACGCCAGCAGCGGCGTTCGCTCGACTACATCCGGATCGGCCAGGACGAGGGCGCCAAGATCCTGTCCGGCGGTGGCCGTCCGGCCTCCCAGGAGCGGGGCTGGTACGTCGAGCCGACACTCTTCGGGGACGTCGACAACTCCATGCGCATCGCCCGCGAGGAGATCTTCGGCCCCGTCATCTGCCTGATCCCGTACGGCGACGAGGACGAGGTGGTGCGCATCGCCAACGACTCCGACTACGGCCTCAGCGGCAGCGTCTGGACCGCAGACACCGAGCACGGCATCGACATCGCCCGCCGGGTCAGGACGGGCACGTACAGTGTGAACACCTTCAGTCTCGACATGCTCGGCCCGTTCGGCGGGTACAAGAACTCCGGCCTGGGACGGGAGTTCGGGCCCGAGGGGTACGGCGAGTACTTCGAGCACAAGATGATCCACCTGCCGGCCGGTTACCAGGCCGGTGCCGCTGACGAGGGAGGCGCGTGATGGGGGACCGCTGGGCCGTGGAGGTCGACCGGAGGATCTGCATCGGCTCCGCGTTGTGCGTGAACCACGCCCCGGACACCTTCGCGCTGGACTCCGCCCGCCAGTCGCGGCCCGCCTCCCCGGAGAGCGACGCGGACGAGCGGGTCCTGGCGGCGGCCGAGGGATGCCCGGTCGAGGCCATCCTGATCACGCTCGCCGACTCGGGGGACGTGGTGTTCCCGCCGGAGGAGTAGCCGCCCCGGTCGCTGTGATGCGTGGCGGGGGGCGGACGGGGCACCCCGGGCGTTGTCCGGTTCACCGCTCCACGGGCGACACGGCGAGCGCGGGACGCAGGTGCCTCCGGGCGAACGGTGCGGTTCCCAGGACGAGTACGGCGAAGGCGGCGAGCCGTTGCAGCCCCGGCTCGTCCACGAACGTGCTGTGCTGGATGCCGTACACCGCGTACCAGTTGGCGGCGAGGTCCGTCGTCATGATGAGGCAGGCGAGGTCCACCCCGAGGCGCCTTCCCCGAAGCAGAAGCAATGCCGCCAGGGTGTCGAAGAGGGCCAGCGAGGACCAGTACAGGTTCAGCCAGAGCGGCGCCCAGGTGTAGGGGCGGAGGCCGTGCCGCAGCAGGTCGGTGACATGGGCGACGCTGCCCACGCACAGCAGGACGGCCGCGTACGCGCACACCAGCGCCACCGCCCATCGGGGAGCGCGGCGCATCCAACCGGTCATGGCGAAGATTGTGTCAGGAGACGCGCGCGGGCGGTCGGGAACGGGGCCGGGGGTGGTCGTGCGGAGCCCGCACGGCCACCCCCGGTGGGAGCGAGCAGGCTCAGGGCGCGCAGCCCGTGTCGGCGAGCACGAAGTGGCCCGTCGGTGCCTCCCGCAGGGTGTGGGCGATGAAGATGTTGTACAGGCCCATGTTCTGGTTCGAGCCGTTGGCGTAGACGTGGCCGAGCGTGGTGTGTGCCCTTCCGGCCGCCACGTGCGCGTAGTTGCTCGCCGTGAAGCAGCGGGCGGGTGCGGAGCCGGTGGTGGTCGCCGTGACCTGCGCCGAAGCCGTGCCGGGGGTGCCCGAGGCGTCGACCGCGGTCACGGTGTAGCGGTAGGCGGTACCGGCGGCGAGGCCCGGGTCCGTGTACGTCGTAGCCGTGGGGGAGGCGGCCTTCGCGCCGTCGCGGTGGACCACGTACGAGGCGGCGCCCTCGACCGCGTTCCAGGAGAGCGCGACGCTGTCCGCCGAGACGCCCGTGACGCGGAGGCCGGACGGGGCGGGGAGGTGGTCTCCGTCACCTCCCGGGGTGCCCTGGTCGAGGCCCCAGAAGACGGCCGTGTGGTACGTGGAGCAGATGGCGTTCAGGAAGTACGCGGCCGTCGAGCCGCACTGCTCCGTGCCCGTACCGGGGCTCACCGCCAGGCCGTGACCCATGCCGGAGACCGAGTACGTCCGGACGGCCGGCCGCCCGGAGGCGTCGTCGTACGTGCTGCGCGTCGTGCTGCCCGGGAGGGTGTCCGTCGACGACGGGGTCTGGCCGATGCCCCAGACGTCGGTCCACTGGTCGCGCAGGGCCGTGGCGTTGGCCGGGGCGACCGTGTAGTCGGCCGTGCCCTGCCAGATCGCGACCCGGGGCCAGGGGCCCGAGTAGCCCGGGTGGGAGGCGCGGACCTTGTCGCCCCACTGCGCGGGCGTCAGCTTCACCGTGCCCGTCTGGCAGGCGGACGCACCCGCCTGGCTCGTCGCGCACTGGGCGGGCAGGCCCGAGGCCACGGAGCCGCCCGCGAACACGTCCGGGTACGCGGCCAGCAGGTCGGCCGTCATGCCGCCGCCCGCCGACAGGCCGGTCACGTACACCCGGTCACCGTCCGAGCCGTAACTCTGCTTCGCGTACTCCACCATCTGTGCGATCGACGCGGCCTCGCCCCTGCCCCGGCCGCTGTCGGCCGGATCGAACCAGTTGAAGCAGGACAGCGCGTTGTTGGCGGCCGTGGTCTGCGGGAAGACCACGGCGAAGCCCCACAGGTCCGCGTACTTCGGCCAGCCGGAGTTGGCGTAGTAGGCGTCGGCCGTCTGCGTGCAGCCGTGCAGGGCCACCACCACGGGCGCGTTCGCGGGCAGATCGGCCGGGACGTACGCGAACATCTGGAGATTGCCGGGGTTGGTGCCGAAGCCGGTGACCGGTTGCAGGCCGCCCGCGGCCACGGCCGAGGCCGCCTTGGGAGCCGCGGCCTCGGCCGGCGGGGCGGTCGCCGCGGTGCTCAGCGTCGCCGCGACGAGCGCGAGCGCGGCGGTGGGGACGACGCGTCGGAGCAGGCGTCGCAGGATCGATGGGCGCACGGATGCCTCCCTGTGCTCGGTGGGCCGGGGTCTCCCGGCCGGTCGGACGGTTGCGGGTGCTTCGGGCCCGGACGAGGTGCGGGGCGTTCGTCCCGGGTGTTCCCGGTGTTCCGGGTGTCCTGGGTGGTCCGGTGTTCCGGGTGTTCCGGTGTTCTGGGTGGTCCGGTGTTCTGGGTGTTCTGGGTGTTCTGGGTGTTCCGGGTGTTCCGGGTCGTCCGGGTGAGTGGGGCGTGTTGGGCGGGCGTTGGGCGGGTGTTCGGCACGTGTTGGGCGAGTCGGGTGCGGGGCGGACGCTATGAGCCGGTGTCCTCGCCGCCCATGGGCCCGGCGGACACTCCCGGATCCCCGCTGTGTGCGCGGGCGCTCTTGCGTGCGTCGGCATCGAGTGCGCTTCAACGCGCAGACTCCGCCCCGTCGACGGGACCGAAGGCCCTTGGCCCGCCCGCCCGGTCAGGTCTTCGGCCCCGCCCCGCCGACGGCCCGTCAGGGCCGGTCCGCGACGGCTGCCGGTGCCGGACACCGGACCGCCCGTGCGGACCCGCACCCGGCTCCGGGCCGTCCCCGGGCCCGCGCCGAGCCCGTGCGGCACCGGACCCGTGTCCCGCCCCGGTCCACCCCCGGCTCCGGACCGTCCCCCGGCCCGTGCGGCCCCGCACCATGTAGGCCGCCACCATGCCGCCGTACGACGGTGTGTGCACCGGCCCCGTGTGACGCGGGCTCCGGTCTCCTTACGGTGACGGCCATGGAGACTCCTCAGAGCCAGGACCACGGGCCCGCCGGGACCGCGGCCCCGCACGCCGCCCCGCACGTCGTTCAGCCTGCCGCCCCGCCCGCCACGCCGTCCGCCGCCGCGGACGCGCCCCGGTCGGCGGACCGGCCGCCGCTCGCCGGGCGCACCGCCCTGGTGACCGGTGCCGCGAGCGGGATCGGGCGGGCCTGCGCCCGGGCCCTGGCCGTCGCGGGTGCCCACGTGCACGTCGTGGACAGGACCGCCGACGCCGCCCGGGACCTGGCCGAGGAGATCGGCGGGACGGTGTGGGTGGCCGACCTCTCCGTCCCGGACGAGGTGGACGCGCTGCCCGCCGACGCGGACATCGTCGTCAACAACGCCGGGCTCCAGCACGTCGCCCCCGTGCACGCGTTCCCGCCGGAGCGGTTCGCGCTGATCCAGCGCGTCATGGTGGAGGCGCCGTTCCGCATCTTGCGCCGCACCCTGCCGGGCATGTACGAACGCGGATGGGGGCGCGTGGTCAACATCTCGTCCGTGCACGGTCTGCGGGCCAGCCCCTACAAGTCGGCCTATGTGGCGGCCAAGCACGCACTGGAGGGGCTCAGCAAGGTGGTGGCGCTCGAAGCGGCGGAGCACGGGGTGACGAGCAACTGCGTCAACCCCGGCTACGTACGCACACCACTGGTCGAGGACCAGATCGCGGACCAGGCCCGTACGCACGGCATCTCGGAGGAGGAAGTGGTGGGACGGGTGATGCTGGAACGCAGCGCGATCAAGCGGCTGATCGAACCCGACGAGGTCGCCGAGGCCGTGCTGTGGCTCTGCGGGCCGCACACCGGGCACATCACCGGTACCTCGCTCTCCATGGACGGCGGCTGGACCGCCAACTGACCCACCGACCCCGATGAATTCCGGCCGCCATGTCTGATCCGTCCCAGCCCGCCGACCCCGCCGACCCCGTTGCCGGTATTTCCGCCGCCTCCGCCGCGCCCCATCTGCGGCGTCTCCTCGACCTGCTGGCCGACGGCGCCCCCGCCGAGGAGCTGGGGGCCGTCGCCTCGCAGGCGCGGGCCGCCGGGGTGCGGGCCGGTGATCTGGCGGAGGTGGAGCGGGCCACCGCCACCGCCCTGCGGATCAGGGGCGCCCTGCGCCAGCACCGGCGCCGTGAGCTTCAGCTCACCGCTCTCTTCGATACGGCGGGCGACCTGGCCGCCTCCCGCGAACTGGACGACGTGCTCAAGGCGATCGTCCGGCGGGCGAGGATGCTGCTCGGTACGGACACCGCGTACCTCACGCTTCCCGACGAGGAAGCGGGGGACACGTACATGCGGGTGACCGACGGTTCGGTGTCGGTGCTCTTCCAGAGGCTGCGGCTGGAACTGGGCGAGGGGCTGGGCGGACTGGTGGCGCAGACCGCCCGCCCGTACGCGACCCCCGACTACCGCACCGACGACCGCTTCCGCCACACCCGCAACATCAATGCCGGGGTGCTGGACGAGGGGCTCGTCGCCATCCTGGGTGTCCCCCTGCTCCTGGGCTCCAGCCGCGGCGGCACGGGCAAGGTCATCGGTGTGCTGTTCGCCGCCGACCGCGCGCCCCGGGTGTTCAGCCCCGACGAGGTCGCCCTGCTGTGCTCGCTCGCCGCGCACGCCGCCATCGCCATCGACACCGCCCGCGCGCTCGCCGACACCCGTTCCGCCCTCGACGAACTCGCCGGGGCCAACGCGGAGCTGGCCGAGGCCAACGCGGCCGTACGGGCGCACTCGGCGGCCATGCGGAGGGCCGAGGAGTCCCACGACCGGCTGACGGACCTGGTGCTGCGCGGCCGGGACGTCAAGGACGTCGCCGCCGCCGTCGCGGCACTGCTGGACTCCCCGCTCACCATTCACGATCCGGGCGGCCGGCCCCTCGCGGCCGTCCGGCCCGGTGGCGAGGACTTCGCCGCCGACAGCATGGACGCCGGATGGCTGGCCGAGACCGCGGAGGAGTCCCGTACGGGCGCCCGCGCCGTGCACCGCGACGGACGGTGGATCTGCGCCGTCCTCGCGGGCCGGGAGCTCATGGCCGGACTGGTCCTGCACCGGCGGGCACCGCTCGACGACTCGGACCGGCGGCTGTTCGAGCGGGCCTCCGTCGTCACCGGACTGCTTCTGCTGCTGCGGCGCACGGTGGCCGAGACCGAGAACCGGGTGCGCGGGGAACTGATCACCGACCTGCTGACGGACGCGGACCGCGACCCGGCCGGGCTCGTCGAACGCGGCCGGCGCCTCGGCATCGACCTCGACCGGCCGCATCTGCTGCTGCTGGCCGACGGAGGGGTGCGAGGGCGGCTGGCCCCGGCCGCGGTGCGCTACCTCTTCGGCGGCGACATGCGCGGGGTGAGTGCCGAACACCACGGCCAGGTCGTGCTGCTGGCCGCCGCCGACGGCCTCGGGGCGGGCGCGGGCTTCGAAGACGGTACCGGGGCGGGCGCCGGTGGCGTGGCGCGGGCGGCGGCCTCCCAGCTCGGGCAGCTGGTCCAGGCTCCGGTCACGGTGGCCGCGGCCGGGCCGGCGCGCGGGGTCCGGGAGCTGGCCGCCGCGTACGAGGAGGCCGCCCGCTGCCTGCGCGCCATGCGGGTCCTGGGGCGTGCCGGGGAGGGCGCGTGCGTCGACGAACTCGGCTTCCTGGGCGTGGTGCTGGGCAACGGGCAGAACGTCGACGGTTTCGTGGCGGCGACGCTGGGGCCGCTGCTGGAGTACGACGAGCGGCGCGGCACCCACCTCGTGCGGACCCTGCGCGCCTACTTCGGGTCCGGGGGCAGCCTCGTCCGCGCCAAGGACGAACTCCACGTGCACGTCAACACGGTGGTGCAGCGGCTCGACCGGGTGCAGGTGCTGCTGGGACACGACTGGAACGAGCCCGCACGGGCCCTGGAGATCCAGCTCGCCCTGAAGCTGCACCAGTTGGCGGGGTCCGCGGACTTCCTCTGAAGGTCCATGAGTCGGGGGAGCCTCGGACTGCCCTGAAACTTCACCGGTCGGCGGGGCCCGCGGACTCTCTTCGACGCCTCACGCGTCGGCGGGAGTCCCGGACCGCCCTGAAGCCGTACCGGTCGGCGGGCTCCCGGAGCGCCGACCGTCCTCGGGAGTCCCGGAGCGGTGACGCCTTCCCGGGCACTCGGTGCCGACGAAGGTCCCCGGCGATCCGGCGCGGGCGGAGGTTCCCGGAGGGCCGGCGGCGGCGGGTCCGGCCGGTGGCGTGCACCGGTCCGGCCGGACCCGCCCGCGTCCCGCTTCAGTGGGCGCCGCACAGCTCCAGCAGATGCCGCACGACCTCCCGGCCGCCCTGCTCGCCGGTCAGCACCGTGTAGTGGTTGACGTCCGCCACCCGCACCGGCGTCACCCCCGTGCCCCCGAGGTCCGCCGCCGCCAGGCGGGTCTCGTCGTACAGGCCCTGCTCCTCGTCCATCAGCCCGCGCGGCGCCCACAGCAGCGTCGCCGGGGCGGGCAGCTTCCGGACCGCCGTCAGCACCTCCTCGTCGAAGAGGCCGATGCCGTCGGTGCGCACCGCCTCGATCCGGCAGGTGGAGCGCAGTTCCGGTTCCTCGCCGGTCAGGTCGCGCTGGATGTACGCGTCGACCTCGTCCGACCAGTCGTCGGCGAACGCCGGGTGCGCCTGCCAGAACGCGCGGTAGGCGGCCCGGTCCGGGAACGTCATCGACAACCGGTCCATGGCCGGGCCGATCACCGCGGTCATCAGCTCGTCCGGGGACAGGTGCGTGGGTGCGGGGAAGCCGATCCCCCCGTCGACCAGCAGCAGCGGCCCGAACCGGTCCGGGTGGCGTACGGCGGCCAGCGCCGTCACGAACGCCCCCATCGAATGCCCTGCCAGCACCACCCGGCCCGGGGCCAGCGCCTCGGCCAGGGCGGCGACGTCGTCGGCGTGCGTGGCGATGCCGTACGGCCCCGGCAGTCCGCAACTCCCGGCCCGGCCCCGCAGGTCCGGGGCGATCAGGGTGGCGCGGCCGTCCAGCAGCCGGGCCACCGGGCCCCAGCTCAGGGCGTTGGAGGTGATGCCGTGCAGGGCTATGACCACCGGGGCGTCCGGTTCCCGGGCCGGCCATCGCAGGACGGCCAACTCGCCCCCGGTCACGGGGACCTGAATCTCTTCGTACGGCTTCACGACTGTCCGTTGTCCTTCCGGGCGGGGGTCGGGGACGGGGTTTTGGCCGGTCCGCGGCGTGCGGCGCCGAGCCGGGCGGGCAGCCGGGCCAGGCCGCCCGGCAGCAGGTGTACCACGGCGACGAACAGCACACCGAGCAGGAACAGCGGCTGGGACAGCGGCACCCGCAGCACCGCGGGCAGGTCCGCGACCGCGCCCGATCCGGCCAGATCGCCGAGCCGGTGATCGGCCCACGTGTACAGGATGCCGCCGACCATCGGGCCCCAGCGGGTGCCCGATCCGCCGAGCACCACCATCACCAGCAGCGAGAGGGTGAAGTCGGAGGTGGTCGTCTGCGGGGTCGAGCCGCCGGTGAGCAGCAGGTGCACCAGACCGCCCAGCGCGGCCAGGGCCCCGGCCAGGACGAACGCCGTCAGCTTGAACCCGTACGGCTTCAGCCCCAGCACCTCCACCCGGCGCTCGTTCTCCTTAATGCCCTCCCAGACCCGCCCGGTGGGGGAGCGGACCGCCCAGTGGACGACGGCCAGGGTGAGGACGAGATAGCCGAGCGCCACCCAGTAAAGGTTCGCGGTGTGGTCGATGCCCACCAGCCAGGACGGCAGCAGCTCGGCCGGGGCGGCCCGCCCCTCCTCGCCGCCCGTGAGCCCGCCGGGGTTGCGGGAGACCAGGATCGAGCCCGCCTGGGCGAACGCCAGCGTCACCATCGAGAAGCCGATGCCGGTGACCCGCAGGCTCACCGACCCCAGGACCAGCGCGAGCACGATCCCGGAGCAGAGGCCGAGCAGTGCGGACACCGCGAACGGCAGACCCGCCTCCAGCAGGAACAGATTGGTGGCGTAGCTGCCCGTCGCGAAGTACAGCGCATGCCCGAAGGAGAGCAGCCCGGTGCGGCCGAGCAACAGGTCGTAGCCGGTCGCCAGAGCGCCGAACAGCAGGCAGGTGGCGAGGAGCTGGAGACTTCCCGGACTGCCCACCGGGCCGTCCAGGAGGCCCGGCAGCGGCAGCGCGCTGAACGGCGCGACGAACAGTGCGAGCAGCACCGCGGCGGGCCACCAGCGGCGCAGCACCCGGGCCGCGTTCCGGGACCCGGCCGGGGCGGCGGGGTGGCCGCCGCGCCCGTCGGCGGTGCGGTCGTGTGTCTCGGTGACGGTGCTCACGCGAGCCTCCCGGTCAGTCCGCGCGGCCGGACGAGCAGCAGCGCGGCGAGCAGGACGACGACGGCCAGGTCGCCGAGGCCCGCTGCGGTGTAGTAGTTGGCGAACTGCTGGACCAGCCCGATGACGACGGACGCCACCGCGGCGCCGGTCACCGAGCCCATGCCGCCGGTGACCACCACGACGAAGGCGAAGATCAGCAGCGAGGTCCCCTGGCGGGGATCGACCGAGCCGAAGTACAGGCCGCCGAGCGCCCCGCCGAGCGCGGCGGCACAGCCGCCGATCGCGAAGACGAGGGTGAACGCCCGGCGCACGTCGATGCCGAGCGCGGTGACCATCGCCCGGTCCTCGACCCCGGCCCGTACCACCAGGCCGTGCCGGGTACGGCCGAGAAAGAGCCGCAGCGCCACCAGCACCACGACCGCCGCCCCGACCAGCACCAGCCGGTTGACCGGCACCTGGGCACCGAGCAGTTCGAAGGTGCCCGACAGCGCCTTCGGCCCGGGGAAGGTCCGGGCGTCCGAGCCCCAGATCCCCGACAGCAGCGCGGGGACGGCGAGGCCCACCCCGACCGTGGCGAGCACCTGCTCGCGGGGGCGGGTGTAGAGCGGGCGGACGACGGTGAGTTCCAGCAGCACGGCGGCCGCGGTGCCCACCGCCGTACCGAACAGCACGGCGAGGACGAAGCCCGCGCCGCCGGGACCGGCGCCGGGCAGGTTCCCGGACGCCGCCCACCAGGTGCCGTACGCGCCGACGGAGAGCAGCGCCCCGTGCGCGAAGTTGAGCACGTCCATCAGGCCGAAGATCAGGGAGAGACCGGATGCGACGAGGAAGTAGAGCGCCCCCAGACCGAGTCCGGTCATGGTGAGCAGAACGACGGTGGACATCAGGAATCCGCCTCCACGGAAGGTGAATCGGCCTCCACGGACGGCGAACCGGACCCCACGGAGGACGTGTGGGGGGCCGGGCCGTGTCCCACGCCCAGCAGGCGTCGTGCCGCCTCCGCGTCGGCGAGCAGTTCGTCCGCCGGGCCCTGGTGGGCCGTCCGGCCGTCGGCGAGCACCGCGCAGTGCGCGGCCAGGCGCCGTACGACGGCGAGGTTCTGCTCCACCAGCAGCACCGGCACCGCCTCGGCGGCCCGCTCCAGCACCTGGGCGACCTCGGTCACCACCTTGGGCGCCAGGCCCTTGGTGGGTTCGTCGGCGATGATCAGCCGGTTGTCGTTCAGCAGCGTGCGCCCGATCGCCACCATCTGCTGCTGACCACCGGACAGCGTCCCGGCCAACTGCCGCTCCCGGCGCTTCAGCTCGGGGAACAGCTCGTGGACGAGCGGGTAGGCGGGCTCGCCCGCGCCGGGCCGCTCGGCCAGCCGCAGATTCTCCGCCACGGTCAGCCCGGCGAAGATCCCCCGGTCCTCCGGGGCGTAGCCGACGCCCAGCCGCACCACGGTGTGGGTGGGCATCGACACCGTCTCCGTCCCGTCCAGCCGCACGCTGCCGGTGCGCGGGACGAGGCCGAGGACGCCGCGCACGGTGGTGGTCTTCCCGGCGCCGTTGCGGCCCAGGAGCGCGGTCACGCCGTGCCGGGCGACGTCCAGGTCCACACCGTGCAGGATGTGCCGGCCGCCGATCAGGACCCGCAGATCCCGTACGGCGAGCAGGGGTCCGGTCGTCACAGCTCCTCCCCGAGGTAGGCCTGCTGCACGGTCGGGTCGGCCGTCACGGCCTCGGGGGTGTCCAGGGCCAGCAGACTGCCGTGGTGCATCACGGCGAGCCGGTCGGCCAGGCCCAGCAGGACGTCCATGTGGTGCTCGACCATCAGGACGGTGCGGCCCTCGTCCCGGTGCAGGGTGCGGATGAGTTCGGTGAGCGCGGGGACCTCCTCCGCGCTCACCCCGGCCATCGGCTCGTCCAGCAGCATCAGCCGCGGTTCGCCGACCAGCAGCACCGCCAGCTCCAGCTTCCGCTTCTCGCCGTGCGACAGCTCGGAGGCCAGCGCCCGTGCCCGGTGGCCGAGACCGGTGCGTTCCAGCACGTCGGCCACCTCGGTGGGGTAGGCGGAGGCGCGCCGCCACAGCCGGTACGAGCCGCCGCGGGCCGCCTGCGCGGCCAGCCGCACATGGTCGGCGACGGACATCCCCGGCCAGAGGCTCGACGTCTGGAAGGTGCGGCCGATGCCGCGCCTCGCCCGCTCGTGCGCGGGACGGTCCGTCATGTCCGTGCCGTCCAGCTCGATGGTGCCCGCGGTGGCCGGGGCCAGCCCGCTGATCAGGTTGAACAGGGAGGTCTTGCCCGCCCCGTTGGGGCCGATGAAGGCCAGGAACTCGCCCTCGCGGACGTCCAGGGAGACGTCCTCGACGATCGTCGCCCCGCCGACGCGCCAGCCGAGGCCGGTGAGCCGCAGCACCGGGGCGGGGGCCGGGGTGCCACCCGGGGCACCGCCCGGGTGGCGCGCGGTGGTGTGGGGTACGGGCATCGGTCAGCCCGCCGAGGGCTTCGCGGGCGGCGCCACCACGTCCATCGGCTCGGTGGTCACCAGCCGCGGCTTCGCGTCGGCGCCCTTCCCGTCGAGCCTCGCGACGAACATCGACTGGAGCAGGGCGTGGTCCTCGGCCCGGACCCGCACCTCGCCCTTCACCCCGTCGAAGGTCCAGTCCTCCAGGGCCTTCACCATGGCGGCGGTGTCGGTGGCGCCGCCCTTCTCGACGGCCCGCACCACCATCTGCGCGGCGGTGAAGCCGTCGGGGGTGAACAGGTCCGGGGTGCCGCCGGCCTTGCCGACCGCGTCGAGCATGGCCTTCTCCACGGCGTTGCCGCCGCCCGCGCCGGGGAAGTAGTGCGCCAGGAACGAGACCTTGGCGCCCGCGTCCCCGAAGACCGGGTACGAGGCGGTCCCGGCGAGGCCCGTCACGACCTTGCTGGCCGCCGGCACGCCCTGCTGGTCCAGCGCGGTCCACAGCGCCGGTGCCGTGGAGCCCGCCCAGGCGACGAAGACCAGGTCGGGCGCGCCCGCCTTCACCTGCCGGGCGAACGGCGTCAGGTCGGTGGCGCTGGGCGGGGCCAGCACGGATCCCACCTTCGCGCCCCGGCCGCCGAGGACCGCCTTCACCGCGGCCACGTTGGCCTGTCCGAAGGTGGAATCCTGGGCCAGCACCGTGACCTTCTTGCCCTTGGCCCCGCCGAGCATCGCCCCGGCGGTGAGGATGTCCTGGTAGGACTGCCGGCCCGAGCGGAAGGTGTAGTCGTTGATCCCGGTCACGGCGTCGGTGGCGGCCGGTCCGCTGATGTAGAGCACCTTGTTCTGGGCGGCGAGCGGCGCCATCTGGAGGGCCACGCCGGAATCGGTGGTGCCGGCCAGCACCTTGTGGCCCTTGCCGATCAGGTTCTTGGCCGCCGAGACCGCCTTGCCGGGGTCGCCCGCGTCGTCTTGCTCGGTGACCTCGATCTTGTGCCCGGCGACCTTGCCGGTGCCCTTCGTCGCGTAGTCCAGGCCCGCCATGAAACCGTCGCGGTACTGCTTCCCGTAGTCGGCGAGCAGCCCGGTGCGGGAGTACACGAGACCGACCTTCACACTGCGGTCCTTCGCGTCCCCGCCGGATCCGGAACCGTCCTCGCCCGCCTTCCCCGCGGCGGTGCACCCGGCCAGCAGGAGACCGGTTGAGGCCAGCACGGCGACGGCGGACAGGGATCTGGGACGGCGGCGGACGGTGCCTGTGCCTGTGGCTCTGGGACGCATGGTGACCGGCTCCTCGGCGAGTTTCGGGGGATGTCGCCGAACCGTATGAACACCGCGCCGCCGTCGACATGGTGCAGAGCACCCCACCTGACGCGGCAGGCATGTGGCGGTCG
The DNA here is from genome assembly GCF_001905795.1 of Streptomyces sp. CB01580. Classification (GTDB taxonomy): domain Bacteria; phylum Actinomycetota; class Actinomycetes; order Streptomycetales; family Streptomycetaceae; genus Streptomyces. The sequence continues at coordinate 97,933 of NZ_LIXJ01000003.1, forward strand.
CACATGGGGCGGCCCGCGGCGCGCCCACGGCCCGGTGGACATCGGGCCACCGGGCCACCGGGCCACCGGGCCACCGGGCCGTCGGGCCCGTTCCGGGAACACGTGCCGCAGGCCCCGTGCCCGCGCTCATGGCGGGGCCGGGACGTGCGGGTGCTCCGGTGCGTCGCCCGTCCATGCGGGCTGATGGGGCGTCAGAAGCCGTACGCGGTCGGGTTTCTCGGCCCCCGCACCCAGGCCCCCGCACTCAGGCCCCCGCACCCAGGCCCCGCGCCCAGGCCCTGCGCCCGCCTTCCGGTGCGGGTCAGGATCCGTTCCCGTGCTCCGGTGCCGTCAGGTCGATCAGCCGGCACACCGTCTCGATGTCGATCTTGACCTGGGCGATCGACGCCCGCCCCGACAGCCATGTGATCAGCGCCGAGTGCCAGGTGTGCTCGATGACCCGGACCGCGGACAGCTGCTCCGGCGTCGGGTCCTCCAGACCCATCGCGTCCAGGATGATCGCCGTCGTGATCCGCGAGACCGTGTCCACCTCCGGGCTGACACTGCGGTCCGCGAAGGTCAGCGCCCGCACCATCGCGTCCGCCAGGTGGGGTTCGCGCTGGAGGGCGCGGAACGCCCGCATCAGGGTGTCGGCCACCCGCTGCGCCGGATCGTCCCCGGATGGCGGGCGCTTGTGCAGCGTCGTGTGCATCTGCTGGAGCTGGTCCTGCATGGTGGCGACCAGCAGATGGATCTTGGAGGGGAAGTAGCGGTACAGCGTGCCGAGGGCGACCCCGGCGGCCTCCGCGACCTCGCGCATCTGCACCGCCTCGAACCCGCCCCGGACGGCGAGCCGGGCGCCGGCGTGCAGGATGCGGCGGCGGCGGGCCTCCTGGCGCTCGGTCAGGGGCGGCGATGCCGGTCTGGCTTCCGCTGTCATGTGTCCCCCATCCATGGCTTTCGTCCAGGGCCGGAAGGAGGTGCTCCGTCTCCCGGCGGCGCACAGCATGCTAAGGGCTGGGACCCCTCAGGCCCTGCCTCCGGTCGAACGACGGCAGTCCGAAGACGGGCCCCGGAGTGCCGGTCGTGGCGCGAATCACCCGGTCCGGCCGTTGCCCCGACGCTACCTGCCGGTAGATTCGTAGCTCATTGAACGATCCAGTCTGAAACTTGTTCTAGATTAGCGCGAGCGGTTACGCTCCGGCGAAAGCGCAGTCAGAAGGGGGCCGAGTGTGACCGCCGAGGCCATAGAGACCGGCCCCCGCGCGAGCGGCGACCCGTCGGGCAGCGCCGACGAACGCCCGTTGCGCATCGCACTCCTCACCTACAAGGGCAATCCTTTCTGCGGCGGCCAGGGCGTCTACGTACGCCACCTCAGCCGTGAACTCGCCCGCCTCGGCCACAGTGTCGAGGTGATCGGCGCCCAGCCGTACCCCGTGCTCGACGAGGGCGTGCCGCTCACCGAGCTGCCGAGCCTGGACCTCTACCGCCAGCCCGACCCGTTCCGCACTCCGAAGCGCGACGAGTACCGGGACTGGATCGACGCGGCCGAGGTCGCCACCATGTGGACCGGCGGCTTCCCGGAGCCGCTCACCTTCAGCCTGCGCGCCCGGCGTCATCTCGCCGAGCGGAACGGCGAGTTCGACGTCATCCACGACAACCAGACCCTGGGATACGGCCTGTTGGCGGATCTCGGCGCCCCGCTCGTCACGACGATCCATCACCCCATAACGGTCGACCGCCAGTTGGAGCTCGACGCCGCAGAGAGCCGTCGTCGGCGTGCCTCCGTACGCCGCTGGTACGGCTTCACCCGCATGCAGAAGCGGGTCGCGCGCCGACTGCCCTCCGTGCTCACCGTCTCCGGCTCCTCCAAGCAGGAGATCGTCGACCACCTCGGGGTGCGCGAGGACCGCATCCACGTCGTCCACATCGGCGCGGACACCGACCTGTGGTCGCCCGACCCGTCCGTCGCGGAGGTCCCCGGCCGGATCGTCACCACCTCCAGCGCCGACGTCCCGCTGAAGGGCCTCGTCCACCTCGTCGAGGCGCTCGCCAAGATCCGTACCGGGAACGCGCGGGCGCACCTCGTGGTCGTCGGCAGACGGGCCGAGGACGGGCCGGTCGCGCAGGCCATCGAACGGCACGGGCTCCAGGACGCCGTCGAGTTCGTCAAGGGCGTCAGCGACGCCGAACTCGTCGACCTGGTGCGCGGCGCCCAGATAGCGTGCGTGCCCTCGCTGTACGAAGGCTTCTCGCTGCCGGCCGCCGAGGCCATGGCCACCGGCACGCCCCTCGTCGCCACCACCGGCGGCGCGATCCCCGAGGTCGCCGGGCCGGACGGCGAGACCTGTCTGGCCGTCCCGCCGGCCGACGCGGGGGCACTGGCCGACGCGCTCGCCCGGCTGCTCGACGACCCGGAACTGCGGGCCCGGCTCGGCGCGGCGGGCCGCGCCCGGGTGCTGTCCCGGTTCACGTGGAAGCAGGCCGCCATCGGCACCGCCGCCCGCTACCGCGAGGCGATCGCGGCGGCCCGTGCCGGTACCGCGCGCGCCGGCGGCCGTCGTTGACCCCGCTCCCGCGACCGCCCCGGCGCCCCCGCCCCGTGGCACCGCCCACCGAAATCCCCTCCGATCACCCCTGATCACCCCGATTCCCGATCGCCTCCGACCGTCTCCCGACCGCGAAAGCAGGCACCCGTGCTGACCGTGGACTTCACCCGATTCCCGCTCGCCGCAGGCGACCGGGTGCTCGACCTGGGCTGCGGCGCCGGACGCCATGCCTTCGAGTGCTACCGGCGCGGCGCCCGGGTCGTGGCCCTCGACCGGAACGGCGAGGAGATCCGCGAGGTCGCGAAGTGGTTCGCCGCGATGAAGGAGGCGGGGGAGGCCCCCGAGGGCGCCACCGCCACCGCGATGGAGGGCGACGCCCTCAACCTGCCGTTCCCCGACGAGTCGTTCGACGTCGTGATCATCTCCGAGGTCATGGAGCACATCCCCGACGACAAGGGCGTGCTCGCCGAGATGGTGCGGGTCCTCAAGCCCGGCGGCCGGATCGCCGTCACCGTTCCGCGCTACGGCCCCGAGAAGGTCTGCTGGGCGCTCTCCGACGCCTACCACGAGGTCGAGGGCGGCCACATCCGCATCTACAGGGCCGACGAACTGCTCGCCAGGATGCGCGGCGCCGGTCTCAAGCCGTACGGCACCCACCACGCCCACGCCCTGCACGCGCCGTACTGGTGGCTCAAGTGCGCGTTCGGCGTCGACAACGACAAGGCACTGCCCGTCCGCGCGTACCACAAGCTGCTGGTCTGGGACATCATGAAGAAGCCCGCCCTCACCCGGATCACCGAGCAGCTGCTCAATCCGGTGGTCGGCAAGAGCTTCGTGGCGTACGCGACCAAGCCGCACCTGCCCGGGGCCGGGCACGCCGCCGACACCGCCGCCACCGCCGCCACCGCCGCCACCGCCGGTACCGCTCGCGATGCCGCCGAGGATCTGTCCAGGGCCGAGGCGTGAGCACTCCCGAGCGGACCGAACACCTCGTCCTGCCGGGGGTCCTCACCGCCGAGCAGGCCGCCGAGACCGTCTCCGCCCTGCTCGCCGTGCAGCGCGGGGACGGCGCCCTGCCGTGGTTCCGGGGCCACCACCTCGACCCGTGGGACCACGTCGAGGCCGCCATGGCCCTCGACGCCGCGGGCGAACACGCCGCCGCGGAACGCGCGTACACCTGGCTGGCCCGGCACCAGAACGGTGACGGCTCCTGGTACGCCGCCTACCACGACGGCGACCCGGAGCAGCCGACCGACCGCGGCCTGGAGACCAACTTCTGCGCCTACGTGGCCGTCGGTGTCTGGCATCACTACCTGGCCACCGGCGACGACGCGTTCGTCGACCGGATGTGGCCGACCGTCCACGCCGCCGTCGAGTTCGTGCTGGGTCTCCAGCGGCCCGGCGGCCAGATCGGCTGGAAGCGCGAGGCCGACGGAACCCCTGTCCACGACGCGCTGCTGACCGGCTGCTCCTCCATCCACCAGGCACTGCGCTGCGCGCTGGCCATCGCCGAACGGCGCGAGGAGCCGCAGCCCGACTGGGAGTTGGCGGCCGGGGCCCTCGGTCATGCGATCCGGGAGCACCCCGAGCGCTTCCTGGACAAGAGCCGCTACTCGATGGACTGGTACTACCCGGTCCTCGGCGGCGCGGTAACCGGAGCGGCGGCCGGGAAACGGATCGACGAGGGCTGGGACCGCTTCGTCGTTCCCGGTCTCGGGGTGCGCTGCGTGCTGCCCAACCCGTGGGTGACCGGGGGCGAGAGCTGTGAACTCGCCCTGGCGCTCTGGGTGATGGGCGAATCCGACCGGGCGCTGGAAATCCTCCAGTCCATCGGGCACCTGCGCGCGGACGGCGGCCTGTACTGGACGGGGTACGTCTTCGAGGGCAACCGGGACTTCTGGCCCCAGGAACTCACCACCTGGACCGCCGGTTCGCTGCTGCTCGCGGTCGCCGCGCTCGGCGGCGACGAGGCCACCACCGCCGTGTTCGGCGGCGAACGCCTGCCGCACGGACTGGAACCGGACTGCTGCCGGGAGCCTTCGAAGTAGCTCCGGGCTCCGGGTGGCGTAGCGCCCGGGGCCGGGTGAGCCTGAGGAGGAGTGTCCATGGCGCGCTCACCGTGGCGACCGTCGCCACGGACCGGGCCAGGGAGGTCCGCCGTGCCCAGTTCCGCCGTGACCGGTCGCGTACCGGCGCACCGTCTGCTCCTGTCACTGCTGTTGTCCTGCACCGTACTGGTGGGGATCGCCGGCTGCGGCGGCGACGGCGGCGGCGCCAGGAGCGTGAGCGGCTCCGTGTCCCCGGGCGACACCCCGTCGGCACAGAAGCAGAAGCTCGCCAGGACGAGGTTCGTCGCCAACGCGGGGCTCGCCGCCGGAGCGACGTACCAGTGGATCGTGAAGCCCTACCGCGCGGGCAAGTTCAGGAAGGGCGCGGACGGGCGCAGGCTCACCCTGGTCAAGGCCGGGCTGGCGGGCGGGTTCGCGTACAGCCGGCTGAAGGCCGCCGTGGCCGACGCCAAGGGCGACCCGCTGCTGTCGAAGGCGGTGGCACCGCTTACGACGGGCATCGAGTCGCTCAAGGGACTGGGTGAGAAGCTCCGCAGGGGCCAGGCGGGCGAGGGCGACGTCGGTGCCTTCGAGGACGTCATCGACAACGTCAGGGGCGCGGGACGCAGCGCCGGGGCCGTGGTCGAGGACAAGGTGCCGAGCGCATCCCAACTCGGACGATAATGCCCCTGGTTGGCGCGAACCATTCGTTAGGGTCGGGGCATGGGATCACTTTCGCACGACCTCTACTGTGACGAGATCATCAGCCGCACCGACGCGCTGAGGTCCGTGCTTCGCGCCGCGGACCTCTCCGCGACCGTGCCGACCTGCCCCGACTGGAACCTGCGCGACCTCGCCGTGCACGTGGGCGGAGCCCATCGCTGGGTCGGTGAGATCGTACGCACCCGGGCCACCGAGGCGCTCCCGCCGGAACGCGTGCCGGGGTCCTCGCCCGAGGGCGACGACCCCGCCGCCCTCGACGCCTGGCTGGCGGAGGGCGCGGCGAAGACCGTCGAGGCGCTGCGGGCGGCCGGACCGGGCCAGGAGGTGTGGTCCTGGGCGTGGGAGCCGAGCACGGGCTTCTGGGCGCGCCGCATGGCGCACGAGACCATCGTCCACCAGGCCGACGCGGCGCTCGCCGCAGGGGCCGACTACGCGGTGGCCCCCGAACTCGCCGCCGACACGATCGACGAATGGCTGGAGATCATCACCTTCGTACGTTCCACGGGATACAAGAAGGAAGCCCTGGAACTGACCGGTCCCGGGCGTTCGATCCATCTGCACGCCACGGACGCCCCGGACGCCGAGTGGCTGATCGAGCTCGGTGAGGACGGCTTCGCCTGGCGGCGCGCCCACGAGAAGGCGACCGTCTCGCTGCGCGGCCCGCTCACCGACGTGATGCTGGTCTTCAACCGACGCCTCCCGGCCGACAGCGACCGGGTCGAGGTGCTGGGGGACGCCGAGCTGCTGGACTTCTGGCTGGAGCGCACGACGTTCGGCTGAGCCCCGACACACGGGACCGGCCCCGGGGCCCGGCGGGCCGATGCTGCGTCGGTCCACGGGGGCGGACGCGGCCCCGGGCACGGGTCCGGGACACGGGCACGGGGGCACGGCCCCGTCCGCTGCGGTGCGGGCGGGGCCGTGCTGGGCCAAGCTGGAAGGGACAGCCCGCGGTGCCGGGTGCCGCGGCGCCCGGAGCATCGTGCCCGGCGGCCCTGTGGAGGTGCCGATGGAGCCCGTCCGCGCCCTGAAACGGATCGCCTTCCTGCTCGAACGCGGCGGCGCCGACACCTACCGCGTACAGGCGTTCCGCACGGCCGCCGCGGTGGTGGCCGGCATGGCGGACGGGGAGGCGGCACGGCGTGCCGAGGACGGCTCGCTGGTGTCGGTCAGGGGCATCGGGCCGAGGACCGCCGAAGTGATCCGCGAGGCGCTGGCCGGGAACGTGCCCGGCTACCTGGCGCGGCTGGAGGAGTCGGCCGCCGCCGGGCCGCGCCCCGAGGGCGGCACCGATCTGCTGGCCCTCCAGCGCGGCGACTGCCATCTGCACTCCGACTGGTCGGACGGCGGCAGCCCCATCGAGGAGATGGGCCGCACGGCCGCGGAACTGGGGCACGAGTGGGCGGTCCTCACCGACCACTCGCCCGGGCTGACCGTCGCGAACGGGCTCTCCCCGCAGCGGCTGCGCGGACAGCTGGACGAGATCGCCGAGCTGAACACCCGGTGGGCGCCGTTCCGGCTGCTCACCGGCATCGAGTGCGACATCCTCCCCGACGGCTCCCTCGACCAGGACGACGAACTGCTGGAGCGACTGGACGTCGTGGTGGTCTCCGCGCACTCCCAGCTGCGGATGGACGCCGCGCCGATGACCAGGCGCCTGATCGCCGCCGTCCGCCACCCGCACGCGAACGTCCTCGGCCACTGCACCGGCCGCCTGCTCACCGGCCGCGGCCGTCCGGAGTCGCGGTTCGATGCGGACCGGGTCTTCGCCGCGTGCGCGGAGGCGGGAACGGCCGTGGAGATCAACAGCAGGCCCGAGCGGCTCGACCCGCCGCGCCGCCTGCTGCGCCGCGCCGTCGACGCCGGTGTCCTGTTCGCCGTCGACACCGACGCGCACGCGCCCGGCCAGCTGGACTGGCAGATCCACGGCTGCGCCCGCGCCGAGGAGTGCGGTGTCCCGGCGGAACGCGTCGTCACCACATGGCCGGTCGGGGAACTGCTGGCCTGGTCGCGCGACGGCACCCTGCCGGAGGGCATCGGCGCAGGGGGCGACGGGACGGGCGGCGCGGTCCGCGCGGCGCCGGGACAGGGACGGTGAAGCCATGACAGGCACGAGCGTGCGGGGCATCGACCACATCGGGGTCACGGTCCCCGACCTGGAGACCGCCACCCTCTTCCTGGCCAGGGCGTTCGGAGCCGTGGTGCGGTACGACACCCTGCGCCGCCACGAGGGACCACGGGGCGGGCCGGACGTCGAGCGGTGGCTCGGTGTCCCGGCGGGCACACAGCAACTGGCGGTCAGGATGCTGGCCCTCCCCGGCGAGGGCCCGGGCATCGAGCTGTTCGAGTTCCAGGGCCCGCGCCGCGAACCCCCGGTGCGGCCGTGCGACTTCGGCTGGCAGCACGTGGCGCTGTACGCGGACGACCTGGACGCGGCCGTACGGGACTGCGTGGCCGCCGGAGCCGCCCTCCTCGCCCCGCCCCGGCCGCTGCCCGGCCCGGAGGCGGGGGAGCGCAACCGGTTCGCTTATTTGCGCACCCCCTGGGGGAGCACCCTGGAGCTCGTGACGTATCCGGACCCGCAGCCCTGGGAACGCACCACGGCCCGCCCGCGCTCCCGGCCCGCACCGCTCGCACCACCCGCGGGGCCCGTACCGACGGACACTCCCGGTGCCTGGCCCACGGATCCGGACCGCCCGGGGCCCGCGCCTGCCGCGCGCCGGGTCCCCGTACCGGCCGAGCCCGCCGCCTCCTGGCCCAGGGACCCGGACCGGCCGCCCGGGACCGTCAGTTGAGATCCGCGAGCACTCGCAGTGTGTGCGGGTCCGGTGCCGTCACCAGCAGGTCGGTCACCGGCCCCGCACGCCACAGCTCCAGCCGTTCCGCGATGCGCCCCCGCGGGCCGACCAGCGAGATCTCGTCGGCGAACGCGTCCGGCACGGCCAGCACCGCCTCCTCCCTGCGCCCTTCGAGAAAGAGCCGCTGGACGTGCCGGGCCTCCTCCTCGAACCCCATCCTCGCCATCAGATCCGCGTGGAAGTTGCGGGCGGCGTGCCCCATCCCGCCGATGTAGAAGCCGAGCATCGCCTTCACCGGCAACAGTCCCTCGGCGACGTCGTCGCAGACCCGCGCACGGGCCATCGGCGCGATCATGAACCCCTCGGGCAGGTCGGTGAGCGACGCCTCGTACACCTCGGGACGCAGCGGCGACCAGTACAACGGCAGCCAGCCGTCGGCGATCCGGGTGGTCTGCGCGATGTTCTTCGGCCCCTCCGCCCCGAGCAGTACGGGGAGCCGGGCACGCAGCGGGTGGGTGATGGACTTCAGCGGCTTGCCCAGACCGGTGCCGTCCGGGCCGCCGTACGGGTGGGAGTGGAAGCGCCCGTCCAGCACGACGGGAGCCTCCCGGGCGAGGACCTGCCGGATCACGTCGACGTACTCGCGGGTCGCGGTCAACGGGCTGCGGGGGAACGGCCGTCCGTACCAGCCCTCCACCACCTGCGGTCCGGACAGCCCCAGTCCCAGCATCGTCCGGCCGCCGGAGAGATGGTCGAGAGTGAGCGCCTGCATGGCGGTGGCGGTCGGGGTGCGCGCCGCCATCTGCGCGACGGCGGTGCCCAGCCGGATGCGGGAGGTGTGCGCGGCGATCCAGGTCAGGGGGGTGAACGCGTCGGAACCCCAGGCCTCCGCCGTCCACACCGAGGCGTACCCCAGCCGCTCCGCCTCCCGGGCGAGTTCCAGATGGCCGGGGTCCGGGCCGCGGCCCCAGTAGCCGAGCGCGAGTCCGAGCCGCATCCCGTCGCCTCCCATATGTCTGACGCCTCATCAGATCTCTGGTGCAGGACGGAGAGTACGACAGTGGCCCCCCGCCCGGAAGGGCGAGGGGCCACCGCTCGGCACGAGGGCTCAGCCGCGCTGGATGCCCGTGGTGTCCTGGAGCACGCCGCGACGGCCGTCCTGGGTCTGCGCGACGAGCGCCGGACCGCGCTGCTCGACCGCGAGGTACCAGGTGCCCGGCGCCAGTTCGGCGATCGGCGACGGCGAACCGTCCTCGCCGTACAGCGGACGCGCCACCGGCACCGCGAACCAGAACGGCGCGAAGTCGCCGGCCGGCTGACCGCCCTGCGGCTGCCCTGCCTGCGCGTGCGGCTGACCGGCCTGGGGCTGACCGCCCTGCGACTGGCCCGGCTGGGGCTGACCGGCCTGCGGCTGCGCGCCGTAGGCCTGCTGCTGCCCCGGCTGCGCCCCGTACGGCTGCTGCTGGGCACCGGGGTAGCCGTACCCCTGGCCGGCGGCCTGCGGCTGGCCGCCGTACGGCGACTGCACGGCCTGCGGGGCCGGGCTCGGCGCGCCCATCAGCGGCGCCTTGAGGACGGGGATCAGCGGCGTGCCGACCGCACCGACCGCGAGCAGGACCGCACCCAGCAGACCGAGGATCAGACCGGCGCCCGCGTTGCTGGAGTCGATCAGCGTCCAGAACGCCGTCCACAGCACGAATACGCTGAACGCGGCACCGAACTGGCCGAGTTCGAAGCCGAGCACCTTGCGGCTCGGCATGGTGCGGCCCACGATGACGAGCGCCGCCGCGATGATGCCGCCCAGGAAGACGCTCATGAGCAGCGAAAGCGCGTCCCAGGCGTTCGGGGCCGAGTAATTGGAGCAGTTGATGCCCGGCGGGCACGCGTAACTGCTGAGGTGGAGGAAAGAGGCGATGAACAGCACCACCGCTGCTCCGATCACCACGCCGTCGCCTCTAGTGAGGGAGCGCATATTCACGTGAAGGTCCTTCGTCGGTCGTCTCGTCGGGGTGGTCGCCGTCACCGCCGACGGGCGGTCGCGGCGCGAAGCTCGGGGGTGGCTCCCCATCGTACGGATGAATCTATCGTCTGCCCGGCCGGGTTGTGCGTCGGCGGGGAACCGTGACGCACTTCCCCCGGTTTCGCCTCGGAACGTCCTCTTGCTACCCCTTCAAGTAGCCGCTGATGCCGTCGGCGATGCCCTGCGCCGCCTTCTGGCGCCATCCCGCACTGGTGAGCAGAGCGGCGTCCTTCGGGTCACGCATATTGCCGCATTCGATGAACACTTTGGGCACGGTCGACAAATTCAGTCCGCCCAGATCCTTACGAACGTCCAACCCGGTTTTGTCGCCGATGTAATTGGAGGGCGCACTTCCGGTGGCGCGGAGGAAGAGACCGGCGATCCGCGCACCGAGGTCGCGGGAAGGGTCGACGATCTTCGAGGTGTCCGCCTTTCCGGCACGCACCAGCCCGGGGAGGATCACGTGGAATCCCCGGTTGCCGACCGCGGAACCGTCCGCATGCACCGACACGACCGCGTCGGCCCCCGCCGCGTTGCCGATCCGGGCCCGCTCGTCCACGCACGGCCCGTACGGGCGGTCGCCGTCCTGCGTCAGCACGACCTTCGCCCCCTGCGCCCGCAGGAGATCGCGCACCCGGCGCGAGACGTCCAGGGTGAACCGGGCCTCCGCGTAACCGGCGTCGGTCGACGTGCCGGTGGTGTCGCACTCCTTGCGCCCGGTGCCGACGTCCACCTGACGGTTGATCTCCTGGGTGTGCAGGCGGTTGTCGGGGTTGTGCCCGGGGTCGATGACGACGGTCTTCCCGGACAGCGGCCCGGACCCCGGGCGGTCCGCGGCCTTCGAGGACGAACCGGACGGGGCGGCGGACGTCCGGTCCGGTGCCGGGCCTGAGGGCGCGGCGGCGGAGGTGCCGTCACCGCCCGGCCGGGGGTCGGCCGGCTGCCCGGAAGGTCCGTCGTCGGCGCCCGCGCCGCAACCGGCGGCGGTCAGGCACAGGGACACGGCGGCGAGCGCGGCGGCGGCACGCGGGGTCCGGCGGCGCGGGGTGGGGGGAACGCTCTCGTCGTACGGCACCACGCGATGCTATCGGGGGGTGCCCCCGGCCGCCCGTCGTGCACGCCCCGGGCCCGACGCCCGCGCGTGCGTACCGGGCCCGACGCCCGGGTCCGCACCGGCCTGTACGCGGGCTGCCCGTACCGCAGTCGACGGCTGCCTCCGCCGTCCCCGGCCCCGGCCCGGATCCCCGGCCTCGGAACGTCGGGCTCAGATCCCGGGGCCCGTGCGCCGCAGCACCCGCAGCGAGTCCGTGACCGACACCTCGGTGAACGCGCCGGAGGCCAGCGCCCGCAGGTAGATCCGGTACGGGGCCTGCCCGCCGTGCGCCGGGTCCGGGAACACGTCGTGGATCACCAGCAGCCCGCCCTCGGCGACATGCGGCGCCCAGCCCTCGTAGTCGCCGTTCGCGTGCTCGTCGGTGTGCCCGCCGTCGATGAAGACGAAGCCCAGCTTCCCGCTCCAGACGGCCGCCACCTGCGGGGACCGTCCGACCATGGCCACGACGTGGTCCTCCAGGCCCGCCGCATGCAGCGTCCGGCGGAACGTCGGCAGGGTGTCCATCCGCCCCACCTCCGGGTCCACCACGGTCGGGTCGTGGTACTCCCAGCCCGGCTGCTGCTCCTCGCTGCCCCGGTGGTGGTCCACGGTCAGCGCCGTCACTCCGGCGGCGCGGGCGACGTCGGCGAGCAGGATGGTGGAGCGCCCGCAGTACGTCCCCACTTCGAGAAGCGGCAGCCCCAGCGCGGCGCCCTCCACGGCGGCCCGGTACAGCGCCAGCCCCTCCACCACCGGCATGAAGCCCTTGGCGGCCTGGAAGGCGGCGAGAATCTCCGGCGACGGCTCGGCGACGGACTCGGCGGTCACGGGTTCCTCCTGGTGGGCGCGGTGATGCGGCTACGCGTTCGACGGCGCCCTATCGTGCCGTACACGCCCGGCGGGGGCGCGGGCGGGGCGTCCACTTCGCCGTGATCTACGTCCGTCAAAGCAGGGTCCAGGAAGGGCCGTCCGGCACGCGATACCAGGCACGCTGGCTGTCCGGAGTGATCGCGAGCCTGAAGTCCTCACGGGCGGGGGTGCCCTTCGGGAAGATCGAGGCCAGTTCCTCAACGGTGTCCCAGAGCCGACGAGGGCCGATTTGCCGGACCTTTCCCCCGACGTGGGCCGTGGCCGTGGAGCCGTCGTCCACCCACAGGCCCACACCGGTCAGGTCGCCCTCGTCATCACGCCAGGAACACGAGTGGTATCCGGGGAGTGCGAGCGACAGCGGAAACTTCAGCCGGTCGAGCACGTCCTGGGCCGGAACCGCGGTCCTCTCCACCGGCTGGACTTCCAGGCCCGCGAAGTCGGGACTCCTTCCCGTCGTGCGGCGCGGCATGAAGAACGCGGGCGTCGGGAGAAACCGCCCAGTCGCCTCGCCGTGGTCCCGGACGACAACCCTTGCCACGCCGAAACCGACGGGAGCGACGATCACCGCGCCCTCACGCACCTGGGAGAGGAGCGGGGGCGGGATGCACTGGAGTCCGGCCGTGGCGATGACGCGGCTGTACGGTGCGCGGGCCGGGTAGCCCTCAGCGCCGTCCCCGGTGAACGTGAAGGGGTGGAGCCGGCATTGGGCCAGCCGTTCGCGGGCGAGGCGCACCAGTTCGGGATCGACGTCCACACTCACCACACTGTCGCTGCCCAGGCGCGATGCCAGCAGAGCGGCGTTGTACCCGGTACCGGTGCCCAGCTCGTACACCGTGTCGCCGACCTGAGCGTCCAGCGCGTCCAGCATGGCCAGCATCAACCCGGGTTCACTCGACGACGAGGTCGGGACACCGTGTTCGTCGAGTTGCGTCGTCAAGGCCGTGTCCGCATACACGGTCTCCAGATAGCCGGGATCGGCAGCGGACACTTCAATCCATCGGCCCCGTTCGTCCTGCCTGAGGAAGACGGGGACGAAGTGCTCCCGCGGCACGTCGGCGAACGCGGCCGGCCATTCGCTTGAGTGTCCCTCGCAGAGGGCGGCAGCGAACTTCGCGCGCAGCTCGGCCGCTGTGTTGTTGCTCGGTGCGCTCATGCGGTGGTTCCTTGCAGATAGTCAGCGTGTGCCGCCGCGATGGGTAACCCGGTGCGGTTCTCGACCCAGGACCAGGTGCCGGCCGGGTTGTTCTCAAAGAACACCCACTCGTCCTCGGGGGTTACGGCGAAGTCGAATGAGCCGAAGACGATTCCGTACGAGGCCATGAAGCGGCGTACGGCTGTGGCCACCTTCGCGGGCACGGTGGTCGTGCCGTACTCGATCGCCCCGTAGTCCGTTCGCCAGTCCGTGCGCGCCTTCTCGGATGTGCCGACGAGGGTGCCCGCGAACATGTTCCCGTCCACGACGACGAGGCGCACTTCGTACTGCTTCGGGATGGCTTCCTGCATGTAGTGCGCGGTCAGGCGGATGCTGTCATCGAAGTCGACAGGGTCGATCCTGTGGGTTGCGACCATCAGCTCTCGCCCTGTGCCCGTGTTCAGACGGCCGCCGAGGACGGGCTTGCAGATCAGCGGAGCGTTCAGCTGCTTGGCGAAGGCGCGGGCCGCGTCCGGGTCGTTCGTAATGATGCTGTGCGGCACCCTGAGCCCCGCACGTGTGGCCGCGACGAGCTGCTGTGGCTTGTGAGCGGCGACGCGGTCGGAGTGCGGGTTGTTGATCCAACGGACAGGGAGCGCGGAGAGCAGGTTCAGCATTGCGGCGTCTGCTTGGTTCTGCGCCCAGGTCGCATACGGTTCGGTCACGGTGTCGGCGATGACGGGACGTCCGGGCCGCCTGTAGTAGACGGCCCGGACATCCTCCAGCCGCACCGATCGATGCCCGTCGTCCAGCGTTCCTCGCCACCCCGTGACTGCCGGGGCATGCCCGGCGGTCACGGATACCTTCTGCGGGAAGTCGGCGGAGTCGAAACGCATCACAGGGACGTCCCGCTGATTGAGCTGGTCCACGACCATGTCGGCGGAGGCGTCGAGCTGTTCAGCGACGACGAGTACAGGCCGGGCGGCCGTCATCAGGAGGCCGGTGCGAAATAGGGGTCGGACACGTCATCGCCCTTGCCGTCCAAGTTCGTGTCCGTGGTTGAGGCGGCGTGGTCGGCGGTGTGCCAGGGCGACCCGTCGGCCTGGACGTTGAGCTGACGCTCTTCGTCCCAGACGACTCCTTCAATGGACGTGGCAACGAGACATGGACGGTCAGCAGCGCGAGCGGCGAGCGGGATCAAGTTTGTGGTCATCGATCCTCTCTCCTTTTATTTTCCATCTCGTCGGCGGCCGCTCGACGAGGAGTTGCGGAGCCTGCCCGTTTGTCAGCCGTCACACAACCGGATGTCGACGGGCAGGAGCTTTTGTCAGCCACGCGCTCGGCAGTGGTGCGCAGAGCGCCCACCAAGTCGTAAGCGTCGTTTCTACCGCTCTCTGCCGTGCTGGATGGACCCTCACCGGGGAATCCTTGTCCTGATCTGTGTCAGCCGAGAGGATGTCGCCTCGTCAACGCAGTACCGCTGCGGCCAGCGAGCCGCCGAGGGCGGTGAGGCAGATGATGTACGCGAGCTGCCGACGGAGTTCGCCGGTGCCCGCTGGTTCAGGTCGAGCTACAGCAACGACCAGGGCGGGCAATGCGTCGAGGGTGCCCGGTTGGACGGGGCGCGGATGGCCGTGCGCGACTCGAAGGCTCCGGAGTTGGGGGCTTGTCTTTTCCCGGCCGCCGCCTGGCACGCGTTCGTCGACGGGATCAAGGACGGTGGCACCGTCGGCTGACCCCTCGTGTACGGAGGTCCCTGCCAACCCGCCGGCGGGGACCTCCGTCACGTTCCAGTGCCCCCTCATGCCGTTGCGGCATGCCAGGCGGATCGGACCGCCAGGCGCAGATCGATTCAGGGCACGGTGTCGCCCTCGCACAGCAGACAGCGTTTGAGTTCGATGAAGCCGCACTTCTCGGCGAAGCGAAGTCCGTCCGGGCCGGAGGCCGGCACCACGGTCTCGATCACCTGGGCGTTCGACCGGCGCGAGCCCCGTGCCGAGGACTACCCGGACCTGCGACCTGATCATCCCGCTCTCCCCGGCCACGCTCGTGGCGCACGGCCGGTGACCTTCGACGAGTGGCTGGGGCGCGACTCCTGGGACCTGCTGCCGCCGGGCTGGGGGTGAGGGCCGGGGCTGCGGAAGCTCCGCTGCGGCACCGACCGGATCATCAGCATGGCACTGGGTATCGTGGAGATACGCGTCAATTCTTGACTGCTGAGCGGCGATTCGAGGCGTATCTGGCGCGGCTCGATCGTCCTGTGGGACTGTGTTGGCATGAATACGGGACGTATCGCATTGATCGTCACCTGCCTGTCGGTCGCGGTATTAGGTATTTGGCTGACGGTCGTGCGGTGGGACGACGCGAGCAAGGTTGCGACGGTGGTGTCGGCGCTGGGCGCGGTCGCGGCAGTCGGTGTCGCAATCTGGGCGACCTTGCAGACACCTCCGACCCGAGGCCCGGTCGTTGTGTCGCGGACCGGTCGGGCGACCGCCCGTTCCGGCGGAAGGGCCATCACGGGTCTGACCGGAAGGGCTGACGGGGCCGGCTCGGTGCGGGTGGAGCACACCGGTGATGCGGAGTCCTCCGGTGGGGACGCGATCACTGGTTTTGAGCAGAAATAGGGCACTCGCTATGAGGCGCAATGGTTTCAGCCGGGTGGGGGACGGATGAGCGAGGTCTCGAAGTCGAGCAAAGTGGCTCGTAGCGGCTCAGCAACTGCATCAGGCGGCGTTGCCAATTCCGGGATTCATTACGGGGACATCAATATCCTGCCCGGGACGCCGGTGCGGACGCGGTACCTCGAACAGGTGCAGCGCATCGCTCCACCCGAATTGGAAGGAAGGGACGCCGAACTGGCGGAGTTGGCCGAGTTCTGTGTCTCGCCAGCCAGCGCCGGTACCTATGCCTGGTGGCGTGCACCGGCATGGTCGGGCAAGTCGGCGTTGATGTCGTGGTTCGTGCTGCATCCGCCTCGCACCGTGCGGATCGTGTCATTTTTCATCACCGCACGGCTGGCGAGCCAGAACGACCGGGGCGCGTTCCTCGACAATGTACTCGAACAGTTGCTGACCATGCTGGGTGAAGCACCGCCTTCGTTCTTGACCGAGTCGACTCGTGATGCCCATATGCTGAACTTGTTGGCCAGGGCTGCCGAAGCCTGCCGCGACCGCGGGGAGCAGTTCGTGCTGTTGGTGGACGGGCTGGACGAGGACCGCGGCGCGGGAAACGGCCTGGATTCGCACAGCATCGCCGCGTTGCTGCCCGCCCGTCCGCCCGCTGGGATGCGGGTCGTCGTCGCGGGTCGGCCGAATCCACCCATCCCTGCCGAGGTGCCGACGCATCATCCCCTGCGCAACGATTCCATCGTCCGGAAGCTGACGCCGTCCCCCAGGGCCCAGGTCGTTCGGGCAGAGATGGAACACGACCTGCTGCGGCTCCTTGAGGGGACCGCCGGTGAGCAGGATCTTCTCTGCCTGGTGACTGCCGCGGGCGGTGGATTGTCGGCAGAGGACCTGGCGGAGCTGACGGGCTGGTGGCCATGGGAGATCAATCGGCGTTTGCGTACCGTGGCCGGGCGGAGTTTCTCGGTGCGTGGCAGCCAGTTCCGGACCAGTGGGCCGGAGGTGTTCCTGCTCGGCCATGAACAGTTGCAGGTCACCGCGGCCGATATGTTCGGACCTGCCCGGTTGGCTGAATATCGCGAACGCCTTGACACCTGGGCCCAGCAGTACCGCGCACGGAGATGGCCGGAGGAAACACCGGAATACCTACTGCGCGGCTACTTCCGTATGCTCCACGCTGTCGGCGACGTGAAGAAAATGGTGGCTCTTTCCACCGATACTGATCGCCAGAACCGCATGCTCGATTTGTCAGGGGGTGATGCGGTCGCACTATCCGAGATCTCGACGGTCCTGGATACGCTTGCTGAGAAGGACGAGCCTGATCTGCTGGTGATGCTCCGTCTGGCGATGCATCGCGAGCACCTTTCCGACCGTAACAGCCATATGCCTGGAGGCCTTCCTGCGGCGTGGGCCAGGATCGGCCAGTTTCACAGAGCGGAATCACTCGCCGAGTCCATGCCCATCGATTCCCGAGTCGCCGCGATGGCGTCTCTGGCCGAGGCCGTCTCGGAAGTGGGAGACGGTCAACGGGCGCGGGAGATTCTGGAGCGGGCCGAGACGGTCGCCCGGTCCCTGGGCGACCCCGGCAAGCAGGCGTGGGAGCTGGCCTGCGTAGCCGGGGCCGTATGGGAGGTGGGAGACGGTCAACGGGCGCGGGAGCTTTTGGAGCGGGCCGAGGCGGTCGCCCGCTCCACGAGCGACCCTTCAGGGCAGTCGGCGGCGTTGGGATTCATGGCCCAGGCCGTTTCGAAGCTGGGAGACGGTCAACGGGCACGTGAGCTTCTGGAGCGGGCCGAGAAGGTCGCCCGCTCCATCGCCGACCACAACGAGCAGTCGGCAGATTTGCAGAGAGTGGTTAGCGCCGTGGCGGGGGTCGGGGACTGCGCGTGGGCCGAGAGGATTGCCCGTTCCATCACTGACGACGGCTGGCAGGCAGTGGCGCTGGGCTCCGTGGCCCGGGCTGTCGCGGAGGCCGGAGACCACCGGCGGGCCGAAAAGATCGCTCGCTCCGCCGCCACCACTGACGGGAAGGCTGTGGCATTGGGGGAGGTGGCGGAGGCTGTCGCGAAGACCGGAGACCACCAGCGGGCCCACGGACTTCTTGAACGGGCCGAGACGATGGCCCGCTCCATCACCGACGATCAGCAGGCGGAGGTGGAGCGTGCGGACCGGATCAGCCAGGAACAGGCGTTGATGCTTCTGTCCGGTTCCGTCGCGGAGGCCGGGAACTGCGCGTGGGCCGAGACGATGGCCCGATCCATCACTGAGCTTGCCCGACAGTCGAGCGCGTTGGTGTACGTGGCGCGGACCGCCGCAGGGGCTGGAGACTACCGGCGGGCCGAAACGATCGCTCGCTCCCTCACCACCGCTGAAGGGCGGGCAGGGGCGTTGGTGTCCCTGGCCAACGCGGCCACGGCGAGGGGAGACCGTCGGCGAGCGCGGGAAATCCTGGAGGAGGTCGAGACGCTCGCCCGTTCCATCACAGACTCCAAATCACAAGCGGAAGTGCTGACCTTTCTGGGCGATGCTGTCGCGAAGGCCGGAGACCGCCAACAGGCACACGGCCTTTGGGAGCAGGCGGAAGCGTGTGCCCGTTCCGTGGACGGATTCTGGCAGAGGATCACGGTGTATCCCTTGGCATACAGCGTGGCAGGGGGTGGGTACTTCGAGTGGGCCGAGAAGATCGCCCGTTCCATCACCTATCCCGCCTGGCGGGCCGAGGCGTTGGCGTGTGTGGCCGGGGTGGTCGCGGAGGCTGGAGAGCACCGGCGGGCCGAGGAGATCGCCCGTTCTATCGCGGACCCGGATGAGCAGGCCGAGGCGCTGGTGAAGGTGGTCCAGGCTGTCGTGGAGGCTGGAGAGTACCGGTGGGCCGAGGAGATCGCCCGTTCTATCGCGGACCCGGATGAGCAGGCCGAGGCGCTGGTGAAGGTGGTCCAGGCTGTCGTGGAGGCTGGAGAGTACCGGTGGGCCGAGGAGATCGCCCGTTTCGTCACAGGCCCTGAAAAGCAGGTCGAGGCGCTGGTGTGCGTGGCTCGGGCTGTTGCGGACAGGGGAGACGGGCAGCGGGCATCGGAGATTCTGGAGCAGGCCGAGGAGATCGCCTGTTCTGCTGACGACCCCGACGAGCAGGCCGAGGCGCTGGTGTCCGTGGCCCGGGCCGCCGCGGACACGGGTGGCAGCCGGCGGGCGCAAGCGGTGATGGAGCGGGCTGAGGAGATCAGTCGCTCCATCACCGAATCCGACTGGCGGGCCAAGGCGCTGGTGTGCGTGGCTCGGGCTGTTGCGGACAGGGGAGACGGGCAGCGGGCATCGGAGATTCTGGAGCAGGCCGAGGAGATCGCCTGTCTCACCACTGACCGTGAGTGGCAGGCCAGGAGGCTGGTGTATGTGGCTCGGGCTGTCGCGGATCTGGGCGACAGGCAGCGGGCACGAGGGGTTGTGGGGCGGGCCGAGGAGTTTGCCCGTTCCGTTGCCGATCCCGACGAGCGGGCCGAGGTGCTGGCGATGGTGGCCCGGGCTGCCGCGGGCACCGGAGACCACCGGCGGGCCGAGGAGATCGCCCGTTCCATCACCGAGCCCAACCTGCAGGTGGAGACGCTGGTGCATGTGGCCAGGGCCGTAGTGGAGTCAGGGGACTATCGGAGGGCTCAGCTGACCGTCTGCTTCATCACCGACGCTTTCCGGCAGGCATCAGCGTTGCTGAAAGTGGTTGAGGCTGTCGCGGATTGTGGAGAGCACCGGCGGGCCGAGGAGATCGCCCGCTCCATCCCCCACCCTGACCAGCAGGCACAGGCGTTGGCGTATGTGGCCGGTGCTGTCGCGAAGGCTGGAGATCGTCAACAGACATCCGCGGTGCGTCTGATTGCCGACGCCTTGAGGCTCGCTGATTGGCGCCGCTCGCTGTGGGAGCTGATCCAGGTCGCTCCCGGCGGGGTCAAGGCATGCGTCACCGAGCTGGAGACCCTGCGCGACGCTCGGCTCGTTGACCGCGCGCACCCGGCTTGAGCGCGCGTACACCCCCACCGGGCGGCGTGTCCGGTGGGGGTGTACGGGGGGTGAGCCCGGGTCGGGCCGTCCGGCAGGGCTGCGATGTGGTGGTCAGCAGCTCTGCCAGAGTCGGGACATGACACGGACGCCGAAGCGCAGGCCCTCCAGGGGCACGCGCTCGTCCACGCCGTGGAAGAGCCGGCCGTAGTCCAGGTCGTGCGGGAGCTTGAGGCCCTTGAAACCGAAGCAGCGGATGCCGAGGCGGGTGAACGCCTTGGCGTCGGTGCCGCCCGGGTTGCAGTACGGGACGGGGTGGCCGTCCGGGTCCTCGGCGCGTACCGCCGCGCACATGGCGTCGACCAACGGGCCGTCGAACGTCGTCTCCATCGCGATGTCGTGGTTGACCCACTCGCGGGTGACCGAGGGCAGCAGGAGCCGGTCGATGGTGTCGATCAGCTCCTGCTCGTGGCCGGGCAGGAAGCGGCCGTCCACCCGGGCCGTCGCCTTTCCGGGGATGACGTTGGTCTGGTAACCGGCGTCGAACATGGTGGGGTTCGCGGAGTTGCGGAGCACCACCTGCATGAAGTCGGAGACCGGGCCCAGCCGTTCGAGGCTGCCCTCGATGTCGTCCTCGTCGAACTCGACCCCGTAGAGGCGGGCGGCCTCTTCGAGGAGGGCGCGGACCGGTTCGATCAGGCGGATCGGGAAGGTCTCGCGGCCGATGCGGGCCAGCGACTCCGCGAGGTCGGTGACCGCGTTCTCGTCGTTGGGGGAGGAGCCGTGGCCGGCCCGGCCGGTGGCGGTGAGCTCCATCCAGGCCATGCCGCGCTGGGCGTTCTCGATCGGGTAGAGGCGGCGGGTGCCGTCGATCGCGAAGGAGAAGCCGCCACCCTCGCCGATCGCC
Source organism: Streptomyces sp. CB01580 (assembly GCF_001905795.1). Classification (GTDB taxonomy): domain Bacteria; phylum Actinomycetota; class Actinomycetes; order Streptomycetales; family Streptomycetaceae; genus Streptomyces. The sequence continues at coordinate 118,660 of NZ_LIXJ01000003.1, forward strand.
TCGGTGACCCCGGCGAACAGGTCCGGACGGTGCTCGACCAGCCAGTGGGCGCCGAACTTGCCGCCCGCCTCCTCGTCGGCGAGGAAGGCGAGGACCAGGTCGCGGGAGGGCCGGGTGCCGGTGCGGGCGAAGTGACGGGCGGTGGCGATCATGACGGCCACCGTGTCCTTCATGTCGATCGCGCCGCGCCCCCAGAGGTATCCGTCGCGGATCTCGCCGGAGAAGGGCGGGACCTGCCACTCGGAGGCGTCGGCGGGTACCACGTCCAGGTGGCCGTGGACCAGCAGTGCGCCGCGCTCCGGGTCGGCGCCCGCGATCCGGGCGATCACGTTGGCGCGGCCCGGGGCCGATTCGACCAGTTCGGATTCGATGCCCGCCTCGGCGAGGCGGCCCGCCACCCAGTCGGCGCAGGCGCGCTCGTCGCTGGTGGGGTTCGAGGTGTCGAACCTGATCAGCTCGGCGCAGAGGGTGATGACCTCGTCCTGGGACAGTTCGGATGCCGGGACGAGCGGAGTGCTGGTGTCGGGGGTGGTCATGTCGCTCCCACGGTCGCTGGTGGTCATGCTGCTCCCACCGGGGTCGTGTCACGGGCGGCCGGGGCGTCGGCGTCCGCGTCGTCCAGGGTGGAGGTGCCGTACGGCTTCACCCAGCCCAGCAGGCCGAGGACGCTGTACAGGACGAAGGCGGTGGCCAGCGAGTTCAGGGCCGGTATGCCTCCGTCGTAGAACTTGCCGACGCAGAACGCCGCGATCCAGATGACGAGGGACATCGGCACCCAGGTCGGCGAGGTCTTCGGCAGGGTCTCGGACTCCCGTGTGTCGTCCAGCGGCTTGCGCATCCGCTTCACGACCCAGTACTCGGCCACGATGATGCCGCCGATCGGCGGGATCGCGACGCCGAGCACGGACAGGAAATCGGTGAAGTGGGTCATGATCCCGACGGCGGACAGGACGGTGCCCGCGACGCCCAGGACGATCGTGATGACACCGCGGTGCAGCCGCTTGCCGAAGACGACCTGGAAGAAGTTGACGACGCCGAGCGACGAGCCGTACAGGTTCCAGTCGTTGATCTTCGCGGTCGACATCAGGACGACGATCACGCCGAAGGCGCCGGAGGTGGAGAGCACGATGTGCGACACCTCGCTGCTCTTGACCAGGTGGCCGAGGAGCACACCGGTCATGCCGACGATGTACTCGGAGAGGATCATCGACGCGGCGCTCTGCAGGAAGACGTGCGAGCCCTTGCGGTTGTAGCGGGTCATCTCCGGGGCCACGATCGCGCCCGTCATGTAGCCGCCCGCGATGGCGGTGGCGGCGACGGCCAGCGGGATCGTCTGGCCCGGGGCCGGGGAGTCGATCAGATCGCCGATGGAGTGGTCCTTCAGCGTCGAGACGATCGACCAGGCGACCATCGCGAAGAAGAGCGGGGTCACGATCTTGGCGAAGACGGCCATGTAACGGAAGCCGAAGATCACCAGGGCGGTGATCGCGGCACCGGCCAGCGCGCACCACATCCAGGAGGGTCCGCCGATCAGCGCCGAGACGCTGTTGCCGAAGATCGTGTTCTGGACGCCGAACCAGCCGACCAGGCTGACCGCGATGACGAAGCTGACCAGCGCGGAACCGTTGCGGCCGAAGCCCACCCAGCGGGTCAGCATGGGGGTCGCCAGGCCCTCGCGCATGCCGGCCATCCCGATCGCGAAGATCACGATCTCCAGGATCACCGCCCCGAGCGTGAAGGCGAGGAAGGCGTCCCCGAACGTCATGCCGACGCCGATGGTGGCGCCGAGGGTGAACTGCGAGATCGAACCGGACTGGGCCAGCCACTGGAGCAGCATCGACCAGAAACCGAACCGCTTGTCGCGCGGGACGCGGGAGAGCGAGTAGTCGTCGCTGCCGATGCTCTTCGCCTCGGGGGCGCCGTCCGTCCCGTGCGTGTCGTCGTGTCTCGCCGCGCGGGTCGCGGCACCGGCCTTCGGGGTGGCTGCCATCAGGGCTCCTGGGAGGTACGGCCGAGGGTCTGGAGGTGAGCCAGGGACCCGTAGCGGCTGACGAGGTTGTCGAACTCCACCGCGTCGTGGAAGTCCAGGTGGCCGCCGCCGTAGGACTTGGCGACCTCCACGGCGTAGCGGGCGGCGGAGGCGATGTCCGCCTCGTGGCTCGCACCCGTGGCGCAGCCCGGCACCGCGGCGGCCGAGGTGATGGCCAGGCCGACGACCGGGGCGGCCGTCGCGGTGGCGGGCTGGAGGATCGAATTGATGTGGTGTGCACCGTTACCGTACGGTGTGATGTCCTGCGTGGTCACGGGATACGTGACCAACGGCTCACCGGTCACCACGGCCAGCAGTTCGCCCAGCGCCTCGCTGACCCGCAGCACCCAGCCCTCCTTGACGGTGGGTGACAGGGCGAGGCCCTTGTGGTTGATGATGCGGTTGCCCTTGGTGGTGTCGATGGAGAGCACGGCCTCCATCTCGTCGGTCACCTCGTGGCGGTTCATGGTCGCGATGTCCACGGGCGAGCCCATGAACGGCACCGGGTCGTGCGGCTCGGTCGGCGCGCTCGGGCAGATGTGGGTGGCGACGACCACGTCGCCGGGCAGCACGTCGCCGCGGCGGCGCATGTCCAGCAGCTTGGCGGCGGTGGCCAGCGCGGCGACCGCCCCGTCGGCGTCGGAGACCATGCCGGTCACCTCGGGCCGGGCGCCGATGCCGCCGAGCCGGCCCACCACGCCCAGCGTGCGGGCGTCGCCGCCGGACGCGCGCCCTCGCGCACCCGGGATGCGGACCAGTACGAAGTCCGTCGAGCCGCGCTCGCCGGTCACCGTGGTGACCTGTGCGGACGCGCCCTCGGCCCCGCTGACGGAGTCGAGGTACCCGGCTACCGCCTTGCCATCGACCTGGGGATCGTCCAGCAGATCGACGATGTCCAGCACGTACTTCAACATGGGGGGCCTTTCTCATCTCACTCGTCCGGACACCCGGGCTTCACGCATCCGGGCATTCGGGTCCCACTCGTCCGGACACCGGCAGGTGCGGTCCGGGCACCCGGGCCCGCGCCCGGCGGGGGCAGGAAGACGGGGCGGGGTGCTGAGGCAACATTCGGGATCGGATAGCGTTGAACGCAACACTTTCCCGTTATTTGCAATTCACGTCTGAATGGTGAGATGACCATGGCGGACTTCGATCTCGACCGGCGCACCCCCACCGGGGCACTGCAGACCGTCGACCGGGCGCTCCTCGTGCTGCTCGCCTTCGAACGGACCCGGCCCGACTGGGGCGTCACGGAGGTCGCCGTGGAGTTCGGCTGGGACACCTCTGTCGCCCAGCGGCTGCTCGCCACCCTCGCCGGGCGCGGCTTCCTCGTCTCCGACCCCGTCACCCGCCGCTACCGCATCGGCCCCGCCGTGCTGCGGCTGGGCCGGCTCTGGGAGCGTTCCGGATCACTGGAGCTGCTGGCCGGGCCCGTCCTGGAGGAGCTGCGCCGGGTCACCGGCGACACCGTGCTGTTCTGCCTGCCCGACAGCTTCCACATGCGGTGCGTCGCCGCCGAGGAGGGGGAGGCCGGACCGCTGCGCTACTACCCGCTGGTCGGTGAGCTCTACCCGGCGCACGCCGGCGCGACGAGCAAGTCGTACTACGCGTACCTGCCCGACGAGCAGCGCCACCGGCTGTTCCGGGGCCGCCCCATGGCCCGCTTCACCGACCGGACGGTCACCGACCCGGACCGGCTGGAGGAGGAGTTCATCAGGGTCCGCTCCCAGGGGTACGCCTGGACGGTCGGCGAGTACGACACCGGTATCGCGACCGTCGCCGTGCCCGTCTTCCTGGGGCGCGAACCGTACGGGAGCCTCAGCCTCGGCGGCGCCGAGGAACTCTTCCGAGGGGCGCCCGAGGACCGGCTCGAACCCCTGCGCCACGCTGCCCAGCTGCTGGAGAAGCGCCTCACCCAGCCCCCGCAGCGCCCGGGGCCGCGCGCCCGGCGCCCGCGTACCGCCTGATGATCCGGAAAAGACCCGTGCGCGGCCGGGAGCCCGTGACCCGTATGGGGCCCGGACGACACCGAAGAGAACCGAGAGGACCCCTTGTGAATCTGCTCCTGCTCTCCAACTCCACCCAGTACGGCCGCGGTTACCTGGAACACGCCCTCGACACCGTCACCGCGTTCCTGCCCTCCGGCGCCCGGCTGGCCTTCGTGCCGTACGCGCTCGCCGACTACACCGCGTACACCGCGCGCGTCCGCGATGCCCTCGCGCCGTCCGGCATCACCGTTCGCGGCGTGCACGAGAACGCCGACCCGGTCGCCGAACTCGCCGCGTCCGACGCCGTGTTCATCGGCGGCGGCAACTCCTTCCGGCTGCTGAGCGCCCTGTACCGGACCGGTTTGCGGGACGCCGTGACCGAGGCGGTGCGCGACGGGCTGCCGTACATGGGCGCCAGCGCCGGCACGAACATGGCGGCGCCTACCCTGCGCACCACCAACGACATGCCCATCGTGGAGCCGCCGTCCTTCGAGACGCTCGGGCTGATCCCGTTCCAGATCAACCCGCACTACCTCGACCCGGACCCGGAGAGCACCCACAAGGGCGAGACGCGCGAGGAGCGGCTCACCGAGTTCCTGGAGGAGAACGACGTACCGGTGCTCGGCCTGCGCGAGGGCTCGTGGCTGCGGGTCGACGGACGTCAGGCCCGGGTGCAGGGCGCCCGTCCCGCCCGGCTGTTCGTCCGCGGCGCGGAGCCGCAGGAGCTGCCCGCCGGGACGGACGTCTCCCATCTGCTCGCGACGACACCGCGGTTCGACGCGCCGGTGCGCTGACGACCCGCGCCTGCCGACGGCGCCGGTGTGCCGACGATTCCGGTGTGCCGACGGCCCCGGCGCGTCGGCTGCCCCCGGTATGGCGGTTGCCCCCGGCGTGGCGGCGGTTTTGTGACGCCGCCCCGCCCGCTGCCGGGGCGCGGGAAGGGCGGGGAACGTGCTGGGTCGAGGGATTGTGCTGCGCCGGGGCGGGCGGAAGACGTGTCCGGCCCGGTGGCCGGTGCGGGCCGGTCAGGCGCCGGGGCCCGCGAGCTCCGCGCGGCTCCCGTGCGGGGTCCTGGCCTCCAGCACCAGGTCGGCGTCGACCGGAAGCCCGTTGCCCGGGCGGGTGACGGAGCGGGCGCGCGGCGCGTACCCGGTGGCCGAGCCGGCCAGGACGTAGGTGCCGCCGGACGGGGCGGGCAGCGCGTAGCGGCCGTCCTCGTCCGCCACGGCGAGACCGGCCTGATGCCCGTGGTGGTCGATCAGGGTGACATTGGCGCGGGCCACGGGGGCCCCGTCCTCGTCCAGCACCCGGCCCCGGAATCCGGCCGAGCCCGCGACGGTACGGGACGCGGTGGGCGCCGCGACCGGGGCCGACGCCGCGTCGTCCGCGCTGCCGGGACCTGTCGTGGTCGGCGGCACCGGCCGCATGGCGTCACGCTGCGACGGCAGGAACGCGGCCAGCACCAGCCCGGCCGCCACCGCCCCCGCCGCGATCAGGAACGAGGTCCGGAACCCTTCCATCGACGGCACCGCCACCCCGCCCGTGCGTACCGAGGTGTTCGCGAGGACCATCCCGATCACGGCGCTCGACGCCGACGTACCGATCGATCGCATCAGGCTGTTCAGGCCGTTGGCCGCGCCCGTCTCGGACGGGTCGACGGCCCCGTTGATCAGTGCGGGCAGTGAGGAGTACGCGAGTCCGATGCCGGCCCCGATCACCACCGTGATCACCACCGTCTGCCAGGCGGCGTCCATCAGCCCGAGCCCGGCCCCGTAACCGACCCCGATGACCAGCATCCCGAGCATCAGCGACGCCTTGGGGCCGCGGCGGGCGGACAGTCGGGCGTACAGCGGGGTCACGAACATCATCGTCAGGCCGAGCGGTGCCATGCACAGCCCGGCGACCACGAGCGACTGCCCGAGGCCGTAGCCCGTGGCCGTCGGCAGCTGGAGCAGCTGCGGCAGGACCAGCGACACCGCGTAGAAGGCGACCCCCACCATGATCGAGGCGAGGTTGGTCAGCAGCACCTCGCGCCGGGCGGTGGTCCGCAGATCGACGAGCGGTGCCGCGATGCGCAGTTCGAAGAGGCCCCACAGCCCGAGGACCAGCAGCGCGGCGCCGATCAGACCGAGCGTGGTGCCCGAGGTCCAGCCCCAGTCGCTGCCCTTGGTGACCGGCAGCAGCAGACAGACCAGGCCGAGCGAGAGCCCGAGCGCGCCGACCAGGTCGAACCGCCCGGGGGCGCGCAGCGTCGTCTCCGGTACGGCGAGGACGGTGAGCGCCATCGCCAGCACCCCGAGACCGGCCGCGGCGAAGAACAGGGTGTGCCAGTCGAAGTGCTGGGCGATCAGCGCGGCGGCGGGCAGCGCGAGTCCGCCGCCCACCCCGATCGAGGAACTCATCAGTGCCAGCGCCGACCCGAGCCGCTCACGGGGCAGTTCGTCGCGCATGATGCCGATGCCCAGCGGTATGACTCCCATCGCGAAGCCCTGGAGCGCGCGCCCCACGATCATCACCACGAGAGCGTCGGTGAAGCCGCATATCAGGGAGCCGGTCACCATCACGGCGAGGCTGGCGAGCAGCATCTTGCGCTTGCCGTACAGATCGCCGAGCCGCCCCATGATCGGGGTGGCCACGGCCCCCGCGAGCAGAGTCGCGGTCATCACCCAGGTGGCGTTGGACGGGGTGGTGCGCAGGAAGGCGGGCAGGTCCTTGATGACGGGAACGAGCAGGGTCTGCATCACGGCGACGGTGATGCCCGCGAAGGCGAGCACGGGGACGACGCCGCCGTTCGCGCCGCGCCTCCGCGGATCGGGGAGTTCCTCGGTGTCGGTACGGGGGTGCTGTCCGTGGGACGTCTTCGGCATGCGTGCGGCCTCCGGGCGGCATGGTCGGGGGCGGTGATCGAGGGCAGGCGTCCGGGCGCGGCGGCGGAATGCGCCGGCCGCCACGTACGTGCACGGTGCAACTTGCCATGGATGCCCGGTATTCCGGTGAGCGCGGCGCGAACGGGGCACGGCAGCGCACTCGGCCCGAAGCAAGCGCCGGTGGGGCGTGGTCCGGCCGTCGGATCGCCGTCGCGCGGCGCGGGTGACGAGGAGTCGGCCGCCCTACGCCACCCCGCGGCCGTCCGGACCGCACCGCATTCTGACCTTCCGTCAGAATGGAACGTGTTCTACTCTGGCCGCCCGTTCCAGTGGCTGCGACCGGCGAGGATCCGCATGGGCATCGGAATCACCGAAGAACAGAGGGAGTTGGCGCAAGCCGTACGGGGGTGGCTGGCCCGCGCCGTACCACCGGAGGAGGTGCGCGAGCCCCTCGACGCGGAGGCCCCGGCCGCCCCCGGAGCGCGTCCCGGGTACTGGGGCGCGCTCGCGGAACAGGGCCTGCTCTCCGTCCATCTGCCCGAGAAGCACGGCGGCGGGGGCGGCCGGCTCCTCGATCTGGCCGTCGTCCTGGAGGAGACGGGCCGGGGCGTGCTTCCCGGCCCGCACGTGACGACCGCACTCGCCGCCGCCGTGCTGCACGCGGCGGACGCCGACGATCCGGTGCTGCGCGATCTCGCGTCCGGTCGGCGCGTCGGCGCCGTCGCCCTCGGGGCCGGCACCCTCACCGCCGTGGAGCAGGGGGACGGCCACCTGCTCGACGGCGCGGCCCCGCCCGTCCTGTCGGGCGCCGACGCCGATCTCCTCCTGCTCCCCGCCGAATCGGCCGACGGAACCCTCTGGTTCGCCGTCGACGCCACAGCCGACGGGCTGACCGTCCGCCCGCACCGCGGCGTCGACCCCACCCGCCCCACGGCCGAGGTCCGCGCGGACGGCGTACTCGTCCCGGCGGAGCGCCTCGTACGGACCGACACCGCGCAGGTCCGCGACCTCGCCGCCGTCCTCCTGAGCGCCGAGGCGTGCGGCATCGCGTCCCGGGCGCTGGGCACCGCCACCGAATACGCCAAGGTCCGCGAACAGTTCGGCCGCCCCATCGGGCGGTTCCAGGCCGTCAAGCACCTCTGCGCCGACATGCTCGTCCGGGTCGAGCGGGCCCGCGCCCTGGTGTGGGACGCGGCCCGCGCCGCCGAGGAACCGGGCACGGCCCCGGACGTGCGCTCCCTGGCCGCCGCCCTCGCGGCCTCCGAAGCCCTCGACGCCGCCCACGGCTGCGCCAAGGACTGCATCCAGATCCTCGGCGGCATCGGCTTCACCTGGGAACACGACGCCCACCTGTATCTGCGCCGGGCCGTGGTCGCCCGGCAACTGCTGGGCCCCGGGGACGCCCACCGGCTGCGGGCGCTGCGGCTCGCCGAGGGCGGGGCGCGCCGCGAACTCGTCCTCGAACTCCCCGCCGAGGCCGCCGGCCACCGCGCCGAGGCCCGCGAGGCCGTCACCGCCGTCCGCGGCCTCGACCCGAAGGCCGCCCGCCGCGCCCTCGCCCCCACCGGCTACGCCGCCCCGCACCTCCCCGCCCCGTACGGGCTGGGCGCGAGCCCTGTGCAACAGCTCGCCGTGCAGAAGGAGTTGAGGGAGCAGGGCGTACGGCTCAGCGATCTCGGCATCGCCACCTGGGTCATTCCCTCACTCATCGCCCATGGCACGCCCGAGCAGCAGGAGCGCTATCTGCTGCCCACCCTGCGCGGCGAACTCCAGTGGTGCCAGCTGTTCTCCGAGCCCGGCGCGGGTTCCGACCTCGCCTCGCTCCGCACGAAGGCGGAACGGACCGACGAGGGCTGGCGGATCAACGGGCAGAAGGTGTGGACGAGCGCCGCCCGCTCGGCCGACCACGGGATCCTGCTGGCACGGACCGACCCGGACGCCCCCAAGCACCGGGGGATCGGCTACTTCCTCGTCGACATGAAGAACACCGAGGGCATCGACATCCGCCCGCTGAAGGAGATCACCGGCGACTCCCTCTTCAACGAGGTGTACTTCGACGACGTCCTGCTGCCCGCCGACGCCGTCGTCGGCGCGCCGGACGACGGCTGGCGGGTCGCCCGCAACACCCTCGGCAACGAACGCGTCCACATGGCCGATCAGTTGACCTTCGACACCGGGCTGGAGGCGCTGATCGCCCGCTCCGGCGAACTCGACGGCAGCCACCGGGCCCGGATCGGCGCCCTCGCCGCCGAGGCCCACGCGCTCGCCTGCGTCTCCCTGCGCACCACCCTGCGCCAGGTGTCCGGCCTCGAACCCGGCGCGGGCGCCTCCGTGCGCAAGCTCGTCCAGACCACCCACCAGCAGAAGGTCGCCGAACTGGCCCTCGAACTCCTCGGCCCGGCCGGGGCGACCGCCGAGGGAGCGGCCGAGCGGGCCGTGCACGGCTTCCTGATGTCCCGCTGCCTGACCATCGCGGGCGGCACCACCCAGGTCCAGCTCAACGTCGTCGCCGAACGCATCCTCGGTCTCCCGCGCGACTGAAGGAACCGAACGCGACCGAAGGAACCGAACACGACCGAAGGAACGGAACGCGACCGAAGGAACGGAAGGGGTTCGTCCATGAAGCCGCACGAAACACGCAGGGCGTCCAAGGCGTACGTCGTCGGGGTCGGGATGACGAGGTTCGAGAAGCCCGAGACCCGCGACTGGCAGTACTGGGACATGGCGAAGGAGGCCGGGACGGCGGCCCTCGTCGACGCCGGGATCGACTACGCGCAGGTGCAACAGGTGCCCGTCGGCTACTGCTTCCAGCCGTCCACCGCCGGGCAGCGGGCCGTGTACGAGCTGGGGCTGACCGGGGTGCCCGTCTACAACGTCAACAACAACTGCGCCACCGGCTCCACCGCGCTCATGATGGCCCGGCAGTTCGTCGAGGGCGGCGCCGCCGACTGCGTTCTCGCACTGGGCTTCGAGAAGATGTCCCGGGGTGCGCTCGGCGGGGGCGGGGCGGACGGGGGCGCCGCGGACTTCAGGACGTCGCCGGTCGCCCGCCACTACGGGGTGATGGCCGCCGCACACGGCTTCGAGATGAGCCCGCCCACCGCCCAGATCTTCGGCAACGCGGCCCGCGAGCACATGGACCGGTACGGGACGACCGAGGCGCAGCTCGCCGCGGTCGGCGCCAAGAACCACCGGCACTCGGTGAACAACCCGTACGCCCAGTTCCAGGACCCGTACACGGTCGAGGAGATCCTCGCCGCGAAGACCATCCACCGCCCGCTCACCAAGCTCCAGTGCTCACCCACCTCCGACGGGTCGGCCGCCGCCGTCGTCGTCTCGGAACGCTTCGTCGAGAGCCACGGTCTCGGCGACCGGGCGGTCGAGATCGTCGCCCAGGCCATGACCACCGACACCGAGGAGTCCTTCGCCTCCGGCACGTGCGTCGACGCGGTGGGACAGCCGATGTCCCGGGCCGCCGCACAGCAGGTGTACGAGGCGTCCGGGCTGTCGGCCGCCGACCTCGACGTGATCGAGCTGCACGACTGCTTCTCCATCAACGAGCTCCTCACGTACGAGGCGCTGGGGCTGTGCGGCGAGGGCGAGTCCGGGAAGCTCGTGGAGTCCGGGGCCACCACGTACGGCGGCCGTTGGGTGGTCAACCCGTCCGGCGGGCTGATCTCCAAGGGGCACCCGCTCGGTGCCACCGGACTCGCCCAGGCCGCCGAACTCACCTGGCAGCTCAGAGGCGAGGCGGGGGAGCGACAGGTGGAGGGCGCCCGCACCGGCCTCGCCCACAACATCGGGCTCGGCGGGGCGGCGGTGGTGACGCTGTTGCGGAGGTAGCGGAGGCAGAAGGCCGGTGCGTGCGTGGCCGGTCCGGACCCGGCCGGTCCGTACGACGATGTACGAGGTGCGGGACTGCTGCGAGGATGGCCGCCATGGTTGACGTCACCACATCCACGCCCCCGCGAACCGGACCGGACACCCGTACCTGGGCGGCGGTACTCGCCGCCTGCGTCGGTCAGTTCCTCGTCGTGCTGGACGTGTCCGTCGTCAACGTCGCCCTGCCGTCCATGCGCACCGACCTCGGAATGAGCCCCGGGGGACTGCAGTGGGTGCTCAACGCCTACTCCATCGCGTTCGCCGGGTTCATGCTGCTCGGCGGACGCGCCGCCGACATCTACGGCCGCAAGCGGATGTTCCTCACCGGCCTCGGCCTGTTCACCGCCGCCTCCCTGGCCGGTGGCCTCGCCCAGGAGGGCTGGCAGCTGCTGGCCGCGCGCGCCGTGCAGGGGCTCGGCGCCGCCGTGCTCGCTCCCGCCACCCTGACCCTGCTCACCGCCGTGTTCCCCGAGGGCCCGGCCAGGACGAAGGCCATTGGCACCTGGATGGCCGTCGGCGCGGGCGGCGGCGCGGCCGGCGGGCTGATCGGCGGGGTGCTGACCGACCTGCTCTCCTGGCGGTGGGTCCTGCTGGTCAATGTGCCCATCGGGGCGCTCGTCCTGGTCGGCTCCGCGCTCCTGCTCGCCGAGGGCCGCTCGGGCGAGCGGCGGCGGATCGACTACCTGGGCGCGGTCCTGGTCACGGTGGGCCTCGCGGCCGTCGCCTACGGCATCGTGCAGACCGAGGAAGCGGGCTGGACGGCGGCGCGGACCCTGGTGCCGCTGCTCGGCGGGGTGGCCGTGCTCGTCGTGTTCGTCGTGGTGGAGGCTTGGTCGGCCGAGCCGCTGATGCCGCTCAGGGTGTTGCGGGTGAGGTCGGTGACCTCGGCGAACGCGGCAACGTTCGTCATCGGTTCCAGCACGTTCGCGATGTGGTACTTCATGACGGTGTACGCCCAGACGGTGCTGGGCTACACCCCGATGAAGGCCGGACTCGCCCTGCTGCCCACGTCGTTGGCCGTGGTCCTCGGCTCGAAATGCGCACCACCGATCATGGCCCGGGTCGGCGCGAAGAACCTGGCGCTCATCGGTACGGCCGCCGCCACCGCGGGCTTCGCCTGGCAGTCCACGATGAACGCCGACGGCTCGTACCTCACCGCGGTCTGTCTGCCGGGCATCCTGATGATGGCCGGCGCGGGCCTGGCACTCACCCCGCTCGCCTCACTCGCCATCTCGGGCGTGGCACCCGGCGAGTCCGGTCTCGTCTCCGGCCTCGTCGGCACCTCCCGCACGATGGGCGGCGCGCTCGGTCTCGCCGTGCTCTCCACCGTCGCCGCCGCCCGCACCGCGGGCGGCACCGGGCCCGAGGAACTCACCGCCGGTTACGCGCTCGCGTTCCGCACGGCCGCCGCCGTCCTGCTGGGCGGGCTGCTGCTGATGGCCCTCTGGCTGCCGCGCCACCGGCCCGCCACGCGGTGACCCGGTCGTCCCCCGTCAGAGCCACCCCTGCTGCCGGGCCTCCCGGACCGCCTCCATCCGATTGCGCGTTCCGGTCTTGCCGATGGCCGAGGACAGATGGTTCCGTACCGTCGACTCGGACAGGTGCACCGTCGCCGCGATGTCCGCCACCGTCGCCCCGTCCACGGACGCGTTCAGCACGTCCCGCTCCCGCGCGGTCAGCGGGCTGGGCCCGGCACCGAGCGCGGCGGCGGCCAGCGCCGGGTCGACGACCGTCTCGCCGGCCAGCACTCGGCGGATCGCTCCGGCGATCTCCTCGACCGGGCCGTCCTTGACCAGGAACCCCACCGCCCCGGCCTCCATCGCCCGGCGCAGACAGCCGGGCCGACCGAACGTGGTGAGGATCAGCACCCGGCAGTCCGGCACCTCCTCCCGCAGGTCGGCGGCGACGTCCAGACCGCTGCGGCCCGGCAGTTCGATGTCCAGCAGCGCCACATCGGGGCGGGACAGCAGCGCCGCGTCCACGATCTCGTCCCCGGCGGCCACCTGCGCCACCACCTCGATGTCCGGCTCCAGCCCGAGCAGCAGGGCGAGCGCGCCGCGCATCATGCCCCGGTCCTCGGCGAGCAGGACTCGTACACACTTCGCGGGCCGCCCACCGGGCATGTCGGTCATACGGCAAGCGTCCCAGACGGAGGGGCGCACCGGGGCATACGGCGGCGAACGATCGTGCCCGCGTCGGGCGCGTGTCCCCCGGTGGTCGCCCAGCCCAGGTCGGCCGACCGATGGGCGGGCTACGGAGGGGCCCCGGGGACCGGCAGGGGCGTGCGTACGGACTTCGCCATGGCATGTGTCATGGGTCCCGGTGGCGGCCGACGACATGGATCTGACGCATCGTCAGCAATGGCCTTCACAACGACTGGGGGCTGCGTTATACATGGGGGTCATCGGCTGGAACACGTTCTAGAACGAGTGTGACGGCCGGTCCCGCACGGCCTCGGTGCGGTCGACGGTGCGGACGGCCGCGCCGAGGTCTCCCACCGTCAAGGAGCAGCTTTCCCATGCCGATTGATGCCGAAAAGGCTGTTGCCGCCGAACCCCGTTCCACCCGGATCAGCTGGGACCACAAGGACGTCCAGCTCTACCACCTGGGCATCGGCGCGGGCACCGGCCCCGCCGGGGCCGACGCCGCCACCGACCCCGGCGAACTGCGCTACACCCTGGAGTCCCGGCTCCGGGTGCTGCCCTCCTTCGCCACGGTGGCGGGCGCGGGCATGGGCGTCGTCGGCGGGCTCTCCTCGCCCGGCGTCGACATCGATCTCGCCGCCGTCCTGCACGGTGGGCAGAGCGTCCGGGTGCACCGGCCGATCCCCGTGAAGGGCGCAGCCGTGCAGACCTCGAAGGTCGCCGCGGTGTACGACAAGGGCAAGGCGGCCGTCCTGGTGCTGCGTACCGAGGCCGCCGACGACGAGGGGCCGCTGTGGACGAACGACGCGCAGATCTTCGTGCGGGGCGAGGGCGGCTTCGGCGGTGAGCGCGGCCCGTCCGGACGGTCGGACCCGCCCACCGGCGACCCCGACCACGTCGTGGAGCGGCCGATCCGCCCGGACCAGGCCCTGCTCTACCGCCTCTCCGGTGACTGGAACCCGCTGCACGCCGACCCCGAGTTCGCCCGGCGGGCCGGCTTCGACCGGCCGATCCTGCACGGACTGTGCACCTACGGCATGACGCTCAAGGCCGTCACCGACACGGTGCTCGGCGGCGACGTGACCCGTATCCGCTCCTACCGCACCCGGTTCGCCGGGATCGTCTTCCCCGGCGAGACCCTCCGCATCCGGATGTGGACCGGCGAGGACCACGTCCGGGCCGAGGTGAGCGCCGTCGAACGGGACGATGCCCCGGTGCTCGGCGACACCTTCGTCGAATACGTCGAGCGTTCCGGGGGCTCCGGGGGCTCCTGAGACTTCCGCGGACCTTCCCGGGAGCCCGCCGCTCCTGTCGTTCCCGTCACCCGACACCCGTGCCACTCCTGCCGTTCCCGTCGCCCTCGGCGCCTCCGGCACCACCGGCGCTTCCGGGCACTCCCAGCACCTCTGGCACTCCCAGTACCTCTGGCACCTCCGCCGTTCCTGTTCGTCACTCCTGATCCGATTCCGAGAGGTCCGCCGGCCCGCGGTACGGGCCGGCGGGACGCGTACCCGACCCGGGCCCATGAGGGGAGCCGCACCATGCGCGCAGCCGTACTGCATGAGATAGGCCAGGACAAACTGGAGGTCCTCGACGACGTCGAGGCGGTGGGCTTCGGCCCGGGGAAGGTCCGGATCCGGATCCGCGCCACCGGGCTGTGCCACTCCGACCTCTCCGCGATGAACGGCGTGCTGCCCCAGCCGGCCCCCTTCATCCCCGGCCACGAGGGCGCGGGCGAGGTCGTCGACGTCGGCGACGGGGTCACCGGGCTGAAGGCGGGTGACCGGGTGCTGGTCTGCTGGCTGCCCGCGTGCGGGGCGTGCCCGTCCTGCAGGCGTGGTCAGACCCATCTCTGCCTGGCCGGCTTCATGAACGCGGGCACCCCCAACTTCAAGCGCCCCGGCGGGGACGTGTTCGGATTCGCGGGCACCGGCACCTTCACCGAGGAGGTCGTCGTCGGCGCGGGCTGCGCGGTGCCCATCCCCGACGACGTCCCGTTCGAGATCGCCGCGCTGATCGGCTGCGGGGTGACCACGGGGCTCGGCGCGGCGATCAACACCGCACAGGTGGAGGCCGGTTCGTCGGTCGCGGTGATCGGCTGCGGCGGCGTCGGGATCTCGGCGGTCCAGGGAGCCAGGGTGCAGGGCGCCGCCCAGATCGTCGCGGTGGACCCGGTCGCGTCCCGGCGCGAGGCGGCGCTGCGGTTCGGCGCGACCGAGGCCGTGTCCCCCGACGAGTTCGCCGACGCCAGGCAGCGGATCACCGCGGGCGAGGGCTTCGACTACGTCTTCGAGGTCGTCGGCAAGTCGGCCACCGCGCGCACCGCGTACGAGAACACCCGGCGCGGTGGCACCCTCTGCATCGTCGGCGCGGGCGCGCTGGACGACCACTTCCAGGTCAACATGTTCGAGCTGTTCTTCGACGAGAAGCGCATCCTGCCCTCCATGTACGGCGGGGGCGACGTGCTCCGCTCCTACGGACGCGCCGTCGAACTGTGGCGGGCAGGCCGGATCGACCTCGAATCGATGATCACCCACCGGGTGCGGCTGGACGGCATCAACGACGCCCTCGACCAGATGCGGACCGGGACGTCGCTGCGCACCTGCGTCGAGCTCTGAACCCCTCGCCGCCGCTTCCGCCGTCCGCCCCGGCCCGGGCCGCCCCGGTTCCGGGCCCGGCCCAGGACCTCGGTCCGGATCCGGCCCGGACCGAGGTCCGGGACCGGGCCACGGCCACGGAACCGGGACCTGGATCGGTTCCAGGCCCCGGCCCGGGACCCGGCTGTGGCCCCGTTCCCGTACCCCCGCTCCCTCCTGAGAGGTTCCGAGAACCCGATGTCACATCCCCTGTCACTTCCTCTGGACGGCCTGAGCGCGATCGTCACGGGCGCGGGCCGCGGCCTCGGACGCGCCGAGGCGCTGGAACTCGCCCGGCTCGGCGCGTCCGTCGTCGTCAACGACTACGGGCAGGCCGGACGCGACGGCTCCGGCGAGGCGTCGGCGGACCCGGCGCAGGAGGTCGTCGAGGAGATCCGCGCGGCGGGCGGCCGGGCGGTCGCGCACCTCGGCGACGTCTCCGACCACGAGCAGGCCCGCTCCCTGGTGGAACTGGCCGTCGACACCTACGGAAAGCTCGACATCCTGGTCAACAACGCGGGCATCCTGCGTGACCGGATGATCTTCTCGATGACCGAGGACGAATGGGACTCCGTCATCAGGGTCCACCTCAAGGGCCACTTCAACACCACGCACTTCGCGGCGGTGCACTGGCGTGCCCGCTCCAAGGAGTCCGGCGGCCCGGTGTACGGACGGGTCGTCAACACGTCCTCGGAGGCGTTCCTGGCCGGTTCGGCGGGGCAGCCGAACTATGCGGCGGCCAAGGGCGGCATCGTCGGCCTGACCACCTCCACAGCCCTCGCCCTGGCCAAGTACGGCGTCACCGCCAACGCCATCTGCCCGCGCGCCCGCACCCGGATGACCGAGGACGTCTTCGCGGGCTTCCAGGAACCGGAGGACGGCAGGCTCGATCCGCTCGCCCCCGAGCACGTCTCGCCCCTGGTCGGCTACCTGGCCTCCCCGGCCGCGGCCCGGGTCAACGGGCAACTGCTCGTCGTGCACGGCGGAATGGTCGCGATCGCCGAACGCCCCAGGGTGGCCGCGAAGTTCGACTCGTCGAAGGAGGCGTTCACCTTCGACGAGCTGGACGAACTGCTCTCGCCGTACTATGCCGACCGCCCGCCGAACGAGACCTTCGCGGCGGCGGAGGTGCTCGGCCTGAAACGGGGCTGAGCGGGGCGCGCACGCACCGGTACGGGAAAGGCCGGCCGCGTGCCGGTAGGGGGCCACGCACCGCGCACCGGGAACGACCACCCCCGCGCACCGGAAGCCCGGAGGCGGATGGCCCCCGGAAGCCGGAGACGGGTGGGCCCCGAAAGCCGAGAACGGCTTCCGGGGCCCACCCGTCCCTCGTCGCTGTCGTTGTTGCGCGCGGTCAGGCCGCCCGGCTGTCCCCCTCGGAGGGGCGGCGGTGGCGGCCGTGCGGCTGTACTGCCGTGTCGTCCGTCGACACACCCCCTCGGTGCTTTCCGGAGCCGCCGGCTTCGGCCCGTTCCGCGTCCGCCCCCTGCGGGCGCGTCTGGGTCGTGTCGGTTCGGGCTTCAGACATGTGGGAAGTCACCCCGTCGTGATCGCTTACGTGCTTATGTGCTTGCGTGTGAGTGTCACCAGGGCCGAACACGCCACCGCGGCACGACAAGGCCGCCTCCGGCGACCGCCGACACGGCTGCGCGGCCCAGGCCCGAAATCTTAACCAGGTACCACGCGTCCCACGAGTGGTGCCTGCCCCAGTGGAACCGGCCTGCACACAGGAAGAGGCACAGCGGCGGCGGACGGTTGCATACCGCTTTCCGTACCCGCCGCGGCACCCGTCCCCGCCCAGGGACCGATACCCGCCCGCGCGTCCGCCGCCGCATCCGCAGGAAGCTCCACCGACGCGTCCAGCGACACCACCCCGCACGCCACGTTCGCGTCGGTGTACGGCAGCCTCAGCACGCCGTCCCGGGTCCACACCCCGCGCCCGGCGTGCCAGCCCTCGGGAGCGGCCACCTGGAACAGCCGACGGTCCGCCGGGCGCCACAGCCCGAGCCAACTGCCCGCCGCCCCGTCCACGCGCAGCGCCACCGCGCAGTCCTCCGGCGTCAGCATCTGCCCCGGCTGCACGGCGAACGGCGTCACCGCCACGTCCGCCGGACACAGGCACTCCGGGAAGCGCACCGGCAGACGACTCCCCAACACCCCCCAGCCGATCCGGTCGTGGCCCGGCGCGTTCGAGCGGATCAGCAGCAGCCCGCTGTCCGGGTCGGCGAGCAGCAGCCGGTCGTCGCTGTCCGGTCCGATCTGGAGCAGCGGCGTCAGCGCGCCGCCCCGCCCCAGGTCCACGGCCACCGCCTTGACCGGTCCGCCGCCCGGCAACTCCCGGTCCAGGGCGAGCATTCGCCCGGCCCGGTCCAGCCAGACCCCTCCGGTGCAGCGTCCCGGCACCTGTGCGACCGGCTCGGGGCCGAGGACGCCGCCCGTGACCAGCCAGACGGTGGTGGACCGCTCGCCGGGCGACAGGGCGTACGCGCTGATGCCGTCCGGGCACGGCGGCAACAGCGTCAGCTCCTCGCATCCGACGGTGCCGAGCGACAGTTCACCGGTGCCGGGTCCGGTCGGGTAGAGCAGCGAGAACGCGTGCCGGTCCGCGACCCGGCGCCGGATCAGCACCCGCCCGTCGGTCAACGGCAGTACGTCCGAGTCGGGTTCCTCCGGCTGGTCGAGGGGGAGCGGCACCGCGTACGGCTCGTGCCCGTCGAGCGTCCAGCGCTCCACGAACCACGCCCGCGCGGCGGCGCCGGGCGGCTCCCCGGTCCCGTGGCACGGATCTCCGGGGACCTCGCGCGCGGCGAGCCGGGCCGCGTACGAGCCGTCCGCCGCGATCGTGAACGCGGGCCGCGCCGCCGGTGTGTGCGGCGGGTCGTCGTCCTGCGGTACACCGTCCCCGGGGTCTCCGGTCGTCCCAGTGGCCCCAGCGGGCCCACCCTCGATGGCACAGACAGTCACGGTCTGATCACCTCCAGCGACAGACGGTAGTTATCGCACTGCCAGCCGAACAATGCGAGCCTCCGCACTTCACGCATAAGGGTGGTGATGTCCGTAATTCCCTGACGGATAGGGGGTGGCTGTGGTTGATCCTGGGGGACTGGCTAAGGTTAGGCATCCCTAAGCGATACCTGTTTGACCTACGGCTTGATCGACAACTGGAGCAAGACATGTCCCTTCGTCGCCGCGGCACCGCCGCAGTCGGCCTTGCGGTGGCCGCCGCCCTCTCCCTCTCTGCCTGCGGGAGCGGCGACGGGGGCTCCGAGGACTCCGCCAAGTCGGACAACGGCGGCGACAAGAAGGCGGCCGTCGCGACGGGCGGCAAGGACTTCGCCGACGCCGCGAAGAAGACGGCCGGGTACGGAACCGACGCCGAGGCGGGCGAGTTCCCCCGGACGGTCACCCACGCCATGGGCAGGACCGAGATCAAGGCGGCCCCCAAGCGCGTCGTCGTGCTGGACGTCGGCGAGTTCGACAACGTCGTCTCGCTGGGCGTGAAGCCGGTCGGCTACGCCCCCTCAGAGGGCGACGCGGCCATCCCCTCGTACCTGAAGAAGGACGCGGGCGACCCGAAGAACATCGGCACCATCAACAACCTCAACCTCGAGGCGATCGCCAACCTCAAGCCCGATCTGATCCTCGGCAGTCAGCTGCGCGCCGCCGACAAGTACGACGCGCTCTCCAAGATCGCGCCGACCGTGTTCTCCATCCGCCCGGGCTTCACCTGGAAGGAGAACTACCTCCTCAACGCCGCGGCGCTGGACAGGACCGCCAAGGCGAAGACCGAACTCGACGCCTACGAGGCGAAGGCGAAGAAGCTCGGCGACGACATCGGCGCGGACAAGCCGACCATCTCCATGGTCCGCTACATGCCGGACCGGATCCGCCTCTACGCCAAGGCGTCCTTCATCGGCACCGTCCTCGAGGACGTCGGCCTGCCCCGGCCCAAGAACCAGCAGATCGACGACCTCGCCGCGGAGATCAGCTCGGAGAAGATCGACGAGGCCGACGCCGACTGGATCTTCACCGGCGTCTACGGGGACGTGAAGGCCACCAAGCGCGACACCACCCAGTCCAACCCGCTGTGGAAGAACCTCAAGGCGGTCAAGGAGGGCCGGGCCAAGGACGTTCCCGACGAGACCTGGTACCTCGGCCTCGGCGTCACGGCCGCCGACCTGGTCCTCGACGACCTCCGCGCCGACCTCGTGAAGTAGTTGACACGGCCGGGGCGCGGGGCGGCCTCACGGCGCGGCTGCCCCGCCCGCGGCGCGACCGGCTTCGCGGCCGGCGGGCCCGTTCCGCGGCGCCGTCGGCCGGCTGCGGCGGACCGGCGGCCACGGCCGACGGAAGGCCGGCGGCCGCGACCGACCGCGGGGCCGACGGCGACGACCGGCGGCCCTGGTCGACGGCGCGCGGCGGGCAGGTAGCCTTTTCCTTGTGCCCCGTCTGTCTGAAGTCCTCGCCGAGATCGACGCGCTCTGGCCGCCCGAGCGGGCCGAGAGCTGGGACGCGGTCGGCACCGTCTGCGGCGACCCCGGGTCGCACGTGGACCGGGTCCTCTTCGCGGTCGATCCCGTCCAGGAGATCGTCGACGAGGCGCTCCGGCTCGGTGCCCAGCTGATCGTCACCCACCACCCGCTCTACCTGCGGGGTACGACGACGGTCGCCGCCTCCACCTTCAAGGGCCGTGTCGTGCACACCCTGATCAAGCACGACATCGCGCTGCACGTCGCCCACACCAACGCCGACACCGCCGACCCGGGTGTCTCGGACGCCCTCGCCGGTGCCCTCGACCTGCGCGTCGAACGGCCCCTCGTACCGGATCCCACCGACCCCGCGGGCCGTCGTGGCCTCGGCCGGATCTGTGTGCTCGACCACCCCGAGAGCCTGGCCGACTTCGCGGCCCGCGCCGCCGCCCGGCTGCCCGCCACCGCCCAGGGCATCCGGCTCGCCGGGGACCCGGCGGCCATGGTGCGCACCGTGGCGGTCAGCGGGGGGTCCGGCGACAGCCTCTTCGACGCGGTGCGCGCCGCGGGCGTCGACGCGTTCCTCACCGCCGACCTGCGCCACCACCCGGCGTCCGAGGCCATCCAGCACTCCCCGCTCGGCCTGGTCGACGCCGCGCACTGGGCCACCGAGTGGCCCTGGTGCGAACAGGCCGCGGCGCAGCTCGACGCGATTTCCGACCGCCACGGATGGGACCTGCGGGTCCACGTCTCGAAGCAGGTCACCGACCCCTGGACCACCACCACCCACCACTCTTCTGGAGCCCCCAACTGAACGCCGCGCCCGCCGACCAGATCCGACTCCTCGACGTCCAGGCCCTCGACGTCCGCCTGTCGCAGCTCGCCCACCGGCGCAAGTCGCTGCCCGAGCACGCCGAGATCGAGTCGCTCACCAGCGACCTCGCGCAGCTGCGCGACCTGCTGATCGCCTCGCAGACCGAGGAGAGCGACACCGCCCGCGAGCAGACCAAGGCGGAGCAGGACGTCGACCAGGTGCGCCAGCGGGCCGCCCGCGACCAGCAGCGCCTCGACTCGGGCGCGATCACCTCGCCCAAGGACCTGGAGAACCTCCAGCGCGAGATCACCTCGCTGGCCAAGCGCCAGGGCGACCTGGAGGACGTCGTCCTGGAAGTGATGGAGCGCCGCGAGGCCGTCCAGGAGCGCGTCACCGAGCTGTCCGGCCGGGTTTCCGCCGTCCAGGCCAAGGCGGACGACGCCACCGCCCGCCGTGACGCCGCGACCGAGGAACTCGACGGGGAGGCGGCGTCGGTCACCAAGGAGCGCGAGGTCGTCGCCGCCTCGGTCCCCGCCGACCTGCTGAAGCTGTACGACAAGCTCCGCGAGCAGCAGGGCGGGATCGGCGCCGCCCGCCTCTACCAGCGCCGCTGCGAGGGCTGCCGCCTCGAACTGAACATCACGGAGATCAACGAGGTGAAGGCGGCCTCCCCGGACACCGTGCTGCGCTGCGAGAACTGCCGTCGCATCCTGGTCCGCACGGCGGAGTCGGGCCTGTAATGACCCCGCCGCGCCAACTCGTCGTCGAGGCCGACGGAGGATCCCGGGGCAACCCCGGGCCCGCCGGTTACGGGGCCGTCGTCGTCGACCCGGCGACGGGGGAGACCCTTGCCGAGGCGGCGGAGTACATCGGCATCGCGACGAACAACGTCGCCGAGTACAAGGGCCTGATCGCGGGCCTGAAGGCGGCGAGGGCGCTGGTACCGGACGCGTCGGCGGACGACGCGCTCCGGGTGCGGGTCCGGATGGACTCCAAGCTGGTCGTGGAACAGATGTCGGGCCGCTGGAAGATCAAGCACCCGGACATGAAGCCGCTCGCGGCCGAGGCGGGGCGCGTCCTGCCGCCCTCGGCCGTCACGTACGAGTGGATCCCCCGCGAGCGGAACAAGCACGCCGACCGGCTCGCCAACGAGGCGATGGACGCGGGCCGACGTGGTGAACAGTGGGATCCATCGGCGTCGACGGCCGCCCTCGACATCGCCCGGCCGTCGGTCGCCGCCGCCCTGCCGCCGGTCTCCGGCCCGCCCGGTGACGCGACGGCGGGCGCGGCGAGGGCACGCGCGGCCCTCGCCTCCCGGCCGTCGGCGGGTGCGGCGGCGGGTGCGGCGACGGCGGCCCCGCCGACGGACACGGAAGCGGCCTCGGTCACCGGTGCGGCTCCCACGGCGGGTACGGCCCCGGAGCGGGCGGCCGTCCCGGCGGCCGCGCCCCAGGTGGGCTGGGGCGCTGCCCCCGACCTCGGCGCGCCCGCCACCTTCGTCCTGCTCCGGCACGGCGAGACGGCCCTCACCCCCGAGAAGCGGTTCTCGGGCAGCGGCGGCACCGACCCCGAGCTCTCCGCGGCGGGTCGCCGTCAGGCCGAGGCCATCGCCCGGTCGTTGGCCGCCCGGGGCACCATCCAGGAGGTCGTCAGCTCCCCGCTGCGGCGCTGCCGCGAGACGGCCGATGCGGTGGCGGCCCGGCTCGGCCTGGAGGTCCGCATCGATGAGGGGCTGCGCGAGACGGACTTCGGCGCCTGGGAGGGGCTGACGTTCGCCGAGGTGCGTGAACGCCACGGCTCCGACCTGGACGCCTGGCTCGCGTCCGAGGAGGCCGCTCCCACCGGGGGAGGCGAGAGCTTCGCCGAGGTCACCCGTCGGGTGGCGGCCGCCCGGGACCGTCTCGTCGCCCGCCATGCGGGCCGCACGGTCCTCCTCGTCACCCATGTGACGCCGATCAAGATCCTCGTCCGGCTGGCCCTCGGTGCCCCGCCGGAAGCCCTGTTCCGCATGGAACTCTCGGCGGCGTCGGTGTCCGCGGTGGCGTACTACGCGGACGGGAACGCCTCGCTCCGGCTGCTGAACGACACCTCGCACCTGAGGTAGGCCGCGCCCGCGGCACATCGGTCCTGTCCCGCATCGCCCCGGACGGCGGATGCCCGCCCCGGTCCGGGGCCCCGTGGTCCTGTGCCCGTCCCGGGCCGCCCGTGGCCGTCCGGGTCCCGGGTCAGGGCGTCTCCCGTCCTCGTCCCCGGGCCCGGATCGGTCCCGGTCAGCCGCGCAGCGCCGCGGCCTCGCGCGCGAGCCGTTCCACCCGCGCCCAGTCCTTCGCCGCCACGGCATCCGCCGGGACCATCCAACTGCCGCCCACGCAACCGACGTTGGGGAGCGCAAGATAGGACGGGGCACACGCCGCCGAGATGCCGCCCGTCGGGCAGAACCGGGCCTGTGGCAGCGGAGAGGACAATGCCTTGAGGTAGGCGGTGCCGCCCGCCGCCTCGGCCGGGAAGAACTTCATCTCCGTGACCCCGCGCTCCAGCAGCGCGACCACCTCGGACGTCGTCGAGACCCCGGGCAGGAACGGCGTTCCCGACGCCCGCATCGCGTCCAGCAGCGGGTCCGTCCAGCCCGGGCTGACCAGGAACCGGGCCCCCGCGGCGACCGCGTCGGCGACGTTCCGGGGCGAGATCACCGTGCCCGCGCCGACCACC
This sequence comes from Streptomyces sp. CB01580, assembly GCF_001905795.1. Lineage (GTDB taxonomy): Bacteria > Actinomycetota > Actinomycetes > Streptomycetales > Streptomycetaceae > Streptomyces. The sequence goes on from NZ_LIXJ01000003.1 coordinate 142,198, forward strand.
GCGTCCGGCACCCCGTCGGCGATCGCGCCGATCGCGTCCAGGGCCGCGGGCGTCCGCAACGTGACCTCGATGGCGGGGAGCCCCCCGGCGACCAGGGCCCGGGCGAGCGGCACCGCGTCGGCGGCATCCGTCAGGACGACTACGGGGAGGACGGGGGCAAGGTCCAGCACGGAGGAGGTCATGCGGCACATCCTGCCGCGCACCTGCATCATGCACAACGCGCGTTGCGCATGATGCAACGCATCCCCGGCGGCTCGTCCGGTCCCGCGTCAGTGGATCTCCGTCACCACGACGTCCAGCGACCACGCCCGCCCGGACCGTTCCGGGGCCTCGGCCTCCACCACGTACCCGAGGTCCCGCAGCGTACCGACCAGCTCCGCGGGTCCCTTCGGCCGCGCGCCCGACACCAGCAGGTCGCGCACCAGCCGGCCCTTCGTCGCCTTGTTGAAGTGGCTGACCACGGACCGCTTCTCGACCCCGTCCACCATCTGGGAGTGCAGCACCCGCACGCTCGCCGTGCGCTGAGCCACCTCCCCCTTCGGCTTCCATGCGGCGGCGTAGGCGGAGGACCGCAGGTCCAGGACGAGCCCGTCCCCGGCCACCTCCGGCATGACCTCGGCCAGCGGGCCGCGCCAGTACGCCCCGAGGGCGCCCAGGCCGGGCAGCTTCACCCCCATCGAGCAGCGGTACGACGGAATCCGGTCGCCCACCCGCACGGCGCCCCACAGCCCGGAGAAGACCAGCAACGACTTCCCGGCCCGCCGCTTGGCCGCCGCGTCCAGCGAGGCCAGGTCCAGGGCGTCGTACAGCACCCCGGTGTAGATCTCCCTGGCCGGCCGCGTTCCCGCCGTCCGCAGTTCCGCGTTCTTCGCGACCTCGCCGCGCAGCCCCTCGCTCAGCCCCAGGACCTCACGGGCCTTCTCCTCGTCCGCCGCGCACAGTTCGACCAGTTCGTCGAGGACCGCCGCCCGCGCCGCGGCCAGCCCCGGGAGCGACAGCGACTCCGGTTTCAGCGGCGCGCCCCGCCCCGACGCGGCCTTGCCCTCCGACGGCGGCAACAGCACCAGCACGGCGTTTCCCTTCGTACGTACGCACAGGTGAACGGCCCACGAAGGGCCTCGCACCAGCCTACGGGGACTTCCGCGGCCCCTGTACGAGAGCGGTCACGACGGCCCCCGGATCGTCCGCGTGGAACCGCACCGTCCGCGCCGAGCCGTGCTTTCCCAGCGGTCGCACGAACGTCACCGGACCCGTCAGCTCCACCGTCACCGTCGTCTGGCCGCCCACGGCGAGATCGAGCACGCCGTCGGCGCCCACCCGCGCCGATCCGCCCTCGGGGCAGCGCCGTTCGACCCGAGCGGACGCCACCGTCCCCGCCGGAACCCGCACGTCGAACAGGGCGCCGTAACGGATCCGCAGCGCCCCGTCGGCCCCCACCACATGCGGCCGGGTCACGCACGAGGCGTGGAACGCGAGGACGAAGACCACTCCGTACGCGTCCAGCACCAGTACCACCGCGTGCACGACCGGCCACGGGATCAGCAGCGCCAGCACCAGCGTCTCGACCAGCGCGACGAACAGCAGGCCGTACACCATCGCCGTCTGCGGGCCGGTGTACGGCACGGCGAGGGCGTCTTCCGGCACGCCGTGGCGCCGCCGCAGCACCCACAGCCCGAGGCTGCTCAGAGCCCGTGCCTCGTGCGCGACGAGCCGGCGCACCGGCCCCGGCACGGCGGTGCGCACCACCGCGCCCACCGCGTCCCGCCGACCGGCACCCGCGCGCCGCGCCGCGAGCCACAGCCGCCCCAGCACGACGCACTCGACCGCCATGGCGCACGCCGCCAGCGCCGCCGCCCCCGCCAGGACCGCCCCCGGTGTCCGGACCCCGGCCGCCCGGCAGCCGAGCAGCACCGCCTCCACGGCCAGGGCGGCTCCCGCGACACCCCGCACCACCCGTCTGCTCACCCCGCTCACCCCGTTCCCCGCCCCGCCGCACGTTCCGCCACGCGCGCGGCCAGCGCGGCCATCACCCGGCGCACCACCTCGGCCTGCGCGGGCGCGCACTCGTCCAGCAGCGCCTCACCGAAGCCGGACGCCGTGACCGGGTCGCCGGAGGAGGCCGCCGCCAGCACCCCGTCCAGCACCTCCTCCGGTACGGCGGCGGCCAGATCGGCGGCCAGCGGGGCGATGCGCGGATCGTCCGCGGGAGCCTCCGCCAGGGCGTCCAGCCGTTCGTACATGGCCGGCAGGCCGGGGTCCTCGGCCATGGGCCGCAGCGTGTCGGAGAAGTCGCCGCCGGTCATCGTCTCCAGCAGCACGAGGTGCTCGCGGTCCCTCACGGCCATGGGGGAGGCGATGCCGGGCGCCGTGCCCAGCAGTTCCACCAGCGCGGGCGGCATGGACCCCCCGGAGCCGCCCGACGTGTCCAGCAGCCGGGCCAGCCGCATTCTCCGTTCCCGGATCGCACGCTCCTGCCGTGCCAGATCCGCATCCAACTCGGCGAGTATGTCGAGGAGTTCACGGCCGTCGTCGTCGGCCAGGGCGTCACGGACCTCGTCCAGCGTGAGCCCCAGCTCGGTCAGCCGACGTATCCGGGCCAGTTTCACCGCGTCACGCACGCCGTAGACCCGGTATCCATTGGCGCGGCGCCCGGGCTCGGGCAGCAGACCGATGTGGTGGTAATGCCGGACCGCCCGCGAGGTGACCCCGGCGAGCGCGGCGATCTCTCCTATCCGCATGAGGCCAGTAGAAACGTTGACGCAACGGCAAGGTCAAGCGCCGCCCGCCCCGGACCCTGCCGCGTCGGGGGCTCCCGCCGGGCGGGTAGCATGGTCGGCACGGCAGACGAGCCGGGCGGACGGCCGCGTGGTGATCTTCGGATCTCCCCGAGGAACGTCCGGGCTCCACAGGGCAGGGTGATGGCTAACGGCCACCCGGGGCGACCCGCGGGACAGTGCCACAGAGAACAGACCGCCGGGGACCTCGGTCCTCGGTAAGGGTGAAACGGTGGTGTAAGAGACCACCAGCGCCTGGGGTGACCCAGGCGGCTAGGTAAACCCCACCCGGAGCAAGGTCAAGAGGGGCCGTCGTGAGACGGCCCTGCGCGAATGATCGAGGGCGGCCCGCCCGAGTTCGCGGGTAGACCGCACGAGGCCGGCAGCAATGCCGGTCCTAGATGGATGGCCGTCTCCCCGGCCGCCGCGAGGCGACCGGGTGACAGAACCCGGCGTACAGCCCGACTCGTCTGCCGCCCTCCACCTTTCCGTCCACGCCCGGGACTTGTGGGCGCACCGCGTCGGGCGGGCGCACGGGCGCCGCCGCGCCCGTCGGGACCGGGACCGCCGGGCCGGACGGGGGCCACGCCGGGGCGAGGAGCTCCGGGCGATGACCGCCGGGACGCGGCTCGGCATCTCCGTCACCGTTGCTCCGGACCCGACGCACGGCCACGGTCCGCACTGGTCCGCCCGGACGCACCCGGCCGGATGACCGTACGCGGCCGGGCCGGACGGCCGTACGCCGTCGGGCCGGTCCCTGAAGGGACACCGGCTCGGCTCCCCGGGGCCCGGCCGACCCGGGTGCCCCGCGGCGCGTCCGGGGGACGGCTCCGAGCGGGCCGGTCCGCGGGAACTGCTGGGCGGAGAGCCGGTCGTGAGGCACGATCGTGTCGAGCTGACTCCTCGGGAAAGGTTCGCACGTGTCCGAACACGCCTCCGGAAGCCGCGGTTCCCTGTTCGCGGTGAGCGACCTGCACATCGGGATCGCGGACAACCGCCCCCTCACCGAGTCCCTGCGGCCGGAATCGGACGAGGACTGGCTGATCGTCGCCGGTGATGTCGCGGAACGGGCCGAGGACGTGGAGTGGGCGCTGCGGCTGCTCGCGGGACGGTTCTCCCGGGTGCTGTGGACCCCCGGCAACCACGAGCTGTGGACGGTCAACCGCGACCCGCTCCAGCTGCGGGGGCGGGAGCGGTACGAGCACCTGGTCGAGGTGTGCCGGAGCATCGGGGTGTCGACGCCGCAGGACCCCTACCCGCTGTGGCCGGGCCCCGGGGGACCGGTGGCCGTGGCGCCCGTGTTCCTCCTGTACGACTACAGCTTCCGGGCGCCGGGAACCGCGACCAAGGAGGAGTCGTTGGCGTACGCGCACGAGACCGGCGTGGTGTGCACCGACGAGTACCTGCTCCACCCCGACCCCTACCCGGGCCGGGACGACTGGTGCCGGGCCCGGGTGGCGGAGACGGAACGGCGGCTCGCCGCGCACGATCCGGCGATCCCGCTGGTCATCGCCGGTCACTGGCCGCTGGTGCGGGATCCCATGAACGTACTGAAGTACCCCGAGTTCGCGCAGTGGTGCGGCACCGAGCTCACCGCCGACTGGCACCGGCGGTTCAACGTGGCGGCCGTGGTCTACGGCCATCTGCACATCCCGCGCACGACCTGGTACGACGGGGTCCGCTTCGAGGAGGTGTCCATCGGATACCCGAGGGAATGGCGCGAACGCGGTCACCCCAAAGGACTGCTGCGGCGGATCCTCCCGTACGACGGTGTCCCGGTGGCACGGCCCCCGCTCAACGGTGGCCCAGCACGTTGACCACACGGCCGTTGGGGTCGCGGACGAAGAAGCGGCGTACGCCCCAGTCCTCGTCGCGCAACGGGTACACGATCTCCGCGCCGTTCTCCTTCATGGCCGTGTACGCCGCGTCCACGTCGTCCACCTCCACGCTCAGATCCGGTGTGACCGGCGCGGTCGCGTCGGCCGCCACGATGCTGATCTGGGCCGATGGGTGGGCGGGGGAGGCGAGCGTCATGATCCAGCCGTGGTTCATGACCTCCTGGAGGCCCAACCGGCCGTAGAACTCGGCGTTCCGCTCCATCGCGGGCCCCGGGGCGACGGTGGCTGTCCGGATGTTGGGGACGATCCGGCGGATGGACATCGGCGACTCCTGTCCGGGGCCCGTCTGGGCCCGTCTCGGGATCCGCGCCTTTCCGCAGAGCCGACGGATCGACGGAGCGACGGGTCGGCGGGCGGGTGCGGACGGGTGGCGTGGACCGGTCCGGATACCGGACCGGTCGGTCGGTCAGCCCCTCCAGTCTTGCCCTCCGGCGCCCCGTGTGCCACCGAACAGGCCGACATCGCCCCCCGTGGTGTACGGAATCTCACGCCGTGGGCCGGGCGGGCCGGTCGTCGGCCGCTCGTAGCGGCCCGGACGGGCGCGTCCCTCAGCCGGTCGCGCCGGCCCGGCCGGGCACCGCTTCGAGGGCCTCGGAGAGCCGCTCGCCGCGGTCCTCGGCCATGTCGAGCGTGGTCAGTACCGCCGGTGTCGAAATGCTCGGCAGTACGAAGTGCAGAAGTACCGCAATTCGATGCCCCAAATCCTCCCGCTTGCAAAGGGCTTGGGACATCACTTGAATACCGGAGAAGGAACCGGCGAGCATTTCCGCGGTCTCGCGCGGGTCGACGTGCGGCAGCAGCTCGCCCTGATCCTTCGCCGCGTTCAGCAGGTGTTCCAGCCTGTCTATCCAGGCACGGAACGGGGTGCCCCGGTCGAGCCCCTCCACCGCCTGGTCCATGGCCAGCCCGACGCTGGCGCGCACCAGCGGCTCGTGGCGGAGCCGGTGGGCGAGCAACATGCCCTGGTCGACGAGCTCCTGGAGCTTCGTCAGCTGAGGCAGCGGATTGCTGTCCAGCTGCACGTCCATCACCCCGAGTGCCAGGTCTTCCTTCGAGGAGAAGTGGAAGTAAAGTGCACCTTTGGTGACTCCGGCCCGGGCGAGGATCTCGCTGATGGTGGCGCTGCTGTAGCCGCGTTCATCAAATACGGTGGCGGCCGCCGCCAGGATCGACCGTCGAGTCTGGATCGCGCGCGCCTGCTGTGCCATCAGCTACAAGTCTCTCTCCGCCGTGGCGTGGTCAGCACCAAGTATGGCTGGATAGGAAAACCGGACTGTCAGTATCTTACTGCGGAGGCCATCGGCCCTCCCGGTATGGATCCTCTGGGAGGAAGATTCATGGTTCAGCTCACCTCGCACAGCGCCTCGGTCCGCACCGAGGGCGTCGGGGCCCGCGAAACCACTGGAGTCCCGGACGCCGACGGGGCGGCACCCGGGCGCAGGCAGGTGGACGCGGGCCTGCTGGGGCGCCTCGTCCACCGGCACGACCCGCAGGACGTCTTCCCCACCGGCTGGACCCCGCAGACCGGAACCCAGTTCTCGGTATCGGCCCGTTGGCCGCGCGCGCACCGGTTCTTCGCGCCCGTGGGGGGCCGTCACCAGGACCCGCTGCTGATCGCGGAGACCATGCGCCAGACGACGATGCTCCTGGGGCACGCGGAGTTCGGGGTCCCGGACGGGGACCAGTTCGTGATGTGGGAGCTGTCGTACGTCTCCGAGCCCGGCAGGCTGCTGCTGGGGGACGAGCCCTGGGACATCACCGTGGACGTCACCTGCTCCCGCGTCAGGCGTCTGCGCCAGAGCATCGGATCCATGCACGTCGAACTGCTCCTGCATCGCCTGGGCACCGTCCTCGCCCGGGGCGGCGGGCGCATCAGCTGCACCTCCGCCAAGGCGTACGGCAAGCTGCGGGGCGACCGCAGACATGTCGTGGGCGCCCCGATACCCCTGCTGCCCGCCGTCCTGCCGGCCGAGGTGGGCAGGGTGGACGAGCGCGACGTCGTCCTGGCGCCCGCCGCGCGGAGAAACGTTTGGCGGCTGCGGCTCGACACCGGGCACCCCACCCTGTTCGCCCGGCCCAACGACCATGTGCCGGGCATTGTGCTGTTGGAGGCGGCCCGTCAGGCGGCCGTCGCGGCCACTCCCGGCCACGACTTCCTCCCGCTGTCGGTGCGGACCGACTTCCTCCGGTACGTGGAGCTCGACCGCCCCTGCTGGATCGAGGCGCGGCGCCTCCCGGTCGACGACCCGGCGGTGGCCCGGGTGCACGTCACGGCGACCCAGGACGACCGCGCGGCCTTCGCCTGCACCCTCGAATCACCCGTCCAGGGCTCGCGGTACCGCACCGCCGTGCCCCGGAGCAGGCAGTCGTGACGCCTCGCGGATCCGGGGCCGCCCGCGTGCTCGTCACCGGTGCCACCGGGTTCGTCGGAGGCCATGTGGTGGCCGCCGCCCGCGCGGTTCCCGGCCTCCGGCTGCGGCTGATGACCCATCGGACCCCTCCGGCCCCGTTCCTCGGCGTGGGCACCGGACCCGGGACCGGGGTGGAGACGGTGCACGGGGATCTCGGCGCCCCGGAGACGCTGCGCGGCAGCTGCGAGGGGGTCGACGCGGTGATCCACTGCGCCTCCGCGATCGGTGGTAACGAACCGACCGCCCGGTCCGTTAATGATCAAGGAACTCGGGCTCTGGTCGACGAGGCCGTCCGCTGCGGGGTCCCCCGCATCGTCCAGCTGAGCACGGCGTCCGTCTACGGGCGGGGCCCGTTCACCCGGCTCCGGCCCGGTGGCGCCGAGCCCGCCCCCGCGTCCGCGACCAGTCTGACCCGTGCTGCCGCCGAGCGACACGTCCTCGCGGCCGGCGGCGTCGTCGTGCGCCCGCACATCGTCTACGGGACCGGGGACCGGTGGGCCGTGCCCGGACTGGTCGCGCTGCTCGGGCAACTCTCCGCCGTTCCGGCCGGATGCGGGGCGCGGCACTCGATGATCGAGGCGGGGGCCCTGGGGCGGGCGCTGCTGGGGGCGGCCCTTTCCTCGAACGAACCGGCCGGGATCTACCACGTCAACCACCCCGAGCCGGTGAGCTGTTCACGGCTGCTGTCCACGGTCGTGGACGAACTTCGGCTGCCCTGGGGGGCCGAGAGGGTCGATGTGGCGGAGGCCCGGGAGCGGCTCGTCGGCGTCCCGTACGCGCTGCACCATTTCGGCATGCTCGCCGTGGACCACTGGTTCACCGACGAGCGGGTCGGCCGGGACTTCGACTGGGAGCCCGGCGAGGGCTTCACGGCCGCGTTCGCCCGGCATGCCTCCTGGTACCGGCGGCACCTGGAAACCGTGCGGCGGTCGGCCCCCGGGCGGTGAGGGCGGGGGCCGACGACCGGAGGGGCCCGGTGGCGGGGGCCGGCCTTCGGGGGTGTGGTGTCCGGGGCCCGAGGGCCGATGCCCGGCCGGGCGGTGGTGGCGTCGTGGCTCGTGGAGCGTCGTCAGTCCGTGATGCGGGTGCCGGTTCCGCCGACCCTGACCCGGGCGTCGCCCGCGCGGAGTTCCACGGTGAGCGTGCCGGGGCGGCCCATGTCCTCCCCCTGGTGGAGCGTCAGAGTGGCGGTGTCCGGGACGAGGCCCAGCGCGCGGGCGTAGGCGCCGAACGCGCCCCCGCGACGGTGTGGAACACCAGATCTCCGGGGCCGTCGCGCTCGGCCAGTGCGAGGGCCGTCGCGACGGTGGCATGGCCGCAGAACGGGACCTCGGCCTTCGGGCTGAAGTAGCGGATCGTGTACTCCCGGGCGGCCGACGGCCGCGCGTCCGGTGATCCCGCGCCCGTGAGGAAGGCGGATTCGCTGTAGCCCAGCTCGGCCGCGAGGGCCAGCATCGCCGCGTCGTCGAGACCCGACGCGTCCAGGACCACCCCCGCCGGATTGCCGCCCGCCGGATCGGCGGAGAAAGCGGTGTAGCGCAGGACCCCGGTACCTGAATTCTGGCTCATGTCGCAGATCAACCGCGCCGCTGCCCGGGGCATTCCCCGCCGGCGCGACGGAGGGGCGGCCCCGGGCAGCGGTCGTCCGGCTCAGTGGCAGTTCTTGACGCCCTTGCCGGTCTTCGACCAGGAGCAGGAGTCCTGGAGCTTGCCGTTCGGCTTGATCAGCCGCGCCTTGTCGCCGGTGTTGTTCCAGACGTACGAGCCGCGGTTCCAGTAGACGTGGCCGGAGCCGTTCTTGCCCTTGCCGGTGTGGACCTTGACGGTCTTGCCCGCGCCGATGGTGTAGCTGCCGAAGGTGTACGTGTACCCGGTGTTGTCCTTCAGCTTGTATCCCTTGAGCTGAAGCTTCGACTTGCCGTTGTTGTGGATGTCCACCCACTCGGCGTTCAGCGAGGCGTTGCTGCGGGTGTCCTTGCCGGGGCTGTCGTACTGGATCTTCCCGAGGTGCAGCCCGCCCTGGTGCGAGGCGGCCGTGGCCGGGGCCGTGGCGAGCAGCGAGCCGGCCAGGGCGGTGGCGGCGGCCAGGGCGAGCGGTGCCGCGGTGCGTATGCGCATTCCATGATCCTTATGTGTGCTTCCGGTGAAGGATTGTGATCATAGTGCGGCGCGGCGGCCGTCCGGGGCGGAAAGCCGGAATTCCCCCGGGGGTAGGACATGTGTGCGGCAACTTTCCGGTGCGGACAGGTGGATTGGGGTGCTCCTCGCCTTCCCGGGGCGCGGTCGCACGGGGGAGCCGCTCCCGACGGCATCGGCATCCGCCGCGTCGTCGGCCGCGCCCGGCCGCTCCGTCAGCCGCGTCCGACGTACGGCATCGCCGTCGCCATGACCGTCGCGAACCGCACGTTCGCCTCCAGCGGCAGCTCCGCCATGTGGAGCACCGTCCGCGCCTCGCCGCCGACCGGTCGGGGCCGCGGACCGCGCCGCCGCCGTACCGGTCGGCCCGGCGGATCCTGCGACCGGTCAAGAACGAGTATGGGGTGGGGAGTTCGCCGCATGGACAGGTCTTCGGGCGGAGATCATGCCCCTCGATACGTATGCGTTCTTTGCCCCGCGAATCCATTCCCACCGCGTTCCTCATCCGCCGGTCGCCCCGACGACGCGAGCACGACAACAGCTCGACGGGCTGGGCCGGTGCACTGTTCCGAGCACACCATCAGCCAGGGGAGGGACAGATGACGCACTCATCGCACCCACAGGAAATGCGGGACGCCGCCCGGCACTTCGGCCGCCGCCGCTTCCTCACCGTCACGGGTGCCGCCGCCGCGCTCGCGTTCTCGGTCAACCTGCCCGCCGCGGGCACCGCGAGCGCCGCCGAACTGGACGCGCGGAAGATCAAGGAGGATCCGTTCACCCTCGGCGTCGCCTCCGGCGACCCGCTGCCCGCCTCGGTCCTGCTGTGGACGCGGCTCGCCCCCCGGCCGTACGAGGCCGGCAGCGGACTGCCCCGGGCCCGGGTCCAGGTGGGCTGGGAGCTCGCCCGCGATGCCCGCTTCTCGCGCATCGTGCGGCGCGGCAGGGCCACCGCCCACCCGGAGTTCGACCACAGCGTCCACGTCGAGGTCAAGGGCCTCGAATCCGACCGCGTCCTCTACTACCGCTTCCGCGCCGGGAGCTGGACCAGCCCCGTCGGCCGCACCCGCACCGCGCCCGCCCGCGGCGCCCGCAACAGCTCGCTGCGCCTCGCCGCCGTCTCCTGCCAGGCGTACCACGACGGCTACTTCACCGCGTACAGGCACCTCGCCGACGAGGACGTCTCCGCCGTCTTCCACCTCGGCGACTACCTCTACGAGTACGCCGTCACCGCGACCGGCGGCGCCCGCAACCACACCGACCGTACGCTGCCCGCCCACTTCAACCGCGAGACGATCACGCTGGAGGACTACCGGCTGCGGTACGGCCTCTACAAGTCCGACCCCGACCTGCGCGCCGCGCACGCCGCGCACCCCTTCGTCGTCACCTGGGACGACCACGAGACCGAGAACAACTACGCGGGCGGCACCCCCGAGAACGACGTGCCGCCGGAGGAGTTCCTGCTGCGCCGCGCCGCCGCCTACCGCGCGTACTGGGAGAACCAGCCGCTGCGCCTCCCGCAGCGCCCCACCGGACCGGACATGAGGCTCTACCGGCGCCTGCACTTCGGCACCCTCGCCCAGTTCGACATCCTGGACACCCGCCAGTACCGCAGCGACCAGGCGTACGGCGACGGCTGGCAGAAGCCCGGACCGGACTCCGAGGACCCCTCGCGCACCATGACCGGCGCCACCCAGGAGCGCTGGCTGCTGGACGGCTGGCGCGCCTCGAAGGCCACTTGGAACGTCCTCCCGCAACAGGTCGTCATGGCCCGGCGCAAGGACGTCCCCACCGACGCCTTCAAGCTGTCGATGGACGCGTGGGACGGCTACCCCGCCTCCCGGGCGAGGATCCTGAACGGGGCCGAGGCCGCCCGGATCGAGAACCTGATGGTGCTCACCGGCGACGTGCACGTGAACTACGGCTTCGACCTGAAGAGGGACTTCGACGACCCGTCGTCCCGCACCCTCGGCACCGAGATCGTCGCCACCTCCATCACCAGCGGCAAGAACGGCTCGGACAAACCTGCCAGTTGGGACAACCTGATGCGGGCCAACCCGCATCTGAAGTTCTTCAACGGCAGGCGCGGATACGCGCTCGTCACCCTGGGCCGCGAGCGGGCGCGTGCCGACTACCGCACGGTGTCGGCCGTCACCACGCCCGGCGCGCCCGTGACGACCGCCGGATCCTTCGTCACGGAGGTCGGGAACCAGGGGCTCACGCCCGCCTGAGGGCTGTCCTCGCACCGGCGTCGTCCGGCCGGAGGCGGTTCGACGACAGGGGCCCGGGCCCGGCACGCGGTGGCGGGTGCCCCGGCCGTCGTGGCGCGGATGCCGGAGGGGAGCGGACGCGCCGGAGGGGACGTCGGTCAGCCGGCGTCGTCGGCGGGGTAGCGGACGCCGACGCGGTCACGTATCGCGTCGAGCGTCCGCATCACCGCGAGCGAGCCGTCCAACGGCACGAGCGGCGACTCCGTCTCGCCCGCCCGCAGCGCCCGCGTCACCTCCGCCTGCTCGAACTGGAGCCCGCGCAGAGGGCCGCCCGCCGTGTCCGGTGCGTCCGCCGGAACTGCCTGACCCGCCTGACCCGCTGGACCCATGGTGAACTCCTCCGGTTCGCGCCCCTCGCGGTGCAGTACGAACCGCTCCGGGTAGAAGAAGCCGCGTGGGAAGTCGATGCGCCCCTTCGTGCCGGTGACCGAGGCGGTCAGCGGGGTGTCCGCGACGATCGAACAGTTCAGCAGCGCCGAGGCCCCCGCCTCCTCCCAGCCCAGCAGAATCGCCGTGTTCAGGTCGACGCCCTCCTCGGAGAGCAGCGCGTCGGCCCGCACCCGGTCCGGTTCGCCCAGCAACAGATGCGCGAACGACACCGGATAGACCCCGAGGTCCAGCAGCGCGCCGCCGCCCAGCGCCGGGTCGCGCAGCCGGTGCCCGGGCCCGAAGGGCCCCGCGAGCCCGAAGTCGGCCTGGATCACCCGGACATCACCGATGGCTCCGTCCCGCACCAGCTCCGTCATGCGCCGGACGAGCGGGTTGCAGTACGTCCACATGGCCTCCATCAGGAACAGACCGCGGTCCCGGGCGAGCTTCACCAGCTCACCGGCCTCCCGCGCGTTCAGCGTGAACGCCTTCTCGCACAGCACGTGCTTCCCGGCCTCCAGGCAGAGCGCCGCCGCCTCCCGGTGCGCCGAGTGCGGGGTCGCGACGTACACCACGTCGACGTCCTCGTCGGCGGCGAGCGCGGCCCAGCTCCCGTGGGCCCGGGGTATCCCGAACCGCCGCGCGAACGCCTCCGCCGAGGCCTCCGTACGGGAGCCGACGGCCACCACCTCCGCGCCCGGCAGCCCCCGCAGGTCCTCGGTGAACGTCGCCGCGATACCGCCCGTCGCCAGTACGCCCCAGCGCACGACCTCGCCCATGCCCGTCATGCCCGCTCTCCCCCCGAAAGGTCTCGACCAGTGTGGCCGAGCTGAGAGCATAGATGCAGATTCAACGACATGGAGATGACAATGGCGGAGAGCGGAGCCCGGCAGGGCAACGCGCACATACCGGCCGCCAGGGGGCGCGGCCGGTCCCACGACGAGACCATGACCCCCGGCGCGCACTCCGGGAGACCGGCCGCGGCCGAGGCGGTCCGTCGCACCGGACTGCTCGTCACCCTGGTGCTCGGCGGTCTCACCGCGCTGCCGCCGCTCTCCATGGACATGTACCTGCCGGCACTGCCCGCGGTCACCGAGTCCCTGCACGCCCCCGCCACGACCGTCCAGCTCACTCTCACCGCCTGCCTCGCCGGCATGGCGCTCGGGCAGATCGTCGTCGGGCCGATGAGCGACCGCTGGGGGAGGCGCCGGCCGCTGCTCCTCGGCATGACGGTCTACGTCGTCGCGACCGTGATCTGCGTCTTCGCGCCCACCGCAGAACTCCTCATCGGCTTCCGCCTCATCCAGGGGCTGGCCGGCGCGGCGGGCATCGTCATCGCCCGTGCCGTGGTGCGCGACCTGTACGACGGCGTGGAGATGGCCAGGTTCTTCTCCACCCTGATGCTGATCTCGGGCGTCGCCCCCGTCGTCGCCCCGCTGATCGGCGGGCAGGTGCTGCGGTTCACCGACTGGCGGGGCATCTTCGCGGTCCTTGCCGTCGTCGGCCTGCTGCTCACCCTGGTCGTCTGGAAGTGGCTGCACGAGACGCTGCCGCCGGGCGACCGGCACACCGGCGGCTTCGGCGACGCGCTGCGCACCATGCGCGGGCTGCTCGCCGACCGGGTCTTCGCCGGCTACATGATCGCGGGCAGTCTGGCCTTCGCCGCCCTCTTCGCGTACGTGAGCGCCTCGCCGTTCGTCATGCAGGAGATCTACGGGGCGTCGCCGCAGACGTTCAGCCTGCTCTTCGGGATCAACTCGGTCGGCCTGGTCGTGGTCGGCCAGATCAACGGCAAGCTGCTGGTCGGCCGGGTCAGCCTGGACAAGGCGCTCGCCTTCGGACTCTCGGTCATCGTGCTGGCCGCCACCGCGCTGCTGGTCATGACGTCCGGGATCGTCGGGCAGGTGGGCCTGGTCCCGATCGCGACCGCGCTCTTCGTCCTGATGTCGGCGATGGGGCTCGCGATGCCGAACACCAACGCGCAGGCGCTGATGCGGACGAAGCACGCGGCCGGATCCGCCTCCGCGCTGCTCGGCACGTCGTCGTTCCTGGTCGGCGCGGTCGCCTCGCCGCTCGTCGGGATCGCGGGCGAGGACACGGCCGTTCCGATGGCGGTCGTGCAGTTGGTGTGCGGACTGGGCGCGCTGGCCTGCTTCCTGGGCATGTGCCGCCCCTGGCAGCGGGCGTCGTAGCCCGGCCCGGCCCGGTCGGGGCACGCGGGGCGCGCACCGGCCCGCGCAGGGCCGTACCGCCCCGCCCGGGACGGGCTCCCGGACCCCATTGGAACGGGCCTGTCCGAACAGCTCGGTACGCGGAACCGGCTCCGCCCCGCCCGGACCCGCACGGAACGGGTCCGGGCGGATCCGGGCGGGGCGGAGCCGTGGCGGGCCCGTACGGCTCAGCGCGTGCCCGGGTAGCCGATCAGATGCGGGCGGTCCTTCTCGTCGGTCCAGCGGAACAGTCCCACACCGTCCGACGTCACCGCGCCCGGAACCCGCACGTTCGACGGCAGGGCGCCCGTGGAGCCGCTCCTGACCGCGACCGCGACGGGGGCGCCGCCACCGGCCAGCACGTCCCCCGCGTTGCGCGCGCTCGCCGCGCCGTACGCGATGCCCTCGTCGTTCACCGACACCAGGGTCAGCGGCTTCGAGCCGTCCGTGCCCTCGAAGCAGAAGCCCCGGTGCGTCACCAGGTCGAAGGCGAGCGGCCCCGCCACCACGGAACCGGCCGAGGGGGCGGCGACGAGCTGCGGATACTGGCCCGGCTTGATCGCGGGCTTGCTGCACTCCACCGAGGCGAGCGCCTTGCCCGTCTCCAGGTCGTGCACCGTCCACAGGTCGTGCGTGGCGGCGCGCTTCGCGCCCTTCGCGAGCTGCCACTTCGCCAGCAGCAGGCCCCGGATCACCGACGTGGGGATCCCGCTGCGGCGGTCGGTGCCCTTGGGCGCGACATCGCGGCTGAACCAGCCGTCCTGCACCCAGAACTCCTTGGAGCCGCTGACCAGCAGGCCCTTCTGCGCCAGTCCCCGCACCTCCGTGAGCTGCTTGCAGGTGGGGCAGTCCTTCGGATACTTCAGCTGCGCGGCGGTGATCTGCGACACCCGGCCGGTCGCCGGGTCGACCACCACACTGTTCGTCCGGCCGTCACCGATGAGGATGCCGGGGCCGGTGGAGGAGACCGTCGGGACGGTGCTCCACGGCACCTCGACGCGCCTCCGGGAGCCGTCCTGCGCGTTGTAGACATCCATCGAGACGATCGTGTCGGCGGGGGTCAGCGCGTTCTCGCCGACCTTTCCGTACGACCACGTCACGAAGTACTCCTGGTCGTCCACGGTGGCCGTCAGGAGCCTCGGGAAGCGCTGCGGGGACGGCGGACGCCAGCTCTCCCCGTGCCAGCCGGACTGCCCGGTCTTCGAGTCGATGGTCCGCAGCTGGAACTTGGTGTCCGAGACCCGTACGAGGTAGGCGAGACGGCCCGTCTCCCGGGAGATCGCGTAGTCGGGCGAGGTACCGACCAGCTCCCAGCCGTGCTCCGTCTCGAACGCGGAGGGGACGGTGAGCTGCGTCACCGGTGTCGCGCTCGTCTTGACCTGTTTCTCCGCCTTGTCGGGTTTCTTCCCGCCGCTGCCGCACGTGGCCAGCAGAAGCAGCATGGCAAGCACGAGCACTCCGCCGACCAGAACCAGGCGCACGATCTTCTGTCTCATGGTGTCCCTCGATGGGCAGTCCCGACCTCGCGGCCGTCAGACTAGCAACACGCGTAGCGTTCGGGGCAGTTCGCGAGTACCGCTGTTCTCCGCCGTTTCCGGGCCGTAGGCCCTGTCTTCCCGGACCGTAGGCCCTGCCGTCACACTGCCGCCCGCCGTGTGCCCGGTACTTCCCCGAGCCCGCGGCGTCGTCGGAGCGGTCCTCGTACGTCCGTCCGGTACGAGGACGGTCCTCGTCTCGCGCTCGCACGCACCGGACGCCGCACGGCCCGGCCCCCGGCCGAACGACGGCAGCGTGACGACAGGGCCCGGCCGGTTCGTCACCTCCGCCTACAATTCGCCGGTGAACGCCACCTTCTCCACCGCGGAAGCCCTGCGCGCCGCACTGGCCGGACTGCTCGACGGACTGCCGCCCAAGCAGGCCGCCCAGGCCGTCGACCGGCTCATCGCCAACTACCGGGGCAACACCCCCACCCACGCCCCGGTGCTCCGCGACCGCTCCGACGTGGCCGCCTACGCCGCGTACCGGATGCCCGCGACCTTCGAGGCGGTACGGTCCGCCCTCGACGCGCTCCGGGCGGCGGCCCCGGACTGGGCGCCCGCCACGCACACCGACGTCGGCGGCGGCACCGGAGCGGCGAGCTGGGCGGTGGCCGGGGCCTGGGAGGACGCGCGGACGACCGTGCTGGACTGGGCGGAGCCCGCCCTCGACCTCGGCCGTGAGCTGGCCGCCGCCTCCGGCGTTCCCGCCCTGCGCGCCGTCCAATGGCGCCGGGAGCGGATCGGCGCGGATCTCGAACTCGCCCCCACCGACCTCGTCACCGTCTCCTACGTGCTCAACGAGCTGACGGCACCGGTCCGGGCCGCCCTCGTCGATTCCGCCGCCGCGGCGGCGCGGGCGGTCGTGGTCGTCGAGCCGGGCACCCCCGACGGGTACGCCCGGATCATCGAGGCCCGGGACCGGCTGATCGCCGCCGGGCTGACGGTCGCCGCGCCCTGCCCGCACAGCGACGCCTGCCCCATAGAGCCGGGCTCCGACTGGTGCCACTTCTCGGCCCGGGTCAGCCGTTCCTCGCTGCACCGGCAGGTCAAGGGCGGCTCGCTGCCGTACGAGGACGAGAAGTTCAGCTACGTCGTCGCGACCCGGTTCGAGACGGCGCCCGCACCGGCGCGCGTCGTCCGCAGGCCGCAGATCCGCAAGGGACAGGTGCTGCTGGACCTGTGCACCCGTGACGAGGCGCTGCGCCGGGCCACGGTCACCAAGCGGCACGGCGGGCTGTACCGGGCCGCCCGGGACGCCGCGTGGGGCGACGCGTGGCCGCCGGACGGACCGGACGACGGACGGGACGACTGAGAGCCGCGGGGACGACGGGCGGCGGACGGGACGGCCGGGTGGTGCGCAGATGACGGTGGCGGACCGGGCCGGGGGTGCGTGGGCCAGAGGTCGCGGACGACCGGAACCCCCGGTCGCCCGCCACCCGCGCGGTTCCCGCGGTTATCCGCGCAGCTCCTGAGTGCAGCACTTCACGCTGCCGCCGCCCTTCAGCAGCTCGCTCAGATCCATCGGTACCGGCTCGAAGCCGCGTTCACGCAACGGCTGGAAGAGCCCCGTCGCGGCCTGCGGCAGCAGCACGTGCAGCCCGTCGCTCACCGCGTTCAGGCCGAGCGCCGCGGCGTCCGCCTCCTCGGCGATCAGCGCGTCGGGGAAGAGGCGCGCCAGCACCGCCCGGCTGCCCGGCGAGAAGGCGTCCGGGTAGTACATGATCTCGTCGCCCGCCTCGTCCAGCACGGACAGGGCCGTGTCCAGGTGGTAATAGCGCGGATCCACCAGATCGAGACCGATCACCGGGCGGCCGAAGAACTCCTGCGCCTCGTCGTGCGACAGCGGACTGGACCGGAAGCCCCGCCCGGCCAGCAGATACGACGCGGTGACCGCGAAGTCGCCCTCGCCCTCGTTCACGTGCGCCGGCTCGTGGATCTCGGTGAAGCCGGCCGCACGGAACCACTCGCGGTGGGCGGCGGCCTCCTCGTACCGCTCCCGGTACGCGAACCGCGCCCCCAGCACCCGGCCGTCGACGACGGTGGCGCCGTTGGCGGCGAAGACCATGTCGGGCAGGTCGGGGCGGGGCGTGAGCAGCTCCACCGTGTGCCCGAGAGCGCGGTAGCGGTCCCGCAGGTCCTCCCACTGGGTCTGGGCCAGCCGGAGGTCCACGGGCTTGCCGGGATCCATCCACGGATTGATGGAGTACGTCACCCGGAAGTGCGCCGGAGGGCACATCAGGTAACGGCGGGGCGTGGCCCGACGACCGGGGGCGTGGCGCGGGGCGCCCCGGTGGAGGGGAGTGGTGTCCGGGTGGTTCGTGGGCAATGAAGGCTCCTCACGAAACGCAGGGGTCGCCTGCCGGGTACGTCGCACGGGTGCGTGCGTGAGCCCATGGTCCGCCTTCCGCGGGCGGTGCGCAGTGATCCGATCGGGTGGTTCCGCACGGTGGCCGGGGACGCGATGCGACGATACGTAGCGACTCGTACCGTCGTCAGATCGGGCGTCATGACAGACAAGCGTTCCCCCGACTCCAGCCGTCGCAGCGAGCGCTCGCGCCGTGCGATCCACGACGCGGCGCTCGCCCTGGTCGGCGAGGTCGGCTACCGGGCCACCACCATCGAGGCCATCGCCGCGCGGGCGGGCGTCGGCAAGCAGACGATCTACCGGTGGTGGCCGTCCAAGGCGGCCGTGCTCCTGGAGGCGTTCGTGGCGCTCGGTGAACGGTCCGGGCGGCAGGGCGGGGGGCACGGAGAGGGCCACGAGAGCGACGGGGGCGATGAGGCCGGTGGGGCCGGGGAGCAGGGCTTTCCGGACACCGGGGATCTGGCGGCCGACCTCAAGACCGTCATGCGGGCCACCGTCGACGAGCTGACCGACCCCGCCTTCGAGGCGCCGACCCGGGCACTGGCCGCCGAGGGCATCGTCGATCCCGAGCTCGGTGCCGCGTTCGTCCAGAAGCTGCTCGAACCGGGGCTCCGGCTGTACGAGGCGCGGCTGCGCGCCGCCCAGGAGGCCGGCCGGGTGCGCGCCGACGCCGACCCGCGGATCGCCCTGGAACTCCTCGTCGGTCCGCTCACGCACCGCTGGCTGCTGCGCACCCGTCCGCTGACCCACGCCTACGTGGACGCGGTCGTCGACCACGCCCTGCGCGGCCTGGAGGAGCCATGAGACATGTCCATCATTTCGTAGTAAAAGGTGCCGTAGTGACCGGTTCCGTGTGGCGTCTCCCGTACCCCGCTTCGGAACTCCGGCCACCTGAGGCGCAGGATGGTGGGACGATGGGCAGAGGCAATACTGAGGTGAGGGGATAGATGGGCGCCGATTTCGGCCGTAGTCGCGGCTCAGCGAGCAAGATTTCCCAATGGCTCCGCCGCCGACCCAAACCGCAGCAGAGCGAGGTCGACGACACCGCCCGGGAGGCGCTGCTCCTGGCCGTGGCGGACGCCGGAATGCCGATCGCGCCCGCGGCCCACCCGGTCGGCTACCGATGTTCGTGCGAACGCATCGGCTGTCCCACGCCCGCCCGGCACCCCGTCTCCTTCGCTTGGCAGACCCAGGCCACCACCGACCGCGCCCAGATCGAGCGCTGGGCCCGCAACCAGCCGCAGGCCAACTTCATCACCGCGACCGGCATGATCCACGACGTGCTCGACGTGCCGCTGTCCGCGGGGGAGCAGGCCCTGGAGCGGCTGCTGGCCGCGGGCGTCGAGGTCGGCCCCGTCGCCCGGTCCGGCGACGACCGGATGCTGTTCTTCACCGCCACCCGGGGCACCCCCGAGGACGAGGACGAGTGGTGGCCCTGCGAGCTGGACTGCCACCCCGAGACCATGGACGAGCATCCGGGGCTGCGCTGGCACTGCCGCGGCAGCTACGTCCTGCTGCCGCCGGCCATGCTCCCCGCGGAACTGGACGTGCGATGGGTGCGCGGACCGGAGCATCCGCTGCCCGATCCGCTCACGCTGCTGGGAACGCTCACGGACGCCTGCGCCCAGTACGTGGACGCGGCGGACCAGAACGAACTCGATCACGGCTCGGTGGCCTGGCCACTGAGCCGTTAGCGTTCCCGGGCCCGGCCGCCGGGCTCCCGGGCCCCGGACTCCGTACCGCCGGGACCCGTCAGGAGCCCTTCGCCGACGTCAGACCCGGCAACCGGTTCAGCACGACCACCTTGCCGTCGCCCGCGCCCTTCTTCGGCACGTGGACCAGTTGACCGGACACCCGCTCCTTGGTGAGGGTCGACTTCACCTCGCCCGTCAGCAGCGCCTCCACGTCCGCGTTGAGCGGCGGGCGCAGCCCCTTCGCGGCGGTCTGCCGTTCGAAGTGCTTGCTGCTGAAGAAGACCAGCGCCCCGCCGTCGTCCGTCTCCAGGCCCAGGGGAGCGAACGAGCCGGTGTCCAGCGGCTGGTCGACGTACTGGTACGAGAAGCCGGGACGCCGGGTGGTGCGGCGCGCCTCGCGCCAGCCGGAGGTGGAGTCGCCGGGGGCGAACACGTCCGGGGTGCCCTTCTGGAGGTACTCCGTGTACCGGGTGCTCAAGTCCTCGGGTGCCACGGCGAGGCCGTCGTCGTCCGAGGCCACCGGCTGGGCGAGGCCGTCGTCGTCCTTGGCGAACCGGGGCAGCCGCGAGGGCGCGACCACCGCCAGATAGGAGGTCCGCCACCCCGCGTCGGGACCGGACTTGACGAAGACGAGCAGCCAGCGGGTGTCGAGCTTCCCGTTGTCCTCGTCGCGGTTGGAGTCCGTGTCCGCGACGAACCAGCGCGGCCAGCCGGCCTTCCTCGGGATTAGGTAGGTGGCGTCGGTCAGTTCCAGCGGCGTGTGACGGGAGTTGCCGTCCGGGTTGTTCTTCCGGCGTGCCTTCAGGCCGGCCTGGTTGACCGCGCCGAGCGGGCCGGCGACCCGGTCCGCGTCGAGGGCCGGGTCGTACGCCTTGTCCGCCGCGTTGTACGCGTCGGTGAAGTCCTTCAGGGCCTGTGCGGCCTCAGCCCTGGTTGCCGACGGCACCACTTCCAGCTCGCCGTGCACCGTCACGCACCCGCTCGCCGTCACGCACAGCACCGTCGCCGCCGCCGTGAGACCCGTCGTCCGCCGAATCGGCCCCAGACTTCTCATCCGTTGCTTTCCGCGCCTTCTGATCCGTCGCCCGCACTGACCGTCCGAACCCTACCGGGGCGAGGAACAGGGCGAGGGTGGGGACCAGATACAGCGCCCACACGATGACCTGGAGAACGGTCGGATCCGGCTGGAAGTTGAACGTCCCCTTCAGCAGCGTGCCGTACCAGCTGTCCGGCGGAATCGCGCCGCTGATGTCGAACGCGCGGTTGTGCAGGCCCCCGATGAACTCGGCCTCCTGGAGGTCGTGGACGCCGTACGCGAGGACGCCCGCGGCGACGACGACCAGCATGCCACCGGTCCAGGTGAAGAACTTCGACAGGTTGATCCTGAGCGCGCCCCGGTAGAACAGCCAGCCCAGCACGACGGCGGCGGCGATCCCGAGGAACGCGCCGACCATCGGGTGCCAGCCGTCGTCCGCCGCGTGCACCGCGCGCCACACGAACAGCGAGGTCTCCAGGCCCTCGCGGCCCACCGCGAGGAGCGCCGTGGCGACCAGGGCGCCGGTCCCCATCGCGAGCGCCGCGTCCAGCTTGCCGTGCAGCTCCGTCTTCAGGTGCCGGGCGGTGCGCCGCATCCAGAACACCATCCAGGTGACCAGACCGACCGAGATGATCGACAGTGAACCGCCGAGCGCCTCCTGCGCCTTGAACGTCATCTCCTGCGAGCCGAATTCCAGACCCGCGCCGAACGCCAGGCTGACGAGGACCGCGATGCCGACGCCGATCCAGATCGGCACCAGCTTGTCCCTGTTGCCGGTCTTCACCAGATAGGCGATGAGGATGCAGACGACCAGGCTGGCCTCAAGGCCCTCGCGCAGGCCGATCAGAAAGTTGCTGAACACGTCTCGGTTCTCCTGTTCCGCTGTTCCGCTTCGGATCCCGGCACGAGATCCGCTCCGGGTCCCGTGACGGAACCCGCTCCGGGGCCCGTCACGAGAACAGCGCCCGGCCCCACCAGTCGTCCTTGCCGCGGACGCCCGGCGGGACGGCGAAGTGCGCCGAACCCACGTGCTGGATGTACACGTTGAGCGCGTCGTGTGCCGCCAGGCGGCGCTGCATCGGGATGAACGCCTTGCGGGAGTCGTGCTGGTAGGCGATGAAGAACAGTCCGGCGTCGAGCCGGCCGAGGCCGTCCGTGCCGTCGGTGAACGAGTACCCGCGGCGCAGGATCGTCGCACCGTCGTTGCTGTCCGGGTGGGCGAGCCGCACATGGGCGGAAGGCAGCATCGCCTTCAGGAACGGCTCGTCGTGCTCCTTGGGCTTCCCGACCGCGGCGCCCTCGCCCTTGTCGCGGCCGAAGATGTCCTCCTGCTCCTGGAGCGGGGCGCGGTCCCAGGTCTCGATGTGCATCCGGATGCGCCGGGCCACCAGGTACGAACCCCCGGCCATCCAGCCCGCGTCGTCGTCCTTCTCGCCGACCCAGACGTGCTTGTCCAGGGCGGCGGTGTCGGTGCCGGAGATGTTCCGGGTGCCGTCCTTGAAGCCGAACATGTTGCGCGGGGTCTGGGCGTCCGGCGTCGTCGAGGACGTCTTGCCGAAGCCGAGCTGGGACCAGCGGATCGCGGTGCGGCCCATGCCGATCCTGGCCAGGTTGCGGATGGCGTGCACCGCGACCTGCGGGTCGTCCGCGCACGCCTGGACGCAGATGTCGCCGCCGCTGCGGGCCGTGTCGAGGTTGTCGCCGGGGAACTTCGGCAGGTCGACGAGCGCCGCGGGGCGCTTGTCCTCCAGGCCGAACCGGCCCTTGGCGAAGAGCGAGGGGCCGAAGCCGATGGTGAGGGTGAGCCGGGACGGCTTGAGCCCCAGGGCCTCACCGGTGTCGTCCGGCGGCGCCTCGGCCGGGCCGCCGTACGCGCCGTCGCCGACCGCGTGACCGGCCGTCATCCGCTCGGCCGCCCGGGTCCACTCCTTGAGCAGAGAGACCAGTTCGGCGCGGTCCTTCGTCGTCACGTCGAACGCGGCGAAGTGCAGCCGGTCCTGCACGGCGGTGGCGATGCCCGCCTGATGCGCCCCGTGGAAGGGCACGGCCGCACCGCTGTCGGCGGCCGGCACCGCGTCGTTCTCCGGCCGGATCACGGCCATCGCGCCACCGGCGGCGGCCGCGCCGAGCGCCAGTCCGGCGCCGCCCCAGCCGAGCAGCGCCCTGCGGGACGGTGCGGGGCCGGCGGGGGCCGCCACCCCGGTTTCGTCGTCGTTCCGCTTCTGTTCGGACATCCCGGTCACTCCCGTCCGCTCCTGCTTCCGTCCGCTCCTGTTCCCGGCCGCCGCTACTTCGTCACCGCCGCGGCCAGCTTGGACAGCGGCTCGGCCAGCGCGTTCACCGCGTCCGACAGTTCCTTGCGGTCCGCCTTGCCGACCTTCTCGTACGAGGTGAACTCGTACGAGGACTTGTCCTCGCGGTACTTGTCCAGCAGCGTGTTGAGTTCGGCGAACCGCTTGTCCAGGGCGGCGGTCAGCGTCGGGTCGTTCTTCGAGGCGATCGGCTTCAGCAGCTGGTAGGACTTCTCCGCGCCCTCGACGTTGCCCTTGAAGTCGACCAGGTCGGTGTGGCTGTAGCGCTCCTCCTCACCGGTGACCTTGCCGGTGGCGACTTCGTCGAGGAGTTCCTTGGCGCCGTTGGCCATCGAGGTCGGGGTGATGTCCGCGGTGCCGACGCGCTTCTGCCAGTCGACCAGGTCCTTGTAGAGGACCGGGGCCAGGGCCTTCTCCTCGGCGCCCAGCTTCTTGTCCTGCCACAGCGCCTTCTCCAGACGGTGCCAGCCGGTCCACTTCTGCCCGGCCTCCAGGCCGTCCTCGCGGATGTCGACCTTCGGGTCGATGTCGCCGAACGACTCGGCGACCGGCTCGGTGCGCTCCCAGCCCAGTCGCGAGTCGGCGTAGAGCTTCTTGGCGGTCTCGATGTCGCCGGCGGCGACGGCGTCCGTGAACTTCTTGGCCTTCGGCAGCGTCTCGTCCGCCTGCGCCTGGACGTAGGTGCGGTACTCCGCGACGGCCTTGTCCATCTCGGGGCTGCGCTTGGCCGCGTTGGCGCCGGTGACCTCGATCTTCTGCCGGATGCCGTGGCCCTTCATGCCCGGCTTGCAGGCGATCTCGTACGAACCGGCCTTGATCTCGGCCGTGATGTTCGCCTTGGTGCCGGGGCCGATGTTCTCGCGCTCGGCGACGATGCGGTCGTCCGGGAACAGGACGTAGACCTCGGTGACCTTGGAGCCCTTGTTCTGCACGGCCAGTTCGACGTGACCGGCCGGCACCTTCGTCTTCGACACCTCGCAGGCGTCGTCCTTCGCGACGACCTGCACGGCGCCGTCGCCCTTGCCGTCGCTCTTCTGCGCACAGCCCGTGACGGCGGTCAGGGCCGCCACGCCGGCGGCAGCGGTGACGACGGAGAGACGAACGGCTCGCATACGAGGCTCCACAAGAGGATGAAGGAGAAGCGGGAGAAGAACGGACAAAGACAGGTGAGGCAGACCTAACTTAGTCGAGGCTTACCTGTCCGGTACCCGCTTGGGCCGTGATTCACCTCTCACCTCGACCCCACGGATACGAACCGGTTACGGCCGTGTCATGGGGGTCTCTCGCAATGGTCAAGAAATGGTCAAGGGCTCGTGTCGGACGGCTGGGCCCGCCGGACGAACCGCCCGCCGGACGAACCGCCCGCCGGACGAACCGCCCGGCGGACGAACCGCCCGGCGGACGAACCGCCCGGCGGACGAACCGCCCGCCGGACGAACCGCCCGCCGGACGAACCGCCCGACGGGCCCGAGCAGCCCCGGCCGCTCAGGTCGCAGCACTAGTGCTGTGGCCGGGAAGGTTCACCGGCTCGCGACGCCCGGCACGGCACCTCGCGGTGTTGTCGCATCGTCCGCGTACGTCCAGTACGCGGACGATGCTCCGCCTTGCGATGCACCGCACCGGACGCCGCGAGCCACCCGGCAAACCTTCCCGGTCACAGCACTAGCGGTCCGGCACGACGAGCGGCACCCCGGTCCGCGGATGCGGGAACACCTCGACCGGCTGCCGGTAGACCTCGCCGAGCAGCCCCCCGGTGAACACCTCCGCGGGCGGGCCCGCCACCGCGATCCGCCCGCCGTGCAGCACGGCCGCCCGGTCCGCGTACGCCGCCGCCAGGCCCAGGTCGTGCAGCACCACGACGACCGCGTCCCCGGCCGCGGCCCGCTCCCGGCAGATCCGCAGCACCAGCTCCTGGTGGCGCAGGTCGAGGGCGGCGGTCGGCTCGTCGAGCAGCAGCAGCGGGGCGCGCTGCGCCAGCACCCGGGCCAGCGCGACCCGGGCCCGCTCCCCGCCGGACAGCGCGGAGAAGGAGCGCGCGGCGAACTCGGCGACCTCGGTGGCCGCCATCGCCGCGGCGACGGCCGGATCGTCCTCGTCCGCCCGCTCCGTCCCGGCCCACGGCGCCCGGCCCATCCGGACCACGTCCGCCACCGGGAAAGGGAAGGACAGTGCGGCGGTCTGCGGCAGCACCGCCCGGCGCAGGGCCAGTTCGGCGGCCGACCAGTCGGTCACCGGGCGCCCGTCGATCCGTATCCCGCCGTTCTCGGCGGGCAGATCGGCGGCCAGCGCCGCCAGCAGCGTCGACTTCCCCGCCCCGTTGGGCCCGACCAGCGCGAGCACCTCGCCCGCGTGCGCGGTCAGATCGATGGAGTCGAGCACCGCCCGCCGCCCCAGCCGCACCCGCAGCCCGTGCGCCTCGACGGCGGCGGCGCCGGGGGAGAGGGGACCGGGCAGCCGGCGCCCCCGCGCCCGGAACGGATTCCTCGGCACCTTCATGCCCGACCACCTCGCCCGTGACGGTCCATCGGTGTCGTCCTCATGCCCAACCACCTTGCCTGCGACGGGTCCTGCGCAGGAGCCAGAAGAAGAACGGGCTGCCGAAGAGCGCGGTCAGCACACCGAGCGGCAGCTCGGCGGGATCGGCCACGGTACGGGCCGCGAGATCGCCCACCACCAGGACGAGGGCGCCGCCCAGCGCACTGCCGGGGACGAGGAAGCGGTGCCCCGGACCGTTCGCCATCCGCAGCAGATGCGGCACCAGCAGCCCCACGAACGAGATGATCCCGGCGACCGCCACCGCCGCGGCCGTCAGCAGCGCCACCACCAGCACGAGCGTGACCCGCAGCCGCTCGACGTCGACCCCCAGGTGCCGGGCGGGCCGCTCGCCCAGTGCGAGGAGGTCCAGCTTGCGTGCGTAGAACGGCGCGACGAGCAGCCCCAGCAGCGCGCACGGCAGCACCGCGAGCACCTTCGGCCAGGTCGCCTGCGCCAGGGAGCCCAGCTGCCAGAAGGTGATCTGGGAGATCTGCGCGTTGTCGGCGAAGAAGACGAACAGCCCGATCAGCGCTCCCGCGAAGGCGTTGACCGCGATCCCGGTGAGGATCAGCGTCACCACCTCGGTGCGCCCGTTCGACCGCGACAGCGTGTACACCAGCAGCACCGTCCCGAGCCCGGCGGCGAACGCGCAGACGGTGATGGTCCAGTTGCCGAAGAAGGTCAGCCCGAGCGCGATCGAGGCGACCGCGCCGACCGCCGCGCCGGCGGAGATGCCGATCACCGCGGGTTCCGCGAGCGGGTTGCCGAACACGCCTTGCATCAGGGCGCCCGCGCAGCCCAGTGACGCCCCGACGAGCAGGGCGAGGACGACCCGCGGCAGCCGTACGTTCCACAGCACGCTCTCGCCGACCCGGTCCAGCGCCGCGCCGCCGAGCCCGAGACGGTGCTGGACGGAGCCGATGACATCACCGAGCGGGATGTTGTACGCGCCGAGCCCGGCGGACAGCAGACAGCCCACCAGGAGGGCGGCGACCAGACCGGTGGTCAGGAGGAAGGCGGTGGAGCGTCGGGGCCTCGCCCGCTCCTGCCCAGGGTCTGAGGGGTCCGCCGGTCGGGCGCGTTCCCCCTGCGGGGCGGTCATGTGCGAGGTCGTCACTCGGCCGTACCGCCCTTCGGGTGGAGCTGGGCGATCAGGTCGCCGAGCACCCGGTCGGTGCGCGGCCCGTAGTTCAGCAGCACTCCGTCGTCGATGGAGACGATCCGCCGGTCCATCCCGGCCGGGGTCTCGGCGACGCCCGGGATCTTCACCAGCCCGTCGACGCCGCCCACCGAGTCCAGCCCCTTGCTCATCACCAGGATGGCGTCGGGCGCCGCCTTGGCGAGGGCCTCACTGGTGATGGCGGTGAAGTCCTTCTTCAGCCCGGACGCCTTGCCCGCGTCGACGCCCCCGGCCGCCTCGACGAGCGAACTCGCCCCCGACTCCCGGCCGCCGAGCAGATAGACGGAGGCGGAGCCGCGCAGGTAGAGGAAGGCCACCCGGGGCTTCTTCCCGCTGTCGCCGGGCACGGACTTCTTCACGGCCTCGATCCGGGACCGGGTGCGGGCGTCGAGTTCGGCCCCCGCGTCCGGCACGCCCAGGGCCGCCGCCACGGTCTCGATCCGGCGGCCGACATCGGCGAGTTCCTTGGCCGGGTCGACCACCACGAGCGGGATGCCGGCATCGCGGATCTGGTCGATGGCCTCGGCCGGTCCCGTGGTGGTCTCCGCGAGCACGACGGTGGGCCTGAGCGAGAGCACGCTCTCCGCCGAGACGTCGTGGGCCCGGGTCACGACCGGGAGATCCGCCGCCTGTTCGAAGGTGGCGGTGATGTCCCGGGCGACGACCTGCTTGCCGAGGCCGAGCGTGAAGACGATCTCGCTCAGGCCGCCGGTCAGCGGCACGACGCGATCCGCCGAGGTGATGGTGGCCTGGGTCCCGTCGGCCGACTGCACGGTGACGGGCAGTCGGGGCTCCGGAGTGCCGGGCAGCGGCTCGACCCGGTCGGCCGCGGCCTTCGCGGAGCCCGGGGACTTCGCGGCGGGCGTCCCGGCGTCGGTGCCGCCGCAGCCGGCCAGGAGGAGGGCCAGGGCGAGGGCCGCCGTCAGGACGCCGAGCGGGCCGCGCGTGCCGGACCGCCGGGTGGAAGCGGCGTCCGTCCCGGCACCGAACGGCCCGTCGGCCCCGGGGCGTTCGCGTCCCGGTCGCCGGGTGCGCCGCCCCGGTGGGGTGAAGTCCTGCGAGAAGCGCACTGGGGCACCGTCCTGTCGTTCCGTCGCGCGTAGTTGGTCGTGATTCACGGATTTTGCGGTGGAAGGGGGGTACCACCACGCGATCTCCATAGCTTAGGTTAGCCTTACCTTGCTCGCTAGATCTCGGAGGGGTCCTCATGCTGTCGTCCCGACCTGCTCGCGTGCCCGGACGGGCGCTCGCGGTCGCGCTGTTCGCGGCGCTGCTCGGAGCCCTGCTCCCGGCCACCGCCGCCCATGCGGCGAGCCGCACGGTGCAGGGCGGCCGGCTCGACTGGGGCATCAAGTCGTCGTTCCAGAGCTATGTCACCGGCCCCGTCGCGCACGGGAGCTGGAGCCTGACCGGCGGCGCCGCCACGGTCGGCGGCAGCCAGTTCCGTTTCCACTCGGCCACCGGCTCCTACGATCCGGCGACCGGCGCCTTCAGCGCGGGATTCTCCGGCGGGGTCCGCTTCGTCGGACACCGCAAGGCGGACGGCGGCAACGAACTGGACCTCGCCATCAGCCGCCCCACCGTCCGGATCACCGGCGGCCGGGGCACGCTCCACGCCGACATGGTCAGCAAGGAACGGGGGACCGGCCGGGTCACGTCCGCCGCGCAGGTGCCGCTCGCGACGCTCGGGCTGTCCGGGATCGACATGAGGGGCGGCACCACCCCCCTCGCCCTCACCAATGTTCCGGCGACCTTGACGACGCAGGGCGCGAAGGCGTTCGCCGGCTACTACACGGCCGGTACGCCGCTCGACCCGATCAGCCTCTTCGTGGACACCTCCGCCCCGGCGGGGAAGCCGGACACGGGTGCCTCCCCGGGGAAGAGCGACGACAAGGCCGGCAAGGCGAAGAAGACCGAGAAGACCGAGAAGACCGAGAAGGCCGCGGGACGTGTCGAGGACGCCGCCGTCGACTGGGGCGTGCGCCGCACCTTCCGCGAGTACGTCACCGGCTCCGTCGGCAAGGGCGGGTGGACCCTCGCCGACGGTGCGCAGGACGGCGGCGCGCTCTTCCGGTTCCCGCGCGGCAAGGGCACGTACGACCCGAAGAAGCAGACCCTGGACGCCCGGTTCGCGGGCAGCGTCCGCTTCACCGGCGCCGACGGGCTGGACCTGGAACTCTCCTCGGTCGCGGTCCGGGTGACGGACGGCAAGGGCACGCTTTCGGCCGACGTGCGCGGCGACGGCGAGCCGAAGAAGGCCGTCCCGCTGGTCACCTTCGCCGCGAAGGACTTCGCGCCGAAGAACGGTGTCGCCGTGCTCACCGAGGCGCCCGCGACCCTCACGGCCGACGGCGCCGGGGCGTTCGGCTCGCTCTACAAGGCGGGCACCGCGATGGACCCGGTCTCCCTGGCCGTCGCCGTCGACCGCGGCGCCGAACTCCCCGCCCTGCCCGACCTGGGCAGCGACCCCGCCCCGTCGCCCTCGCCGACGAAGAAGACCACCACCGCCGCGTCCGCGCCGGACACCGGCTCCGACGCGGGCTCCCGCACCGGGCTGTACCTCGGCGCCGGAGGCGCGGGCGTCCTGGCCGTCGCGGCCGGTGCGTTCCACCTCGCCCGCCGCCGCGGCGCCTCGCAGCAGAACAGCTGACCCCCTGTTTCACCCCCGTACCTCATTCCCCCGAGGAGACCACCCACCATGGCAGCCACCCGCCGCCCCATAGCCCTCGCCGCCGCCGTCGCCACGGCGGCAGCCCTCGGCGCGACCGCCTTCGCCCTCCCGGCGCTCGCCGCCGCCGACGCCGCCCCCGGCCGTGCGACCGCCGGCGCGCCCATGCTGGACCTGAAGGACGGCACGCTGGAATGGGGCGTCAAGGCGTCCTTCCGCACGTACCTGGCCTCGCCGTTCTCCGGCGGGAAGATCACCGTCAAGGACGGGGCCACCCAGGCGCCCGACAACGGCGTGTTCACCTTCGTCGACGGCAAGGGCACCTACGACACCACCACGCACGGCACCCGCACCGCCTTCGGGGGCGGCGTCAGCTTCTACGCCCACGGCGGTGCCCTCGACATCACGCTGTCGGACGTGAAGCTCTCCACCACCCGCACCGGCGGCGCGATCACCGTCGATGTCACCACCCCGGAAGGCACCCGCGACGACGTGGAGTTCGCCTTCCTCGACCTGACGGGCGTGAAGCCCGGACAGGGTGAGGGCGGGGCGATGGTCTTCAAGGACATCCCGGCGACGCTGACGAAGACGGGCTCCGAGGCGTTCAACGGCCAGTACAAGGAAGGCGACGAGCTCGACCCGGCCACGCTCTCGGTGAAGGCGGGCGCGGCCCCGACCACGGAACCGACCACCGAGCCCACCGAGGAGCCGACCAAGGAGCCGACGACCGGGCCCACCAAGGAGCCGACGGCCGAGCCGAGCGGCAGGCCCACGTCGCCCGCTTCCCCGTCCCCGTCCGCCACCGGCAGGCCGGGCACCGACGAGCCGGCCGCCGAGACCGGCGCGATCCTCGACGGGACCCTGGACTGGGGCGTCAAGAAGTCGTTCCGTACGTACGTCACCGGGCCCATCGCGCACGGCAAGGTGGAGACGACGGGCGGCGCCGCCGCGTCCGGCGACGGCTACCGCTTCCCCGACGCCACCGGCGACTTCGACGCCGCGAAGCAGACCCTGACCGCCGGGTTCGACGGCAAGGTCCGCTTCCTGGGCCACGAGGAGAACGGCGCGTACACCCTCGACCTCTCCCTCACCGGCCTGGAGGTCCAGGTGAGCGGCGGCAAGGGCCGGCTGATCGCGGACGTCTCCACCAAGGACCGCGAGACCAGGAAGGTCTCCACCTACACCGGCATGACCATCGCGGATCTGAAGCTGCCGAAGGGCGAACTCACCGCCGAGAACGGCGTGGTGACCCTCTCCGCGGTCCCGGCGACCCTCACCGCCGACGGCACCGAGGCGTTCGGCGGCATGTACGGCATGGGCGAGCAGCTCGACCCGCTGACCGTCGCGGTCGCCCTCGACAAGGACGCCGAACTCCCCGGCGCCGCGGGCGGCAGCGGTTCCGGCGGGTCGGCCGGCTCCATCGGTTCCACGGGTCTGGCGGGCGGTTCCGCGTCCCTCGGCGGCGGCAGCGTGGGCGGCGGTTCCGTCGGCGGTTCGGTCGGTGGCTCCGGCGCCCTCGCCTCCACCGGCTCCGACATTCCGACCGGCGCCCTGATCGCCGGAGCGGGCATCGTTGTGGCGACCGGAGCGGGGGTCTTCCTCGTCGCCCGCCGCCGTACCGCCTGACGGCACACGGTCCGGGGCACCGCCCGGGTGACGGCCCGGCCGAAGGCCGTCACCCGGGCGGTGCTTGAATGCGGACGTGAGCGCGAGCGACAGCGAATACGACGGCGGCCCCGGCTCCGGTCCCGGCTTCGACCCACCCGAGGGCGTCGACGTCCTGCGGGTGTTCTGCGGCCCCGACGGCCGGTACGGCAACCCCCTCGGGGTGGTGCGCGACGGGCGGTCCCACCCCGACGAGGAGTCCCGGCAGCGGCTGGCCCGCCGACTCGGCTTCAGCGAGACCGTGTTCGTCGACGACCCCGAGCGCGGGCACGTCGACATCCACACCCCGGGGCTGCGCCTCCCGTTCGCCGGGCATCCGCTCGTCGGCACCGCCTGGCTGCTCGATCTGGAGATCCTGGAGCTTCCGGTCGGGGACGTGTTCGCCCGGCAGGACGGGGAGTTCACCTGGATCGGTGCCCGCCCGGAGTGGGCGCCGCCGCGCACGCTGCAGCGGTACGCGTCCGTCGCCGAGGTCGAGGCGCTGACCGGCCCGCCGCCCGGCGAGGGCCGGCTCTACGTCTGGGCGTGGGAGGACGAGGCTGCGGGCCGGGTCAGGGCGCGCGCCTTCCCGAGGCGCGCCGGGGGGATCGTGGAGGACGAGGCCACGGGCGCGGCGGCCCTGCTGCTCAGCGCGGAGCTGGGGCGGGCCCTCAACATCACGCAGGGACGCGGCTCCCAGATCCTCACCGCGCCCGCGCCGGACGGCACGGTGGAGATCGGCGGCCGCGTCCTGTGGGCGCATCGGGCGGTCCCGTCCCGCGTCTGAGGAAACCGGCGAGCGGGAGAGCGGGAGAGCGCGAGAACGGGCCGGGGACACCGGGGAGAAGGACCACCGGGGAACGGCCCCCGGGCAACGGGACCGGCGCGGCCGAAGGCACCGGACCGGGATCACCGGTCGGTGCCTTCGGCCGCGCGGGTACGAAGGCCCTCGAAGGCCCTGCGCGCGAGGCCCTACGCGCTGATCGGGAACGCCTCGCCCAGCTCCCGGAACACCGCGGTGTTCAGCGCGAACGCGCGCTTGCACTCGTCGACGACACGCTGCTTCTCCAGGTCGTCCGCGTCCAGCGCGTCCAGCAGCTCGCGGTAGCCCCGCTTGAACGCGGCGGGGTTGGGGATCTCCTCGAAGACGTAGAACCGGACGCCGTCGCCCTTGCGCGCGAAGCCCCAGGTCTTCTCCGCCTTGTCGCGGATGATCTGGCCGCCCGAGAGGTCGCCGAGGTAGCGGGTGTAGTGGTGGGCGACGTAGCCGGCGGGCCAGGTGCTGGCGCACTGTGCGACCCGTGCGGCGTACGCGGCGGTGGCGGGCAGCGGCTCCAGTCCCTCGCACCAGTCGGCACCCCGCAGATGGGCCAGGTCGCGCTCCAGCTCGGTGGTGCGCATCAGCTCGGCGCGTATGAACGGGCCGGCGACCGGGTCGTTCCGCAGCGCCTGGGCCCCCTCCTCCAGCGCCCGGTAAACGAACCACAGCTGTTCCGTGTAGCGCGTGTACGCGTCCACTCCGAGGCGCCCGCCGAGCAGGTCGCTCATGAAGGTCGAGGTCTCCGCCTCGGTGTGCTGTTCGTGCGACGCCGTGCGGATGAGCGTCGAGAAGGGCGGGACTGCGGCGGTTGCGTCCAAGGCGGGCCTCCCGGGGGCCGAGGGGACGGGAAAGTCCTGAAAGAGGCGGACAAAAAGACGGCAGTGACCGCGTCGCGCAGTCCCTGTCGACATCTCCGATCTTCCTACTTAGGCTTACCTAAGTCAACAGCTTCCCGACAGTCTGTCGGTAAAAACCATACGCCTGGTTCCGCCGATGTGCGCAGGCGCGGTGGGACGGGGCGGCGCGGGTACGCGAAAGCGGCCGCCCGCGGGCGGCCGCTTTCGCGTCGGTACGTGGTGATGCCCGGCGGGCTGTCCGTGAGACTGGCAGCCCTTACGGGAGGGTCAGGATCTCGGCGCCCGTCTCCGTCACGACCAGCGTGTGCTCGAACTGGGCGGTGCGCCTGCGGTCCTTCGTGACCACCGTCCAGCCGTCGTCCCACATGTCGTAGTCGTGGCTGCCGAGAGTCAGCATCGGCTCGATGGTGAACGTCATGCCGGGCTTCATCACGGTGGTCGCGTGCGGGCTGTCGTAGTGCGGGATGATCAGCCCGGAGTGGAACGAGGAATTGATCCCGTGCCCGGTGAAGTCCCGCACCACCCCGTACCCGAAGCGCTTCGCGTACGACTCGATGACCCGCCCGATCACGTTGATCTGCCGCCCGGGCCGGACCGCCTTGATGGCCCGGTTCAGCGCCTCCTCGGTGCGCTCCACCAGCAGCCGCGACTCCTCGTCCACGGCGCCGCAGAGGTAGGTGGCGTTGTTGTCGCCGTGCACGCCGTCGATGTACGCCGTGACGTCGAGGTTCACGATGTCGCCGTCGCGCAGCACCGTGGAGTCCGGGATGCCGTGGCAGATCACCTCGTTGATCGAGGTGCACAGCGACTTGGGGAACCCGCGGTAGCCCAGCGTCGACGGGTACGCGCCGTGGTCGCACATGAACTCGTGGGCGACCCGGTCGAGTTCGTCCGTCGTGACGCCCGGGGCGATGTGCTTGGCGGCCTCCGCCATCGCCTGCGCGGCGATCCGGCCCGCCACGCGCATGCGCTCGACGGTGTCGGCGTCCTGGATCTCCGGGCCGGCGTACGGGGTGGGGGCCGGCTTGCCCACGTACTCGGGGCGCCGGATCTTTCCGGGAACGGAGCGGATGGGAGTGATCTCCCCGGGCACGAGCAGCGACTGGCCAGACATGTCAGCGAGTTTAAGGGCTGCCCCGGCGTCCCCGGCGGGCGCCCGACGCCGGCTGCGGCGTCTCGCCGCATTGCCGGGACACCCGCATACTGCCAGTGTGCGGGCGCCCCTCCGCCCTGCGATGCACCACATCCGGCGCCGTGCGCCGATCCGTCACGGATGACGGGACAGCTCTCAACCCAGCGCGCTCGGGGCAGCATGGCCCCGAGGGAAGGAGCCGGAGATGGCCCTGTTCAAGAAGCGCACGGTCGGCAAACCGGGCGAGTGGTACTACTGCCTGCAGCACAAGAAGGTCGAGGAGGGCCCCGAGTGCCCGGCCAAGGACCGGTTCGGGCCGTACGCCTCCCCGCAGGAGGCGCGCCACGCGATGGAGACGGCGCGGGAGCGGAACCTGGAGTGGGAGACGGACCCCAAGTGGCACGACACCGAGACCCCGGGGGACCGGGATCCGGACGCGGACGCGTGACGGGCCGATGGCCCGGGGCACGGCGGACCGTCGGCGAGGCGGACGGCCGACCACCGGTGAGGTAGACCTGACCGTCGGCGAGGCGTCCGACGGACGATGGCCCGCCCTCAGCCCCCGGACGGGCTGGATCCCGGATCGATCCGGCCGTGCCCCGCACCGGACGGGCCGGTTTCCGCCCCGTACGGGCGGGCCTGCGCCTCCGGTGTTCCGGCCCTTGACCCGGGCGCGCCCGCATCCTCCTCGCGCTGCGCCCGCCTGCGTACCGCGTCCTCGTCCGTCGCGGAGTCGTACGTGAGCAGCTTCGGCAGCGCGGCGGTGAGCAGCGCGACCGAGGCCACGCACGCCACACCGCCGCTCCAGATCGCGGAGCGGGTCCCCGTCCAGCCCGCCATCGCACCGGCCCGCACCTGACCCAGCTGCGGGCCCGCGCTGTACGAGAGCACCTCGATGCCCGCCAGGCGGCCCCGCAGTTCCTCGGGGATGGTCTGGTTCCAGATCGTGGAACGCCCCAGTCCGCTGAGCATGTCGCCCGCGCCCGCGATCGCCAGGCAGACCAGCACCGGCCACACGCCGGTGAACCAGCCCGCCGCCGCGATCGCCAGCCCCCAGACCGCCGCCCCGAACACCACGAACAGTCCGTGCCGCCGTACCCGTGACGTCCATCCGCTGGTCAGGCCCAGCGCCAGGGAGCCGACCGACCCCGACGCGTACATCAGGCCCAGCGACCACTCGGCGTCCAGCTCGTCCGCGAGGAACGGGAAGATCGTGTTGGGGAAGGCGAAGAACATCGCGACCACGTCGACCGCGTACGTCCCCAGCAGTATCGGCCAGCTCCAGGCGAATCGCGCCCCCTCGACGATCCCGCGCAGCGACGGCTTCGTGTTCTCCCGGACGGGCGGGGCCGGGGCCAGGCGCAGGCACAGCAGGACGGAGAGGGAGAACGTGACCACGGTGACCGAGTACGCCGTGGCGTGCCCGGCGTAGGCCACCACGAGCCCCGCCACCGCCGGACCGGTGATCGCGCCGACCTGCCAGCGCAGCGAGTTCAGCGCGGCGGCCGCGGTCAGCTGGTCGTGCGGCACGATCCGGGCCATCAGCGAGTCCAGCGCGGGCCGTTGCAGCCCGGAGAGCGCGGAG
Source organism: Streptomyces sp. CB01580 (assembly GCF_001905795.1). Classification (GTDB taxonomy): domain Bacteria; phylum Actinomycetota; class Actinomycetes; order Streptomycetales; family Streptomycetaceae; genus Streptomyces. Next base: position 177,629 of record NZ_LIXJ01000003.1, read on the forward strand.
ACCCCGCCCGCCACCAGATAGAGCGGCCAGAGCAGCGGATCGGGCAGCACGGCGTTCACCAGGAGCACCAGGGCCAGCACCCCCAGGCCCGCCTCGGTGCCCAGGATCACCCTGCGGCGGTCCACGGCGTCCGCGAGCGCCCCGCCGTACAGGCCGAAGACGACCAGCGGCACCAGTTCGACCGCGCCCATCGCGCCGACGGCCAGCGGCGATCCCGTGAGCTCCTTGATCTGGAGCGGCAGCGCGATCAGCGCCATGAAGCTGCCGAAGTACGTGATCACGCCCTGGATCCACAGCAGCCGGAAGTCTGCCGACGAACGCAGGGGGGTGAGGTCGGGCAGCAGCGCGGAGAGACGGCCGGACGGGGAAGGGGCTGAGGTCACGAGGGGTCATGCTCCGAAGTCGTGGTGCCCGGTGCAACACCTTTTCCGTGTCCGTATCCGTGTCCGCGTCCCGGGCCGCAGGGGCGGGCGGTGCCGGCACTCACCAGCGCGGCGGAGGCGGCGCCGTCAGCCGGTCGGCGAGCCGGGACAGCCGGTCGCGGAAGCGACGGCCGCCGCGCGGAACGGGGTCGCCGTTCTCCCCGGCCGCCGCGCTCACCAGATGCTGCACGGTGTCCAGGTCGACGTCGTCGGAGCCGGTCACCGCCAGCGCCTCGTGGGCGAGCCCCCGCACCTCCGGGTCGCCGCCGTCCAGCGAGAGGACCGTCGCCCCGGCCCTGCGGGCGTCGTGCATGCGCTCCAGCAGCCCCGCGCAGGGCCGCTCCGGCGCCACCAGCAGCAGCGTCTCGCCCCGACCGGCCGCCTCGATCCGGCCCAGGCCGACCGCCAGATGCACCGGATCGCCCGGCTCCACCCGGTGGCGCACCAGGGTCGGGGTCAGCTCGGGCATCCCGGACCAGGTGGACTCGTCGACCAGATGGGCCGCCAGATGCCACGGCTCGTAATCCGCCGTCCCCACCAGCAGCAGCCCGCCGCCGTGCGGGACGACGGACGACCTGAGCGACCCGGCGAACCGGCGGGCCGCGGCCGGCCACTCGGTCCCGGCGAGCACTTCACGCAGCAGAGCGACGCGTACGGCATCCATGGCCAGGCATCGTGCCCCGGGCTCCGGCCGCGCCGTCGGCGAACGCCGCGGAACCACACGAACGGGGCATGGGCACGGGTGCGCGGTACGGGGCACGGGGACGCGCCGGACGGGTCGGTGGCTCCGCGTCGGGCGACGGACTGTTCGCCCCGGTGGCGGGCAGTAGTGTCGAAGCCATGACTACGAATGAGACGGGCAGCGAGCCCAAGCCCCCCGCCAAGGACCCCTGGGACCTTCCCGACGTGTCCGGGCTGACCGTCGGCGTGCTCGGCGGCACCGGCCCGCAGGGCCGCGGCCTCGCCTACCGGTTCGCCCGCGCCGGGCAGAAGGTGATCATCGGGTCCCGTGCCGCCGACCGTGCGCGGGCCGCCGCAGAGGAACTGGGCCACGGCATCGAGGGCGCGGACAACGCGGAGTGCGCCCGGCGCAGCGACGCCGTGATCGTGGCCGTGCCGTGGGACGGTCACGCCAAGACCCTGGAGGCGCTGCGCGACGAACTCGTGGGCAAGCTCGTCATCGACTGCGTCAACCCGCTCGGCTTCGACAAGAAGGGCGCCTACGCCCTGAAGCCGGAGGAGGGCAGCGCCGCCGAGCAGGCCGCCGCCCTGCTCCCGGAGTCCCGGGTCACCGCCGCCTTCCACCACCTGTCCGCGGTGCTGCTCCAGGACACGGCCGTCGAGGAGATCGACACCGATGTGCTGGTGCTGGGCGAGGCCCGTGCCGACACCGACCTGGTGCAGGCGCTGGCGGGCCGGATCCCCGGCATGCGCGGCATCTTCGCCGGGCGGCTGCGCAACGCCCACCAGGTCGAGTCGCTCGTCGCGAACCTGATCTCGGTCAACCGCCGCTACAAGGCGCACGCGGGGCTGCGTACGACGGACGTCTGAGCGGGGCCCGCGCCGGGGCGGCCCGGTCCGGCCCCGCTTCCGGGCCACCCCGCGACGGGCGGAAAGGGGCATGGGGGACACTGGACGGGACCGTGCACCACTCCGGACAGGAGCCGACTTTCATGCCCCGACTCGCTCTCTACGCCATCGCCGTCTGCGTCCTGGCCGTCGTCGCGGCCGTGTTCTCGTTCGTCCGGGGCAGCTGGCTCGGGATCGTCTGGGTGCTGCTGGCCGGGCTCTCGTCCAACATGGCGTGGTTCTACCTGCGCCGGCACCGCGCCGGGACCGCCACGGGCTGAGCCCCGTCGCCGTGACGACTCCGGCGTCCGGGCCGTCGGCCCCGACGCCGTCGGTCAGGCCTGGACCGCGCAGACCGGATCGGCCGACCGCCAGAACCGGTAGGCGTCCCAGCCGCAGTACGTCGTGAAGTCGTCGACGCCCAGCGCCCGCAGCAGGGCGTGGACGGCGTCGAAGAACGCCACGTTGATCCCCGGGATCCACAGGAGGGCGAACACGGCGATCAGCCCGAACGGGGCGAACGGCTCGACCTGGCGGCGGACGCGGTACGAGAGCCAGGGCTCGATCACCCCGTACCCGTCCAGCCCCGGGACCGGCAGGAAGTTCAGGATCGCGGCGGTGACCTGGAGCAGCGCCAGGAAGCCCAGTGCGTGACGGAAGGCCACCGGCACGCCGTCGAGCGCGTGCAGCCAGAACGGCGCCGTGCACACGAGCGCGAACAGTACGTTCGTCAGCGGGCCCGCCGCCGAGATCAGGCTGTGCCGCCAGCGTCCGCGGATCCGGCCCCGCTCGATGAACACCGCACCGCCCGGAAGACCGATCCCGCCCATGATCACGAACAGCACCGGCAGCACGATGCTGAGCAGCGCGTGGGTGTACTTGAGCGGATTCAGGGTCAGATAGCCCTTCGCGCCGACGGAGATGTCCCCGCTGTGCAGCGCGGTACGGGCGTGCGCGTACTCGTGCAGGCACAGCGACACCACCCACGCCGCCGTCACGAAGAGGAAGACCGCGATCCCGGGCAGCTCCGCGAAGCCCGTCCACACGGCCCAGCCCGACACCGCCATGACGGCGACGATGCCGAGGAAGACCGGGCTGATGCGCTGGTGCGATGCAGTGACCATGGGGCCGAGCCTACGGGCGGCCGGCCCCATGGAGGCGTGGATGCGGGGCGGCGGCGCGCAGCCGGGCCGACGACGGGGCCGCGGGCCGGGGAAGGGTGCCCGGCCCGCGGCGGTCCGTCGGGGAACGGAGGGGAAGGATCAAGGAAAGGGAGAGGAAGGACGCGGCGGCGTCAGCAGGAGAGGCTGGAGCCCGTCGGCACGCCGAGGATCCCGGTGAACTCCTTGTACCGGTTGATCCGGCTCTCGACCTGGCGGGGGTTGCCGCCGTCGCACTCCAGCGCACCGTTGATCGAACGGATCGTCTGGCCGAAGCCGGCCCCGCTCACCATGGCGTCATGGCCGGTGATCGGGCCGGGGCCGTTCTGGGTGTTCCAGTACCACAGGCCCGTCATCATGGCGACGGCCGGGTCCGTCTCCACCTTCCAGGGGTCGTTCAGCAGGTCGATGCCGAGGAAGTCGCCCGCGGCCTTGTAGTTGAAGTTCCAGCTCAGCTGGATCGGGCCCCGCCCGTAGTACGCCGACTGGCCGGCCGGGCAGCCGTATGGCTCGTTGCGGTCGCAGTAGTGCGGGTAGTTCGCCTCGTTGACCTCCTTGATGTAGTAGAGGCCGCCGGTCTCGTGGCTGATGTTCGCGAGGAAGGCCGCGGCCTCCTGCTTGCGCATCGTGTCGTCGCCGGTGTGGGCGAACTTGGGGAACGCCTTCATGGCGTCCGTCAGGCCCTTGTACGTGTAGAAGGGGTTCCTGTTCGGGAACATCCGGTCGAACTGGGCCTCGCTCACCACGAAGCTGTTCGGGTACGGGTTGCCCCCGGTGCCGCAGGTGTACGGCGCCCAGTAGTAGGTGCTCACCGTCGGGTCGTAGCCCGGGTTGTCGCGCTGGGCGACGTAGATCTTCCCGTCGGTGTACTTGACGATGTCGCGCGCCTGGTAGTTGGCGCCCTTGGACCAGGCGGGGGCCACGGCGCACTCGTCCACCGGCGCCGGGGCCTCGGCGGCGCTCGCCGTCGCGGGCACGAGGGCCGTCGCCGCCAGCGATCCGACGGCCGCCAGGCCGGTCAGCAGCGCCTTCATACGATTTCTGAGCACAGGGTTCCCTTTCGTGCGACGCGGACATGTCCCTCGGAGGTGGGCATGCCCGTATGACGCGGGCATGACGGATGGACCCGGTGGGAGCCGGGCCAACCTGTGCAGGCCGCGCCGAAGGATGCTTTCGGACACTGAACCCTCCCCCTTGATCGCAGTCAAGGTCTAGACCAAAGGGAATTTCGTCGGCCCCTTCCGGTTGCCGTCCGTTCGCCGTCCGGGGGTGCGGCCGAGGGCGAGCGGTCCGAGGCGCGCCGCGAACTCGCCGTCTTTCCTTCCTGGTTGGGGAACGGGGCCGAGGCCGCCGGCGGGGAGCGCCTCGCGGACGCGGGCACCGGTACGGGCGCCTTCGGCGACGCCGAACCGGGCACGTGTCGCACGCGTGTCCTGCCGCAGCTCCCGGTCGCGGAGAATGGGCGAGTGCGCTACAGCATCCTCGGAACCACCCAGGCACTCCGTGACGACGGCACCGCCGTCCCCGTCGGCGGTGCGCGGCTTCGTGCCCTGCTCACCGCCCTCGCACTGCGTCCGGGCCGCTCCGTCCCCGCCGCCGTGCTCGTCGACGAGGTGTGGGACGGCGACCCGCCGGCCGATGCGGTGGGCGCGCTCCAGGCGCTCGTGGGGCGGCTGCGGCGGGCCCTCGGACATGGGGCGGTCACGTCCGGGGAGAGCGGCTACCGGCTGGCCGCCGCCCCGGACGAGGTCGACCTCCACCGCTTCGAGCGGCTCGCGGGGGAGGGGATGCGGGCCCTGACGGAGGGAGACCCGGCGAAGGCCCTGGACGTGCTCGACGACGCCCTCGCCCTGTGGCGCGGCCCGGTCCTGGTCGATCTGCCCGACCGCGGCGCCGTCGCGGCCCGCTGGACGGCCCGGCGGCTGGACGCCCGCCGCACCAGGATCACCGCGGCACTCGCCCTCGGCCGCGCCGAGGAGACCCTGCCCGAACTGGTCGCGCTCTGCGCCGGGCATCCGATCGACGAACCGCTCCAGGCGCTGCGGCTGCGGGCCCTGCGCGACGCCGGTCGCCCGGCCGAGGCGCTGGCCGCGTACGACGAGGTGCGCACCGTGCTCGCCGACCGGCTCGGCACCGACCCCGGCCCCGAACTGCGCGCCCTGCACGCCGAGTTGCTGGAGCAGGACGCGACGGGCGGGAAGCACCCGGCCGGGCCGTCACGGCGTCCCGCACCCCGGCCCACCGCCGCCGCCCCGGCCGGAGACACCGGCGCGCCGCAGGAAGCCCTCGCCGCCCCGCGCGGAAACCTGAGAGCCCGGCTCACCAGCTTCGTCGGGCGCGAGAACGACATCGAGGCCCTGCGCGAGGACCTGGCACGCGCCCGGCTGGTCACCCTCCTCGGCCCCGGCGGCGCCGGGAAGACCCGGCTCTCCCAGGAGGCCGCCGAGTCCTTCGGCTCCGCCTGGCCCGACGGCGTCTGGCTGGCCGAACTCGCCCCCGTCGACGACCCCGAGGCCGTGCCGGAGGCCGTGCTGACCGCGCTCGGCGCCCGCGAGACCGTGCTGCGCGGGGCCGGTGCCGAGGAACTGCGGGTCGCCGAGGGCAACGCGGGCGACCCGCTCGTGCGCCTCACCGAACACTGCTCCCGGCGCCGGATGCTCCTGCTCCTGGACAACTGCGAGCATCTCGTCGGGGCCGCCGCCGCCCTCGCCGACCACCTGCTCGCCCGCTGCCCGCAGCTCACCGTGCTGGCCACCAGCCGTGAACCCCTGGGCGTGCCCGGCGAGTTCGTGCGGCCCGTCGATCCGCTGCCCGACGCGATGGCGCTGCGGCTGCTGGCCGAACGGGGCGCCGCGGCCCGGCCCGGCTTCCGGACCGACACCGACGAGGAGACCGCCGAGGCCGCCGCGGAGATCTGCCGCCGCCTCGACGGGCTGCCGCTCGCCATCGAACTCGCCGCCGCCCGGCTGCGGATGCTCACCCCGCGCCAGATCGCCGACCGGCTCGACGACCGGTTCCGCCTGCTCACCAGCGGCGCCCGTACCGTACTGCCCCGCCAGCAGACGCTGCGCGCCGTGGTCGACTGGTCCTGGGAACTGCTCGACGCGTCCGAACGCGCCGTCCTGCGCCGCCTGTCCGTCTTCGCGGGCGGCTGCACCCTCGCCGCCGCCGAGGCCGTCTGCGCGCAGGACCCCGGTGGCGCGCGCGAGGTCGCCGGGCTGCTCGGCTCGCTCGTCGACAAGTCCCTCGTCGTCGCCGCGCCCGCCGAGGACGGCGAGATGCGCTACCGGCTGCTGGAGACCGTGGGCGAGTACGCCGCCGAACGGCTCGACGAGGCGACGGAACGGGATGCCGCGGAACGGCGCCACCTGATGTACTTCCGGGAGTTGGCCCGCACCACCGACCCGCTGCTGCGCGGCGCCGGGCAGCGGGCCGCCATCGAACGCCTCCAGCGCGACTACGAGAACCTCCGCACCGCCCTGCGCCGGGCCGTCGTCGCCCGCGACGAGCAGGAGGCGCTCTGCATGGTGCTGTCGCTGTGCTGGTACTGGCAGATGCGCGATCTGCGCGCCGAGGGCCTGCAATGGGCCGACGCGGTGGCCGCGCTGGGCCCCGACCCCTTCGCCGGGCCCGCCGAACCCGCGCCCTCCCTCCACGAGCGCTGCACCGACGCCCCGCCGCCCATGTCGCCCGAACTGCTCCAGGAGGCGCGGCGCCAGGTGGCCCTGGTCCAACTGGTCAGCATGGACCACTCCAAGGACGTGTGGGCCGACGAGCAGGGCATGGCCCGGCTGCGGATCATCGCGGCCACCTACCGCGCGGGACAGCCGCAGACCTGCCGCGCCCCCGGATCGCTCTGGTTCTTCGCGGTCATGATGACCGGCGGGGTCGACGACCTGCGCGCGCTGCTCGACGAGACCGTCCGGGTCAGCCGGGAGCTCGGCTACGCGTGGGAGCTGGCCGGAGCGCTCCAGACACGGGCCAACATCCTGGCCAACCGCCCCGAATGGGCGGGCGGCGCGCACGCGGACGCGGACGAGAGCCTGGAGATCTTCCGTCGGCTCGGTGACGACTGGGGAGTCGCCGAAGCGCTCTCCTCCCGGGGCGAGGCCAACGAGAAGCACGGCGAGTACGCGCGCGCCGCCGAGGACTTCCAGGCCGCCATCGGCTACGCGGAGAGGCTCGGCGCCCAGTCCCAGGTGTCGGTCCTGCGCACCAGATACGCCTCCGCCCTCACCGAACTCGGCCGCGGCGACGAGGGCGAGACGATCCTGCGCGACGTGCTCATGGAAGGACGCCACGCCGGTCACGAGGCGATCCCCGCCGCCCGGATCTACCTCGCCCTGTGGCTGGGCCGCACCGGACGCACGGCCGAGGCGCGCGAGCAACTGTCCCTGCTGCGAGCGGAGTTCCAGTCCGAGACGCTGGCGATGTTCGACGGGTTCGTGCTGGGCACGTCGGCCTGGCTCGACAATCAGGACGGGCGCTACGCCGAGGCCCTGCCCCGGTCCCTGGAGGCGCTGCGGCGGTCCCACGACCGGCTTTCGCAGATGGTGGCTCCGCAGATGTCCGTCATCCACCTCGTCTCCGCCGCACGGGCGTTCGCCGGGATCGGTGGCGAACGCCGGGCCGTACTCGCGGCCCGGCTGCTGGGGGCCGGCCAGGCGCTGCTGCCCCTGGGACACGCGCCGACGTCCATGGAACGCGACGACTACGCCCGGGTGGAGGAGCTGGCCCTCGCCGTCCTCGGCCGGGACGCCTACGACTCGGCGTACGCCGAGGGCGGCGGCCTCTCCATGGAGGAGGCCACCGCCCTCGCCGAGACGTACGGACCGGAGCGGGACTGAACCGCCGCCCGGCCGTCCGGCGCACGCACCCGCGTCCGGCACGTACCGGGCGCGCCCTTCGACCCGCACCGGCTCAGCTCTTCTTGCGGAACTTCGAGACTGCCAGCGGAGCCGCCACCACGGTGATCGCCACCGCCCAGCCGAGCGTGAGCCACGTCGCGTGGGCGACCGGTCCGCCGATCATCAGCCCGCGCGCCGCGTCCGCCAGGTTGGACAGCGGGTTGTAGTCGGTGAACGCCTGGAGCCAGCCGGGCATGGTCGCGGTCGGGGCGAAGATCGAGGAACCGAACTGAAGGGGCATCAGCACCAGGAACCCCATTCCCTGCACCGCCTGGGCGGACTTCAGCGACAGCCCCAGCAGGATGAAGATCCACATGATCGCGGCGCCGAACACCATCGAGAGGCCGACCGCCGCGAGCAGGCCGAGCACCGAGGTCTTCAGCTCCATGCCGAGCAGGAAGCCCATGCCCAGCAGGATCGCCGTGGCCACCGCCATCCGGCCCAGCTCGACCACGATCTTCGCGACGAGGACCGACGACCGGGCGATCGGCATCGTCCGGAACCGGTCCATGACCCCCTTGCGGAAGTCCTCGTTCACCCCGGTGCCGACCGCGGTGGCGATGTTCATGCCCAGCATCGCCATCATGCCCGGGACCACGTAGTTGATGTACGTCTGCCGGTCGCCGCCTAGACTCGCGCCGATGGACCCGCCGAAGACGTACACGAACAGCAGGATGAAGACGATGGGCATCAGCAGCACATCGAACATCGACTCCGGATCCTTCTTGATCTGGAGCACGTTGCGCCGCATCAGCGCGCCGATGTGCCGCAGGTTGGCGCGCAGCCCGATCCGGCCCTCGCCGACGAGCGCCCTCGGCGCGGCGGACGGGGCCTGGCCGGTCGTGACCGGCTGCTGGATCGTCGTACTCGTGCTCATGCCGCGACCTCCGCGGGGATCGTGTCGGTGGCGGAAGTGCTCTTCTCGCCGGTGATGGCCAGGAACACCTCGTCCAGGCTGGGCAGTGCGGTGGCGACATGCGCCAGCGGGTAGCCCCGGGCGCCGAGCAGGCCGATGACGGCGGTCAGCTGCTCGTCGCTGAGGATCGGCACGTAGAGCAGTCCCTCGTCCGGGACCACCTGCGCGCCCGCGACCCCGTCCAGACCGGTCTCCCGCAGCGCCTGCGCCATCGCGGGCAGCTGCGCCGGGTCCGAGGGGCGGATGTGCAGGGTGCGCCCGCCCACCTTCGCCTTGAGCTCGTCGACCCCGCCGTTGGCGATGATCCGGCCCCTGTCGATGACGGTGAGCTCGTTCGCGAGCTGCTCCGCCTCCTCCATGTACTGGGTGGTGAGCAGGACCGTCGCACCCTCCGCGACCATCCTCTGCACCTCGTCCCAGACCTCGTTGCGGGTCCGGGGGTCGAGCCCCGTCGTCGGCTCGTCCAGGTAGAGGACGGCCGGGCGGCCGATCATCGAAGCGGCCAGGTCGAGGCGGCGCCGCATGCCGCCGGAGTAGTCCATCGCGGCGCGCCGGGCCGCGTCGGTGAGCGAGAACCGCTCCAGCAGCTCGTCGGCCCGGGCGCGGGCGGCCTTGCGCGACAGATCGAGCAGCCGCCCGATCATGTAGAGGTTCTCCCAGCCGGACAGCTTCTCGTCGACCGAGGCGTACTGCCCGGTCAGTCCGATGGTGCGGCGCAGCTGCCGGGGCTGCTTCACCACGTCGTAGCCCGCCACGACGGCGTGCCCGGCGTCGGGGACGATCAGGGTGGACAGGCAGCGCACGAGGGTGGTCTTGCCCGCGCCGTTGGGACCGAGCACACCGAGCACGGTGCCTTCGCGGACGTCGAGGTCCACGCCGTCCAGAGCCTTGGTCGAGCCGTAGTGCTTGACCAGCCCCCGGACTTCCACGGCGTTGGTGCCGTTCCTGGGGTTCTTGTCGTTTCGTGTCATGCCCACCATGGGACCAGGCGCCACCGACAGTCCGCCGACAACAGGCCGACACGGGGCCGACAAGGCGTCGACGACGGACCGGGGGACGGACCGGTGGAAGGCCGACAGCCCGCCGATGGGGGAGGTCGGCGGGCTGTCGGTGGTGCGGGCAGTGGCCTGTGCCGGGCCCGTTCGCCGGACGCCGTGTCCGGCGAACGGGCCCCGACGGGCAACGGGCGGGGCCCGGCCCGGTCCGAACGAAAGGTCCTAGTGGAAGGTGTGCTCGGCGGCCGGGAAGGCGCCGCCGACGACCTCTTCCGCGTACTCCTTCGCCGCGTCGCCCAGCACCTTGCGCAGATTCGCGTACTGCTTGGTGAAGCGCGGCATCCTGCCGCCGGTCAGTCCGACCATGTCGGTGTGGACCAGCACCTGGGCGTCCGTGTCCGGACCGGCGCCGATGCCGACGGTCGGGATGTGCAGGGTGCGGGTGATCTCGGCGGCCAGCTCGGCCGGTACGAGCTCCAGGACGACGGCGAACGCGCCCGCGTCCTGCACGGCCTTGGCGTCGCGCAGCAGCTGCTGCGCGGCCTCCTCGCCGCGGCCCTGCACCCGGTAGCCCATCGCGTTCACGGACTGCGGGGTCAGGCCGATGTGGGCCATCACCGGGATGCCGGCGTCGACCAGCAGCCGGATCTGCTCGTTGCTGCGCTCGCCGCCCTCCAGCTTGACCGCGCCCACACCGGACTCCTTGATCAGCCGGGTGGCGTTGCGCAGGGCCTGGACGGGACCCTCCTGGTACGCCCCGAAGGGCAGGTCGGCGACGATCAGCGCACGCCTGGTGCCTCGTACGACGGCGGCGGAGAGAACGGCCATCTCGTCCATCGTGACGGGCACGGTGGTCTCGTAACCGAGGTGGCAGTTGCCCATCGAGTCGCCGACGAGCAGGACCGGGATACCGGCCTCGTCGAAGACGGACGCGGTCATCGCGTCGTACGCGGTGAGCATGGGCCACTTCTCGCCGCGCCCGGTGGCGGCGGTGATGTCGTGGACGGTGATGCGGCGGGTGTTCTTGCCCCCGTACAGCGCCTTGCTGCTTTCGGTGGCGGCTCCCGCGTCGGATGTGGCGGAGGTGTTCCGCGCAGCCTGAAGCGACATGTGCCTACGGCTCCTTCGTCATCTCGAGGCGCCCTGACGGCGTCCCCGGACCGGTTCCATGGTGGCATCCCGTGCCCGCCCGCGGGAAGTGGGTCCGCACAAGCCCGTGTCGCGGGCACCGGCGCGGCGCGGCGCCCCGTCCCCGGCTCAGGACCCGCTCCCGGCGGGGAGTTTACCTATACGAGACGGTCTCGTATCGAATTCGGGTAGGCTCCCGGCCATGTCCATACCGTCGGGCGCTCGCACCGCCCTGCCCCAAGTCCCCGAGGCGGTCCACCGCCGCCGTTGGGCGATCCTCGCCGTTCTGATGTTCAGTCTGCTCATCGTGGTTCTGGACAACTCGATCCTGAACGTCGCGGTCAAGACCATCGCCAGTCCCGCACCCACCGGCATCGGTGCCACCCAGAGCGAGCTGGAGTGGGCCATCAACTCCTACACGCTCGTCTTCGCCGGGCTCCTGTTCACGGCGGGGCTGCTCGGCGACCGGGTCGGCCGCAAGAAGGTGCTGCTCTTCGGCATCCTCGTCTTCGGCGTCGGCTCGGCCCTGGCCGCCCTGTCCGGCTCGCCCGGTGAGCTGATCACCTGGCGTGCCGTCATGGGCTTCGGCGCCGCGTTCGTCATGCCGGCCACGCTCGCCGTCCTGATGAACGTCTTCGAGCGCGACGAGCAGCCCAAGGCCATCGGCATCTGGGCCGGCAGCGTCGGCCTCGGCATCGCGATCGGCCCGATCACCGGCGGTCTGCTGCTCGAACACTTCTGGTGGGGCTCGATCTTCCTCGTCAACGTTCCCGTGGTGGTCGTCGCCCTGATCGCGATGGTGCTGCTGGTGCCCGACTCCAAGGACCCGAAGCCGGGCCGGATCGACCCGCTCGGCGTCCTGCTCTCCGTCGTCGGCCTGGTCCTGCTGGTCTACGGCATCATCCGCGGCGGCGAACTCGGCGACTTCACGGACGCCGCGGTGCTCATCCCGATCGTCGGCGGTCTGGCCGTCCTGGCCGCGTTCGTGTGGCATGAGCGGCGCAGCAGCCACCCCGCCCTGGACGTCACGTACTTCAGGCAGCCGCCGTTCGCCGCGGCCGTCGCCGCCATCGCGCTGATCTTCTTCGCGCTGATGGGCGTGACCTTCTTCTCCGCGTTCTACATGCAGAGCGTGCGGGGCTGGACCGCGCTCCAGGCCGGTCTGCTGATCCTTCCGCTGGCCGCCGCCCAGATGGTCTTCGCGCCGCGCGCTCGGCTGGTCGTGGACCGGTTCGGCGCCCGCGCGGTGTGCACCGTCGGCCTGCTGATGGTCGCGTGCGGACTCGCGGCGTTCGCCCTGTTCGACGCCACCACACCGGTCTGGGTGCTGTGCGTGCTGTTCTTCGTCCAGGGCACGGGCATGGCGCACGTGATGACGCCGGTCACGGTCTCCGTGATGCAGACGCTGCCCCGGGAGAGGGCGGGCTCCGGATCGGCCGTCAACAACACGTTCCGGCAGGTCGGCGGGGCGCTCGGGATCGCCGTGCTCGGCTCGGTGCTGTCCACCGTCTACCGCGGCGGCATCGAGGGGCATCTCGACGCGCTCCCGGCCGGTGCCAGGGACGTGGCGGGCGAGTCGATCGAGGCGACGCTCGCCGTCGCGGAGAGAATGGGTCCCGCGGGTGCTCCGCTGGTCACGGCGGCGCACGACGCGTTCCTGGACGCCATGCACGTCACCGCCCTCTGCTCGGCCGGCGTCGCCCTGGTGGGGGCGCTCGTGGTCGCGCTGTTCCTGCCGGGCAGGGCGCCCGTCGGCCGGGCTCCCCGAGGGGCCGACGAGGAAGGGGCGTCCGTCCGTACGGGCCGGGGCGCGCCGGTGACGGTCACGGAGGACTGAGAAGAACGTCTCCGGAGTCCTCCGGGAACGAAGGACTCCGGAGGACCGGGAAGCGCCGCCCCGGGGACCGGCCCGGACCCCGGGGCGGCGAGGGCGGCACACCGGGGCGTCGTCGCCGTCGGCGAGAATCGGTGCGGCGGACGGTGCGGCGAGAGGTGGATGCACGTGACGGCACAGGCACAGGTACCGGACCGGGACCGCCCGGCCGGGAAGGATCCGGAACCGCGCAGGGGCCGGCCGCGCAGCGCGGCGGCCGAGCGGGCGATCCTGGATGCCGTCGTCGGGCTGCTGGAGGCCGGTGAGCCCCTTGCCGCGCTGTCCATCGAGCGGATCGCCAGGACCGCCGGGGTCGGCAAGGCGACCATCTACCGGCGCTGGAGCGGCAAGGAGGAACTCTTCGTCGACGTCCTGCGCGATATCGAGCCCCCGGAACCCGCCGTCTCCGGCACGGCCGGTCTCGACGACCTGCGGCTGCTGCTGGACTCGCTGCGCAGGCGCGGCCTCGCCCAGCGCTCCTCCGTCCTGCTCCACAACGTCTTCGCCCAGATGAAGAGCCACCCCAAGCTGTGGTCCGAGTACCAGTGCACGGTGATCGCGCCCCGCCGTACCGCCATGCTGGCCGCCGTGCGGCGGGCGGTCGACGCGGGCGAACTCCGCGCGGACCTGGACGTGGAACTCATGAACGACCTGTTCCTCGGGCCCATGCTCGTCCGCACCATCCACCGGCCCGACGCGCCCCTGCCCGAGGACCTCGCCGACCGCATCATCCGCACCCTGAGCGAGGGGCTGGCGCCGGCCCGCCCCTGACCGGACCGGTCCCATGGACGGCCACGGCGACGGCGTCCGCGCCCGGAGCCTGTGAGGGTGAAGCCGGACTGGGGAGACCGGGGGGGACCGGGGGAGTGAGCGGGACCGTACCCGTGGACTGTGATCGTTCTGTCACAAGCCCCGGCGGAACCCGCCCCGTCGGAACTCATCGGCCCCCGCCCTTCGTCCTTGTGGCAGTACCACCGTCGTGGACGGTCGGGAACACCCCGCGCATCGCCTAGGGTCGGGAGCGCGGCGACACGTACGGCAAGGCAGTGAGGACAGCGCGATGGTGCAGGCGTACGGAGCGGACACCGGGAACGACCGCGCGGAGGCGCGGAGCACCGGGCCCCGTGTCCGGGACCTGCGCGACCGGTGGAGCCGGGCCAGAGGCATCTGGCGGCGCGGTGTCGTCCTGGCCGTCTGCTCGGTCCTCATGACCCTCGTGATGGTCTTCCACGCGCAGATCCCGAACGCCGTCGGCAACCTGGGCAGCCTCACCGAGACGTTCCTGCCGTGGATCGGCGTGCTCGTCCCGCTGCTGCTGGTCCTGGCCCTGGTACGCCGCTCGGCGACCGCGCTGATCGCCCTGCTGCTGCCGGTCGCGGTCTGGCTCAACCTGTTCGGCGGTCTGCTCACCGGCAAGTCGGCCGAGGGCGGCGACCTCACCGTGGCCAGCCACAACGTCAGCGCCGACAACCCCGACCCCGCGGGCACCGCCCGGAAGGTCGCGGGCTCCGGCGCCGACGTCATCGCCCTGGAGGAACTGCCGAACGACGAGGTGGCGAAGTACGAGGCGGCGCTCGCCGACCGCTACCCGTACCACTCGGTGCAGGGCACCGTCGGCCTGTGGAGCAAGCACCCGATGCGCGACGCCCGGCCGGTCGACATCAAGATGGGCTGGCCCCGGGCACTGCGTGCCACGGTGACGACGCCCGGGGGCGACGTCGCCGTCTACGTCGCCCACCTGCCGTCCGTGCGCGTCAAGCTGCACGCCGGGTTCACCGCCAACCAGCGCGACAACAGCGCCGACACCCTGGGCGAGGCCATCGCCGACGAACGGCTCGACCGGGTGATCCTGCTCGGCGACCTCAACGGGACGATGAACGACCGCTCGCTCAACGCCGTCACCTCGCAGTTGCGGTCCACCCAGGGCGCGGCGGGCGACGGCTTCGGCTTCAGCTGGCCGGCGTCCTTCCCGATGGCGAGGATCGACCAGATCCTCGTGAAGGGCGTCGAGCCGGTGTCCTCGTGGACGCTCCCGGCGACGGACAGCGACCACCTCCCCATCGCGGCGCGCGTCCGGCTCTGACGCGCACTCGCTCCCGGCCCGCCCGGACCCGGACCCGGCCTCGGATCCGGGTCCGGGTCCGGGCGGGGCCGCATCGGCTCACCGGCATCGAGGCACGGCGACGACGCACCACGGCTCACCGGAGCACTGCCCGCCTGCCGGGTCCGTGGACGACGGGGCCGCCGCTGCCGGGCCGGTCGTCGCCGGCCCGCCCACGACGGCCCGCCGTCCCGTCGCTCAGACCGATTCGCGCCACCGGTTGGTGATCGGCAGACGACGGTCCTTGCCAAAGCCCTTCGGGGAGATCTTCGTGCCCGGCGGGTACTGCCGCCGCTTGTACTCCGCCGTGTCCACCATCCGCAGGGTCCTCGCGACCAGCGCCTCGTCGAAGCCCGCCGCGACGATGTCGGCCAGCCCCCGGTCCTGGTCGACGTACAGTTCCAGGATCCGGTCCAGCACGTCGTAGTCGGGCAGCGAGTCCGTGTCGACCTGGTCCGGGCGCAGCTCGGCGCTGGGCGGCTTGGTGATGGACGCCTCCGGGATCGGCGGGGTCTGCCCGCGTTCCTCGGCGGCGCGGTTGCGCCACTTCGCGAGCCGGAAGACCGACGTCTTGTAGACGTCCTTGATCGGCCCGTACGCCCCGACCGAGTCGCCGTACAGCGTCGAGTAGCCGACCGCCAGCTCGGACTTGTTGCCCGGCGCGAGGACGATCTGGCCCTCCTGGTTGGAGACCGCCATCAGCATCGTGCCGCGCAGCCGGGACTGGAGGTTCTCCTCGGCGAGACCGGCGAGCCCCAGCGACTCCATGTAGGCGTCGAACATCGGCTCGATCGGTACGGTGCGGAAGTTCAGCCCGGTGCGGCGGGCCAGTTCGGCCGCGTCGCCCTTGGAGTGGTCCGAGGAGTACTTCGACGGCATCGAGATGCCGTACACGTTCTGCGCGCCCAGCGCGTCGCAGGCGATGGCCGCGACCAGCGCCGAGTCGATGCCGCCGGACAGCCCGATCAGCACACTGCGGAAACCGTTCTTCGCGGCATACGCCCGCAGGCCCACGACCAGCGCCGAGTACAGCTCCTCGTCGTCGTCGAGCCGCTCGGCGTATCCCCCGGCCAGCTCCGGCTCGTACGCGGGGAGGGGGTCCTCGGAGAGCACCAGGCGGTCGATCCGCAGCCCGTCGTTCACCACGCCCGACGCCGCGTCGGCCCCGGTCGCGGCGGCCGGCAGGTCCAGGTCGAGGACCACGCAGCCCTCGGCGAACTGCGGGGCACGGGCGATCACCTCGCCGTCGCGGTCGACGACGATGGAGTCGCCGTCGAAGACCAGCTCGTCCTGGCCACCGATCATCGCGAGGTACGCGGTGGTGCAGCCGGCCTCCTGGGCCCGCTTGCGGACCAGCTCCAGCCGGGTGTCGTCCTTGTCCCGCTCGTACGGAGAGGCGTTGATGGACAGCAGCAGCCCCGCGCCCGCCGCCCGCGCGGCCGGCACCCGGCCGCCGTCCTGCCAGAGGTCCTCGCAGATCGCCAGCGCCACGTCCACGCCGTGCACCCGTACCACCGGCATCGAGTCGCCCGGCACGAAGTAGCGGAACTCGTCGAAGACGCCGTAGTTCGGGAGGTGGTGCTTGGCGAAGGTCATCGCGACCTGCCCGCGGTGCAGCACGGCGGCGGCGTTCTGCGGGGCGCCCGCCGGCTGGCCGTAGCGCGGCTGGGCCGTCTCGGAACGGTCGAGGTAGCCGACGACGACCGGCAGCTCCCCGAGCCCCTCCGCGTCGAGCCGGGCGGCGAGCGTGCGCAGCGTCCGGCGCGACGCCTCGACGAAGGACGACCGCAGGGCCAGGTCCTCGACGGGGTAGCCGGTCAGCATCATCTCGGGGAACGCCACCAGATGGGCGCCCTGTTCGGCGGAGTGCCGGGTCCAGTGGACGATCGCCTCGGCGTTGCCGGAGAGATCACCGACGGTCGAGTCGATCTGATTCAGTGCGAGACGTAGTTGAGGCACGCGCACCAGTGTAATCGTCTGACTGACGCGATGTCCCGGCGGGGAGCGCGGGCGCCGCCGGGCACCCGCCGGGGCGAGAGGCGCGGCGGGGTCCGCGGGGATCAGCGGAGGTAGCCGAGGACCGTCATCATGCCCACGTCCGAGTGGTAGATGTTGTGGCAGTGGAGCATCCACAGGCCGGGGTTGTCCGCCTCGAACTCCATCGCAACGGAACTGTTCGGCCGGACGATCGCGGTGTCCTTGCGCGCCCACTGCCACTCGCGCCGGTGCGACGCGCGGTGCGCCGGACCCGACGTCCCCACCAGGCCGAACGAGTGCCCGTGCAGATGGACGGGGTGCCACATCGAGGTGATGTTGAAGAACTCCAGCCTCACGCGCTCGCCCGCCGCGACCGGGCGGCGCCGGTCCGGCGAGTACGGCTCGTGGTCGAAGCCCCAGTCGTACGCCTTCATCGTGCCGGTCAGCTTGTACCGGATGGTCCGGTCGGGCTTCCGGGCGGACAGGGCCACGGACGGGTGCGGCGACAGCTGCGTGGCCTCCACCAGCTTCCCGTTCAGCTCCTTGGGCCGCACATGGGCGGCGGGCGGTGTGCCCATCCCGGTGCGCAGCAGGGCCAGGGCCGTCGCCCGCTTGCCCTCGGCGAGCGCGGTCAGCGGGAACACCCCGTCCTTGGCGGTGACGATCACGTCGTAGCGCTCTCCCATGCCCAGCACCAGGGCGTCCGTCGTGGTGTGCTGGACCGGGTAGCCGTCGGTGTGGGTGATCGTCATCCGGTGGCCGCCGAGTGCGACCCGGAAGGCGGTGTCGCCGCCCGCGTTGATGATGCGCAGCCGGATGCGTTCGCCGGGCTTGGCGAGGAAGGTGGTGGGGGCCTTGGGGACGCGGCCGTTGATCAGGTAGTGCGGGTAGTCGACGTTGCCGCCGTGGCTGTCGAGCAGTTTGCTGAAGCCGTGCCGCATGATCCGCGAGGGTCCGGAGCGCCGCCCGGGGGAGCCGGGCGAGCCGGAGGGGCCGCCGCGCCGGGTGTCGTCCGCGTCGTTCTTGCCGTCCGTCTCGTCCGCCCTGCCCTCCTCGTCCGTCTCGTCCGCCCCGTGGGTGCGCTCCATGGAGCCGTGGCGCTTTCCGCTGTGGTCCATGCCGCCCCGGCCGCCGCTCAGCTCGTCGAGCACCGCGTCCGGGGTGGAGCCGCCGACTCCGTCGACCCAGTCGTCGAGGACGACGACCCATTCCTTGTCGTACTTCAGTGTCTCCTTCGGGTCCTCCACGATCAGGGGCGCGTACAGCCCCCGGTCCTGCTGGACGCCCGTGTGCGGGTGGAACCAGTACGTCCCCGGGTGCGGCACCTTGAAGCGGTAGGAGTACTCCTCGCCCGGCTTGATCGGCCGCTGCGTGAGGTCGGGGACGCCGTCCATGTCGTTGCGCACGTTGAGGCCGTGCCAGTGCAGCGTGGTGGCCTCCGGGAGGTGGTTGGCGAGCGTGACCGTTACGTTGTCGCCCACCGTGAACCGCAGCTCCCGGCCGGGCAGCCGGGCCTCGTAGGCCCAGGAACCGACGACGAGGCCGCCGCCCAGGTCCAGGCGGGACGGGGTGGCGGTGAGGTGGAACTTCCGGTGGGGACCGGAGCGTCGTTCGGCCTCGGCTTCGGCGACCTCCTTCCCGTCGGGGGAGACGTACTCGTCCCAGGACTTCCCGTGGTGGGGGATTCCGTGGCTCGCGCTGCCGCGCTCCGGGCCGCCGGCGTTCGCGCCACCGCTCTGCGGGGCGCGGCGGTCCGGGTCGGATTCACCGGAGCAGGAGGCCAGGAACGCCGTACCGGCGGTGGCGGCGGCCGCGCCGAGCACGGCGCGTCGGGTGGGTGGAGTGCGCATGACGGAGAGCACCTCGAGGTGTTGTCGGTACGGCGGGCTGCTGGGGAGGGGGGAGGTGCCCCTTCTCTATGCACAGCACCGGCGACGGCGCGCGGAGGGCCGGACCGGGCCGGGGGACCGGCCACGGCATCGACGGCATCCGCGCCGCGACACCCGCGAGGAGGTGGGCGATCCCGATGAGCAGCGCCACGAACAGAGACAACTGTCCGTATGTCGCACATCTACTCAGGGTCATGTCGGGCACCTTACCCCGGTTGGGTACCCCCCGCGCGGGGAGGCGCGTCCGGATGCGTGGGAGGGCGGACGGGATGCGAGGAAGCCCGGCAGGCCTGTGAGGAAACGTATCGGCACGGGTGCGCGCTCCCGGCCGGGGCGAGGCGTACGGGCGGCTGCTCGCCCGCTCGGCGGGGCGGGCACGCAGCGGCCCGGCGACCCCGTGGGGCGGGGTGCCGGGCCGTCGAACACGAGTCCAGGACGCGTGTGGTGCGTGGACCCGTCAACCGCGTGCGTACACCTTCTCCATCCAGCAGGCGAGCTGCTCGTCGGAGAGGTGCCGCGCCAGGTCGGCCTCGCTGATCATGCCGATCAGTTTCTTGTTCTCGACGACCGGAAGCCGACGGATCTGGTGGGTCTGCATCTCCTCCAGGACCATGTCCACGCTCGCGTCGGAATCGATCCAGCGCGGGGTGCCGTGGGCGAGGTCGCCCGCGGTCACCCTCGACGGATCGCGTCCCTCCGCCACGCAGCCGAGCACGATGTCGCGGTCCGTGAGGATGCCGATCATCCGGTCCTGTTCGCCGCTGGCCGAGATGGGCAGCGCGCCCACGTGATGCTCGCGCATCAGCTGCGCGGCCCGGTCCAGCGTCTCGTGCGCGGGGATCCAGGTGGCCCCGGTGTGCATGATGTCCTTCGCAGTGGTCATGAGGGATTCCTCCTGCGTGCCGACGGGCATGCCGTTCACTCCCGAGAACATCCATCGTCGTACGTCCGTTCGGGGTATGCGACCGCTATAGCCCGTTCGGGTGTATTCGGGGTCCGGAGGGAACCGCCGGGTCCAGGCGTCGAAGTGCCGTCGCACGGCAGGTGGCACTTCGACGCCGGAGCCCGGGGCCGTTCATGACCGGGGCTTCGCCCCGCGCGCCTCCAGCATCGCGGCCATCGCGTCCAGCTCGGACCGCTGGGCCTCCACCATCCCCTGGGCCAGCCGTTTCTCCGCCCCGACCGTGCACAGCCGGACGCAGCCGCGGGCCATGTCGACACCGCCGCGGTGGTGGTCGCTCATCAGCCGGAGGTAGAGGACCTCGGCGTCCCTGCCGCCCGCCGCGCGGAGCCGGTCCAGTTCGGCCCGGGTGGCCATGCCGGGCATGAGGGAACCGTCGCGGGGCGGGTGTCCCGCGTGCCCGGCGTGTCCCGTGAGGCCCCCGTGTCCTGCGTCCCCCGTGTGTCCCGGGTGGCCGTCCGTCATCCAGGACATCGGCCCCTGCCCGCCCGGGGCCGTCTTCGGCAGCTCCCACAGGTCCAGCCAGCCGAGCATCATGCCCCGCTGATTGGCCTGCGTGTTGGCGATGTCGTACGCGAGGAGGCGCACCTCCTCGTCCCGGGTGCGATCGCGCACGATGAAGGACATCTCCACGGCCTGCTGGTGGTGGGCCGCCATGTCCCGGGCGAACCCGGCGTCCGCGGAGTCCGCCCCGGGCACGCGGAGGGCGGTGGGGGAGTGGGTGCCCCTCGCCCCGCCGCCACGGGCTCCACCGTCCCGGGCCCCGTCGTCCCGGGCGGAGGCGACCGTCGCCGCCCCCGCGAACAGCAGCGCGAGCAGCGCGGCGGAGCCCGCCGCCCGTACTGCCACGCGCCGGTCGCGCCGTACCCCGGTCACGAGGCCCCCAGCCCGCCCGAGCACGTCGCGCCGGGCTCGGGCGTCTGCGGCCCCTGCACGAACGCCGAGAAGAACCGGTCGACCCGCGGGTCGTCGGCGCCGTCCACCGTCAACTGGTTGCCCCAGGCGGTCAGCATGATCGCGCCGTCCTGGCCCTCGTACGGGCTCATCAGCGAGTACGGCGTCCTGCCGACCCGCGCGGCGAGCTCGGCGACGTCGGCGTCCGCGGCCCTGTTCGTGTACGTCACCCACACCGCTCCGTGCTCCAGCGAGTGCACGGCGTTCACATCGGGGATCGCCTTCTCGTACACCTCGCCGTCGCAGTTCATCCACACGGGGTTGTGGTCACCGCCGACCGGGGGCTTCATGGGGTACGCGACGGGCCCGTCGACGTGGTTGCGGGTCAGCTTGGACGCGTCCCACGTCCTCAGCCCCCGGATCGGCCCGTCGGCGGACCCGCTGCGCCCCGGCCCGTCCGGCCCCGGATCGTTCCGGCCCGCTCCGTTCCGGTCCGGCGCGGGTGCCTTGGCGTCGTCCGCCCGGACGCTCCGCTCGTTCTCCGACGCCTCGGACTCGTTCAGCAGGGTGTACGAGCCGAACCCGACCAGGCCGACGACGACGAGGACGCTCAGGCCTATGGCCGTGACACGGGTGCGGCGGTCACGCGAGCGGTCGGCGTCGCGCGTCTGCTCCGGGCGGGTCCGAGGGTCGAGGCTCATGTCGTCGGGTCCTTCTGCGAGGAAGCGGGAAGGGACGGAAAAGACCGGGAAACCGGCACGCCCCGGGCCGCCGCCGAGCGGCTCCGCCCCACGCGTGCCATGGGCGCAGATCGTAGTGGGTGGCCGGGTGCTCCATCTCACTCCAGGTGCGTAATCTGGGTGAAATCCCGGGTCGTGATACTGGAGCTCCTCCCCTACCCCGGGCGGTGGTGCACAGACCGTCTGAACTGCAAGGATGTGGCTATGGACAAGCAGCAGGAATTCGTCCTCAGGACGCTTGAGGAGCGCGACATCCGCTTCGTACGGCTGTGGTTCACCGACGTCCTCGGCTACCTCAAGTCCGTCGCCGTGGCCCCCGCCGAACTGGAACAGGCGTTTGACGAGGGAATCGGCTTCGACGGCTCCGCCATCGAAGGCTTCGCCCGGGTGTACGAGTCCGACATGATCGCCAAACCCGACCCGGGCACGTTCCAGATCCTGCCGTGGCGCGCGGAGGCACCCGGCACGGCCCGGATGTTCTGCGACATCCTGATGCCCGACGGTTCGCCGTCCTTCGCCGATCCGCGCTACGTCCTGAAGCGGATCCTCGCCAAGACCTCCGACCTGGGCTTCACCTTCTACACTCACCCGGAGATCGAGTTCTTCCTGCTGAAGGACAAGCCCGTCGACGGCAGCCGGCCCACCCCCGCCGACAGCTCCGGGTACTTCGACCACACCCCGCAGAACGTCGGCATGGACTTCCGGCGCCAGGCGATCACCATGCTCGAATCCATGGGCATCTCGGTCGAGTTCAGCCATCACGAGGGCGCCCCCGGCCAGCAGGAGATCGACCTGCGGTACGCGGACGCGCTCTCCACCGCCGACAACATCATGACGTTCCGCCTCGTGATGAAGCAGGTCGCGCTGGAGCAGGGCGTGCAGGCGACGTTCATGCCGAAGCCGTTCTCCGAGTATCCCGGTTCGGGCATGCATACGCACCTCTCCCTCTTCGAGGGCGACCGCAACGCCTTCTACGAGTCGGGCGCGGAGTACCAGCTCTCCAAGATCGGCCGCTCGTTCATCGCCGGCCTGCTCAACCACGCCGCGGAGATCTCCGCCGTGACGAACCAGTGGGTCAACTCCTACAAGCGCATCTGGGGCGGCTCCTCCCGCGCCGCGGGCGCCGGCGGCGAGGCTCCCTCGTACATCTGCTGGGGCCACAACAACCGTTCCGCGCTGATCCGCGTCCCGATGTACAAGCCCGGCAAGACCGGTTCGGCCCGCGTCGAGGTCCGCTCCATCGACTCCGGCGCCAATCCGTACCTGACCTACGCGGTCCTGCTCGCCGCGGGCCTCAAGGGCGTCGAGGAGGGCTACGAACTCCCGGCCGGCGCCGACGACGACGTCTGGGCGCTGTCCGACGCGGAGCGCCGCGCGATGGGCATCGAGCCGCTGCCGCAGAACCTGGGCGAGGCGATCTCGCTGATGGAGAAGAGCGAACTGGTCGCCGAGACGCTCGGCGAGCACGTCTTCGACTTCTTCCTGCGCAACAAGAAGCAGGAGTGGGAGGAGTACCGCAGCGAGGTCACCGCCTTCGAGCTGAAGAACCTGCTGCCGGTGCTGTAGGAGCTGGTCGGCGCAGTCGCAGCGTCTGTACGCGGCCCTCGGGCCGACGGGTGTCGCACCCTCGGCCCGAGGCCGTTCGCGGCACCTTCTCGGTCAGCGGGGCGGGCAGGTGGTTCACCCCCGAGCCGATGAGGGCCGCCATGGCCACATGGACCGGTAGCAGGCATTCGGTGGAAGGGAACTGACGTAGCGTCATACTCTTCGCCGGACAGTGAACCGGGCGAAGGGCATCGTCAGGCGCCGCTGGTGGGGTAGTGTGACGCCTCCCCGTACGGGACCGACCAAGGAGGTGAGACCCATCAACGCTGTGTCAGACCGGGTGCTCACCTCGCACGACCGCGTGGCCGACCCGACATAATCGGCCGCGGAGCGCCCATCGGCTTCCCCGAAAGGCCCCGCCGCATGTCGGTTCACGTTTCGTCGCACGTCGTCTCCTCCATCGTCACCACACTCCGCGCCGCCGGCTGCGTATTCGCCGAGGACGAGGCGGATCTGCTCGTCTCCGCGGCCACCGACCACGCCGGGCTCGCCGCGATGGTCGAACGACGGGCCGCCGGGCTGCCCCTGGAACACGTCCTCGGCTGGGCCGAGTTCGGCGGCCTGCGGATCGACGTGGACCCGGGGGTCTTCGTCCCCCGCCGCCGCACCGAGTTCCTGGTCGAACAGGCGGTCGCACTCGCCGCGCCCGGGGCGGTCGTCGTCGACCTCTGCTGCGGGTCGGGCGCGCTCGGCGCGGCGCTTGCCGCGGCCATGGACGGGATCGAACTGCACGCGGCCGATGTCGAACCCGCCGCCGTGCGCTGCGCCCGCCGCAACATCGGCGACGCGGGACGGGTCCACGAGGGCGACCTCTTCGAACCGCTCCCCGGCACCCTGCGCGGCCGGGTGGGGATCCTGCTCGCCAACGTGCCGTACGTACCGACGGACGACGTCGAACTGCTCCCCGCCGAAGCCCGTCTCCACGAACCACGCGTGGCGCTCGACGGGGGCGCCGACGGCCTGGACGTGCTGCGGCGCGTCGCCGCCGAGGCCCCGCGCTGGCTCGCCCCCGGCGGGCACCTCCTGGTCGAGACGAGCGAGCGGCAGGTGCCCCGGGCCGAGGAGACCGTCGCCCGCGCCGGTCTGGTCCCGCGCGTGGTCACCCGCGACGAGCTGTGCGCCACCGTCGTCATCGCGACCCGGCCGGGCGCCCCTGCCGCGCCTCCGGCGTTGTCGTCGGTTGCCGACGCTCCTTCCCCGAGCTCTCAGCTGCTTTCGAGCAGGGGAGACCCCATCCGACTCCCTCTTCCGCCTTGGATGCGGAGGTCCCGGACACCGCTCCTTCTCCCACTGCCAATCGTGGACGAGGTCGTTAGGCTCGGAACGCTGGATCGTGTATGGGCGGCGAGCAGGAGAGCACGGAAATGACGACGGCGCCGGGGCGCAGAAGCAGCACGTTCACCCGACTGCTGCGGCACGGATTCACCGATCCCTCCGTCGCCGAGCGTCACCTCGACCTGCCCGCGCTGTCGTCCGTGCGCACCGATCCGGTGCTCCTCGACGCCCTCGGCGCCACCGCCGACCCGGACCTCGCGCTGCGCGGGATGGCCCGACTGGTGGAGGCCCAGGACGGGGAGGAGCGGCAGGCCCTGCTGGACACCCTCGTCACCGCCAAGCCGTTGCGGGACCGGCTGCTCGGGGTCCTCGGCGCGTCCGAGGCGCTCGGCGACCATCTGGTCCGCCATCCGCGCGACTGGCACGCGCTCGTCACGTACGAGGCCACCGATCTGCACCCCGGGATCGCCGAGTTCGAGCGGGAGCTGGCCGGGGCCGACGACCCCGACTCGCTGCGCGTCGCCTACCGCCGGTGCCTGCTGGCCATCGCGGCGCGCGACGTGTGCGGGACGACGGACGTCACCGAGACGGCCGCCGAGCTGGCCGACCTGGCCACGGCGACGCTGCGGGCCGCGCTCGCCATCGCCCGTACGGCCGCGCCCGAGGACGACGCCCGGTGCCGGCTTGCCGTCATCGCCATGGGCAAGTGCGGCGGGCACGAGCTGAACTACGTCTCCGACGTCGACGTCATCTTCGTCGCGGAACCGGCCGACGGCGTCGACGAGGGCGTGGCGGTGCCGGCCGCCACCCGGCTGGCCGCGCACATGATGCGGATCTGCTCCGACACGACCGTCGAGGGCACCATCTGGCCCGTCGACGCCAACCTCCGGCCCGAGGGCCGCAACGGGCCCCTCGTACGGACCCTGTCCTCGCACCTCGCGTACTACCAGCGCTGGGCCAAGACCTGGGAGTTCCAGGCGCTCCTGAAGGCCCGGCCGGTGGCCGGGGACCCCGAGCTGGGTGCGGAGTACGTCGAGGCCGTCTCCCCGCTCGTGTGGCAGGCGTCGGAGCGCGAGAACTTCGTCGCCGACGTGCAGAGCATGCGCCGTCGCGTCGTCGACAACATCCCCGCCGACCGCGTCGACCGCGAGATCAAGCTCGGCCCCGGCGGGCTGCGGGACGTCGAGTTCGCCGTGCAGCTGCTCCAGCTGGTGCACGGCCGCAGCGACTCCGCCCTGCGCAGCGGCACGACCCTGGAGGCCCTGCGGGCGCTCGCCGCGGGCGGCTACGTGGGCCGGGTGGACGCCGCGCAGCTCGACGACGCGTACCGCTTCCTGCGTGTCATGGAGCACCGCGTCCAGCTCTACCGGCTGCGCCGCACCCATCTGGTCCCGGAGGACGAACCGGACCTGCGGCGGCTCGGACGCTCCCTCGGGATGCGCACGGACCCCATCACCGAGCTCAACCAGACGTGGCGGCGCCACACCTCCGTGGTGCGACGGCTGCACGAGAAACTCTTCTACCGGCCGCTGCTCGACGCCGTCGCCCAGCTCGCCCCCGGCGAGTCCCGGCTCAGCCCCGAGGCGGCCCGGCACCGGCTCGTGGCCCTCGGGTACGCCGACCCGGCCGCCGCGCTGCGGCATCTGGAGGCGCTGTCCTCCGGGGTGTCCCGCAAGGCCGCCATCCAGCGCACCCTGCTGCCGGTGCTGCTCGGCTGGTTCGCGGACTCCGCCGACCCCGACGCCGGTCTGCTCGGCTTCCGCAAGGTGTCCGACGCCCTGGGCAAGACCCCGTGGTACCTGCGGCTGCTGCGGGACGAGGGCGCGGCGGCGGAGAACCTCGCCCGGGTGCTCTCGGCCGGCCGGCTCGCCCCGGACCTGCTGCTGCGGGCGCCGGAGGCGGTGGCGATCCTCGGCGACCCGCAGGGCCTGCGGCCGCGCGGGCGGGCGCACCTGGAGCAGGAGGTGCTGGCCGCCGTGGGGCGGGCGGACGGCGCCGAGTCGGCCGTCGCCGCGGTGCGCGGGGTGCGGCGGCGCGAGCTGTTCCGTACCACCGCCGCGGACCTCATCAGCTCCTACGGGACGGAGGAGCGCCCCGCCGAGGAGGATCCCGGCGCCCTCGTCGACCGGGTCGGCGACGCGGTCACCGATCTGACCGCCGTCACGATCGCGGGCGCCCTGCGCGCCGCCGTGCGCGAACAGTGGGGGGACACCCTGCCCACCCGGTTCGCGGTCATCGGCATGGGCCGGTTCGGCGGGCACGAACTCGGCTACGGCTCCGACGCCGACGTGCTGTTCGTCCACGCGCCGCGCGAGGGCGTCGACGAGCAGGAGGCGGCACGCGCCGCGAACACGGTGGTCGCCGAGATGCGCAGGCTCCTCCAGCTCCCCACCGCCGACCCGCCGTTGCTCATCGACGCGGATCTGCGCCCGGAGGGCAGGAACGGCCCGCTGGTGCGCACGCTCGGGTCGTACGGGGCCTACTACCGGCGCTGGTCGCTGGTCTGGGAGAGCCAGGCGCTGCTGCGGGCCCTGCCGGTGGCCGGCGACGAACAACTGGGCCGCGACTTCATCGAGTTGATCGATCCGCTGCGCTATCCGATGGAGGGGCTGGGGGAGGACGCGGTCCGGGAGATCCGCCGCCTGAAGGCCCGGATGGAGTCCGAGCGGCTGCCGCGCGGCGCGGACCCGACGCTCCACACCAAGCTGGGGCGCGGCGGGCTGAGCGACGTCGAGTGGACCGTCCAGCTGATGCAGATGCAGCACGGCTGGTCGGAACCGGGGCTGCGGACGACGCGGACGCGCGAGGCGCTGGCCGCCTCGTGCGCCGCCGGGCTGATCCCGACCGAGGACGCGCAGACGCTGGACGAGGCATGGGTGCTGGCGACGCGGGTCCGCAACGCGGTGATGCTGGTGCGCGGCCGGCCGGGCGACACGTTCCCCTCCGGCCCGCGCGAACTCACCGCGGTGGGACGCTACCTGGGGTACGAGCCGGGCCATGTCGGGGACATGCTGGACGACTACCGCAGGATCACCCGCCGGGCGCGCGCGGTGATGGAGGAGCGCTTCTACGGGGCGTGAGGCGGCCCCGCGCCCCTCCCGGCGACGCCCGCGGATGCCGTCCGCCGTCGCAGGGGCGGCTCCGCGGGCCGTGCGGTGGGGCCGTGCTACGGGGCGTGGGACGGGGCCGCCGCGGACCGGCCCGCGGCCAGCAGCGCGCGGCAGTGTCCGATGAACGCCTCCAGAGCCAGCTCGAACGCCGCGTCCGCCCGGCCGGGTCCCACCGCCTCCAGCGCCCGGGCGAGGCGGGGCGTCGCGCTCTCGTCGGGCAGCTCCCACATCGCCTCGGGCGCCGCCAGGTCCAGGGCCGAACCCAGCACCAGGTTCTCCAGGGCGGTGATCACCGCCATCACCTCGGCCGTGGCGAACCCGACGCCCGTCAGCAGCCGTACCGCGTGCTCGTACTGCTCCAGGACCTTCGGCGCGCGCACGGGTGACGTCGTCAGCAGCGGGATCGCGCGCGAGTGGGCAGCGAACGCGGCGCGGCAGGAGAGGGCCCAGGCCGTCAGTGCCGCGTCCCACGGCTCCGGGCGGGCCCGGCGTTCAGGCCGCGGGCGGGAACGCCGGCCGGGGCACCCCGGCCGCGGCCCGCACCGCCCGGGGGAGGCGGTGCGGCAGCGACCCGTACCAGACGTACGAGACCGCGAAGCCGAAGGTCAGGCACAGCAGACCGCCCAGCGCGTCCAGCCAGAAGTGGTTGGCGGTCGCCACGATCACGACCAGGGTGGCCGTCGGGTACAGCAGCCCCAGGATGCGGGCCCAGGGCGCGGAGACGAGCGCGAAGACGGTCAGGCCGCACCAGAGCGACCAGCCGATGTGCATCGAGGGCATGGCCGCGTACTGGTTCGACATGTTCTTGAAGTTGCCCGAGGCCATCGAACCCCAGGTGTGGTGGACCAGGACGGTGTCGATGAAGTGGCCACCCGTCATGAGGCGGGGCGGCGCCAGCGGGAACAGGTAGTAGCCCAGCAGCGCCACGGCCGTGGTCGCGAACAGAGTCAGCCTGGCCGCCGCGTAACGGCCCGGGTGACGGCGGAACAGCCACACCAGGACGCCGAGGGTCACGACGAAGTGCAGGGTCGCGTAGTAGTAGTTCATCGACACGATCAGCCATGTCACGGAGTTCACCGCGTGGTTGACGGTCTGCTCGACGGCGATCCCCAGGTGCTTCTCGACCGACCAGATCCAGTCGGCGTTGCGCAGCGCCTGGGTCTTCTGCTCCGGAACGGCGTTGCGCACCAGGGAGTAGACCCAGTAACTGACCGCGATCAGCAGCACTTCGAACCAGAGGCGCGGACGGCGCGGGGAGCGTGCCCGCACGAGTGCCATCCGGCGCCGGGTACGCGTGTACAGGGGACGTGGCTCTGCCTGGCCGGACTCCTGCCGCTCGGTGTCCCGCTCCGCGTTCACGGTGCGGGCCGCCCCGCCCACGGTGGGTGACGGGGTGGCATCCGGTCGGGCCTCCTGCGATGTCACGCGCGATTCACCCATAGGCACAGAGTCTGCCAGAAATGTTTCCCCACCCGATCATCTTCCCATCGGTGGGGAGACGCTCCCCTGCCGGGGGCGACGGGCGTGGGCGAAGCGGGATCAGGGGCGGTCGGGCGCCGCCGGCAGGGCCCCGGCGGACGGCGTCGCGGAGGGGGCCGGTCCGGGACCCGCCGCCGTCGAGCCGCGGACCACCAGCTCGGGCATGAAGACGAACTCGCTGTGCGGGGCCGGTGTGCCGCCGATCTCCTCCAGGAGCGTGCGTACGGCGGCCTGGCCCATCGCCGTCACCGGCTGACGGATCGTGGTCAGCGGCGGATCGGTGAACGCTATGAGCGGCGAGTCGTCGAAGCCGACCACCGACAGATCGCGCGGCACCTCCAGCGACAGCCGACGGGCGGCGCGGATCGCGCCGAGCGCCATCATGTCGCTCGCGCACACCACCGCCGTGCACCCGCGCTCGATCAGCGCCGACGCGGCGGCCTGCCCGCCCTCCAGCGTGAACAGCGAGTGCTGGATCAGCTCCTCCGTCTCGTCGGGCCCGGCCTCCAGCTGTTCCCGCATGACGGCACGGAAGCCCTCGATCTTGCGCAGCACCGGCACGAACCGCTTCGGGCCGACGGCCAGACCGATCCGCTGATGCCCCAGCGACACCAGATGCGTCACCGCGAGCCGCATCGCCGCCCGGTCGTCCGGTGAGATGAACGGTGCCCGCACCTCGGGGGAGAAGCCGTTGACCAGGACGAACGGGACGCCCTTGGCGCGCAGTTGCTCGTAGCGCCGCATGTCGGCCGAGGTGTCCGCGTGCAGCCCGGAGACGAAGATGATGCCGGACACCCCGCGTTCGACGAGCATCTCGGTCAGCTCGTCCTCGGTGGAACCGCCCGGGGTCTGGGTCGCCAGCACCGGGGTGTAGCCCTGCCGGGTCAACGCCTGGCCGATGATCTGGGCCAGCGCCGGGAAGATGGGGTTCTCCAGCTCGGGCGTGATCAGCCCGACCAGTCCCGCGCTGCGCCTGCGCAGCCGCACGGGGCGTTCGTAGCCGAGGACGTCGAGCGCGGCCAGAACGGATTCGCGGGTGGCCGCCGCAACACCGGGCTTGCCGTTCAGCACGCGGCTGACCGTCGCTTCGCTGACCCCCGCCTGAGTTGCGATATCGGCAAGCCGTGCGGTCATGGAAGTGGACTGTACCGGGCGTATGTCGGATTGCCCACCATCGGCCGGAGTTGGACACTCGCGCCCGGCCGGACCCCGGGGGACCCGCGCGGGCCGCCCCCGCCCCCGTGCTCCGGCGATACGAGGGCGCCCCGCCCGCATGACGTCCGGCGCCCCGCCCGCATGACGTCCGGCGCCCCGCCCGCACGACGTCTGGCGCCGCGCCCGCAGGCTGTCCGGCCTGCCGGACGTGTCCGTTCCGGCCGGCACGGCAGAAAGATCTTGCAAGGGCTTGCGATCCCCCGTCCGGCACCCGGTCGGGCCGCCGAACGGTTGCGATCGCGTGCGCTGGGCCGCCTCTGCAAGGTTTTCCGCTCCTCGTCAAGAGGTTTGACGGCAACCGTGAGGACACGCGAATGTAACGATCGTTGGCCTTTGCAGAAATATCCTGCAAACTCTTTCGGTCCTCTTTCATCCTTGTTACGTTCCACGTCGACCCGGCGCCGCGACGGAGCGGTACGGCAGTTGAAGGAGTTCAGATGCGACGTGGCATAACGGCCACCGCCCTGGTCGCGGCCCTGGCGCTCGCGGCGACCGCCTGCGGCAGCGATGACGAGAACGGCGGCACGAGCAAGGGCTCGGGCGAGCTGTCCGGCACGGTGACGTGGTGGGACACCTCCACCGCGGGCAGCGAGGACAAGGTCTTCAAGAAGCTCGCCGAGGACTTCACCAAGGAACACCCGAAGGTCCGCGTCAACTACGTCAACGTGCCCTTCGGCGAGGCGCAGAACAAGTTCAAGAACGCGGCCCAGTCCGGCTCCGGTGCCCCCGACGTCATCCGCTCCGAGGTCGCCTGGACGCCCGAGTTCGCCGACCTCGGCTACCTCGCCCCGCTCGACGGCACCTCCGCGCTGAAGAAGCCGGACGACTTCCTGAAGCAGGCCGCCGCGTCCACGAAGTACAAGGACAAGACGTACGCGGTGCCGCAGGTCATCGACTCCATGGGCATCTTCTACAACAAGAAGATCTTCAAGGAGGCCGGGGTCGAGGTCCCCAAGACCGTCGACGAACTCAAGAGCGTCGCCGAGAAGATCAAGGACAAGACCGGCAAGACGGGCATGTACCTGCGCGGTGACGACGCGTACTGGTTCCTGTCCTTCCTGTACGGCGAGGGCGGCGACATGGTGGACGCCGGGAACAACACCGTCACCATCGACAACGCCCAGGGCGTCAAGGCGATGAAGGTCGTCAAGGACCTCGTCGACTCCGGTGCGGCCAAGACGGACGCCACGGACGGCTGGGAGAACATGCAGGCGTCCTTCAAGGACGGCAAGGTCGCCATGATCATCAATGGCCCGTGGGCCGTCGCCGACACCTACGCCGGCAAGGAGTTCAAGGACAAGGCCAACCTGGGCGTCGCCCCGGTCCCGGCCGGCTCCGTTGCACAGGGTGCCCCGCAGGGCGGCCACAACCTGGCCGTCTACGCCGGCTCCAAGAACCTCGACGCCTCCTACGCGTTCGTCGAGTACATGACCTCCGCCGAGACCCAGGCCAAGGTCACCAAGGAGCTGAGCCTCCTGCCGACCCGCACCTCCGCCTACGGCATGAAGGACGTCGTCGACAACGAGATCGTCGGCTTCTTCAAGCCCGTCGTCGAGACCGCCGTCGAGCGGCCCTGGATCCCCGAGACCGGCAGCCTCTTCGCGCCGCTCGTCACCGAGTACACCAAGGTCCTCACCGGCCAGACCACGCCGGAGAAGGGCGTGAAGACCACCGGCGACTCCTACCGCAAGCTCCTCAAGGGCTGGAAGTAACAGGAAGGCAGGCCGGCTGATGGCTGTCCACACCGGCCAGTCGGTGGCGAAGGCCGCGGACGACGACGTCGTCCGCGGCCGGAGCCGCGGCACTGGCAACCCTCCGCCGCCGAGCAGGCTCCGGCGGGCGCTGTCGACCCACTGGTACGCCTGGGCCATGGTCGCCCCGGTCGTCGTCGTGATCGGCGTCATCATCGGCTACCCGCTGGTCCGCGGGATCTACCTGTCGATGACCGACGCGGACGAACGCAACGTCGCACGCTCCATCGGCGTCAACCACATGCCCGCCACGTACGAGTTCGTCGGCCTGGACAACTACGCCGACGCGCTCACGGGCGATCAGTTCCTCGGCACGCTCGGGTGGACCCTGGTGTGGACGGTCTCCTGCGTGGCCATCACCTTCGCCCTCGGACTGGCCCTCGCCAACATCCTCAACCGCAGGATCGCCGGGCGCTCCGCGTACCGGATGGCGCTCATCCTGCCCTGGGCCATCCCCGGATTCGTCTCCGTCTTCGCCTGGCGGTTCCTCTACAACGAGGACCGCGGGCTGCTCAACAAGATCCTCTCCGGTGCCGGGTTCGACGGCATACCCTGGCTGAACGACCCCGCCTGGGCGAAGCTCTCCGTCATCGCCGTCAACGTCTGGCTCGGCGTGCCGTTCATGATGGTCGCCCTGCTCGGAGGGCTGCAGTCGATCCCCGCCGAGCACTACGAGGCCGCCGAGATGGACGGCGCCACCGCCTGGCAGCGCTTCCGCCACATCACCCTTCCCGGGCTGCGGCCGGTCTCCACCACGGTGGTCCTGCTCTCCACCATCTGGACCTTCAACATGTTCCCGGTGATCTTCCTGCTGACCCGCGGCGGACCCGGCGAGGCCACGCAGATCCTGGTCACCCAGGCGTACAAGTTCTCCTTCGAGATCAGCCCGCGCGACTACGCGCAGTCCTCCACCTGGGGCGTGCTGATCCTCGTGCTCCTGCTGCTCTTCGCCGCCGTGTACCGGCGCGTCCTCCGCACCCAGGGAGACGACTGGTGACCACCGCCCCCGCCCCCGCCCCCGCGACGACCACCGCACGCCGCCCCGCCCGCAAGGCCCGGCCGCGCGGCGAGCGCGCGCCGATCGCCTCCGTCGGACTGCACCTCACGCTCCTCGTCGCGTCCGTCATCGCCGTCTTCCCCGTGCTGTGGGTCCTGCTCACCTCGCTGAAGCCGGCCGCGTACGCGACCACCACCGACTTCTTCAAAGAGACGACGTTCGAGAACTACACGAACCTGATCCGGGACACGAAGTTCCTCACCTGGTTCGGCAACTCCCTGCTCATCGCGGGACTCACCACGCTCCTCGGCGTCATCGTCTCCGCCTCCACCGGCTACGCCGTCAGCCGCTTCCGCTTCCCCGGCAAGCGCGGACTGATGTGGACGCTGCTGGTCACCCAGATGTTCCCGGTCGCCGTCCTCATCGTGCCGATCTACAACATCATGTCCGGCATGGGCCTGCTGAACCAGCCCGCCGGCCTCGTCATCACCTACCTCACCATCTCGGTGCCGTTCTGCGCCTGGATGATGAAGGGCTTCTTCGACACCATCCCGCGCGAGATCGACGAGTCGGGACAGGTCGACGGCCTCACCCCGTTCGGCACCTTCTGGCGGCTCGTGCTGCCGCTCGCCAAGCCCGGCCTCGCCGTCACCGCGTTCTACTCCTTCATCACCGCGTGGGGCGAGGTGGCGTACGCCTCCGCCTTCATGGTCGGCGAGGACAACCTCACCCTCGCCGGCGGCCTCCAGCTGTTCGTCAACCAGTACGGGGCCCAGTGGGGAGCGATGACCGCCGCGTCCGTGCTCATCGCGATACCCGCCGCCCTGGTCTTCCTCTTCGTCCAGCGCCATCTGGTCACCGGCATGTCCGCCGGAGCCGTCAAGGGCTGACCGGCCGCACCACGTCACCGCGTCCGCCGGAACCCCACCCGGTCCCGGCGGCGCACCCACCCCGACACCCCAGGGACGACATGACCCAGCACCTCGCTGCCCCCTCCACCGGCCCGTCCGCCGACGCTCCGGCCCACCAGAACGGCTGGTGGCAGGACGCGGTGATCTACCAGGTCTACCCACGGAGCTTCGCCGACGGCAACGGTGACGGCATGGGCGACCTCGCGGGCGTACGCGGCAAGCTCCCGTACCTCAAGGACCTCGGCGTCGACGCGGTCTGGCTCAGCCCCTTCTACGCCTCCCCGCAGGCCGACGCCGGCTACGACGTCTCCGACTACCGCGCCATCGACCCCATGTTCGGCACCCTGCTGGATGCCGATGTACTGATCCGGGACGCCCACGAACTGGGCCTGCGGATCATCGTGGACCTGGTGCCCAACCACTCCTCCGACCGGCACGACTGGTTCCGGCGCGCCCTCGCCGAGGGCCCCGGCTCCGCGCTGCGCGACCGCTACCACTTCCGCCCCGGAAAGGGTGAGCAGGGCGAACTCCCGCCCAACGACTGGGAGTCCGTCTTCGGCGGCCCCGCCTGGACGCGGACCACGAACCCGGACGGCACCCCCGGCGACTGGTACCTCCACCTCTTCGCGCCCGAGCAGCCCGACTTCAACTGGGAACACCCGGCCGTCGCCGACGAGTTCCGCTCGATCCTGCGCTTCTGGCTCGACATGGGCGTCGACGGCTTCCGGGTCGACGTCGCCCACGGCCTCGTCAAGGCCCCCGGACTGCCCGACATCGGCAGCCGCGACCAGCTCAAGCTGCTCGGCAACGACGTCATGCCGTTCTTCGACCAGGACGGCGTCCACGAGATCTACCGCTCCTGGCGCACCATCCTCGACGAGTACCCCGTGAAGAAGGGGCCCGAAGGGCCTGCGTCGGAAGGGCGGTGGTGGGCGACGGGCGGACGGATCCTCGTCGCCGAGGCGTGGACCCCCACCGTCGAACGCACCGCCCACTACGTGCGCCCCGACGAGATGCACCAGGCGTTCAACTTCCAGTACCTGACCACCGACTGGGACGCCGCCGCCCTGCGCGAGGTCATCGACACCTCGCTCGCCGCCATGCGCCCCGTCGGAGCCCCCGCCACCTGGGTGCTCTCCAACCACGACGTGACCCGGCACGCCACCCGGTTCGCCAACCCGCCCGGCCTCGGAACCCAGATCCGCACCCCCGGCGACCGCGAACTCGGCCTGCGCCGGGCCCGCGCCGCCACCCTGCTGATGCTGGCACTGCCCGGTTCCGCCTACGTCTACCAGGGCGAGGAACTCGGCCTGCCCGATGTCACCGACCTGGCCGACGAGGTCCGCCAGGACCCGTCGTTCTTCCGCGCGGAGGGCCAGGACGGCTTCCGCGACGGCTGCCGGGTGCCGATCCCGTGGACCCGCGACGGCGGCTCGTACGGCTTCGGCAGCGGTGGCAGCTGGCTGCCCCAGCCCGACGGCTGGGGCGAGCTGAGCGTCGAGGCCCAGACCGGCGTCACCGGCTCCACCCTGGAGCTCTACCGGGCCGCGATCGCCGCCCGCCGGGCCCACCCCGGGCTCGGCGCCGGTGCCTCGGTGGAATGGCTCCAGGCCCCCGAGGGGCTGCTGATCCTCGCCCGTCCCGGCTTCGTCTGCACCGTCAACACCACGGACCGCCCGGTCCGTATCCCGGTGCGCGGCAGTGTCCTGCTGTCCAGCTCCCCGGTCGTCACCGACGGCGCCGAGATCGACCTGCCCGCCGACACCACGGTGTGGTGGACGGTGTGACGACCCCCCTGGTCAGGACCGGCGGTGCGCCGAGACTCTCGGACATCGCCGGACGGGCGGCGGTCAGCGAGGCCACCGTCAGCCGGGTGCTCAACGGGAAGCCCGGTGTCGCGGACACCACCCGTCGGCGGGTGCTCGCGGCGCTGGACGTCCTGGGCTACGAACACCCCGCACGGCCGCGGCAGCGCAGCGCCGGCCTGATCGGACTGGTGACGCCCGAACTCACCAACCCGATCTTCCCGGCGTTCGCGCAGTCCGTGGAACAGGTCCTGGCCGGACACGGCTACACCCCGGTGCTCTGCACCCAGATGCCCGGTGGCGCCACCGAGGACGAACTCGTCGAGCAGCTCGTCGAACGCGGCGTCGACGGGATCGTCTTCCTCTCCGGGCTGCACGCCGACCTCTCGGCCGACCCGGCCCGCTACGCCGCGCTCGTCGACCGAGGCGTCCCGTTCGTCCTGATCAACGGCTACAACGAACGGATCAGCGCCCCGTTCGTCTCGCCCGACGACGTCGCGGCGGTGCGGATGGCCGTCGGCCACCTCGCCGATCTGGGCCACCGCAGGGTCGGCCTGGCCATCGGCCCGCAGCGCTACGTACCGGCCCGCCGCAAGCGCGACGGCTTCGTCGAGGCCGCCGCCGACCTCCTCGGCATGGACCGCGCCGAGGCCGAACTCCTCGTCTGCACCACCCTGTTCAGCGTCGAGGGCGGCCAGGTGGCCGCGGGCGCGCTGCTCGACCGGGGATGCACGGGCATCGTCTGCGGCAGCGACCTGATGGCGCTCGGCGTGGTGCGCGCCGCCCGGGACCGCGGGCTCCACGTGCCGCGCGACGTGTCGGTGGTGGGCTTCGACGACTCGCAGCTGATCGCGTTCACCGACCCGCCGCTGACGACGGTGCGCCAGCCGGTGCACGCGATGGCGGGGGCGGCGGTGAGCGCCCTGCTGGAGGAGATCGGCGGCAGCCCGGTGCAGCGCACGGAGTACGTGTTCCAGCCGGATCTGGTGGTACGGGGTTCGACCGCTGCGGTCGGCCCGGCCTGAGCCCCGGCCTGAGCCCCGGCCCGCGTTCCGGCCGGGCCCTCGATCCCGTACCCGGCACCGTGACCCGCATTTCTCCCCGCAACAGGAGGAAACATGGCACGCACAGCACTGCGCGGACCCCTGTCCGCGGCGCTCGCCCTGGCGGCGGGCGCCACCGTCCTCATGGCCCCCGCCGCCACCGCCGAGGCGTCCGCGCCCGGCGACAAGGACGTCACCGCCGTTCTCTTCGAGTGGAAGTTCGACTCCGTCGCCCAGGCGTGCAAGGAGTCCCTGGGTCCGGCCGGCTACGGCTACGTGCAGGTCTCACCGCCCCAGGAGCACATCCGGGGCGACCAGTGGTGGACCTCGTACCAGCCCGTCGGCTACCGGATAGCCGGGCGGCTCGGCGACCGCGCCTCCTTCGCCGCCATGGTGAACGCCTGCCACGAAGCGGGCGTCGGCGTCGTCGTGGACTCCGTCATCAACCACATGGCGGCGGGCTCCGGCACCGGCACCGGAGGCACCTCGTACACGAAGTACGACTATCCCGGCCTGTACTCCGCGCCCGACATGGACGACTGCACCGCGCCGGTCACCGACTACCGGGACCGGGCGAACGTCCAGAACTGCGAACTCGTCGGCCTCGCCGACCTGGACACCGGCGAGGAGTACGTCCGCGGCAGGATCGCCCGCTACCTCGACGACCTGCGCTCGCTCGGCGTCGACGGCTTCCGCATCGACGCGGCCAAGCACATGCCCGCCGCCGACCTGGCGGACATCAAGTCCCGGCTGAGCGACCCGGACGTCTACTGGAAACAGGAGGTCATACACGGGGCGGGGGAGGCCGTCCAGCCCGAGGAGTACGCCGGCAACGGGGACGTCCAGGAGTTCCGCTACGCACGCGGCCTCAAGCAGGTCCTCACCGGCGAGAAGCTCGCGTATCTGAAGAACTACGGCGAGGGCTGGGCCTTCATGCCCTCGTCGACGGCCGCGGTCTTCGTCGACAACCACGACACCGAACGCGGCGGCGACACGCTCAGCTACAAGGACGGCGCCGCGTACACCCTCGCCCACGTCTTCATGCTGGCCTGGCCGTACGGCTCGCCCGACGTCCACTCCGGGTACGAGTGGTCCGACAAGGACGCCGGGCCGCCGGGCGGCGGTACGGTGAACGCCTGTTACCGCGACGGCTGGAAGTGCCAGCACGCCTGGCCGGAGATCTCCTCCATGGTCGCCCTCCGCAACACCGCGCGCGGCGAGCCCGTCACCGACTGGTGGGACGACGGCGGCGACCGGATCGCGTTCGGCCGCGGCGCCCGGGCGTACGTCGCGATCAACCACGAGGGTTCCCCGCTCAACCGCACCTTCCAGACCTCGCTGCCCGCCGGTGACTACTGCGACGTCCAGTCCGGCAGGGGCGTCACCGTCGACTCCTCCGGCCGCTTCACCGCCACGCTCGGCGCGGACACGGCCGTCGCCCTGCACGTGGGCGCCCGCACCTGCGGCGACTGACCCGGCCGACCGGTCCGGGGCGCCCCGCACACCTGGGCGCCCCGGACCGGTGCGCACCGCCGACGGGCCCCGCCCCGTCCCCCGATTCCCACAGCACACGCAAGGAGAATCCGCACGTGTCCCGCTCCCTCCTCGGACGGGGAATCGCGGCCGCGCTCTGCGCCGCGCTCCTCCCCGTCGTCCCGGCGGCCTCCGCCTCCGCCGCACCGAGACCCCCGGCCCCGCCCTCCGACGCCCGGCTGGCCGCCGAACCGGCCCGCCACGACCTGACGCGCGAACAGTTCTACTTCGTCCTGCCCGACCGGTTCGCCAACGGCGACCCCTCCAACGACCGCGGCGGGCTGACCGGTTCACGCCTGCGGACCGGCTACGACCCCACGGACAAGGGCTTCTACCAGGGCGGCGACCTCAAGGGCCTGACCGACCGCCTCGACTACATCAAGGGCCTCGGCACCACCGCCATCTGGCTCGCCCCGATCTTCAAGAACCGCCCCGTCCAGGGCACGGGCAAGGACGCCTCGGCCGGCTACCACGGCTACTGGATAACCGACTTCACCCAGGTCGACCCGCACTTCGGCACCAACGCCGACCTGTCGAAGCTGATCGACAGGGCCCACGCCAAGGGCATGAAGGTCTTCTTCGACGTCATCACCAACCACACCGCGGACACCGTCGACTACGCCGAGAAGACCTACGGTTACCGGCCGAAGGGCGCCTACCCGTACCTGGACCGGGACGGCCGCCCGTTCGACGACGCCAAGGGCCTCGCGAAGGTGGACGCGGACTCGTTCCCGTACACGCCCGAGAACACCGGGAACAAGGTCCCGTCCTGGCTCAACGACCCGACGATGTACCACAACCGCGGCGATTCGACCTTCGCCGGCGAGTCCGCCACCTACGGCGACTTCGCCGGGCTGGACGACCTGTGGACCGAGCGGCCCGAGGTCGTCTCCGGCATGGAGAAGATCTACGAGAGGTGGGTCAGGGACTTCGACATCGACGGCTTCCGGATCGACACCGTCAAACACGTCGACCTGGACTTCTGGACCCAGTGGGCCACGGCCCTGGACGCCTACGCGGCCGAGCGCGGCCGTGCGGACTTCTTCATGTTCGGCGAGGTCTACTCCGCCGACACCGCAGTCACCTCGCCCTACGTCACCCGGGGCCGGCTCGACGCGACGCTCGACTTCCCCTTCCAGGAAGCGGCACGCCAGTACGCCTCGCAGGGCGCCCCGGCCGCGAAGCTCGCGGCGGTGTTCGGTGACGACTACCGCTACACCACCGACAAGGCCAACGCCTACGAGCAGGTGACCTTCCTCGGCAACCACGACATGGGCCGCATCGGGACGTTTCTCAAGCAGGACAACCCGAAGGCCGACGACGCGGAGCTCGTCCGGCGCGCGGAGCTCGCCAACGAGCTGATGTTCCTCGGCCGGGGGAACCCCGTCGTCTACTACGGCGACGAACAGGGCTTCACCGGAGCGGGCGGCGACAAGGACGCCCGCCAGACCCTGTTCGCCTCGAAGACCGCCGACTACCTCGACGACGACCGGATCGGCACCGACCGCACCCACGCGGACGACGCGTACGACCCGGACCACCCGCTGTACCGGAGCATCGCCGCGCTCTCCGAACTGACCAGGAAGAACCCGGCACTGCGCGACGGCGTTCAGACCGAGCGGTACGCGCAGGGCTCCGTCCACGCCTTCTCCCGCACGGACCCCGAGAAGCCGAACGAGTACCTCGTGGCCACCAACAACGCCACCGCCCCGCGCACCGTCGAGCTTCCCACCGCATCGGTCGACATGAAATTCCGTACGTT
The DNA here is from genome assembly GCF_001905795.1 of Streptomyces sp. CB01580. GTDB lineage: Bacteria > Actinomycetota > Actinomycetes > Streptomycetales > Streptomycetaceae > Streptomyces. The sequence goes on from NZ_LIXJ01000003.1 coordinate 217,647, forward strand.
GTACGGAGGTTCGGGTACGGTCCGCAGCGGTGCGGACAAGAAGATCACGGTCACCGTCCCCGCCCTCTCCAGCCTCGTGCTGCGCGCCGAGAAGCCGATGGCCGACCCCGCCACCAGGCCCTCGATCACCCTGAAGGCGCCCGCCGCCGGAGCCACCGGCACCGTGGAGCTGTCCGCCGACGTCGACGGCGGACAGCTGAACCGCGTCGTCTTCGCCGCCCAGACCGGCAACGGCAAGTGGGTCACGCTCGGTTCCGCCGACCACGCCCCGTACAAGGTCACCCAGTACCTGGACGGCAAGGTGGCGGCCGGAACACCGCTGCGCTACAAGGCGGTCGTCGTCGACCGCGCCGGCCGCACCGCGAGCGCCCTCGCCGCGACCACCGCCGGACAGGCCCCCGCCGAGACGAAGCCCGTGGCCGTCCAGCGCGACTACGCCGTCGTCCACTACCGGCGCGCCGACGGCGACTACGACGGCTGGAAGCTCCGCTCCGGCGACACCGCGGCCGGCTTCACCGGACGCGACGCCTACGGCGCGTTCGCCTGGATCAAGCTCGAAGAGGGCGCGTCCACCCTCCCGTACACCGTCGAGAGGGACGGCGCCGCCGACGGGCCGCAGCGCACCGTCGAACTCGCCAGGACCGGAGAGGTCTGGATCGAACAGGGCGAGGACGGACAGGCCGACAAGGCCCCCGACGGCGCCTACCCGCCGCAGGACACCACCAAGGCCGTCCTGCACTACTACCGGGCCGACGGCGACTACGACGGCTGGGGACTGCACACCTGGACCGGCGCCAAGAACCCCACCGACTGGGCGAAGCCGCTCCGGCCGGTGAAGCAGGACGCCTCCGGCGCCACCTTCGAGGTACCGCTCGCCGAGGACGCCACCTCGCTCGGCTACATCCTGCACAAGGGCGACGAGAAGGACCTCCCCGGCGACCAGTCCCTCGACCTCGCCACCCACGGGAACGAGGTCTGGCTGCTCGGCGGAACCCCCGGCTACCTGCTGCCCCAGGCCGGCGGCGTACCCGCGCCCGACCTCGGCAAGGCCGAGGCGCAGTGGATCGACGCCGACACCGTCGTATGGAAGGTGAAGGCCACCGCGGCCACCAGCCAGCAGCTCGTCCACGCACCGGGCGGCTCTCTCACCGTCGTCGACGGGGAGCTCTCCGACCAGGGCCAGTGGCTGCGGCTCACCCCCTCCGCGCTGACCGACGCGCAGAAGGCCGCGCACCCGAACCTCAAGGACTACCCGGCGTTCACCGTGGACGTCCGGGACCGGGACCGGGTCCGTGACGCGCTGCGCGGCCAGCTGATCGCCACCCAGCGCGCCGCCGACGGCGCCCTGCTCGCGGCCACCGGCGTCCAGACCGCGGGCGTGCTCGACGACCTGTACGGGAAGCACGCGGCCACCGCCCCGCTCGGCCCGGTGTTCGACCACGGCCGCCCCATCCTGTCCGTGTGGGCGCCCACCGCCCGTACCGTCGCCCTCGAACTCGACGGCCGCACCATTCCCATGCGCCGCGACGACCGCACCGGCGTCTGGTCCGTCACGGGCACAAAGAAATGGACGGGCAGGCCCTACCGCTACGTGGTCGACGTCTGGGCGCCCACCGTCGGGAAGTTCGTCACCAACAAGGTCACCGACCCCTACTCCACCGCCCTGACCACCGACTCCGCCCGCAGCCTCGTCGTCGACCTCGACGACCCGCGGCTCGCGCCCGAGGGCTGGAACGGGCTGAGGAAGCCCGCCGCCGTCCCGCTGCGCGAGGCCCGGATCCAGGAACTGCACATCCGCGACTTCTCGATCGCGGACCGCACCTCGAAACACCCAGGCCAGTACCTCGCCTTCACCGACACCCGCTCCGACGGCATGAAGCACCTCAAGAGGCTCGCCGACGCCGGAACCAACTACGTCCACCTGCTGCCCGCCTTCGACATCGGCACCATCCCCGAGAAGAAGTCCGACCGCACCGAACCCGCCTGCGACCTGTCCGTGTACGCCCCCGACTCCGCCGAACAGCAGGCGTGCGTGGCCGCGGCCGCCGCCCGCGACGGCTTCAACTGGGGCTACGACCCGCTGCACTACACCGTCCCGGAGGGCTCCTACGCCTCCGACCCGGAAGGCCCCCGGCGCACCGTCGAGTTCCGCCGGATGGTGCAGGGACTCAACGGCGCGGGCCTGCGCGCCGTCATGGACGTCGTCTACAACCACACCGTCGCCGCCGGCCAGGACGACAAGTCCGTGCTCGACCGGATCGTGCCCGGCTACTACCAGCGGCTGCTGGACGACGGCACCGTCGCCACCTCCACCTGCTGCGCGGGCACCGCGCCCGAGCACACCATGATGGGCCGGCTCGTCGTCGACTCGGTCGTCACCTGGGCCCGGCAGTACAAGATCGACGGCTTCCGCTTCGACCTGATGGGCCACCACCCCAGGGCCAACATCCTCGCCGTCCGCAAGGCGCTGGACGCGCTGACCGTGGCGAAGGACGGCGTCGACGGGAAGAGGATCGTCCTGTACGGGGAGGGCTGGAACTTCGGCGAGGTCGCCGACGACGCCCGGTTCGTCCAGGCCACGCAGAAGAACATGGCCGGCACCGGCATCGCCACCTTCTCCGACCGCGCCCGCGACGCCGTGCGCGGCGGCGGCCCCTTCGACGAGGACCCGGGCGTGCAGGGCTTCGCCACCGGTCTGTACACCGACCCCAACACCTCACCGGCCAACGGCACGAAGGCCGAACAGAAGGCCCGGCTGCTGCACCACCAGGACCTGATCAAGGTCGGTCTCACCGGCGGCCTCGCCGACTACGCCTTCACCGACTCCTCGGGCCGTGCCGTCAGGGGCTCCGAGGTCGACTACAACGGCGCTCCCGCCGGATACGCCGCCGCCCCCGGCGACGCCCTCGCCTACGTCGACGCGCACGACAACGAGTCGCTGTACGACGCGCTCGCCTTCAAGCTCCCGGCGGGCACGACGGCGGCGGACCGGGCCCGCGCGCAGGTTCTCGCGATGGCGACGGCCGCCCTCTCGCAGGGCCCCTCGCTCTCCCAGGCGGGCACCGACCTGCTGCGCTCCAAGTCCCTGGACCGCAACTCGTACGACAGCGGCGACTGGTTCAACGCCCTGCACTGGGACTGCCGCGACGGCAACGGCTTCGGCCGCGGGCTGCCCCCGGCCGCCGACAACGCTTCCAAATGGTCCTACGCCCGGCCGCTGCTCGCCGACACCGCCCTCCGGCCGGGGTGCGCGCAGATCGAGGGCGCCTCGGCCGCCTACCGCGACCTGCTGACCATCCGCGCCACGGAACGGGACTTCGGCCTCGCCACCACCGCGCGGGTGCAGTCCGCCCTGTCCTTCCCGCTCTCCGGGAAGGAGGAGACACCGGGCGTGATCACCATGCGCCTCGGCAGGCTGCTCGTCGTCTTCAACGCCACCCCCGGCACCACGACGCAGACGGTCACGGCTCTGGCGGAGAAACGGTTCGCCCTGCACCCCGTCCAGGCGAAAGGCGCTGATCCTACCGTTAAGAAGTCGACGTATGAGCAAAGTTCAGGAAGTTTCACCGTTCCGGGACGCACGGTGGCGGTGTTCGCCCAGAACTGAGCCGCGACAGTACTAGGTTGGGCACCAGGCAGCCGCCGGGGAGTGCCGCACCTGGGCACCCCCGGTACGCCCTTCCCACCCCCGGCCGGTCCCGGCCCCTTCTCCGGCACCCCCAGGTCCCTCCCATGCCTGGGGCGTACGGACCAGGGGCCGGGGCCGGCCGGTCCACCTGTTTCAGTGACGGTGACCATGGCGAGCGACATCCCCGAGGAGACGACGAGCTTTGTCGGACGGAAAGCGGAACTGGCCGGGCTCGAACGCACCGTCGCCGCTCACCGGCTGACCACCCTCACCGGAAGCGGAGGCGTCGGCAAGACCAGGCTCGCCGCCCGCGCCGCACGACACGCGGCCTCCGCGTACCGCGACGGGGCCCGCTGGGCGGACCTGTCCCCGCTGCACGACGACAGCCTGCTCATCGCGACCGTCTCCGACGCGGTCGGGCTCTCCGACCACACCCTGCGCATGCCCATCGACGCGCTGTGCGAATGGCTCGCCGACAAGGAACTGCTGCTGGTCCTCGACTCCTGCGAACACCTGCTCCCGGCCAGCGCGCACCTGCTCGGCGAGGTCCTCACCACCTCGCCCGGCCTCACCGTGCTGGCCACCAGCCGGCAGCCGCTCGGTCTGCGGGGCGAACGGCTCGTCGAGGTCGAGCCGCTGCCGTTCGAGGGCGCGGGCGACGCGCTGACCCTGTTCCGGGACCGGGCCGTGGCCGCGGCCCCCGGACTCGCCCTCCACGCACCGGCCGACACCGCGGCCGCCGCCGAGATCTGCCGCCGTCTCGAAGGCATCCCGCTCGCCATCGAACTCGCGGCCGGGGCCCTCGGCGGGGAGAGCGTCGAGCAGGTCGCCGCCCGGATCCGCACCCGCTTCGACGTGCCGGCCGACGACACGGCCCTGCCGCCGCGCCACCGCACCCTGCGCACCGCCATCGGCTGGAGCCATGAACTGTGCACCCCTCCGGAGCGGCTGCTCTGGGCGCGGCTGACCGTCCTGCGCGGCGACTTCGACGAGGCCACCGCCCGCGAGGTCTGCGCCGGCGGACCGCTCACCGCGGACGGGGTCACCGGGGCGCTGAACGGCCTGGTCGCCAAGTCCGTCGTCCGACGGGACGGCGCACGCCACCGGATGCTCGACACCATCCGCGAGTACGGGCGGATGTGGCTCGCCGAACTGGGCGAGGAGCGGGCCGCCGCCGACCGGCACGCCGCCTGCTTCCTCGGCCTGGCCCGCCGGGCCCACGCGGGCTGGACCGGTGACGACCAGATCATCTGGTACCACCGCATCGCCGAGACGCACGCCGACCTGTGCGCGGCCCTCGACCATCTGTTGGTCCACGACACCGCGGCCGCCCAGGAGATGGCGGGCCGGATCGGCTTCTTCTGGTGCTGCTGCGGCCATCTGCCGCAGACCCGCGACTACGCGCGGCGCGCTCTGGACGTCGGCCCGGAACAGGGCCCGCACCGCACCCGCGCCCTGTGGGTGCTGGGCATGACCGTCATGCTCCAGGGCGACTACCCGGCTGCCCGCCGCCTGGGCCGGGAGTGCACCCGGTCCGCGTCCCGGGACGGCACCCACGAGGGCATCCTCGCCGCCGCCTACCTGTGCGGCCTCACCCATCTGATGACCGGCCGTCCCGAGGCGGGCCTGCGCCGGATCGACCAGGTCCTGCGCGTCGCCGACGCCGGGACCCGGCTCGAAGCCGCCTACCGGCTGCGCTGCCGCCTCATCACCGTCTTCGCCCTGACCAGCCTCGGCCGGCTGGAAGAGGCGGCCGAGGCGGCTCGCAACCTGCGCGCCGTCTGCGAGGCCCAGGACGAGTGCTGGACCCGCAGCTACGTCGACTACCAGCTCGCCCTGATCGCCCTGCTGCGGGGCGACGCCGAGGCTTCCGCCGCCCACGCCCGCGCGATGCTCGCGGGTAAGCACCGCCTGCGCGACCGCTTCGGCATCGCGCTCGGGCTGGACATCCTGGCCGCGGCGATCGCCGCCCAGGGCGCCGGTGCCCGCGCCGCCCGGGTGTACGGCACGGGCCAGGTCTACTGGCGCATGGTCGGCCACCCGCAGCGCGGCACCCCCGAGCTGGGCCCGCTGCGCGAGGCGTGCGAACGCCGGGCCCGCGAGGCCGTCGGCGACGCCGCCTTCCAGCGCGCCTTCGAGCGGGGCCGGGCGGACAACGCGGAGGTCGGTCTGGCGGCGGCGCTCCAGGGCGAACTGCTGATGTAGCGCGCGGGCGCCGGACGCCTCCGTGCCGCGGAACGCCGGGCCGCGAGCCCGTCACGACCTGCCGAGCCGGAGGGCCGGGCCGTCACGGGGCGCCGGTCCGTGGGTCCGTCGCGGTGGGCGTCGCGCGTTGCGCGGGAACGGCCGGTGCGACCGGTACGGCGGGTGCCAGGGCGGAGAGCCGTTCCAGCAGCTCGCCGAACGGCCCGTCCGCCGGCTCCTGCGCGAGCACTCGCAGCACGATGCCCGCCATCTCGGTGTCGTACGCGGCGCTCACCGCGGCCAGCGCCGCGAAGTCGTGCACCAGCTGCGTCTCCAGCTCCTCGCGCGGGACACGCCGCCCGTCCAGCCAGATCAGCGCCGTCGACTCGGCCAGCGAAACCCACGACCGCACGACCAACTCCAGCCGTGCCGGGGGGACCTCGACGCCGAGATGGGCCAGGATCTGCTCGTACGCCGCCTGCCGCACCCCGTCGATCACCGCGTTCGCCGTCGAGGAGCCCGCCGCGGGTCCGCCCCGCATCAGGGCCGAGAACCCCGGGCCGTGCTCGTCGACGAAGTCGAAGAACCGCTTCATCACCTTCAACAGCCGCTGACCGAGCGGTCCTTCACGCGGTTCGACGAACCGCGCCGCCAGCTCGTCCGCCGCCCGTCGCAGCGCCGCCTCGTACAGGCTCTGCTTCCCGGGGAAGTAGTGGTAGACCAGGGGGCGCGAGATCCCGGCCGCGGCCGCGATCTCGTCGATCGACACCTCGTCCGGGGCGCGGTGGCTGAACAACTCCAGCGCGACATCGATCAGTTGCCGCCTGCGCTCCTCGACGCCCATCCTGCGCCGCACTCCGGTCGTCATGGTGGACAGCGTACCCAGTGCCGTGACCGGCGGCGTCTGACCCCGTCGCGGCCGACGCCGCCGGTCACGGCGCCGGGCGGGGGCTGGTGGGAGGTGTCGGGCCGGCCCGCCGACGATCCGCGGGGCGACGGCCGGCCCGCTGCCGTCACAGGTCCAGGACCAGTCGTCCTCCCCGGCACCGGGACACGCAGATCAGCATCGAGTCGTCCCGTTCCGAGTCGGTCAGCAGCTCGTCACGGTGATCGACCTCGCCTTCCAGGACGCTCTGCCGGCACGTACCGCAGAAGCCTTGTTCGCAGGAGTAGGAGACGTGCGGAAGTTCCTCGCGCACCGCGGACAGCACCGACCGGTCCGCCGTCACGTGGACCGTGCGGCCGGAGCGGCGCAGTTCGACCTCGAAGGGGCCGGCACCGGCCGTCGACGTGCTCGCCGGGGCGAAGCGCTCCAGGTGGAGGGTGCGGCCGGGCGGCAGGGCGGCGGCGACCGCGTCCATCAGAGGCTCGGGACCGCAGCAGTAGACGGCCGTGCCCTCCGCCGTGTCCGCCAGGGCCCCGGCCGTGTCCGGACGGCCCGCCTCGTCGGCGGGGACGACCGTCACCCGGCCGCCCTCCGCGCCCAGCTTCTCGATCTCGTCCAGGAACGGCATCGAGGCACGGGACCGTCCGCCGTACAGCAGCCGCCAGTCGGCCCCCGAGGCGGCCACGGACCGCAGCATCGGCAGGATCGGGGTGATGCCGATGCCGCCCGCGACGAAGAGGTACGCGGGGGCGTCGACGAGCGGGAACCGGTTGCGCGGGGCGCGGACCTCCACCTCGTCGCCCGCGCGAAGCCGTTCGTGGACCTCCCGCGAGCCGCCCCGGCCGTCCTCCACCAGGCGCGTCGCGATCGTGTACGTGTCGGCGGCGGCCGGGTCCCCGCACAGCGAGTACTGCCGGACCAGGCCGGAGGGCAGCAGCAGATCGAGGTGCGCGCCGGGCTGCCAGGCCGGCAGACCGGCGCCCTCCAGACGGAGCAGGACCACGTCCTCGGCGGCTGAGGCACGTTCCGTGATCAGCAGCCGGTGGGTGGTGGTGGAGCGGCGGCCCGAGTGCCCCGACACCGGGGTGTCCAGGGCCGGGAGCGGCCACAGCGGGGAGCGCCGGACGCGGCGGCGCACGGCACGCCGGGCCAGCAGCGCGGCGCCGGTGAGGAGCAGGGCGGTGCGTGCGCGGGGCAGCGGGAGCGGCATGGTCAGTGGCCCCCCGTCGTCCGGGCCTCGGCGGCCGTCGCCGCGGGCGAGTGCGCGAGGTAGTCCATCGCCTGGGCCGTGCTGCCCTCCTGCGAGGGGTGGTAGGAGCGGCTCAGATAGCGGGGGACGGAGCGCAGCAGATCACCCGTCGCGGGCAGCGTGCCCTGCCTGCCGCTGACGTAGAACTCCTTGAACGACGCCTTGCCGTCCAGCAGCGTCGGGTCGTTCTCCATGAAGAAGCGCGCGCCGCGCTGCCAGAGGAAGAACAGCGCGGAGAAGCACGTCGCCCAGGTCCGCACCCGCCGCCGGTAGCCGCCGTCGACGTGCATGAACAGGTCGAACGCGACCGAGCGGTGCTCGACCTCCTCCGCGCCGTGCCAGCGCAGCAGGTCCAGCATCGTCGGATCGGCGCCGCGCCGGTCCAGCTCCTCGGCGTTCAGCACCCAGTCGCCCAGGAACGCGGTGTAGTGCTCGATCGCCGCGATCATCGCCACCCGCTCCATCAGCCACCACTTCCGGGCCCGGCCCGGTGGCAGCGTCCGGTCGCCCAGGAGCTTCTCGAAGAACCAGTCGATCTGCGCGGTGTACGGCGTGGGGTCCAGACCGAGCCGCCTCAGATGGGGCAGCACGTCGTCGTGGGCCTGCGAGTGCACGGCCTCCTGTCCGATGAACCCGAGGACGTCCTGGCGCAACCGCTCGTCGTGGATGTACGGCAGGACCTGCCGGTACACGTGGACGAACCAGCGTTCCCCGGCGGGCAGCAGCAGATGCAGCACGTTGATGGTGTGCGTGGTGAACGGGTCGCCCGGCACCCAGTGCAGGGGTGTCTCGTCCCAGGCGAAGGAGACCTTGCGGGCCTTGAGCGGCGTCCGCTCCGACGTGACCGGCGCCGGCTGCGTATGAGACATGACGTCAATGTACTGACGGGTATGCCGATGTGACAGGGGGCGTACGACGATTTCCTCGGGGTGCCCGGACACCGGGCCGGTGCGGAGCGCCCGTACGGACCGGTGTCGGCGGAGGGGGGCACGCGGGCCGGGCCTGCGCGCGGACACGTAGCCGGCGCGCGACCCCGCCCCGCGGGGCGGGGGCCGCCGTTCCCGCTGTCAGGAGTTCACCGGCCGCTCGTCGTGCGAAGCGGCGCATCCGGATCCGGGGCCCGTTCGCCCGTGGGGCCGGGGACGCGCGGGCGTGCGGGGGAGGTGTCGCGCTCCTGGTCGTGGCCCGGCGGACCCAGCAGCGCCCCGCACACCAGCAGCGCCGCCACGGCCGCCATCGCCGCCTTCGTGTACTGGTGGCGGCGCGGCAGGTCCGGAGGGCGGACGTGGAGCGCACAGGGGTCGAACTCCGGGGAGTCGAGCAGCCGGTGAGGCGTCGGCACACCATCCGCCTCGGCGAGGGCCGCGTGCGGGTCCGCCACCCCGGCGGTGGTGAGCACCCGTCGCACCCGGGCGTCGGGCAGCCGTTCCAGGCCGCGCAGGACGCAGGCGGCGCGCCCCGCGCCCGAGAGCTCCGACAGGGCGTGTTCCAGGGCGAGTTCGTCCGATCCGCCCGAGTGCGGCACCAGCCGCAGCCCCCACACCTGCGGCAGCGACGCCGCCGTCCGGAGGCGGTGCCACGGGCGTTCCGCCTCCAGCGCCGCCCGCACCACCAGCCCCCGGGCACACGTGTGGAGCGGATCCTCCGACGCCATCGGATCGCCGGGCAGGTGCGGCGACGGGATCCCCGAGCGGTCCGGGTCCGCCGTACGGTGCGCCGACAGCAGGGCCCGCTGGGCGAGGGCGTGCGCCGTCAGTACCCGCCGATGACGGCCGAGCGACCGCGGCAGCACCAGATATCCCAGCCGGGTCAGCCGCGGATAGTGCTCGACGAGCGCAGCCCCGCCCCGCCCCGCGTCGGCCCGGGCGTCCGTGGAAGGTATCTCGGGCAGTGGGCGCACATTCAGCAGAACGAACGGATCGTGCGATGGTCACTCCGCCCGACCGTTCCCGGCCCGGGGCCATCGACCCGGGCCGTCCCGGTCCGGTGGGCATCCGGACCGGGACGGCCCCGCGCACGGTCCCGCTCCCGGTCTCAGGGGGCGTACTTGTACCCGACGCGCCGCACCGTCTGGATCGAACGCCGGTGCTCGGCCCCCAGTTTGCGGCGCAGCCGGGCGATGTGGACGTCCACCGTGCGCCCGTCGCCCACGTGCCCATAGCCCCAGACCGTGGTCACCAACTGGTGGCGGGTGTGCACCCGGTGCGGATGCGCGACGAGATGGGCGAGCAGTTCGAACTCCAGGAAGGTGAGGTCGAGCGACTTCCCGCCCACCGTCGCGGTGCGCTGCGCGGGATCGACGCTGACCGGACCGGTGGCCGGTTCGTCCACCGGCGACGGCACCACGTACCGGGCCGCGGCGGTCGCGGCGGCGACCGCCGGCTGCTGATCGGCCGGTACGAGCACCAGGTAACCGACCATCGGCGGTCGGCCGGGCAGCGCCGGGACGGTGTGCTGGGGTGCCGGCAGCCAGGTGGCGTCCGGCGGCAGGAACTCCGCCACATCGGCCAGCTGCACGACCTCGTCGGGATCGACGGCGCGCAGCCGATGGCGGTTGGCGGAGAGGGAACGGGCGGAGGAGGCGGCGGCAGTGGCCGCCGACGGTGCCGCGGTGGCGGGGGACAGGGTACGGCTGTTCTTCATGAGGTCAGCTCTTTCGCGCGAAGGAGTCGTCGACGGACGGACTTTGCTTGCGCGCGGACCGAAGGCCGCGGTGAGCGGTTTTAGAGGGCCTGCGCGTTCGACGCGCGGCAACACACCCTGTCGAAGTCGTGGTGCTGACGGGAAGGCCAGAACGGTTCGAGGTCGCTGCGACCCGTCGAGGTGTGCTGGATACCGGCCATGGCCCCATTCAACCAGAGAACACGACGACGCAGCAGGCGTCCGCCACCCGTCCGTACCGGCCCCGGCGTCGGCTTCCTCACTTCCGGCCATGGATCCGACACTCCGGCGTCGGCCCGCCGGTCCGCTCTCCCCCGCCCTTCCCGTACGCCCCGCGTCACCCCACGAGGCGCTTGCGCCAGTCCAGCGGGAACAGCTCGATCGCCTGGTCCGGCGAACCGTCCCACTTCACCGTCAGCCCCGCCCCCTCCAGTGCCGCCGCCACCTCACGGCCGACCGCGGTGGTCGTCTCCTCCGACTCGTCGAACCCGCCGTAGTACAGCGAGAGTCCCTGCCCGGCCGCCGCGCTCTCGGTGCACTGGAGATGGAAGAAGACGAAGCCGCGCGCGTCCTCGCGTCCGGCGTCGTACATCTCGCCGAGCCCGCACGCACGGCAGCAGGAGAAGTGCTCCCGCGCCGTGATCCCGCGCTCGTCCAGTGCGGCGAACGCCCGCTCCAGCCGGTCCGCGTCGGTCACGTCCGACCACCCCCGCTGCTCCTCGACCCGCTCCAGCCACAGCCGCTCCACCAGCACTCGCGCCTGCGCCTCGGTCACCGGACGGACCCCGTCCTCCACGAGGTACTCCTCGGCCGCCTCGGTGAGCTCGTCCACCGTGTCGTAACCGCAGCGGAGCAGCACCCGTATCCGTTCTTCCAACTGCGCGCGGATCTCCGCAGGCAGCTCGGGAACGGGCTCCTCCTCCGGCATTCCGGCGCTCTCCCACTCCACGCCCGCGTCCCACTCCGGCTCCTCGCGTGCCCAGCGGGCCATCAGCTCGGCGACCCGATCCGGCGAGCCGATCACCGTCCGGCAGTGCGTGGCGGGGCCGCCGGAGCGGTGCTCCAGTTGGTAGTCGCCGCCGTGCTCGTGCCACACCTGCACGTAGGTGCCCGGGATGTCGGGTATGCGCTGCACCACCAGGAAGTGGTCGTCCTCGCCGCCGATCCGGTGCACGAGATCGCCCAGCGCCCGTTCCGAAACGCGGGTGTGGTTCTGCCAGTTCTCGGTCTCCACCTTGATGTCGAGCATGCGCCCACCCTCACACACGCCACTGACAACGAGCCGGGAACGGCCGGAGGGCGAGCACCGGGAACGACCGGGTCAGCCGACATCGGGAACGAGCGGGGGCGAGCGCGGGCGAGGACCGCGGCCGGTGCGCGGAACGATCGGGACCGGGCGGCGGAAGGGCGCGGCCGACGACGGCCCGCCGGGCTCGGTGGAGTCCGGCGGGCCGTGCCTGGATCAGACCTGGTCGGCCTTCTCCAGCGCGGTGCAGCAGGTGTCGACGATCAGCCGCGTGACGACGTACGGGTCGACGTTGGCGTTCGGCCGGCGGTCCTCGATGTAGCCCTTGCGGTCCCGCTCGACCTGCCACGGGATGCGGACCGAGGCGCCGCGGTCCGAGACGCCGTAGCTGTACTCGTTCCACGGGGCGGTCTCGTGCAGACCGGTCAGACGGTCGTCGATGCCCGCGCCGTAGTTCTTCACGTGGTCCATCGGCTTCGAGCCCTCGCCCATCGACTCGCACGCGGTGATGATCGCCTCGTAGCCCTCGCGCATCGCCCTCGTGGAGAAGTTGGTGTGCGCACCCGCGCCGTTCCAGTCGCCCTTGACCGGCTTCGGGTCCAGGGTCGCGGACACGTCGAAGTCCTCGGCGGTGCGGTACAGCAGCCAGCGGGCGACCCACAGCTGGTCGGAGACCTCCAGCGGGGACAGCGGACCGACCTGGAACTCCCACTGGCCAGGCATCACCTCGGCGTTGATGCCGCAGATTCCGAGCCCCGCCCGCAGGCAGTTGTCGAGGTGCTTCTCGACGATGTCGCGGCCGAAGATCTCGTCGGCGCCGACGCCGCAGTAGTAGCCGCCCTGCGCGGCGGGGAAGCCTCCCTCGGGGAAGCCGAGCGGACGGTGGCCGTCGAAGAAGGTGTACTCCTGCTCGATGCCGAAGATCGGCTCCTGACCGGCGAACCGCTCGGCCACCTCGCGCAGCGAGGCGCGGGTGTTCGAGGTGTGAGGCGTCAGGTCGATGTCGAGGACCTCGCACAGGACGAGGACGTCGTCGCCGCCCCGGATCGGGTCCGGACACGAGAACACCGGCTTGAGCACCAGGTCGGAGGAGCGTCCCTCGGCCTGGTGGGTGCTGGAGCCGTCGAAGCCCCAGAGCGGCAGCTCCGCCACCTCCCGCGAGGCGCCCGCGGCCATGATCTTCGTCTTGGAACGGAGCTTGGCGGTCGGCTCGGTGCCGTCGATCCAGATGTACTCGGCCTTGAACGTCACGGAAGCCATCCTTTGCGGGTCCTGCGGTGGTGCGGTCGGGTTTCTGCCGTCCTCAGAGTCGCAAGCCGCGATTTCCCGTCCGTTGCCCGTATGTGAACCCGGTGTTACCGAAGGAGCCCGATGGTGCCGCGACAATCGGACCCTGTCGAGGCAATCGGTGTGACTGGGATATTCGGTTGTTACTGGGAGGGCGGGTGTGAACCCGTGTCACCGGGGAACCGCGAGGGCGTACCCGGTGCTACCGCGGGATTCCGCCCGGCGCCCGGTGCCTGAGCAGCGCCTCGAAACCGGCGGACCGGATCCGGCGCAGCAACTCCTGCTCACTGGTGCCCAGGGCCGCCGCCGCGCCCGTGAGCCGCCAGTCCGCGGCGGCGAGCCGGTGCAGCAGATGGCCGCGCCTGATCTGCGCGTCCGACAGCCGGAACGTCTTCAGGTACGCCACCCGCCCCTTGTGATCGGTGATCGTCTCCCCGATGTGCCGGCCGTCCCCGTCGAGCCGGAACGGCGGCAGGAACCGCCACAGCGTGAACGATCCCATCCGGTACACCCGGTCGAAGGCGTACGACGTGTCCAGCAGCTCACGGGCGAACACTGTGTCGTGCGCCTCGGCCCAGACCCGCTCCTGGTCCCGTGCCGCCGCCCGCAGACCGGCGAGCGTCCGCAGATGCGGACCGTCGTCGATCCGCGCGGCGAACTCCGCCACCGGTCCGCCGTACAGCGCGTAGTGGTGGACCAGTTCCCCGTACATGTCCTGGACCAGCGAGCCGTGCAGCAGCCGGTAGTCGTCCGGATGCGGCACCACGAACGCTGCGGCGAGCGCGTCGGCCGCGTACACCATCACCCCGCACTGGCCGGGGTGGATCTCGAAGGTCCGCAGCGCGTCACCGAGCCCGCGCACCGACCACCCCATGTACGCGCTCTCGGCGCGCGGCGAGAGCCCGTCGCGCAGCGCCTGGCGCGACCACTCCTCCCAGGCGACGGAGGGGCCCCCGAAGTGCAGGGCGAGATACCCCTCCAGGGCGAGGTGCAGCGGCAGGAACCGCAGCCGGTCGCCGGGCTGCCGCTTCGCCATCCGGTGGTGACGGCCGCGCTGGAGCCGTACGGTCCGGGGCGGCCGGTTCCGCGACGCGTCGTCCCCTCCGGGACCGAGCTGCGTCCCGTACGCGGCGGTCTGCGCGCCCTCGCCGGACCAGTCGGCGACGAAGCCGTGCGGGATGTAGGAGATGTAGTGCGTGCGCGGGCCGACGTCGACGACGCCGGTCGCGGAGCCCGCGTAGACCTCGCGGTGCAGCCGGAGCCCCTCGACGGGCTCCTCGCGGACGAGCGGCACCAGCCGGATGCCGCCCCACACCTGGGCGGGCCGGGTGACGAGCCCGGTCGGTTCGAGCCGGTTCACGAGACGTCCCCCGTACGCCGGGCGTCGTCCGTCCCACGGGCGTCGGCGGCGGAACCGGCGACGGGGACGGGGACAGGGACGGGGACGGGGACAGGGACGGTTGCGGGACGTCCTCCGACGAATCGTTCGACCCGACGGTCCAGGTAGGCATACAGGGCATCCGTCCCGCTGCGCCCTTCGGCAAACCGGGCGATCTCCACCAGCGCCGGCAGGTCCTCCGCATCCCGGATGCCGGCCGTGGGCACCTCCCCGGAGAGCCGCCGCACATCGAAGCCGTCCGCGTCGTACACGGGGTTCACATGCACCACCGCCGTGCGTCGGTCCGGATCGAGCCGGGTCCGCCACACCCGCAGCACCTCGCCCGCGAGACCGGGCGGCGCGTTGTCCCAGCCGTCCGACACGATGACCAGCCGGTCCGGTCCGTGCTCCAGCGCGTCCAGCACACGGCTGCCCAGCGGCGTCGGCCCCCAGGGCCTGGCCAGCAGCGGATCGGTGCCGCCCGAGGTCCACAGCCCGGTGTACGCGCCCGGCGCGGACAGCGCCTCCAGCAGGAAGTGGCAGCCCAGCGCCACGGCGAGCGGGCGGCGCCGCGTCTCGCTCGACCCGAAGGACGAGTAACTGTCGTCCAGCACGCCCGCCACCTTCCCCCAGCTCCCGGCCTGCGGGCCCGCCGCACGCCGGGCGGCGGCGCGCAGCGCACGCGTCAGCTCCGCGCGGTGCGCCGACCGTACGTCGAAGCCGAGAGACAGCACATACAGCGCGAGCCGGGTCAGCGGCATCACCGTCAGATCGACGTCCGCGGGCAGCGGCGCCTGCGCCGAGGGGCCGCGCCGCCCCGAGGCCCGCAGCCGTTCCACGCTCCGCAGCCGCTCCAGCCGGGTCATCCGCGGGATCATCCGCTCCAGGAACACCTCGCGCTTCATCCCGTGCCGGGCGGCGAAGCCCTCGGCGACGGTGAACGGCAGTTCCGCGACGGCGCCCTGTTCGTAGTGGGCGCGCCGCCACGCGTCGAGCAACGGGTGCCGGTAGCGGGGCCGTCGGCCGGGCCGGAACAGGAAGTCGCCCACTTCACCGGCCTCGTCGTTCTCACCGGAGCCGGAGCCGGAGCCGGAGCCGGAGCCGGAGCCGGAGCCGGAGCCGAACCGGAAGTGTGCATGGCGGGCGGCCGTCTTCAGACCGGTGCGGTACTTCACCGCGTCGTGCCCAGGATCCGGCCGGGCGGCCAGCCAGTCGCGCGTGATCGCGCGGGTGCGTCGGTTGTTCACCCCGGCCGTGCGCAGAGCCCGGAACAGCTTGTAGACGCGCTGCGGCGGCAGCTTCGCCAGCCGGGCTGCGATCAGCCGCCCCTCGGCCCGCTTTTCCTGCGCCGTCGCCTCGGAGGAGGTCTCCAACAGCCCCTGGACGATGCGCACGGCGTTGTGGTCGTTGATGTCGAGGGCCAGTGCGGCGGCGTACACCCGGCGGTAGTTGATCCGTACGTACGCGTGCAGGAAGTCCAGCGAGAGCCGCTGCTGCTCGGCCGTCGAGCGGAAATCGCGCCAGCCGGTGGCGGTGATCGCCGCGTTCACGAAGAGGAGCACGTCCTCCGCCGCGACGAGACCGGCGCCCGTCCCGGAGTCCCCGGCCGCGGTCGTGCTCGTGTACGTGTCCGTCATGGTTCCCCCGTGGTGTCGCGCGCCGCCGTACGCGGGGGCGGCGAGACGCCGGCCGGGGAATGGGGGCGCGAACAGCGAAATCTTTGCTTCAGAGGCAAGTCCCGGAAGTCGCGGCCGGAGTCCCGCGGCCGGCCCCGCAAACGTATCCGGCGACCTCGTCCCGTGCCAACCGCGATACGGGTCCGGGGCGGCACGCTCGGGGCGCCGTGGCACGGGTCCGGAACGGGGGACCGGGCAGACTTGCCCCATGACGACACATTCCCCGATTCCTCTGCGCGTCGGCCTCGTCGGTACGGGCCCCTGGGCCAGGAACACACAGGCACCCGCCCTCGCCGCCCACCCCGACGCGGTCCTGAGCGGCGTGTGGGGCCGCCGCCCCGAGGCGGCGGAGGCGCTGGCCGCCGCCCACGGGACCACGGCGTACAGCGACGGCACGGGCCTCGACGAGCTCTTCGCGGCCAGCGACGCCATCGCGTTCGCCGTGCCACCGGACGTCCAGGCCCATCTCGCCGCCCGCGCCGCGGCGACCGGACGCCATCTGCTGCTGGACAAGCCGGTCGCGACCACCATCGCGGGAGCCCGCGAGGTCGCCCGGGCCGTGGAGCAGTCCGGGGTCGCGTCCGTCGTCTTCTGCACTCTGCGGTTCGCCCCCGCCACCGCCGCCTGGATCGACGAACAGGCGGCCCTGGACGACTGGTTCACCGCCCACGCCCAGTGGATCGGAGCCCTGTACGCCCCCGACACGGCCAACGAGTACGCGGCCTCGCCCTGGCGCCGTGAGAAGGGCGGACTGTGGGACGTCGGCCCGCACGTCCTGTCGGTCCTGCTCCCGGTGCTGGGTGACGTGACCGAGCTGACCGCCGCCCGCGGCCGTGCCGACACCACCCACCTGGTCCTCCGCCATACCTCCGGCGCTTCCAGCACGGTGACCCTGGCCCTGGGCGCGCCGGTGGGCGCAGTGGGCACCGAGATCGAGCTGCGCGGCGAACAGGGTGTCGTCACCCTGCCGCGATGGAGCGACGCGGTCGGCTCGTTCCGGGCGGCCGTCGACGCGCTCGTCGACTCGGCGCGCACGGGGGAGCCGCACCCGTGCGACGTACGGTTCGGGCTGCGCCTGACGGAACTGCTGGCCGAGGCGGAGGAACAGGCGGGGAAACGGTAGGGGAGGGGCGCGGTACCGGGCGGGTGCGGGGGATGCCACAGCGGTGGTGGGGTCGCGGGCTGCCGGGCGAGGCGGGGACAGGGGAAGCCGGGCGCGACACTTGGGCGCACCCGGCGTCCGGCCAGGGCCCGGCGCCCCGTCCCTCCTCAGCGCCCCCTCCCCCCAGCGCCTCACCCTCCTCAGCGCCCCAGGGCGTCCCGTACGGCCTCGTCCGTACGGGCCACGACGGCGGTCCCGTCGTCGGCCGTGATGATCGGCCGCTGGATCAGCTTCGGGTGCCCGGCGAGCGCCGAGATCCACCGCTCCCGCGAACCGGCCTCGCGCGGCCACTCCTTGAGCCCGAGGTCCTTCGCCTCCGCCTCCTGCGTACGAGTGATGTCCCACGGCTCCAGCCCGAGCCGGTCCAGCACGCCCCGGATCTCGTCCGGCGACGGCACGTCCTCCAGGTAGCGGCGGACGGTGTACTCGGCACCCACGGCGTCGAGCAGATTCACCGCGCTGCGGCACTTCGAACAGGCGGGATTGATCCAGATCTCCATGGTGCCAACGGTACGGGAGAAACCCTTCAAAGTGCCGCTGGCCAGGGCCGATTGTCAGTGGTGGGCCGTAAAATGGAGGGAGTTCGTGAGGGTTCCACGACCGTGCCAGGAGGATGCCCATGGCCGTTGCCGCAGTCACGACCGAGCAGTATCACAAGCCCTTGCGGAAGAAGCCGCTCCCCGCAGGACGGCCCCGCGAGTGGTACATCACCCACAACCGTCGCCTGAAGGCCATGCGCCTGGCGATCGCCCTGCTCGACACGGGCGTCTACTGTCCGTCGACCGCGACCGACCGCAGGATACGCGCGACCGCCGAGCGCATCGGCATCCATCCGCCGTCCGACACCACCTGCCGCATGGTCCGCTCCCTGATCCGCCACGGCCGCTGACGGCCGTCCGCCGACCCGCCCGTTCGCCCATCACCCGGAGCCCGCACCCCGTACCCCGGGGCGCGGGCTCCGGTCCGCACCGTCAACCGTCCGGCCAGGCGGTCACAGTGGGTTCTGCGCCCCCGTGCAAGTCGCCCGGCCCGCTCCTTACAGGTCGAAGTACAGCTCGAACTCGTGCGGGTGCGGGCGCAGCTGGATCGGGGCGATCTCGTTGGTGCGCTTGTAGTCGATCCAGGTCTCGATCAGGTCGGCCGTGAAGACGCCGCCGGCCTGGAGGTACTCGTTGTCCGCCTCCAGCGCGTCCAGGACGGCCGGGAGGGAGGTCGGGACCTGCTGGACGTTCGCGTGCTCCTCGGGGGCCAGCTCGTAGAGGTCCTTGTCGATCGGCTCGGCGGGCTCGATCTTGTTCTTGATGCCGTCGAGACCGGCCATCAGCAGCGCGGAGAAGGCGAGGTACGGGTTCGACGACGGGTCCGGGGCGCGGAACTCGACGCGCTTGGCCTTCGGGTTGGCGCCGGTGATCGGGATACGCATCGCGGCGGAGCGGTTGCGCTGCGAGTACACCAGGTTGACCGGGGCCTCGAAGCCGGGGACCAGGCGGTGGTAGGAGTTCACCGTCGGGTTGGTGAAGGCCAGCAGCGACGGGGCGTGCTTCAGGATGCCGCCGATGTAGTAGCGGGCCATGTCCGAGAGGCCCGCGTAGCCCTGCTCGTCGTAGAAGAGCGGCTGGCCACCGGCCCACAGGGACTGGTGGACGTGCATGCCGGAGCCGTTGTCGCCGAAGATCGGCTTCGGCATGAAGGTCGCGGTCTTGTTGTTGCGCCAGGCGACGTTCTTCACGATGTACTTGAAGAGCATCAGGTCGTCGGCGGCGGCGAGCAGCGTGTTGAACTTGTAGTTGATCTCGGCCTGGCCGGCGGTGCCGACCTCGTGGTGCTGGCGCTCGATCTCCAGACCGCTCTTCTCCAGCTCCAGGGACATCTCCGCACGCAGGTCGGCGAAGTGGTCGACCGGCGGGACCGGGAAGTAGCCGCCCTTGTAGCGGACCTTGTAACCCCGGTTGTTCTCCAGCGCGCCGGTGTTCCAGGCGCCGGCCTCGGAGTCGATGTGGTAGAAGCTCTCGTTCGACGACGTCTGGAACCGGACGCTGTCGAAGACGTAGAACTCGGCCTCGGGGCCGAAGAACGCGGTGTCGGCGATGCCGGTGGAGGCCAGGTACGCCTCGGCCTTCTTGGCCACGTTCCGGGGGTCGCGGCTGTACTGCTCGCCGGTGATCGGGTCGTGGATGAAGAAGTTGATGTTGACGGTCTTGTCGCGGCGGAACGGGTCGACACGGGCAGTCGACAGGTCCGCGCGC
This sequence comes from Streptomyces sp. CB01580, assembly GCF_001905795.1. Classification (GTDB taxonomy): domain Bacteria; phylum Actinomycetota; class Actinomycetes; order Streptomycetales; family Streptomycetaceae; genus Streptomyces. Next base: position 237,250 of record NZ_LIXJ01000003.1, read on the forward strand.
AGCGCCATGTCGGACTCGTGGATGGCCTGGAAGCCGCGGATCGACGAGCCGTCGAAGGCGAGGTCGTCGGCCGGGTCGAAGGTCGCCGCCGGGACCGTGACGTGCTGCATCACTCCGGGCAGGTCGCAGAACCGGACGTCGATGAACTTGACGTCATTGTCCGCGATGTACTTCTTCGCGTCGTCGGCGTTCTGGAACATCCAACTCCTCCTACTCCCGGCCCGGGAGGGACGGGGTTGTAGCCCATCGTGCGGCCAGTGCGGTGGCACGCGCTGGCCCCGACCATAGGCAGACCGGATTTCTCAATCATGACCCATTTGTTTCGCAGAAGTTAACCGGGCCGTGTGCGGGTGGTGCCTCTCGCCTGTTCGCCCGTCCGCGGACCCGCCCGGCCGGGGCCGCGGCCGGGCGCAGTACCGTGGTCGGGTGGACAAGAGGCAAGTAATCGGATCGTGGCTCTCCGGACCGCGCGTGGCTGCCGAGGAGATGGGGGTCGACTTCGGCCACCGGGGCAAGCGGCTCGGACTGCCGGAGGACGGGCCGGGGTCCGTGGCACCGCTCGGCCGCCGCTTCGGTGCCCTCTTCATCGACTGGGCCCTGTGCATGCTGATCGCGTACGGGCTGTTCGCCCGCGGTGACCAGCAGGCGGTCGGGAACTGGGCCCTCGGCGTCTTTTTCGTGCTGAGCGTGCTCACCGTGGGGACCATCGGCTGCACGCCCGGCAAGCGCGTCCTGGGCATCAGGATCGTCGCCGAGAACGGTGGTCGGCTCGGCTTCGGGCGCGTCGTCGTCCGCAGCCTGCTGCTGTGCCTGGCCGTCCCCGCCCTGGTCTGGGACCGCGACGGGCGTGGTCTGCACGACCGCCTGTCCCGCGCCGTCCAGGTCCGCATCTGAGTCCGGGACCGTCGTCCGGGTCATCCGGCGGCATGGGACGGCCGGCACAGGACGACGGAAACGAGGGTGGGGCGGACCGAATCGGTCCGCCCCACCCTCGTTTCCGTTTCCGCCGCGTCGGGCGTCAGCGCATCTTCCCGCCGCCGCCACGAGGCATCCGCATGCCCTTCGGCATGGGACCCTTCGGCAGCGGCATGTTGCTCATCAGATCGCCCATCGCGCGCAGCCGGTCGTTGGCGGTGGTCACCTGCGGGCCGGTGAGCACCCGGGGCAGCTTCAGCATCTTGGTGCGCACCTTCTTCAGCGGCACCTGGCCCTCGTCGTTGCCGACGATGATGTCGTGCACCGGCACGTCGATCAGGATGCGCGCCATCTTCTTCTTCTCGGCCGCGAGCAGCTGCTTCACCCGGTTCGGGTTGCCCTCGCCGACCAGCACGATGCCCGCCTTGCCGACGGCGCGGTGGATGACGTCCTGGCTGCGGTTCATCGCGACCGCGGGGGTCGTGGTCCAGCCGCGGCCCACCCGGTCGAGCACCGCCGCCGCGGCACCCGGCTGCCCCTCCATCTGCCCGAAGGCCGCGCGCTCGGCACGCCGCCCGAAGACGATCGCCATCGCGAGGAGAGCCAGTACGAAGCCCAGAATGCCCACGTAGACCGGGTGGTCGATCAGGAAGCCGACCCCGAGGAGGACACCGAAGGTGACGATTCCCACGCCCGCGACGACAAGACCGACCTTGGGATCGGTCCGCCGGGTCATCTTGTAGGTCAGGGCGATCTGCTTGAGCCGCCCCGCGTTCTCGGCGCTCTCCGCGCCTTCAGTGTTTGCCTTCCTCGCCATGCACAGAAGTTTACGTGGCTCAGGAACGGCGGTCGGCCGCGGCCTCCGGTACGTGCCCGGCCAGTACGTGCTCGGTCTCCACACGGTCCTCGGCCCGGCGGCGGTCCTCCAGGACGGCGGTCCAGGCGTTGCGGCGGGCGGTGCGCTGGCCGCCGCTCAGCAGCAGCGATTCGACGGCGCGAAGGGCATGGGTGACGGAAGGGAGGGTGGTGGCGCGTACCGGCACGGCCTGCATCGTGGAGATCTCCTCGGAGCGGATGTGCGGACCGGGTCGTGCGGACGAGCCGCGCGTACCCGGCTGCCCGGAACGGACGGCCCGGGGCGGACTGCTCCGGACCGCGTTGCGCGAAGCGGGTGGGGGAAGCGGGTGGGTGAGCGGTGGCGTGGGTGCGGGAAAGGGGACGGTGGCGGCGACAGCGGCGCGGGGTGCCGCCGCGGCGTGACCGCCCGGCGTCACCGTGCTGCGACCACCTGGTGTCACCGCACCGTGAGCACCCAGCGTCACTGTCAGGGGTGACCAGCGTATGACCGGGGGGCCACACACCAATGAAACCTCGATCCGGACGCGGCGCACGCCGAAGCGGCCCATATGCGCCTTTGACCTGCGAGGAGCGCACGGGGCCGCTTCGGACCGGTGATGACCGGAGAGTATTCGCCTGTGGGCGGATTCACACGGTGGGAGCCGTGGTGGCGGCGCCGCGCCGGTCCATCGCCTGCTGGAAGAGCCGGCCCGCGCGGTACGAGGAACGGACCAGCGGCCCGGACATCACACCGGAGTAGCCGATCGCGTCGGCCTCGTCCTTCAGCTCCACGAACTCCTGCGGCTTCACCCAGCGCTCGACCGGGTGGTGGCGCACGGACGGGCGCAGGTACTGCGTGATCGTGATGAGCTCGCATCCCGCCTCGTACAGGTCGCGCAGCGCCTCGCTGACCTCCTCGCGGGTCTCGCCCATGCCGAGGATCAGGTTGGACTTGGTCACCAGACCGGCCTCACGGGCCCGCGTGATGACCTCCAGGGAACGCTCGTAACGGAAACCGGGGCGGATCCGCTTGAAGATCCGCGGCACGGTCTCGACGTTGTGCGCGAGCACCTCGGGGCGCGCGGAGAAGACCTCGGCGAGCTGCTCGGGCACCGCGTTGAAGTCGGGGATCAGCAGTTCGACCTTGGTACGGCCGGCCTCCCGCTCCGCGGTCATCGCGTGGATCCGGCGCACGGTCTCCGCGTACAGCCAGGCACCGCCGTCCTCCAGGTCGTCGCGCGCGACGCCCGTGATGGTGGCGTAGTTCAGGTCCATGGCGACCACGGACTCACCGACCCTGCGCGGCTCGTCCCGGTCCAGCGCCTGCGGCTTGCCCGTGTCGATCTGGCAGAAGTCGCAGCGCCGGGTGCACTGGTCGCCACCGATGAGGAACGTGGCCTCGCGGTCCTCCCAGCACTCGAAGATGTTGGGGCAGCCGGCCTCCTGGCACACCGTGTGCAGACCCTCGCTCTTCACGAGCTTCTGCAACTGGTTGTACTCGGGACCCATCTTCGCCCGGGTCTTGATCCACTCGGGCTTGCGCTCGATGGGGGTCTGGCTGTTCCGGACCTCCAGGCGCAGCATCTTGCGCCCGTCGGGTGCGACAGCGGACACTCCGGCACTCCCCTTTGCTTTCACTGCACTGGTTGCTTCGGTTGCTTCGGCATTGGATTCCTCGGCGGACACCAGGGTACGCCCGTGGTTCACACGGCTTTACGACTGGCCAACCTGTGGCCGGCAGGCCCTATTCCCGGCGGGCACGTCCCGCGCCCCCCCGTCGGCCCTCACCGGACCGCCCGGACATCGGGCTCCGGCCGTCACGGGACCGCCTCGACCGTCACCGGGCAGTCCCGGCCGTCAGGCCGTGGCCACGGCGTCCGTGGGGTGTTCGACGGCGCGGGGGGCGAGCTCCGCGTTCTCCAGGACGTCCTTGAGGTGCTTCTCGACGACCGGCAGCACCTCGGCGATCGTGATGTCGCGGCCCAGCTCGTACGCGAGCGAGGTGACGCCCGCGTCCCGGATGCCGCACGGCACGATGCGGTCGAACCAGGTGGTGTCGGGGTTCACGTTGAACGAGAAGCCGTGCATGGTCACGCCCTTGGCGACCCGGATGCCGATCGCGGCCAGCTTGCGGTCCTCGCGGCGCTGGCCCGCGTTGGACGGGGCGTACTCGGGCCCGTGCAGCCGCGCGTCGAACTCCTCGTCCGTCAGCCGCGGGTCGAAGTCGAGGGAGAGACCGCCGAACGGCGGGCGGTCCTCGACCGGGTCGCCCAGCACCCAGACCCCGCTGCGGCCCTCGATCCGGGTGGTCTCCAGACCGAACTCGGCGGCGGTACGGATCAGCGCCTCCTCCAGCCGGCGGACGTGCGCCACCACGTCCACCGGGCGGGGCAGCTTCTGGATCGGGTAGCCGATGAGCTGGCCCGGGCCGTGCCAGGTGATCTTGCCGCCCCGGTCCACGTCGATGACCGGGGTGCCGTCCAGTGGGCGCTCGCTGTCGGTCGTGCGCCGACCCGCCGTGTAGACGGGCGGGTGTTCCAGCATCAGGCAGGTGTCGGGGACGGCGTCCTCGAACCTGGCCGCGTGCACCTCGCGCTGCTTCTGCCAGGCCACCTGGTAGTCGACGGCTTCCTCGCCGAATCCCAGCCGGACGAACCGGAGCTCGGTCACGACAGATGCCTCCCTACTCGTGGTGGCGGGGGCCGGGTATGCCCGGAGCCGCGTCACCAGCACTGAATCAGCCCCGAGCCACTGTACGTCCGGTGCCGGGGAGACGGACCGGCAGGTGGATTCCGTCGGGCCTCGTCAGCGCCGCCATCAATCCTCACACGATCGGATGAAAGCGAAGCGAAGGTGGCTTTGGCCTGGGCGAAGGCCGCTAAATTCACGCCGTTCCATTAGGGCTGCCCGCCCGGCCCCGAAGGCAGGAGACCGTACAGCTGATGTCGGAACGACCTCCGCAGCGCACACCCAACCGCCGACTCGCCTCCCTCATCACCGAGGCCGGCTTCTCGCACGCCGGTCTGGCCCGCAGGGTGGACCAACTGGGTCTGGAGCACGGCCTCGATCTGCGGTACGACAAGACCTCCGTGACCCGCTGGCTGCGCGGTCAGCAGCCGCGCGGCACCACGCCGGCGCTGATCGCCGAGGTCTTCACCCGGAGACTCGGCCGTCGCCTCTCCGCGCAGGATCTGGGCCTCGACGCGTGCGCTCCGGTCTACGCGGGCCTGGAGTTCGCCGCCACGCCCGCCGAGGCCGTCGACATCGTCAGCGGACTGTGGCGGAAGGACTCGGGCAGCCACGCCGAGCTGCGCAAGATCGCCTTCACTCCGGCCGGGCTCGTCGTGCCCAGCCGGGACTGGCTGATCGGCCGGGCCGACGAGTGGGTGGCGCGGGGGAGCGAGTCCGCCGCGCCGGTGCCGGGCGACACGGCCGGGAGCCGTACGCCCGGCGGGGTCCGGACGTCCGAGGGGGCCGGAGCACAGGGGGCACGCGGGTCGCACGGGGCACATGGGTCGCATGGGGTGCACTGGCCCGGCGGCATGCACGGCGGCCATGTCGGGACGCGAGGGCCGGGTCCGTCCCGGCCCGCCGGACCGCCCGCGCCGTCCGGGCCCCCCGTCGGTCCGTCCGGCGGCCCCGCTGTGCCCCGGCAGCGGCAGACCGAGCGGAGCCCCGGCCAGCGCGTCGGCGGCGGTGATGTCGCCGCCCTCCGATCGGTCGGCGAACTCTTCCGCACCCTCGACCACACCTACGGCGGCGGCCACGCCCGCCAGGCGCTCGTCCGCTACCTGGAGCACGAGACGGAGCCGATGCTGCGGGGCACGTACGGCGAGGCCACCGGGCGCCGGTTATTCTCCGCCGCCGCCGATCTGACCCGGCTGGCGGGCTGGACCTCGTACGACATCGCGGCCCACGGCCTGGCCCAGCGGTACTTCGTCCAGGCGCTGCGGCTGGCCCAGGCCGCGGGGGACCGCGCGTACGGCAGCTACGTCCTGATCACCATGAGCCGGCAGGCGGTCTATCTCGGGCACGGCAGGGAAGCCGTGCAACTGGCCCGGGTGGCGCAGCAGGGCATCGGCTCGTCGGCGCCGCCCGTCGTCCAGTCCCTGCTGCACGCCGTCGAGGCGCGGGGGCACGGGGTGCTCGGCGACGCCAGGTCCTGCACCGCCTCGCTGGCGAGGGCGGAACGCGCACTGGAGATCGCCCGCACTGGGGACGAGGTCCCGCACTGGGCGCGACACTTCGACGAGGCCCAGCTCGCCGACGAGTTCGGGCACTGCCACCGCGACCTCCAGCAGTACCGCGCCGCGGCGCAGCACGCGGAGCGCTCCCTCGAACTGCGCGCACCGGTGTACGCCCGCAGCCGGTTGTTCTGCCGGGTGGTGCTGGCCTGCGCCCGGCTCGGGCTCGGTGAGCTCGACCAGGCATGCCTGTTGGGCGCCGAGGCCGCCCAGCAGGCGATGGAGATGCGGTCGGCACGGGCGACGGAGTACGTACGGGACTTCGAGCGCCGTCTGGAACCGTACCGGGACGCGGCCGCGGTGCGCGGATACCGCGAACGGGTCGCCGCGCTGGGCTGAGGCGAGTCGCGCCGGGGTGGGGCATGTCTCGCCGAGGTGACGGCGAGCGGTTCTCCGCCCGGCCCGGCGGGCCACTTTGACCGGGTGTCACGCCGCTCCGGCGGCGCGGGCCGGGGGCGTCACGCCGCTTCGGGGAGTGCCTCACCGCCTCCGTCGCCCTTTCCTCCGCGCCCCGGGCGCACACCCAGGTCCGTGAGGATCGCCTCGGCCGCGCGACGCCCCGAGCACAGGGCGCCCTGGACCGTGCTGGTGTCGCGGTGGTCGCCGCACACGTACAGCCCGGCGAGCAGCCGGACCGGGCGGCGCAGATCGTGGGGCGCGGGCATCGCGGGGACGGCTTCGGGGTCGTGATGGGCGGCCAGCAGCTCCCAGTCGTCGGTGGGGGTGCCGTACAGGACGGCGAGATGGGAACGGACCGCGCGGTCCAGGTCCGGCGGCGGGGTGCCGAGCACCGTCGAGCTGATCAGCGTCCGGCCGCGCGGGGCGCGCGCGGGGTCGACCGCGCTCATCACCGCCGTGTGCGCGACCGGACCCGAACGGTCGGAGTCGAGCAGAAGTGAGGCACCGGTCTGCGGGGGAACCGGCGCGGTGTGATGAAGCACCGTCACCGGGTGGAAGGTGGGCACCCGCAGACCGGGCAGCAATGCGGCGGCGGCGCCGGCGCCGGTCGCCAACAGCAGGGAACGGCAGCCGAGTTCGCCGTGCTCCCTGGTGCGGACCGAGGTGATGTCGGCGGCCGTGACATGGACCCCCGTCCGTATCGTGCCGGGCGGCAGCGAGGCCGCGAGCAGCTCGGGCAGCCTGCCCGCACCGCCCGCCGGCACGCACAGCCTGCCGCGCGCGTAGTCGCGCAGGACGAGGTCGGCACAGCGGCTGGACGTGGTGAGTTCCGGGTCGCTCAGGAGCGCGGAGAGAAGCGGGCGCAGGAAGCCGTTGACCGTTCGGGAGGGCAGGCCCCGGTGGGACAGGGCGGCGAGCGCGGTCTGCTCGGGCCGGGCCAGGATGCGGGACGCCGGGGTGGCGGCGAGCCGGTTCAGGGCGGCACCCAGCCGGGCCCGGTCGATCGGCCCGCCCATCGGCGGCCGGGGAGAGCTCGCCAGGGCGCGCGCCGCCTTGAACGCGCCCCGCGCGCCCCGTACGTCGCCGGTCCGGTACTGGCGGCCCTCGCTGTGGACGAGCAGCCCCGGTGCGAAGGGGCGCAGGGCGAGTCCTTCGAGGGCGGGCATGAGGCGGAGCTCCGGGTACGCGGTGCTGAGCAGCGGTCCGAGGTGGTCGAGCAGGAAGCCGTCCGACTCGGTCGTGGTCATCCGGCCGCCGACCCGGTCGCTCGCCTCCAGGACGTCGACGCTCACTCCCGCGCTGGTCAGGCGGTGGGCGGCCGACAGGCCGGCGATGCCTGCCCCGATGATGACGACGTCCGCGTGATGTGCCGAGCTGAGCACGTGCCCTCCCCGAGTCGTCGCAACCGGTGGGGGCTCGTGCCCCCGACAGGCCCCCGGAGTACCGGAGTTCGCAAGGAGGCTAGGAGGGCGTCCGGGACAGTCGCAGACGCGCGCACCCGGGGCACCGTTGCACGGGGTCGCATGTCCGTCCGATTCGGTGGCGGGCGCGGACGGCCGCGCGTCCGAGAGGCGCGACCGGTGTGCGCCGGTGCCCTTCACGGTGCGCTGGGCGCGGCGCCACGAGGCGCGTTCGGCGTGGTGCGGGGTGGTGGCGTACGGAGCGTTCGGTCTCGGTGGGGGCGTTCGGTCCGGTGTTGCGTGCCGTGTTCGGCATGGCTCGGACCGGTGTTCCGCGCCGCGTTCGGCGCGGTGTCGTACGGAGTGGCGCGGGCCGCTCAGCTCAGCGCCGCGCGGATCGCCGCGTCGATGCCGGGGAAGGCGAAGGCGAAGCCCGAGTCCAGCAGCCGGCCGGGCAGTACCCGCTGGCTGGCCAGCACGTCCTCGGCGAAGTCGCCGAGGACCAGGCGCAGGGCCGGTGCGGGGGCGGTCAGCAGCGTGGGGCGGCGCAGTACCCGGCCCATGGCGGCGGTCACCTCGGCGTTGGTGACCGGGTCGGGGCCGGTGAGGTTCACCGGGCCCGACAGCGACTCCGTGTCCAGGATGTGCCGCAGCGCGGCGACCTCGTCGTGCAGGGCGATGAAGCTCCAGTACTGGCGCCCGTCGCCCAGCCGTCCGCCGAGCCCCGCCCGGAACAGCGGGAAGAGACGCCCCCAGGCCCCGCCGGCCCGGCCCACGACCAGACCGGTACGGGCGTGGACGGTCCGTACGCCCGCCTCCTGCGCGGCCGTCGTCGCCGCCTCCCACTCCACGCAGACGGACGGCAGGAACCCGGTGCCGGCCGGGGCGCTCTCGTCGACCGCCCGGTCCCCGGTGTCGCCGTAGTAGCCGATGGCCGACCCGGACACCAGCACCTTCGGCGGCACGTCCAGCGAGGCGAGGGCCTCGGCCACCGCCGTCGTCCCGTGCACCCGGCTGTCCCGGATCTCCCGCTTGTACGCCGGTGTCCAGCGGTGGTCGCCGACCCCGGCCCCGGCGAGGTGGACGACGGCGTCGCAGCCGACCAGGCCCGCCACGTCGACGTACCGGCGCTCGGGGCTCCACTCCACCTCGTCGCCGGCCCGCGCCGGGTGCCGTACCAGGCGGACGACCTCGTGCCCGTCGGCCCGCAACGAGCGCACGAGCGCCGCTCCGATGAGTCCGGACGCTCCGCTGACGGCGATACGGGAGTGCAGCATGGCCCCATCCTGCCGCAGGGGTCCCCGGATGCCCCACCGGCCGGGCCGACCGGGAGGCAGAACGGCCCCACCGGGCGACATCGGGCCGCCGTCCGCCGACGAAAGCCGTCCTCGGCGGACGGGACCGGTCCGCCGGCGGACGGGGCGGGGCCGGTCCGTCGACGGGCGAAATGAGCTGTCCGACGGGTGGACGGCGTGGCACAGTGGCGCGCATGCAAGAGATCCACACACCTCCGGCCTGTTCCGTCCGCCCCGCGAACCTCTCCGACGACGACGCCCTCGGAGAGCTCGACCGCGCCACCTGGTCGCCCCTGCACGCGGTGATGCCGAGGCCGCAGCCGCCCTACTCGCCCTTCTTCGACGACCGCCACCTGCCCGAGGACCTTCTCGTGGCCGAGGCGGAGAACGAGGAGGGGGAGACGGGGATCGCCGGGTACATCAGGGTCGTTTCGCCGACCCCGCTGCCCTGCAACTCCCACGTCCGCCAGATACAGGGCCTGGCCGTGGCCGACTGGGCGCGCGGCCGGGGCGTCGCCAGGACCCTGCTGCGGGCCGCGTGCGCGGCGGCGCGGGACGGCGGCGCCAACCGGATGACGCTGCGGGTGCTCGGGCACAACGCGCCCGCGCGCGCCCTGTACGAGGCGGAGGGGTTCGTCGTCGAGGGCGTGCTGCGCGGCGAGTTCTTCCTCGACGGCCGTTATGTCGACGACGTCCTGATGGGGCGTTCGCTCGCCCCCTGATCCGCCCTCGCGTCCCCGGCTCGGTCGTCGAACAGTCGCATGCCGCCAATGAGCTCGTGCAGGCAGCGCACCGCGAGATCGGCGGGTGAGCCGGGCCCGCTCGTCGGCGCGTCCGTCAGCGCCCAGGATTCCAGTGCCACCCGCACCGCGTCCGTGGCGGCGGCCGCGGCCAGCCTCACCTCCAGCGGGTCCGCCCCCTCGCCCGCCAGCCGGGTCAGCACCGGCAGCAGCCGCTCCTCCGATTCCTGATTGCCCCGGTACCAGACGGCTCGCAGCGCCGGGTCGTCCGCCGCCGCCCGCAGCAGCCCGCGCGTCCGCTCCAGTTCCTCGACGGCCTGCGCGTCGGGCATCCGGAGCGCCTCGGCGGCCGCCTTCTCCAGGGCCCGGGCGAACCCGTCCCCCGGATCGGCCGCTTCGAGCAGCGCCCGCCAGCGTTCCGCGCCGCCGCACAGCAGCGGCCCCACCGCGTCCTGCTTGGAGCGGAAATACCGGTAGAACGTGCGCAGCGCGACCCCCGCCCGGAGCGCGATGTCCTCCGCCGTGGTGCCGTCGGGCCCCCGTTCGGCGAAGAGCGCGGCGGCGGCGCGCGCGATGTCCAGCTGGGTCGCAGCCTTGCGGCGCTCGGTGAGGGACGGCTGATTCGGCTTGGGGCTCACCCCCGCAGACTACCCCGGCGAGTGATCACCATGCATGAAATGACGTCGTGGCAAAACGTGCCACCTAGGCGTACGGTGGACATCGTTCGAGGTCGTGAAGAGGCGGCTTCGGGACGTCCAGGACATTCAGGGCGTCCGAGGGGTTCGACACGGCATGCGCCGGGATCGGGAGAGAACAGACATGAACCGCTACGAAGGTCGCCGCGCGCTCGTCACCGGAGGCGGCTCCGGCATCGGGCAGGCCACTGTCCACCGGCTCCTCGCGGAGGGCGGCCGCGTCGTCGCCGCCGATGTGAACGAGACCGGGCTGAAGGCCACGTACGCGTCGGCCGAGGCGAACGGCACCGCCGACCGCCTCACCGTCCTCGCCCTCGACATCTCCGACGAGGAGGCGGTCCGCTCGGGTGTCGCCTCCGCCCTGGAGGTCCTCGGCGGTCTCGACGTCCTCGTCAACGCGGCCGGGATCCTGCGGTCCGAGCACACGCACAAGACCTCGCTGGAACTCTTCAACAAGATCATCGCAGTGAACCTCACGGGTACGTTCCTGATGATCCGCGAGGCGATCCCGGCCCTGCTGGCGGGCGTCGAGCCGGTCGTCGTGAACTTCTCCTCCACCTCGGCGAGCTTCGCGCACCCCTACATGTCGGCGTACGCGGCGAGCAAGGGCGGCATCCAGTCGATGACGCACGCGCTGGCGAGCGAGTACAGCAAGCAAGGACTCCGGGTCGTCGCCGTCGCCCCCGGTTCGATCTCCTCCGAGATGACCAGCGGAACCGGCCCCGGGCTGCCCGCCGACGCCGACATGTCGCTCTTCGCGAAGCTGGCCCCGGCGCTGGGGCAGGGGTTCGCCAGTCCGGACACCGTCGCGGGGGTCGTCGCGATGCTCGGTTCCCGGGACGGGGCGTTCATCACGGGTACCGAGATCCGGATCGACGGAGGCACCCACTTCTGAACCGGAGGAAGCCGCCTCCGCCCGGGGAGCCCCGCCCCGGGAGCGGAAGTAGCGTCTCCGGTCGAAAAGACCCGTGCCCGGCGCGGGAGAATCGTCTCCGCGTCGGGGAGGCGCCCGTCCTGGTGAGGAGAGGCCCGCCCCGGCGTGGAGGGACCCGTTCCACCCGACGCGGAGGGGCCCGTTCCCAGCGCGGAGAAGTCCCTTCCATCCGGCGCGTTCAGCCGCGCGCGGTCGCGCTCAGCCGCCCCTGAACCGTGCCCAGAGCGCGGGGAAGTGCTCTGCGAGGGTCGCCTCGTCCTCGATCGCCAGCGGGACGCCTTCCGGCTCCGCGGGCTGGGGCGGCAGCCCGAGGTCCGGATCGACCACGCCGGTGAGCTGCTCGTACGCCTCGTCGGCGGCGTAGCCGAGGTCCTCACCGTCCCCGTCGATCTCCTCGTCGAAGTCGTCGAGGAGATCGGCGAGGGCGTCCGGATCGTGCAGCGCGCCCTCGAAGACCTCCCGTCCCTGCCCGATCAGCCAGCAGCGGAAGAAGTCGAAGGCGTCGTCGCCCGCCCCGCCGAGCAGCACGGCGGCGGCGCCGCGCAGATCCCAGCGGTACGCGCGGTTGTAACGGGCCTCGAAGTGCCGGGCGAAATCCAGCACGGCTTCCGGATCGAGCCGCACCAGTCGTTCGACGAGCAGATCGGCCTGATCCTCGGGGTCGCCCTCGGCGTCCTCGCGGGTGCTGTCGATGATCTCCCAGAACTCCGTCTCGTCCATCACGGATCAAGCATCGGCCGTGCCGACGGACCGCGCACGCGGACGCGACCGGAGGACGCGCTCAGCGGTACAGGTCGTGCAGGCGCCGCGCCGCCGCGGCGAGACGGGTCCGCAGACCGGCCGGTTCGAGCACCTCCGACTCGGGCCCCAGCCCCAGCAGTTGGGCGTACGCGATCTCCAGGGACTCGACCGGCAGAGTGAGCGTGCGCCACCCCCGCGCGTCGGGCGGGCCCGCCGCCTCCAGGGCCTCCCGGACCGCCGAACGGTCCATCACGTGCGGCAGTCGGCGTACGCCCTCCTTCGACACCCGCACCGTCACCTCCTCCCGCAGCAGTGAGCGGGCGAACTGCGCGGACCGCTCCGCCCAGAACCCCGGCAGGTCGAAGTCCTCGTCGCGCGCGAACCGTTCGTCCGACACCGTGACCGCCGAGAACCGGTCGATCCGGTACACCCGGAAGTCCTCCGCCACCCGGGCGCAGAGGTACCAGACACCGGCCTTCAGGACGAGCCCGTAGGGGGCCAGTTCCCGCTCCACGTCCTCGTCCCGCCCGTTGCGGCGGTAGCGGGCACGCACGAGCCGGTCGTCCCACACGGCCTGCGCGACGGCGGACAGCTGTTCGGGGGTCTCCGGCTCCCGGAACCAGCCGGGCGCGTCCAGGTGGAAGCGCCGGGCGGTGTTCTCGGAGGCGTCCCGCAGTGAAGGGAGCAGGGCCGCCGACACCTTGAGCCGGGCGGCGGACGCGGCTTCCTCCAGACCCATCTCGCGCAGGGCGGAGGGCAGTCCGGAGAGGAAGAGCGCCTCGGCCTCGTCGCGGGCGAGACCGGTGAGGCGGGTGCGGTACCCGCCGACCAGGCGGTAGCCCCCGGCTCTGCCCCGGTCGGCGTACACCGGAACACCCGCCTCGGAGAGGGCCTGCGCGTCCCGGGTGACGGTCCGCTCGGACACCTCCAGCTCCCGGGCGAGCTCGGCGGCGGTCATGGCGGGGCGGGACTGCAGGAGCAGCACCATCTTGATGAGGCGGGCAGCACGCATGGCCCCATTGTGGCCGCGGGCCGTCCACCGCCCGCGCCCGCTGTCCCGGCCTGCGCCGCCCCGGTCCGGCGTCGGCCGGCCTGCGCCACCCGGCCGCGGAAACGGTGCGGTGGTGGAAACGGTGCGGCGGCGGCCGGGCGCACCCGGCCGCCGCCTTCCACCGTTCCCGGTGTCACCCCAGGGTCACAGCCCGTACCGCTCCCGGGCCTCCTTGACCGCGGCCGCGCTCACCTCGCCGCGGCGGGCCAGCTGGGCCAGCGCCGCGACCGTGATCGACTGCGCGTCCACACCGAAGTGGCGGCGGGCCGCGTCACGGGTGTCGGACAGACCGAAGCCGTCCGTGCCGAGCGAGGACCAGTCCTGCTCCACCCACTGGCTGATCTGGTCCGGGACCTGCCGCATCCAGTCGCTGACCGCCAGGACCGGACCCGGCGCGCCCTCCAGGGCGCGGGTCACGTACGGCACCCGCTGCTCGCCCCGCAGCAGCGCCTCGTCGCACGCCAGGGCCTCCCGGCGCAGCTCGCCCCACGAGGTCGCGGACCACACGTCGGCCGTGACGCCCCAGTCCGCCGACAGCAGCTCCTGTGCCGCCAGGGCCCAGTGGATCGCCGTACCGGAGGCCAGCAGCTGGACGCGCGGCGCGTCCGCCTTCGCGGGCGTGCCCTCCTTGAAGCGGTAGAGGCCCTTGAGGATGCCCTCCTCGACACCCTCCGGCATCGCGGGCTGCGGCTTCGGCTCGTTGTAGACCGTCAGGTAGTAGAAGACGTCCTCGGCGTCGGGACCGTACATCCGGCGCAGACCGTCCTTGACGATCACCGCGATCTCGTACGCGAACGCCGGGTCGTAGTTGAGCGAGGCCGGGTTCGTGGACGCGATCAGGTGCGAGTGACCGTCCGCGTGCTGGAGACCCTCGCCCGTCAGCGTCGTGCGGCCCGCCGTGGCGCCGACCACGAAGCCGCGTCCGAGCTGGTCGCCGAGCTGCCAGAACTGGTCGCCAGTGCGCTGCCAGCCGAACATCGAGTAGAAGATGTAGAAGGGGATCATCGGCTCGCCGTGCGTCGCGTACGACGTGGACGCGGCGATGAAGTCCGCCAGGGCGCCGGCCTCGGTGATCCCCTCGTTGAGGATCTGGCCGTCCTTGGCCTCCTTGTAGTACATCAGCTGGTCGCGGTCGACCGGCTCGTACGTCTGGCCCAGCGGCGAGTAGATACCGGCCGACGGGAACAGCGACTCCATGCCGAAGGTGCGGGCCTCGTCGGGCACGACCGGCACCCAGCGCCTGCCGGTCTGCTTGTCCCGCATCAGCTCCTTGACGAGGCGGACGAAGGCCATGGTGGTGGCCATCTCCTGCTTGCCGGACCCCTTCTTCAGCGCGGCGAACGCACGCTCCTCGGGCTCGGGCAGCGCCACGGAGTGCACCCGGCGGGCCGGGGCCGGGCCGCCGAGGGCGGCGCGGCGCTCCTGGAGGTAGCGCACCTCGGGGGAGTCGGCGCCCGGGTGGCCGTAGGGCACCAGGCCGTCGACGAAGGCGCTGTCCGGGATCGGCAGCCCCAGCAGGTCGCGCATGTCCTTGAACTCGTCGGCGGACAGCTTCTTCATCTGGTGGTTGGCGTTCTTGGACTCGAAGCCCTTGCCGAGCGTGAAGCCCTTCACCGTCTGGGCGAGGATCACGGTCGGGCCGCCCTTGTGCTCCAGGGCCGCCTTGTACGCCGCGTAGACCTTGCGGGGCTCGTGGCCGCCGCGCGAGGTGTAGAAGCACTCGGCGATCTTCGCGTCGGTGAGCAGCTTCGCCATCTCGACGAGCGCGGGCTCGGCGCCGAAGAAGTGCTCACGGATGTACGCGACGTCGCGGGTGGCGTACGTCTGGAACTGCGCGTCCGGGACCTCGCGGAGCCGACGGACCAGCGCACCCGTGGTGTCCAACTGGAACAGCTCGTCCCAGGCGTTGCCCCAGAGCGTCTTGACGACGTTCCAGCCGGCCCCGCGGAACGCGCCCTCCAGCTCCTGGACCACGCGGAAGTTGGCGCGCACCGGGCCGTCGAGGCGCTGCAGGTTGCAGTTGATGACGAAGGTCAGGTTGTCCAGCCGCTCGCGGGCCGCGAGGGCGAGGGCGGCGGTCGACTCGGGCTCGTCCATCTCGCCGTCGCCGAGGAAGGCCCAGACGTGCGAGTTCGAGGTGTCCTTGATGCCGCGGTTGGTCAGGTAGCGGTTGAAGCGCGCCTGGTAGATCGCGGAGAGCGGGCCGAGGCCCATCGACACGGTGGGGAACTCCCACAGCCAGGGCAGCCGACGCGGGTGCGGGTAGGACGGCAGGCCGTCGCCGCCCGCCTCCTGGCGGAAGTTGTCGAGCTGCCGCTCGCTGAGCCGGCCGTCGAGGAAGGCACGGGCGTAGATGCCGGGGGAGGCGTGGCCCTGGACGTAGATCTGGTCGCCCGAGCCGTCCCCCTCCTTGCCGTGGAAGAAGTGGTTGAAGCCGGTCTCGTACAGCCAGGCGGCCGAGGCGAAGGTGGCGATGTGACCGCCGACCCCGAACCGGGCGCCGCGGGTGACCATCGCGGCCGCGTTCCAGCGGTTCCAGGCGGTGATCCGGCTTTCCATCTCCAGGTCGCCGCCGAACGCGGGCTCGGCGGCGGTCGGGATGGAGTTGACGTAGTCGGTCTCCAGCAGCTTGGGCAGCGCGAGACCGGCGCCCTCGGCGTGCTGGAGCGAGCGGCGCATCAGATACGCGGCGCGGTGCGGGCCGGCGGCCCTGGTGACGGCGTCCAGGGAGGCCGCCCATTCGGCGGTCTCCTCGGGGTCGCGGTCCGGGAGCTGATCGAGCTCGCTCGGAAGCTTTACGGGGTCGGTCATGATCGCCGCCTTCCGGAGTGGGAGGAGGGTGGAGAAGTCCCTGGCTGGCAGGACAGGGCGATGGGGCCGGTGAGCCCGCGACTGAACTCTAGGCCGTCGATCGATGATCGATCAAAGGGTGAACGGCAAAACTTCTCGATATGAAGAAATTGGCATTCGGTGCCGCGAAGTGGGGCACGGAGTGACGGGATTTAGTGCGCAAAAGGGGCGCGTGATCGCGCAGTCGAGCACCCCTCGTCACAGATGCGTCACCTGTACCGGACGGCCTGCGCGGCGTCGGACAGGTCCCGGACGGCCTCGCACGGGACGGACGAGCGCCGGGCCGGTCGCCGGAATGCCGGACGAGCGCGGGGCCGGTCGCCCGGGTGCCGGACGAGTACCGGGCCGGTCGCCGCCGCCGTGCTGCTCAGGCGCGCGGCGCGCAGCCCAGGACGTGCGCCTTGACCAGCGCCCCGATGTCCGGGTCCTTGCGCAGGAACGCCTCGATGAGCGCCTCGTGCTCCTCCGCGTACGACTTCTGCACCGTGCCCAGCCAGCGGATCGACAGGGCGGTGAACACCTCGATGCCCAGTCCCTCCCAGGTGTGCAGCAGCACGGCGTTCCCGGCGGCCCGCACCATCTCGCGGTGGAACGCCACGGTGTGCCGCACCTGCGCCTCGCCGTCGGCCAGCCGGTCCGCCTCGTAGAGCGCCGCCACGTGCGGGGCCAGGCGCGAGCAGTCCTCGCCCAGGGCCGGGGCCGCCAGCTCCGCGGCGATCTGCTCCAGACCGGCCCGGACCGGATAGCTCTCCTCCAGATCGGCCGCGGTGAGGTTGCGGACCCGCACGCCCTTGTTGGGGGCGGACTCGATCAGCCGGAGCGTCTCCAGTTCCCGCAGGGCCTCGCGCACGGGCGTCTGGCTGACCTCCAGCTCGGTGGCGATGCGGCGCTCCACGATCCGTTCGCCCGGCTTCCAGCGCCCGCTGACGATCCCGTCCACGATGTGCTCGCGGATCTGTTCGCGCAGCGAGTGGACGACGGGCGGGGTCATGTGGAGCTCCTTCGAGGCGGACCGGTGCTGTCTGCGCCATCACGGCGGCCGAGGCGACCGGTGAATGACTAGACAATACGGCGGTGCCCCCGCCCGGACGTGGTCCGGACGGGGGCACCGCTCGTGAGGCTGGTTACAGCCGCGACGTTCAGAGGCCGAGCTCGACCTCGAACTCACCGGCCTCCAGGATCGCCTTGACCGTGGTCAGGTAACGGGCGGCGTCCGCGCCGTCCACCAGACGGTGGTCGTAGGAGAGCGACAGGTACGTCATGTCGCGCACCGCGATCGTCTCGCCGAGGTCCGGGTGGTCGATGACCACCGGACGGCGGACCGTGGCACCGATGCCCAGGATGGCGACCTGGTTCGGGGGCACGATGACGGTGTCGAACAGCGCACCGCGCGAGCCGGTGTTGCTGATGGTGAAGGTGGCGCCGGACATGTCGTCCGGCGTCAGCCCGCCACCGCGGGCCTTGCCCGCCAGCTCCGCGGTCTTCTTCGCGATGCCGGCGATGTTCAGGTCGCCCGCACCCTTGATGACCGGGGTCATCAGACCCTTCTCGGCGTCCACGGCGATGCCGATGTTCTCCGAGTCGAAGTACGTGATGGTGCCCTCGTCCTCGTTGATCCGGGCGTTGACGACCGGGTGGGCCTTCAGCGCCTGGGCCGCCGCCTTGACGTAGAACGGCATCGGGGACAGCTTGACGCCCTCACGGGCCGCGAACGCGTTCTTCGCCAGGCCGCGCAGCTTCATCAGCTTCGTGACGTCGACCTCGACGACCGACGTCAGCTGGGCCTGCGAGTGCAGCGCCTTCATCATGTTGTCGCCGATGACCTTGCGCATGCGGGTCATCTTGACCGTCTGACCGCGCAGCGGGGACGCCTCCAGCTTCGGCGCCTTCGGGGCGGCGGCAGCGGCGGCGACCGGAGCCGGCGCGGCGACGGCGGCCTTGGCGGCCTCAGCGGCGGCGACGACGTCCTGCTTGCGGATACGGCCACCGACGCCGGTGCCCTTGACCGCGCCCAGGTCGACACCGGTCTCGGCGGCGAGCTTGCGGACCAGCGGCGTGACGTACGCGCCGTCGTCACCGGCGGTCGCGGCCGGGGCGGCGACGACGGGAGCCGGGGCGGCGGGTGCGACCGGGGCGGGGGCGGCGGGTGCGACCGGGGCGGGAGCCGGGGCCGCCGGGGCGACCGGAGCCGGGGCCGGAGGCGCGACCGGAGCCGGGGCCGGAGCGGCGGGCGCGACCGGGGCCGGGGCGGGGGCCGCCGGAGCGGCCGGGGCCGGGGCGGGAGCCGGTGCGGCGGCGGGCGCGGGGGCGGCGACCGGAGCGGCCGGGGCAGCCACCGGAGCGGCACCCGGGGCACCGATCACGGCGAGCTTGGCGCCGACCTCGGCGGTCTCGTCCTCGGCGACCACGATCTCCAGCAGCACGCCGGATACCGGGGCCGGGATCTCGGTGTCGACCTTGTCCGTGGAGACCTCCAGGAGGGGCTCGTCCTCCGTGACCTCCTCGCCGACCTCCTTCAGCCAGCGGGTGACGGTGCCCTCGGTGACGCTCTCGCCGAGCGCGGGGAGGGTGACGTCGGTGCCGGCCGCGCCACCGGCCGGAGCGGCGGCGGGAGCCTCGGCGACCGGGGCCGGGGCCGGGGCGGCGGGGGCCTCGGGAGCCGGGGCCGGGGCGGCCTCGGGCTCGGCGGCGGCCGGGGCGGCAGCGGCGGCGGGCGCACCCGTGCCGTCGTCGATGACGGCCAGTTCGGCGCCGACCTCGACGGTCTCGTCCTCGGCGACCTTGATGGCGGTGAGGACGCCGGACGCCGGGGCCGGGATCTCGGTGTCGACCTTGTCGGTCGAGACCTCGAGCAACGGCTCGTCGGCCTCGACGCGCTCGCCCTCGGCCTTCAGCCAGCGGGTGACAGTGCCCTCGGTGACGCTCTCACCGAGCGCCGGAAGGGTTACGGAAACCGACATGGTTTCGGTTGCTCCTTACGAAAGTGCGGAAGTGGTCGGTCGTCGCGCCCGGTCGACTGGATCAGTCGTGGGAGTGGAGGGGCTTGCCGGCCAGAGCCAGGTGGGCCTCGCCCATCGCCTCGTTCTGGGTCGGGTGGGCGTGGATCAGCTGCGCGACCTCGGCCGGCAGCGCCTCCCAGTTGTAGATCAGCTGGGCTTCGCCGACCTGCTCGCCCATGCGGTCACCGACCATGTGGACGCCGACCACCGCACCGTCCTTGACCTGGACGAGCTTGATCTCGCCCGCGGTCTTCAGGATCTTGCTCTTTCCGTTGCCCGCGAGGTTGTACTTCAGGGCGACGACCTTGTCCGCGCCGTAGAGCTCCTTGGCCTTGGCCTCGGTGATGCCCACGGAGGCGACCTCGGGGTGGCAGTACGTCACCCGCGGGACGCCGTCGTAGTCGATCGGGACGGTCTTCAGACCGGCCAGGCGCTCCGCGACGAGGATGCCCTCGGCGAAGCCGACGTGCGCGAGCTGGAGCGTGGGGACCAGGTCGCCCACGGCCGAGATGGTGGGCACGTTGGTGCGCATGTACTCGTCGACGAGGACGTAGCCGCGGTCCATCGCGACGCCGGCCTCCTCGTAGCCCAGGCCCTGCGAGACCGGGCCGCGGCCGATGGCGACCAGCAGCACCTCGGCCTCGTAGGTCTTGCCGTCGGCCAGGGTGACCTTGACGCCGTCCTGGGTGTACTCGGCGCTCTGGAAGAACGTGCCGAGGTTGAACTTGATGCCGCGCTTGCGGAAGGCGCGCTCCAGGAGCTTCGAGCTGTTCTCGTCCTCGACCGGGACGAGGTGCTTCAGGCCCTCGATGACCGTGACCTCGGTGCCGAAGGACGTCCACGCCGAGGCGAACTCGACGCCGATGACGCCGCCGCCCAGCACGATCGCCGACTTCGGGACGCGGTCCAGCTTCAGCGCGTGGTCCGAGGAGATGATGCGGTTGCCGTCGATCTCCAGGCCCGGCAGCGACTTCGGCACGGAACCGGTCGCCAGCAGCACGTGGCGGCCCTGGACCCGCTGACCGTTCACGTCCACAGAGGTGGGGGAGGAGAGCCGGCCCTCGCCCTCGATGTACGTGACCTTGCGCGAGGCGATGAGACCCTGCAGACCCTTGTACAGGCCCGAGATGACGTCGTCCTTGTACTTGTGGACGGCCTTGATGTCGATGCCCTCGAAGGTGGCCTTGACACCGAACTGGTCCGCCTCGCGCGCCTGGTCGGCGATCTCGCCGGCGTGCAGCAGGGCCTTCGTGGGAATGCAGCCGTTGTGCAGGCAGGTGCCGCCGACCTTGCCCTTCTCGATCAGGGCGACGTCCAGGCCCAGCTGCGCCCCGCGCAGGGCCGCGGCGTAACCGCCGCTACCGCCGCCGAGGATCACTAGGTCGAAAACGGTGCTGGCGTCGTTCGCCACGTCACGTCCTCCATGCATGTGCGCCGTACGCCGGGCCCCGTCGCTGGGGGATGACCGGCCGGTCGGCTGGTGTGCGGCCGCTTGTCGTTCGGCCCTGTGGTGGGGGCCCTGTCCTGCCGAGAACCCATCTTCGCACTTGTCGACGGGTGGCGGGACGCGGGGCCCGGGTCTGGGAAGGACGATCATCCGTCCCGGACGGTTACCGCTGCGTAGTGAGGTGCTGTGCCCATCAAGTTTCGTCGAGAGCGAAACCCTCCTCCGCGCCGTGGTGCCACGGGGGGAACGCGAACGGCCCCGGACGTATGCCCGGGGCCGGTGGTCGTCCGCGTGACGCGGCCTCAGCCGAGGTCGCCGGCGGCCGTGCGCTCGGCCAGCCTCACCAGCGTGCGGACCGCGGAACCGGTGCCGCCCTTCGGCGTGTAGCCGTACGGCGCGCCCTCGTGGAAGGCCGGACCCGCGATGTCCAGGTGCGCCCAGGCGATGCCCTCGCCCACGAACTCCTGGAGGAACAGGCCGGCCACCAGGCCGCCGCCCATCCGCTCGCCCATGTTGGCGATGTCGGCCGTCGCGGACTCCATGCTCTTGCGCAGGTCCGCGGGGAGCGGCATCGGCCAGGACGCCTCGCCGACCTCCTCGGCGATCTCGTGGACGGAGGCGCGGAAGGCGTCGTCGTTCGCCATGATGCCGAAGGTGCGGTTGCCCAGCGCCAGCATCATCGCGCCGGTCAGCGTCGCCACGTCGACGATCGCGTCCGGGTTCTCCTCCGAGGCGCGGGTCAGCGCGTCGGCGAGGACCAGGCGGCCCTCGGCGTCCGTGTTGAGGACCTCGACGGTCTTGCCGCTGTACATGCGCAGCACGTCGCCGGGGCGGGTGGCGCTGCCCGACGGCATGTTCTCGGCGAGCGCCAGCCACCCGGTGACGTTGACCTGGAGGCCCAGACGGGCGGACGCGACGACGGCCGCGAACACGGCGGCGGCGCCGCTCATGTCGCACTTCATCGTCTCGTTGTGGCCGGCCGGCTTCAGGGAGATGCCGCCCGAGTCGTAGGTGATGCCCTTGCCGACGAGGGCCAGGGTCTTCTCCGCCTTCGGGTGCGTGTAGGCGAGCTTCACCAGGCGCGGGCCGTTGACCGAGCCGCTGCCGACGCCGAGCAGGCCGCCGAAGCCGCCCTTGACGAGCGCCTTCTCGTCGAGGACCTGCACCTTGATGCCGTGCTCCTTGCCCGCGGCGGCGGCCACGGCGGCGAAGGACTCGGGGTACAGGTCGTTCGGCGGGGTGTTGATCAGGTCGCGGGCGCGGTTGATCTCCTCGACCAGCGCGACGGCACGCTCGGCGGACGCCTTGAACGCCTTGTCGCGCGGCTTGGCGCCGAGCAGGGCGACCTCGCCCAGCGGCAGCCTGGGGCCGTTGCCGTTCTTCTTGCCCTTGGGCGCGACCTTGTCCTCGCCGCCCTGGTACGCGGTGAACGCGTACGCGCCGAGCAGCGCGCCCTCGGCGATCGCCCCGGCGTCCTCGGCGGACTCGACGGGCAGCGCGAAACCGGCCTTCTTCGAACCGGCCAGCGCGCGGGCGGCCGAGCCCGCGGCCCGGCGCAGCGCCTCGGCG
This sequence comes from Streptomyces sp. CB01580, assembly GCF_001905795.1. Lineage (GTDB taxonomy): Bacteria > Actinomycetota > Actinomycetes > Streptomycetales > Streptomycetaceae > Streptomyces. Next base: position 259,366 of record NZ_LIXJ01000003.1, read on the forward strand.
TCGTACGCCTCGTCCTTGTCCGGGGCGGAACCGAGTCCGACCGCCAGGACGACCGGGGCCTTGAGGTCGTCGGGTGCGGGGAGCTTGGTCACCTCGCCCTCGGCACCGGTGGCGCCCAGGGCCTCCAGGACGGTGGCGAGCTTCCCGCCGAACGCCTTGTCCACGGCCTCGGCGCCCGGTGCGAGGACCAGGCCCCCAGACTTGGATCCGGCGCCCTTGCCGACGCCGACGACGAGTGCGTCGGCGCGCAGCGTCGCCGCACCGGCAGTGCTGAGAGTGAGAGCAGTCACGGTGGTGAAATCTCGCTTCCGTTGAGTTCGTTGTCGGTCGAGGGGTGGGCCGACCATGCCCGGCGCATCGTAGACGCCGTCGCGATGTGCCGGGAATGAGCCTACGCGCGCCTTTGCTGCGGGAACACGGCGGCGGGCCGTCGAATGAACGGCGCGGGAGCCCGGGCCGCGCTCGCGGACGGCCGTCGGCGGAGGCCGGGGCCGCGGGTCGCACGGACATGCGGTGGGGTCGTACGGGGTGAACAAACGGTGGAAGTAGGGTCGTTCGGAATGCCGCACCCGAGGGGGAGAACCATGCGCGCCCGACGAGCCGCCCGCCCGACACGTCCGGGCGCGGTGTTGCCGGCCGTGGTCCTGGCCCTGCTGGCCCTGCTGGCCGGTTGCACCGCCGCCCCGGAACCCGGCGGGACGTCCGCCGCGAGTTCCGGGAAATCCGGTGAGAAGACCGGGGAGAAGCCCGGTGGGCAGGAGGCGCGTTGGCGGCCCGAGCCCGGCACTGGCTGGCAGTGGCAGCTCTCCGGCAAGCTCGACCCCACGGTGGACGTCCCCGTGTACGACATCGACGGCTTCGACCACGGGGCGCCTGCCGTAGCCGATCTGCACCGCAGGGGCCGCAAGGTGATCTGCTACCTGTCCACCGGGGCCTGGGAGGACTTCCGCCCCGACGCCGGGAAGTTCCCGAAGTCGGTGCGGGGCGAGAGCAACGGCTGGGAGGGGGAGTGGTGGCTCGACATCCGCCGCACCGACATCCTGGAACCGCTGATGGAGAAGCGGATCGAGATGTGCGCGGAGAAGGGCTTCGACGCGGTGGAGCCCGACAATATGGACGGCTATCGCAACCGTACGGGCTTCCCGCTCACCGCCGCCGACCAGCTGCGCTACAACCGGCTCATCGCCCGGATCGCCCACCGTCACGGACTCGCCGTCGGGTTGAAGAACGACCTCGGCCAGATCCCGGAGCTGGAACCGGACTTCGACTTCGCGGTCAACGAGCAGTGCGCCCAGTTCGAGGAGTGCGACGCGCTGACCCCCTTCGTGAAGGCGGGCAAGGCCGTCTTCCACGTCGAGTACGAACTGCCGGTCGCCCGGTTCTGCGCCGACTCGAAGCGGCTGGGCCTCAGTTCGCTGCGGAAGAAGTACGACCTGGGCGTGTGGCGTCAGGAGTGCCCGCAGGCCCGGCCGTAGTCCCCGCCCCTCGCGCAGGGGCCGGGGCCCGGCCGTAGTCCCCGTCCCCCGCACAGGGGCCGGGGGGACGGTCATGGCCCCGCCCGTCGCACGGGGGACCTATCCGAGCGCGAGCACCACCAGCGCCGTCGTCGCCGCCGTCTCGGCCAGGGCCCCGAAGACGTCCCCGGTCACCCCGCCGAAGCGCCGGACGCAGTGCCGCAGCAGCAGGTCGGCGGCGGCGAGGGCGGCCAGTACGGCGAGCGCGTGGTGCGCCGCCGCCCCGTACCCGCCCAGCGGCGCACCCGCCCCCGCGCACGCCGCGACCACCACGACGCCCGCCGCCACCGCCCCCGCCACCGGGACGGTCCCGGCCACCGCCGCGCCCAGACCCTCCGGACGCGCCGCGGGCACGCCCCGGCGGGAGGCGAGGGTGAGCGCCAGCCGGGCCGCCACCGCGGCGACGACCGCCGCCACCGCGCCGTGCGCCCAGCCCCGCCCGTACGACTGCTGGAGCACCGCCACCTGGGCCAGCAGCACGAACAGCAGCGTGATCACGCCGAACGGGCCGATGTCCGACCGCTTCATGACGCGCAGCGCCTCGTCGGCCGGCTTGCCGCTGCCCAGACCGTCGGCGGTGTCCGCGAGACCGTCCAGATGCAGCCCCCGGGTCAGCACCGCGGGCACGGCGGCGGACGCCACCGCGGCGAGCAGCGGCCCGGAGCCGAGCAGCAGCGGCAGAACACCGGCCGCCGCCGCGAGCACTCCCACCACGAGACCGGCGAGCGGGGCGCACAGCATCCCGGCGCGGGCGGTGTCCCGGTCCCACCGGGTGACGCGGACGGGGATCACGGTCAGGGTGCCGAAGGCGAAGCGCGGGCCGTGGCTGTTCAGGAAGGTCACGGCGCGCAGGCTAATCGCTGCGACCGGCCGATAGATTGGACGGAGGCCGGATGAAACACGGCCAACCATGACGAACCATGACGAAAGCGGCTTGTCGGGGGTGGGTGGCATGGGTCACTGGTTCGACCGGAACGTCATCGAGCCGGGGAAGCTTCCCCTGCTCCTCGCGCTGGCCGCCTTCGTGCTCACCTTCGCCGTCACCCGGGTCGTCACCCGGATGATCAGGGCGGGGAAGGGCCCCTTCCGCAACATCACGCCCGGTGGGCTGCACGTCCATCACGTGGTGCCGGGCGTGGTGCTGAGCGTCGTGGGCGGCTTCGGGGCGGTCGCGAGCGGACGCCACGGCATCAGCGCCGCGGTGTGTGCGGTGATCTTCGGCACGGGCGCGGGGCTGGTGCTGGACGAGTTCGCTCTGATCCTTCACCTCGACGACGTGTACTGGACCGAGGAGGGGCGGCAGAGCGTCGAGGTCGTGGTGCTCACCGCGGCGCTCGTGCTGCTGGTCCTCGCCGGGTTCTCGCCGCTCGGCGTGAACGAACTGAGCAGTGACGAGCAGATGAGCAGGCTCGGGGTCGCCCTGACCCTGATCGTCAACTTCTGCTTCGTGCTGATCGCCCTGTTCAAGGGCAAGGCGCGGATGGCGGTGCTCGGCACCCTCGTCCCGTTCGTCGCGCTGATCGGCGCGATCCGGCTGGCCCGGCCGACCTCGGTGTGGGCGAGGCGGTTCTACCGCGGGCGGCACCGGGCCCGCGCCCGGGCGGTGCTGCGCGCCTACCACCACGACGTGCGCTGGGCGGGGCCGCGCCGCAGACTTCAGGACCTCATCGGCGGCGCGCCGGACCGGGTCCCGGCCCGCGGACGGCGCGACTCCTGAGCGCGGTGGTCCGCGTCACGGCCCCGGCGCCGGTGCCGGGCGACCGTGACGACGCACAGCACGAGCACCGCGGCGATCGCCGCCAGATGCTCCTTCCCGGCCAGGTTGTTCTTGAGGAACACCTCGACCACCATCGCCACGATCACCAGCCCGCCGGTGAACCACGCCCGGTAGACGCAGCACACGTACACGGCGAGACCGACCACCGCGGCCGACGGGCCGGTGTCGACGATCCGGGCGTCGGACGCGGGCAGCCCGAACGGCCCGTCCGGGCCCAGGGCGATGCCGATCCGCGCGTACAACGTCCCGGCCAGGGTGGTGACGTACGCGACGGCGAGCATGCGCCACCGGCCCAGACAGATCTCGGCGATCCCGAACACCACCAGGATCTGCGCCAGCGCCCCCCACACCGGCAGGTCGAGCGCCGGGACGAACAGCGACAACGGGGTACGCAGCAGGGCCGCCCAGAACGGGTCCTCGGCCCGCACCGCCCCCAGCGCCCGCACCGCCCCGACCCCCCAGGGCCGGCTCTGCACCGCGTGCAGCAGCGCCGTCAGGCAGACCGCGGCGAGGGTCAGGGGGACGGCCCGCAGCCGGGCGGCCACGAGCCCCGCGCGCACGGTCCGCGCCAGTGGCTCCCACTCGCGTCGGGCCGCCCCGCGCAGTCTGCGGCCGGGTCTCATCCCCCCGCCCCGAGCTGCGAGCGGTGCAGCCACTTCGGCAGTCCCGGCGCCTCCAGGAACCCTTCGGCGCGGCCCGCGGCCAGACCGATGCGGGGCAGGTCGGCACTCTTTTCGAAGAGCATGAAGCGCGGCTCCCAGATCGGCCGGTACTTGGCGTTGGCACGGTACAGCGACTCGATCTGCCACCAGCGCGAGAAGAAGCCGAGCATGGAGCGCCACAGCCGCAGCACCGGTCCGGCGCCGAGCCGCGAACCCCTCTCGAAGACGGACCGGAACATCGCGAAGTTGAGCGAGACCTGAGTGATCCCGATCTCCTCGGCGCGTCGCAGGAGTTCGATGACCATGAACTCGACCAGCCCGTTCTCGGAGTCCCGGTCACGGCGCATCAGGTCCAGCGAGAGACCGTGCGGCCCCCATGGGACGAAGCTCAGCAGCGCCCGCAACCTGCCGGGGCCGCCCTCCTTCCCGGGCGCGTCACGGCATTCGAGTATCACGCACCGGCCGTCGGCCGGATCACCGAGCCGGCCCAGCGCCATCGAGAAGCCGCGCTCGGTCTCCCCGCCCCGCCAGTCGTCGGCGCAGCGCACCAGCTCGGCCATCTCGTCCGCCGGGATGTCCTCGTGCCGGCGCACGGTCACCGTGTACCCGGCCCGTCGGACCCGGTTGTACGCCTGGCGCACGGTTCGCATCGCCCGGCCCTCCAGGGTGAACTCGGCGGTCTCCACGATCGCCTCGTCGCCCAGCTCCAGCGCGTCGAGGCCGTGGCGCGCATAGATCGTGCCGCCCTCCTCGCTCGCCCCCATCACCGCGGGGATCCAGCCGTGCTCGCGGGCCTCGTCCAGCCACGGGACGATCGCCCCCGGCCATGCCTCCGGGTCGCCGATGGGATCCCCCGAGGCCAGCGAGACCCCGCCGACCACCCGGTAGGCGACGGCCGCCTTGCCGGTCGGCGACCAGACGACGCTCTTCTCCCGGCGCAGCGCGAAGTAGCCCAGCGAGTCCCGTTCCCCGTGCCTGTCGAGCAGCGCCCGCAGCCGGGCCTCGTCCTGCGGAGTGATCGGATCGACCGCCCGACGGGACCGGAACGCCGCGTACACGACGGCGATCAGCAGCAGCGTGGAGAGGATGTTGATGGTGACGTCGACCCAGCCGGGCGTGGTGATCCCGTCGTAGTGCACGTCGTTCTCGGCGATCGACACCAGGCGCAGCGTGCCGTAGCGCCAGCGGTCCAGGAACGTCGAACGGTACTCGTCGTGGGCGGTGTTGGTGAGGGTGACCAGGCCCGCGGCGATCAGTGAGGTGACCAGCAGTCCGCCGCCCGCGACGAGGGCGGCCAGCTTCGGGTTGGACCGGTCGCCCTTCGCGTAGAACTCGCGCCGTCCGAGGAGCAGCGCCAGGACGAACACGGCGGTCAGCGCCAGCGACACCCAGTTCTGCGGGTACCGCCGCACCTCAGGGAACGGGATCACCAGCGCGAAGAGCAGCAACAGCAGGCTGCTCACCACCATGTTCACGATCCACGCGGCCCGCTTGCGGCGGCGCATGGTGATCGCCAGGAAGAGTGCGACCACCCCGGAGGAGAATCCCGCGGTGAGCAGGTAGGGGGTGAAGAGGTTCGCGGTGTTGTGGCGACGCAGGTCGTTGCCGAGGGTGACCCAGACCGCGCTCAGGAAATTGATGAACGAGACGACCCGGAGGTACCAGATGGTGTACGCGGCGCAGCGGCGTGACCGGACGGTGCTCGGTGCCCGGGTGCCGTCCCGCCCGGATTCCACGGTGGACAATCGGACCTCTCCCATGAAAAGCGATCATATGGTGCATCGCGTCGTGTGAGAGAGCGGGGCCGCGGCCGATGTCCGTCGACCACGGTCCGCCGGATCCGCCGGCCGCCGATCAGGGCCCCGCCGGGCCGGTCAGCCGACGGCCGTCCCGCCGGTCCTCCCACCGACGCCGTTCCTCCCCTCGGTCCCGGCGTCCTCGCCCTCGCCGCTTTCGGTGTCCTCGCCGGACTCCTCGCCGGTGTCGCCCTCCTCGGCGTCGGACGCGCGCTCGGGGAGCTCCGCCGCCAGCGCGGCCGCGGCCCGGACCAGCGGGAGCGCGAGCAGGGCCCCGCTTCCCTCGCCCACGAGGACGCCGTGATCCAGCAGCGGGTTGAGCGCCATCCGGTCCAGGGCCTTGGCCTGTGCCGGCTCACCGCTCGCCTGGCCCGCCAGCCACCAGTCCGGCGCCCGGAAGGCCGCCCGCTGGCCCACCAGCGCACAGGCCGCCGAGACCACACCGTCCAGGATCACCGGCAGCCTGCGCACCGCGCACTGGAGCAGGAACCCGGTCGTCGCCGCCAGGTCCGCCCCGCCCACCGCGGCCAGCAGCTCCAGCTGGTCGCCGAGGACCGGCCTGGCCCGCCGCAGCGCGTCCCGGATCGCCGCGCACTTGCGCATCCACGCCAGGTCGTCGATGCCCGCTCCGCCGCGCCCGGTGACCACCGAGGCGTCCGTGCCGCACAGCGCCGCGATCAGCGTGCCCGCCGCCGTCGTACCGCCCACGCTCAGATCGCCCAGCACCACCAGGTCCGTGCCCGAGTCGGCCTCCTCGTCGGCGATCGCCATGCCGAGCCGTACCGCCCGCTCGGCCTCCTCGGCCGTCAGCGCGTCCTCGACGTCGATCCGGCCGCTGCCCCGCCGCACCCGGTGGCGGACCACGGACTCGGGCAGCAGCTCCGGATCGCAGTCCAGTCCGGCGTCCACGATCCGCACCGGTACGGAGAACTGCCGGGCCAGCACGGCGAGCGGGGTCGCGCCCTCCAGCGTGGCCCGCACCAGTTCGTGCGCGCTGCCGGCCGCACGCCCCGAGACCCCCAGCTCGGCCACCCCGTGATCACCGGCGAAGAGCACCACGCGCGGCCGCTCGATGGCCTTGACCGGAACGGACTGCTGGGCGGCCGAGAGCCACTCGCCCAGCTCGTCCAGGCGGCCGAGCGCGCTCGGCGGGACGACCAGGCGCTCCCGGCGTTCCTCGGCATCGCGCCGTACGCCGCCGTCGGGGCGTTCGATCAGGTCGGAGAAGTCGTCCAGATTCACGGGATCTGCCTCGCGGGTCGATACGTCGGTGATACGTGATGGGGCCGCGGGCCCGGCGGCGGGCCCACTGCGGAACAGTACCCGGAGCGTTTCCGGTCCCCGGCCGCCACGAGGCTCCGCGTCCGGCGCGGTGCCCGGCCGTCGTGCGACGGCCGCGTCATCGCGGGGCCGGACCCGTGTCCCCGAAGTCCCCGAACCCCAGCCGCGTGATCGCGGGCGTCAGCGCCCGCACCCCCGGCAGCAGCGACTGGAGCCGGATCAGTTCGCCCATCGCGCCCCGCCCGCGCGGCAGCCGCAGCGCCCGCACCTCGGTGATCCCCGGATGGGCGCCGCGCAGCTTGGGCCGCTCGCCGGGGTCCATCGCCCAGCGCATCGGCGGAATGGTCATCCCGCCGACCCGCCACCGCCCCGTCAGCGTGTACCCGGCCGGACGGCGGGCCATCGAGTCCAGGACGAGGACACCGCCGGGCAGCCGCTCGGCACAGGCGGCGAGGATCCCCCGCACCTCCGCCGGACGCAGATACATCAGCAGCCCCTGCGCCGTGACGACGACGCCGCGGCCCCGCGGGTCCTCGATCTCGTCGAGCCAGGCCGGATCGGTCGCCGAGCGGGCCAGGACGCGCGACCGGTCCGAGGCCGGCAGCAGCTCCCGGCGCAGTTCGGCGACCTCCGGGAGGTCCACGCTCAGCCAGTTCAGCAGACCGTTGTCGACCCGCCAGAAACCGGTCTCCAGGCCGTCCCCGAGCGCGACCACGGTGGCGCGGGGCCGTTCGGCGAGGTACGCCTGCACGGCCAGGTCGAAGCAGCGCGAACGCAGCCCCTGGAGCTGCGAGTAGAACGCGTTCGGGCGGCCGAACCGCTCCTCGAAGGGGTAGTCCAGCGCCTCCATCAGCCGGAGCGCCATCGGATCGTCCAGCACCGGATAGCGCCGTCCCGCCTCGTACGCCCGGTTGTAGAGGGTCCACAGCAGGGTCTCGGGGACCCCGCTCAGCATCGGTCGTATCCGCGCCATGACCGCTCCTCCTCGTCCTGGTCGTTCTCCTCGTCCCCTCCTCGCGTACGTCCGTCGTCGCTGCGCTCCGGCCGCTGTCGCCGTCGCCGTCAGCCGCGCAGCGTCAGCGCCTGACCGGCCACGACCAGCAGCACCTGTTCGCACTCGTCGGCGAACGCCGCGTTCAACCGGCCCAGTTCGTCACGGAACCGCCGCCCGGCAGCCGTCGCGGGCACCACGCCCGAGCCGGTCTCGTTGGTCACGGCGACGACCGTGCGGCGCGTCCCGCGCACCGCGGCGACCAGTTCGGCGGTCCGCTCGCGCAGCGCGCTGCGCCCGCCGCCCGCCCACGCCGTGTCGTCCCAGGCGTCCACCCGGTCCATCGCGTCCGTCAGCCACAGCGACAGACAGTCGATCAGCAGCGGGGGACCGTCCGACTCCAGCAGTTCCACCAGCTCACAGGTCTCCTCGGTGCGCCAGGCGGCGGGCCTGCGCTCCCGGTGCAGCCCGATCCGGACCGCCCACTCCGCGTCCCCCTCCCGGGTCCCCCCGGTCGCCACGTACACCACCTCGGGGTACGTCTCCAGGCGCCGCTCGGCCTCCACCGACTTCCCGGACCTGGCACCACCCGTCACCAGGGTGCGCCGGGGCGTCCGGGGCGGCGTCCGGTACTCGCCCACCACCAGCGTCGTCCCGTCCGGCACGGCCCGTGCCCCGGCGGTCGCGAGCCGCCGGTCCAGCTCGGCGCCGGGCGGTGCGTCGTGGTCCACGTGGACGGCGATGATCTCGGTGTGCGGGCCGATCGCCTCGACGGCCCGCAGCCGCGCCACCGCGTCCGGCCGCCCGACCACGTCCCCGACCACGGCGTCGTACGGCTGCGCCACCCGGTCCGTGAGGCCGGACGGAGCCGCGCCGGGCGGCAGGTAGAGCAGCCGGACACCCTCCGGCCCGGTCACCTCGTAACCCGTCCCCGGGGCGTCCATCGCCACCGCCCGCACCCGGTGTCCGCTGATCAGCGTCAGCTCCCGTCCGTCCGGCACCCGACCCGCGGGAGGCAGCCCGGCGGGCAGCTCCACGGCGGGCCCGTCGTGCGGATGGGTGAGCAGCACCTGCCGTACCCCGGTGAGCGAGTGGCCCGCGCGGGCGGCGGCGAACACGGCGCCGGGTGTGAGGTCGAGCAGCAGCGCGTCGTCGACCAGCAGCGCGGTCGCCGCCCGCGAACGCGTTCCACGGGCGGTCGCGCAGGCGGCACAGGGGCATTCGGGCCTCGGCAGCCCGTCGGGGGCGCCGGTGCCGAGCAGAGTCAGTTCCACGTTCCGATCCTCCCGCGTCCGCGCGGCCGATGCGCGGCCTGGGCTTTCACCGGGCAGACGCACGCCCCGCCCCGTGCCGGACGCGGACCCTCGCGGCGCGCCCACCCCCGCCCGGGCCGCTGCCGCGAGGGTGCGTGCCGGGCCGTGCGACGGGGCAGACTTCGCCGGGAGGCGGACCAGGGCCTGTCTCCGAACTGCCGCCGTCCGGCCGGAGGCCGGGCCGTGAGGCGTCCGGTGCGTGCGAGCGCGAGACGGAGGATCGTTCTCGTACCGGACGTATGAGGACGACCCCGGCGAGGCCGTGAGCGTGCGTGGCGGGCGGCGGTTCGACGACAGGGCCTAGGCTGCGGGCAGCAGAGCGATCCAGGAGGCGGGCATGGCGTGGACATGGCGGTTCGAGAAGTCCGACGGCACGGAGACGGAGCCGGCCCTGCGGCCGGAGGAATTCACCACGCAGGGCGACGCGGAGTCCTGGATCGGTGAGAACTGGAAGGAGCTCCTCGACGGCGGGACGGAGCAGGTGAGGCTCTTCGAGGACACCACCGAGGTCTACGGACCCATGAGCCTCAACGCCGACCGGGCGGAACAGGTCTGACCGCCTTCCCCGGGCGGCCCTGCCCCGGCACGCGACGACGGGCGCGGCCGACCGAAGCACAGCCCGGTCGAAGTGCGTCCGGTCCGAGGTGCAGCCGGTCGCGCGGCCCGTACCGGGAGATCGCACGCCATCGGGAGATCGTCCGCCGGTCCGGCCCGGCACGCCGCGACCGTACGGCCCGCTCGGGGCTCGTACGGTCGCCGCGTCGCCGGGCCCTTGCCTCGTGGCGGGGCCCGCCCGGCGCCGACGGCAGTTCGACGGCACGGACCAGTGCCGGGAGCGGCGCTAGTGCTGTGACCGGGAAGGTTCACCGGCAAACCGTCCCGGTCACAGCACTAGTGCCGTGACCGGCAACGTTTGCCCCGTCGCACCGTCCGGCACGCACGCTCGCGGCGTTGGCCGAAAGCCCACGTAGCCCGCTACGAGGGCTTTCGGCCGCCTTGCGATCGCACGCACCGGACGACGCTCCTTCCGGGCAAACCTTGCCGGTCACAGCACTAGATCTCGCCCAGCATGACCCGGGCCGTCGCCTCCCGCCCGTTGCGGCGGTACGTCACCGTGACCTTCTGGCCGGGCTTGTCCGAGGCCAGCGCCTCCGACAGGGAGGTGATCGTCGTGATCGGTGTGTCGTTGATCCTGGTGATGACGTCGCCGGCCCGGAGCCCCGCCTTCTCCGCGGCTCCGCCCCTCGTCACCTCCACCAGTGCCACCCCGGCCGGCTGGTAGTTCTGGTCGACGACCGTGCGCCCGGTGATGTTCAGGGCGGCCCGGCCGGAGTCGATGACCCGGCCGTACCTGATGATCTGGTCGGCGATCGTCTTCACCATCGACGCCGGAATCGCGAACCCGATCCCCGGCGCCGCGCCGCCACCCAGATCGGGGTCCGTCGCCGCCAGTGTCGGGATGCCGATCACCTCGCTGTTCAGGTTGACCAGCGCGCCCCCGCTGTTCCCCGGGTTGATCGCGGCCGAGGTCTGCACCATGTTCGCGATCGTCGCGCCGGTCCCGCCGCCCGAGCTGCCCTCGCTGACGGTCCGGCCGACCGCGGAGACGATGCCCTGGGTGACGCTCGACGACAGACCGAGCGGCGAGCCCATCGCCAGCACGATCTGCCCCACCTCGACCTTCTCCGAATCGCCGAACGTGGCGGCCCTCAGCCCCTTCGGCACGGTGTCGAGCTTGATGACGGCCAGATCCTGTTGGGGGTACGCCGCCACCAGCGAGGCACCCTGGGGCTTCTCGCCGGTGGCGACCGTGACCCGGAACCGTCGCTCCGCGCCGACCACGTGGGCGTTGGTGACGATATGGCCCTTGGAGTCGTAGACGACGCCGGAGCCCAGGCTGTTGGAAGCCTGGATCTGCACGACCGACGGCAGCACGTTCTTGATCACGGCCTCGTACTGGGCCTGGAGATCGTCGCCGGACGGCTGGGACACGGGGCCCTGCCGCGACGAGGCCGTCGTGGTGACGCCGGGCTCGGGTGAACCGTAGCCCTCGCCCGAACAGCCGCTCACCAGGGCGATCGCGCAGAGACCCGTGGTCAGGGGGAGCAGCAGTCGACGCGAGCGGTGGCGGGAGTGGAATGCGTCCATGTCCGGATCATCGCCTCGCCACCCGCCGACGGCCCGCCGGGTTCCGCCGACCGGGTGCCCCGCCAGGGACGAGCGGAGCGACCGATCCGGCCGCTCACCAGGGACGACGCACAGGACGACGACTCCGGCCGCCCATCGCCGGTCCCGGTCCCGGTCGCGCACCGCGCACAGCAGACCCGGTCGCGCACAGCGGATCCGCGGTCGCGCACCGTGCGCGGCCGTTCTCAGCCGCGCACTCCGCACAGATGCAGCAGCGCGGCCACCCGGCGGTAGGGATCCGTCCGCCCGGCCCGGTCCTCCACGGCCAGCAGCCGCTCCAGTTCGGTGGCGGCCGGCAGCTCCACGTCGTTGCTCACGTTGTCCGTGAAGACGCGCACCCCGTACCAGGCGTGCAGGGGCGCCGCGATCCCGGCGAGCGTGGCGGTCAGGGCATCCAGCCGGTCGGCGCGGACCGTGAGACCGAGCCGGTTGGTGTACGTGTCCGTCTCGAAGGCGTCCGACGCCGCGTCCCAGTCCCCGGCGTTGCCGGGGCGCATCGCGAGCGCGTCGGCGTTCCGTACGAGCAGCGAGAGCAGTCCGCCGGGGGCCAGCATCCGGGCCAGACCGGCCAGCATCGCGTCCGGCTCCCGGACGTACATCAGCACGCCGTGGCAGAGCACCACGTCGAAACTGCCGGGCAGGAAGTGCACCCCGGTCTCCAGGCCGTCGCCCTCGATGAGCCGGACCCGTTCGCGGATGCCCGCGGGCTCGCCGCCGAGCGCCTCGCGCGCCACCCGCAGCATTTCGGTGTCCGACTCCAGGCCCGTCACGGTGTGGCCGGCCCTGGCCAGGCGCAGCGCCTGGGTGCCCTGCCCCATGCCGACGTCGAGGACGCGCAGCCGTTGACCGACCGGGAAACGGGCCGCGATCTGCTCGTCGATCTGGCGGGCGACGAGCTCCTGGCGGACCGTGTTGCGCAACCCCCCGAGCCCTTTCAGCCATGTCGAGCCCGCTCCCGAGAAACCAGTGACGGGGGCGATGTCGCCCGGCGGGCCGGCGGGTGGACCGCCGACCGGTCCGGAGGTGTCCTTGCTCAGGGTCGTTCTCCGCGCTTGACCTGCGGCTTCGGCAGCCGGAGCCGGCGCATCTGGAGGGTGCGCATCAGCCCGTACGCGACCGCGCCGCGCTTGGGGGCGTTGGGGAAGCGTGCGTTCAGCTGCTTCCGCAGACGGAACGCCAGGCCGATCGAGTCGACGACGATCAGCACGATCACGAAGAGCCAGAGCAGCAGCGAGATGGTCTGGATGTTCTGCACCTGGATCACGCTGAGGATCAGAATGATCACGGCCATCGGCAGGAAGAACTCCGCGACACAGAAACGCGAGTCCACGAAGTCGCGCACGAAGCGGCGCACCGGCCCCTTGTCGCGAACCGGCAGATAGCGCTCGTCGCCGTTGGCCAGCGCCTCGCGCTGGCGCGCAAGGTCCGCACGGCGCGCCTCGCGCTGCCGCCGCACGGCCTCCTTGCGGTCCAGCGGCGCGCCGCTGGAGGCACGACGGCGCTGCGACTGGGCCTCGCTGCGCTTGGGGGTGGGGCGACCCTTGGGGGCCTGCGGGTCGCGGGGCTGCTTGGAGAGGTCCGCCGTCACCTTGCCGGTGGGCGCCTTCTCTTCCTTCGAACGGCTACGGAACACAAGGCCCAAGGGTACGGGGTCGCTCGCCGCGACCCCAGGCCGGTCGGGAACGATCCGGCAACGGACCGCGTCCTCACCGGCGTCACCGGGGGTTTTCCCGCCCGGATACGGCGGCGGTGTCCCGGATGTCGCGGCGGCCCCGGACCCGCCCTACTCCCTGGGCCGGACCGGCGACCGGGCGCAGTCGTCCTTGGGGAGGAGCACATCGGTGCTCGAACAGTGCGGTAATAGAGGTAGGGCCCGTACTGTGGGTTCTGTATGGAGTGCTGGAGCTCAGTCCGTCAGAAGGGGGCGCGCGAAGCCCATGAGCGGTGTCATGAAGCGTATGGGGATGATCTTCCGCGCGAAGGCGAACAAGGCCCTTGACCGGGCCGAGGATCCGCGCGAGACCCTCGATTACTCGTATCAGAAGCAGCTGGAGCTGCTGCAGAAGGTGCGTCGCGGTGTCGCCGACGTGGCCACCTCGCGCAAGCGGCTGGAACTGCAGCTGAACCAGCTGCAGGGGCAGTCCGCCAAGCTGGAGGACCAGGGCCGCAAGGCGCTCGCGCTCGGCCGGGAGGACCTGGCCCGCGAGGCGCTGTCCCGGCGTGCCGCGCTCCAGCAGCAGGTCACCGACCTGGAGACGCAGCATTCCACGCTGCAGGGCGAGGAGGAGAAGCTGACCCTCGCCGCCCAGCGGCTCCAGGCCAAGGTCGATGCCTTCCGCACCAAGAAGGAGACCATCAAGGCCACCTACACCGCCGCCCAGGCGCAGACCCGGATCGGCGAGGCGTTCTCCGGTATCTCGGAGGAGATGGGCGACGTCGGTCTGGCGATCCAGCGGGCCGAGGACAAGACCCAGCAGCTCCAGGCCCGGGCCGGCGCGATCGACGAACTGCTCGCGTCCGGCGCCCTGGACGACCCGACCGGCACGGCCAAGGACGACATCGCGGCCGAGCTGGACCGGATCTCCGGTGGTACGGACGTGGAACTGGAGCTCCAGCGCATGAAGGCCGAACTGGCCGGCGGTTCCGCCCCGCAGCAGGCGATCGAGGGCGGCCCGCAGGACGCGGCACAGCGGCAGGCGTCCCAGTCCCCGCACAAGTTCGACAAGAGCTGAGGCAGCGTCATGATCGTACGGATCATGGGGGAGGGCCAGGTCGCCCTGGCCGACAGTCATCTCGCCGAACTCGACGAGCTCGACGACGAACTGCTGACCGAGATGGAGAACGGCGACGGCCCGGCCTTCCGCTCCACCCTCCACGCGCTCCTGGACAAGGTGCGCGAACTCGGTACGCCGTTGCCGGACGACTCCCTGGAACCGTCCGATCTGATCCTGCCGTCGCCCGACGCGACTCTCGAAGAGGTGCGCGCGATGCTCCGTGACGAGGGTCTGATCCCCGGCTGACACGCGCGCCCCTCGCCCTCCAGCACCGGCACGACCCCGTACCCGCACGGGTACGGGGTCGTGCCGCACGCATCCGCGCCCGCACGCATCCGTGTCGCGGGCATCCGTGTCGCGGGCATCCGCGCCGTACGGGCCCGTGTCCGTACGGCGCCGCCCGTCGGCCCGCGCGTCGGCTCGTGCTCTGGGGCGCCGGTCCGCCGGGGACCCGGGGCACGGTCGTGTCCGGAACCTTCCGGCGACCGGGCCGGACCAGGCGCGACACGCCGTAACGTAGCCCGACGTGACCACCCTCGGAACCGGCGTTCCGCGCGCCCGGAACTGGCTGCGCGACCATCCTCTGGCCATGGACGCCGCGCTCGCGCTGGCCGCCCTCCTGACGATGCTCACCGTGTCGTTCGTCCATCCCGGCGTGCCCGACGGCTCGGGCATGGCCGCCCGCAGCCCGGACACCGGCGATGTGCTGCTGATGGCGATCGGTGCCGCGGCGCTGGTCTGGCGGCGGCGTCGGCCGATAGCGGTGCTGGTCGTCACCACCGTGCCGTCCGTCGTCGAACTGGTGGTCTCCGATCCGCCCTCGCCCGTGGTGATGACCAACGCCATCGCGCTGTACACCGTCGCCGCGCGCACCGACCGGCCCACCACCTGGCGGGTCGGTGCGCTCATGGCGGTCGCGCTGACCGTCACGGCCATGTGCTTCGGTGCCGGCCCCTGGTACGGGCAGGAGAACTTCGGGGTCTTCGCCTGGATCGGCATGGCCTGCACGGCGGGGGACGCCGTCCGCTCCCGGCGTGCCTTCGTCGACGCGATCAGGGAGCGCGCCGAACGTGCCGAGCGGACCCGGGACGAGGAGGCCCGGCGCCGGGTCGCGGAGGAGCGGCTGAGGATCGCCCGCGATCTGCACGACGTGGTCGCCCACCACATCGCGCTCGTCAACGTGCAGGCGGGGGTGGCCGCCCATGTCATGGACCGGCGCCCCGACCAGGCCAAGGAGGCGCTGGCCCACGTCCGGGAGGCCAGCCGGTCCGCGCTCGACGAACTCCGGGCCACCGTCGGCCTGTTGCGGCAGTCCGGCGACCCGGCCGCGCCGACCGAACCGGCCCCCGGGCTCGCGGTCCTCGAAGAACTGGTGGACACCGTGCGGCGGGCCGGCCTCGCGGTGGAGGTGGCCTGTGCGGACGGGCGGCCCACGCTGCCCGCGGCCGTCGACCTGGCCGCGTACCGGGTGATCCAGGAGGCCCTGACCAACGTCCGCAAGCACGCGGGGCCGGGCGCGAAGGCCGAGGTCAGCGTCGTGCGCGTCGGAGCCGTCGTGGAGATCACCGTGATCGACAACGGACCGGGCGGCGGTCACGAGGCGCGCGGCGGTGGACCCGAATCGGGCGGTGGACCCGACTCGCGTGGCGATGGACACGACTCGCGTGGGGGTGGCGGCGGTCATGGCCTGCTCGGCATGCGGGAACGCGTCACCGCGCTCAACGGCACCCTCACCGCCGGGCCCCGCTACGGCGGCGGATTCCGCGTCCATGCGATCCTGCCCGTCGAGGCGCGTACGGCGGAGCCGGACGAACGGGACGCGCCGGGCACGGCGGGTGCGGCGGGCGCCGCGGGCCGGACCGGCCGGACGGGGGAGGACGAGAACGCATGACACCGCCCATCAGGGTGCTGCTCGTGGACGACCAGGCATTGCTGCGCAGCGCGTTCCGGGTGCTGGTCGACTCGGAGACCGACATGGTGGTGGTCGGGGAGGCGGCGGACGGCGCCCAGGCCGTGGAACTCGCCCGCTCGACCCGCGCCGACGTGGTGCTGATGGACATCCGGATGCCCGGCACGGACGGCCTCGCCGCGACCCGCATGATCAGCGCCGACCCGGAACTGACGGGTGTGCGGGTCGTCATGCTGACCACCTTCGAGGTGGACGAGTACGTGGTGCAGTCGCTGCGGGCCGGGGCGTCCGGTTTCCTCGGGAAGGGCGCGGAGCCGGACGAACTCCTCGCCGCCATCCGTATCGCGGCCGCGGGCGAGGCTCTCCTCTCACCGGCCGCGACCAAGGGCCTGATCGCCACCTTCCTCGCGCAGGGCGGCGGTTCGGGCGGCGGCCAGGGGGCGGGCGCCACCGAGTACTCCGAGCGGCTCTCCGCGCTCACCGGCCGGGAACGCGAGGTCCTCGTCCTCGTCGCGGGCGGGCATTCCAACGACGAGATCGCCGAACGGCTCGCCGTCAGCCCACTCACCGTCAAGACCCATGTGAACCGGGCGATGGCGAAGCTCGGCGCGCGGGACCGGGCGCAGCTGGTGGTCATCGCCTACGAATCGGGACTGGTGCGGCCCCGCGCGGAATGAGGACGCAGCCCGGATGGAGCGGGCGGTCGCGGGGGCGGGTGCTCCCAGGGGTGGAGAGGCAGGCCGCCCGGGGTGCAGCGAGAGGTGGAGAAAGGACGTACTCCAGCTGCGGTATGCGGAGCATAAGAAAGCGACCCAGGGGCCGAGGCTTCCGGGTCCGGTCATGAGGGATCGTGTACGTGGGCCGGGTCCGTTCCCCAGCCACCCGCCGCCCACCTGCCGCGCAAGCCACAGAAGAGAGACCACCACCCATGTCCTGGCTGTCCAGATTCAGCCTCGCGCAACGAGCCCTGATCGGACTGATATCGATCGTCGCCCTCGTCTTCGGCGCGATCGCGATACCGCAGCTCAAGCAGCAGCTGCTGCCCACCATCGACCTTCCGATGGTGTCGGTGCTCGCCCCCTACCAGGGCGCGTCGCCCGACGTGGTCGAGAAGCAGGTCGTCGAGCCGCTGGAGAACTCCATCAAGGCGGTCGACGGCGTCACCGGCATCACCTCGACCGCGAGCGAGGGCAACGCCGTCGTCATGGCGTCCTTCGACTTCGGCAGCGAGGGCACCAAGCAGCTCGTCGCCGACATCCAGCAGGCGGTGAACCGCGCCCGGGCCCAGCTGCCCGACACCGTGGACCCGCAGGTCGTGGCCGGTTCGACGGACGACATGCCGACCGTCGTCCTCGCCGTCACCTCCGACAAGGACCAGCAGGCGCTCGCCGACCAGCTCGACCGCACGGTCGTTCCCGCGCTGGAGGACATCGAGGGCGTCGGCCAGGTCTCCGTGAGCGGTGTGCGGGACATCCAGGTCTCCATCACCCCCGACGACCAGAAGCTCGCGGCGTCCGGTCTGAACGCCATGACGCTCTCCCAGGCGCTCAAGGCGGGCGGGGCGACGATCCCGGCCGGTTCCTTCTCCGAGTCGGGCAAGAGCCGCACCGTCCAGGTGGGCGGGCAGTTCACGTCGCTGAAGCAGATCGAGGACCTGAAGGTCACCGCGACCGACCCGGCCACGGGCAAGTCCGGCAAGGCCGTCCGGGTCGGTGACGTCGCCACCGTGAAGCAGGAGCCGGCCACCGCGGTCTCCCTCACCCGCACCAACGGCAAGCCGAGCCTCGCCGTGATGGCCACGATGGACAAGGACGGCAGCGCCGTCGCCATCTCCGACGCGGTCAAGGACAAGCTTCCCGACCTGCGGGGGGACCTCGGTTCCGGTGCCGAGCTGACCATCGTCTCCGACCAGGGCCCCGCCGTCTCCAAGGCCATATCCGGCCTCACCACCGAGGGTGCGCTCGGCCTGGTCTTCGCCGTCGTGGTGATCCTGTTCTTCCTCGCCTCGCTGCGCTCCACGCTGGTCACGGCGGTCTCCATCCCGCTGTCCGTGGTCCTCGCGCTGCTCGTGCTCTGGACCCGCGACCTGTCGCTCAACATGCTCACCCTCGGCGCGCTGACCATCGCGATCGGCCGCGTCGTCGACGACTCGATCGTGGTACTGGAGAACATCAAGCGCCACCTCGGCTACGGCGAGGAACGCCGGACGGCGATCATCACCGCCGTCAAGGAAGTGGCGGGCGCGGTCACCTCCTCGACCCTCACCACGGTCGCCGTGTTCCTGCCGATCGGTCTCGTCGGCGGCATGGTCGGCGAACTCTTCGGCTCGTTCTCGCTGACCGTCACCGCGGCCCTGCTGGCGTCCCTGCTGGTCTCGCTGACCGTCGTCCCCGTCCTGTCGTACTGGTTCCTGCGCGCCCCCAAGGGCACCTCCCAGGACCCGGACGAGGCCCGCCGCCAGGCCGAGGAGCAGGAAGCCCGCAGTCGGCTCCAGCGGCTGTACGTCCCGGTCCTGCAGTTCGCCACCCGGCGCCGGATCACCAGCATCGTCATCGCGTTCGCGGTGCTGTTCGGCACCTTCGGCATGGCGCCGCTGCTCAAGACCAACTTCTTCGACCCGGGCGAGCAGGAGGTCCTGTCCGTCACGCAGAAGCTGGCGCCCGGCACCAGCCTGGCGGCCACGGACGCGGCGGCCAGGAAGGTCGAGAAGGTCCTCCAGGACGAGAAGGGTGTCAAGGACTACCAGGTCACCGTCGGTTCCTCCGGCTTCATGGCGGCCTTCGGCGGCGGCACGGGCGCCAACCAGGCGTCCTACCAGATCACCCTGAAGGACGCGGGCGACGCCGAGGCCGTACGCAAGCGCCTGGAGACCGAGTTCGGCAAGCTCGACGGCATCGGCGACACCACCATGTCGGCGGGCAACGGCTTCGGCAGCCAGGATCTGGCCGTGGTGGTCAAGGCCGCCGACGCGGACGTCCTGAAGAAGGCGGCCGAGCAGGTACGGGCCGAGGTCGCCGAGCTGAAGGACGTCACCGACGTCCAGAGCGACCTCGCGCAGAGCGTCCCCAGGATCTCCGTCAAGGCCAACGCCGAGGCGGCGGATGCCGGCTTCGACCAGACCTCGCTGGGCGCGGTCGTCGCCGGAGCGGTGAGCGGCACCCCGGCCGGCAAGGCCATCATGGGCGACACCGAGCGCGACGTCGTCGTCACCTCCGCCCACCCGGCCACCACGATGGCCGAGCTGAAGAAGCTCCCCCTCGGCCCGGTCACGCTCGGCCAGATCGCGGACGTCGAACTGGTCCCAGGACCGGTCTCGAAGACCCGTATCGACGGCCAGCGCGCGGCGACCATCACGGCCCGCCCGGTCGGTGACAACACCGGCGCGATCGGCACCGAGCTCCAGAACAAGATCAACGCCCTGAAGCTCCCGGACGGCGCCACGGCCACCATCGGTGGTCTCTCCGAGGACCAGAGCGACGCGTTCCTGAAGCTCGGCCTCGCCATGCTGGCCGCGATCGCGATCGTGTTCATGCTGCTCGTGGCGACCTTCCGGTCCCTCGTCCAGCCGCTGATCCTCCTGGTCTCCATCCCGTTCGCGGCCACCGGCGCGCTCGGCCTGCTCGTCCTCACCGGCACCCCGATGGGCGTCCCGGCGATGATCGGCATGCTGATGCTCATCGGCATCGTGGTCACCAACGCGATCGTCCTGATCGACCTGATCAACCAGTACCGCGCCCAGGGCCTGGGCATCGTCGAGGCGATCGTCGAGGGCGGACGCCACCGCCTCCGCCCGATCCTGATGACGGCGCTCGCGACGATCTTCGCCCTGCTCCCGATGGCGCTCGGCGTCACCGGCGAGGGCGGCTTCATCTCGCAGCCGCTCGCGGTGGTGGTGATCGGCGGTCTGATCACCTCGACCCTGCTGACGCTGCTCCTGGTTCCGACGCTCTACGCGATGGTCGAACTCCGCAAGGAGCGCCGCGCGAAGAAGAAGGCGGACAAGCGCGCCGGGAAGACGGGCACCCCGCTCCCGTCCGAGGAGACGCGCACGGCGGAGCCGTCGGGCGTGTAGCCGATCTGCTGAAGACGGCGACGGCCTGTCCCACGTTCACTCGTGGGACAGGCCGTTCCGTTGTGCCTGCTGTTTCCCGCCGTTACTTGAGGGAGTTGACGAAGTCGTTCCAGGCGGGGGCGGAGATGAGGAGCGCGGGGCCGGCCGGCTGCTTGCTGTCGCGCACGGGGATGGCGCCGGGGATGTTGTCGGCGATTTCGACGCAGCTCCCCCCGTTGGTGTTGCTGTGGCTGCTCTTGCGCCAGCGGGCGTTGCTCAGCTCGGGGGTGTGTCGCATGGCTTGTAGTCCTCCATAGCCTTTCTGATCAGCTCTGCTGACTCGGCCAGGGAGAGCGCGTTGGCGCGCAGCACCTCGTACTGTCGACGCCGTTTCAGCACGGTCTCCCGGTCCTCGTGGAGGTAGCCGGTCGAGATGCTTTCTTCGTAGGCCACTGTGGTGTCGTCGGGGAGCGTCAGGAGATTGAGGGTGCCGCCCATGAGTGCGTGTGGCCCTGCGCTGAACGGCAGCACCTGAACTTTACAGTTCGGAGTATCCACATGTTCCAAGAGCGAGACCAGCTGTTTGAGCATGCCCTCTGGGGTACCAACCGGCCGCCTGAGTACGGCCTCATCGAGGATGGCCCAGCGCAGGGGAGCGGCATCGGCCGGCCAATCGCGCCGTGACATCCGTGCGTTGACCAGTTGCTCTACCTGCTCAGCGTTCAGGTCTTCTTGGCAGCGCAGCAACTCGTATGCGTACTCCCTTGTCTGCAACAGCCCAGGAACGACCTGCGGCTCATACACCTCTATGACCTCCGCCTTGGCCTCGAAGTCCATGTACCGGCGGTACTGGTCCGGGTGGATCTCCTTCTTCGCCAGCTCGTACAGCCCGTGGAAGTGCTTGTCCGTCCCGAACGCCGCGTCGAGCCGGGCTGGGATGTCCGGCGGCGGCATCAGGTCGGCCGTCTCGATCCGGGCCAGCGTGCTCTTGCTGGAGTTCACGACGCCCGCGAGCTGCACGAGCGACAGGCCCGCCCGCTCGCGGTGGCGGCGCTGTTCGGAGCCGAAGTAGTGGCGGGCGGACAGATAAGGGGTGAGCGGCTGGGGCTTGAACGTCACGGTGCGTGCCTTTCGTGTGTCCCGTTCCCAAGGCCGGGACAGCGGCGCCCTGTTGGGGCGAGGTTCCCCAGGGCGACGATTGCGGCACACACCGTAACCGTCCTCTCGTGCGGCGCACCAGAGGGCCTGCTCCGGAGGTAGCGACCGACATGATGTCCGACGGACAGGGCCGGGCCCTGCGACTGCTCCCGTGGACCAACGAGCGCGGCGGCCCGTGCTGGCTGAGTACGGCGAACCCGGACAGCCGCATCTCCCGGATGGCCGACGAACTGGAGGCCGACATGATCGCCTCGGCCGAGTACGTACTGGAGCAGGCCCGGGCGCTGTTGGCGGAGACCGTGGTGGGGGAGCGGGAGCTACGGTTCGCGGGCACCCGGCTCGCCGAGTCGCTGGGGGACACCCTGCGGATCGCGGAGAGCCGGGGCGGGCGGTTGGAGAGCGGCGAGAACGCCGGCTGACAGCGGGGCGGCGGGCGTCAGGCGGTCCCGCTTCCGCTGAGGGCCTGGACGATCCGGAGCCACGTCTCGCCGTGTGGATGGGCGTGCCGGACGCTGAGGGCGACGATCTCCTTCAGCAGCCGGGCACGGGTCTCCTCGGGTGCGCGGGGGAGGAGCGTGGCCAACTCGTCCGGTTCGACGCCCTCGACGGCTCCGGCGAGCACCATGCCCGCCTGGGCATGGGTGAGGGAGGACAGCCTGTCTTCGAAGACCTGCCCCTCGATGGCCGCCGCGTGCAGCAGCGCGTTGCCGTCCCCGGCCGCCAACGCCCTTTCCACGTACGCCTGGAGGGCGTCGCGGTCCTCGACGAGGCGGTACGCGGCGTCCATTCCCTCGGTGCGGGTGACATCAAGGACGGCGACGTGCGCGAGCGGGGTGTCCTCGGACGGCTGGGCCTGGAGGATGCGCGGGCGCTCCTGGAGGAAGGCCCGGGACTCCGCCCAGTCCGCGCAGTCCACCCACTCCGCCACCTGCTCCGCGAGGATCAGCGGATCGTACGCGGCGGTCACGCCGTGGGCGAGGACGGCCTCGCGGAGCGCGGCGTGCTGCTGTGCGGTGTGCGGGTCCAGGAGTGCCAGCTCTTCGAGGGCTGTGGCTGTCTCCTCGCTGCTGAGCACTTCGGCATTCCGGGACCAGACATCGCGTGACTGGGACCAGTTGGCCGCGAACATCCAGGAGCTGACGAGGTCCAGGGTCTCCGGCGACAGGGCGAGCCAGGTGGGTGCGGGGGTGAAGGTCTCTTCTTCCCACGCGGTGCGTACGGCCTCGGTGTCGCTGTGGGCGCGAAGCGCCCGCCGGGCCCGTACGGTCACGGGGCCCGCGCCGCTGCCGTCCGGCGCGGAGTCACCGGCGAGAAAGGACACGAGCCCGCGTACGCCGATCGAAGCCTGGGGATCAGGACAGTCCAGCAGGAAAACACTCCGCTCGACCCCGAGACGCCGGGCGGTTGCGGGGTGGGCGGAAGCGAACTCCGCCACGACCTCGTCGAACTGCCGGATCGCCGACGCGCGGTCGTCGGTGCGGACGAGTGCCCGTGCCAGGTTGGCGAGAGCGGAGACCAGGTCGGTCGCGAAGGCGCCGGGGTCCGCCAGCGCCAGGGTTCGGTAGGCGGCGACCGCTTCCTCTGCCGCGCGCGCCGCTCCTTTGGCGTCCCGGTTCAGCCCCAGGTGCTTGCTGAGGCTGCGGAGGGACCGGGCCAGATCTGGGTGGAAGACCTTGGCCTGTTTGACGACGAGTTCACGCAGGAGGCGGACGGCCTCCTGCGCCGGTGACAGTGCCCTTTCCGGGCTGCCGACGTCGGCGAGATTCTGCGCGAGTGAACTGAGCCCGGCGGCCAGGGTGGGGCGGAACGCGGCGGGGTATTGCGCTGCCAGTTCGCGATAGATGGCGACAGCCTCCTCCGCTGCCTGTAGCCCCGCTGCAGGATCTCCGGTGCTGTTGAAGTGGTTGGCAAGGTTGTTGAGGGTGGTAGCCAGGTCAGGGCGGAAGACACCCGGCTGTTGTGCGGCGAGCTCGCGATGGATGACAAGGGCCTCCTGCGCCGCATCGAGCGCCCCTGAGACGTTGCCGACGTACGCGCGATGAGTGCCGAGGGTGTTGAGTGCGGTAGCGAGCTGGGAGCGAAACGGGCTCGGATCCTGAGAGACGAGCTGTCGATAGACGCCGACCGCTTCCTCGATGTGGGGCAGAGAAGCAACGGGATCTCCGGCAGCGGCGAGGCAGGAGGCGAGGTTGTTGAGCATCCCGGCCAGGCCCGGGAGGGACGCTGTCGGCCGGTCCGCGGCTAGTCTGCGCTGGATGCGCACTGCCTCCCGCGCAAACGGCACGGCGGTAGCTCGGTCTCCGGCGGCGGCCGTCCGGTTGGCCAAGGTATCCAAGGACAGGGCGAGGGCCGGACTGAAGGCCTCAGGATGCGTCACAGCGAGTTTGGCGTACAGGCGGGCGCACTCCTGCGCCGGGGCGAGGGCACCCTCGTGGTCTCCGGCTTCGGCGAGCCGGTCCGACAGGTTGCCAAGGGCGTCGGCCAGGTCAGGCCGGAAGGCAACTGGGTGACGCGCGCCGAGCTCCCGGTAGATGTGTACCGCCTCCTGTGCGGAATCAAGGGCCCTTCCGTGATCTCCGACGTAGGCGCATTCCACGGACAGATTGTGCAAGGAGACAGCCAGGCCCGGCAGGAGAGCCGTGGGGTGGTGCGCGGCCGCACTTCGCCGGATACGGACCGCTTCCTCGATGTGGGGCAGCGCGTCCGTGTGTGCACCGAGGAGGCTGAAACTTCTGGACAGGTTGAGCAGGGCGGAGGCCAGGCCGCTCAGGAACTCGCCAGGGTGCTGCGTGGCGAGCTCGCGGTAGATACTGACGGCTTCCTCGGCGGGCGGCACTGCGCGCCGAAGCTGCCCGCCATCACCCAGGTGTACCGCCAGACTGTTGAGGGCATCGGCAAGGCCGGGGCGGAACGCCTTCGGACTCTGCACGACGAGTTCGCGGAAGATGCCAACGGCCTCCTGGACGCACGCAAGGGCCTCGTGGTGGTCACCAATATCGGCCAGGTGACTGCCGAGGGCCACGAGGGACGATGCCAGACCCGGGAGTGACGCGACGGCGCCGGAACGGACCAAGGCTTGCTGGATCCGCACTGCCTCCCGGGCGGGGGCCACGGCCCCTTGCCTATCGCCGGTGGCGGCGCAACGGTTGGCAACCAGATGCAGAGCACCGGCCACTGCCGCTCGATGGGTGCCGGGATGCAACTGCTCCAACTGCTCCGAGAGGGATAACGCCTCCCGCGCGTGGGCCAGCGCGCCATCCGGGTTCCCTTCCGATCCGAGCCGCTGGGAGAAGAGATGCAACGCCTGGATTAGAAGCAGCGCCGCGCCCGCCCCGCCCCGCTCCACCAGCCCCCGCAGCATCCCGATTCCCGGCTCACCCGCCCGCGCCGCGTGCTGCGCCAGCCCCCGTACCACGTACGGATCGACCGCCCCCCAGCCGCCGCCCACCGCTCGCCGCTCGACGTGCGCGATGAGTGCGGCCACCGCCACCGCCCCGGCATCGGCGTGCCCCGGCCCCTCCCGGCCCGCGAGATGTGACACGAACTCGCGGTGGTACAGCCGGTATACCGCCTGTCCGTCCTCGGATTCCTCGACGATGTAGCGGCCGTAGGCGGACAGCACCCAGTCCACGTCGCTCTCGTCGTACGACACGTCACCGCCGCCCAGCGCTCCGGCCACCTCCTCCCACACGCCCCCGGCGGGCATGCCGCGCCCGACCGTCCACGCCAGCGCGGTCAGCAGATCCCGTGCGGCGGACGGCAGTTCGGTGCCGTCCACCCGTAGCCGTACCGGCCCCGTCCGCAGGTCCTCCTCGAAAGCGGCCTCGACGGAGCCCGGCAGTCCGGTCAGCCACCGGTCGTCCTCGGCGCCACGGCTCCCCGCCAGCAGTGAGCCCGCCACCAGCCGCGCGAACAGGAACCCGCCGCCCAATCCCGTGGCAAGCGAGGCGACTGCCTCGCCCGTCTCCCGCGCCCGGTCCTCCGGGACACCGGCCGCCGCGCACCGGCGGAACACGTACGCACCGATGTCCTCCTGCGTGTGCGGCTCCCGCTCCAGGTCCGCGGTGGTGACACCCGCGCCGATCAGCCGGGCCAGGGCGTCGGGCAGGGTCTCGTTCCCCCGTCCGTCCTCCTCGATACGGCTGCGCAACGCGCGCTCGCGGGAGCCGAGCAAGACCGGGACCGTCCGGCTGAGCGGGAAGACCAGTTCCTCGATCATGGCGCGGAGGTGCTCGGCGGGCACCTCGTCCAGGCCGTCCAGCACCAGCACCGGCCGCGGGGACAACTCGCGGAGCTCGCCCCGAAAGTCGTCCGCGTTGCGGGGCTCCGGAAGCCCGAGCTGCCGGGCCAGCTCCGAGGCCGCCTGGAGAGGGCTCAGGCCCCGCAGATGCACGGAGGCGAGGGAGGAGCGGTCGCGGCGGAGGCCCGGGTCCGGGTCGTCCTCGCGCAGGCCCCCGTACGCCTCGGTCGCCTTCCGCTGCACGGGATCGGTGAGCGTCGCGACCCGGCCCAGCACTGCCGACTTGCCGCAGCCCGCCGGGCCGGTCACCAGGAACAGCCCGGCCTCGTCCGCCTCCAGCCATGCGGCGATCCGGCCCAGCACCGCCTTGCGGCCCGTGAAGAACCAGCCCTCCTCGCGGTACCCGACCCCGCGAGCCGCGAGCACCAGGTGCTCCACCAGCCGGGCGGGTGCCCCGGGCACATGGCGCGGGTTCGGGAAGACCGGCCGCCCGGTGCCGAGCGTGGCGGGCACCGGTGTCTGCCCCTCGCCGCGCCATCGCTCGCCCAGCGCGGCCAGCAGGTCCGGGCCGCTGACGAGCGCGTTGTGGGTGCTCCACGCGGAGCGGTACTCAGTGGTGGCAGGGCCGGCCCTCAGTACCTCCGCCAATGCGGTGAGCAGGGGGCCGCTGCCGTCCGACGTCTCGTTGCGCCGACAACTCGCCATGATCCCGAACCATTTGGCCTGGCCAGGAGGTGTGGAGGTGGCCTCCCAACGCCGCAGAGCCCTCTCCAGGCCCCGGCCCACCGCGTCCCCCGCGTGGCAGGTGTCGATGATCACCAGGATCTGGTCGGCGCCCGAGGCCACCGCGCCATCGACCAGTGTCTCGGCCGAGACGCCCCGCTTGCTGGCGCGTGCGTCACGCATCACCTGCTCCACGTCGAGATCCAGGTCGCAGAGCGCGAGGCGCAGTTCGTCGTCGATCAGCACACCGTGCCCCGACCAGACGATGATCGCGGGCCGCGCGGCCCCCGTTTTCTGCCAGCCCTCGCTCCAGGCGGTGAGGGCTTCGTCGAAGGCCGTCCAGGACGGGTTCCCGCCGCCCGCCACGTGCGCCGCGATCCCCAGGCCCTCCAGCAGTCCGGCGATATCCTCCATCTGGGCCACTGCCCCGGTCAGCCGGGGAAAGCTCCGCCGGTCGGCATACTCCTCGCACACCACGCACAACGCCGTCGCCACCGGCTCGCGTTCGTCGTCGCCTGTCATGCCCGCCACGCCCGCCTCACTCACCATCGTCCGCCCCGCCCTCCAGCACCAGCACCAGCGCGGTCATCACGACATGGCCCGCGTTCCCCGTACTCACCCGCACCCGGTGCGGCCCCGCCGACAGCCCGGCCAGGCGTGCCACGTAATGGCCTCCGCCCAGGTTGTTCAGCGTCCGCACCGGTCCGCCCTCGGCCGCCGCGAAGACGGCCACCCGGTCGTGGCCCCGTATGTCCGGCGAGACCGCGGCCCGCAGCTCGTACACCTCGCCCTCGTCGATCGCGTCCGGGGCGTCCACCACCAGCGGGATGTCCGCAACCTCCGGGCCCCGGTGCACCGGCAGGTCCGGGGTGAGCCAGTTATAGAGGTTCTGGCGCAGCGCCGTGTTGTTCTGGAGCGAGCCGTGCTTCTCCCAGGGCGTGAGCGCGGGTCGTCCCGTCGCCCCCACATGGGCGCTGGAGAGCCTGGGCACGCGGCCGTCGCCGCCCTCGTCGGTCCCGTCGATCGTGAGCAGTCCGGCCAGCTTCTCGCCCCGGACCTCGGCGGTGGTCGGGGTCGGCTGGAGCACCCCGCTGATCGGTACGTACTCCACTCCGTACGCCGCCCCCGCCCCGGACTCCCGCAGCGCCTCGTGGAAATGGGCGGCGTCCTCGATCAGTGCCGCGTCGGTCCCGGGCAGGCCGGTCACCTCGCGGGCGTATCGCAGCGGCTCGCCCGGCGCGGTGATCAGCGCGGCGTAGTCGGGGACGAGCTGGTGGAGCGACGGAAGGCTGCGGGCGAACGAGGCGAGGCCGGTCCTGGCCGGGCCCACCCCGTTGACCAGGTGGAGGAGGGCATCCAGGGAGCCCCAGTAAGGGGTCCCGAGCGTGATCACACGGCGCGTCACCTCCGCGCCGCCGCACCGCTCCACGTACTGGCGGGCGACCAGGCCGCCCATGGAGTGGCAGATGAAGACCACCCGGGCCTCCGCCCGCTCCGGTGCCGAGGCCCGCCAGCGGCCGAGCTCCTCGTCCACCCGCTCGGCCAGCCCGTCCGCGTTGTAGCGGCAGGACAATCGCCAGTCGTAGGCGAAGTCGATCAGATTGGCGGGGGCGTCCGGTTCGTCCTCCTCGCGCCGGCGCCGGAGGGTGAAGTTGTTCTCCAGCCACTCCAGGAAGCCGTCGTAGCCGTCCACGAGCGTTCCGATGCCCAGCAGCCCGTGCAGGTCGCGCATCGGACCGAGCGGGCGCACACCGTCGCCGGGGTGCCCGTCGCCCAGGTCCGGGGGCAGCGCCAGGCCCGTGACGGACCGGCCGAACGTACGGATCCCGCGGAGGAGGGCCGGGCCCGAGAGGCCCCAGACCTCGTGCCCGTCCGCGTCCGCCAGCCGACTGCCGAGAATGCCCGGGACGACGACCACCATGTCGTGGACCCGGCTGCGAGACGTCATGTGGCGCCGTACCCCCGTGAATGTGCGCTTGCTGCCATGGATAAGGCAGCGTAGTGACGAAGGGGGCTGTTCGAGTGCCGTATGGGGGAAACCGGGCGGCTCGGGGCGTTCCATACCCGTATACGCGCGGAAGGCCCGGTCCACCGACCGTCCAACGGTGGACCGGGCCTCGTAGCCAGGCCGTGAGCAGTACCCGCTACGGCAGCGCCAGCATCCGCTCCAGCGCCAGCTTCGCGTACTTCTCCGTCTCCGGGTCGACCTGGATCCGGTTGACGAGCTTGCCGTCGGCCAGCGACTCCAGGGCCCACACCAGGTGCGGCAGGTCGATGCGGTTCATCGTCGAGCAGAAGCAGACCGTCTTGTCGAGGAAGACGATCTCCTTGCCCTCGGGGGCGAACCGGTTCGCCAGGCGGCGCACCAGGTTCAGTTCCGTGCCGATCGCCCACTTCGAGCCGGCCGGGGCCGCCTCCAGGGCCTTGATGATGTACTCCGTGGAGCCGACGTAGTCCGCCGCCGCCACGACCTCGTGCTTGCACTCAGGGTGGACCAGCACGTTGACGCCGGGTATGCGCGCGCGCACGTCGTCGACGGAGTCCAGCGAGAAGCGGCCGTGCACCGAGCAGTGCCCGCGCCACAGGATCATCTTCGCGTTCCGCAGCTCCTCGACGGTCAGGCCGCCGTTCGGCTTGTGCGGGTTGTAGACGACGCAGTCGTCGAGGGACATCCCCATGTCCCGGACCGCGGTGTTCCGGCCCAGGTGCTGGTCGGGCAGGAAGAGCACCTTGGCGGCCCCGGACTCCCGCTGCTCGAAGGCCCATTCCAGGGCCCGCTCGGCGTTGGACGAGGTGCAGATCGTGCCGCCGTGCCGCCCGGTGAACGCCTTGATGTCGGCGGAGGAGTTCATGTACGAGACCGGTACGACCTGGTCCGCGATCCCGGCCTCGGTCAGCACGTCCCAGCACTCGGCGACCTGCTCGGCGGTGGCCATGTCGGCCATCGAGCAGCCCGCGGCCAGGTCCGGCAGCACGACCTGCTGGTCGTCGGTGGTCAGGATGTCCGCGGACTCGGCCATGAAGTGCACACCGCAGAAGACGATGTACTCCGCCTCCGGGCGCGCCGCGGCGTCCCGGGCGAGCTTGAACGAGTCGCCGGTGACGTCGGCGAACTGGATGACCTCGTCGCGCTGGTAGTGGTGGCCGAGGACGAACACCTTGTCCCCGAGCCTCTCCTTGGCGGCGCGGGCACGCTCCACGAGGTCCGGGTCGGACGGGGCGGGCAGGTCGCCGGGACACTCGACACCGCGCTCGCTCCTCGGGTCGGCCTCGCGGCCGAGGAGGAGCAGCGCGAGGGGCGTCGGCTGGACGTCGAGATCCTGGACGGGGTGGGCCGTGGTCACGTCACGCACCCTTTCTTCTCTGCGGAGGAGCCTTTTCGTCGAAATGACGTTATCTATCATAACCGGTTTATGTCACTTTGACGATGGCCATAGCGTCGATGTGACGCATCCCCTGAAGGAGCCCGTGTGCGAGCATGAAGGGAACAGGCAAGCGCTCGGCCCGGAATGAATCCGCGGTCCCGACGGTTGCAACGTCGGCAAGCAGTCTCCGTACAACCCCGGGAGAGAAGCAGATGTCCGTATCGGACGAGACCACCACCGTGAGCGACGGCATCCTCCTGTCCGACGCCGCCGCCGCGAAGGTCAAGAGCCTGCTGGAGCAGGAAGGCCGCGACGACCTGGCGCTGCGCGTCGCCGTCCAGCCCGGCGGTTGCTCGGGCCTGCGCTACCAGCTCTTCTTCGACGAGCGCTCGCTCGACGGCGACGTCGTGAAGGAGTTCGACGGCGTCAAGGTCGTCACCGACCGGATGAGCGCTCCGTACCTGGGCGGCGCCTCCATCGACTTCGTCGACACCATCGAGAAGCAGGGCTTCACGATCGACAACCCGAACGCCACGGGCTCCTGCGCCTGCGGCGACTCCTTCAACTGAGCCCCGAGGCACCCGGCCCCGAAGGCGGTTGAGCCCCGAAGGCGCCGATTCCTGAAGGCGGGGGCGGAGAAACCACACGAAGGCGGCGGTCCCGGATTCCGGGACCGCCGCCTTCGCCGTGCGTACAGGCTGTGCGTACGAGCCGCCGTGTGCACGGCCGTGTGTACGGGGCCGTCAGGCGCTCGGTACGCGGGCGCCCGAGGCCGCGTCGATCACCGCCCGGTCACCGAGCGGTGCGTCCAGCGTCACCGTCCGGTTCAGCTCCTGGGCCATCATCACGCAGACCTTCTTCCCCTCCTGCTTCGACTCCGCCACCGTCACCCGCACCGTCTTCCCGTCCTCGGCCGCGCTCGCCGCGTACGTACTGCACACACCGCCCCAGAACGTCACGGACAGGTTCTGGCCGTCGGCGCTGTACGACTGGATCTGCCGGGAGCTGCCGGACGCGCCGCCCGTCCCGCCCGGCGGCGTCGCCGGGGCGTCCTTCGCCTTCGCCAGATACGCGGGGTCCACGGCGACCCGCGCCAGCGTCGTGCCCGCGCCGCCCGCGGCGGACCGTACCGAGAAGAGCCAGGACGGCACGAGGGCCGGCTCGCCCGCCACATGCTGCATCGACAGGCCGAAGACCGCCTTGTCGATCGTGACCGTCGTCGTCGACGGCTCCGCCCCGGTCCGCGTCCCGCAACGGACCCCCGGCGACTTCAGGTCACCCTCCAGCGGTACGGGTTCCGCGCACCCTCCGACCCCGGAGCCCCGGCCCGTCCGCGACGACGAGCCGTTCAGCTGCTTCAGTGCCTCGCCCGCGCTGATCACCGGATAGCTGTCGCCCTTCTCCAGGCCCTTCAGATGCCCGCTGCCGCCGACCACGTCGCCGTCCGGCCCCACCTGGACGCCGGTCGACCAGCCGTACGTGGGCAGCCCGTCCACCACCGGATCGGCGTTCACCACCCGTGCGGAGCCCATCACCTGGCGGGAGTCGAGGGCGGCGTCGTCCAGCCCCGCCGCCTTGAGGACCGGTGTCGCGGCGGCCCTGGCGGCGCTCTCGCTCACCGGGGAGCCGCTGCCGTCCGGAGCCGTCCTCCCGCTCGAACAGACCGACGCACCCCGGCGGCAGTCGTCCGTGCCCCCGGAGCCGTACCGGGCGAAGGTCCAGGTGCCCGGGGCCTGCCTGTCCACCCTGAGGAGCGGTCCGGAGCCGTCCTTGTCCGAACCCACCGTCCAGGACGTGCCCTCCGCCCGCGGCGTGCCTGCCAGGCCCAGCGCCTTCGCCAGCCGGGTCACCTCCGCCGCCGTGACCGTGCCCACCGCGCGGCGCACCTCGGCGCGGCCCGGCCCCTGCGGCAGCGTCCCGGACACGCGGTGGACGATCTTGCCCCCGTGCGGATCGGGCTCACCGACCGCGATGCCCTGCGGGGGCCCGTCCGGTGCCGCCGGCGGGACATCCGCACGCTCGTCCAGGGCCAGTGGGGGAGGGGCGGAGCCCCCGCCGCCGGCTGCCGCGCCGCCGCTGCCCCCGCCGTCGCCGTTCGCGGCGGTCGCCGCCCAGTACGCGCCACCGCCCCCGGCCAGCAGGACCGCCGCCACCGAGGCCACGACCACGGAACGTTTCGGGAGTCGTGGCCGGGCGGACGCCGCCGCGTCCGGAACGCTCCCCGGCGCCCCGTCCGGAGCATCCTCGCGCGGTGAACCTCGCCGGGCGCCGCTCCCCTCGTCCCGGGGGCCGGTCACGTCGTTGTCGGGTCGCTCGGTGCTCAACCGGATCCGCTCCTTCGCCTGCGCTGCCGTCGTCACAGGCCGTCGACCGGCCTGCCGTCCGTCCCGGGGGTCGGGACGACGATGGGACGGGGCACAGGGCCGGACGGTTCCCCGGAGCGGGGCCGCCGTACTCCACCCGGGGGAATCGCGCGCCCGGCGGCCGTGCCCGCGCGGTCGGCCGCCGCGCCGGGCGCCCGGCCGAAGGGAGCGGGGGCCAGGGCGCGGTTCCTCGGCCGAGGCGCGGGCCCCGGCGCTCAGTCGCCGTACTCGGACATGCCGTCGAGCAGCCGGGCGGACGCCGCCGGCACGGTCACGCCGTGGATCCGCTCCGGGGCCACGCGGTCGGGGGCGGGCTTCGCGCGGGCCACCCAGTGCGGCGCCATCCGCGCGCAGTCACCGCGCAGCTCGGACAGGCTGATCTCGGACTCGTGCGTGGCGATGTGATTCGACATGAGGGCACCGTAGGCATCGCCCGCGCGGAGAAGAAAGCCCTACTATCGGGTAGTTTTCCCCCCTTCAGGGTGCGCATCGGGAACGGTAGCGTGAACTGTCACGCCGCCTCCCGGGAACACGTCCATCCCGTTCCCCCCGATCTCCGCAGGAGCACTCTTCCCGTGCGCATCGCAGTCACCGGCTCCATCGCCACCGACCACCTCATGACGTTCCCCGGCCGATTCGCGGACCAGCTGGTCGCGGACCAGCTGCACACGGTCTCCCTCTCCTTCCTGGTCGACAACCTCGACGTGCGCCGGGGCGGTGTCGCCGCCAACATCTGCTTCGGCATGGGGCTGCTCGGCACGAACCCGATCCTGGTCGGTGCCGCCGGGTCCGACTTCGACGACTACCGCGCCTGGCTCGACCGCCACGGCGTCGACACCGGCTCGGTCCGGATCTCCGAGGTCCTGCACACCGCCCGGTTCGTCTGCACGACGGACGAGGACCACAACCAGATCGGCTCCTTCTACACGGGCGCCATGAGCGAGGCCCGGCTCATCGAGCTCAAGTCCGTCGCCGACCGGGTCGGCGGCCTCGACCTCGTCTCGATCGGCGCCGACGACCCCGAGGGCATGCTCCGCCACACCGAGGAGTGCCGCTCCCGGGGCATCCCGTTCGCCGCCGACTTCTCGCAGCAGATCGCCCGGATGGACGGCGAGGAGATCCGCATCCTCCTCGACGGCGCCACGTACCTCTTCTCCAACGAGTACGAGAAGGGCCTCATCGAGACCAAGACCGGCTGGAGCGACGAGGAGATCCTCTCCCGGGTCGGCCACCGGGTCACCACCCTCGGTGCCCGCGGCGTCCGCATCGAGCGCGCCGGCCACGAGCCGATCGAGGTCGGCTGCCCGGAGGAGGAGAGCAAGGCCGACCCGACCGGCGTCGGCGACGCCTTCCGGGCCGGGTTCCTCTCCGGCCTCGCCTGGGGCGTCGGCCTGGAGCGCGCCGCCCAGGTCGGCTGCATGCTCGCCACCCTGGTCATCGAGACCGTCGGCACCCAGGAGTACACCCTGCGCCGCGCCCACTTCATGGAGCGCTTCACCAAGGCGTACGGAGACGAGGCCGCCGCCGAGGTCCGCACGCACCTGGGCTGACCCCGGGCGGCGAAATCAGGTCAGCCGACGGACCGTATAGGCCGAGCTGCGGTCCGCCGGCTCCTCTCCCACGTACTCCTGCTCGCGCATCGCGCACCACGCCGGGATGTCCAGGCGCGCCGCCTCGTCGTCGGAGAGGACCGCCACCGTCCCGCCCCGCG
Source organism: Streptomyces sp. CB01580 (assembly GCF_001905795.1). GTDB lineage: Bacteria > Actinomycetota > Actinomycetes > Streptomycetales > Streptomycetaceae > Streptomyces. The sequence goes on from NZ_LIXJ01000003.1 coordinate 293,181, forward strand.
GCACCTGCCCGATCACCTTCGCCAGCTCGATCACCGGCACCGGGCAGCGCTTCCCCCGGGCGTCCACCACCAGGCGGTCGCCACCGGCGGCCTCCCCGGGATCCGGCACGGGCGCGCCCAGCCTCTCCCGCACCTCCGCGACCGTTCGCGGGAGCACGTCCAGGAAGCGGTCCACGTCCTCGTCCGTGGTGCAGCGCGGCAGCGACACCCGTACGTTCCCCTCCGACAGCACCCCCATCGCCTTCAGGACATGGCTCGGGGTCAGCGTGCTGCTGGTGCAGGACGAGCCGGAGGACACGGAGAACCCCGCCCGGTCCAGTTCGTGCAGCAGGGTCTCCCCGTCGACATAGAGACAGGAGAAGGTCACCAGATGCGGTAGCCGCCGCACCGGATCGCCGACCACCTCCACATCGGGCACCAGCTCCGGGACCCCGGCCCGGAGCCGGTCCACCAGGACCCGCAGCCGTGCCGCCTCCGCCGCAGCCTCGGCCCGCACGGCCCGCAGCGACGCCGCCGCCGCCACCACCGCCGGCAGGTTCTCGAACCCCGCCGACCGCCCCGACTCCCGCTCGTCGGCCGGTCCCCGGACCGCGAACCGCGTCCCCTTGCGCACCGCCAGCAGCCCGACCCCCGAGGGCCCGCCCCACTTGTGCGCGGAGGCCGTCAGCAGCGACCAGCCCTCCGGCACCGGACCCCAGCCCAGCGACTGCGCCGCGTCCACCAGCAGCGGCACCCCCGCGGCCCGGCAGGCCTCCGCGACCCGGGCGACCGGCTGCTCGGTGCCGACCTCGTGATTGGCGGACTGCAGACAGGCCAGCGCGGTGTCCGCACGCAGCGCCCGCGCGAACTCCGGCGCACTCACCGCCCCCGACCGGTCCACCGCGACCTCGGTGACCTCCCCGCCCTCCGCCGTATGGGTGGACGCCGCATGAAGCACGGACGAGTGTTCGACCGCGGAGACGACCAGATGGCGACCGACACGCCGACGGCCCGCGAGGGCGCCGGAGATTCCGGAATGCACGGCCAGCGTCCCCGAAGGAGTGAAAGTCAGCTCGTCCGGACGACAGCCGACGGCCTCGGCGGCGGCCTCCCGGGCCGCGTCCAGCAGCAGCCGGGCGCGCCGCCCCTCGCGGTAGAGCCGGGCCGGGTCGGCCCACCCCTCGTCCAGCGCGGCGAGCAGCGCCTGACGGGCGACGGGATGCAGGGGAGCGGAGGAAGCGGCATCGAAGTAGGGCACACCGCCACGCTAGTGCTGCGACCGGAAAGGTTCACCGGCAATCCTTTCCGGCCGCAGCACTAGCCCGCCCCGGGCCCCGGCCCTCCTCCGTGTCGCGCCCCGGCTGCGTCCCCGCGCCCCGGGGCGCGCCCCGCCCCGTCCGGGGGCCGGGTCCCGCGCGGGCCCGGCCGCGGCACCAGGAAAAGGGGTGTCAGATAGCGGTCACGAGCCCGCATTCCACCCCTTCGGGGAGTCGGGCGGCGCGTTGGGCACCCTCCCCGCGCGACCCCAAATGGCGTCCAGTAGGGTTTGGTCCGCATAAACATCCAAACCCCTGCCCGCGTCAGGGCGGCGACCGACCAGAAGGACCGGCCGCGCCGACCGCGTGGGCGAGACTCTCGGGAAGGCGCTACGTGAGTCCCAACGGCTCCGACCGCTCGTCGCGGCGCCCGATGCGGCGGAAGCTGCCGCAGGTGCTGACTGCGGGCCTGATCCTGGCAACCGCCACCGGTTGCACATACAAGGACTTCCCCCGCCTCGGAATGCCCACGCCGGTCACGGAAGAAGCACCGCGGATCCTCTCCCTCTGGCAGGGCTCGTGGGCGGCAGCGCTCGCCACGGGTGTCCTCGTCTGGGGCCTGATCCTGTGGTCCGTCATCTTCCACCGGCGCAGCCGCACCAAGGTCGAGGTTCCTACACAGACCAGGTACAACATGCCCATCGAGGCGTTGTACACCGTGGTCCCCCTGATCATCGTCTCGGTGTTCTTCTACTTCACCGCGCGCGATCAGACGAAGCTCCTCGAACTCAAGAATCCGACCCACACCATCAACGTGGTCGGGTACCAGTGGAGCTGGGGATTCAACTACATCGAGAACGTGGACGGCTCGACCGCCACGGGCAACGAGATCCCCGCACAGCTCGACGCCATTCCGGACAGGTTCCGGAAGGACTTCCCCAAGGGGGCGGAGGGTGTCTACGACTACGGCATCCCGGGCACGCGGAACCCCCAGAACGGCAACCCGGGCCCGACCCTGTGGCTGCCGAAGGGTGAGCGCGTCCGCTTCGTCCTGACCTCGCGCGACGTCATCCACTCCTTCTGGGTGGTGCCGTTCCTCATGAAGCAGGACGTCATCCCGGGCCACACCAACGCCTTCGAGGTGACCCCCAACCAGGAGGGCACCTTCAAGGGCAAGTGCGCCGAGCTCTGCGGCGTCGACCACTCCCGGATGCTCTTCAACGTCAAGGTCGTCTCCCCGGAGCGCTACCAGGCGCACCTCAAGGAGCTGGCGAAGAAGGGCCAGACGGGCTACGTGCCGGCCGGCATCAAGCAGACTGAACCGGCCAGGAATGCGGAGACGAACAAACTGTGAGCATCCTCAACGAACCTCAGGGTGCCGCGGCAGCAGACGACTCGTACGAGGACGAGCTGCCGGTTCGGCGCAAGCAGCCGGGGAACATCGTCGTCAAGTGGCTGACCACCACCGACCACAAGACGATCGGCACGCTCTACCTGGTCACGTCGTTCGCGTTCTTCTGCATCGGCGGCCTGATGGCGCTCTTCATGCGCGCCGAGCTGGCCCGTCCCGGCACGCAGATCATGTCGAACGAGCAGTTCAACCAGGCGTTCACGATGCACGGCACGATCATGCTGCTGATGTTCGCGACGCCGCTGTTCGCCGGTTTCGCGAACTGGATCATGCCGTTGCAGATCGGCGCGCCCGACGTGGCGTTCCCGCGGCTGAACATGTTCGCCTACTGGCTCTACCTCTTCGGCTCGCTGGTCGCGGTGGCCGGCTTCCTCACCCCGCAGGGTGCGGCGGACTTCGGCTGGTTCGCCTACTCCCCGCTGTCGGACGCGGTCCGTTCGCCGGGTATCGGCGCCGACATGTGGATCATGGGTCTGGCTTTCTCCGGGTTCGGTACGATCCTCGGTTCGGTCAACTTCATCACCACGATCATCTGCATGCGCGCACCCGGCATGACGATGTTCCGTATGCCGATCTTCGTCTGGAACGTCCTGCTGACCGGTGTGCTGGTCCTGCTGGCCTTCCCGGTTCTCGCCGCCGCGCTCTTCGCGCTGGAGTTCGACCGTAAATTCGGTGCGCACATCTTCGACGCGGCAAATGGCGGAGCATTGCTCTGGCAGCACCTCTTCTGGTTCTTCGGCCATCCAGAGGTGTACATCATCGCCCTGCCATTCTTCGGAATCATTTCCGAGATCGTTCCGGTGTTCAGCCGGAAGCCGATGTTCGGTTACATCGGTCTGGTCAGTGCCACGATCGCCATCGCGGGTCTTTCCGTGACGGTGTGGGCGCACCACATGTACGCCACCGGCGGTGTGCTGCTCCCGTTCTTCTCCTTCATGACGTTCCTCATCGCGGTACCCACCGGGGTGAAGTTCTTCAACTGGATCGGCACGATGTGGAAGGGGTCATTGTCCTTCGAGACCCCGATGCTCTGGGCCATCGGCTTCCTGATCACCTTCACCTTCGGTGGTCTGACCGGTGTGATCCTGGCGTCGCCCCCGCTGGACTTCCACGTCACGGACTCGTACTTCGTCGTCGCGCACTTCCACTACGTCATCTTCGGCACCGTGGTCTTCGCGATGTTCGCCGGATTCCACTTCTGGTGGCCGAAGTTCACCGGCAAGATGCTGGACGAGCGGCTCGGTAAGATCACGTTCTGGACGTTGTTCGTGGGCTTCCACGGCACGTTCCTGGTGCAGCACTGGCTCGGTGCCGAGGGCATGCCGCGTCGCTACGCGGACTACCTCGCCGCCGACGGCTTCACCGCGCTGAACACGGTCTCGACGATCGCCTCGTTCCTGCTCGGCCTGTCGATGCTGCCGTTCTTCTACAACGTGTGGAAGACCGCCAAGTACGGCAAGAAGATCGAGGTCGACGACCCGTGGGGTTACGGCCGTTCCCTGGAGTGGGCGACCTCCTGCCCGCCGCCGCGGCACAACTTCCTCACGCTGCCGCGGATCCGTTCCGAATCCCCGGCGTTCGACCTGCACCACCCGGAGATCGCCGCCCTGGAGCAGCTGGAGTTCGCCTCCCAGGGTGAGAAGGCCCTCGCCGGCGGCAAGGAGGCAGGCAAGTGAAGATCCAGGGCAAGATGTTCCTCTGGCTGAGCTTCTTCATCCTCGCCGTCGCCGTCACGTACGGCGTGTGGGCGAAGGAGCCGGTCGGCACCACCACGCTCCTCCTGGCCTTCGGCCTGGCCGTCATGATCGGCTTCTACCTGGCCTTCACGGCCAAGCGGGTCGACGCCATGGCGCAGGACAACAAGGAGGCGGACATCGCCGACGAGGCCGGCGAGCTGGGGTTCTTCGCCCCGCACAGCTGGCAGCCGCTCTCCCTGGCCGTGGGTGGCACCCTCGCCTTCATGGGCGTCATCTTCGGCTGGTGGCTGATGTACTTCTCGGCCCCGATGATCCTCATCGGCCTGCTCGGCTGGGTCTTCGAGTACTACCACGGCGAGAACCGCACCCAGTGACCTGAGGTCACCGATCCATCGGCTCCACCGGACGGGGGCCCGTACCTCTCCATCAAAAGAGGTACGGGCCCCCGTTTGCACGCACAAGACGCGCCAATAGGGATGAAATATCCATAACGTGTGTTCATGGACCACACGCTGCGCATCCGCCCCCTGGTGAGCGGCACGCTGCTGGTCGCGACCCTGATAGCGGCCGCGACCGCATGCGGAGCCTCCGACGAAAACCCGCTCGCGGCGAAGCCCTACGACGCGGGGGACGAGATCACCTCCAACCTGCCGGAGGGCGACAAGAAGGCGGACTCCGACCGTCCGATCGAGGTCGGTGTCAAGGACGACGACGGCCGGATCACGGACGTGACGGCCACGGACGCCACCGGACGCCGCCTGGCGGGCGAACTGGACGCCGACGGGAAGCGCTGGCGCTCCACATCCCCGCTCGCCGCCGGCCACCGGTACACCGTGCGGGTCAGCGTGGAGGACGGCGACGGCGCCCCCGGCAGCCGCACGCTCTCCTTCGAGACCGGCGCCACCAAGAAGAAGACGCTGAAGGTCGCCTTCGGCCCGAAGGCGGGCACCTACGGCGTGGGACAGCCCATCACCGCGGAACTGAGCGCCCCCGTCAAGGACAAGGCCGCCAGGGCCGTCGTGGAGCGCGCCCTGAGCGTCCGCTCCACGCCTGCCGTCACCGGATCCTGGTACTGGGTCGACGACAAGACCCTGCACTACCGTCCGAAGGAGTACTGGCCCGCCAGAGCCAGGATCGATGTCAGCAGCGGCCTGGCGGGCATCAAGGTCACCGACAGCCTGTACGGGGCGCCCGCGAAGGCGCTGAAGCTCACCACCGGCGACCGCGTCGAGGCCGTCACCGACGCCGCCGCGCACACGATGACCGTCAAGCGCGACGGGAAAGTGATCAACACCATTCCGGTCACCACCGGCAAACCCGGCTTCGCCACCCGGAACGGGGTCAAGGTGGTGCTGTCCAAGGAGTACTCCGTACGCATGCGCGGCGAGACGATCGGCATCGCGGCGGGCTCCGACGACTCGTACGACCTGCAGGTCTACTACGCGACACGCGTCACCTGGAGCGGGGAGTACGTCCACGCGGCCCCCTGGTCCACCGGCTCGCAGGGGTACGCGAACGTCAGCCACGGCTGCACCGGCATGACCACCGGCCTGGCCGAGTGGTTCTTCAACACCGTGCGCGAGGGCGACCTCATCACGGTCGTCGGCAGCCAGGGCGAGATGATGACACCGTTCGACAACGGCTACGGCGACTGGAACCTGTCCTGGGACAAATGGCAGAAGGGCAGCGCACTGCGCAACGACGCCGAGCCGGAACGCGCGGACACGGTCCAGGCGGCACGCCTGCGCCCCCAGATCTGACGGCCGGGGAGTGCGCTGCCCTTCCGGGAGGACGGGTGGTGCGAGGGGCCTCAGGCGTCCACGCAGCGCCTGCTGCGCAGCAGGGCGGCCAGTGCGTCCGCGAACTCGACCGGTTCGACCGGAAGGGTCACCGCGGCGTCCGCACGGCTCCAGGTGGCCAGCCAGGCGTCCTGCGGGCGCCCGATCAGCAGCAGGACGGGCGGGCAGCGGAAGACCTCGTCCTTGATCTGCCGGCAGACGCCCATGCCACCCGCGGGCGCCGTCTCGCCGTCCAGCACGCAGACGTCGATGCCGCCGTTGTCCAGCGCCTCCAGGACGGCGGGCAGGGTGGCGCACTCCACGTACTCCACCTCGGGCACGTCGGCAGCGGGCCTGCGCCCGGCTGCCAGCCTCACCTGCTCACGGGTGTTGGCGTCGTCGCTGTAGACCAGGACCGTGGCGGTCGGCTGCATTGTTCCTCCGTGACATCCGTGTCTGCGGGGTTTGGCGGGCATGAACCGATGCGCGGATCGTACTCCGCCGACGGCCTGTCAGCATCGCCCGTGACAGCGGTTTCATGGGCCGCTCGGGGAGGGCACACCCGGTTGACACACCGAACGGCACCCCCCGGAGTGAGGGCGGGATAAGCGACCGACATAATGTCGGTCGTGGCGACAGCAACGACAGTAGAAACCGGGCACGCGCACCCGTCGGTCAATCGACCGAACCTCACCAGCGTCGGAACCATCATCTGGCTGAGTTCCGAGCTGATGTTCTTCGCGGCCCTCTTCGCGATGTACTTCACCCTGCGATCGGTGATGGGACCGGATCACTGGAAGGAGATGGCCGGGCACCTGAACTTCCCGTTCTCGGCGACGAACACCACGATCCTGGTGCTTTCCTCACTCACCTGCCAGCTCGGCGTCTTCGCCGCCGAGCGGGGCGATGTGAAGAAGCTCCGCACCTGGTTCATCATCACCTTCGTGATGGGTTCGATCTTCATCGGAGGCCAGGTCCTCGAGTACACCGAGCTGGTCAAGGAAGCGGGTCTCTCCCTCTCCTCCGACCCGTACGGTTCGGTGTTCTACCTGACGACCGGCTTCCACGGCCTGCACGTGACAGGCGGGCTCATCGCCTTCCTGCTCGTCCTCGGCAGGACTTACGCGGCCAAGAGGTTCACCCACGAACAGGCCACCGCGGCCATCGTCGTGTCCTACTACTGGCACTTCGTCGACGTCGTGTGGATCGGCCTCTTCGCCACGATCTACATGATCAAGTGATCGGGCCCGACCCGAACCACACGATCAAGTAACCGGGCTCGACCCGAACCACATCCAGCATCGACGCAGAAGATCCTGACACCGGGGTAATCCGTGAAAAAGCTCTCCGCTCGACGACGCCATCCGTTGGCGGCGGTCGTCGTACTACTCCTCGCGCTGGCGGCTACTGGGGGGCTGTATGCCGCGTTTGCGCCCGCGAGTAAGGCGCAGGCCGACGAAACCGCCCAGTCCCTCGCCATCGACGAGGGCAAGAAGCTGTACGCCGTCGGTTGCGCCAGCTGCCACGGGACCGGCGGTCAGGGCACCACCGACGGGCCGCCCCTGGTCGGCGTGGGCTCCGCCGCCGTCGACTTCCAGGTCGGTACGGGCCGCATGCCGGCGCAGCAGCCGGGCGCCCAGGTGCCGAAGAAGAAGAACATCTACAGCCAGGCCGAGATCGACCAGCTCGCGGCGTACGTCGCGTCGCTCGGCGCCGGTCCGATCACGCCGACCAAGCAGCAGTACGACCCCTCCGGCGCGGACGCCGCCAAGGGTGGCGAGCTGTTCCGTACCAACTGCGCCCAGTGCCACAACCTCACCGGTCAGGGCGGCGCGCTGACGAACGGCAAGTACGCGCCCAGCCTCGAGGGCGTGTCGACGAAGCACCTGTACGAGGCCATGCAGACCGGCCCGCAGAACATGCCGTCCTTCCCGGACACGACGATGCCCGAGCAGCAGAAGCGGGACATCATCGCCTACGTCAAGGCCGTGAACAGCGATGACACCCCGAGCCCGGGTGGTCTCGGGCTGGGTGGCCTGGGTCCGGTCAGCGAAGGTCTGTTCGCCTGGATCTTCGGTCTCGGCGCCCTGATCGCACTCGCCGTTTGGGTCGCGGCCCACACCGCTAAGGCCAAGAAGTCATGAGTAGTCAAGAGATTCCAGACGAGAACCTGCCCACCGTGCAGGACACCGCGCACACCGCGGTAGAGGTCGCGGACAATCCGTTCGCCGACCCGGGGCTGCCGGCCCACAAGCCGCGCATCCAGGACATCGACGAGCGGGCCGCGAAGCGCTCCGAGCGCACCGTCGCCCTGTTCTTCACGCTGTCGATGCTGGCGACGATCGGCTTCATCGCGTCGTACGTCGTCTTCCCGGTCGACAAGATCACGTACATCTGGCCCTTCGGCCATGTGAGCGCGCTCAACTTCTCCCTGGGTCTGACCCTGGGCGTGGCCCTCTTCACGATCGGTGCCGGGGCCGTCCACTGGGCGCGCACCCTGATGTCCGACGTCGAGGTCGCCGACGATCGTCACCCGATCGAGGCCGAGCCCGAGGTCAAGGCGAAGGTCCTGGCGGACTTCGCCGAGGGTGCCAAGGAGTCCGCGCTCGGTCGGCGCAAGCTGATCCGCAACACCATGTTCGGCGCGCTGGCCCTGGTGCCGCTCTCCGGTGTGGTGCTGCTGCGCGACCTCGGCCCGCTGCCGGAGAAGAAGCTCCGCAAGTCGCTGTGGGCCCAGGGCAAGCAGCTCATCAACATGAACACGATGGAGCCGCTGCGTCCCGAGGACGTCGTGGTCGGTTCGCTGACCTTCGCCATGCCCCAGGGCCTGTCGGAGGAGGCGGAGGACTTCAACAACCAGATCGCCAAGGCGGCGCTGATGATCGTCCGGATCCGTCCGGAGGACATCAAGGACGCGCGCGAGCGCAAGTGGGCGCACGAGGGGATCGTGGCCTTCTCCAAGATCTGCACCCACGTCGGCTGCCCGATCAGCCTTTACGAGCAGCAGACGCACCACGTGCTCTGCCCCTGCCACCAGTCCACCTTCGACCTCTCCGACGGCGCCCGCGTCATCTTCGGCCCGGCCGGTCACGCCCTTCCGCAGCTGCGCATCGGCGTGAACAGCGAGGGCAACCTCGAAGCGCTCGGTGACTTCGAAGAGCCCGTCGGTCCTGCATTCTGGGAGCGCGGATGAGTACTGCGACCACGCAAGCCCCCGGCTCCTCGGCGCCGGGCAATCGCAAGGCACCCGCTGGCGAGCGGGTGGCCGACTGGGCGGACGGCCGACTGGGGATCTACACCCTGGCCAAGGCCAACATGCGCAAGATCTTCCCGGACCACTGGTCCTTCATGCTCGGGGAAGTCGCGCTCTACAGCTTCATCATCATCATCCTCACGGGTGTGTACCTGACGCTGTTCTTCCACCCGAGCATGAACGAGGTCGTGTACCACGGCTCGTACGAGCCGATGCAGGGCATCAGGATGTCCGAGGCCTACGCCTCGACGCTGGACATCAGCTTCGACGTCCGCGGTGGTCTGCTGGTCCGCCAGATCCACCACTGGTCCGCGCTGATCTTCCTGGCCGCCATGTTCGTGCACATGATGCGCGTCTTCTTCACGGGCGCCTTCCGTAAGCCGCGCGAGATCAACTGGCTGTTCGGCTTCCTGCTGTTCGTGCTCGGCATGTTCACCGGTTTCACCGGCTACTCGCTCCCGGACGACCTGCTGTCCGGTACGGGTATCCGCTTCACCCAGGGCGCGATCCTGTCCGTGCCGATCGTCGGCACGTACATCTCCATGTTCCTGTTCGGCGGAGAGTTCCCCGGTCACGACTTCGTCGCCCGGTTCTACTCGATCCACATCCTGCTGCTGCCGGGCATCATGCTCGGCCTCGTGGTGGCGCACCTGATCCTGGTCTTCTACCACAAGCACACGCAGTTCCCCGGCCCCGGCCGCACCCAGAAGAACGTCGTCGGCATGCCGCTGCTGCCGGTGTACATGGCGAAGGCGGGCGGCTTCTTCTTCCTGGTCTTCGGCATCATCACCATCATCTCGGCCATCGCCACGATCAACCCGGTCTGGTCCATCGGCCCGTACCGGCCGGACCAGGTGTCCACCGGCGCCCAGCCCGACTGGTACATGGGCTTCGCCGAGGGTCTGATCCGAGTGATGCCGGGCTGGGAGATCAACCTGTGGGGTCACACGCTCGTCCTGGGTGTGTTCATCCCGCTGGCGCTCTTCGGACTGGTACTCGCGGTCATCGCGGTCTACCCGTTCCTCGAGTCCTGGGTCACCGGTGACAAGCGCGAGCACCACCTGCTGGACCGCCCGCGCAACGCCCCGACCCGGACGGCCTTCGGCGTCGCCTGGATCACCGTCTACGTCATCGTCTTCATCGGCGGTGGCAACGACCTGTGGGCCACGCACTTCCACCTGTCGATCAACGCCATCACCTGGTTCATCCGGATCTTCATCTTCGCGGGCCCGGTCATCGCGTTCATCATCACCCGGCGGATCTGCCTCGGCCTCCAGCGCCGCGACAAGGAGAAGGTGCTGCACGGGCGCGAGTCCGGCATCATCAAGCGACTGCCGCACGGTGAGTTCGTCGAGATCCACGAGCCGCTCGGTCCCGAGCAGCTGCACACGCTCACCCAGCACGAGCAGTACGAGCCGCTCGAGATCGGCCCGACGGTCGACAAGAACGGTGTCGAGCGCAAGGTCTCCGCGATGCAGAAGCTGCGCGCCCGGCTCAGCAAGGGCTTCTACGGCGAGAACAACCAGATCGCCAAGCCCACCGTCGAGGAGTACAAGGAGATCACCAGCGGCCACGGTCACCACTGATCGCCTGAACTGATCGCCACAGCAGGAGCCCCGTCCATCCGATGGACGGGGCTCTTCGCTGTCCCCCGCCCTCGATAGGGTGGGAGCCGAACCCTTTTATCGGCTGTGGACCCCTGGAGCGGACCATGAACGTTGTGACCCCGGTCGGCGGCGACAGCGTGGCGGACCGTTCCTGGCCCGGCGTGCTGAACCCGCTGTTGCGCGGCGAGGACCTGAGCGCGGACGACACCGCGTGGGCGATGGACCGCATCATGAGCGGCGAGGCCACCGACGTGCAGATCGCCGGTTTCGCGGTGGCCCTGCGCGCCAAGGGCGAGACGGTCGACGAGGTGTCCGGCCTGGTGCGCGCGATGTACGAGCACGCCAACACCATCGACGTCCCCGGCCGCACGGTCGACATCGTCGGTACCGGCGGCGACCTCGCCAAGACGGTCAACATCTCCACGATGTCGGCGATCGTCGTCGCGGGCACCGGCGCCAAGGTCGTCAAGCACGGCAACCGCGCCTCCTCGTCGGCGAGCGGCTCCTCCGACGTGCTGGAGAAGCTCGGCGTCAACCTGGACCTCGGCGCGCGGCGCGTGGTCGAGGTCGCCGAGGAGGCGGGCATCACCTTCTGCTTCGCCGTGAAGTTCCACCCGGCGCTGCGGTACGCGGCCCGCGCCCGCAAGGAGCTGGGAGCCCAGACCACGTTCAACGTCCTCGGCCCGCTCACCAACCCGGCCCGGGTGCGCGCCCAGGCCGTCGGCGTCGCCGATCCGCGGATGGCGCCCATCGTCGCCGGCGTCCTCGCCGAACGGGGCAACTCGGCGCTCGTCTTCCGCGGCGACGACGGGCTCGACGAACTGACGACGACCGCGACCTCACGGGTCTGGGTGGTCCGCGACGGAGCGGTGCGCGAGGAGGCGTTCGACCCGCGCGACATAGGTCTGGCACTGGTCCCGGCCCAGGCGCTGCGCGGCGGCGACCCCTCGTACAACGCGGACGTGGCCCGCCGGGTGCTGGCCGGTGAGCACGGGCCCGTACGGGAGGCCGTGCTCCTCAACTCGGCCGCGGCGCTGGTGGCCCTGGAGCCGACGGACGGCACGCTGAACGAGCAGCTCGCCGCCGGGATCCGGAAGGCCGCCGAGTCCATCGACTCCGGGGCGGCACGGCGCGCGCTGGAGCGCTGGGTGGCGGCGAGCAACGCCTGAGAGCCTGTCGGGTGAGCCGCGATCGGACATCCGACAGCCTCTGAACCGAGGGAATATGACGCAGGGCGCGGTCCGGATCCTGGACCGCGCCCTTGCGCGTTCGCATCCGTATGGCAGGATGCAGGCAGGTCATGAGTGACAGCGACTACGGCCCCGGCCCGCTGTCCGGCAACCCTCCGTCCGTGGCGGGGTGCCCCGGGTGAAGACCAGGCCGCAGGCAGCGAGGTCTGCGGCAAGCGCGGGCCCCTCGGCATCAGTGAATGCCAACCCCCGGGGTCCTGGTCCCTAGGGAGTCTCTTGTGAGCACGCGAATGCGCTAGGGCCTGTTCTGGGTTCGCCCGCGGCGTCGCGGCGTCCGGCATCGTCGCCTCCCGCGTTGTCGTCGGTCGCCGACGCCCCGCGTCGACTCCCTCCTCCGCCTTGGATTCGACGGCACCGGACGCCGCTCCTCGCTCCACGGGCGAACCCAGAACAGGCCCCAGGGCTCTCTCGCCCTTTTCCGCGCCCTTCTTCTCTTTCCGCTGCGCTGCCGCGTATCCGCCGGCGCATGCGTTTCGCCTGCCTTCTACGGGAGTTCGCCATGTCTGTCCTCACCGCTGCCGCCGACCAGTCGCTTTGTGCCCCTCTGTCGGTTCTGGGAAGGGATGTAACGGTTCCGCTGGTCACGGGTGGTGAAGTCACCTATGCCGCGCTCGACTACGCCGCCAGCGCCCCGGCCCTCCAGCGCGTCTGGGACGACGTCGCCGCGTACGCCCCGTACTATGGCAGCGTCCACCGCGGCGCCGGGTACCTCTCGCAGCTCTCCACGGACCTCTTCGAGAACAGCCGCGAGACCGTCGCGCGGTTCCTCGGCTGCCGCCCCGACGACCAGGTCGTCTTCACCCGCTCGACCACCGATTCGCTCAACCTGCTGGCCGCGGTGGTCCCCGCCGACTGCCAGGTGTTCGTGTACGAGACTGAGCACCACGCCTCGCTGCTACCGTGGCGCGACGCCCGGGTGACGTACCTGAACGCCCCGCGCACCCCGGCCCAGGCCGTCGAGACGCTGGAGCGGGCGCTCGCCGACCGTGACCCCTACGGTCCCGCGCTGGTCTGCGTCACCGGCGCCTCCAACGTCACCGGTGAACTGTGGCCGGTCAAGGAACTGGCGGCCGCCGCCCACGCGCACGGCGCCCGGATCGTGCTGGACGCCGCGCAGCTCGCCCCGCACCACCCCGTCGACATCACCGACCTGGACGTCGACTGGGTCGCCTTCTCCGGGCACAAGCTGTACGCGCCGTTCGGCTCGGGCGTGCTCGCGGGCCGGGCCGACTGGCTCCGGGACGCCGAGCCGTACCTGGCCGGCGGCGGCGCCTCGCGCAAGGTCGCCCGCCGGGCCGACGGTGGTGTGGACGTCGAGTGGCACACCACCTCGGCCCGTCACGAGGCCGGTTCCCCCAACGTCATCGGCGTGTACTCCATCGCCTCCGCCTGCAAGGCGCTCACCGAGGCGGGCTTCGACGACCTGGTCGCCCGGGAGCAGCACCTCGTCGCCGCCGTCCGTGCCGGGCTCGCCGAGGTCCCCGAGGTCACGGTGCTCTCGCTGTTCGGTGACGACGCCCCGCGGGTCGGTGTCATCTCGTTCGTGGTGGAGGGCTGGAACAGCTCGCACTTCGCCGCGGCGCTCTCCGCCGAGTACGGCATCGGGGTGCGCGACGGACTGTTCTGCGCCCACCCGCTGGTCCGTACGCTGCTGGGCAGCGACCCGCAGGAGGTCGGCGAGTGCGGCGCTCCCGAGGCCGCGCCGGGAGAAAGGCCGCTCAACGCGATCCGGGTGAGCTTCGGCGCCGGTACGCCCGACGAGCACATCGAGCGCTTCGTACGGGCGGTCAAGGAGCTGGTCGGCCAGGGTGCCCGGTGGACGTACCGTACCGAGGGCGGTCGCTGCGTGCCGGACCGGGGCTGAGAGCGCGTGACCCCGGTGGAGGCGGCGGGGCCGCCTCCACCGGGGTCACGGGAGGTGGACGCTACGCGTCGAGGCCGATGTTGAAGGCGGCCTCCAGGTCGTGCTGCGAGTACGTGCGGAAGGCCACGTGCGTGTCGGTGGCCTCGACGCCGGGGATCTTGCTGATCCGGCCGGGGATGACGTCCGCCAGGTCGTCGTGCCGGGCCACCCGGACCATGGCGATCAGGTCGTAGGTGCCGGTGACGGAGAAGACCTCGCTGACGTTGTCCAGCGCGGCGATGGCCTCGGCGATCTCGGGAATCCGGTCCACGCTGGTCTTGATGAGCACGATCGCGCTGATCACGGCTGGTTCTCTCCCTCGGTGGCCGCTGCTGGGGCCTTCACTCTATCCGCACGCCGGTAGCGCCCCCATGCGTAGAGGAAGCCGAGCGCGAAGCCGACCACATGGGCCAGATAGGCCACGCCGGGCCCGCCGTCGCCGGAGTTCCGGACCGCCAGCCACTGCAGGACGAACCAGAAGATCAGGACGATCCAGGCGGGGAAGCGCAGCGGCAGGAAGAAGAGGAACGGGAACAGGCTGGTGACCCGGGCCCTGGGGAACAGGTACAGGAAGGCCCCCAGCACCGCCGAGATGGCCCCCGAGGCGCCGACCAGTGTCTGGTCGGACGTGGCGTGCGCGGCGGCGTATGCGGTCAGCGCGAGATAGCCGCACACCACGTAGAAGAGGGTGAACTCGGCGCGGCCCATGCGCTCCTCGGTCATCGCCCCGAACACGTACAGGAACAGCATGTTCCCGAGCAGATGCAGCCAGCTGCCGTGCACGAAGAGGGCGGTGAGCGGGGTGAGCAGGACGCGCCCGGAGCCGTTCCACAGCTCGTTCGGGATCACCCCCCAGCGTTCGAAGTAGCCGGCCTGCGCGGCGAGCACGGCGTCGGCGGTGCCCTGGGGCGGGCGGAGGCCGGAGAGCGGGCCGAGCACGAAGATCAGGCAGCACAACGCGATCAGGGTGTGGGTGACCAGCGGGCCGCCGGAGGTGACCGTCCGTAGGAGTCCGCTGGTCAGCCTGCCGGCCGCAACTCGCAGATCGATCATGAACAGAGCATGACGCAAGTGGAGGGAACGGGACAGACCGCCTCGCCGTGTCGGGCGGACACGGCGAGGCCGTAGGGTTGAGAGGGGCCGGTGGTGAGCAGAGCGGCCCCTCGCACGGCAGGACGATCCGCAGTTCGACGGCGCACCGCGAGATCCTTGGAACAGACGGCACCAGGCTCGACGAAAGAGGACGCAACGATGACGACGGTTCCGCAGCCGACCGACGGGACCCGCTGGCGCTGCACGCTCTGCGGAAATCTCACGCGTTTCGACGTGACGCGTTCCTCCAAGGTCGTCGAGTACGTCCATCTCGACCTGGCCGGGGAAGCAACCGTCGAGGAACGCGAGGTGGTCAGTGAGACCATCGAGTCGGTGCGTTGTCGTTGGTGCAACGCGGTGGACCAGATCGAACTGGTCGCCAGGCCGGGTGCCGACTCCTGACGGAGCCGCGCACAGACAATCGATTTTGAGGTGACGGATGGTGGAGCGGCCCGCAAGCGGCGCCGAACCGGCCGAGGCGGCCGACGGCGCTGTCGAGGCGCTCGACCGCCCGCTGCCCGAAGGCGTGCGACGGCGGGTCGTCGCGCTGGTCTCGGACGCGTTCGGCGGTCTGACGGTCGGCGAACTCCCGGCCCCGCTGCGACAGTACGCCCGCTTCACGCCTACCCGGCGTGCCAAGTTCGCCGGGAACGCGATGGCGGCGGCGCTGGAGAGCGACGCGCTGTTCCGGCAGCGCATCGGTGAACGGCTGGGGGAGCAGCAGCCGGAGCTGGCCCGTGCCCTGGAGTCCGGTTCGCCGCCCGCGGCCGCCGATCCCGTCGACGTCGCCGCGGCCGCCTATGTGCTGCGCCCGGTGGGTTGGGTGAAGCTGGTCGCCGCCGCGGGCGAGGAGGTCCAGCGCGCCGAGGCCGAACGCGCCGACGAGGCGAGCCGCCGCGAGCTGGAGCAGTTGCGCGAGGAGCTCGCCCAGGCCCGTGCCCAGACCAGGAGCGAGACGGAACGGCTGCGCGCCGAACTGGACGCCGCCCGCAAGGAGGCCGATTCCCTCCAGCGCAAACTGCGCAGTGCGGTCAACGACGTCAGGCGCGGCGAGGCCGCGCTGCGCCGCAGCCGGGCGGAGAGCGATGCCATGCGCGCCGAGGCGGCCGCCCAGCTCTCCGCGGCGGAGAGCGAGACCCGTCGGCTCAAGGCGCGGCTCGGCGAGGCCGAGGCGTCCGCCGAGGCGGGCCGCAGGGCCGCGCGGGAGGGCCGCTCGGTCGAGGACATGCGACTGCGGCTGCTGCTGGACACGGTGCTCGACGCGGCCCGGGGGCTGCGCCGTGAACTGGCCCTGCCCCCGGCCTCGATCCGTCCGGCAGACGGGGTCGACGCGGTCGAACCCGGTCGGATGTCGCCCAAGGACATTGCCGCCAGGGCGCTTTCGGAGACCGATCCGGCCCTGCTCGACCAGTTGCTCGCGCTGCCGCAGGCGCACCTGATCGTGGACGGCTACAACGTCACCAAGACCGGCTATCCCCAACTGCCCCTGGAGAAGCAGCGCTTGAGGCTGCTGGGCGGTCTCTCGGTGCTCGCCGCGCAGAGCGGCGCGGAGATGACCTGTGTCTTCGACGGGGCCGAACTCGCCGCCCCGGTGCTGCTCGCGCCGCCGCGCGGCGTCCGCGTGCTGTTCAGCAAGCCGGGCGTGACCGCCGACGAGCTGATCCGCCAACTGGCCCGCGCCGAACCGCCGGGACGCCCGGTCGTGGTGGTCTCCACCGACCGCGAGGTCGCCGACGGGGTGGCGAAGGCGGGCGCCCGGCCCGTCGCGTCCGCCTTGCTCCTGAAGCGTCTTTCGCGCGTCTCATGACGGTTGTCACGACTCGCCGGGTTTCACGGAACGGACCGTCAGGCCGCCGCTACGGCCTGTGTGATATGGGTAAAGAAGTACCTGCTGTGGTGAGATTTTTCCGGTGAGGATTTGAACTGATCACAAGTTGGTCACTAGGGTCACCATCGAACCTTCGCTCGGTTGATCACCCATCCGGGGTGACGGCGAAGGAACCGCCGAGTCCGTGACATGCACGGAGCCGGGGACCCGAGCCCCCCACAGCCCGGTAGGCGGCCGGAGGAAGAAGGAGATCGCCTTCGTGGCGTCCCACCGTCGTCCCAAGCAGCCGAGCCGCGCCCGTGTGACCGTGCTCACCGCGACCGCCGCCGCAGCCGTGGCCCTGTCCTCCCAGGCGGCCCAGGCCGACCCCAAGCCCTCCAAGAGCGAGGTCAAGGCGGAGATCGACAAACTCGGCCATGAGGCCGGCGAGGCCAACGAGCAGTACTACGGAGCCAAGGAGAAGCAGCAGAAGCTGGAGAAGGAAGTCAGCGCGCTGCAGGACAAGGTGGCCCGCGGCCAGCAGGAGATCAACAACCTGCGCAGCGGCCTCGGTTCGCTCGCCGCCGCGCAGTACCGCTCCGGTGGCCTCGACCCGTCGGTGCAGCTCTTCCTCTCCTCCAACCCGGACACCTTCCTCGACGAGGCCTCCGCGCTGGACCAGTTGACGGCCAAGCAGGCCGATGCGCTCCGGGAGATCCAGGAGAAGCAGCGGGTCCTCGCGCAGCAGCGCAAGGAGGCCCAGGACAAGCTGGGCGACCTCTCGGACGCCCGCAAGGTGATGGGCGAGAAGAAGAAGCAGCTCCAGACCAGGCTCGCCAAGGCGCGCCAGCTGCTCAACACTCTGACCGCGGCCGAGCGCGCGAAGATGCAGGAGGCCGAACAGCGCGCCAGCAGCCGCGCCAGCCGCGACGCCGTCGACCGGGTCGATCTGGGCAACGAGGTCCCCGCCTCCGCCCGCGGCGCGGCCGCCCTGAGCGCCGCCTCCACCAAGGTGGGCAAGCCGTACGCCTCCGGCCACACCGGCCCCAACTCCTTCGACTGCTCCGGGCTGACCCAGTGGGCCTACGCGCAGGCCAGCGTCCAGATCTCCCGGGTCACGTACACCCAGGTCAACGACGGCCCCCGGATCGGGCGCGGCGCGCTGAAGCCGGGCGACCTGGTCTTCTTCAACAACACCTCGCACGTGGGCCTCTACGCCGGCAACAACACCGTGCTGCACGCCCCGTACCCGGGCGCGTACGTCCGCTACGAGTCGATGAACACCATGGGCAGCTTCCAGTTCGGCGTGCGCGTCGCCTGACGACGCCCGAACGGGCGAATTCCCGCGCCCCGCACTACGGCCCGCCCCGCCGGAGACCACAGGTCACCGGCGGGGCGCCCGCTTTCCCGCCCGTCCGGCCGCCCGGCGAGGTCCTTGGTCGCCGCCAGGCCGTACGACTACTGTCTGCCTGCTGTGCGGCTCCCGTCGTCGGTCCGCCCGCCCGGGCGGCAGGGGCCGCGCACATCCGCGTACAGCGGAAGGGAGTGCGGTGTCCTGTGGTGTCCCATCGCCGTTCCATACAGCCCGGTCTCAACCGGGGTGCCCACGCCACCGTTCTGTCGGCCGCGGCGGCGACCGCCGCCGCCACGCTCGGGGCGGCCACCGCGAACGCCGAACCGCAGGACACGCCCCGGAGCGTGAAGGCCCGGATCGACCGGCTGTACGTCGAGGCCGAGCGTGCCACCGAGCAGTACAACAGGGCCGGGGAGGGCGCCGACCGGCTGCGCGACGAGGCGAACCGGGCCCGCGACCGGGCGGCCCTGGGGCAGGAACACCTCAACCGGCTGCGCACCTCGCTCGGTTCGCTGGCCACCGCGCAGTACCGCTCCGGCGGCGTGGACCCCTCGCTCGCCCTGCTGCTCTCCTCCGACCCCGACACCTACCTCGAACGCGCGGCGACCCTGAACCGCTTGACGGAACGTCAGACCGCGGAGCTCCGGGAGTTCCGGCAGACCCGGCGCTCCCTCGAACAGACCCGGGCGGAGGCCGCCCGCGCCCTGGCCGGACTGGAACGCGACCGCGAGACGGCCGCCCGCCACAAGCGGACCGTCGAGCGCAAACTCGCCCAGGCCAAGCGGCTGCTGGGCACGCTGTCCGGCGCCGAGCGGACGGACCTCGCCAACGCCTCCCGCTCCGGCCGCGAGGACGTGTTCGCAGCGGCGGCCGGACTGCCGGCCGGCTCCGCACGGGCGGCCGTCGCCGTCATGGCGGTACAGCAGGCCCTCGGACGTCCCTACGTCTGGGGGGCCAACGGACCCGACGGCTTCGACTGTTCCGGGCTCATGCAGTGGGCGTACGCCCGGGCAGGCGTCGGCCTGCCCCGCACCTCGCAGGCCCAGCGGTACGCGGGACACATGGTGCCGCTCTCCCAGGCCCGCCCGGGGGACCTGGTGGCGTATCGCGCCGACGCCGGCCACATCGCCATGTACGTCGGCAACGGCCGGGTCGTCCACGCCCCGTACCCGGGCGCCCCGGTGCGCTACGACCCCGTCGGCATGATGCCGGTCTCCTCGGTCACCCGCGTCTGACCGGCCGTCCGCGTTCGGTTCCCGGTCACCCGCGGTGCCCTCACCCGCGCCCGGCCCGTACTCTCGACCGGATGGGCCGGCGACGGGGACGGGACGGTGGGCGGCGCGCGGCGGGAGTGCTGCTCGCCGGGGCGCTGCTCCTGTCCGGCTGCGCGGCCCCCGGCGGCCCCGGGACCGGATCCGCCGATCGCGTCCCGGGGGCCGACGCCCGCTCCGTGCGCGCCCTCCTCGACCGCCGCGCCGCCGCCGTGACGGCCCATGACACGGACGCCTACCTGGCCTCCGTCGACCCCCGCGCCACCGGGCTGCGCGCGGCCCAGCGCCAGGAGCTGGACAACCTCGCGGACGTGCCGCTGGCCTCCTGGACGTACCGGGTCACGGAGCTGACCGGACGGGGCGCCGGCCGCGTCACCGCGCACGTCCGGCTGAGCTACCGGATCAAGGGGTACGACCGGGCCCCGGCCACCGCGGACCGGGTGCTCGACCTGCGCCGGGACGGGGCGGACGGCCGCTGGTACCTCACCGCCGACCGGCCGGGCGCGGACGGCGGCGGCCTGCTCTGGCAGCAGGGGCGGGTCCGGGCGGTGCGCGGCACGCACAGTCTCGTCCTCGGCGTCGGCCGCACCGGGCGCGAGCTGCGCGCGATCTCCCGGGCCGCCGACCGGGCGGTGCCCGCGGTCTCCGGTGCCTGGCCGGAACGCTGGCCCGGCCGGGTGCTGGTGCTCGTACCGCACACCGTGGAGGACATGGCCGGGCTGCTGGGCGCTCCCGCCGCCGACTACCGGGGCATGGCGGCCGTCACCACCGCGCGGCCCGGCGGCCCGGACGGGGCCCCCGCGGACCGGGTGATCGTCAATCCGCAGGCGTACGGCGCACTCGGCGCGTTCGGGCAACGGATCGTCCTCACCCACGAGATCACCCATGTCGCCACCCGGGCCCGCACCACCGGCGCCACCCCGGTCTGGCTCTCCGAGGGCTTCGCGGACCGGGTGGCCTACCGCGCCGAGCACCGCACCGCCGCGCAGGCGGCGCCCGAACTGGCCGCCGCGGTCCGGCGCGGGGAGGTTCCCGCCGCGCTCCCGTCGGACGAGGACTTCGGATTCGCGGGCGACGAGGCCCGGCTGGCGAAGGCGTACGAGGGCGGCCTGCTGGCCTGCGAGCTGATCGCCGACGTCTGGGGCGAGCGGAGGCTCTCCGCGTTCTACCGGGCCGTCGCCGGACAGCGGGAGCGGGAAGGGGCGGTGGGACGGGCCCTGCGGGAGGTGTTCTCCAGCACCCCCGCCGAGTTCACCGCGCGCTGGCGGGAGTACCTGCGCGCCCGGCTCGGCTGAGCCCTTGCGGGGGA
This sequence comes from Streptomyces sp. CB01580, assembly GCF_001905795.1. Classification (GTDB taxonomy): domain Bacteria; phylum Actinomycetota; class Actinomycetes; order Streptomycetales; family Streptomycetaceae; genus Streptomyces. Next base: position 314,148 of record NZ_LIXJ01000003.1, read on the forward strand.
AGCCCGGCCGGCCCCGGTCACGCCGCCTGCCACGGTCCGCGCACACGGCTCAGGAATCGAGGCGCTCCGACTCCCCGGCGGCGCGACGGCGGCCCGCCGCGATCCCGTCCCCGCTCCCGGTCTCGTCGTCGTCGCCGGGAGCCCCGGGTGCCCCGGGTGCCGTGCGCCGCCACAGCCGACGGCAGGCGATCAGCGTCGCCGCGACCAGCAGACCGTTGCGCAGGAACACCAGCGCCACGCCCGTCGCGTCACCGGCCACCACGTTGTCGAAGCCGAACGGGAACTCCGCCTGGGTCAGGCCGGTGGCGAGCAGCACCAGCCCGGCCGGCAGCCCCATCCCGCTGTCCCGGAAGACCAGGCAGACCGCCGCGAGGCCGACGAGCCACAGCATGTACTGCGGGCTGATCACCCGGCTCGTGGTCGTGAAGAGCAGGACCGCCGTGAACGCGGCGTCGGCCGGGGTGCTCGCCCGGAAGGTACGGGCGCGCAGCCGCCACACCAGCAGCCAGCCGAGGGCGAGTACGGACAGAGCGAGGGAGACGGTGCTCACCAGTTCCACCCCCGGCCCCAGGAACTCCAGCGAGCCGTAGTGCAGTTCCACCCGCCCCGGCCAGCCGGACACCCGCGCCACGTGGAACACCAGTGCCCCCAGCGACTCGACCTCGGTGCCCCGGTCGCGCTGGAAGCCGAGGAAGGCGAACGCTCCGGGGAGCGCCAGCGCGCAGCCGAGTGCGAGCCCGGCCGCCGTCACCGCCGCCGCCGTCCACGCCCGGCGCGTCCGGGAGCCGGGCGCGGTGCCGGCCAGGATCAGCGCCGGCCACACCTTCAGCAGCGCCCCGGCCGCGGCCAGCACCCCCAGCACCCGCGGGTGCCGTACTCCCGCCAGCAGCCCCGCCACCGCCACCGCCGTCACCATCAGGTCGTAGCGGGCGTACGCGGTCGTGCCCAGCAGCGGCACCCCGGCCACCCACACCCACATCCCCGCCGCCGACCGGCCCTTCCCGCGGCCCGCGCGCAGCAGCAGCCCCAGCACCAGACCGTCGCACAGCAGCACGAGGACGAAGAACGCCGAGGTGTAGTCGAGGAAGGGCAGCAGGGCGGGGGAGAGCACCGCGAGCGCGGCGAGCGGCGGGTACTGCCAGGTCACGTCCGACATCGGGTACGTGCCCGAGCGCAGCACCTCCGACCAGCCCCGGTAGATCACCGAGACGTCACTGGTCACGTCCGGACCGGGCAGGACGATCACCTTCGTGACGCAGAGCAGCAGCGCGATCCTGGTGAGGGCCCACACCGCGGGAGCGAGCCGCGCCCCGGTCGATCCCGTCATGGCAGCTCATCCGTTCCGTCGTGCGTGTGCGGTGCGTACAGCGCGGACACGAGTGGACACGCGCGGCACGAGGGGCATCATGCCCGCCCGGCCCCTGCGTCGGCCATCAAGGTCACCCGCCCGGTACTGTCGGCCGCGATGGACAAGACCCTGATCGTGACCAACGACTTCCCGCCGCGCCCCGGCGGCATCCAGGCGTTCCTGCACAACATGGCCCTGCGGCTGGACCCCGGGCGCGTCGTCGTGTACGCCTCCACCTGGAAGCGGACCGCGGAAGGCGTCGCGGCCACCTCCGCCTTCGACGCCGAGCAGCCGTTCACCGTCGTCCGGGACCCCACGACGATGCTGCTGCCCACCCCCCGGGTCACCCGGCGCGCGGTGGGGCTGCTGCGCGAACACGGCTGCACGTCCGTATGGTTCGGCGCCGCGGCCCCGCTCGGGCTGATGGCCCCGGCGCTGCGCCGGGCCGGGGCCCGCCGCCTGGTCGCCACCACGCACGGGCACGAGGCCGGCTGGGCCCAGCTGCCCGCGGCCCGTCAGCTGCTGCGGCGGATCGGCGACGGCACGGACACCCTCACCTACCTCGGGGAATACACCCGTTCCCGGATCGCCTCGGCGCTCAGCCCCGCGGCGGCCGGCCGGATGGTCCAGCTGCCGCCCGGCGTCGACGAGAAGACCTTTCATCCGGGCTCCGGCGGGGACCTGGTCAGGGCCCGGCTCGGGCTCGCCGACCGGCCCGTCGTCGTCTGCGTGTCACGGCTCGTGCCGCGCAAGGGCCAGGACACGCTGATCCTGGCGATGCCCGCGATCCTGGAGCGGGTCCCGGACGCGGTCCTGCTGATCGTCGGCGGCGGGCCGTACGCCGACGACCTGAAGAGGCTGGCCGGTCGGACGGGTGTCGAGGAGTCGGTGCGCTTCACCGGGTCCGTGCCGTGGGAGGAACTGCCCGCCCACTACGGCGCGGGCGACGTCTTCGCCATGCCGTGCCGCACCCGGCGCGGCGGTCTCGACGTGGAGGGGCTCGGCATCGTCTTCCTGGAGGCGTCCGCGACCGGACTGCCGGTCGTCGCGGGCGACTCGGGCGGCGCGCCGGACGCCGTGCTCGACGGCGAGACGGGGTGGGTGGTGCGCGGCGGCTGCGTCGAGGAGACCGCCGACCGGGTCGTCACGCTGCTGCACGACCCGGAGCTGCGGCAGCGCATGGGGGAGCGGGGACGGGCCTGGGTCGAGGAGAAGTGGCGCTGGGACCTGCTGGCCGAGCGGCTGGAGGAGCTGCTCTGACGCCGTCCGGACGGTGGAACGCGAACGGGCCCGCACCCTGTCCGGCGCGGGCCCGTTCGCGCGGTCGCGTTCGGTTCCGGTGGTTCGTGCGTTCGGCGCCGGTGACCCGCGGCCGGCGCCGGTGGTCCGCGCGGTCGCGGTCAGCGCCGGTAGATCGCCTCGATCTCGTCCGCGTAGTCCTTCGCCACCATGTTCCGCTTCAGCTTCAGCGACGGGGTGATGTGCCCCGCCTCCTCGGTGAACTGGGAGGACAGGATGCGGAACTTGCGGACCGACTCCGCCTTGGACACCGCGGCGTTCCCGTCGTCCACCGCCCGCTGCACCTCGGCCAGCAGCTCCGGGTCCTCGCGCAGCGAGGCGGCCGTCGCCCCGGCCGGCCGGCCGTGCTCCTCGGCCCAGCGGCGCAGGAACTCCTCGTCCAGGGTGATCAGCGCGCCGACGAACGGCCGCCCGTCACCGACCACCATGCACTCGGCGACCAGGGCGTGCCCGCGGATGCGGTCCTCGATCACGGCGGGAGCGACGTTCTTGCCGCCCGCCGTGACGATGATCTCCTTCTTGCGGCCGGTGATCGCGAGGTAGCCGTCCTCGTCGAGCGTGCCGAGGTCGCCCGTGTGGAACCAGCCGTCGGCCAGCGCCTCGACCGTGGCCGCCTCGTTGTTCCAGTAGCCGGTGAACAGGTGCTCGCCGTGCACCAGCACCTCGCCGTCGTCGGCGATCCGGACCACCGACCCGGGCAGCGGCTGGCCGACCGTGCCGATCTTCTGGCGGTCCCACGGGTTGAACGCGGTGGCCGCGCAGGTCTCGGTCAGGCCGTAACCCTCCAGGACGGTGAAGCCGATGCCCCGGTAGAAGTGGCCCAGCCGTTCGCCCAGCGGCGCGCCGCCGGAGATCGCGTACTCGCCGCGTCCGCCCAGCACCGCGCGCAGCTTGCCGTAGACCAGCTTGTCGAACAGCTTGTGCTTCAGGCGCAGTCCCAGGGACGGGCCCTGCGGGGTGCTCAGCGCGCGGCTGTACGCGATGGCCGTGTCCGCGGCCCGGTCGAAGATCGCGCCCTTGCCGTCGGCCTGCGCCTTGGCCCGGGCCCCGTTGTAGACCTTCTCGAAGACGCGCGGCACGCCGAGGATCAACGTCGGCCGGAACGAGGCCAGTTCATCGGTGAGGTGCTTGATGTCCGGTACGCAGCCGAGCCTGATCGGAGCCATGACCGACGCCACCTCGACCAGCCGTCCGAAGACGTGCGCGGTGGGCAGGAAGAGCAGCACCGAGCACGAGCCGGTACGGAACAGGGGCTTGAGCCGTTCCACCACGTTGCCGCACTCCGCGAAGAAGCCGCGGTGCGTGAGCACACAGCCCTTGGGGCGGCCGGTGGTGCCCGAGGTGTAGACGATGGTGGCCGGGTCGTCCGCCTTGGCGCTCGCCATCCGTGCGTCCACGGTCTCGTCCGGGACGTCCGCGCCCGCCTCCGTCAGCCGGGCGATCGCGTCCGCCTCGATCCGCCGGATCCCCTTCAGGGCGGGCAGATCCGCCCGGACCGACTCCACGGACGCCTCGTGCGCCGCGGACTCCACGACGCACAGGGTGGCGCCGGAGTCACCGAGGATCCACTGGATCTGCTCGGGCGAGCTGGTCTCGTACACGGGGACGGTGACCCCGCCCGCGCTCCAGATCGCGAAGTCGAGCAGCACCCACTCGTAACGGGTGCGGGACAGCAGGGCCACCCGGTCGCCGGCCTCGACGCCCGCCGCGATCAGCCCCTTGGCGACCCCTCTGACCTCGGCGAGGAACTGCCTGGCGTCCACGTCGGCCCACGCGTCCCCCACCTTGCGGCTCATCACCGCGACATCGGGATGCTGAGCGGCATTGCGGCGGATGAGATCCGTCAGGTTGCCGTCCGAGGGGACCTCGTACAGGGCCGGAAGGCTGAACTCGCGCAAGACTGCTGCTCCTCATCGGGCTCCGGTGCCACGGCTCTGTGTGACCCACCGGCTGCGGTCCAAGATAGGCAGATGCTCATGTGTGAAGTGAGCACGACTGGACGGCCCGGACGTTACCCACCAGTACTCAGTTCCCGATAGAGGGTTCGGGCCAATGTCTTGTGCGTCACACACGATGGTGATCCTTGCGCGCACAGTAGCCCACGGCACGTCACGGCCCGGGGCCCGCCGAGGATCCGGAGGCCCTGTCCGGGCGGCCGGCACAGGACCTAGTGCCGTGACCGGGAAGGTTCACCGGCTCGGGACGCCCGGCACGGCACCTCGCGGTGTTGTCGCATCACCCGCGTACGTCCAGTACGCGGACGATGCTCCGCCTTGCGATGCACCGCACCGGACGCCGCGGGCCCCGCCCTTCGGGCGGACGACGCTACTTTCGCCACACGCCCCAGGCGTCACCTGAGCCGACGGGCGGGTCCGGGGCCCCGGGGGCGCTCCGGGGCGGCCGGGCTCATGCCCGGAGCAGCACGCCGAGCCAGGCCCCCGTCACCAGCAGGCACGCGAAGAGTTCGACGAGCACGGACCAGCCCGTGGCCCGCATCACCGAGCGGACCGATGCCCACCCCGCGCCACGACTGCCGAGCCGCAGCCGCTCCACACCGTAGACGGTCCCCACGTAGCCCACCAGTGCGCCCAGCACCGGGACGACGAAGAAGCCCACGATCGCGCCGACGCCGCCGAGCACCAGCGTCCTGCGCGGGGCGCCCGACCCGTGCGGGCGGCGCGGCGGCAGCAGCGGCTTCAGCGCCTGGTCCACGAGCAGCAGCGCGGTGGCGCCCATGAGCACGGACCAGGCCGCCGTCGTCCTGTCGGTCAGCGCCCACCACAGCACCGCGGCCCAGACGATCGCCTGTCCGGGCACCCCCGGCACCAGCACGCCGAGCAGGCCCAGGAACATGACCAGGCCGACGGCGACGAGTTGCCACACACCCATCCGACCAGCCTGACGGAGTCCGGCCGGTCCCGCCCGTCCACGGCGCCGGGCATCCCGGGCACCGACGGGTCAGGCCCGGGGCTCCCGGGCCACCCAGCCCCGCTCGTACGCGTGCCAGCCCAGCTGGAGCCGGGTGGACACCCCCGTCAGTTCCATCAGGCCCTTCACCCGCCGCTGCACGGTCCGCAGCCCCAGTTCCAGCTGCTTCGCCACGCTCGCGTCCGTCAGCCCGGCCAGCAGCAGCGACAGGATCTCCAGGTCCGTCGCGTCGGGTCCGGTGGAGACCTCCTCCAGCAGGTCGCCCCCGCCGAACCGGAGCGGCATCGCCTCCCGCCACACCGCCTCGAACAGTCCCATCAGCGACTCCAGCAGCCCGGAGCCGTGCACGACCAGCGCCGCGGGCTCCGCGCCCCGGCCGGTCAGCGGCACCATCGCCAGGGCCGCGTCGGCGACGACCAGCTTGGTGGGCACCCGGTCGACGACCCGGCACTGCTCGTCGCGGCCCAGCGCCGCCGAGAGCTCCATGATCCCGGACGGCAACGAGAGCACCTCCCGCTCGACCACCACCCGGAACGACACCCCGCGCGTGGCGGCCCGCTCCTCGGCCTCGTTCTCCGTCCCGCTCACCGCGATCGGCTTCCCGGTGACCAGGGCGCACACCTCGCTGGTGGCCCCCAGCTGCAACTGATGGAAGCGGTGCGCCACCGCGCTCGCGCCCGTCACCACCTCGACCAGGTCGTGCACGGCCGAATCGGTGGCCTCCGCCCGGTATTCCTCGGCGAGCAGCGCCGCCGCCAGCTCCGCCTGCTCCAGCTCGTGGCGCTGCTGCGTCAGCAGGGCCCCCAGCGCCACCGCCGGAGGCGCCGCCACCCAACGGCCGGTGCGCGACGAGGACTGCGCGGCCAGACCGTGCTGCTCCAGCCTGCGCAGCGCCCGTTCGGTGTCCGGCTCGGGGAGCGCGAGCCGGTGTGCCAGATCGGGCACCTCGGCGGCCCCCACGGTCACGAGCGCGCGGTACGCCGACTCCTGTATCTCGTCGAGACCTATGGCCCCCAACATCTCTCGGTCCCTCCCGGACGCATTGATTCCGCACGCCGTCGCCGACTCCGGGCGCCGGTCGTGGCGGAAAGCGGCCACGGCGTAAACCCGCCGCGCACATCATCCCTTCATCGCCCCGCGCTCTGCCAATGTGGCGCCACCGCAGTACCGACAACTTCCGGAATGCCGCTGTTTGTTCAGAGGCAACCCGGTTTTACTTGGGGAGAGCGATGCGTCCGATATCGCGTACGGCGCTGGGGGCGGCCACCGCCGCCGTCCTGGCCGTCACCGCGATCGCACCGTCCGCGGCAGCGCCGCAGGACGACGCGACCGAGAAGAGACCACTGACCGGCAGTTCGTCCGCCACCTCCAAGGCGGGCGAACCAGTCACTGTCACCCTGGTCACCGGCGACAAGGTCCTGGTGCGCACGGACAGTTCCGGCGCCGCGTCGGTCACCGCGCTGCCCCGCGAGGACGGCTCCGTGCCCCTCCTGCAGACCAGGCAGTCCGGCAAGGACCTCTACGTCTACCCCGACACCGCCGCCCGGGCACTGGCCGAGGGCAAGGCCGACCAGGAACTCTTCAACGTCACCGGACTCGTCCGGCAGGGCTACGACGACGCGCACTCCACCGCGCTGCCGCTGATCGCCGTCTACGGCGAGGCCGCGGCCCGTACCGCGCCCGCCACCCCGCGCGGCGCGAAGCGCGGACTCGTGCTCGACGCCATCGACGGCGTCGCGCTCAAGGCGGACAAGAAGACGGCCGCCGACTTCTGGGCGGACGTCACCGACACCCGTTCCCGCTCGGCCGCCGGTCTGAAGAAGCTCTGGCTCGACCGCAAGGTCCGCGCCACGCTCGACCGGTCCACCAAGCAGATCGGCGCCGACCTCGCCTGGGCCGCCGGATACACCGGCAAGGGCACCAGGGTCGCCGTCCTGGACACCGGCGCCGACGCGGAACACCCCGACCTCAAGGGCCGGATCGCCGCCTCGGAGAACTTCACCGACTCCAGCACCGCCGACGACCGGCAGGGCCACGGCACCCACACCATCTCCACCGTCGGCGGCTCCGGCGCCGCGAGCGACGGCCGGAAGAAGGGCGTCGCCCCCGACACCGAACTGCTCAACGGCAAGGTCCTCAACGACGGCGGCTCCGGCGCCGAGTCCTGGATCATCGCCGGCATGCAGTGGGCCGTCGACCAGAAGGCCGACGTCGTCTCCATGAGCCTCGGCAGCCCGGAGCCGACCGACTGCACCGACCCGATGAGCGTCGCCGCCGAGAAGCTCGCCCAAAGCGAGGACACGCTGTTCGTGGTCGCGGCGGGCAACTCCGGCCCGAGGCTCAACACCGTCTCCTCGCCCGGCTGCGCCCCGAGCGTGCTGACCGTCGGCGCCGTCGACCGCGACGACTCCACGGCCCAGTTCTCCAGCCGCGGGCCCGCGATCGGCGCGCACACCCTCAAGCCGGAGATCGCCGCCCCCGGCGTCGCCATCTCCGCCGCGGCGGCGGGCGGCCGGGGCGTCTACGCCTACCAGTCGATGTCCGGGACGTCGATGGCCACCCCGCACGTGGCGGGCGCCGCCGCGATCGTGAAGCAGCGTCACCCGGACTGGACCGCCCAGCAGATCAAGGCCGCCCTGGTGTCGTCCGCGAAGAGCGACATCCCCGGCGACGTGCGCGAGACCGGTGCCGGCCGGCTCGATGTGGAGGCCGCGATCGACACCACCGTCGTCGGCGCCCCCGCCGTCCAGGCCGGCTCCTTCAACTGGCCGCAGGACAGGAACGACCGCACCACCGTGGACCTCCCCTACACCAACTCCGGCACCAAGCCGGTGAAGCTGTCGCTTCAGGTCCAGGGCGTCACGGGCAACGACGGCTCCGCGGTCCGCACCCCGGTCGCCGGGCTGGACACGAAGACCGTCACCGTCCCGGCCGGGGCCACCGTGAAGGTCCCGCTGCGCATCGACCCGTCCGCGAAGTTGAAGGCCGCCCAGTACGGCGATGTCACCGGACGCGTCCTGGCCACCGGGCCCGGCGGTGCGAAGGTCTCCACCCCGTTCTCCCTGTACGTCGAGCCGGAGACCGTCACCCTGCGCGTCAAGCTGATCGACCGCGCCGGCAAGCCCGCCACGGGCTCCTCCTCGCTGGACGTCATCGGAACCGACACCTCCAGCGGCGAGCGCCGCTTCAACGACGGCGCCGCCGACCAGGTCTACCGGCTGCGCCCCGGCGCGTACTTCGTCTCCGGGTTCGTCGTCACGCCGGACACCGCGGACGCCACGGGCCGCATGGCCGAGTCCGTCGGCTACCTCGCCCGTCCGCAGCTCGACGTCACCAAGGACACCACCGTGGTGCTCGACGCCCGCAAGGCCCACCGGCTCCGGGTGAAGACCGCGGACCGCGCCTCCGAGAACCGCTCCACGACCCTCGCGTTCGGCCGCTCGTGGGACGGCACCTGGCTGCACTCCGGCTCCGTCACCGGTACCGGCAGCGTCAAGAACTACCTGGCGGACGTGCAGGGCAAGGCGCGCGACGGCGACTTCGAGTTCTCCAGCTTCTGGCGCGCGTACGCCCCGCAGATCGAGGAGCTGTCGGTCGTCGGCGGCGCCGCACTGCACCCGAGGGTGGCGAGCACCGGTTCCGTCAACCTCGACGGAACGGGCGAGGCCGCGCTCGTCGACGCCGGAAAGGGCACCCCCGACGAGCTGAGGGCCGCGGGCGTCGAGGGGAAGATCGCACTGGTCGAGGTCGGCGACGACGGGTACGTGCACACCCAGGCGCGCGACGCGAAGGCCGCGGGCGCGAAGGCCGTCGTCGTCCACCGCCCGGCCGCGGGTCCCTGGCAGCCGTCGGCCGGGTTCGGCCAGGCGTCGGTGCCGTCGCTCGGCATCGAGGCGGGCGAGGCCGCCGCGCTGAAGGCCGCCCTGGCCGAGGGCCCGGTGACGCTGCGCTGGAAGGCCACCGCCGTCAGCCCGTTCGTCTACAACCTCGCCTTCCCCGAGACCGGCCCTCTCACCTCGGACCGCACCTACCAGGTCCGGGACAAGAAGCTCGGCACGGTCACCTCGGCCTACGAGGCGATGGGCGTCGCGGCGGACTACGTCGACACGATGATCATGGCTCGGCCGTACGGCGGGCTGTTCTCCGCCGCCAGCGACTCCGTCGCCGTCCCCGGCAAGCGCACCGAGTACTACTCGGCGGGCGACACCGCCTGGACGCGCTACCTCTCCTCCAGCTTCCCCTGGGGCGAGGCCATGGCCGACCGGGCGCGTACGTACACCGCGGGCTCGAAGCGCACGGAGAACTGGTACCGGGGCATCCTGGCCCCGACCGCACCGCGCGACGCCGACGGCGAGCTCCAGCTGGCCGCCGAACGGCAGGACAACCTGATCGGCGTGGCCCCCGCGTTCTGGGGCGACACCGAGCACATGGGCATCCAGGGCTCCTTCGGTGACACCGGCAGCATGCGGCTCACCAGTGGCGGCAAGGTGATCGGCGAGTCCTCCTGGCCGTCCGGGGTGTTCACCGTGCCGGCCGAGGACGCGGAGTATGAACTCACCATGGATACCGCGAAGTTCGGCCAGCCCGCCGCCGTGTGGAAGCGGTCCACCCAGACCCGGACGACCTGGAAGTTCCGTTCCCACCGGGACGAGAGCGCCTACTCCCAGGGCATTCCGCTGCTCTTCCCGAGCTACGACCTGGACGCGGACGGGCTGAAGACCCTTCCGGCACAGGACGGCCGGACGATCGGGCTGAGCGCCGTCGGTCACGCGGGCTACACGCCCGGCAAGCTGGTCGCCGCCAAGGTCTCGTACTCGTACGACGGCGGCAAGACCTGGACCGAGGGCACCACCGCGCAGCGCGACGGCCACTGGACCGCGACCGTGAACCACGCGGGCGCGGCCGGGAAGCCGGTCACGCTGAAGACCGAACTGACGGACGCCAACGGCAACTCCGTCGTCCAGACCGTGAGCGACGCGTACGCCGTGCGTTGATCACGACCTGACCGGTCCGCCGGACGGCTTTCCCGTGGGGGGGTGGGTCCGTCCGGCGGACCTTTTGCATGGCCGGGGACCGGGGACCTCGGATCGCACGACCGGGGCCTCGGATCGCATGGCCGGGGTCCCGGTTTGCGCGACCGGTTTGCACGACCGGGGTGCACGGACGCGCCGTGCGCGCGGCGCGTCGTGTTTTCGTCATGCGCCGTTTCCGTGCGGCCCGTGCGGTGGACAATCAAGGGTATGAGCCAGCAGGGGGAGCGGCCCGCCGACGAGGACGACTGGTGGGACAGGCTGTACGACGAGACCGACAGGGACACCGGGCAGGGCGGTGCGAGTGGCCCGGGTGGTGCGGGCGACACCGGTGACACCCTCGACGACCGCTTCGACTCGGTGGCGAGGGCGGTCGGTCCGGCGGGGAACGGGGGGAGCGCGGGGACACTGCTCCCGGAGCCGGAGCCGGAGCCGGAGCCGGAGCCGGAGCCGGAGCCGTGCCGGACGACGTTACGGACGCGTGCCCCCTGGGAGCCGCCCGAGGAGAACGCACCCGCCCCCGGGTCCGCATCGGCCGGCCCGCCGAGCCCGCGCACCTTCGCGGACTTCACCGCCCCGCCGCCCACGGGGCCGCAGACGGGCCCCGCCGCGCCGATGCACACCGGACCACCGAAGATCCCTGGCCCGTCGACGCCTGCCGGACCAGTGGCGGTTCCTGGCCGGTCGACACCCGTCGGACCGCCGGTGGCGCCTGATTCGTCGATGCCCGCCGGACCAGTGGCGCTCGCCGGTCCGTCGACGCCCGCCGCCCTGCCGTCGTCCGCGGGACCGCCCGTGGCCCCCGCTCCTGCCGTGCCGCGTCCCGCGCGCACCCACGTGGGCGACCGGCCGGCCACGTACGACGCCGAGCCCACCGCGCTGCCCGTCACCGTCCCCCAGGAACTGGACGGTCTCGTCGCCGCCGACACGGTGCTCGACGGAGCCCGGTACGGCACCTACACCTTGCGTGCCGCCTCGGTGCGCGGGGACTCGGCGCGGTTCCGCGGCGAGCACCGGCGCGACGCCTTGCTCACCGCACGCTTCGGCGCCGACCGGGAGGCGCTTCTCCTGGTGGCCGTCGCCACCGGAACCCGTGCCTCCGAGCAGGCGCACCTGGCCGCGGCCGACGCCTGTCGCTGGATCGGCGGTGCGATCGGGCGCAGCCATCTCCGCCTGACCGAGGACATAAGGGCCGGACGGCGCGGCGAGCTGAAGTCCGGTCTGCACCGGCTCACCGACCGCGGGTTCGGCAGGCTGCGCGCCCGTGCCGCCGAGCTGGGGCTCGAACCCTGGCAGTACTCGGCGGGGCTGCGTTGCCTCCTGCTGTCCGCCGATCCCGACTGCCGTACCAGGATCTTCTTCGGCATCGGTGCCGGTGGGTTCTTCCGCCTGCGCGACGGCGTCTGGCAGGACCTCGAACCGGGGACTTCGCACCGGGCCGGGCCTTCCGTCGGGAACGCCCTGGACGGAGGCAACACCGGAAACACCGGAAACACCGGAAACACCGGAAACACCGGAAACACCGGAAACACCGGGAACACCGAAAACGCCGGGAACACCGAAAACGGAGCGATCGGTGGGGAGAAGGTTGGGGAGTCCGGTTCCGCAAACGGGGAGTCGTCCCGCCCGGGAGGCGCCGCCGCCGGTGGCGACCGTCCTGCCGAGCCGTTCCGCTTCCGGGCCTCGGTGGCCCGGTCGGGTGACATGCTGCTGCTGTGCAGCCCCGGGCTCGCCGCACCGCTGCGCGACGAACCGGCACTGGCCGGGGAACTCGCCGAACGCTGGACCGGCGGTGAGGCACCGGGGCTCGCGGCCTTCCTCACGGACACTCAGCTCAGGGTGAAGGGCTACTCCGACGACCGTACGAGCGCCGCCGTCTGGGAGGCGTAATCGCGCACGCCATGGGTTGATGGATGCGGAGTCCGGAAGCCGAAGCGCGGAAAGGGTACGCACCCATGGCGAAGCAGAACGTGTCGGAGCAGTTCGTCGACATCCTCGTCCGGGCGGGCGTGAGGCGTATGTACGGTGTCGTCGGCGACAGTCTCAACCCGGTCGTCGACGCCATCCGGCGCAACTCGGCCATCGACTGGATCCAGGTCCGGCACGAGGAGACCGCCGCGTTCGCCGCCGGGGCCGAGGCCCAGGTCACCGGCTCGCTGGCGGCCTGCGCCGGGTCGTGCGGCCCCGGCAATCTGCATCTCATCAACGGCCTCTACGACGCCCACCGCTCCATGGCACCCGTCCTCGCCCTCGCCTCGCACATCCCGTCCGGCGAGATCGGGCTCGGCTACTTCCAGGAGACCCATCCGGACCTGCTGTTCCGGGAGTGCAGCCACTACAACGAGATGATCTCCAACCCCCGGCAGATGCCGCGGTTGCTCCAGACGGCCATCCAGCACGCGATCGGCCGGGGCGGGGTCAGCGTCGTCACGATGCCGGGCGACATCGCCTCCCAGCCCGCCCCGGACAGGGCGGTGGAACACGCCCTGGTCACCACGCGGCCGACGGTGCGGCCCGGGGACGCGGAGATCGAGAAGCTCTGCCGGATGGTCGACGAGGCGAAACGCGTGACGCTGTTCTGCGGCAGCGGCACGGCGGGCGCCCATGCCGAGGTGATGGAGTTCGCCGAACGGGTCAAGGCCCCGGTCGGGCACGCGCTGCGGGGCAAGGAGTGGATCCAGTACGACAACCCGTACGACGTGGGCATGAGCGGGCTGCTCGGTTACGGCGCCGCCTACGAGGCGACCAACGAGTGCGACCTCCTCATCCTGCTCGGTACCGACTTCCCGTACCAGGCGTTCCTCCCCGACGATGTGAAGATCGTCCAGGTCGATGTGCGTCCCGAGCACCTCGGTCGCCGTTCCAAGCTGGATCTGGCGATCTGGGGCGATGTGCGCGAGACACTGCGCTGTCTGACCCCGAGGGTGAAGCCCCGGACCGACCGCAAGTTCCTCGACCGGATGCTGAAGAAGCACGCGGACGCGCTGGAGGGCGTGGTCAAGGCGTACACCCGCAAGGTCGAGAAGCACATCCCGATCCACCCCGAGTACGTCGCCTCGGTGTTGGACGGACTGGCCGACGAGGACGCCGTGTTCACCGTCGACACCGGCATGTGCAACGTCTGGGCCGCACGCTATCTCTCGCCCAACGGCAAGCGCCGCGTCATCGGTTCCTTCAGTCACGGCTCGATGGCCAACGCGCTCCCGCAGGCCATCGGGGCCCAGTTCGTCGACCGGGACCGGCAGGTGGTGTCGATGTCCGGCGACGGCGGATTCACCATGCTGATGGGCGACTTCCTCACGCTCGTGCAGTACGACCTGCCGGTCAAGGTGGTCCTGTTCAACAATTCGTCGCTCAGCATGGTCGAGTTGGAGATGCTGGTGGCCGGGCTTCCCTCGTTCGGTACCGCCAACAAGAACCCCGACTTCGCGGCCGTCGCCCGAGCGGCCGGGGCCTACGGAGTGCGGGTGGAGAAGCCCAAACAGCTGGAGAGTGCCCTCAAGGACGCCTTCAAGCACAAGGGCCCGGCCCTCGTCGACGTCGTCACCGACCCCAATGCGCTCTCCATCCCGCCGAGGATCAGCGCCGAGATGGTGACCGGTTTCGCGCTCTCCGCCAGCAAGATCGTGCTGGACGGCGGAGTCGGCCGGATGGTCCAGATGGCCCGCTCCAACCTGCGCAACGTGCCCCGTCCCTGAGCGCGTTCTCCCGGTGGACCCGGGGTCCTCAAGGGCAGCCGATGTGACATCAACTGCCTTTGTCCGCCCCCTTGGCGACCCTGAAGCAATGTGACATATTACTGGCGTGGTCATGAGGCAGCCTTTGGATGTCGTCATCGTCGGTGCCGGGGAGGGAGACCTCCTGGTGTCCGACAAGGTCTCCGATCATCTGTCGGCGATCGGCCCGGACCCCCGGCTGCCGGGGCCTTTCCACGCCTGTGGCCACGAAGGGGCCGGGATCGGGCCGGCCCCGGCCACCGGATCGCTGATCGCCGACGCGATCCCGGGACGCCGGCCCGCGATCGATCCCGGGCCGTTCGCGCCGGGCCGGTTCGACACCCCGTCCCATGCCGCGTGACGACGAGTCGCGGCGGCGCGTCGTCCGCGGGCGACGCGCCATGGCCGCGGGACGGACGCCCGTGCCCGGCACAAGGGCGCCCGCGCCGACGCGACACAACGGCCCGCGACACCCCGTCAGGTCGGGCTCCGGCGTCCCGATGCCCCGATGTCCCAGGGAAGGAAACAGTGAGACGCACCTGTGCATGGGGGCCGGCCGAACGCGTCGGCGCCGAGCCCGTACCGCCCTTCCGGCCGACCCTCGACGGGCGGCCCGTCCGAGCACTGCCCCGCCAGAGCGTCGCCGCCGCGCTGATGGGCGCAGTGCACCGCCCGCCGGCCTGCCCCGTGAAGCTGTCCGAACTCGCCGCCGAACCGGCCGATCCCGGCTAGTGCCGGGAGCGGCACTAGTGCCCCTCCCGGGAAAGCTTGTCGGGGCGAACGTCGCCGGGAGGGGTGCGAGGGCGCTCCTCCGCCCTGCGATGCACCGCGCCGGACGCGCGAGCCTCCCGGCAGACCCTTCCGGCCATGCCGCCGGGAGGCCCGCCGGACCCCGGGCCACCGGCGTGCGGCGTCCGGCGCACCCCGGCCGGGCCCCGACGTGCCCGGTCCCGGAACCCGGCGCGTCGCGGGCGCGCCCCGCGCCGCGTACGGCACCCGCTGTGCGCGCTTCGTGATGCCGCGCCCGTCATGTTCTGTCAACCACTCTCAAGGAGCCACGATGCAGCAGAACACCCCGCACGCACGCACCCGCCCCTGGCAGGGAATCATGGTCGCCACCCCGCTGACTCTGCACGCCGACGGCACGATCGACTACGACGCCTACGCCACTCACGTGCGGCAGCTCATCGAGGCGGGCTGCGACGGAGTGGTGCCCAACGGATCGCTGGGCGAGTACCAGACCCTGACCGACGAGGAACGCGAGCGGATGGTCCGGGTCGCGGTGGAGGCGGCGGGCGACGGCGACCGGGTCATGCCGGGCGTCTCCGCCTACGGCAGCGCGGAGTCACGGCGCTGGGCGCAGCAGGCGGCCGAGGCGGGCGCCGGTTCCGTGCTGCTCCTGCCGCCCAACGGATACCGGTGCGAGGAAGCGGCCGTCCACGCCCACTACGCCGACGTGGCCGACGTCGGGATTCCGGTCGTCGCGTACAACAACCCGTACGACACCAAGGTGGACATGACACCCGGCCTGCTCGCCGAGATGCACCAGGAGGGCAGCATCGTCGCGGTCAAGGAGTTCACCGGCGACGTCCGTAGGGCGTACGAGATCCGCGAACGGGCGCCGGAACTCGACCTGCTCGTGGGCGCCGACGACGTACTGCTGGAACTGGCCCTCGCCGGGGCGGCCGGCTGGATCGCCGGGTGTCCGAACATGCTGCCGTCCAGCTGTGTCGAGCTGTACCGCGCCGCCGTGACCGGGGACCTGGCGACGGCGCTGCCGCTGTACCGGGAACTGCACCCGCTCCTGCGGTGGGACTCCAAGCCCGAGTTCGTCCAGGCCATCAAGGCGTCCATGGACGTGGCCGGGCGCCACGGCGGTCGCACCCGTCCGCCGCGTTTCCCGCTCCCCGCGGACGACGAGGCGGCCGTGCGTTCGGCGACGGAGAAGGCCCTGGCCGCAGGGCACAGCTGAGCATCGTCGTACCACCCGGGCACGGGCCCGGCCGTCACCGTCCCCCTCCGGGGGGGCCGGTGGTCGCCGTTCAGCGTCGCACTCGGCCGGACGGCGGCCGTACCCGGGTACGGGACGGTGCGGCTACGACCTCGCCCACGGCGGGAACTTCTACGCCATGGTCCAACTCTCCGGCCTGGGGCTACCGTTCGACCGCCGTCGCAAGGAGGACATCCTGGCGGCGGGGCTCGCCCTGATGGACGAGGTCAACAGCGCCGACCGTCCCGGTCACCCCGAGGACCCGGACATCAACGGCCTCCAGCACGTGCAGTTCATCGATCACCGGTACCGCGCAGTTCTTCCTCGATCCGACCGACCCCTTCCCCGAGGGATTCGTGCTGTGAGACCGCGGCTCGGGGCGGCCCGGCACAGTGTTCGGGGCCGTGCCCGAGGCGCCCGCGGACTCATCAACTGATGGGGAAACAGGGCGGGTACGACCGAGGCCGTGGAAAAAACGTGACATTGTATTCTGAGAGCCCGTACGGCGCTGGAGGAATGCATATGGCCCCCCTGACAATGCTCAACGCCCTCTCGGCGCACGAGCACTTGCGCGACCGGGTGGCCAGCGCGCTCAGGGCGGCTCTGATCGCCGGCGACCTGCGGCCGGGCGTGGTCTATTCCGCTCCTACTCTCGCCGCCCAGTTCGGGGTGTCCGCCACGCCGGTGCGCGAAGCGATGCTCGATCTGGCGCGGGAGGGGCTGGTCGAAGCGGTCCGCAACAAGGGTTTCCGTGTGACGGAGCTGACCGCGCAGGATCTCGACGACTTCACCGAACTGCGCGCCATGATCGAGGTCCCCACCGTCGGCCGGATTGCCGGAATGGGCAAGACCGCGGAGCTGAGGGCGCTGCGACCGCTGGCCGAGGCGATCGTGGCGGCCGCCGCCGAGCACGACATCATCGGGTACCTGGAGGCCGACCGGCGCTTCCATCTCGAACTGCTCGGTCTTGCGGGCAACCGCAGACTGGTGGAGGAGGTCGGCAACCTGCGCAAGCGGTCTCGGCTCTTCGGCCTCAACCGGCTGTCGGAATCGGGGCAGTTGAACGCGTCCGCCGAGGAGCACATCCAACTGCTCGATCTCATGATCGCCGGTGACGCACAGGGTGCCGAGAAACGCATGCTGACGCACATGTCCCATGTCAGATCGATCTGGGCCGACGACGGCGACGAGCCGGGCGAGGTCGTGCGAGGCGCCGGGTCCGAAACGGCGTCCCGGCCGACGGCCGAGGGCTGATCGCCGGACGCCGGTCCTCGGCGTCCGCGGGCCGCTCCTCGACCGCGAGGCGCCGTTCCTCCGGATCGGCCTCCAGCGGGGTGGCCATCCACTTATCGATCCCGTCGGCGGTGCGCGGCGTGGACGACATCACCCGGGCACCGTCGGCCGTGATCAGCCGATCGTCCTCGATCCGCACGCCGATCCTGCGCGGGGACGGCTGAAGCGTGTTCCTCGTCGCCCGGTCGCCCGGCGCTCCTCCAGGAGACGGAGTTCGCCGAGCACCGTTCCCGTAGCGACCGCTGCCGTGCGTGCGGGCTGTGGCGCGCCCACGGATGGCAGGAGTCCACCGACGGAGGCGCGCCGCCCGGCATCCGGGCCGGCCGGCCGCGCCCCGGACAGCGGCCTCTCCCGGGCGTCCGGGCGGGCTCGGCGGAAGAGGCGTCGGACGGCGATCGTCACTCCTCGGCTTCTCGGCGGTGTACGAAGCCCCGGTCCAGGAGGCGGGGTTCGGGATCCGGCCCGGACGACTGCTCCTCGGTGAGGCGTCCGGCGGCAGCGACCGGTGCATACCGACGGTCGGACGAATTCCCTTGCACGAGCCGCGAATTGTTCTGAAGAGCAATGTGTGCGAGAGGGGTTCCTAAGGACATGTGACATGTGCCATTGTACAGCCCGCGAAGGAAGTGAGTGTGCTCATGCCATCCCCCGTCCGCTTCCTCGCAATCCCCCCACCCGCGCAGTCGCGCGGTTGACACACCGCTGGGAGGCGGCACGTGAAGAACCGAACGGTTCGACAACGATTCACCGGATTGTCCACTGCAGTCCTGGCAGCATGCCTGGGCGTGGGCCTGCTCTCCGCACCGAGCCAGGCCGTCGAGCAGCGCTCCGCCGTTTCGGCGGCAACCGGTCACACCCGGACCGGCGACGCCGGTCCGGTCCGTACGGGCGGCGGGTCCGCCGCAGGGCCGGTCGGCCCCTCCGCCGGGGCGCCGACCGCGCCCGCGGACGACGTCGACCACTTCGGCCGCAAGGCCCTCAAGGCCGCCGACCGCCCGCCGTTGTCCGCATCCAAGGACGCGCTGCGGCGGGACTACGACGACCCCGGAGCCACGCTCCCGAGCCACCTGGCGCCGTCGATGAAGGCCGACTCCAAGGCCAAGGCCGCGGCCGAGTGCAATGTCAGCGACTTCACCAGCCGCACCGGAAGCGAGCTGGTCCAACAGATCAAGTCATCGACGACCGACTGCGTCAACACGCTGTTCCGCGTCAAGGGCAACGACGGCAATCTGGCCTTCCGCGAGGCGCAGATGGTCACCGTCGCCAACGCCATGCGCGAGGGATCGGCCGCCTACCCCGGCGACAGCAGTACCGGCATGCCCCAGCTGGTCCTCTATCTCCGAGCCGGGTACTACGTGCAGTTCTACGACCCCGACACGGTGGGCAGCTACGGGCCGGAGCTGCGTACGGCCATCCAGGGCGCGCTCGACGCGTTCTTCGCCTCCTCGCACGCCTTCGACGTCACCGACGAAAACGGGCAGACCCTGTCCGAGGCCGTCATATTGATCGACAGCGCCGTGGAGAACGCCCGCTACCTGTCTGTCGTCAAGCGGCTGCTGGCCGACTACGACTCCTCGTACAACGACTTCTGGTACATGGTCAACGCGGTGAACAGCGTGTACACGGTGTTCTTCCGCGGCCACCAGGTGCCGGAGTTCATCGCCGCGGTGGAGGCCGACCCCAGCGTGATGCAGGCCCTCAGCGACTTCGCGTCGAGCCATCTCGACCTGCTGGGCACCAAGCAGTCGTTCCTCGCCTCCAACGCGGGACTCGAGCTCGGCCGCTTCCTCAAGGAAGACTCCCTGCGCCCCAAGGCGAGCCCGTTGGTTGTCGGACTGCTCGGCAAGAGTTCCATCACCGGCCCCACCGCCCCGCTCTGGGTTGCCATGGCGCAGATGGTCGAGGCCTACGACAAGGCGAACTGCTCGAACTACGGCACCTGTGACCTCGCGGAGCGTCTCGAGAAGGCCGTCCTGCCGGTGAAGCACACCTGTAGCGACAGCATCACCATCCGGGCGCAGGACATGGCCGCGGAGGAACTTGAGGCCAGCTGCACCAGCCTGCGCAACCAGGACGCCTACTTCCACGAGGTGGCCCGGGACAACGGACCGGTCGCCGACGACAACAACAAGACCATCGAGGTCGTGGTCTTCGACTCCAGCACCGACTACCAGACCTACGCCGGCGCGATCTACGGCATCAACACCAACAACGGCGGCATGTACCTGGAAGGCGACCCCGCCGCGGAAGGCAATCAGCCCCGGTTCATCGCCTACGAGGCCGAGTGGACCCGCCCCGACTTCCAGATCTGGAACCTGAACCACGAGTACACGCACTACCTCGACGGCCGCTTCAACATGCACGGCGACTTCGAGGACGGACTGACCACGCCGACCGTCTGGTGGGTCGAGGGATTCGCGGAGTACGTCTCCTACTCGTACCGCAAGGTCGACTACGACGACGCCGCCGCCCAGGCCGCGAACCACACCTACACCCTGCGGACCCTGTTCGACACCACCTACGAGAACGCCGACCAGACCCGAGTCTACAACTGGGGTTATCTGGCCGTCCGTTACATGCTGGAGTCCCACCGCGCGGACATCGACACGCTCCTCGGCCTCTACCGCAAGGGTGACTGGGACGGTGCCCGCACCCTGCTCACATCGACCATCGGCGACCGTTACGAAGCCGACTGGAACACCTGGCTGAACGCCTGCGCGGCCGGCAGCTGCGGCGGCGGCACGCCCACCGAGCCCGGGGGCGAGTGCGCCGGGAAGGACACCAGGGAGCTGGGCAAGGACTGCAAGCGCAGCGGGTTGAAGGCGGTCAAGGACGACTACGCCTATCTGTACGTACGCATTCCGGCGGGCACCGCTCAGCTGCAGATCACCGTGACCGGCGGCACGGGCGACGCGGACCTCTACTACAACGCGGACAAGTGGGCGACCACCACCGCCTACACCAGCCGGGCCGTCGGCGCCGGGAACGAGCACACGCTGACCATCGACCACCCGGAAGCCGGGGACCGCTTCATCAGCCTGCACGCCGTTGAAGGATTCGACGGCGTGACCGTCTCCACCAAGTACTGAGCACCTTCGGACGCGCACGACGAAGGTCTGCCCGCAGAGGGATCCCCCTCCGCGGGCAGACCTGCCGTCACCGTCGGCTCACAGCAGTCTGAGCGTTCCGGGCCGCGTCTCGGCCGTGAGCACGTCCACGAGCAGGTCGAACAGGGTCGGCCCCCGCCCGGCCAGCGCGTCGTCGAGCCGGCGCCGCACCTCGGGCCGATTGCTCTCGTGCACGCGTGCGAGGCTCTCCCGCAGGTAACGGGCCGTCTCCTCGTGGCCCAGGGCCTGCGCCGACCGCTCGTGGTCCCGCCATTCGATGACGAAGTCCCCGTCGTCCGGAGTGCCCATCCCGCCGCCCAGACAGTCCGCCAGGGCGTCGAAGTTGCGGCCGAAGTATCCGCCGGGGCCGTTCACAGCCTCGCCGATGACGGTCCAGAACCGCTCCAGGCCGGTGACCCGGGAGCCGTCGATCACATAGGTCACGGTCATGACCGGAGGCTACAGGCCCGGGAGCGGACGGCTGCCCGCGCGGACGTTGATCCGCGTCGGACGGTGATCCGCGCCGCAGGTGGGGGGCTACGGCGCGGATCGGTTCGGGGCCGGGCTTCAGCAGCCGCGGTCGATCAGGTCGAAGGTGGCGTAGTGGTCGCTGGTGTAGTAGTCCTCCCGCACCCGATCGCCCGTGACGACGCGTCGCGCGCCTCGGGTCGGGGAGCCGGGGGTGATGACCGTGTACTCGTGGTAGTAGCCGGTGTTCTGCTTGGGCAGGACGCCTTCACGGTTCTGGAAGACGGAACCGTCCTGCGAGTACGGGAACGGTCCGCCCGCCGCGATCAGGCGGAGGGTGTCGTGCGCCTGGGTCGGCAGGGCCGAGTAGCAGATGCTGCCGACCGAGGCGGGGTCGGCGGTGGCGGCCGTGACGACGGGGCCGCCGACGAGGAGCGCGGACAGGAGGGCGGCGGCGCCGCCGAGCGTGGTGATCCGTGGGGGGATTCTCATGCCCCCATGATGACGCGCGTAGACATGGACCCGTCAACGCCGATTCATGGGAATTCTGTGGAAGTTGACCGCAGGGTCGCAAAGGCGACGCCGATGTGTACCCGAGGGCTCGGATTGCTCGTGCGCGCATTCACATAGGGGTGGTCCGACAAGCGTGACGGCCCTCCCCGGGGGCATGCATCCCCGTGAACGTGTTCCGAGAAGGAGTCCGACGAGACGACGAGAAGGAGGCGATTCACCGTGCGCGCGGGGGAGAAGACGCAGCGTCAGGAAGAGACCGGTCCGAAGGGTGAGGGGGTGGGGCCACGACGGGAGGCGTGGGGCCCGGCCCGGATGCGGAGACGGCTGGCGCACACCGACCTGTCGGCCGTGAGCGAAGTGCGCCGCGCGCTAAGGGAGTTGCTCCGCCACCGTTGGCGGGCCGAGCCGGCTGGAGCGGCGGAGCTCCTGCTCAGCGAACTGGTGACCAACGCCCTGATCCACACGAGACACGGGGCCGTCGTCACGGCGAGCGTGGGTCCCGCCGGACTCCGGGTGGAAGTACGGGACTTCGGGCCGTTGCCGCCCCTGTCGTACGTACCGGACGCCGACGACGGTACGCACGGCCGGGGACTGATTCTGGTCCGGAGTCTCGCGGACGCCTGGGGAATCGACGCACGCGTCCTGGGCAAGGTCGTCTGGTTCGAGCTGGACGGCGAGAGGCCCTGACGGCCCGGAAGCAACCGGGCCGTCAGGGCCTCTCGCGACGGAGCGTCAGCCGAACTGCTGCTCCAGATCCTTCAGTTTCCGCTCCAGCGAGTCGAGCCGGGGCAGTGCCTGGGTGTCGTCCTCGGCGGTGAGGTCGACGGTGACCGGCTCACCCGCCTTCCGGTCCTGGTCGCTCCGGGGCGCCCTCGTGACGGCCTGCAGGGACGGCCGCAAGGGCAGCTGTCCTTGTTCCGGTATCACCGGCTCCGCTGTCGATGGGGCGGCTCCGGTCGTAGGAGGGAGCTGCTGGACCTCCACCTGGGTGCCGCCCCGGCCGAGTCGGCCCCAGGCCCGGTGCTGCCGGTTCAGCGCCTTGATGTGGGCCCGGTCCAGCTTGGCCTGTTCCTTCCTGCGGAGGCGCTCCTGCTCCTTCTCCCGCCGGTCCTCGCGTACCTCCTCGACCGCTTCGTCCAGCGTGCGCACGCCCTCCAGCAGCATCAGCGACCAGGCGCCGAAGGTCTCCCGGGGGGCACGCAGCCACCGCACGATCCGGATCTGCGGCAGCGGGCGGGGCACCAGGCCCTGCTCACGCAGCGCGGCCCGGCGGGTCTGCTTCAGTGCGCGGTCGAAGAGCACGGCCGCCGAGAGCGACATCCCCGCGAAGAACTGCGGGGCGCCCGCGTGATCCACACCCCGGGGGGCGTGCACCCAGTTGAACCAGGCCGCGGCACCGGCGAACAGCCACACGAGCAGTCGCGAACCGAGCGCCGCGTCACCGTGGCTGGCCTCGCGCACGGCGAGGACGGAACAGAACATCGCGGCCCCGTCGAGGCCGAACGGAACGAGGTACTCCCAGCCCCCGGAGAGGCCGAGGTTCTGCTTGCCGAAGCCCACGAGCCCATGGAAGGAGAGGGCGGCGGCGACGGCCGCGCAGCAGAAGAGCAGGACGTACGAGGCGATGGCGTACATCGCCTCCTTGCGCCTGCGGCGCTCCTCGCTGCGCTCCCAGCTGTCGTCGGGGGCGGACTTGTCGGCGGCGCGCTTGCCGCGTACGACCACCGCCACCGCCGCCAGGACTCCCACGAGCAGCACGGCGCCCGGAAGCAGCCAATTCAGCGATATGTCGGTCAGTCTCATGCGCGGTCCCTTGCGTCACGTAGGGCATTTCGGGCGCCATGATTGCCGAAACCTCATCACACGCAGGGGGTTTCGGGACAAGAGAACGCCATTGGGTTGGCAGCGCATACGGATAGCCGGGATCTGGTCGAATACCCGTACACGGCCAGTGAACTGCGTTCGAATAGTACTACCCGTTCGAGGGGTGTCGTTCAGTGAGTGGGCGTCAGTTTCCGTACGCGCTCCGCGTCACAGGTGCGGGGGCAGGTGACACAGGTGTCCTCGGGGCGCAGGGTGTAGAAGAGGCAGCAGCTCACCCGGTCCCGGGTGGGGAGCGGTTCGCCGTTCGGTCCGGTCAGCTCGCGGAAGCCCGGCGTGCCCACGTACGGCTTCCTGGTGCCCGGCAGCAGCGCCTCCAGCTCGGTCATCGCGCGCCGCTCCTCGCCGAGCAGCGAGGCGATGTACCAGAGCCCCTCGACGACCTCGTCCGTCGCCATGCCCCACAGCGCCCGGCTGCCGCGCCGCATCCGCGGCCTGAAGCCGTCCAGCACCGGGCCGATGTGCTCGGCCACGGCGGCGAGGACCTCGGCGCGCAACGCCGCCTCGTCCGGGACCGGCCGGGCGCCCGGCAGTACGGCCGCCGGATCGTCCGGGAGGCAGGCGAATTCCGTGACGCGGACGGTCATGCGGCCCAGTGCCCGCTGGAACGCCACGTCCTCGACGGGGATCCGGGGCACTCGGCGGTGCAGGAACCACGGCACCGTCACCAGCAGGCAGGCGGGCCAGGCGTAGCGGTGCAGTCCGAATCCGGCGACCACGTCCGGGCGCGGCTGCTGCCCGTAGTCCCGCACCATCTGCGCGTGGTCCCAGGAGAGGAAGAGGTCGAGCGCGTCGCCGCCCGCCGCGAGCTCGTCCGCGCGCACCCAGCCGTCGCCCCGGGGCGCGTCCTCGCCGTCCGGCAGCACGTCCGCGCGCAGCCCGGGGAAGACCTCGGCCAGGCGCGAGTACGCGTCCGCCACGGCGGACGCGGAGGTATCGGAACACAGGGCGGGGAGTGTCATGCGGGACCGCCGAATCACGATGTTTGCAGGTAAGGCTTACCTTACCTGAATCGATCGAGGTGTGAACTGTCGCCCGCTCCGCCTATCGTGCACGGGGGGCATGGCGCATGCGAGCCGCGCCCACGGCAGGCCGAGGAGGTCCGGGGTGGAGCAGGTCAGAGCGCGTGGGCAGGCGCGTCCGCCGTCCGTGCCCGCGTCCGTCTCCGTGCCCGCGCGGGTGCCCGGGCAGGCGCGCGGCGAGCAGCCGCGCCCCGACCGCGTGCCGGACCAGGCGCGCGGCGAGCACACCCATGCCGAGCCGGCCCGGTCGCCCGCATCGTCCGTCCCGCCCGCTCCGTCCGTCCCGGCCGCCGCGCCGCCCCCGCGTCCGGCGGTGCGGCGCCACTCGGTGCGCGGCCAGGTGCTGGAGGCGCTGCGGGCCGCCCTGGCCGACGGTCAGCTGGTGCCGGGGGAGGTGTACTCCGCCCCGGCCCTCGGCGCCCGCTTCGGGGTCTCCGCGACCCCGGTGCGCGAGGCGATGCAGCGACTGGCCGTCGAGGGCGCCGTCGAGGTCGTGCCGAACCGCGGCTTCCGGGTGTCGCTGCGCGGTCCGCGCGAGCTCGCGCAACTGGCCGAGGTGCGGGCCCTGATCGAGGTCCCCGTCGTGCTGCGGCTGGCCCGGACCGTCCCGCCCGCCCGCTGGCGCACCCTGCGCCCGCTCGCCGAGGCCACCGCGACCGCCGCCGCCGTGGGGGACCTGGCGGGCTATGCCGAGTCCGACCGGGCGTTCCACGGCGCGATCCTCGCGCTCTGCGACAACGAACAACTGGTGATGGTCGCCGACGACCTGCACCGCCGTGCCCAGTGGCCGGCCGCGAACAACCCCGCCACCCGTCGTGCCGACCTTCTCGCCGACGCCGCCGAGCACGCCGCGCTGCTCGACGCGCTCATCGCCCAGGACCTCACCGCCGTGCAGTCGCTGGTGCGCGAGCACTTCACCGGAGCCGCGGGCTGAGCCGGGTACGGATGCGCACCGCCCCGGCCCGCACGGGCCGAGCCGGTGCGGACCCGAACCGTCCCGGCCCGTACGCCGCGCCCCGGGGCCCGGTGGGGCTGCCCGGGGCGGTCCGCACGTGGACGGTGCCGCGCTGCTCAGTTCGCCCCGGCGGTTCTCGGGGACGGCGGGTCCAGATGCGGGGCCAGCCATGTCGGTACGCCCCCGAGCAACCGGAACAGTCGGCCGGCCTCGGCGCGCAGCCGGGTCGCCGTCTCCGGCTCGGGCTCGGCGTCGGCGAGGGCGATGAGGGCCGGAGCCGTACCGATCAGGTAGCCCAACTCCTCCCGCAGCCGCAGGGACTCGGCGAAGCCGTGTCGCGCCTCCGCCGTCTCGCCCTCCCGCAGGGCGAGCAGGGCGAGATGGCGCCAGGTGGAGGAGAGCAGTAACGCGTCGTCCTGCGCGAGGGCACCGGCGTGGGCCCTGCGGTACGCGGCACGCGCCGCCTGGGGCGAGTCGGCGATGTTGTGGGCGATCAGGCCGCGGCGGAAGTCCAGCAGCGGACGGCCCGGCGCGGTCGGGGAGAGGAGCGCGGCGGCGCGACTCAGGGCGACACTGGCCTCGTCCGCCCGGTCCCGCACCCCCAGGAGCGTCGACGCGTACGCCAGGTGGCCGCGTTCGCAGGCGGCGGCGCCGCGCTCGGCGTCGTCGTGGGCGAGCGCCTCCGCGGTGCGCAGGGCGTCCTCGGCGTCGGTCCAGCCCTGCCCGGTGTACAGGCAGCGCTCGGTCAGCAGCGCGGTCCGCTGGAGCGCCGAGGCCGGGTCGGTGGCGGCGTCGTGTTCGAGCAGTGCGGCGGCGTCCGTCCAGCAGGCGCGTGACCGCAGCCGCCATACCGCGGTCTGGAGCGGCGGATCGTCATCTGCTGTCGTGCCGGAACCAGACATGGCGGTATGCGCCACATTGCCCTCCCCTAGCGCGCCATCGAGCAGTTGAGTCTGGGCGGCATCTCAGCACGGATGGGCACGCCGGGCCAAGAGGTCGTCGCGATGTCAGGTGAAAGATTTCACAAACCACCGCATCGGCCGACGGGCCCGGCAGGGGGCGGGAATCAGCTCATACGCAGGGCGAGGAAGAAGTCGAGCTTGTCCTCCAGGCGCGAGAGGTCACGCCCCGTCAACTGCTCGATTCGTCCGACCCGGTAGCGCAGTGTGTTGACGTGGAGGTGGAGCCGGGAGGCGCAGCGGGTCCAGGAACCGTCGCAGTCCAGGAACGCCTCCAGCGTCGGGATCAGCTCCGCGCGGTGGCGCCGGTCGTAGTCGCGCAACGGGTCGAGCAACCGTGCGGTGAAGGCGCGGCGCACGTCGTCCGGGACGAACGGCAGCAGCAGCACGTGCGAGGCCAGTTCGTGGTGCCCGGCGGCGCAGACCCGGCCCGGACGGGCCGCCGCCACCCGGCGCGCGTGCCGGGCCTCCTCCAGCGCCCCGCGCAGGCCCTCGGGCGAGTGGACGGCCGCGCTGACACCGAGGGTGAGCCGGCCGTCGTCGGCCAGGCCCGCGGAGAGGGGTTCGCGCACGGCAGCGAGCAGCACCTCGGCGTGCAGCGAGACGTCCTCGCCGACGGGCTCCGGGCCGCCGCCCGCGCCCTGGGCGGGCCCGGACGGGGCGGGCAGGGGCACGAGGGCCACCGCCTCGTCGCCCGTGTCGGCGACGGCCGTCCGGTCGGCGGACTCGGCGCCGGTGACCGCGGGGTCGACCAGGATCTCCTCCAGCAGCGCCTGGGCGGTCGCGCCGCCCGTGACGGCGGTGCCGGTTCCGGGGCCCGCCGAGGTGCCGCCTCCCGCGCCGTCCCATTCGACCCGCGCCACCACGACCTGCCAGCGAGGTGCCGCCCCCAGACCCGGCAGCAGCACCGGGGCGGCGACCCGCAGCCGGGCGGCGATCTCGGCGGGCGGTGCCCCCGTCTGGACCAGCTCCACGACTTCCTGGGCGAGCCTGCGGCGTACCGTACGGGCCGCGTCGCGCCGGTCCCGTTCGACCGCGATCAGCTGGGTGACGCCCTGGAGCAGGTCCAGTCGGGCCGCGGGCCAGTCGCCCGGCTCCGCCTCGACCGCGAGCAGCCAGTCCGACAGCACCGAGGCGCGCACGTCCCCGCGGACCCCGGCCGCGCCCCGTCCGGTGTTCCGGATCGGGAAGAGGGCGTACGCGGTGCCGTCGACCACGGCCCGGTACGGGGCCCGCCGGCCGCCGCGGGCGGCGGCCATGTGGTGCCCGGCGAGCGCCGCGCCGACCGGCGCCGGCAGCGGGTCGCCACCGGCGCCCGCGATCTGCCGCCCGGTGGGGGAGAGCACCCAGGCACGCAGGTCGAGGTCGGAACCGAGCAGATCGAGGACCACGTCCGGGCCGCCGCCCGCCGGACCCGAGGTCATCAGCCTGCGGTGCCGCTCCACGACCGCGGCGAGATCGCCCGCACGCTCGCCCGACACCTGGCGCACCACGTGCTCGGTGATCGTCGCGAACGCGACGGTCTCGTGGACGGCGAAGAGCGGCAGACGGTGCCGGGCGCAGGCGTCGACCAGATCGCCGGGGACGGCCCCCAGCTCCGCCTCGCCCGCCGCGAGTCCGGCGACCCCGGAGCCCACCAGGATGCGTACGAACGGCTCCGAGTCCTCCGCGTCGCGACGCCAGGCCAGCCCCGTCAGGACCAGCTCGCCGCCCGACAGATAGCGGCTGGGGTCGCGCAGGTCCGTGGTCATCACACCGCGTACGGGCCGGTCCAGCTCGTCCTCGCCGCCGAGCAGTCGCAGGCCCAGCGCGTCGGTCTCCAGCAGTGCGCGCAGCCGCATCTCGTCGCCGCCGATCTCTTTCGTTGGTGAGGGTGAATTCCGGGTGAAACGGTGAGACCACCGATCCCCGCCATTCGTTCGAATCTACAAGACGACAGGAACGACCGGCCAACGCCTTCATGGTTTCGGTGACTGCACCGGGTGGAGCACCGCTTGTGTACTGGGGCCCGTGCCGCGATAACCACACAGGGACGATCCGACGAGGACCGGCTGCCCCGCCCCGCGTCCGGGCCGTCGGCCTCCGGCCCCGGCTTCCGCCCCCGGCTCCCCGCCCGGCGGACGACGACCCCGATCGAGGAGAGAGCCGCCCATGGACTTCCTTCGCCCCGCCGACTGGGAGGAGGCGCTCGCCGCCAAGGCCGCGCACCCGACGGCCGTGCCCATCGCGGGCGGTACCGATGTGATGGTCGAGATCAACTTCGACCACCGGCGCCCCGAACACCTCATGGACCTGAACCGCGTCGATGAGCTGTCCGAGTGGGAAGTGGGCGAGGAGACCGTACGGCTCGGCGCGTCCGTGCCGTACAGCCGGATCATGGAGCACCTGCGCGACGAGCTGCCGGGCCTGGCACTCGCCGCGCACACCGTCGCCTCCCCGCAGATCCGCAACCGCGGCGGCGTCGGCGGCAACCTGGGCACCGCCTCGCCCGCCGGGGACGCCCATCCGGCGCTGCTCGCCGCGGGCGCCGAGGTGGAGGCCGCGTCCGTGCGCGGGACCAGGATGATCCCGATCGACGCCTTCTACACCGGTGTCAAGCGCAACGCCCTCGCCCCGGACGAGCTGATCCGGGCCGTGCACGTCAAAAGGGCCGACGGGCCGCAGCAGTACTCCAAGGTCGGCACCCGCAATGCCATGGTCATCGCGGTCTGCGCCTTCGGGCTGGCCCTGCACCCCGGGACCCGCACGGTCCGCACCGGCATCGGCTCGGCCGCACCCACGCCCGTCCGGGCGAAGGCGGCCGAGGAGTTCCTGAACGCCGCGCTCGACGAGGGCGGGTTCTGGGACAGCCGCACGCCCCTCACCCCGTCCCTCGTCCGGCGTTTCGCGGACCTCGCCGCCGGCGCCTGCAACCCGATCGACGACGTGCGGGGCACCGCGCGCTACCGCAGACACGCGGTCGGGGTCATGGCCCGCCGCACCCTCGGCTGGACCTGGGACTCGTACCGCGGCGACGGCCGCAGCAGCGAAGGAGCCGCCTGATCATGCGTGTCGGATTCACCGTCAACGGCCGCCGCCACGAGGCGGACGACGTCTGGGAGGGCGAGTCCCTGCTCCACGTGCTGCGGGAGCGGATGGGCCTGCCCGGTTCGAAGAACGCCTGCGAACAAGGCGAATGCGGGTCGTGCACGGTACGCCTGGACGGGGTGCCGGTCTGCTCCTGCCTGGTCGCGGCGGGGCAGGCCGAGGGACGCGAGATCGTCACCGTGGAGGGCCTCGCCGACCTCTCCGCCCGGCGTTCCCGGGCGTCCGTCGACGGCGAAGGCACCTCGCCCGACGAGATCCGACGGACGCCCGGACCGGCCGGGCAGGAGCCCCGGGACGGCGGCGAACTCGCCCCGATCCAAAAGGCGTTCATCGACGCCGGAGCCGTCCAGTGCGGCTTCTGCACCCCCGGCCTGCTGGTCGCCGCCGACGCGCTGCTCGAACGCAGCCCCCGGCCGTCCGACGCGGACATCCGCGAGGCGCTCTCCGGGAACCTCTGCCGTTGCACCGGTTACGAGAAGATCATGGACGCGGTCCGCCTCGCGGCCGCCCGCGCGGAAGGGGCGGTCTGACGATGGGCGTCACCGGCGATCCCACCGGCATCGACCAGGGCACCCGTACCCGGGGCGGCATCGGCGAGTCCGCGCCGCGCCCCGACGGCGTCCTGAAGGTCACCGGGGAGTTCGCGTACTCCTCCGACATGTGGCACGAGGACATGCTCTGGGGCCACACCCTGCGTTCCACGCCCGCGCACGCCGAGATCGTCTCCATCGACATCGCGGAGGCGCTCGCCACACCCGGCGTCCACGCCGTGCTCACCCACGACGACCTGCCCGCCGCCGTCAAGAACTACGGACTGGAGATCCAGGACACCCCGGTCCTGGCCCGCGGCAAGGTCCGCCACCACGGCGAACCCGTGGCCCTCGTCGCCGCCGACCACCCCGAGACGGCCCGCCGCGCCGCCGCGAGGATCAGGATCGACTACCGCGAACTGCCCGTCGTCACCGACGAGGCGTCCGCGCTCGCCCCCGGCGCCCCGCTCGTCCACGAGCACCGCACCGACCACCACGCCGGACACGTACCGCACCCCAACATCGTCCACCG
Organism: Streptomyces sp. CB01580; assembly: GCF_001905795.1. Lineage (GTDB taxonomy): Bacteria > Actinomycetota > Actinomycetes > Streptomycetales > Streptomycetaceae > Streptomyces. The sequence goes on from NZ_LIXJ01000003.1 coordinate 344,806, forward strand.
CCAGCCCGTCGTGCGCGGCGACGCGGAGGCGGCGGCGGCCCGGGCCGACGTCGTGGTCGGCGGGGAGTACGTCTTCGGCATGCAGGACCAGGCGTTCCTCGGGCCCGAGTCCGGGCTGGCCGTGCCCGCCGAGGACGGCGGTGTCGACCTCTACGTCGCCACCCAGTGGCTCCACGCCGACCGGCGCCAGATCGCCCCCGTCCTCGGTCTGCCCGAGGACAAGGTCCGCATGACGCTCTCCGGCGTCGGCGGCGCCTTCGGTGGACGCGAGGACCTGTCGATGCAGATCCACGCCTGCCTCCTCGCCCTGCGCACCGGCAGGCCCGTCAAGATGGTCTACAACCGCTTCGAGTCCTTCTTCGGACACGTCCACCGGCACCCCGCCAGGCTCCGTTACGAGCACGGGGCCACCCGCGACGGCCGGCTGACCCATGTGAAGTGCCGCATCGTGCTGGACGGCGGGGCCTACGCCTCCTCCTCCCCGGCGGTCGTCGGCAACGCCGCCTCGCTCGGCGTCGGCCCGTACGTCGTCGACGACGTCGACATCGAGGCGGTCGCGCTCTACACCAACAACCCGCCGTGCGGGGCCATGCGCGGCTTCGGCGCCGTCCAGGCGTGCTTCGCCTACGAGGCCCAGATGGACAAGCTGGCCGCCGAACTCGGCATGGACCCGGTCGAGTTCCGGCGGATCAACGCCATGGAACAGGGCAGTGTCCTGTCCACCGGCCAGATCGTCGACTCGCCCGCCCCCGTCGCCGAACTGCTGCGCCGCGTCAAGGCCAGAGCGCTGCCGCCCGAGCGCCAGTGGGAGACGGCGGGCGAGCGGCCCGACGTACGGGCCCTGCCCGGCGGACTGTCCAACACCACCCACGGCGAAGGCGTCGTACGTGGGGTCGGCTACGCGGTCGGCATCAAGAACGTCGGCTTCTCCGAGGGCTTCGACGACTACTCCACCGCCCGGGTCCGTATCGAGGCCGTCGGCGGCGAACCCGTCGCGGTCGTGCACACCGCCATGGCGGAGGTCGGCCAGGGCGGCGTCACTGTCCACGCCCAGATCGCCCGCACCGAACTCGGCGTCGCCCGGGTCACCGTCCAGCCCGCCGACACCCGGGTCGGCTCGGCGGGTTCCACGTCCGCGTCCCGGCAGACGTACGTCACCGGGGGCGCCGTGAAACACGCCTGCGAGGCCGTCCGCGAGAAGGTCCTGGAGCTGGGCCGCCGCAGGTTCGGCCCGTACCACCCCGCCTGGGCCACCGCCGAACTGCTCCTGGAGGACGGCAAGGTCGTCACCGACGGCGGCGAGGTGCTGGCCGCCCTGGCGGACGTGCTGGAGGGCGAGAGCGTCGAGGCCGAACTGGAGTGGCGCCACCGGCCCACCGAACCCTTCGACCTGCGCACCGGACAGGGCAACGGGCACGTCCAGTACTCCTTCGCCGCCCACCGCGCGGTCGTCGAGGTCGACACCGAACTCGGCCTGGTCAAGGTCGTCGAACTGGCCTGCGCCCAGGACGTCGGCAAGGCCCTCAACCCGCTGTCCGTCGAAGGACAGATCCAGGGCGGCACCACCCAGGGCCTGGGCATCGCGGTCATGGAGGAGATCGTCGTCGACCCCGTGACCGCGAAGGTGCGCAACCCGTCTTTCACGGACTACCTGATCCCCACCATCCTCGACACCCCGGCCATCCCCGTCGACGTGCTCGAACTCGCCGACGACCACGCCCCGTACGGGCTGCGCGGCGTCGGCGAGGCCCCCACCCTGTCGTCGACCCCGGCCGTCCTCGCGGCGATCCGGAACGCGACGGGCCTGGAGCTCAACCGGACGCCGGTGCGCCCCGAACACCTCACGGGCACCTGAGAGCCCGTCGGGCGACCCCCGACCGGGCGGCCATGCCCCGGTACGCACCCTTCCGGCGCCGCGGAACCGCACGCACCATGCCGCGTCCGGTCTCCGGCGGAGGCCGCCCGACAGGCCCTGGGCCACTGCGGGCCCGGGGCGGGGCGGGGCGCGGGCCCGGTTCCGCCGCGGGGGCGGGGGCCGGAGTGTTCCCGTGTACTTCGAGCCCGGCCCGGACGAGAGTTGTCCCGGTGCCCGCGGCGCGGGCCTACGCTTCCCCGGCCCGCCGCGACACCGCCGCCGAGCGTCCTTCGAACTCCCGCGGCTCCTTCGTCCGCCCCGCAGCCAAGGAGAAACGCCATGCTGGACATCGCCGAGGAACTGAGCCGGTGGGCCGGTCAGGGACGCGACTTCGCCGTCGCCACCGTCGTCGAGGTCGGCGGGAGCGCACCCCGCATGCCGGGCGCAGCCCTGGCCGTCGACCGCGACGGCACGGCCATCGGGTCGGTCTCCGGCGGGTGCGTGGAGGGCGCGGTCTACGAACTGTGCGAGCGGGCGCTGGACGACGGCACGACCGTCCGCGAACGCTTCGGCTACAGCGACGACGAGGCCTTCGCGGTCGGGCTGACCTGCGGCGGCGTCATCGACGTCCTGGTGACCCCGGTCCGCGCGGACGATCCCGCGCGGGCGGTGTTCGCCGCCGCGCTCGACGCCGCCGCGCGGGGGGAGGCGGCGGCCGTGGCCCGGATCGCCGACGGCCCCGCGCAGCTCCTCGGCCGCCCCCTGCTCGTGCGTCCCGACGGTTCGTACGAGGGCGGACTCGGTGGGCACCCGGAACTGGACCGCACGGCGGCGGCCGAGGCCCGCGCCATGCTGGACACCGGACGCACCGGCCCCCTCACCATCGGCGCCGAGGGATCGCGCTGCGGGCAACCGCTCACCGTGCTCGTCGAGTCGAGCGTCCCGCCGCCCCGGTTGATCGTCTTCGGTGCCGTCGACTTCGCCGCGGCGCTGGTACGGGCGGGCAAGTTCCTCGGGTACCACGTCACCGTCTGCGACGCCCGTCCCGTCTTCACCACGCGCGCCCGGTTCCCGGACGCCGACGAACTGGTCGTCGACTGGCCGCACCGCTACCTCGCGGCGACCGGCGTCGACGCGCGCACGGTGCTGTGCGTCCTCACCCACGACCCGAAGTTCGACGTCCCGCTGCTCGAACGGGCGCTGCGGCTGCCGGTGGCGTACGTCGGGGCGATGGGCTCGCGCCGCACGCACAGGGAACGCAACGAACGGCTGCGCGCGGTCGGTGTCACGGAGGGAGAACTGGCCAGGCTGCGTTCCCCGATCGGCCTCGACCTCGGTGCCCGTACCCCCGAGGAGACCGCGCTGTCGATCGCCGCCGAGATCGTCGCCGTCCTGCGCGGCGGCAGCGGCGTACCGCTCCGGGGCGCGCACACGCCGATCCACCACGAGGAAGGCCCGCCGCCGTCCGACGTGATCACCTCCGTGACCTGAACCATTGCCCCGATCCCGGTGGACGACGTCTGCATTCCGGACAGCTCGGGGTGATCGCGGGCGGTTTGCCGCCACGGCGGCTTCACGCCACGTCCGAACGCAGCCACGGCCGCGCCTTTGGCTATTGGATCTGCGGCATGACGAACACACCCTCATCCGCCGTCGGGTCCCCCGGCCGCTCCCGCGGGACGAGACTCGTCCGTACGGGCCGCAGGGCCCTGCTCATAGCCACCTCGGTGGCCCTGGTGGGCGGCGCGCTGCTCCCCGCGGCGGGCTCCGCCACCGCCGCCACCCAGGACGGTCCGGCGCCCGCCGGCCGTCGGACCGCCACCCCCGTCAAGGAGTACGACATCACCCTGGTCACGGGGGACGTCGTGCACTACACGGACGGGCCCGGCAAGCAGGACACCGTCACCGTGGAGCGCCCCGACGGCGCGTTCGGTGGAGGACGAGCCCGGTTCCTGGACGGCCCGGTTCAAGGCCCCGAAGAAGACCGGCGCGTTCGTCTCGCTGAAGGCGCACGCGGAGGCGGCCGACGGACTCGGCGTCGACCAGGAGATCATTCGGGCATTCGGCCTGAAGTGACCTGTCGAGCCGCTCTCCTGCGGTGGCCCCGCACCCTCTCCGGAGGGCGCGGGGCCACCGCTCTTCACCCTCCCTCGATGGCCAAAATTTGTCTGCTTTGCCCGTACATGGTGGGCGATAAGGAGAGAAAGGGACTTATCGCGGTGCGGATCGAGTTGCCACGGCGACATCGGTGGGCTTATAAGAAGAGCGTGGCGGAAGCGATTCCGGGAATTCCGGGGACTGTCCGCCGCGGAGGTTTCCCATGTTTCTCACTCCGTCCGACACGGAGAAATTGCTGCTGAGCGTCGCCGGAATGGTCGCTCGTGACCGCCGGGAACGCGGCGTGCTGCTCAATTACCCGGAGGCCGTCGCGCTGCTCTCCTGCTGGGCCGTGGAAAGGGCCCGCGAAGGTGCCCTCGTCAGCGATCTGATGACCGAGGGCCGGAACGTGCTCACCCGTTTCGACGTGCTCGAAGGAGTCCCCGAGATGCTTCACGACGTCCAGGTCGAGGCGACCTTCCCGGACGGGCGCAAGCTCGTCACGATCACCTCGCCGATCCCGTGATCCCCGGTGAGATCCGGACCGGATCCGGCGTACTGGAAATCAATGGCACGCGTACTCGGATTCAGCTGGCCGTGGTGAACGAGGGTGACCGCCCTATTCAGGTGGGATCGCATCTGCATTTCCCCGACGCGAATCCCGCGCTTTCCTTCGACCGGACCCTGGCCGAAGGATTTCGGCTCGATATTCCCTCCGGTACTTCCCTGCGTTTCGAACCCGGAGTCGGCGCCGAGGTCTCCCTCGTCGAACTCGGCGGCCGCCGGGAGGTGCCCGGCATCGTCGTGCCCGGCACCCGCAGCGCACGAACGGACGACATCTGACATGGCACAACTGACCCGCGCCGCGTACGCGTCGCTCTACGGGCCCACCACCGGCGACCGCGTCCGCCTCGCCGACACCGACCTCTGGATCGAGGTCGAGGAGGACCGCTGCTTCGGCGGCGACGAGTCCGTGTTCGGCGGTGGCAAGTCGATCCGCGAATCCATGGGCCAGTCCACCGCCTCGCGCGCCGACGGCGCACTCGACCTCGTCATCACCAACGTCGTCGTCCTGGACCACTGGGGCGTCGTCAAGACCGACGTCGGCGTACGGGACGGCCGGATCGTGGCCCTCGGGCGCTCCGGCAACCCCGACGTCAGTGACGGCGTCCACCCCGACCTGGTGATCGGACCCGGCACCGACGTGGTCTCCGGCGAGGGGCGCATCCTCACCGCCGGAGCCGTCGACACGCACGTCCACTTCCTGATGCCCGGCGCCCTGCACGAGGCCCTGGCCACCGGCACCACCACCGTCATCGGCGGTGGCACCGGTGCCACCGAGGGCTCCAAGGCCACCACCGTCACCCCCGGCGCGTGGAATCTCGCGATGATGCACCGCTCCCTGGACCGCGTCCCGCTCAACGTCATGCTGTTCGGCAAGGGATCGACCGTCGGTGCGGACGGCCTGCGCGAGGCGGCGCTCGGCGGCGCCGGTGGCTACAAGGTCCACGAGGACTGGGGTGCCACTCCCGCCGCCATCGACGCGGCGCTGAAGGCGGCCGACACCTACGGACTCCAGGTCGCCCTGCACGCCGACAGCCTCAACGAAGTCGGCTACGTCGAGGCCACCCTCGACGCCATCGCCGGGCGCGGCATCCACGTCTTCCACGCCGAGGGCGCCGGGGGCGGCCACGCTCCCGACATCATCACCGTCGCCTCCCACCCCCACATCCTCCCGGCGTCCACCAACCCGACGCTCCCGCACACCGTCAACACCGTCGCGGAACACCTCGACATGCTGATGGTCTGCCACCACCTCAATCCACGCGTCCCCGAGGACCTCGCCTTCGCCGAGTCCCGCATCCGCGCCACCACCATCGCCGCCGAGGACGTCCTGCACGACATCGGCGCCCTCTCCATCACCTCCTCCGACGCCCAGGCCATGGGCCGCATCGGCGAGGTGATCTGCCGCACCTGGCAGGTCGCCCACACCATGAAGCAGCGCTTCGGCGACCGCGGCGGCGAACTCCCCGCCGACAACGAACGCGCTCGCCGCTATGTCGCCAAATACACCATCTGCCCCGCCGTCGCCCACGGCGTCGATCACGTCGTCGGCTCCGTCGAACCCGGCAAGCTCGCCGACCTGGTGCTCTGGGACCCCGCCTTCTTCGGCATCCGTCCCGCCGCCGTGATCAAGGGCGGCATGGTGGTGTACGCGCCCCTCGGCGACGCCAACGCCGCCATTCCCACCACCCAGCCCGTGCTGCTGCGCCCCACCGCCGCCGCCGACGCCGCCCCGTACCTCTCCGTCAACTTCGTCGCACCGGCGGCCCTGGAGGACGGTCTCGCCGAACGCCTCGGCCTGGAACGGGAACTGGTCGCCGTGCGGCCCACCCGCCACCTCACCAAGGCGGACCTGCCGAACAACACGGCGCTCCCCGACATCGACGTCGACCCGGAGACCTTCGCCATCCGGATCGACGGGGAGCTCGTCGAACCCTCACCCGTCACCGAACTGCCGCTGGCCCAGCGGTACTCCCTGTTCTGATGGCGGGCCTCGCCGCACTGCTGCTCGGCGACGGACGGCTCCCGGTCGGCGCGTACACCTACAGCGCCGGGCTGGAACCGGCCGTCGCCTCCGGCCTCACCCGCGACGCCGTCCCCGCCCTGCTGCGGGCCCGGCTGAGCACGGCGGCGGTCACCGAGGCGGCCGCCGCCGTCCTCGCCCTGCGCGCCGCGGGGCAGGAGACGGTGGACTACGGACCGGTGCAGCGGGCCCTGGCCGCCCGCACCCCCGCCGCACCGCTGCGCGAGGCGTCGGCGACCCTGGGCCGCGGGGTGCACCGCCTGGCCCGGCGGCTCGCCCCGGACCACCCCGCGGTCACCGCGCTGTCCGCGCTCAGCCCCCGCCCGCTGCGGCCGGTGGCGCTCGGCGCCCTCGGGGCCGTCATGAAGGTGACCGAGGAGGAGCTCGCGCACGGCGTCGTCTACGACGAACTCCAGGCCATCACCTCGGCGGCGCTCAAGCTGCTGCCCGGCGACCCCCTCGACACGGTCGCCTGGATCCTCGACGCCGAGCCCGACGCCACGGCGGCGGTGCGCGAGGCCCTCGCCGTACGGGACCCGGCCGGGCTGCCCGCCCGTACGCCCCCGCTCACCGAACAGTGGGCACTCGAACACGCACGACGAGAACGGAGACTCTTCCTTGCCTGACCAGCACCCCCACCGGCACGACCACCACACCGACCACCACCGGCACGACGCGGACCGCGCCCGGCCGCGCGCCCTGCGGATCGGCGTCGCGGGCCCGGTCGGCACCGGCAAGAGCTCGATCCTCGCCACCCTCTGCCGGGAACTGGCCGGCGAACTCCCCATGGCCGTCGTCACCAACGACATCTACACCGACGAGGACGCCCGATTCCTGCGCTCGGCCGGTGTCCTGCCGACGGAACGCATCCGCGCCGTCGAGACCGGCGCCTGCCCGCACACCGCGATCCGCGACGACATCAGCGCCAACCTCGACGCCGTCGAGGATCTGGAGGAGGCGTACGGGCCGCTCGACCTGGTGCTCGTCGAGAGCGGCGGCGACAATCTCACCGCCACCTTCAGCCCGGCCCTCGCCGATGCCCAGCTGTTCTGCATCGACGTCGCGGGCGGCGGCGACGTCGCACGCAAGGGCGGACCCGGCATCACCGGCGCCGACCTGCTGATCGTCAACAAGACCGACCTGGCGCCCCACGTCGAGGTCGACGTGGACACCATGGTCGCCGACGCCCGCGCCGCCCGCGACGGCCTGCCGGTGCTCGCGCTCTCCAGGCACGACCGGGCGTCGACCGCCGAACTCGCCGACTGGGTAAGGTCGGTGCTCGACCGTCACCGCGTCGGCACCCTCGTCCCCACCGACCCGGGACCGATGGCACCCCACAGCCACAGCCACGACTCGTGACCACGAGCACGGCAGCTCGCGCCGAACCGGCCGACCCCACCGTCCTCGCCGTGGAGCGCGAAGGCACGGGCCGCCACCTCGTACGCGAACTGCGCCCCGGCGCCTTCCTGGCCCCGCGCCCCCTGCTGCCGGCCCCCGACCGGGTGCGGGTCGCCCTGGTCGGCACGCGGGCCGGGCTGCTCGCGGGCGACCGACTGGAACTGCGCGTCTCGGTCGGCCCCGGCGCCCGCCTGGAACTGGTCGAACCGTCCGGCCTGGTCGCGTACCACCACCGGGGCGGCTCGTCGAGCTGGCGGGCCCGGGTCGACATCGCCGAGGGCGGCGAACTGCGCTGGGACGCTCGGCCGTTCGTGGTCGGCGACGGTGCCCGGACGGAACGTTCCATGGACGTCGCGCTCGCCGCCGGGGCGCGGATGCTCTGGCGGGACACCCTGGTCCTGGGGCGCTCCGGCGAGCCCGGCGGCAGTGTACGGTCCACCACCCATGTCACCTGCGACGGCGAGGAACTGCTCGTCGAGGACCTGGATCTGACGGAGCGACGGGTACGCGAGCTGCCCGGCGTCCTGGGGCCGAACCGCGTCATCGGCTCGGTCACCGCCCTCGGCGCCCGCCCCGACGGCCCGCCGCATCCGTACCGCACGGACCTCGCGGGACCGGGAGCGCAGGTGCGGCTGCTGGACCCCGCGGCCCCCGCGATCGAGGCGGAACTCGCGGCCGTCTGGGAGGACTGGTGCCGTCGGGACTGGCGCCCTTACGACCTCGCTCACGATGGGCGGTGGGAGAAGGAGCGGTGTCCGGGGCCTTCGAATCCAAGGCGGAGGAGGGAGTCGGATGGGGTCTCCCCTGCTCGAAAGCAGCTGAGAGCTCGGGGAAGGAGCGTCGGCAACTGACGACAACGCCGGAGGCGGAGGTCCCGGACGCCGCGACGCCGCTGACCATCGTGGGCGAGGTCGTTGGGCCCGGTCGTCGAAGTGCCGCCTGCCGTGCGGACCGGGCATCGCGCGGTTCGGCTCCTGCTCGAACGACGACGGTTCGACGACAGGACCCGGCACCGGGCCCGGCGTTCAGGCGGGCGACGCCCCGTCGGTGTCCGGGGCCGGTGTCCGCTCCGCGCGGCCGCGGGAGGGCGCGCCGCAGGCCACCACGGCCGCGCACACCAGCGCGGGCACCGCGGCGATCGCGAAACAGACCGGCGGCGCCAACCGGTCCACCAGCAGGCCCATCGTCGCGCTGCCCAGCGCGGACCCGGCGTTGATCGCCGTGTTGACCCACGCGCCCGCCCGGGTGCGCGCACCCGGGTCCACGGACTCGTCCGCCAGGAGATACGCCGTCGTCAGGGCCGGGGCGACGAAGACCCCGGCCGCCGCGACCACCGCGACCAGCACCGGCACACCGGGCGAGAGACCGGCCACGACCAGGGCCGTGCCCAGACCGGCGACCAGGACCGGCAGCCGCATCCGGTTCGGGGCGCGCCAGGGGACCGCGCCGTACGCGAGCCCGCCGACCGCGCTGCCCGCCGACAGTGCCGCCAGCACCCACGCCACCGAGCCGCCGCGGTGGTGCTGCTCGGCGAACGCCACCACCAGCAGGTCCAGCGCGCCCAGACACAGTCCCACGGCGGCGGCCGCGAGCGCGGCGTGCCGCAGCCCGGCGATTTCGAGCAGCGTCCGCCGCCCGCCGCTCACCCCGTCCGGCGCGGCGGCCGGCTGTGCCGCCGGCCTTGGGGTCGCGCCCCGCACCGCGGGGGAGGACACCAGCGCGCCCGTCCCCACCAGCACCAGCGCGGCGCTGATCGCGACGCCCGCCGCGGGGACGGTGTGCCGGATCACCACGCCCACCAGCAACGGCCCGGTGACGAACAGCAGTTCCTCGGCGACGCCGTCCAGACTGTACGCACGCCGCAACAGCTCCCGGTCCGGGACGAGGCGGCTCCACAGGGTCCGCATCACCGGACCCAGCGGCGGCGTGCAGGCGCCCGCCGTCACGGCGAGCACCCCCAGCAGCGGCGAGGGGGCGCCCGGCCGCCAGGTGGCATACGCCAGAACGGCGAGCAGGACCGCGTACAGCCCGGCCATCGGCGGCAGGGCCCGGCGCGGCCCGTACCGGTCGACCAACGCGGCACGGGCGGGGGAGAGAAGGACACTGGTGGCCCCGAACAGGGCCATGACCACCCCGGCCGCGGTGAAGGAACCGGTGGCGTCCTTCACCGCCAGCATCAGGGAGAGGGAGATCATCCCGTACGACAGCCGCCCCACGAGAGCGGCACCGAAGGCGGGGGCGGCGTGCGGGGCACGCAGGACGGCGGCGTACGAAGGGGCGCGCGAAGGCGCGGGTGAGAGCCGGAGCATGAGGACGTTCCTCGTGAGGGCGGCGCGCGCGACGGCGCCGCGGGCGTGCGGGGACACCGGAGGACCGCACCCGGTGGGACGGGGCGCGGCCGGTACGGGGTCCTACGCACGGGGGAGGAACATGCGCGCCAACGTATCAGGAGGAGAAGCGCGCGGTGGAGGGCGGTGCGGCGGCCCTGCGGGCGGACGTCGTGTCCGGCCGCCCCCGTCCGGGCACCGCCGACGGGATCCCCGGACGGTTCGACGGACCGCGGGGCGCCTCGTACTGTGCGGGGCATGACGACGCCGTCGCACCGGATCCTCCAGGCACTCGACCGCTTCAACGCCGCCCATCCCTGGGACCACAACGCGCACTTCCACCGATGGATCCTGCGCCGGCTCCCGCGCCGGTGCGACCGGGCCCTGGACGTCGGCTGCGGCAGCGGGGACCTGGCCCGGCTCCTGACGGCCCGGGCGGGGAGGGTGCACGCCATCGACGCCGACCCGGACATCGTGACCCGGGCCCGTGAACGCACCGCCCCCGACGTCCCGGTGACCTTCACCGTCGCCGAGGCGCCGGCCGGGATGCCGGCCGGCCCGTACGACGTGATCACGTGCGTCGCCGCCGTCCACCACCTTCCGCTCACCGACGCCCTCACCGGATTCCGCGAGCGTCTGGCGCCCGGCGGAACCCTGGTGGTGGTCGGCCTCGCCCGCGAGGAGACCGCGGTCGATCACCTGCTGGCTCTCGTCTCCAGTCCGCTGAACGCAGCCACGGGCTGGATCAGGAACAGGGGCCGCCGGGCGCCGCGCCCCGTCTCGATGACCGCCGCGACCCGGCCCGCCGGGATGACGTACCGCGAGATCGTCCGCGAAGCACGGGACGTGCTGCCCGGCGCGAAGGCGAGGCGCAGGCTGTTCTGGCGGTACACCCTGGTGTGGCGCGACGGCTCCGGTGGGCGCTGACCGCGACGGGACACACCCTCGCCCGTCCGGCCCCCGGACCGCGTCCCACCGCCATGACCGACGGCGCCCCTCCGGTCACGGAAGGGGCGCCGTCGGCAGTCGGCCCGCCGGCCGAAGGGCGTCGGCCCGTCAGGCGGCCGGTACTCCCGAGGTGTCGATGATCTGGCGGATGGCCCGGCCCGAGGCCAGCTCCTCCAGCGCCTCGTTGATGCCGGTCAGCGGCAACGTGCCGGTGTGCATCCGCTCCACCGGCATCAGACCCGCCCGCCACAGGTCCAGGAACCGGGGGATGTCGCGGCGCGGAACCGCGTCGCCCATGTACGAACCGATCAGGGACTTGCCCTCGCCCGCGAACGCCAGCGCCGGGACCTCCAGCGTCCGGCCGGGGGCCGGCAGGCCCACCGAGACGACCCTGCCGCCCCGGGCCACGGCCGTCAGGCACTCGGCCATCACCTTCGGGCTGCCCACCGCCTCGACCGCCACCTCGGCACCGCCGGAGGTGAGTTCGCGGATCGCCTCGACCGCCCCGTCGGGGGCGAACGCGTGCGACGCGCCCAGCTGGAGGGCCAGTTGACGCTTCTCCGGAACCGGGTCGACCGCGACGACCGGGTACGCGCCCGCCGCGCGGGCCCCCAGCACGGCGGACAGGCCCACCCCGCCCAGGCCGTAGACCACCGTCGACTGCCCGGGGCGCAGGGCCGCCGTGTTGATGGCGGCCCCGGCGCCGGTCAGGACCGCGCAGCCGAACATCGACGCCACCGTGAACGGGACGTCCCGGGGTATCGGCACCACCGACTCCTGGGCCACCACCGCGTGTTCGGAGAACGCGGAGACGCCCAGCTGGTGGTGGACGCGGGCGCCCGACGCGTCGGTCAGCAGCGACGGTCCGTGCAGCAGCGCCCCCGTCCCGTTCGCCGCCGCCGCGCGCTCGCACAGGGCGGGCCGCCCTGCCGCGCAGTCGGCGCAGAATCCGCAGCTCGGCACGAAGACCAGTGCCACGTGGTCGCCGGGGGAGACCCGGCCGACGCCCGGACCGGTCTCCTCCACGACGCCCACCGCCTCGTGACCGAGCGCCATCGGCAGCGGGCGCACCCGGTCGCCGTTGACCACCGAGAGGTCCGAGTGGCAGAGCGAGGCGGCCGCGATCCGCACCAGCACCTCGCCCTCGCGCGGCGCGCCCAGCTCCAGCTCCTCCACCTCCACCGGGCGGGTCGTGGCATAGGGGCGGGCCGTCGACACCCCGCGCAGTACCGCCGCGCGGGTCCTCATGCCCGGGTCTCCGGACGCGGGGCGCAGCGCAGCACGTCGCGGCTCTCCAGCAGCGGGACGACCTCGCCGAGCACGATCCGCTGGAAGTGCGGGGTGGCGCAGTGGGCGGTGAAGTCGGCCTCGGAGGCGTACTCCTCGTACAGCACGATCGCCCGCGGGTCCTCGGTGCCCTGGTGGACCCGGTAGGCGAGGTTGCCCGGCTCCCGGCGGGAGGCGGCGGCCATGGCGTCAAGGAGGGGGAGGACGGTGTTCTCCTCGCCCTCCTTGGTGCGGTAGCGGGCGACGACGACGTAGGTCATGCGGGTTTCACTCCTGGGGTGGTGCGGTGGGCCTCTTCAGGGCGGCGGACGGGACCGGCGGCAATTGGTCCCGGCGCAGGTGCCAGAGGCGGGGGTCGGACGTGGCGGCGGCGACGGACCCGAGGGCCAGCGCCAGCGCCACGTCGGCGGGGGTCTCCACGAAGCCCGCGGCGATCGACGGGGACATCGCGCGCTGCGCCTGCGCGCTCATCCGGGCGACGATCGGGGCGGGCATGATCTCGACCAGGTCCGGCGCCCCGCGCGAGATCGCGTCCGTGGAGCGGCGCAGATTGGACCGGTCGGTGACGAACACCTTCATCATCGTCAGCAGGCCGAGCGCGCGGCCCTTCTCTATGAGCGAGAGCCGGGTGCTGACCACGCCGTGGGCGCCCATGTTCTTGATGAACTCCAGCGCGCCCCGGTCCTGGGCCAGGCCGGGGCTGCTGTCGACGTTCACGAACACGGTCTTCCCCGCCCGGCCCAGCGCCGGTACGACCTGGGGCAGTTGGCCCACCGCGAGCGACGCGACGATGCACACCCGGGACGGCGCGGTCAGGAACTGGCGCAGCGGCTGGGTGCCGACGACCGACGCGACGACCGGGACCTCGGCGAGCGCGGAGGCGAGCCGGGGGTCGAGCGCGGCGGCGGACCGGGACGGGGAAGGGTTCATGGCAAGGACCTGCCTGGGAGGGAGGGTTCGTGGCGGCTGGGCTCAGCTCAGCGGGGACGTACCGAATCGGCTGGGAAGGCCCAGTTTGCCAGGGTTGAGAATGCCCTTCGGGTCCAGGGCGTTCTTCACCGCGACGAAGGCCGCGAAGCCCGCGCCGAGGGCGTCCGGCACGTAGGGGCCGCGCAGCAGACCGCAGCCGTGGTGGTGGCTGATCGCCGCCGCGTGCTTGATGAGCACGGCGTTGGCGGCGTCCCACACCGAGCGGTACCAGTCGCGGCGTGCCTCGGGCGCCACGTCCCCGCGCAGCGAGAAGTAGACGCAGGCGCCGTCGGTGTAGGCGTGCGACTGGTGGGCGGAGGCGGCCAGGGTGCCGTCCACCGCCTGGATCGCGGCGACCACCTCGTCGTAGATCACCGGCAGGTCGGTCCAGGACGCGGCCATCTCCAGGGTGTCGGCGACGAAGCCCGGCCCGGGCTTGAAGCCGTCGGCGGACTTGCCGACCAGCATCCGCTCGTCCAGCCAGCGCTCGAAGACGGCCTGGCTGTCCAGCTCGGGGCCGTACTCCTCGCAGACCTCCTTGGCGACCTTGATCGAGGCGTCGACGATCGCCGGGTCGCCCTCGTCCGCGATCAGCAGGAGGTTGGTTCCCGAGTGGCCGAAGTGGGTGCCCGACTCCAGCTCGTCGTACAGGCGCAGGACGGCCGGGGTGGCGCCGCGCTGCATGATCCGGCGGCAGGCGTCCAGGCCCTCCGCGAAGGTCTTGAAGCCGTACGCGGCGGCGGAGGCGTACTCGGGCAGCGGGTGGACCCGCAGCCGGGCCGAGACGATGACGCCGAGGGTGCCCTCGGAGCCGACGAACAGCTGGCGCAGGTCCGGGCCGACCGCGGCACGGGCGTAGTCGCCGTAGGTGGCGCGGGTGCCGTCCGCGTGCACGACGTCGACGCCGACGACCATGTCCTCGATCTTGCCGTAGCGGGTGGAGAGCTGGCCGGCGCCGCGGCAGGCGATCCAGCCGCCGACGGTGGAGACGGCGAACGCGGAGGGCCAGTGGCCGGTGGTGACGCCGTACTCCTCCTGGAGCTGCTTCTCGAAGAGGTCCCCGAACATGCCGGACTGGACGTCCACGACGTTCGACCCGGCGTCGAAGCCGACGATCCGGTTCAGCCCGCACAGGTCCAGGACGACACCGCCGAAGACGGGCAGAGCGGCGCCCGTGACGTTGGAGCGGCCCGCCGACGGGGTGACCGGGACGCCGGCCTCGTGGCAGATCCGCAGCACGGCCGCGACCTGGTCGGCGTCGACCGCCTCGACGACCACGGCATCGGGCGTCGCCGGACGGCCCTCGGTCTCGCCGATCATCGAACCGGCCCACCAGTCGCGGGTCCGGGTGACGACCTCCTCGCGGGAGGTGTGCACCGCGTGCGCGGCCTCGCGCAGCGCCTCGACCACGGCCTCGGGGACCTCGACCGGGTCCGCCTGGAGCGCGGCCCCGCCGTCGCCGATCGGGGTGTTGCGTGCCCACTTCGCGAAGCTGGGGGCGCCGACGGTGTAGTCGCCCCGGTTGAACGGATGGGTGATGGTCTGACGGCTGATCATGCTGCTGCCCCTTCGAGGAGTACGGACTTTTCGTGACGGACGGCTGCGAGGTACTCGGCGACCGAGCGCTCGACCTCCGCCTCCGTGAGGTTGAGTTCGCGGCCGAGGATCGCGCCGACGGCCTCGGCGGCGTCCGCCGACGCGTCCCGGGCGAACAGCCGGGCGCGGGTGCGGCGGGAGAGGACGTCGTCGACCGAACGGGCCAGCTCGGCGCGGGCCGCGTAGACGACCTCCGCCTTGGTGTACGGGAGTCCCGCGACCACCGGCTCGGCCAGCGACGGGTCGTCCTGGATGAGGTCGCCGACGAACCGGGCCTCGGTGCCGAAGCGTTCGCCCAGGTGCGCGGCGATGCCGCCGGACGCGGCGACGGCCTCGGAGTCGTAACCGGCGCCGCCCAGGAGCGGGAGGTCGGCGGTGCGGCTCTTCGCCCTGCGGCCGAGGACGGTCATCACCTTGTCGATGACGAGTTCGCCCATGTGCCGGCTGGTGGTGAGCTTGCCGCCGGTCACCGTCACCATGCCGGTGCGGCCGACGGTGATGTGGTGGTCGCGGCGCATGTCGAGGGTGGCGCCCTCCTTGCCGCCGACCAGCGGACGCAGACCGCCGATGGAACCGACCACGTCGTCCGGGGTGAGCTTCCCCTCGAAGGCGGTGTTGGCGCCCTCCAGCAGGAAGTCCATCTCCCGGCGGGTGCAGTGCACGTCGTCCGCGGAGCCCTGGTAGTCCTCGTCGGTGGTGCCCAGGACGACACTGTTGCCCCAGCGGGTGCAGGTCGCGCGGCGGGCCCGGCCGGGGATCGGCACGGTGACCGTGCAGTTGATCCGCACCTTGTCCCACGGGACCACGATGTGGACGCCCTTGGCGGGCCGGACCTGCGGCCTGTGGCCCTCGTCGGCCTTCGCGTCGAGCTCGTCGGTCCACACCCCGGTGGCATTGACGACGGCCCGCGCGCGGATGTCGAGGGTGTCGCCGTCCGCCGTGACCCGGGCGCCGGACACCTTGCCCATCTGCATCAGCAGGCCCTCGGCCTTCGCACCGTTGAGGACCGTCGCGCCGAGCGCGGCGGCGGTGCGGACGATGGTGAGGACGAGCCGGGCGTCGTCGGTGCGGGCGTCGAAGTACATCAGCCCGCCCTTGAGGTTCTCCGCGCGCAGCGTCGGCGCCTGCGCGAGGACCTCGGGCACGGTGAGCCGCTGGTGGAGCTTGCCGATCCGCCAGCCGCCGACCAGGTCGTACGTCCACAGCAGGCCCTCGAAGCCCTTGGCGAGGCGGGCGTCGAAGATGCCCTCCTTCTCCAGGATCGGGAAGAGGAACGGCAGCCGGTGCACCAGGTGCGGGGCGTTCTTGCGGAAGCGGTGGCGCTCCAGGAGCGAGTGGCGGACCAGGTTGACGTTGCCCTGCTCGATGTAGCGCAGGCCGCCGTGCACCATCTTCGACGACTTCGACGACGTGCCGGAGGCGAAGTCGTCCTTCTCGATCAGCGCCGCGCGCAGTCCGCGCGAGACCGCGTCCAGCACGGCGTACGCCCCGGTGATACCGCCGCCGATGACGAGCACGTCGTACGTGTCGTCGGCCAGCCGGCGCTTGAGGGCCGCCCGGTCGAGCAGCAGGGGCGTTCGGCGGGTCGCCGCGGCGTTCCGCCGCGGTTTCCGGGCGGGCATGGTGATCACGACATCAACTCCTGGTGTTTCGGTACGGCGGCCGCGTCGTCGGGGGACGGGCCGCCGGTGCGACGGCCGGGGCCGTCAGTGGGGGGTGGACGTGTTGAGGGGGCGCAGCGCCGGGTCGCCGAGATGCGCGATCAGCACCTCACGCCAGGCGCCCCGCTGCTCGGCGCGTTCGGCCGCCGGGAGCGACGGCTCGAAGACGCGGCCGCGCGGCTGCGCCTCGACGATCTCTTCGAGGGAGGACCACAGGCCGCGGGCGACCCCGGCCAGATAGGCGGTGCCGCGCAGGCTGGCGGTCGCGGAGTCGGAGACCCGTTCCAGCGGCAGACCGGTCAGGTCGGCCTGGATCCGCATCAGCGGGTCGCTGCCGGAGACGCCGCCGCCGACCCGGAGCCGGGTGAACGGGGTGCCCATGGTGTCGGCGACCCCGTCGATCAGGTCGCACACCGAGTGCGCGATCCCGTCGAGCACGGCGCGGGCGAGATCGGCGCGGGTGGTGGCGAGGGTGAGCCCGGTGAGGGCGGCGGTGGCCTCCGGGTGCCAGACCGGCGTACGGACCCCGGCGAGCGCCGGGACGAAACGCGGGGTGCGGCCCGGCCGGGTGGGGACCCGGCCCGCCTCCTCACCGAGCTCCTTCGGCGACGCGAACAGGCCCAGGTCGTCGCAGAGCCAGCGCAGTGCCGAACCCGCCGTGGAGGTATACGCCTCCAGGCTGTAGTGGCTGGTGCCGCCCTGCCGCCGGCCGGGCTGGGCGAGCACCCCGGAGATGTCCGGCCGGGGCAGGGCGGGCGTGGTGCCGGTCGCCGCGTCGACGAACGCACCGGTCCCGTACACGCACATGCCCTGCCCGGCGGCGAGCCCGCCGAGCGCGACGAGCGCGGCGTGCTGGTCGCCCATGGAGGCGGCCAGCGGGAGGGCGACGCCGAGGGCGGAGGGGTCGGTGGTGCCGAAACCGGCATCGTCGGAGCGGAGCTCCGGCAGCAGGTCGAGGGGGAAGCCGAGCCGGCCGATCCACTCCTCGTCCCAGGCGTGCCGCTCCAGCAGGTAGCCGCCGGTGGAGGCGGCGTTGGTCGGAGTGGTGGCGTGCACCGCGCCGCCGGTCAGCCGCCAGATCAGCCAGGTGTCGACGGTGCCGAAGAGCAGCCGTCCGGCCCGGTGCGCCCCGGCCACCTCCGGGTGCTCGGCGATCTGCCGGGCGGCCCAGAGGAACGGGGAACGGGCGCCGACCGGCCGGCCCTGCCGGGCCAGCAGCGCGGCGTCCCACTCCGCCTCGTACGCGGTGAGCTCCTGCGCGTACCTCCGGTCCTGCCACACCACCGCGGGCAGCAACGGCCGCCCGGTGACCCGGTCCCACAGCATGGCCGTGGCCCGCTGAGTGGACAGCGCGACCGCGGTGACCTCGATGCCCTCCTCACGGGCCCGGTCGACGGCCCGGCGCGCCACCTCGACGGTGGCGGTCCAGATCTCCATCGGGTCCTGCTCGACGGAGAGGTCGTCCGGGTGGCCGACCGCGATCGACCGGTAGAACACCTCGTGGGCGGCGCCCGAGTCGAGGACGACTCCGGCCCGGGTGCCCGTGGTGCCCTCGTCGATGGACAGCACACCGCGCCGTGGGGCGGCGCCGGGGAACGTCTGCGTCATTGCAGCCCTTTCGTTGCGGGCATCGCGAGCGAGCCGTGCGGAGGAGCGGAGGAGGGGAGGGGAGGGGAGGGTGTGCGGCGGATCAGCGCGCGGCCATGGACCGGGCCGGTCGCGCGGCGGTGTCGTGGTCCTGTCCTGCGACCTCGTCGGGCGAGGCGGCCTTCGTCGGGTCCCACTTGATCACCAGACAGGTGATCATTCCGAGCAGCGGCACGACGGACAGCGCCAGGAAGGTGTCGGCGAGCCCGAGCGATTCCTTGATCTGCGGGAACACGTACAGCCCGACCACACTGCCGAAGCTGCCGACCATGCCGGTGACACCGGTGCCCAGCGCGCGCACGTCACTGCTGTACGAGAGCGCCGCGATGGACTTGCCGTTGGCGCCGGGGCCCGCCGAGTGGCACAGGATGAACAGGACCGGCAGCAGGAACGCCACGGCCGTGGGCACCTTCTCGAAGGTCAGCCCCATCGCCACCAGGGCCACGAAGACACCGGCGAAACCGGCGGCGGAGCTGAGCCGCAGTCCGAGGCGGCGACCGAAGTACGCGGACAGCAGCCCGCCCGCGATGCCGAAGGCGTTGAACACCATCGACCCGATGGTGGCCTTCTCGAAGCTCTCGCCGAAGATCGCCAGGCTGATCAGCGGGAGGTACCAGCCGACCGCGAAGTACTGCATCGACTGCCCGAGCGAGATCACCGAGGAGAGGACCGTCCGGGGCAGGTACGCGCCCTTGAACAGCAGCCCGGCCTGCCGGAAACCGATGGCGGGTGCCTCGGCGGCGGTGCGGGTCGCCGCGTCGGGTTCACCGGCGACGGCCTCGATCCCGTAGATCCGGTCCAGGTTGGCGACGGACTCCTCCAGCCTCCCCTTGCTGGCCAGCCAGGTGGGGCTCTCCTTGAGCATCAGCGCCTGGCCCAGCAGCAGCACGGCGGCGACGATCGCGGCCGAGCCGACCGACCAGCGCCAGATGTCCGCGCCGACGTCCAGATGGAAGAAGAGCAGGGCCAGCGCCAGGTTGCTGGTGGTGGCGACGTACCAGACGGCCTGCCACAGGTTGAGCCGGCCGCCCAGCTTCGCGGGCGTGTACTCGGCGAGCAGCGCCATGGCCACCGCGAAGTCGATGCCGTACGCGACACCCACCAGGACCCGGCCGAGCCAGACGACGGTGAAGTCACCGGCGAACGCGGCGAGCAGGGCCCCGGCGATCGCGAACACCTTGGCGATGAGCAGCGGGGGAACGCGGCCGATCCGGGTGGCGAGCCAGCCGCCCACCGGATTGAAGATGATCGCCAGGGCCGGAGCGGTGGCCGTGAGGATCGAGACCTGGGTGCTCGTGAGCTCCATCTGGGTCGTCATCGGCCCCAGGCCCGCGCTCAGCGCGGCGTTGGAGTAGGCGTCGAGGAACAGGCCGCCGAACACCAGGAACCAGATGATCTGCGCCCGGCCGGTGATCTTTCCCAGCCCATCGATGAGCGCAACGACGTCGGCGACGCCTTTGACGCTCGGACGTTGTGCCATGAGTCCGCCTTCGAGGAAGACCCGTCGGCGGCACGGGGAGCACAGAAACAGGCATGACGAAGCCACCGACAGGTGGTCTGTGTCTGTGCCTGTCAAAACACTGCGGAAAGCGCCGCAGCACGTGAACTGCTGGAACTACCTACTAGGCAGTGAGGTTAAGAACGCGCCGGGAGAAACGTCAAGGGTTTCGGCCAGGTTACCGAAAAGTGACGGAAGCCCCGGGCCCCGACCGGTGGCCGGAAGCGGAGACCGGTGCGCCCCGACCGGACCGGGCCGGGGGCGCACCGGGAACCGGCCGCGCGGAGTTCGTCAGCGCCCGGTCTGCAGCGCCGCCCAGGTGGCGGGACCCACGACACCGTCGGCCGCCAGGGCCCGGCTCGTCTGGTACGCGCGCACCGCCGTCGCCGTCGCCGGGCCGAAGCTCCCGTCGACGCCGACCGGCGAGCCCAGTGCCGCGGTCAGCGCGCGCTGGAGCCGCTTCACCGCGTCGCCCGAGGCGCCCTGTCCCATCGTGGGCGTCTCACCCGCCGACAGCAGAGCGGTCCAGGTCATCGCCCCCACCACACCGTCGGCGTCCAGCCCCAGGGCCGTCTGGTACGCCCGGACCGCCTCGAGCGTGGCCGGGCCGAAGGCGCCGTCCACCGCCCCCGCGGGATGGCCCTGCTCGCCCAGCAGCCGCTGCGCCGCCGCGACCTGCGGTCCGGTCGAACCGCTGCGCAGGGCGGCGTACGAGGTGAAGCTCAGCCCGTCGGCCGGGGTGCCGGTGTCCCCGCCGACCAGCTCCATGTACCGCGCCCAGTCCCAGTTCGGGCCGGGGTCGGTGTGGTCGTTGCCCGGTACCTCGTTGTGCCCGACGATGTGCGCCCGGTCCTTGGGGATGCCGTACCGCTCGCACAGGTGCCTGGTCAGCGCGGCGGACGAGCGGTACATCGAGTCCGTGAACCAGGACGGGTCGTCGATGAACCCCTCGTGCTCGACGCCGAGCGTCGAGGAGTTGGCACTGCGCGCGTGGTACGCGGTGTCGGAGTCGCGGACCGTCTGGGTGATCTCGCCGTCGGAGGAACGCACCACGTAGTGCGCGCTCACCCCCGAGGCCGGGTCGCGGAACCAGTTGATCGAGCCCGCGTACGAGCCCTGCGTGACGTGGATGACCACCTTGCCGATCGCCGCCGTGCGCCCGGCGGCGTAGTTCTTCTCGTGGGCCGGGACCCACAGCGCCGACGGGTAGTCCGGACTCTGCGTCCGCACGTCGGCGGAGGCCCACGGGTCATTTCGCGGAGCGACCGGGCGGCCCGTCACCGAGATCCGCTCGCCGCCGGGGACGACGGTGTCGAGACCGTCGGCCAGGACGTCGTAGACGGCGTCGGCGTACAGGGCGGCGGCCGGCCCGTCCGTACCGGCATACCGGGCGACGACCGGGTACCAGGCGTCGATGTCGTCGCGGTCCCGGGCGTCGAGGCCGAGCGTGTCGGCGTACGCCCTCAGCACCGCCGCGCCGCCCAGGACGTTCGCGGCGGTGTCGGTGCGCAGTTCGGCGGGGGACGCGCCGGTGAGCGAGGCGGCCCGTTCCAGCGTCCGGTCCACGGGGTTGCTCACCAGGTGCATCACCCCGTACCCGCCGTCCTGGCTGGGACGCCCGGCGTGGCCGTCGAGGTGGGTCTGGCCGTACCCGACGGCGGTGAGCAGATCGCGCGGTACGCCGAACTCCTCGGCCGCCCGCGCGAACGCCCGGTTCATGGGGTGGTCGTCCTCGGACGCGGCGAGGGCTGGGGTACCAGTCGCGGCCAGGACGGTGGCGGTGAGGGCCGCCAGGACGGAGGTACGGACCCTTGTGTGGAGGCCGTCTCGTCGGGGCATACCTGCTCCTGCTCTGTGTGGGGGGAAGGCGTGCGTCCCTGGGCCCGGACGGGCGGGAGGGGCACGGAGCCGCTCAGCGTAGCGACGTGTTCAGGTCATGACAATGATCTCGTCCGCGCGTCCAACTCCCTTTCACCCGAATGGGGTTGACGCGCCGTCCGGAACCGAGCGCGAGCCGGGGGCGGTGCGCGGTCGAGGGCCGGGCCGTGGACGCCCGCAGGCCCGGCCCCCGCTGGGCGAAGGGGGCCGGGCGGGCGTCGCTACCAGCGGTCGCGGTGGATGACGTCCGCCACCGGACGCCGCCGGACCGGACCGAAGGAGCCCTGCGGCAGGCCGACCGGCACGACCGCGAAGGTGCGCATGTCCTCCGGGATGCCGAGCGCCGCCTTCCACTCCCGCTCCAGCATCAGGTGCCAGATGGTGATGTTCGCCGCGAGCCCCAGTGCCCGCGCGGCCAGCAGCAGGTTCTGCACCCCCGGGTAGACGCAGGAACCCTCGGCGAGCGCCTGGAACCGGTCCTGGGTGTTCACCATGTGCTCGGTCGCGGCCGGGCCGAGCGCCCGCGCGGACTCCCGCAGCCCGTCCTCGTCCACTCGCGGCTCAGGGAACCGGTAGCACGGAACGATCAGCGCGGGAGTGTCCGCGAAGTGGTCGCGCTGGTACTCGATCGCGGCGACCATCCGCCCGTACGCCGCGTCGTCCATGCCCGCCGGCGCGTGCTTCCCGGTGGTCGCCAGATACGCGTCCACGCACCGCTTCCACAGGGGCGCGAGACGGGCCATCACCTCACGGTCCGTCACCACCACGTACTCGTAGCACTGCATGTTGCCGCCGCTCGGGCCCCAGACCGCGGCCTGCACGAGCCGCTCCAGCGTCTCGTCGGGCACCGGGTCCGGCTTGAGGCGGCGCATGGCGCGCATCGTGGACATGATGGTGAACAGCGCCGGTCCGTCCGCTCCGGAGGCGCCGTCCGGCGCGCCGTCCGTCGTGATCGCACCGTCCGTCGCGGCCGTGTCGGCCAGCATGTTCGCGTCGGTTGTCATGATCGCGGAGTCTAGGGTCGTGATCACGGGGACGGGAGGGGCCGGACGGCCCCCCGGGTCCCGGAACCTGCCGACGGCGGACGCCCGGTCCGCGCGAAAGGCGTATAGAAGGGTCCTCCGGACCGGCCGACGTCCCCCGAACGGCACTCATCCCTCACGTGGCCCGGTCGTCGTCCCGCGCCCGGCGGCGCGCCCGCGCCCGGTGCCGAGAGGGTGAGAGCCGTGCCCGGGCGCCGCGGAGGCGACCCGGGCACGGCTCTCACGGGACATGGGCGTGACCCGGGCGGGGACGCCCGCACCCCGCCCGTACGCCTCGGAGGTCAGTGCCCGCCGTGGCCGTGGCCGTGCTCGGGCCCGTGCCCGTGGGCGTTCCCGGGGGCGTTGACCTCGACCCGTACGATCTGCGGATCGTGGTCGCTGGCCTGGTCGGCGAACTCCGCGTTGATGTGCACCACGTCGTAGTCGAAGCGGCGGATGCCGGGGCTGGTCAGGATGTGGTCCAGCGTCTGCGAATTGCCGTCGTACACGTAGCTGTACCGCTCGTTCGCCGACAGCGTGTCGATCAGCGGCTTCAGCACCTTGCCCTCGGTCAGCGCGTCCATCGTCGGGGAGAACGAGAAGTCGTTCAGGTCCCCGAGCGTGATGACGCGGGCCGAGTCGTCGGCCGCCAGCAGCGACTTGACGAAGGTGTTGACCTCCGTCGCCTGCCGCACGCGCTTGACCTCCGAAGTGCGCCTCGGTTCCTGGTACTTGCCGTGCAGGGGCTGATCGCCGCCCTTGGACGCGAAGTGGTTGCCGATGACGAACACCGGCTTTCCGTGGAAGCGGAACTCGCCGACGAGCGGCTTGCGGCTGTCGGCCCAGGCTTCACTGGCCGGGGCGATCCGGCCGGGCGACACCGAGAGCGCGACCCCCTTCTTCGTGCGCACCGCGGCCACGGGCGTCGTCGCGTCGCCGCCCGCGCGGTCCACGAAGTCGACCCTCTCGGGGTCGAAGAGGAAGACGTTGCGGATGTTGCCGCCGGGCTCGCCGCCGTCCTTGTTGTTCTCGGGGGCGATGTACCGCCACGCGTACCGGGGCCCGCCCGCGGCGACGATCGCGTCGGTGAACCGCTTCAGGGTGGCCTCGGAGCCGACCGTGCCGTCGTTCACCGCGCCGTTGTCGTCCTGGATCTCCTCCAGCGACACGATGTCGGGCGAGGAGAGGTTGACGGCGATCCCCTCGGCGAGGGTGTCGAACTTGGCCTGCTCGTCCAGCGCGTCGAGGTTCTCCACGTTGTACGTGGCGACGGCGAGCTCCTTGCCCTTCTGCTTCCGGGTCACCTCGCGCCGCAGGTGGTGGTCGGTGAGCGTGCCCAGCTCGGTGGCCTGGAGGGTGTAGCCGCCGTACGAGGCGTAGTCCATGACCCCGGTGGTGGCCCCGGACAGCTCGTCGCCCACGTTCGCGACGGGGACCGGACGGTTCGCGTCGAGCGACATCACCTTGACGCGGCCGGTGTTCTGGTCGGCGTACGAGGAGTAGAGGGTGCCGCCGCGCGCGGTCCGGTTCTCCTGCGGCTTCACGGTCACCCAGATCTCGCCGTACGCGTTCGTGGCACCCGTCACCCGGGTGTCGGCGATCCGGACGCGAGTGCCTTCGAGCGACTCGTACAGGTCGAGGGCGTACGCCGACGGTTCGAGCGGCAGGCCGTCGATGGAACCACCGGCCGCCGAGGGCGCGTAGGCGTCCGGCACCGACGCCGCGTCGAGCACCACCGGGTCGGGCAGCGGGTTGCCCGAGGACAGGACCGTCGTCTTCGGCGAGGTGATCTCGGTGACCGACTGGCTGGTCGTCGACGGGTAGTACTCGTCCACCTTGCCGCTGACCAGCACCGAGTCGCCCACGGCGACCCCCGGCGCGGCGGACCCGGTGAAGACGAACACGCCCTCGGCGGTACGGGGGTCCGCGTCCGGAGCGGTGTCCTGGATCCAGAAGCCGCGCGAGCCGGTGGCGCGCACGCCGGTGACGACGCCGGGCACCCCGGTCACCTGGCGGCCGTTCAGCGGCGACACCCGGGTGGTGCCCTGGATGTCGTGGATCCGGACGCTGCCGGGCTCCGTCGGGCCGCCGGGATCGACCGGTCCGGACCCGCCGGACGTCTCGCCGGCCGCGTTGACCGGCGTCGGAGTGCCCGCGGTGAGGTCCGCGGCATTGTGGTCGGTGTCGGCGAGGGAGGCCGCGCGCGCCACCGAGGCGGTGTTCGACGCCCCGGCGGCCGGGCCGGAGCCCTCCCGTACGACGGCGGAGCCGTAGCCGACGAGGTCCACGATCCGGGTGTCGGCCGCGCAGTCGGCGGCCGTCCTGCAGGTCAGCGGGGTGGTGCCGGAGACCAGCGCGACGGTGCCGCCGGTGGCCGACATCGCGATGGTGCCGGTGGCATCCGGCGTCGGCAGGGCCTCGGTGCCGCCGGTCCCCGCCGCCTCGGCGACGAGGTAGCGACCGCCGGGGGCGAGGGAACCGGACAGCGCGGACACCTGCCACAGCGAACCGGCCGAAGGGGCGGCAGGCAGGTACTGCACGCTGAACCCGGACAGGTCGTACGCGGCGGTGCCGGCGTTGCCCAGCTCGATGAAGTCGCGG
Source organism: Streptomyces sp. CB01580 (assembly GCF_001905795.1). Classification (GTDB taxonomy): domain Bacteria; phylum Actinomycetota; class Actinomycetes; order Streptomycetales; family Streptomycetaceae; genus Streptomyces. The sequence continues at coordinate 370,177 of NZ_LIXJ01000003.1, forward strand.
GTGAGTTGCGCGCCCGAGTTGCCTCCGCCGCCGTACACCTCGGAGATCACGGCGGTCGAGGACGGAGCCGCGAAGGCGGCGGGCAGCGCGGTGGCCGACAGCGTCACGGCGACGGTGCCGGCCAGCAGGACGGAACGGGGTCTGGATATGTGCACGGTGGGCTGCTCCCGAAGTCTGGTGAGGGCAAAAGCTATGCGCGTAGAACCAGCCTTGACAAGACATCAGAAGTGAATTCCGTACATCCTCGCGGCGTCATGGAGGCGCGGGGGCGGGTCGCGCCCGGTAGGCAACCGGGCGGTTGCCTACGGTGGGAGGGCGGGGGCCGGAAGGAGCAGCCATGGACAAGCCGGAGTTCGTCTACGTCATCTACATCCAGACCACGGCCGAGCAGCTCTACCAGGCGCTGACCGACCCCGAGTCCATCAAGATCTACATGGGCGGATACGGCCCCGACTCGACCTGGGAGGTCGGCGCGCCGGTCCGCTGGAAGATGGACCCGGACGGCGAGTTCGAGGAGGTCGGACAGCGCGTCCTGGCGGCGGAGCCCGGCAGGCGGCTCTCCTACACCTGGCACACCCTGCAGCCCATGCACCGTCAGATGTTCGACTTCGCCTCGGACGAGGAGTGGGAGAAGGCCGTCCGTGAACGGTCGAAGGTCGCCTTCGCCATCGAGCCCGCCGAGGAGCCCGAGATGGGCATCAAGCTGACGCTCACCCACGACGGCTTCGACAGTCCGGACAGCAGGATGCTGGAGGGCGTCAGCAGCGGCTGGGTCATGATCCTCTCGACGCTCAAGACCCTGCTGGAGGGCGGGAGGTTCCTCGACGAGCCGGAGTGAGGACGGCGAGGGCGCTCGGGACGGGTTCCGGCCGAAGCGCACGACGGCGAGGCTGTGCGCGAGGTGAGGACGCCGCGAGTGCGACGCGGTGCCGTGACCGTGCGCGACGTGGGGATGCCGCGACTGCGACGCCGTGCCGTGACCACGAGGGCCGTCCGGGCTGCCGTCCGACCTCGGGTGTCCGGGGGCGTCCCGGAGCCGGACTGCGCTCAGAGCTCAGAGCTGGTTGTCCGGGACCACGTGCACGGCCGCTTCCTCGGCCGACGCCCCTGCTCCGTCGATCCCGACGTCCTCGGCCGCCAGGGTGTCCGGCTCGTCGATGTCCAGCTCCCGGGTGAGACGTCCGGCGCGTACCGCGCCGACCTCCCCGTCCCAGAGTTCGCCGTCACTGTCGGAGAGATCCCCCATGCCGTCGCCGTCGAGAGCGGTGATGTCGGGGAGCTCCCGGGCCAGACGGCTCTCCAGGGGCTCGCCGCTGTGCTGCTCGGCGGCCGTGGTGCCCAGGTCCTCCACCGCCCACGGTCGCTCGGGCGGTGAGTAGCCCTCGTCGAGCAGGTCGGTCAGCCCGCGGTTGTCGAGGGTGTCCTCGATGTCGAGCTGCTCGGGGAGGTCGGATGCCTCCGGCTGCTGGGGCTGGTAGACATCGTCCCCCATCTCGGCGTCCTTCATGGTCTGTCCCTTCCCGGTTCCGGGACCCCGGCCCTGCGCGCCGGACACATGACTCGGGCGGAACGGGTCGTACGCGCTGAAACGTGCGCGTTTACGGCATATACGCAATAAGCGCCTCAAGACCGCCGAAGCGTCCTTATGGGTACAGGATAAGTGGCCCCGGCAGGAGTCCGCAGCCGTTCGTCCCCCGGGCGCGGACGGCCGGTCCGAGGGACCATGGACGTGTGGCAGGCGGGCCATGCCCTGCCCCCATCGGTGTCGGGAGAGCCGCCATGGATTACCCGGAGAGTTACGAGCTGGTGTTTCAGTCGTCCGCCGTGGAGGACGACACGGTGACCGTCCGGCGCACCGAGCGCTCGGGCGCGGGTGGGTACCCGATCTACGAGGACGAGACCGGGATCGTACGCGCGGAGATCAGCGACCGGGGAGAGGTGCGCATGCTGGCCAGCGGGGGACACCAGGTCCTCGGCACGCCACTGGTGGTGCGCGAACCGAGCGCCTGACCCGCCCGGGCCCGCCCGGGGAACGGTCCCCGTCCGGGCCCGTGCGGTACGGGACGGGTCACCGGCCGCGGGCCGGGTCCGGCACGCGGGTCCGGTCAGCCCTCGGTCCAGCCGTGGTTCTTGGCGAACTGGAGCAACGCGCCCCGGACCTGGAGGATCTGGGCACCCGTCAGCGTCGGCGCCGACTCCAGCAGGATGTCGGTCACCTCCCTGGTGAACGCGGCCGAGCTGAGCACGTCGCACAGAGCGTCGTCGTCCGCCGACCCCGCGTGAGAGGCGGCCGGCCTCGGAGGGGTCAGCGGCTTGCCGTCGGGCCCCTCGGCGAGCCGGACGGACGACGCCTTCAGCCCGCGGTCACCGTCCTCGATCTCGAACTCGACCTGAGTGCCCGTGTGCACATAGGACTCCGGGATCAACATGTCGTTCACATGCAGGAAGACGTCCTCACCGCCGTGATCGGGCGCGATGAAGCCGTATCCCCGAGCGCTGTCGAATCGCACCACGCGACCAGAAACCACACCAACCCCCAAAGAAAGAACCGGGCCCCTCGCCCGTCGCCACACATGGCTCGACGGGAGAATAGCCCCGGCGGTCGCGCGGCGCGACCCGGTCCGGGAATCGCGCCGCCCGCTCACCGGAGCCGGCGCGGTTCTGGCGGCGCGGCCCCCGAGGCGAGCGGGGAGCGGGCCAGCACGATGCTGCCCACCGTGATCAGCCCGAGTGCGACCAGTTCCGGCACCAGCCACCACCCGGTGCGCAGTCGCTCGTCGAACAGTGTCACCCCGTACAACACGCTGATCAGTGCGTCACCCAGGGTCAGCGGCGGCTGGACCGCGACCAGCATGCCCGCCTGGAGGGCGTTCTGGAGCAGGAACAGCGCGCCCACCCCCGCCGCGGCGGTGGCGTACAGCTGCCAGGACGCCAGCAGCGCCACCGCCCCGCCCCCACCCCGGAGCCGCGCCATGGCGTCCTTCATGAGCGCGGCCGTGAGGGCGTACCCGCACGCGGCGGCGAGACCGAGCAGCGCGCCCCGGGCGTTGCCGCGGACGCCGAGCGCCGTACCGATCAGCGCCGCCTCGAAGAGTCCGGTCAGGATCAGCGCCGGAATCCAGACCGCTCCCCGCACCGCGGCGCCGTCGCCCTGCGGCGCCGCCGAGACCATGCCCAGGGCCAGTCCCAGGGTCATGGCCGCCACCGCGTACCAGAGCGAGGCGGGCAGCCGGACCCGCATGACGAATCCCGCCATCAGCAGCGTGGCCGGCAGCTCGATCACGAAGATCGGCTGGACCACGGCGATCGGCCCGGTGGCCAGGGCCACGGCCTGGCAGACGGCCGCGACGATCACCAGACCGATCCCGGCGAGCCAGGTTCGACGGCGCAGCAGGTGCCCGATCAGCGACAGCCGCATCGCCTCGCTGTCGGGGACGGTGCGCGCGGCCCGGCGCTGGAGGACGGAGGCCGCTCCGTTGGTGAGTGCGGTCAGGACGGCGAACAGGACACTGATCACCCGCTCATGATGCGGGCGGCCGACCCGCGATCCCCGGTCCCGCGCCCCTCCGGCATGGCGGGCCGCACGGAGCGGGGGAGCCCCCGGCCCCGGGCGTGTATCCCGCGTCCGGCTCCGGCGGCGCACCGCGCATCCTGCCCCGGCGGGACGCGCCCTCCACCCGGCCCGGACGACGTGCCGCCCCGGTCACGCGGACCGGGCGGACCTCACGGCAGCAGCCCCGCGCGCCGCGCCGCCACCACCGCCTCCAGACGCGTGTGCGCCCCCAGCTTGCGCATCGCCGAACGCAGATACCCCTTCACCGTCTCCGGGCGCAGCCCCAGCCGCTCCGCCGCCACCGCGTTCGTCGTGCCCGCGGCCACGCAGGCCAGCACGTCCAGCTCGCGCGGCGCCAGCCGCACCTCGCACCGTCGCGGATTCCCGGAGCCCGCTCCCGAGCCGGACCCGGCCGCCGAGGCGAGCCGCCCGCACACCGCGAGCAACTCCTCGCGCAGCGCGGGGTCGACGACCTTCGGGACCAGGGTGCGCAGCTCGCGATGGGCCTCACGGACGTCCTCCCACACCCCCGGGGGTGCCGACCCGGCGTCGGTGAGCTGCTCCCGCGTGACGGCCAGGAGCCGCTGCACCTCGTCCCGGACGACCAGGGCGTGCTCCACGTCGCGAGCCGCGGCCACCGCCGCGTCGAACATGCGGTCCCCGAGCGTGACCGGCTCGCGCAGCGCCCCGTACAGCAGACCGCGTACCTTGCGCCGTACGACGACGGGCACCGCGACCACGGAGCGCAGCCCCTCCGCCGCGACCGCCATGTCGTACTCGTGGCTGATGTGGCGGGAGGCGCGGTAGTCGGCGACCGCGCACGGCCGGGACAGGGCGATCGACTTCCCGCCCAGGCCGCTGCCCGCCGAGATGACGAGCCCGCGCAGGGCGCCGGTCTGCGCCCCGTTCAGTTCCGCGATCCGGGCATGGCGGGCGTCCGAGAGCAGCCCGCCGAAGGCGACGGGCAGCCCACTGGCCCGGCGCAGCCGCAGCAGGGCCGCTCCCATGTCGACGGCATTGTCGGGTTCCGGCACGCTGACGCCTCTCTGCCCGGCCGACGGCCGGACACCGCCGGTTCGAAGACACGGCCCAGGTGACCCGCTCGGCGCACCCCCGTTCGGGGGTGGTGAGATCTGGGTCACTGTTTACATGATGTTAAGCGACCGGTCCGGTCCGCAATGAGGAGGGCACATGTCGGCAACCAGCGCGACGGAGACGTTCCGGGCCGCCCGGGACTTTCTGCTGCGTCATCGCGAGGACTACCAGGCGGCCTACGAGGGCTTCCGCTGGCCCAGGACCGATCACTTCAACTGGGCGCTCGACTGGTTCGACGTGATCGCGGAGAACAACGACCGCACCGCCCTGCACATCGTGGAGGAGGACGGCGACCGCACCGAGGTGTCCTTCGCGCGGATGTCCGCGCGCTCCAACCGGGTCGCGAACTGGCTGCGCGCCCGGGGCGTCCGGGCCGGGGACCGGATCCTCGTCATGCTCGGCAACCAGGTCGAACTGTGGGAGACGGCCCTCGCCGCGATGAAGCTGCGCGCCGTCGTCATCCCCGCCACCCCGCTCCTCGGCCCGGCCGACCTGCGGGACCGGGTGGAGCGCGGCCGGGTCCGACACGTGCTGGTGCGGGACACCGACACCCCCAAGTTCGACGAGGTGCCCGGCGACTACACCCGGATCGCCGTGGGCGCGGACGTGCCGGGCTGGCTGCCGTACACGGGTGCCGACGGCCACCCGGAGACGTACCGGGCGGACCGGGAGACGGACGCCGACGAGCCGCTGATGCTCTACTTCACCTCCGGCACCACCGCCAGCCCCAAGCTCGTCGAGCACACCCACGCGTCCTACCCCGTGGGCCACTTGTCGACGATGTACTGGATCGGTCTCAAGCCGGGCGACGTCCACCTCAACATCTCCTCGCCCGGCTGGGCCAAGCACGCCTGGTCGAACCTCTTCGCGCCCTGGAACGCCGAGGCGACCGTCTTCATCTTCAACTACACCCGTTTCGACGCGGCACGCCTGATGGCCGAGATGGACCGCTCGGGGGTCACGAGCTTCTGCGCCCCACCCACCGTCTGGAGGATGCTGATCCAGGCCGACCTCTCCCAGCTGAAGAACCCGCCGCGCGAGGTCGTGGCGGCCGGGGAGCCGCTGAACCCGGAGGTCATCGAGACGGTGCGGCGCGTCTGGGGCGTGACCATCCGGGACGGCTTCGGCCAGACCGAGACCTCCGTGCAGGTCGCCAACACCCCCGGCCAGCTGCTGAAGGCCGGGTCGATGGGGCGGCCCAGCCCGGGATTCCGGGTCGAGCTCCTCGACCCGGTGACCGGTGAGCCCGGCGCGCTCGAGGGCGAGATCTCGCTGGACCTGTCGGACCGCCCGGTGGGCCTGATGACCGGCTACCACGGTGACCCGGAGCGGACCGCGCAGGCGATGGCGGGCGGCTACTACCGTACCGGCGACATCGGCTCCCGGGACCTGGACGGCTACATCACCTATGTCGGCCGGGCCGACGACGTCTTCAAGGCGTCCGACTACAAGATCTCGCCGTTCGAGCTGGAGAGCGCGCTGCTGGAGCACGAGGCGGTCGCCGAGGCCGCGGTCGTGCCGGCCCCCGACCCGATGCGCCTCGCCGTGCCGAAGGCGTACATCGTGCTCGCGGAGGGCTGGGAGCCCTGCCCCGACACCGCGAAGATCCTCTTCGAGCACTCCCGTTCGGTCCTCGCCCCGTACAAGCGCGTGCGCCGGCTGGAGTTCGCCGATCTGCCCAAGACCGTGTCCGGCAAGATCCGCCGCATCGAACTGCGCGAGCGCACGGCCCGGGGAACCGGCACCGGCACCGAGTACGCCGAGGGGGACTTCCGATGAGCGGGCCGTCCCGCGCGCACGTCAACGGAACCGAGTACGTCGAGGGGGACCTGGGATGAGCGAACTGTCCTACGCGCACGGCACCGGCACCACGCCGCTGCTCGGCGACACCATCGGCCGCAGTCTCGACCGCGCCGTCGGGGCGTTCGGCGACCGCGAGGCGCTGGTCGACGTCGCCTCCGGGCGGCGCTGGACGTACGCCGAGTTCGGCGCGGCGGTCGACGAGCTGGCCCGCGCGCTGATGGGGGCGGGCGTGGCCAAGGGCGACCGGGTCGGGATCTGGGCGGTCAACTGCCCGGAGTGGGTGCTCACGCAGTACGCCACGGCCCGGATCGGCGCCGTCCTGGTCAACATCAACCCGGCCTACCGCGCGCACGAGCTGAAGTACGTGCTGGAACAGGCCGGGATATCCCTCCTGATCTCCTCGCTCGCGCACCGCACCAGCGACTACCGTGCCCTCGTCGGCCGGGTCCGCGCCGACTGCCCCGACCTGCGCGCCGTGCACTACATCGGGGATCCCTCGTGGGACGAACTCCTGGCCTCGGCGGCATCGGTGACGAGCGGGCAGCTCGCCGCCCGCGAGGCCGAACTGTCCTGCGACGACCCGATCAACATCCAGTACACCTCCGGCACCACCGGCTTCCCCAAGGGCGCCACACTCTCCCACCACAGCATCCTCAACAATGGTTATTTCGTGGGGGAGATGATCGCCTACACCGAACAGGACCGGGTCTGCCTGCCGGTCCCGTTCTACCACTGCTTCGGCATGGTGATGGGCAATCTCGCCACCACCTCGCACGGCGCCTGCATCGTGATCCCGGCCCCCGCCTTCGAGCCCGCGGCGGTGCTCGCCGCCGTGCAGCAGGAACGCTGCACCTCGCTCTACGGCGTGCCCACGATGTTCATCGCGGAGCTGAGCCTCCCCGATTTCGCCTCGTACGACCTGTCCTCGCTGCGCACCGGGATCATGGCCGGATCGCCGTGCCCGGTCGAGGTGATGAAGCGGGTCGTCGCCGAGATGCACATGGAGGAGGTGTCCATCTGCTACGGGATGACGGAGACCTCGCCGGTCTCCACCCAGACCCGCCGGGACGACGACCTGGAGCGGCGCACCGGCACGGTCGGCCGGGTCATGCCGCATCTGGAGGTCAAGGTCGTCGACCCGGTGACGGGGGTGACCCTGGAGCGCGGAACGGCGGGCGAGCTGTGCACCCGCGGCTACAGCGTGATGCTCGGCTACTGGCAGGACCCCGAGCGCACCGCCCAGGTCATCGACCCCGGCCGGTGGATGCACACCGGGGACCTCGCGGTGATGCGCGAGGACGGCTACGTGGAGATCGTCGGCCGGATCAAGGACGTGATCATCCGGGGCGGCGAGAACGTGTACCCGCGGGAGGTCGAGGAGTTCCTCTACGGCCATCCGAAGATCGCGGACGTGCAGGTGGTGGGGGTGCCGGACGACACCTACGGCGAGGAGGTCCTCGCCTGCGTCATCCCGAGGGACCCGGAGGACCCGCCGACCCTGGACGAGGTGACGGAGTTCTGCCGCGAGCAGCTGGCGCACTACAAGATCCCGCGGGGCCTGCGGATCCTGGAGTCCTTCCCGATGACGGTCAGCGGGAAGGTCCGGAAGATCGAACTGCGCGAGGGCTACGGCGCGTAGGAGCAGCGGTCCCGGTCGCGCCCGGGGGCGGTCAGGCGGCCTCGATGATGTCGCCGGCCGAACCCCGGGTGGCGGCCGCCCACTCGATCAGCAGCACCTCGTAGGCGGCGGACTCCACGGAGGACCACTCCTGCCCGGCCCGCGCGTCGACCAGCGCCCGTATCGCCTGGTTCGCCTCGGCGGCGGACGTACGGGACGAACGGGCCTGGTGCGAGGGGTCGGTGGACGGTACGTGTCGTGGAGTTAATGCCATGTACCCCACCTTAAGGCCCGCCACCGACAATCCCCCGAACATTTGTGGCCCATGGCCCGAACGTGACCGATTGCACTCAGCGTTGCCGCTCGGTTCCAGCGGGTCGAGGGGTGCGGTCGGGGTGCGGTGCGTCGCGTCGCATGCAGACCCTCGGCCACCGGTCCAGGCCGTGTTCCGCCTCCGCCGCCCTGATCTTCCGCAGCCCGTCGGTGAGTTCGGCATCGTCCAGCACGCGGAAGCCGAGCCGTGCGTAGTAAGGGGCGTTCCACGGCACGTGGCGGAATGTCGTCAGCGTGAGCGCGTCCAGGCCCCGGCCCGCCGCCCAGTGGGCGAGATGGTCGATGAGCCCGCTGCCCAGCCGGCGCCGGGCGGCGGACGGGTGGACGGTGACCTGTTCGATGTGGGCCGCGCCGTCGACCTCGTCGGCGATCAGATAGCCGACCGGGCGGTCGGCGTCGTCCACCGCCACCCAGGCGCGCCCCGCGCGCCGGTAGTCCTCCAACAGGTCGAGCGGAAGGGGATCGTCGTCCGCGATCGCGGCCATGCCGAGCGCGCGGAACGGTTCGCCTGCGGCCCGTTCCATGTCCTGGAGCAGCGGCAGATCGCGGGGGCGGGCGGTACGGATGAGCATGCGCCCAGTATGGCGCCCGGGGTGACGGGCGCACCGGCCGGTGCCCCGGGGCGTGCGCCGGGTGGTCCCCGGGAAGGCGTACCGGGCGGTGTCCGGACGCGGCGGTGTGCCGGACACCGCGGTCTCAGGCGCCGGGGTCGATCAGTTCCTCCGCCGGGCCGTTGACCGGCCGCGGCGTTCCCGTACGGTCCATCACGAAGAGCGGGACGTCGAGTCCGTCCGCACGCGTGGCGGCGTCCCGCGCGTATCCGCCGAGTGAGAAGAACACGCTCGTGACGGAGGCGGACAGGGCGTTCAGCCACAGGCATTCGACGGAGCGCAGGGTGGTCGGGCGGCTGCCGGTGTCGACCCGCGCGATCAGTCCGGTGGCCCGCAGATCGATCCGCGCGCAGGAGGGGCCGGTGCACCGGGCCGCGTCGTGGTGGCCCAGCCACCGCAGGTAGCGGGCGGCGTTCGCGACGGCGTCGTGCCCGGTACGGGCCGGGCCGGGGCGGAAGGCCGGACGGGGGTTCGGCGCGGCGGCACGGGCCGGGTCCGCCCCGGCGGCCGGGCCGGGAGGCGGCGGCGCCGGACGGGCAGGTATCCGCAGCACCGTCCCGCACGGGCAGTGCAACTCCGGCTGCGGCCAATGGTCGAGGCGCCCGCAGGCGCGGCAGCGCACGGCCACCCAGTCGTCGTCCCAGGTGCGGTGGGTCACGGGTACGGCCGGTGCGCCGGGCAGCGGCGGCGGGGCCGTCGGCGCACCGCAGGGGCAGGGGTAGACCTGCGTCCGGTAGGCGTGCTCGCGGCGGCAGGCCGGACAGCTCACCGGCACCGACTCCACCATGGTCTCCTCCCGGCCCTCTCCCCGCCCGGTCCGCCCGCGCCCGGCGGGCCCGGGCCCGCCGGGCCTCGTCCCCATGCTCCACCAGGAGCGGGGGCCGAGGGAGCGACTTGACGTACGAATGACCGCTGCCCGAGCGGCAGTCGAAATCCTCAAGCGTGAAGGCATCGGCAACGCGTTCGGTGTGCCGGGCGCGGCGATCAACCCCTTCTACGCGGCCCTCAAGGCGTCCGGCGGGGTCCATCACACGCTCGCCCGTCACGTCGAGGGCGCCTCCCACATGGCGGAGGGGTACACCCGGGCCCGTCCGGGCAACATCGGTGTCTGCGTGGGCACTTCGGGACCGGCCGGCACCGACATGATCAACGGCCTGTACTCCGCCATGGCCGACTCCGTCCCGATCCTCTGCATCACCGGCCAGGCACCGACCGCCGTGCTCCACAAGGAGGACTTCCAGGCGGTCGACATCGCCTCGATCGCGGCACCCGTCACCAAGGCGGCGACGACCGTCCTCGAAGCCGCCCAGGCACCAGGACATCCCGGCGCCCTGGAACCGCACGCACCATGCCGCGTCCGCTCTCCGGCCGCAGGTCGCCCGCGCGGCACCGGGGCGGTCCGCGGCCCCGGGCCCCCGTCGGGGACGCGTTAGGGTCGGGCTCCGGACCGCCGGTCCACCCGGGCACGGCGAACGCGAGTGGAGGCACAGTGCGCCTGAGAGTGGAGTTCACCACGGAGCCCTTCGATCTCGACGAGGCGCCCGCCCACGCGGTCGTGGCCCGCGAGGTCATCCGGACGGCCGAACTGGACGCCGTGGACGTCGGCCCCTTCGGCAACACGGCGGAGGGCGGTGCCGACCAGGTGCTCGGCACGGTGGACACCCTGCTGCGCAGCGTCCTCGCCTCGGGCGCGACCCGGGTGTCGCTCCAGGTCAACGTCATCGGGGAGGACGCCAAGTGACCGCCCCCGCGGACCACCCCCTCGTCGCGGCGGTCAAGCCGCTCGTCGACGCCATGGGCGCCGAACTGCTCGGGCCCGACCAGGCCCAGGCCGACGACGTGGTGCTGGCCTGGGAGGGCGAGGACGTCGTCGCGGTCCGGCTGCCCCAGCTGTCGGAGTCGCTCGACCACATCCTGGCCGCCCTGGAACGCCGGCACGGGATGCCGCTGGCGGAGCTGGACCGCAGGGCCAAGCAGGCGGTGGTGCGCAGCCTGGAGGCACGCGGAGCGTTCTCCGTGCGCCATGGTGTGGAGACGGTCGCGAGTGCGCTGGGCGTCAGCCGCTTCACCGTCTACAACTACCTGAACAGGGAAAACGCCTCCAGGGAACGGTAGTTGGGGACCTCGGTGGCCGGGGGCCGTCAGGCGTGGGTGGGGCCGTCGTCCGGATCCTCGGACGGCGGCCCCACGCGTTCGCGCAATTTCAACAAAGCGTTGACGTTGTGTTGCGGAGGGCGTTAGCTATGCGCAGCCCGACCGACGCGGAGCGGCGATTCGCACCGCGAGAACAGCCACGGAGGCTCCCGTGACTTCGAGCTCCACACCGGGCCTGCCCCGGTTCAACACCCTGGCGGAGGACGAGGCCACCGCCGCTCTGCACGAGGTGTGCACCAGTACGGCATGGGGGAGAGCCCTCCTCTCCCGACGCCCCTACGCCGACGTCGAAGCCCTCCTTCGCGCCGGCGACGCCGCCACGGCCGCGCTGACCGCGGGGGACCTGGCCGAGGCGATGGCCGGTCACCCGCCGATCGGCCGCCCGCGGCCCGGCGATCCGGTCTCCTCCCGCGAACAGCGGGGGATGGCCGGGGCCCCGGAGGAACTCAGGGCCGAGATGCTCGAACTGAACCTGGCCTACCAGGAACGGTTCGGACACGTCTTCCTGATCTGCGCCACCGGGGCCACCGGTGAACAGATGCGCGACGCCGTGAAGTCCCGGATCGGGAACTCGCCGGAGGAGGAACGCGAACATGTGCGCACCGAACTCGGCAGGATCAACCGCATCCGGCTCACCCGCCTCGTCACGGAAGACATGTAACACCCCGTCATGGAAAGAGAGTGAAGGTCTTGAGCACCTCCGCCACCGCATCGGTGTCCACCCACATCCTGGACACCAGCATCGGCCGCCCCGCCGCGGCCGTCGCCGTCCGGCTCGCCGCCCGTGGCGGGAGGGACGCCCCGTGGACCGCGCTCGGCGGCTCCGCCACCGACGCGGACGGTCGCTGCAAGGACCTGCCGGCACTGCCGGAGGGCACCACCCATGTACGGCTCGACTTCGACACCGAGGCGTACTTCGAGTCGCACACCGCCAGCAAGAGGCCGGCCGAGGCACAGCAGGACGCCCCCCGCGCAAGGGACAGCGGCGTGTTCTTCCCCGAGGTGGCGATCACCTTCGCCGTCGCCCCGGGTGAGCACTACCACGTACCGCTGCTGCTCAACCCGTTCGGCTACTCCGTTTACCGAGGGAGCTAGCACCGACATGACCGCCGATTCCCCCCGCACCCGCCCTGTGATTCTCGGCCAGAACCAGTACGGCAAGGCGGAGAACCGCGTCGTCAGGATCACCCGGGACGGCGACACCCACCACATCAAGGACCTGAACGTCTCCGTCGCCCTCTCCGGCGACATGGAGGACGTCCACTACTCCGGATCCAACGCCCACGTCCTGCCGACCGACACCACCAAGAACACGGTGTACGCGTTCGCGAAGAAGCACGGCATCGAATCCGCCGAGCAGTTCGGCATCCACCTGGCCCGCCACTTCGTGACGTCCCAGGAGCCGATCGAGGTCGCCCGGATCCGGATCGAGGAGTACTCCTGGGAGCGCATCGCCACCTCGGACGCGAGCGCGCGGTTCATCGGAGCCGACGAGGTCGAGCACTCCTTCGTCCGCAGGGGCCAGGAGACGCGAACGGCCCAGATCACCTACGACGGCGAGAAGTGGCAGATCATCTCGGGGCTCAAGGACCTCGTGGTGATGAACTCCACGCACTCCGAGTTCTGGGGCTACGTCAAGGACGAGTACACCACGCTGGAGGAGGCGCACGACCGCATCCTCGCCACCGAGGTCTCCGCCCGGTGGCGGTTCAACTGGACGGACGACGAGACGCGGATGCCCAACTGGGAGAAGTCCTACGAGCAGACCCGCAAGCACATGCTCCAGGCGTTCGCCGAGACGTACTCCCTTTCCCTCCAGCAGACCCTCTACCAAATGGGTTCACGCGTCATCAACCACCGCGGCGAGATCGACGAGATCCGCTTCTCGCTGCCGAACAAGCACCACTTCCTCGTGGACCTGGAACCGTTCGGTCTCCAGAACGACAACGAGGTCTACTTCGCGGCGGACCGCCCGTACGGCCTCATCGAGGCCACCGTGCTGCGGGACGGCACCACACCGCGGATCCCGGTCGACATGACCAATCTCTGAGCCGATCTCCGACGCGGCGCCGCGCCGGCCCCCGCCCGCACCACCCGGGCGGAGCGTCGGCCGGGCCGGAGGGAAACCCATGGCACAGCCAGCACCCGGGCCGACCGACACCCGAGGCCCATGCCCCGACCCGCCCGGGACCCCGGTCCACCCGGTGGACGAAAAGCTCGGTCCCGCCGTGCCCGTACCGCCGGACAGAGAGGGAAGCGCCATGGCCGCAACAGCAGTCCCCGAGCACGTGGAACGCATCGTCGTCGAGCACTGCGCGATCGCGACCGTCGACGCCGACGACACCGAGTACGCCTCCGGGCACGTCGTCGTCGCGGGCAATCGCATCGAGAGCGTCGGGGCCGGCCCGGCACCCGGGGGCCTGGAGAACGTCGTACGCCGCATCGACGGCACCGGGCACCTGGTCACCCCCGGCCTGGTCAACACGCACCACCACTTCTACCAGTGGATCACCCGCGGCCTCGCCACCGACCACAACCTGTTCGACTGGCTCGTCGCCCTCTACCCGACATGGGCGCGCATCGACGAACCGATGGTCCGCGCCGCGGCGCGGGGCTCGCTCGCCATGATGGCCCGGGGCGGGGTCACCACCGCCATGGACCACCACTACGTCTACCCGCGGGGCGCCGGTGACCTGTCCGGTGCCATCATCGGGGCCGCCCGTGACATGGGCGTACGGTTCACCCTCGCCCGGGGCTCCATGGACCGGGGCGAGACGGACGGGGGACTGCCCCCGGACTTCGCCGTCGAGACCCTCGACGGCGCGCTCGCCGCCACCGAGGCGACCGTCGACGCCCACCACGACCCCTCGTTCGACGCGATGACCCGGATCGCCGTCGCTCCCTGCTCCCCCTTCTCCATCTCCACCGAACTCCTCCGCGAGGGCGCCGAACTGGCCCGTCGCAAGGGGGTGCGCCTGCACACCCACGGCTCGGAGACCGTGGAGGAGGAGAAGTTCTGCCGCGAACTCTTCGGCATGGGACCGACCGACTACTTCGCGTCGACCGGCTGGCTCGGCGACGACGTGTGGATGGCGCACTGCGTCCACATGAACGACTCCGACATCGCCGCCTTCGCCCGCACCGGCACCGGCGTCGCCCACTGCCCCTCGTCCAACGCCCGGCTCGCCGCGGGCATCGCGCGCGTCCCCGACATGCTCGCGGCCGGTGTCCCGGTCGGCCTCGGCGTCGACGGCACCGCCTCCAACGAGTCCGGCGAACTCCACACCGAACTGCGCAACGCCCTCCTCGTCAACCGTCTCGGGACCCATCGGGAGAAGGCCCTGAACGCCCGTCAGGCCCTGCGCCTGGCCACGTACGGCGGCGCCCGGGTGCTGGGCCGCGCCGACGAGATCGGCTCCCTGGAACCCGGCAAGCTCGCCGACCTGGTGCTCTGGAACATGGACACCCTCGCCCACGCCTCCATCGCGGACCCGGTCACCGCGCTGGTCCTCGGCGCCGCCGCCCCGGTCACCCTCTCCCTCGTCGACGGCAGACCGGTCGTCGAGGACGGCCGCCTGGTCACCGCGGACGAGGACGCCATCGCCCGTACCACCCGCGACGAGGCCCGCCGCCTCGCGCGGATCGCCACCGGGGCCTGACGCCCCGGAACACCCCGTACCGGCCGGCCGCCGCGCGCACTCGATCCGGGTCCGCGTCAACCGGCGCGGGCATCGTGCTCTTCGGCTCGGTCGCCGCGAGCGGCATCCAGACGCTGGCGACCGCCGCCCTGGAGAAGGGCGAGAACGCGCTGATCGTGGCCGCGGCCCTGGGCATCGGGCTGATCCCGATCGCGGCGCCGGACTTCTACCACGCCTTCCCGGGGGATCTGCTCGTGGTGCTCGACTCCGGCATCTCGACCGGGTGCGTCGTCGCGATCCTGCTGAACCTGGCATTCAACCACCTCGGCGCGAGGGCGGACCGGAGGACGCCGGACCCGGACGGCCAGGAGGCCGGGGGGAACGGCCCGGTCCCGGCGAGCCCGTCCGCCCCGGCGTCCGCGCACTGACCGGTAGCCCCCGCGCGCACTGTCGCACCCGGACGCGAGCGCGGCCGGTACGGCGACACGCCGCGCACGCCGCGGTACGAGGATTCGGCGGCCGGTGCATCGGTACGACGAAGGCCGCCGGAACGTCACGAGGCCCCGCACCGCGCGGCGAGCGAGGTGCGGGGCCCGGCGGGGACGGGGCAGGGGCGCTCGGACCTCAGCGGCCGAGGACCCCGGGGCGCGACGGCCTCAGCAGTTGAGGTAGGCCGTGTGGATCCAGACGCCGGTGCGTCCGCCCCACAGGTCGCCCATGACCCAGTTGCCCTGCGTGCCGCGCTTCTCGAGGTTCTGGCCCTTGTTCACCTGGCCCAGGACCGGGTAGCCCGTGCCGGGGCCGCCGCGGAAGTTCACCCCGTTGTCGTTGACGGTGCAGACCGCGGCCGGTGCCTTCGCCGCGTGCGCGGCGACCGGGCTCTGCACGGCCTGGGCGGCGGGGCTGAAGGCCAGGCCCAGACCGGCGGTCAGGGCCGCCGCGGCCAGCGTCATCCTCTTCGTCATGCGGTTCTCTCCTCCGTTCTCCGGCCCACTCCGCGTGAGCCGTTCATCAGCCCCAACGGAGCCGCCGATCGACGGGTCACGGGCCCGGACGATCTCCGGGGGAGGAATGAAAGCGCAGGTCATACGACGTGCGCACCGGCGTACGCGGCCGACGGCGCGCACGCTCCTCGCGCCGGGCGGCCGGACGTTTGCCGGGCGGCGGCCGGGGACACGGCCGCCACCCGGCACAGGACGATCACCGCGCCGGTTCCAGGGGTGGCGCGCTCACCGCACCACGCGCCCCCGCAGCACGATCCGGCTCGGGTGCTCCAGAACGGCCGGGTCCCGGGTGGGATCGGCCGCGTACGCGACGACGTCGGCGGGCGCACCGTCCACGAGGCCCGGCAGCCCGAGCCAGGCCCGCGCGGTCCAGGACGCCGCCCCGAGCGCCGCCGTGGCCGACAGCCCGGCCCGTACCAGCCAGGACATCTCGCCCGCGACCGTTCCGCACGGGAAGGAGTCGGTGCCCGCCAGGACCGTGACGCCCGCCTCGTGGGCGGCCCGCACGGTGCCGGGCAGGACGTCCCAGCCCGCCAGCCACAGATCGCGGCGCACGCCAGGCTCTCGCGCCCGCATCTCGCCCGCCCGCGCCCCGAAGACGCTCAGCGTCGGGACGAACGCCGTGCCCTGCGCGGCCATCCGGTCGAGCAGCGCCGGGTCCAGATGCATCCCGTGCTCCAGACTGTCGGCGCCCGCCAGCACGGCGTTGCGCGAGCCCTCGGTGGTCTGGCAGTGCACGGCGACCTTCCCGCCCACCGTGTGCACCGCCTGCACGACCGAGGTCAACAGCGGCAGCGGCACGGCCGGTTCGTCCTGCGCCCAGTCGCCGATCACCTTGCACCAGCCGGACGAGGCGGTGGCCTCCTCCACGGCGGCCCGCACCAGATCGTCCTCGGTCACATCGCGCCCGAAGCCGGGGAAGAACCGGCCGGGCGTGGCCAGCCACCGTCCCGCCGACGTCACACGCGGCAGCTCCGGGTCCTCGTCCACCCACGCCGGCATCCGCGCCGCGGTGCCCGGGGTGCGCACCGCCAGCACCCCGGCGTCCCGGTGCTCACCCAACTGCTCGCGCAGCAGTTCCTCGTCGAATGGTTCGTCCGTCGACAGCGCCCCCGGATGGGTGTGCACGTCGACGAGTCCGGGCAGCAGCCACCCGCCGTCGACGACCAACTCCGTGTCCCGCCCCGCGAGTCCGTCCGGCGGTGCGCCCTCGCGCAGCACCCCGCCGTCGATCCGGAACACCCGCTCCTCGCGTTCCGGCAGCACGATTCCTCGTATGCACAACATCGGCCGACCGTACGTCACTTCCCTCGCCGCGCCCGCGGATCACGCCGACGACCACACGCACACACCGGCACATTGCGGAACGTTCCGATCCGCCCTCTTGTCCGCGGCCCCCGCACCGTGCGATACAGGTCTGGACCATTGCTGCCGGACGGAAGGCACGACCGTGCAACGCCCCCACACCATCGCCGCGTCGGCCTGTACCGCCGCCCTGCTCCTCGCCGCGCTCACCGCCTGCGGCTCCGCCCCGGAGGCGGACACCAGTGCGCCCACGGTGCCGAGCCACGTGACGGCCCAGGCCGGCAGCGCCACCTCCGTGCACGTCATGTGGGAGCGGGCGTCCGACAACAAAGCGGTCACCGGCTACGAGGTCTACCGCAGGACGGGGGAGGGCGGACCCGAGAAGGTGAAGTCCCTTCCCGCGGCCAGGACCATGACCGACATCGACGGTCTGACCGCCTCGACCTCCTACACGTTCACCGTGCGCGCCCGCGACGCCGCCGGGAACCTCTCCGCGCCGAGCACCGCCGCGACCGTCACCACTCCGGCCGCCACCCCCGCCGACCACGGGCCCCCGACCCGCCCGTCGAAGGTGCGCGGGACCGTGGACGGCGGCCGGGCGGTCGACCTGTCCTGGAACCGTTCCACGGACGACGTCGGCGTCACCGCGTACGACATCTACCAGGAGGACTCCCGGATCCACAGCGTGCCGGGCAACGCGACCACGGCTCATGTGACCGGGCTGCGCCCCGGCACCGTCTACACCTTCACCGTGCGGGCCCGCGACGCCGCCGACAACTCCTCGCCGGACAGCGAGGCCGTCGACCTCACCACCGCGTCCGCGCCGGGCGCGCCCGCCTCCACCGCCCCCACCGACCTGCGGATCACCAACCGGGCACAGGGCAAGGAGTACGCCATCGACCTGGACTGGGAACAGCCGGAGACGGGCGGCGAGATCCCGGCCTACCAACTCTTCATGGACGGCAGACCGACCACCACGATCGTGTGGGGCTCGACCCCGCCCGCCGGCCGGGCACACTACCGGCTCACCGTCACGGACCCGCGCGGCACCCGCTACTCCCTCAAGATCCGCGCCAAGCTGCCGGACGGGAAATGGGGTGACTTCTCCGCCCAGCGCACCGTCGTCCTGGGCGAGTGAGCCGGGCACGCAGGACACGCGGCGGCCGTCTTCGGAAGTCACCGGGAAAATGATGTCGAGTCAGCCGGTGACGCGCACCGTCTCCACCCACTGCGGCGGCTGCGGGGCGTCCGCGCCGATGAGCGCCGCGACGAGCCGGCACGAGGGCGCCTCGTCCGGCCAGGGGGTGAAGCCGTCGGTGAGGACGACGACGATGTTCGGCCGGTCCCGGGCCGCGAGCGCGGCGGCGATGCCCACCCGCATGTCGGTGCCGCCGCCCCCGCCCAGGGTGACCTGCTCGGCGGAGGTCACCCGCGACACGCTCTGCACGTCCGCGTCGCAGGCCAGTACCGTGACCCGGTTGCCCCGGACGCCCACTTCCCGCAGCACACCGGTGACTTCGCCCAGCGCCGCGCCGAGTTCGTCGTCCCCCATCGACCCCGAGGTGTCGATGACCACGGCGACCCGGGGCAGCGGACGGCGCAGGCTGGGAAGGATCACGCCGCGCAGCGCCGCACTGCGCCGGGAGGGACGCCGGTACGTGTAGTCCATCGCCCCGGCCGCCCAGGCCGCGGCCTCGCGGACGGCGCCCGCGAGCGCCTGCCGCCAGTCGATGCTGGGCTCCAGCATCTCGTCCGCCCAGCGCTCCCAGCCCCCCGGGAGCGTGCCCCGGGTGCGCCGGTGGGCGCGTATGGCCTCCGCGGTGTGCCGCCGCAACGCCTGCGCCTCCACCGGGCCCAGGCTCGTCGGCCCCTCGCTCCCGGGCAGCTCCCAGGGCGTGGGCTGCCCGTGCGCGCCCGAACCGCAGTCGTGGGCGGGCGACCCCGGCGGAATCGACGGCAGGTACTCCTCGAAGATCCGCCCGGTCGGCAGGCCGAAGAGCCGGGGTTCCAGCCGGCCCGCCGGCAGCGGCAGTCCGTCCGCGATCAGGTCGTCGTTGATCTCGCAGTCCTGCGCCACGTTGAGGCGGTGGTGGTCGCGCTGGTCGGAGGCGGACAGCCGTTCCGCGCGGCCGTGGTGGTCGCGCAGCAGATGCGCCACCTCGTGCAGCCACACCCCGGCCAGCTCCGCCACCGGCGTCGCCTCCACGAAGGCGGGCGACACGTAGCACCGCCAGTGCCGGTCCACGCCCATCGTCGGCACCCCGGTGCTCGGCACCACCGACAGCGCGTACAGCGCCGAGGCCAGATACGGCCGGTCGGTCGCCGCCCGGTAGCGGGCGGCGAGCAGCTTGGTCATGTCCAACCGGGCCCGCCCCGGGGCGACTTCCGGCTTCGCCACCGCCGTACCCGCCTCAGCCGCTCTGGGGCAGCGCGCCGGACAGCT
The DNA here is from genome assembly GCF_001905795.1 of Streptomyces sp. CB01580. Lineage (GTDB taxonomy): Bacteria > Actinomycetota > Actinomycetes > Streptomycetales > Streptomycetaceae > Streptomyces. The sequence continues at coordinate 389,734 of NZ_LIXJ01000003.1, forward strand.
GGAGCAGTTCCACGAACGCGTCGATGCCCTCGGGTACCGGCCAGTCGGTGTCCCGCATCGACGCCAGGTCGACCGCAGCCCTGGCCGCCACATCGGGTACGCCCGCGTCCACGGCCTTCGCCAGCACCGCCCAGCCCGCCTCCCAGCGCTTCTGGGTGAGATCGCCCTGGACGGCCGCCACGATCGCGATGAGGAAGGCCAGCTGACGGTCGCCGCGCTCCGGCAGGGCGAACGCGTCGGGGTTGGCCAGCACCCGGTCCGGGTCGGGCAGATCGAGGTTCTCCAGGTACGACAGCAGCTCGATGCCCGCACCGTCGCCCACCGCCCCGGCCAGGGCGGCGGCGAGCGCCTCCCGCCCGGCGCCCGTCGCGTACCCGGTGGCGAGCAGCCGCAGTGCCATGTCCCAGGTACGCGGCGACGGCCAGGCCCGGCCCCGGCTCTCCGCGTCGGCGGGGATGTGGTGGACGAGACCGGGGCGCGCGGTGAGGAAGCCCGAGACCGCGCCGCGGGCCCGTGCCGCCGAACCCGGGACGCGGGCGGCGTCGACGACCGGGACCGTCACCTCGGGCCAGGTGCCGGCCATGCCGCGCGCCACCGTGCGCGGGTCGTGCGTCCAGTGCAGATGCACGAAGCGGTTGGCGAGCGGCGGGCTGAGGTGCCACCCGTCCGCCGCGCTCGACGGCGGGTTCGCCGCGGCCACGATACGCACCGAATCGGGCAACGTCAGGCTGCCCACCCGCCGTTCCAGCACGACGCGCAGCAACGCCGCCTGCACCGCGGGGGGAGCGGACGACAACTCGTCGAAGAACAGCAGCCCCCGGCCCGCGCGCGCCAGCCGTACCGCCCAGTCCGGCGGGGCCATCGGCACCCCGGTCACGGCCGGGTCGTCACCGACGACGGGCAGCCCGGCGAAGTCGGACGGCTCGTGCACACTGGCGATGACCGTCTCCAGTCCGAGACCGAGCCCGGCGGCGAGCTGTTCCATGCCGGCCGACTTGCCGATACCCGGCTCGCCCCACAGCAGGACGGGCTGATTGGCCGTCACTGCCAATGCCAGTGCTTCGAGTTGAGGGTTGGTAGCGGCTTCCGTACGGGACGAGCGGAGCCGGCGGTTGAGCTCGTCGGCGGCGTCCAGCGGCCCCGGAGCGGCGGCCGGAGACGACGGTTCGGGCGGCTCCGTGGGTCCGGCGGGCGGTGACGGCATCACGGGCGGACGCCCCGCCGGGGCGGCGGGGGAGGGCGTCGCGGGAGACTGCCCCGCGGCGCCACGGGCGACGGTGCTCACTCGTCCTCGTCCTCGCTCTCGTACTCCTCCCGCTCCTCCTGCCACTCGTCCCACCACTCGGCACCGATGCCCGGGTGCTCCTTCTCCACCCGTTCCCGGAGGAACTGCAGGTCCGTCCGGCGGTACATGCGGATCAGCTGGGCCAGCGAGAGCTCCATCTGGTCGGTGACGTCGATCCGCGCCCCGGCCTCGACCAGCGCCTTCACCAGCTCCGCCGATCCCCGGTCGGCCACCGCCACGCAGAGCGGGGTGCGCTCCCGGTGGTCCGGCGCCTCCAGATCGAGACCGGCGTCCAGCAGCCGGGGCAGCAGCGGCTGGTGGTCCAGGAAGTGCAGTACATGGAGCAGGCTGCGCCGGCCGGCGTCCCGCACCCGGGGATCCACGCCCGCGTCCAGCAGCTCCAGCACCCCCGGGGTGTCGCCGTGCTGGGCGCGCAGGAAGAGGTCCCGTCGCTGGGCCCGCAGGGCCTTGGGGAGCCGGCCGGTGCCGGTGGTGCAGGAGTGCTCCACCGCGAAGCATCCGGTGACCGCGCCGCCGAAAGCACGCAGCGCGTTCTCGCGCTGCTGCTCCTGCACGCTGTGCGGGGTGGCGAGCCTGCCGTCCCGGAAGGCGACCTCGTGCCATTCCCCGCGGCACCGCACGCGTACCGGCGCGGGTGGCGTCGGCCCCGGTGGACCGGCCGGCTCCGTACCGGGGAACACGACACCGGGGAACAGGGCCTCCGCGACCAGCGGATGCAACTGAGAGGGAGTCAGCGCACCGGTCCGCAGCAGGTCGATATCAGGCAGCCGCCGCCAGTACGCCGGAGGGAGGAAGGGCGCGTCGGCGGCCGCGTCCCGTCCGACGAGCCTGATCCGCAGCCGTCCGTCGCCGTGGTCCCCCGCGAGCTCCAGCAGGATGCGGGCGTACCAGTCGCCGCTGATCTGGAGGCGGTCCGTCCCGTACAGATCGGCGAACCGTCGGGCCTCCGTCTCCAGGCGGGCGACGTCCAGGGCCAGCCGTCCCAGGACCGACTCCGGCTCCGCCCGGTGCCAGGACGGCGTGTCCGGCTCGGTCGAGTCCAGCTCGATCCCCGCCGCCGCGAGGGAGTCGGTGACCCGCCCCCGTTGGTGGAGTAGCGTCACCCATTCGGCGTGGGCCACCGGGTCGGCCCTTCCGGGGTCCGTGCCGGGCAGTTCGTCCGCCCCGAGCGGCGTGCCGTCGGCGCGGAGGAACGGCGACCGTTCCGCACCGCCGACGCGGGCGCGCAGTTCACCGGTGTGCCGCGCGTCCCACAGGTACCGGCAGGCCCGCCAGTCCATGACCCCGGGGCGGAAGGTACGGGAGCCGCCGCCGAGCCGCACCGCCCCGAACCGGAGCGAGATCCGCTGCGGACCCTCGACCATCGGGGGAGTGCGCAGATGGAGGTACGGGACGTCCGCGTCGGGCGCACCCTCCACGGCACCGTAGCCCGCCAGGACGACGGTCAGGTCGGCGGCGAGCGTCGAGCGTCCGCCCAGCACGCGCGGCAGGTGCCAGCGCACCAGGTCCGGCACCAGATGGCGCAGATCCTCGCCGAGCGCCGCGGCCACGTCGGGACCGTGCGCCGAGGCGACCTCCGACAGGTCGAAGGCCACGTCGAACAGGGCCGTCGCGCAGGCCCTCCGCCAGTCACCGGCCGCGCGCCGCTCGGCGGACGCCCCGATCATCCAGCGGGGCACCGCGTACCGGCGCACCTGCCGCAGGCTCGCCGTCTCCTCCGGATCGAAGAACTGCGTCCCCGCGTCCTGCTCCGCCTTCGGGCTCATCGGTAGACGCTCCTGACTGCGAGTAGGTCCGTGTGGGCGCCGCGGTCCGGGCGCAGCCGCGCCGCGAAGGAACGCTTCACCCGGCGGGGCAGACCGGGGCCCAGCCCCACGTACTCCAGGGAGGACCGGGAGTCGACGGCGGCCAGCAGGGTCTTCGCGCCCCGCCCGGTGAGCCCGGTGTGGCGCAGCTCCAGCCGTCGCAGCGGACTGCCGTGCAGCGCCCCGGCCAACGCGTCGGCGCCGGCGTCACCGGTGAGGTTGGAGCTGGCCCCCAGGGTCCGCTCGGACAGCGGACGGCCCAGATCGAGCGCCTCGATCCCGTCGAGCGCGTCGGCCAGGGCGCGCGCCCCGTCGGGCCCGATCCCGTTGCCGCCGAGGCCGAGCCGGACGGGCCGGGCGGGGTCGGCGGCGGCAGCGAGCACGGCGGTACCGGTGTCACCGAGGTGGTTGGACGGCAGGTACAGCTCCCGCACCCCCGCGTCCCGGATCAGGGCGGCGAGCAGCGGCGCGGCGTCGGGGCCGAGCCCGTTGCCGCCGAGGAACAACCGTTCGACCGGTCGGGGCCGTTCGGCGAGTACGGACAGGAGCGCGCCGAGGCCCTGCGTGGAGAGCCCGGTGTTGACCAGGTCCAGGGTGCGCAGCGCGGTGTTGCGGCGCAGCATCGCCGCGAGCGCCCGGACACCGGCGTCGCCCACGGGGTTGCGCTTCAGCCACAGCGCCCGCACGGTGTCGTCCCCGGCGAGCGCGTCGGCGAGCGCCGAGGCCCCGTCGGCTCCGATCCGGTTGCAGCCGAGGTAGACGGTGCGCAGGCCGTGCCCGTCGGCCGCGAGCGCGTCGGCGACGGCCCGCGCCCCCTCGGCGCCCAGCGAGTTGGTACCGAGCAGCACATGCGCGGCGTGCGGGGACCGCGCGGCGGCGGGCATCACCCGGGCCGCACCCGCCGCACCGAGCCCCTGCTTGCACAGATCGACCCGCCCGTCCGCCCGCAAGGAACCGAGCGCGAAGGTCTCGTCCGCCTCGACCGGACGCGCCGAGACCAGTCGCTCGAGCAACGGATCCAGCAGTGCCGGGTCGGCGAGCGGAATATCCGGGTGCTCGATCGCGGGACAGCGCACGGGCATCGGCTGCAACATCACTACTCCCAGGTCCCCGTCGGCACCCGGTCCGGAGGGGGCGACCGGGGTCTCCGCCCGCTCGGGACGAACCGACGCCATCGACTCCGCTCCACGAAAAGGTGGCAAGGCCGGTCGGATTCGAACCGACGTCCTCCAGCTCGATGCTAGGGCGCGACGACCTCTGCGCTACAGCCTTGCCAAGCGTGATCATAGCCACCGCCGAGCCGAATTCGCACATCTGTCCTGTACTTGGTGCCGGCACCTGCTCAAGCGTGGGCCGCGCACGGGCTCGACCGGCCGTCGGGCCGCCACCTGTCGTCCGCTGTCGTCGCCCCTCGTGCGGTGCCCGGCGCGCACCCCCAAATGGTCTGCACCTATTGACGGCTTGGTCCAGACCTCTTAGTTTCCCCCGTGCTCCATGGCACCAGGTACGCCTCCGCTCCCCTTCAGGACCGCCTCACCGGTCCCTGTTCCAAGGGAGATACACCATGTTCGAGCACCTGACCTCCAGAGGGAGGACGGTGACCGCCGCGGTCGCCGTCCTCGGACTCCTCCTCGCGCTGCTGTCGTTGCAGGCCGCCCCCGCGCACGCGGCGGGCAGGCTGACGGCCACCTTCACCTCCGCCGACAACGGCTCGTGGTGGAAGGGGACGTACGTCCTGCACAACGACACCGACACCGCCGTCACCGGCTGGAGTCTCGAATTCGACCTGCCGGCTGGCGTCACGATCGACACCTCGTACAACGGCACCGTCACCAGCCGGGGCAGCCACGTCACCGCGGGCAACGCCCACTACAACGGCACGGTCGCCGCGCACGGCACGACCGAGCCGTACAGCTTCTGGTTCGTGGCCAAGGGCCCGGTCTCCGCGCCGACCGGATGCCGGATCAACGGCGACAAGTGCGACGGGTCACCGGACGTGCCCCCGGGCGCCCCCGGCGGGCTGAAGCAGACGGACGTCACCGCCCGCACCGCGTCGCTGTCCTGGACGGCTGCGGCGGCGGGCGACTTCCCCGTGGCGTCGTACGACGTCCTGGCAGGCGGCAAGGTGGTCGGCACCGCGACGGCGACGACCAGCACCACCGTCACCGGGCTCACCCCCGCCACCGCCTACTCCTTCACCGTCCGGGCCCGCGACACCCGCGGCAACACCTCCGCCGAGAGTGCCCCGCTGGCCGTCACCACCGTCGACCCGGCCACCGACACCTCCCCGCCGACGGCTCCGGGCTCGCTGCGCTCCACCGCGGCCGACTCCTCCTCCGTGACCCTGGCGTGGACCGCGTCGACCGACGACCAGCGGGTCGCCGCCTACGACGTCCACCGGGGCGGCGAACTCGCCACCACCGTCTCCGGCACCACGACCACGGCCACCATCGGCGGGCTCTCGCCCTCGACCTCGTACACCTTCACCGTCAAGGCCCGTGACGCCGCCGACAACGCCTGCCCGGCCAGCAACACCCTCACGGTGAAGACCGACGACATCGTCGGCAAGGGCAAGTACGCCAAGGTCGGCTACTTCGTCCAGTGGGGCATCTACGGCCGCCCGTACTTCGTCAAGAACCTCCACGACTCCGGCGCCGCGGACAAGCTCGACATCATCAACTACTCGTTCGCCAACATCGATCCCACCAACCTCACCTGCCTGAACGGTGTCACCAAGGGCACCACCGCCGATCCCCAGGACCCCGACCAGGGCACCGGAGCCGGGGACGCCGACGCCGACTACGGCCGCCCGTTCAGCGCCGCCCAGTCCGTCGACGGTGTCGCGGACGACGGATGGGCCAAACTGCGGGGCAACTTCAACCAGTTGAAGAAGCTGAAGAAGCTCCATCCGAACCTCAGGATCGTGGTCTCGCTCGGGGGATGGACGTACTCGAAGTACTTCTCCGACGTGGCGGCCACCGACGCCTCCCGCAAGAAGTTCGTCTCCTCCTGCGTCGACATGTATCTGAAGGGCAACCTGCCCGACTACAACGGCGCCGGCGGCCCGGGCGCGGCCGCCGGGATCTTCGACGGCTTCGACATCGACTGGGAATGGCCGGGCACCGGCACCGGACACCCGGGCAACCATTACGCGCCCGACGACAAGGCCAACCTGACGCTGCTGCTCGCCGAGTTCCGCAGGCAGATGGACGCCCTCGGCGGCGGCCACCGGCTCCTCACCGCCTTCACGCCCGCCGACCCGCAGAAGATCGGCGAGGGCTGGGAGCTGGACAAGGTCTTCGACTCCCTCGACGTCGCCAACGTCCAGGGCTACGACTTCCACGGCTCCGGCAGCGACAACTCCTGGGAACCGAACCGCACCGGCCACCAGGCCAACCTCTACACCGACGAGCAGGACCCGTACGACTTCCACTTCAGCGCCGACGCCGCGATCAAGGCGTACACGGACGCGGGAGTCGAACCCCGCAAACTGACCCTCGGCATCCCCTTCTACGGGCGCGGCTGGCAGGGCGTCACGGACGGCGGGGTCGCGGGCGAATGGCAGTCCGCGGGTGGTGCGGCCCCCGGCCAGTTCGCGGAGGAGGCCGGAACGCGCGGCTACGCCAACCTCATCGGCGCCTACCCGACGATGACGGTCCATCACGACGAGCAGTCGATCTCCACGTACGGCTACACCGGCAGCCAGTGGTGGTCCTTCGACGACACCTGGTCCATCGGCAAGAAGACCGCGTACGTCAAGGACAAGGATCTGCTGGGCGTCATGATCTGGGAGATGTCCGGCGACACCCCGCAGGGCACGCTGCTCAACGCCGTCGACTCCGGGCTGAAGTAGCGGACGTACGCGACACGGACTCCCGGATCCGACGGGCTCCGGGAGACCGGTCCGTGCCCACCGCCCGAGCCGCCGGAGAAACGGCGGCGCGGGCGGCGGGCTCAGCGCAGCCGCTCGTACGCGGGTAGGGTCAGGAAGTCCGCGTAGTCCTGGTCCAGGGCGACCTGGAGCAGCAGGTCGTGGGCCTGCTGCCACTGCCCGGCGGTGAACGCCTCGTCGCCGATCTCGGCGCGGATCGCGGCGAGTTCCTCGGCGGCGACCTCGCGGGCCAGCCCGGCCGTGGCCCGCTCGCCGTTCTCGAAGACCACGCCCGCGTTGATCCACTGCCAGATCTGCGAGCGCGAGATCTCCGCGGTGGCCGCGTCCTCCATCAGGTTGAAGATGGCGACCGCGCCCAGGCCGCGCAGCCACGCCTCGATGTAGCGGATGCCGACCGCGACGGCATTGCGCAGGCCGTCGTAGGTGGGCCTGGCGTCCAGGGTGCCGATGGCGATCAGATCGCCCGCGGCCACCGACACGTCCTCGCGCAGCCGGTCCTTCTGGTTCGGCCTTTCGCCGAGGACCGCGTCGAAGGAGGCCATGGCGATCGGGACCAGGTCCGGATGGGCGACCCAGGAGCCGTCGAAGCCGTCGCGGGCCTCGCGGTCCTTGTCCGCCTTGACCTTCTCGAAGGCCACCTTGTTGACCTCCGCGTCCCGGCGCGACGGAATGAACGCCGCCATGCCGCCGATGGCGTGCGCACCGCGCTTGTGGCAGGTGCGGACGAGCAGTTCGGTGTACGCGCGCATGAACGGGGCCGTCATCGTGACCGCGTTGCGGTCGGGGAGGACGAACCCGGCCCCGCCGTCACGGAAGTTCTTGACGATGGAGAACAGGTAGTCCCAACGGCCCGCGTTCAGCCCGGACGCGTGGTCGCGCAGCTCGTACAGGATCTCCTCCATCTCGTACGCGGCGGTGATCGTCTCGATGAGGACGGTGGCGCGGACCGTGCCCTGCGGGATGCCGACGTGGTCCTGGGCGAAGACGAAGACGTCGTTCCAGAGGCGCGCCTCCAGATGGGACTCCGTCTTCGGGAGGTAGAAGTACGGACCCTTGCCGAGGTCGACGAGGCGCCGGGCGTTGTGGAAGAAGTAGAGGCCGAAGTCGACCAGAGCGCCCGGCACCGGGGTGCCGTCCAGCTGGAGGTGACGCTCGCTCAGATGCCAGCCGCGCGGACGGGTGACGACGGTGGCGAGTTCGTCGGCGGGCCTCAGCGCGTACGACCTGCCGGTCCTCGGGTCCGTGAAGTCGATGGAACGGGTGTAGGCGTCGATCAGATTGAGCTGGCCGAGGATCACGTTCTCCCACGTCGGGGCGGACGCGTCCTCGAAGTCCGCGAGCCAGACCCGGGCGCCGGAATTCAGGGCGTTGATGGTCATCTTGCGGTCGGTCGGACCGGTGATCTCCACACGGCGGTCCTCCAGCGCGGCGGGGGCCGGCGCGACCCGCCAGGTGTCGTCCCCGCGGATCGCCGCCGTCTCGGGCAGGAAGTCCAGCGTGGAGGTGCGGGCGATCTCGGCCCGGCGCTCGGCGCGGCGTGCGAGCAACTCGTCGCGGCGGGGCGTGAACCGGCGGTGCAGCTCGGCCACGAACGCGAGGGCCGCGTCGGTCAGGACCTCGTCCTGCCTGGGCAGGGGCTCGGCATCGACGATGGCCAGCGGTGACGGCGCTGGTGCGGACATGAGCTGTCACTCCTTCGGCAGGCGGTGCGGACGGCCCTCACGGTCGCCGGTCGGCCGGCACGGCACGGCGTGCCTGGGCTCCGGGACGTGGGTGCGGATGGCCGTCTGGGATGCAGAGGCTTTCTGATCTGTGGATATTAGTTTTCTCATGGTGGAAGTTCAATGGCTTGTTGACGTCGAGATTCTCCGGGTCGACAGAAGACGCCGGGCGGTGGCGCGGAGTGCCGCCGTCGCCCGGTCCCTCACGCCTCGGGGTTCACTTCTCGTGTGCCTCGGGGCCGATTCCTCACGCGAGACGTCTCAGGTCCTCCGGGCCGTCGATGTCGTACGCCTCGGCGACGTCCGAACACTCGACGAGCACGAGCGCGTCGCGGTGCGCACGCAGGTACGAGCGCGCGCCCCGGTCGCCCACCGCCTCCGCCGCGACATCCGCCCACCGGTCGGCCCCGATCAGCACCGGATGACCGCGCTCGCCGCCGTACGCGGCCGCGACGAGACCGGCGCGGGAGCGGCACGCGGACCGCACCCGGGCCACCGCCTCCGGGCCGATGCCCGGCTGGTCGACCAGGAGCACCAGAGCCGCGTCGGCGTCCGTGCCGGCGAGGGCCCCGAGCCCCGCCCGCAGCGACGAGCCCATGCCCTCCGTCCACCGGGGGTTGACGGTCACTGCGCACCCGGTGAGGTCGGCCCGCTCGCGTACCTCGTCGGCCGCGGCGCCCAGCACCACCTGCACGCGGTCGCAGCCACCCGCCCGCAGCACCCGCAGCGCGTGCTCCGCCAGGGGACGGCCACGGTGGTCGAGCAACGCCTTGGGGCGCCCGCCGAGGCGACGCCCACCGCCCGCGGCGAGCAGCAGCCCCGCGACCATGGGGGCCCGATCTGTTCGATTCATGCGGAGTCCCTACCCCGGACGCGGCGCCTCGGACGTGCGGGGACGCGCGAGTGGCGGGTGGGGCGGGCGGGGTGGAACAGGGGTGCGATGACCTGGTGCGGCGGGGTCTACACCGCGCCGCTCGGATCACCCGTACGGGACCCCCGAATTCTGTCCGCGGAGTGGCGCACGACACCTTTCATGGCGTTAACTTGCGGGAACCCCCGGAGACTTGGCCGCAATCCGGGACCCGGTCGGACACTGGCACACGGACGTGTGAGGGGGAGTGCTTTGTTGCGAAGCGTGGGACAGGCGCGGGTGACGAGCAGCGGTGAGGACCCGAGGGTGACGGAGTTGCGAACGGCCGTCTCCCGACTCCGCAGGGAGCTGGCGGGACACCCCGCGGAATTCCCCGACAGGGGGATCGCCGAGGACGAGCTGGCGGCCCTGGACGCGATGGCGATCAATGGTGAGCCCGAGATCCCGCGGCTGCGGCGTTCGCTGCTGCTGATCGCGGGGGCGATCGGATCGGTCAGCGCGCTGGCCTCCGCTCTCCGGGACGTGCGCGTCGCCGTGGACCTCTTCGGCGAACCCCCGCGCGGCTGACCGCACGAGCGGAGCGCCTGCCGGTGCGGAGCGTCGGCCGGACGGTCGGGCGGAACGCCTGCCGAGTGGCGGAGCGAGCGACGAGGGCGGGGGCGGCCGTACGGCAGCGGCGGGGGCGTGCCCTTCGTCCTCGACGTGGTGACCGTCCTCGGCCCGGCCGCCGTGCCGGACCTCCTGGTCACGCCGACCCGACAGAGGTCGACGGCGACCGTGCTGGTGACGTACGACCGCACCCATCTGGATCGGGCGGACCACACCGTCACCATGCACGACGGGCGGCCGGAGGTTCCCGCGCCGGCCCGAGGGGGCGGTCGTCCGTACGGCCGTGGGACCCCGGAACTCATCGGGCTCCACGGCCTCTTCGCCGTCCGGCCCGGCCCGGAACCGAACCGGGCCTCGCTCGTGACCCGTCCGGCGTCCGGCGTCCGGGCTCAGCCCGCGGAACCGGTGCCCGCCAGGGCGTCGGACAGATCCCTCGCGGCCTGCTGGAGGACCGGCACGATCCGCTCCGTCGCCGCTTCCGTCACCCGTCCCGCCGGACCGGAGATCGAGAGCGCGGCGGCGGTGGGGGAGTCGGGGACGGACACCGCCAGGCAGCGCACCCCGATCTCCTGCTCGTTGTCGTCCATCGCGTAGCCGACCCGGCGGACCTGGTCCAGCGCCTCCAGGAAGGCCTCCGGAGAGGTGATCGTCTTCTCGGTGGCGGCCGGCATCCCGGTACGGGCGAGCAGCGCCCGCACCTCCTCCGGGGGCGTGTGCGCAAGCAGCGCCTTGCCGACGCCCGTCGAGTGGGGGAGCACACGTCGGCCGACCTCGGTGAACATGCGCATCGAGTGCTTGGACGGCACCTGTGCCACGTACACGACCTCGTCGCCGTCGAGCATCGCCATGTTCGCGGTCTCGCCGGTCTCCTCGACCAGCCGGGCGAGATACGGGCGGGCCCAGGTGCCGAGCAGCCGGGACGCGGACTCGCCGAGCCGGATCAGTCGGGGGCCGAGCGCGTACCGTCGGTTCGGCTGCTGGCGCACGTATCCGCAGAGGACCAGTGTGCGGACCAGCCGGTGGATCGTCGGCAGCGGCAGTCCGCTGCTCGCGGAGAGCTCGCTCAGCCCGACCTCGCCCCCGGCATCGGCCATCCGCTCCAGCAGATCGAAGGCGCGTTCGAGGGACTGCACACCGCCGCTGGAGGCGGCGGGCTTGGAGTCGGATGTGCTGGCGTGGGACGACGGCACGTCAACGGTCCTTTCGGGACGGAAAAGCGGGTGCCTCGCCCGGCGAGGCACCCCGCAGCCTACCGGGCGGCCCCCGATCGGCCCACCGCTCCCGGTACGGCGTCCTGGCCGGTCAGGGCCCGTTTGCCCCGGTCTCGCGGCTGAGGTGGCGCGGTGGTGCGGCCGTTCCGTTCACGCCGCGGGGGTTCCGTCTTTCGGGATATTCGTTCCGGCCCTCGGAAATGCTCGGGGTGGCGGGCGTGGGGGTGGTGGCCGGTGCGCGTGGCGGGGCGGGGTCTTGACGAGGTCGGACCCTGCGTGAAGACTTCTTCAACAGTTCGTTGAATTTCTTGGTGGCCGCGGGGTCGGGGCCGAGCCGGAGGCGGGCGTGACCGTGCCGGAGCCGGGCCGGAGCGAGAAGTGAGGAGCACGGGTGTCCGGTGCGGACGTGGAGGCGGACGTGAATCTGGTGCTGCGCTCGACGCGCGTCGTGACCCCGGACGGGACGCGTCCCGCGTCGGTCGCCGTCTCCGGCGGGACCATCGATGCCGTCCTGCCCCACGACGCCGAGGTGCCCGTCGGCGCCCGGCTGGAGGACCTCGGCGACGACGTCCTGTTGCCCGGCCTGGTCGACACCCACGTCCATGTGAACGATCCCGGCCGTACCGAGTGGGAGGGCTTTCGCGCCGCCACCCGGGCCGCGGCGGCGGGCGGCATCACCACCCTGATCGACATGCCGCTCAACTCCCTCCCGCCGACCACCACCGTCGGGCACCTGCGCACCAAACGGCGGGTGGCCGCGCCCGAGGTGCACGTCGACACCGGGTTCTGGGGCGGGGCCGTCCCGTCCAACGTGCAGGACCTGCGCCCGTTGCACGAAGCCGGGGTCTTCGGGTTCAAGTGCTTCCTCTCGCCCTCCGGCGTCGACGAGTTCCCGGAGCTCGACCAGGAGCAGCTGGCCCGCTCCTTGGCCGAGATCGCCGGTTTCGGTGGCCTGCTCATCGTGCACGCCGAGGACCCGCGCCACCTGGACGCCGCCCCGATGCGTGGCGGACCCGCGTACGCCGACTTCCTGGCCTCGCGGCCCCGCGACGCCGAGAACACCGCGATCGAAGCGCTCATCGCCTGCGCGCGGCGGTTCGACGCCCGGGTCCATGTCCTTCATCTGTCCTCCGCCGACGCGCTGCCGATGATCGCCGCCGCCCGGCGGGACGGGGTGCGGGTCACCGTCGAGTCGTGCCCGCACTTCCTCACCCTCACCGCCGAGGAGGTCCCGGACGGCGCGACGGAGTTCAAGTGCTGCCCGCCGATCCGGGAGGCCGCCAACCAGGACGCGCTGTGGGCGGGGCTGGCCGACGGGACGATCGACTGCGTGGTGTCCGACCACTCCCCGTGCACCGCCGACCTCAAGACCCCGGACTTCGCCTCCGCGTGGGGCGGCATCTCCTCCCTCCAGCTGGGCCTCCCCGTCGTCTGGACCGAGGCCCGCAGGCGGGGCCACTCGCTCGACGACGTGGCCCGCTGGATGTCGGCCGCCCCCGCCGAGCTGGCCGGGCTGGCCCGCAAGGGCGCGATCGAGCCGGGCCGCGACGCCGACTTCGCGGTGCTCGCCCCGGATGAGACCTTCACCGTCGACCCCGCCGAACTGTTCCACCGCAACCAGGTCACCGCCTACGCGGGCAGGACCCTGCGCGGCGTCGTGCGTTCGACCTGGCTGCGCGGTGCACGGATCGCGGCGAACGGCGTTCTCGCCGAACCCACGGGCCGCCTCCTGGAGAGACGGGGTGCACAGGACCGGCGAGGGCAGGCCGGAAGGGAACGGCTGACCGCGACGGCGGATGCCGGAACAGGACGCCTTCTCCGGTCGTGACGCCTCGCCCGGTCGTGACGCCTCGCCCGGTCGTGACACCCCGCTCGGCCGTGCCCGATGAGTCGATGCTGATTAACGTATGCGAACATGATGTCATGATCTTTATCGCCGTGAAATTCACCGTACGCAGCGACGAGCGCGACAACTGGCTTCCCGCCGTCGAGGACTTCACCCGCGCCACCCGGGCGGAGCCGGGCAACGTGTTCTTCGAGTGGTCGACCAGCGTCGAGAACCCGGACCAGTTCGTCCTGCTGGAGGCGTTCGCCTCTCCCGAGGCCGGGGAGGCCCATGTGAAGTCGGAGCACTTCACGGCCGCGATGGACCGGATGGCGGATCTCGTCGCGGAGACTCCGGAGATCATCAACGTCGAGGTGCCGGGCGAGGGCTGGTCCCGGATGGCGGAAGTCACCCCGCGCTCGCGGTGAGCCGATGCCGGTGACCCGGCCTCGGTGAACCGGCGTCGGCGCGACCGCCCGGAGTTCCCCGGGCTTTCCGGCGTACAGCGGCGCCGCCGCCCGGCCCGGTTCCCGGCTCCTCAGAACTCCTCGTGGACCTCGGGGCCCCTCCGTAGCGCCGCTGCGGCCCGGTGGAGTCATGATCTCCCTCTTTGTTCGGCTTGTCGGGCTTGTTTCAGAAGTTCTCCCCGGTCAGGTGAGGGCGGACCGGCCCCGGTCGCCGTCCCGCGGTTGCCGGTGCGAAGCAGTCCGCGAATCCTGATGGGAAGCCGTTTCGTCCGTCGAGGGAAGTCCCGGCGGGCCGACCGATGAGTTCCGGCCGACCGTGAGGTCTGAAGAGCGAAAGCGACCGATCCGAACGAGCATGCTGGCACAACACGACCGTTCTCTCCGCGGATGTCGCCGCCGAGGTCGCCCGGACGAAGGAACGGACCGAGGGCGGCGAACTCCAGATCCACGGCAGTGGCTCCCTCGCCCGGTTCCTGATGGCGCACGACCTGATCGACCAGTACAACCTTCTCGTCTTCCCGGTCGTGCTCGGCCGGGGACGGAGGCTGTTCCCGGACGGCGGCCTGCCGACGGCCTTCGAGCAGACGGAGGCGCGCACGACCGCGAGCCGCATCTCGATCCACAGCTACCGGCCCACCGGCCGGGCACGGTTCGGTTCCTTCGCCCTCGACGACTGAGACCGGGGGCGAGAGCCCGTACACCCCGCCCCCGTCCCGCCCGCTCGCCCGCCCGCCACGATGCGACCGATGGGCTGACGGGCCGGGCCGAAAGTCTCGAGTCGCGCGACTTTGGTCGCTTCCTCGTGCGGGGCGCACGGGACCGGCGTCCGGCCTGGCTACTTTGACCGTATGACGCGTACGGAGTACCGCTGGCTGCTGCCGTCGGCGATGGCCGACCCCGAACTGCCCGGAGACCGGGGCGGCCGTTCGCGGCGCACCGTGCGGGACTGGGTCGTCGACATCCACGCGTTTGTCTGCGCGGTTCTTGTCGGCATGCTCGCGGTGACGGCGATCGATGCCGACCGCACCACGTCGGACGGTGTCGTGTTCGTCGACTGCCTCGTCGGCGCGGCGGCCTGCTGCGCCCTGTGGGTGCGACGCCGGTGGCCGGTCGGGGTGGCGGTGGGCCTGGCCCTGGTCTGCGCGGTCGAGCCGGTCGCCGCGGGCGCCCTGCTCGTGGCCCTGTTCAGCGTGGCGGTGCACCGCCCGTTCCGGCCGGCGGCCGGTGTCCTGGCGCTGACGGCGGCCCTCTCGCCGGTGCAGCCGTATCTGCGGCCCGACCCGGAGACCTCGTTGGTCGAGTCCGTGTCCGTCAGCCTGTTGCTGTACCTGTTGGTCCTCAGCTGGGGGATGGTCGTACGGTCCCGACGCCAACTGGTCGCCACCCTGCGCGAACGGGCCCGCCGGGCCGAGACCGAGGCGGAACTCCGCGCCGAACAGGCGCAACGGCTGGCCCGGGAGGCCATCGCCCGCGAGATGCACGACGTCCTCGCCCACCGGCTGACGCTCCTCAGCGTCCACGCGGGAGCCCTCGAATTCCGTCCCGATGCCCCCAAGGCCGAGGTGGCACGGGCCGCCGGTGTCATCCGGGACAGCGCGCACGAGGCGCTCCAGGACCTGCGCGAGATCATCGGAGTGCTGCGCGGGCCCGGCGAGAGCGACGGCGACCGGCCGCAGCCCACGCTCGCCACCCTGGACTCGCTGATCGCCGAGTCCCGGCTGGCCGGCATGAAGGTCAGCGTCGACAACCGCGTCACGGACCCCGCCGCGACACCCGCCGCCACCGGCCGGACGGCCTACCGCATCGCTCAGGAAGCCCTGACCAACGCCCGCAAACACGCGCCGGGCGCCGAGGTCGAGGTCGGCGTGGCCGGCGGTCCGGGCGAGGGGCTGACCGTCGAGGTGCGCAATCCG
Organism: Streptomyces sp. CB01580; assembly: GCF_001905795.1. Lineage (GTDB taxonomy): Bacteria > Actinomycetota > Actinomycetes > Streptomycetales > Streptomycetaceae > Streptomyces. The sequence continues at coordinate 405,354 of NZ_LIXJ01000003.1, forward strand.
GCGCCCGAGGGACCGTTCGAGCGGGTTCCCGGCTCCGGCCAGGGGCTGATCGGCCTCCGGGAGCGCGCCGCCCTGGCCGGTGGCCGCATCGACCACGGGCCCCAGCCGGACGGAGGGTTCGCCGTCCGGGCCTGGCTGCCGTGGCCCTCGTCCTGAACACCGGCCCGGAGCTCGCGCCGGTACGCGCCCGGACATGGCCCGGAGCCCGTGTCGCCATGGGCCCGGACGTGGCCAGGACCGCCTTTGGACCGGGGCCGGAATCCGCCCGGCGGCCCGAAGCGTCCGCCGGTCCGGTGGCCCTGAACGCGCGTCGCACGACCTACGGTTGTCGTCATGACGACCCCGACCCCCATGGATCCCGTGGCACAGCCGGTCCGGCTGCTCATCGTCGATGACGACCCGCTCGTACGGGCCGGGCTCACCCTCATGCTCGGCGGCGCCGACGACATCGTCGTCGTGGGGGAGGGGGCCGACGGTTCCGAGGTCGCGGCCCTGGTCGACCGGCTCGGCCCCGACGTGGTCCTGATGGACATCCGGATGCCGACCATGGACGGGCTGACGGCCACGGAAGCGCTGCGGGCCCGGCCCGACGCCCCGGAAGTCGTCGTCCTGACCACGTTCCACGCCGACGAACAGGTGCTCCGGGCCATTCGCGCCGGGGCTGCGGGTTTCGTCCTGAAGGACACGCCCCCGGCACAGATCGTCGACGCCGTGCGGCGGGTTGGGGCCGGCGACCCGGTGCTGTCACCCGCCGTGACCCGTCGGCTCATGGCCCATGCCGCCGGTGCCGGTGCCGGTGCCGGTCCGGGGAGCGCGCGGGGTGAGCGGGCGGACCGTACCGACCGGGCACGGCGGCGGATCGCGACACTCGCCGACCGGGAACGCGAGGTCGCGATCGGCGTCGGACGTGGTCGTTCCAACGCCGAGATCGCGGCCGAGCTGTATCTGAGCGTCGCGACCGTGAAGACACAGGTTTCCAGGATTCTGGCCAGATTCGGCTTCAACAACCGTGTGCAGATCGCGCTGTTGGTCCACGACGCGGGCCTGCTCGACGATGACCACGGCGGCGGCGGTGGCGTTGCCGACGGCGATGGCAACGGCGACGGCGACGGTGCCGACAGGCCGTACCATCCATTCGCCTGACCTCCTGACCGTCCTCCATCGTCCAAGTCGGGGTCCATGCACGGTGTTTCGGCCGATTTCCTGCGCGACGGCGATGCCGAATCGATCAGAAGGGCCGTGGAAGATCGAAGCCGCCGTAGGGTGAACCGGTCGCTCTCCAGTGATTGAACCGATCAGACCGGGAGGGGCGATCCCATGTCCGACGTCGGCAGCCTTGTCGATCTCGATCTGCGTGAAGTCGAAGATTTCACCGCGAACCCTTATCCGTCCTACGAGAAGCTGCGTGCCGCGGGCCCCGTTCACACCGTACGTACCGACGAGTTCGAGCGGATCTGGCTCGTGGTCGGATACGACGAGGCCCGCGCGACCCTCGCCGACCCGCGGTTCTCCAAGCAGTGGCAAGGACGCATCGAGTGGCCCGAGGGCAACGATCCGATCTTCGCCAACATGCTGGAGCTGGACGCCCCACGCCACACCCGGCTGCGCAAGCTCGTCACCCGGGAGTTCACCGCGCGCCGGATCGAGGCACTGCGTCCGCGCGTGCAGCAGATCACCGACGAACTCCTCGACGCGATGGTTCCCGCGGGGCGCGCCGATCTCGTGGACGCGCTCGCCTTCCCGCTGCCGATGACCGTGATCTGCGAGCTGATCGGTGTGCCGGACCTGGACCGCAACGCCTTCCGTCGGCTGTCGAACGCCATCGTGACCCCGACCACGCCCGATCAGGAGCGCGAAGCCGTCACCGCCATGGGCGCCTACCTCGGTGAGCTCATCGAGGACAAACGGCGCTCGCCCGGTGACGACCTGATGAGTGCGCTCGTCAGGACCCGCGACGAGGAGGGGGACGCGCTGTCGCCCGAAGAACTCGTGGGCATGGCCTTCCTGTTGCTGGTTGCCGGGCACGAGACCACCGTCAACCTCATCTCGAACGGGGTGCGGGCCCTGCTCGACCATCCCGGCCAACTCTCCGCCCTGCGTGCCGACTTCGACCTGATCGACGGTGCGGTCGAGGAGATGCTGCGGTACGACGGCCCGGTGGAGACCTCCACGTTCCGCTTCCCGCGCGAACCGGTCGAGGTCGGGCGGCGCGTCATTCCGGCGGGGGAGCCGGTGCTGGTCTGCCTGGCGGGTGCCGACCGCGACCCCGACCGCTATCCCGAGCCGGACCGTTTCGACATCCGTCGTGAGACCCAGGGGCATCTGGCCTTCGGTCACGGCTCCCACTTCTGTCTGGGGGCGTCACTGGCCCGGATGGAGGGCCGGATCGCGATCCGTACGCTGTTGGAACGGTGCCCCGGCCTCGCGCTGGACGAGGAGGCGTGGCGCCCGGACTGGCTTCCCGGCATGCTGATCCGCGGGGTCCGGTCCCTGCCCGTCCGCTGGTGAGAGAGGATTCCGTCATGACCGAACTCGATCTGAGCATGGCGCGCAAGGTTCTTGAGAGTCAGCCGTTCAGCGGGCTCGTAGGGGCACGGATCACCGCCTTCGGGTCCGGCGCCGCCACGCTGGAAGTGGACATGAGTCAGGAACTCCGGCAGCAGAACGGCTTTCTGCACGGTGGCGTCCTGGCCTACGCGGCCGACAACTCGATCACCTTCGCCGCCGGGACGACCCTCGGCCCGGCCGTACTGACCGGCGGCTTCTCCATCCAGTACGTGCGGCCCGCCACCGGCCGCACCCTGGTCGCCCGCGCGGAGGTCGTGCACACCGGACGGCGGCAGGCCGTGGTCCGGTGCGACCTGCTCGCGGTGGGGGAGGACGGGGCGGAGACGCTCTGCGCGGTCGCCCAGGGCACGGTCCTCTCCGTCACGTAGCAGTGACGGAGCATCACAAACCCATATGATCGAGGAGGGTTGGCGTCCTGCGGCGGCGTGTCACCTCGGGGCGCCGCCCCCGGTCCGGTCGGCCATCCCGTCGGACACCTCCGTGATCCCCACGGGGCGCCGCTCCCTGCGGGACACCTCGCACGCCTCCGCGATCAGCAGCGCATGCCATGCCTCCCTGCCGTCGCACGGGTTGGGCAGCTCGCCCCGCACCAGCCGGACGAACGCGTTCAGTTCCGCCTCGTACGCCGGGGCGAACCGTTCGAGGAAGCCCGGCCAGGGGTTCGGTGGCGCGGCGGGGCCCAGTGGTTCCGCCGACGTGACCGGTGTGCGGTCGTCCAGCCCGACCGTGATCTGCCCCTTCTCACCCGCCAGTTCCATGCGTACGTCGTAACCGGCGCCGTTGCAGCGGGTGGCCGTCGCCGTGGCCAGGGTGCCGTCGTCGAGGGTCAGCAGCGCCGCCGCCGTGTCCACGTCACCGGCCGCCCGGAACATCGCGGGCCCGGCGTCCGACCCGACGGCGTACACCTCCGTCACCTCGCGGCCCGTCACCCAGCGCAGCATGTCGAAGTCGTGCACCAGGCAGTCCCGGTACAGCCCGCCGGAGAGCGGCAGATACCCGGCGGGCGGCGGCGCCGGGTCCATGGTCATCGCCCGCACGGTGTGCAGCCGGCCCAGCGCCCCCGAGCGCACCGCCTCGCGCGCCGCGCCGTACCCCGCGTCGAACCTGCGCATGAAGCCCATCTGGAGGACGCTCCCCGCCCGCTCCACCTCGCGCAGCGCGCCGAGCGTCCCCGGCAGGCCGAGTGCGATCGGCTTCTCGCAGAACGCGGGGAGCCCCGCCCGCGCGGCCCGCCCGACCAGCTCCGCGTGCGACGACGTGGCCGAGGCGATCACCACGGCGTCCACCCCCGCGCCGAACAGCTCGTCGGCGCCGTCCGCGCGCTTCGCGCCGAGGTGGTCCGCGACCCGCGCGGCGCGCGCCCCGTCGGTGTCGGTCACCACCAGGGCGTCCACCGCCGGGTGGCGGGCCAGCACACCCGCGTGGAAGGAGCCGATCCGACCGGTGCCGATGAGTCCGATGCGCATGGACCCAACGTGCCGCCCACCCGTGACGCTGTCAACCATATGTCAGGACAACAGCACAACAGCGTGACAGGACGACGGGGCGACAGGACTACAGGACACCGGGGCAACAGGACGCCACGACGGCCGGACGACACGACGACAGAACGACGTGACGACAGAACGACATGACTACCGGAGGTTCTGACGTCGGCGTTACCCTCCACGCGTGTCCAAACCCACCGCCGACCCCGCCGCACTCGAACTCGGCGTGGACCGCGCGAGCCCGGTGCCCCTGTACCACCAACTGGCCCAGCAGCTGGAAGCGGCCGTCGAGGAGGGCCGACTCGCCCCAGGCACCCTTCTCGGCAACGAGATAGACCTGGCCTCCCGGCTCGGCCTGTCCCGGCCCACCGTCCGCCAGGCCATCCAGTCACTGGTCGACAAGGGGATCATGGTCCGCCGCCGAGGCGTCGGCACACAGGTCGTGCACAGCGGGGTCGGGCGCCCGCTCGAACCGAGCAGCCTGTACGACGACCTGGAGGCCGCGGGCGGACACCCCACGACCCGCGTCCTGCGCAACACGCTGGAGCCCGCCGGTCCCCGGGTCGCCGACGCCCTCGGCGTCGCGGAGGGCAGCGACGTCCACCTCGTCGAGCGGATCCGGTACGCGTACGACGAACCGCTGGCTCTCCTGCGCAACCACCTGCCGCCCGGAACCGTCGACCTGGACACCGCGCGGCTGGAGAGCACCGGCCTCTACCGGATGTTGCGCGGCGCCGGCATCGCCATGCACAGCGCCCGCCAGTCCATCGGCGCCCGCCCGGCCACCGCGGAGGAGGCCGCCGTGCTCGCCGAGACCGAAGGGGCCGTCCTGCTCACGATGGAACGCACCACCTTCGACGACACCGGTCGGGCGATCGAATGCGGGTCCCACCTCTACCGGGCCTCGCGCCACTCCTTCGACTTCCAGCTGCTCGTACGGTGACGGCGTCCTCCGGTTCGTCCGTCCGGTGACGGCTGCTCCCGGCCGGCTCGTACGGTGACGACCGTCACGCCCGGGGCGCCGCCCGCGGGCAGCAGGCCGGCCGCCCGGTATCGGCCGACCGCCGTCGGACGGATCGTCGACGACCGTCACGCGGACCGTTGACGCCGGGGCGGCCCGCCGCTACAACTGCCCTCGGGGCGACCGGACACCCGCGCCTTCCGGCCCGTCCGCCGCCGCCCGGTACCACGTACCACAGCGGGAGAGGGCCCACCGAGCACCGCCCCAAGACCCTCCCGCGTCCCGCACGGCACACCCCGCGCCGACGCCTGTGCCCCGCCCTGCCGGGCGGTCCCGTCGTCGACTCGGGGATACTTGGCCAGCCGGGCCGGGGGCGACACGCCTCCGGCCGACCACAGGGCACAGCGAGCAGCACAAGAAGGGCACGGCGTCGTGGCAAGGGTTCGGACAGGGGTACGTGCGATGGGCGCCGTGCTTGCGGCGGTGCTCGCGGCCTCCCTCGCGGGATGCAGCAGCACCGGTGGCAAGCGGGCGGAGGAGCGCGCGGCCCGGGCCGCCGCCGAGGGCCGCGCCGCGGTGGACACGCCCCGCTGGACCTTCGCCATGGTCACCCACTCCGGTGACGGCGACACCTTCTGGGACATCGTCCAGAGAGGCGCCGAGCAGGCGGCCGTCAAGGACAACATCAAGTTCCTGTACTCGCACCACGACGAGGCCCAGCAGCAGGCCCAGCTGGTCCAGGCCGCCATCGACCAGAAGGTCGACGGGCTGATCGTCACGCTCGCCAAGCCCGACGCGATGAAGGACGTCGTCGCCAAGGCCACCCGGGCCGGGATCCCGGTGATCACGGTGAACTCGGGCTCCGTCGAGTCCAAGCGGTTCGGCGCCCTCGCCCACGTCGGCCAGGACGAGTCCATCGCGGGGGAGGCGGTCGGCGACGAGCTGAACGCGCGCGGTCGCAAGAAGGCCCTGTGCATCCTGCACGAGCAGGGCAACGTCGGCCACGAACAGCGCTGTGCCGGGGCGAAGAAGACCTTCGACGGACAGATGCAGAACCTGTACGTCGAGGGCACCAACATGCCCGACGTCCAGGCGTCCATCGAGGCCAAGCTCCAGGCCGACAGGAGCATCGACGCGGTCGTCACCCTCGGGGCGCCGTTCGCGGACGCCGCCGTGAAGGCGAAGAAGACCGCGGGCAGCACGGCCGAGATCGACACGTTCGACCTGAACGCCAAGGTCGCCACCGCCCTGGAGGACAAGACCCTCGGCTTCGCGGTCGACCAGCAGCCCTACCTCCAGGGGTACGAGGCCGTGGACCTGCTCTGGCTGTACCGCTACAACGGCGACGTGCTCGGCGGCGGGCGCCCGGTCCTCACCGGTCCGCAGATCATCACGGAGAAGGACGCCGCCGCGCTCGCCCCGTACACGAAGCGGGGGACCCGATGAGCGCAACTGCGGATCCGGCCGCCCCGGCGGGCCCCGACGAACGGCTGCTGCGCACCTCCCCGCTGCGCAGGCTCCTCGGCCGTCCCGAACTCGGCTCGGTCGTCGGCGCCGCCGCCGTATTCGTCTTCTTCGCGCTCGTCGCCGACAGCTTCCTGCGCGCCTCCAGCCTCGGCACGGTGCTGTACGCGGCCTCCACCATCGGGATCATGGCCGCCCCGGTGGCGCTGCTGATGATCGGCGGCGAGTTCGACCTGTCCGCCGGGGTGCTGGTCACCAGCTCCGCGCTGGTCTCGTCGATGTTCAGCTACCAGATGACCGCCAACGTCTGGGTCGGCGTCCTCGTGTCGTTGCTGGTCACGCTCGCCATCGGCGCGTTCAACGGCTTCATGCTGACCCGTACCAAACTGCCGAGCTTCATCATCACGCTCGGCACGTTCCTGATGCTGACCGGCCTGAACCTCGGCTTCACCAAGCTGATCAGCGGAACCGTGTCGACGAAGACCATCGGCGACATGGAGGGCTTCGAATCGGCCCGCCGGGTCTTCGCCTCGCAGTGGACCATCGGCGGCGTCGAGTTCAAGGTCACGATCCTGTGGTGGGCCGTGCTCGTCGCGATCGCCACCTGGATCCTGCTCCGCACCCGTTTCGGGAACTGGATCTTCGCCGTCGGCGGCGAGGCGGACGCGGCCCGCGCGGTCGGCGTCCCGGTGATCCGCACCAAGATCGGGCTCTACCTCGGGGTCGCCTTCGCCGCCTGGGTCTCCGGACAGCACCTGCTGTTCTCGTACGACGTGGTGCAGTCCGGCGAGGGCGTCGGCAACGAACTGATCTACATCATCGCCGCGGTCATCGGCGGCTGCCTGATCACCGGCGGCTACGGCTCCGCGATCGGCTCCGCGGTCGGCGCCGTCATCTTCGGTATGACGAGCAAGGGCATCGTGTACGCGGAGTGGAACCCGGACTGGTTCAAGTTCTTCCTCGGAGCCATGCTGCTCCTGGCCACCCTGCTCAACGCATGGGTACGCAAGCGAGCGGAGGCGACGAAATGACGGCCCCCCTGGCACCGGCCGGCCGGGAGACGACCGGCCGGGCCCTCGTCGAGCTGGACCACGTCAGCAAGTTCTACGGCAACATCAAGGCGCTCACCGACGTCTCGCTGGAGGTCCACGCGGGGGAGATCTCCTGCGTGCTCGGCGACAACGGCGCCGGCAAGTCCACCCTGATCAAGATCATCGCGGGGCTGCACCGGCACGACGCGGGCAGCTTCCTGATCGACGGCGAACAGACCGTCCTCGTCAATCCGCGCGACGCCCTCGACCGCGGTATCGCCACCGTCTACCAGGACCTGGCCGTCGTCCCGCTCATGCCGGTCTGGCGGAACTTCTTCCTCGGCTCCGAGCCGACGACCGGCGCGGGCCCCTTCAAGCGCCTCGACGTACGGCTGATGCGCGAGACGACCCGCACCGCACTGCTGCGCATGGGCATTGACCTGCGCGACGTCGACCAGCCGATCGGCACCCTCTCCGGCGGCGAGCGCCAGTGCGTCGCCATCGCGCGGGCCGTCCACTTCGGCGCCAAGGTCCTCGTCCTGGACGAGCCGACCGCCGCGCTCGGCGTCAAGCAGTCCGGGGTCGTCCTCAAGTACGTCGCGGCCGCCCGCGACGCCGGTCTCGGCGTGGTCCTCATCACGCACAACCCGCATCACGCGTATCTCGTCGGCGACCGCTTCGTCCTGCTCAAGCGAGGCGCCATGGCCGGCAGCCACACCCGGGAGAGCATCACGCTGGACGAGCTGACCCGCCAAATGGCGGGCGGCAGCGAGCTGGAGGAGCTCAGCCACGAGCTGGAACGGGCGACGGAACCGGGTCGTCCGCAGGGGCCGGACCAGTCGTAGGACCGCGTCCGCGGCGGTCGGACCCCCGGCGGGCGCGCCCTCCGGCGCCGTCCCGGGGGTCCGGGCAGTGGCAGAATCGAGGCCGACGGGCGCAGTCCGCCGCCGGGGAGCACCCGCCCCCGGCCCCCCGACCCCGCAGGGACGATGAGCACGTACCGCGACTTCACCCACCGCGGCTCCGCCCGCGCCACCGTCCTGCGGACCGTGGGCACCCGCGAGCGCCGCTCGCACCTCACCGCGCCGAGAGTGCCCACCGTCGGCATCGACATCGGCGGTACGAAGGTGATGGCCGGAGTCGTCGACGCCGACGGCAACATCCTGGAGCAGCTGCGCGCCGAGACGCCGCACAAGTCCAAGAGCCCCAAGGTCGTCGAGGACACCATCGTCGAGCTGGTCCTGGACCTCTCCGACCGGCACGACGTGCACGCCGTCGGCATCGGGGCGGCCGGCTGGGTCGACGCGGACCGTTCCAAGGTGCTGTTCGCCCCCCACCTCGCCTGGCGCGACGAACCGCTGCGCGACGCCCTCGCCTCCCGCCTCGTCGTCCCCGTCATGGTCGACAACGACGCCAACACGGCCGCCTGGGCGGAATGGCGATTCGGAGCGGGCCGGGGCGAGGACCACCTCGTCATGATCACGCTCGGCACCGGCATCGGCGGCGCGATCCTGGAGGAGGGCCGGGTCAAGCGCGGCAGGTTCGGGGTCGCCGGGGAATTCGGCCACATGCAGGTGGTACCCGGCGGACACCGCTGCCCGTGCGGGAACCGCGGCTGCTGGGAGCAGTACAGCTCCGGCAACGCCCTCGTCCGCGAGGCCAAGGAGCTGGCCGCCGCCGACTCACCGGTGGCGCACGGCCTCATCGAGCGCGTCCAGGGCAACATCCCCGACATCACCGGACCGCTCATCACCGAACTGGCCCGCGAGGGCGACGCGATGTGCGTCGAGCTCCTCCAGGACATCGGCCAGTGGCTCGGCGTCGGCATCGCCAACCTGGCCGCCGCGCTCGACCCCTCCTGCTTCGTCATCGGGGGCGGCGTCAGCGCCGCCGACGACCTGTTGATCGGCCCCGCCCGGGACGCCTTCAAGCGACACCTCACCGGCCGCGGCTACCGCCCCGAGGCCCGCATCGTCAAGGCACAGCTCGGCCCGGAGGCGGGCATGGTCGGCGCAGCCGACCTCGCCCGGCTGGTGGCCCGCAGATTCCGCCGCACCAACCGGCGCCGCGTCGAACGGTACGAGCGGTACGCACAGATCTACGACCAGGCCGCGAGCACCATCCGAAACACCCGCAGCACCCGCACCTCCTAGGGATCGCCACAGACATGACCGCAGCCGAACACGTCGTCCTGCCGCGCCAGTCCCCGCCTCCCGACGACAAGCCGCCGCAGGACCGGCGCCGGACGATCCGACGCCGTCTGATCACCGCGACCATCATCGTGCTGCTCATCGGCATCCCGGCCGGCTATCTGCTGATCTCCGCCGGGCAGAGTCGGCGAGCGGGCCAGAACAAGGAGGCCGAGGCGGCGGCGCAGGGGCTCCAGGAAGGCTGGCCGTCGCGCTTGCAGCGCCGGATCTACGAGCTGCCGATGCCGGGCAACTCGCTGGACGTCCAGTACTACGAGACCAACAACTGGAAGGTCAGTCGGCTGTACGTGGAGTTCCGCACCACCTCCGCCGGACTCGACCGTTTCCTGAGCCGGCTGGGCAGCGGTCGCGCCGCGCTGGAGCCGGGCAAGGTGACCATCGGCGCGCGCGACCAGCAGATCTCCGGGTGGAGCTTCGGCCCCGGCATTCAGTGGGCGGGCACCACGCACACCAACAAGGGCCCGCGGCCCACCCAGGACATCACCGTGAACATGGCCGACCCGATGAACCCCGTCGTCTACGTCGTGTCCGCGGCGACCCCCTGAGCCGGGCCCCCGCTCACAGGCCCGAGGCCGCCGGGACGGGCCTCGTTCCGGATGGTGCCTTCTGCACCGTCTTGCCGAGGCCGTCCCCGAACATGCTCATCGTCGCCTTCTTCTCCTACTCGCCGGTCGGCGCCGACGGTGCCGCCCTTGATGTACCGGGCCGCCCCCGGCACCCCGTAGCCGGCGAGGTGCTCGGCTTCCCGGCGGATCGTGCACATTGGATACATGCACGTTGGGCAGCACATCGCCCGTGTACGGCAGCTCCGGCAGTCGCGCCATGCGCTGGTGGCGATTCCCCTGGTGCTGATCGCGGCGATCACCGTAGCGGACATCCGCACCCCTGAAACCATCCACCTCGGCCCGCTGCTCGTCGTAGCGCCTGCCCTCACCACCGCATTCGCCGGCTACCGGCTGACGGCACTGATCGGGGCACTGGCCGTGGGAGGCCAGAGCCTCATCGCCGTGTTCCAAGGCGGTTTCGACGAGAACCACATCGCGCAGCTCATCGGGCTCACGGTCTTGTCGGTCTTCGCCGTGGTCGTGTGCTTCGTGCGCGACCGGCGCACGGAGGAGCTGGCCCAGGTGCGGTCGGTCGCCGAAGCCGCGCAGCGGGCCCTCCTGCGCCCGCTGCCCGACCGGCTCGGCCCCCTGCACATCGCCTCCTCATACCTGGCAGCCGAGAAAGAGGCCTGCATCGGCGGTGACCTGTACGCGGTGGCGCGCACCGGCAGCCGAACCCGCGTGATCATCGGCGATGTCCGGGGCAAGGGGCTGGCCGCGATCGAGGAGGCGGTCACGCTGCTCGGCGCCTTCCGGGAAGCCGCCCACCAGCACGCCACCCTGCCCGCCCTCGCCGACGCCCTGGACCGCAGCGTCTCCCGCCACCTCACCCAGTTCCCGGAAGCGGACGAGGAGTCCCAGGAACACTTCATCACCGCCTTGCTGCTGGAGATCCCCGACCACAGCCCCGTGGCGCGGCTGACCCTCTGCGGGCACCCGCCGCCCCTGCTGCTCAGAAACGGCCGGGTGACCAGCCTCGACAGCCCCCACCCCGCGCCACCGCTGGGGGTGGTCGAGCTGGGGCCGGACATCCACACCGTGCGCACCTTCTCCTTCCAGGCCGGCGACACCCTCCTCCTCTACACCGACGGCGTCGCGGAGGCCCGCGACAGCAACCAGGCCTTCTACCCCCTGGAGCAGAGGGCCGCCCTGTGGACCAAGGCCGGCCCCAAGACACTCGTGCAGCGCGTCCAACAGGACCTCCTCGCCCACGCCGGCGGGGCACTCGGCGACGACGCCGCCCTCCTCGCCCTCCAGCGCACAACCGCGCCGCACACCAGATTCCACATCGGCGATCCGGCGGACGACGGCGTCCATGGGCAAGCCCATGAAGGCCCTGAGCAGGTCACACGCTAGTGCTGTGGCCGGAAAGGTTTGCCGGTGAACCTTTCCGGTCGCAGCACCAGGCCGGAGCCTGGTCGCGCCTGCCGATCGCCCTCGAGAGCGAGGAGCGCAAGGGCACGCCGTCGCCACGCCCCCCGTTCACCGAGTGGGACAAGACCTTCGGCCATGCCTGCCTCTGCGCGGCCATCGTGATGCCGTCCATCAGCCGCCGGCGCGGCCATACCCGCGGCCGGCCCGGCTCGATGCCCCGCGGCAGCAGCGGCTCGAGCCGAACCCACTGGCCGTTCCTCAGATCGCCACGCCCCACAAGACGTGATCACGAACGCACAAGATCTACATTTGCGGAGCCATGGGAAGGCGGCTCCACCTCCGCGTCGGGCCGCGCGGAAAGTGATCGCCCCGGGCGGGCGACCGGGATCCCGCCATCATGACCAGGTTCCGAGGTCACGGCAGCAGAGGCCAGACGGACAGCGGCCACCCAGTCGAGCGATGCCTACGAAGACCTGGAGCGAGAGCACACCGGGCTTCGCCGGTACTGCCGCCATCCGGAGAGCCGCCTGGAGATCCACGCGACGGCCCTCAACCGGCTCGCACGGGAGAACGCGGCTCTCTCCGGGCGCGATGCCGATGCAGCCAAGGCCGGAGCGCTGCCACGACGCCCTTGTCGCCGGACCTTGTAGAGCGGTTCCGGTCCACGGTTCACCGGGATCCGCACCGTCCGCATCAGTGCATACACGTAATGGGCCGCCCCTCCGAAGAGGAATGCGGCCCATCGGTCGTGGGGGCTTGGGGGCTGCGCGGTGATCGCGTCGGAGGCCGCGAAGACCACCGCGCAGACCGGTCGTCCGCGATTCGCAACGACGATCCAGGATTCCTGCCTCGCGTGCGGCCTGAGCGGGAAGACCTGCCCGCCCCTCGGGGTGCTGTGAACAGCCCCAAGAACTCCACCGGTCCACCGGCCGAGCCGATCCCGCCGCCCCGGCGTCGACAGTGTCGTGCCGGGGCAGCCGCAGCCGTCAGGTTCCGTCTTCCGCCGCCACCGGCTTGGGGATCAGGAAGGACGCCACGGTGGCGAGGCCCAGCAGGACGACGCCCGCGATCATGCCGGCGACATAGCCGTCGGTCGATGCCGGGTCGGCGGGCTGGAAAGCCGTCTGGACCGCGTAGAGCGCCGCGAAGCTGAGCCCGGCCCCGAGGTTGAACGCGCCGGCGTTCAGCCCGGGCAGGAATCCGGGGTTCTCACGGGGGGACAGCACGATGCCGAGGCCGTTGAGCACGATGTTGCCCACGCCCGCGTACGTGATGCCGACCAGGAGCGAGGCCACGAGCAGCAGGGCACGCGACTGGCCGCCCAGGGTGAGGATCATCAGGACGACGGAGGCGGCCGCGCCGATCAGGCCCAGACGCAGGATTCGGCGGTAACCGAAGCCGGCGGCGAGCCGGCCGGCGATGGGACCCATGGCGAGCCCGGCCAACGCATACGGCGTGAGCGTCCACCATGCGGACTGTTCGGCGGACATGCCGAGCCCTGCTTGTGCGTCCTGGGCGAACGCAGGGATCAGCCCGTTCATGACGGCGAACACGCCGGTCATGGTGAGCACGGTGGTCAGCAGCGTCGCCCAGGTCGCGCGCTGTCGCAGGTGCCGGGTGGCGACCAGCGGGTGCCCGCTCCTGTCCTCGGTCCGCCAGAACAGGGCGAAGGCGATCGCGGCGACGACGACGAGGACGGCGACGAGCAGCCAGTTCGCGGCGCCGAGCTTTCCGGCCTCGTTCAGGGCGATCAGCAGTGCTCCGACGGAGACGACCAGCAGTGCGACGCCGGGCCAGTCCATCCGGGACGCGGCGGCCGCCTTGGTCTCCGGTGTCATGGTGGCGACCAGGACCGCGGCGATCGCCGCCACCAGGGCCATCACCCAGAACACCGAGGCGAAGCCGTGCTTGTCGGCGAGGAACCCGCCGACGAGGGAGTCGACCCCGGCGATACCACCGTTGACGGCGGTGATCACGCCCAGCAGCGTGCCGTACTTCTTCGGCTCGGTGACCTCGACCCGCAGCATGATCAGGCACAGCGGCACCGTAGGCCCGGACACGCCCTGGATGATGCGGCCGACGAACAGCATCGGCACGTTCTGTGCCAGCGCGGAGACCACGCAGCCGATCGCCATGAGCACCATCATCGCGACCAGCACCCGGCGGCGGCCGATGATGTCGCCCAGCCTCGGCAGGAACAGCGAGAACAGGGCCGCGGAGGTGAAGAACGCGGTCTGGGTGAGCCCGATCTCGGCCGAAGTGGCGCCCAGGCTGTCCTCGATGCTCTTCAGGGCCGGGCTGAGCATGCTGGCGTTCAGCTGGAAGGCGAAGCACGCCATGAGGAGCGCGGCGAGCAGCACGCCCACCCGGACCGGACGCCGGTCGGTCACCGGCGTCGGTCCGTCCGGGACGGCTTTGGGACTGGTGGAGACGTTCATTCGGCGCCGTCACCGATCCGCGTCAGGGCGTCCACGACGAGGTCCCAGAAGCGCTCGTGGTCGAGCTTGACGGCGACCTGGGTGTGGCAGTCGGGCGGGGCGGGCGCCCGGAAGTCGGTCACGGTCATGCCGAGGGTCAGCCCACCGGTGAGCTCGATGTCCACCGGGGCCTTGCGCACCGTCATGACGGTCGGGTCGATGACGTAGGCGACGGCGCACGGGTCGTGCACCGGAGGGTGCTCGAAGCCCTGCGCCTCGAGGTAGGTGGCGCCGAAGAAGTCGAGCAGCTCGCCCACGAACGCGGCCGGCTTGGTGCCGACCGCGGCGATCTTCTTCCGCACCTCCGGGGTCGCGAGCGCCTGGTGGGTCAGGTCGAGACCCACCATGGTGACCGGCCAGCTCTCGTTGAAGACGATGTGCGCGGCCTCCGGGTCGATGATGATGTTGAACTCGGCGACCGCGCTCCAGTTGCCCTCGTGGTACCCGCCGCCCATCAGCACGACCTCGCGGACGCGGGAGGCGATGCGCGGCTCCTTGCGAACGGCGAGCGCGATGTTGGTCAGGCCGGCCGTGGGGACGATGGTGATCTCGCCCGGCTCATGGGACATCACCGTGTCGATGATGAGGTCCACGGCGTGGCGGCGGTCCAGCTCCAGGGTCGGTTCGGGCAGCACCGGGCCGTCGAGTCCCGACTCGCCGTGGATGTCCGGCGCCGTCTCGACGGTCCGCACCAGCGGCCGCGGACTTCCCGCGGCGAAGGGAATCCCGGTGATGCCGGCGATACGCGCCACGGACAACGCGTTGCGCGTCACCTTCTCCAGCGTCTGGTTGCCGACCACGGTGGTCACGGCGACCAGATCCACGTCCGGATTCCCGTACGCGAGGAGCATGGCAATCGCGTCATCGTGTCCGGGGTCGCAGTCCAGGATGATCTTTCTGGCCATCAAAAGAGCCCCTTCGCTCAGCTGAACAGTTTGAGGTGGATCTCGGCCAGCGCCGCAACAGGGCTACTGCACAGAGTGCGCCGGTACGGTCCCCCGACCGCCGTTGCGGTCCACGCCGGCATGCGGCGCCGACCCACGGGCGGGCAGCGAAACAGACGGGTACCGCGCACTCTTCCTTGATCACGCGGTAGGAAAACGTTGGGAAAACGATCTGGGAAATCGTTCTCCGAGAACTTTGCGCACCGACGCCCACGATGTCAATGGGTGAAGTCTTATCTCACGTTGTGACCCGTTTGGGACAGCGGATCGCAGTCTGGGCACGGGGAACGACCGGTGATAACGTTTGCCAACTCCCCGCAGGCATCCGCCCGCTTCACGCGGCCGGACCAGAAGAACAGGGCAGGCGATCCGAAGTGGCGGAAGTAACACTGCGAGACGTGGCTCGACATTCTGGCTGTTCCGTCGCCACGGTGTCCCGGGTGCTCGCCGGCAGCCGCCCGGTCGGCGCGGAAACCGCCCGGCGGGTACGTGCGGCCGTCGACAGTCTCGGCTACCGGCCCAACCACGTGGCCCGCGCGTTGCGCAGCCGCTCGACAGGCACCATCGGCCTCGTCCTGCCGCAGATCACCAACCCGTTCTACCCCACTCTGGTACGGGAACTGACGCGCGCGCTGCACACCCACGACCGTGCCGTGATCCTCGCCGACTGCGACGACGACCCGATGACCGAAGCGGCCCGGATCGACGCCCTGCTGGCCCGGCAGGTCGACGCCCTGCTCGTCGTCCCGGTCGACGAGAAACGCAGCGTGGCCGCGGTGACCGCCGCAGCGGCCCGGGTGCCGTTGGTGCTGCTGGACCGAGGCTGCGGCCCCGGCGTCGCCGACTCCGTGGTCGTCGACAACGCCGCGGGCATACAGCTCGTGCTGGACCACCTCGCGGCCGCGGGGCGTCGCCGTCCGTGCTTCGTCGGGGCTGCGGGCACCGCCTCTGCGGCGGTCGAACGCCGCGCCGCGTACGAGTCCGGCGTCGGCGCACTGGACCCGCAGGCGCCCGGACGTGTCGAACTCGGTGAATTCAGCGTCGAGTGGGGGCGGGCCGCGGTGGACCGGGTGCGCGCACACCGCCCGGACGCCATCGTCTGCGCCAACGACCTCATCGCCATCGGTGCACTGCAACGACTGCGACAGCTGGGAGTGGACGTCCCGGGCGAGATCGCCGTCACCGGCTTCGACGACATCCCCATGGCGAGCCTCACCGACCCCGGCGTGACCACCGTCCGCCAACCCGTTGCCGAACTGGCCGCGGAGGCCGCCCGGTTGCTGGACCGGCGGCTGACCGGCGAGAAGGCAGGCCCGAGCCGCACAGTACGACTCGGGCCGGAACTCGTCGTCCGCGGCTCCAGCACGACGGACCGCAGCGGTCCGGCCGACGCCGCGCCCGGCGCCGACGCGGCCTGGGCCCGGGAACCTGCCGGAAACCCGGCGTCATGACCGTGGTCGGCATCCGGGGCTGACCGGTTGCCGGCCAGGCGCCCCGATCTCCGCCTGCACGCATCCGGCACGCCGCACCGTGTGTCGTCCCGTCGGCACCCCGGCGGGACGACAGTTGGGCATTCCCGCTTCCTTCACAGCACGGAGACTTCCTCCGCGCTCGGGTAGGACTCCTGCGCGCCCTGCCGGGTGACGGCCACAGCACCGACCCTGACGGCGAACGCGGCGGCCTCGGCCAGTTGCTCTCCCAGGCCGAGCCGCCAGGCCAGGGCGGCGGTGAACGCATCGCCCGCCCCCGTCGTGTCCACGGCCTCGACCTTGGGGCTCGGTACGAGTACGACGTCACCCGTACGGCCGTCGGCGACGAGCGCGCCCGCCGCCCCCAGCGTGACCACGACCGACCGCGGGCCGAGCTTCAGCAGTGCTCGCGCCCACTCCTGAGGCGTGGCGCCGGCGGCTTCCCCCAGCATGTAGCGCGCCTCGTGCTCGTTGACGACCAAGGGATCGCAGGCGGCCAGCACGTGATCGGGCAGGGGTGCGGGCGGGGACGGGTTCAGAACCAGCCGGGTATCGGGGGACAGGGCACCGGCCACCTCGGCAACCGTCTCCAGCGGAATCTCCAGCTGGACGGACACGACGCGCGCCGCCTCGAAGAGGGGTCCGGCCGCCCGGATGTCCTCCGGGGTCAGCCGGGCATTGGCGCCCGGCGACACCACGATGCTGTTGTCGCCGGAGGGGTCCACGGTGATCAGTGCGACTCCGGTCGGCGCCCCGCCCACGAGGACGCCCTCGGTGTCCACTCCGGCGGCCCGCTGCGCTTCGAGCAGCAGGCGGCCGTGGGCGTCGTCGCCGACCCGTGCCAGCAGCGCAGTGGCGGCCCCGAGGCGGGCGGCGGCCACCGCCTGGTTCCCTCCCTTGCCGCCCGGGTGAACGGCAAGATCGGAACCGAGCACGGTCTCACCGGGTGCCGGCCGGCGTTCGACACCGATGACCAGGTCGGCATTGGCCGAGCCCACAACCAGCAGGTCGTACTGGTGGTGGTCGTTGACGTGCATTGTTCCTGCTTTCCGGGGTCGGACGCTGCTCAGGCGCTGTTCGGGAGAAGTCGGCAACATTCTTCTCGTTGACTACCTTGAACTGGCACCTCGACCATGCTAACGACCTTCTTTCCCTCTGCGGCTCGCACCGCGTTCTGCACGGCGTCGGCCCAGTTCCTCCGGCCGTGACTCCGGCCGGCTTCGTCTCCACCCGGGCACACGCCCCCGTCCGCGCGAAGAAGGGGGCGTCGATCGGCGAACTCCACCATCTCCCGCCGGGCGGAGCCCGGTTCGCGCGCCTTGGTCCTGCGTACGCCTTCGACGCGCAGCAACTCGTCCTGGGTGCTCACGGGCTGCTGCTCCGGTTCACCGCGGGTTCGCCGCACGAGCTGCGTACGACAAGGCGGGCGGGAAGGGTGACGGACTGCGGGGAGCGTCCCTCGACGATGTCGACCAGGGCGTGCACGGCGGCGCGGCCGAGTTCGCCGGTCGGCTGGGCGATCGCCGTGATCGGCGGATCGGTATGCGGGAACCACGGGATGTCGTCGAAGGCCGCCAATCCGATGTCCTGCGGGACGCGCAGTCCGCGCGCCCGGATCGCGTCCAGCGCGCCGAGTGCCATCAGGTTGTCGGCGGCGAACACGACCTCGGGCGGTTCGGGAAGCGTCAGGAAGCGCTCGGTGACACGGCATCCGCTGTCCGCCTGGAAATCGCCCTGGCCGATGTAGCTGTCGGGCAGCGCGAGTCCGTGCTCGCGCATCGCCTCGCGGAAGGCTTCGACTCGCTCGTCGCCCGTGGTGGTGGCGGCCGGGCCCGCGATGATCGCCAGCCTGCGGTGGCCGAGGCGGTGCAGGTGGGCGACGAGGTCCCGGACGGCGGCGCGGCCGTCGGTACGCACCACGGGCACGTCCACGCCCTGGATCCAGCGGTCGACGAACACCATCGGTGTGCCGCCCGCCGCCGCACCGAGCATGCACGGCGAACTGCCGTCGGCCGGGGAGACGAGGAGCCCGTCGATCCGACGGTCGAGGAGCGTACGGATGTGATGTTCCTGCAGGTCGGGGCGTTCGTCGGCGTTTCCGATGATGACGCTGTAGCCGAGCGCGCGGGCCTCCTCCTCGACGAAGCGGGTCAGTTCGGTGAAGTACGGGTTGAGTACGTCACTGATGACCAGGCCGAGGGTGCGTGTCTGATCGGTGCGCAGCGAACGGGCGACGGCGTTGGGCCGGTAGCCGAGGGCCTCGACGGCGGCGAGGACGCGTGTGCGCGCGTCGGGGCTGACGGAGGGATGGCTGTTGAGAACGCGAGAGACCGTGGCGACGGACACCCCCGCCTCGGCCGCCACATCCTTGATGCTCGCCATTCTCCGGACCACCTCCTCGCGGTTCCCGTGGCCTCGAAACCAGCGACCCATCGCAGTGGAATCGATTACATGGAAGATTGGAATCGATTACGTGACCGAAAACAAGACCTCACCCGGTAGCCGAGACCAGATCGTGACGAAGCGCCCGCCGCATCCGCGGCATTGCCGCCCGGTCCTTCCTCCTGCCTTCCGGATCGCCCACGCCGGCCATCGAAAACGCACCAACTGGCTCGGCACCCTCCAACTTGCCGACCGGACCGCCCGCCGCTGCGGGGATGTGCTGTCGTGGTCATCCACCACTGGAGGCACTGGGCCCGTTGCTGCGCGGGTCCGGACAGGCGGCGGGGCTGGCGCTGGAGGGGCCGGCTGATGCGGGATCGGCCGCTCGGACCGGCTCGCGGAGGCTCAGCGCCCTCGCCGAGGCCGCCGCAGGACTGCCGGTCCGTCTGGAGGTCATGGCCCCGATGGTCGCCGACCGGACCGACGCCGCCGCCTTCGCCGGCGCCTGCCGCCGGGCGGGGCTCACCGCGAAGACCGGTGCCATGGTGGAGATCCCATCCGCCGCGCTGCGCGCACACGCCACCTGCGGGAGGTCGAATTCCTCTCGCTGGGGGCCAACGACCTGGCGCAGTACACCTTCGCCGCCGACCGGCAGGTCGGCGCGCTCTCCCGACTGCAGGACCCGTGGCAGCCCGCACTGCTCGACCTGGTCGCGTCCGCGGCCGGGGCCGCCCGCGACGCGGGCCAAAGCTGCGGTGTGTGCGGCGAGGCCGCCTCGGACCCGCTGCTGGCCTGCGTGCTCACCGGACTCGGCGTCACCAGCCTGTCCATGAGCTCCGCCGCGATTCCCCACGTCCGCGCAGCCCTCGCCGCCCACAGCCTCGACCAGTGCCGCACGGCCGCCGCAGCGGCACGCGGCGCGGACACCGCCGACCAGGCCCGTAATGCGGCCGCGGCTGTTCTGCACGCCACCTGACAGTCCGTCACGGTGCCCCGCGCGCCGGCCCCACCGCCCTCGCAACACGAAGATCCGGAAGGACACCCATGCCCAGCATCCAGGTCACCGTCGGCGCAGCCGACGGCCTGCACGCCCGCCCCGCCTCCCTGTTCGTGCAGGCCGCTGCCCGCCGGCCGGTCAGGGTCACCGTCGCCCGCCCGGGCGCCGCGCCCGTCGACGCACGCAGCCTCCTCGCCGTCCTCACCCTGGCTGTCGGCCATGGCGAGACCCTCGAACTCACCGCGGAGGGCGATGCGGCGCCCGCCGCGCTGGACGAGCTTGCCACCTCCTCGCCTCCGACCCCGACACCGCCAAGCCGGCCTGGTTGACCGTTGAGCCTTGAGCCTTGGGCGTTGGCGGAGGCAGTGCCTCGGCCCTGAGCCCCCGAGGTTCCGGCAGCGCCGGTCCTGTCGTGGCGAGCGGCACAAGGGCCGTTAGGTTGGGACCGGTCATGTGGGATTTTGCGAGAGATGAAAGAGTCTGACGGGTGAGCGAGACACCACCGAACACCTTGCAATACCGCTTCGACGGGCCAGAAGACGCTCCGGTCCTGATCCTGGGCCCCTCACTGGGTACCACATGGCACATGTGGGACCGGCAGATACCGGAGCTCACCCAGCGCTGGCGGGTCCTCCGCTTCGACCTGCCCGGCCACGGCGGCGCCCCCGCCCGCCCGGCCGCCGCCGTCCCCGAACTCTCCGACCGGCTGCTCGCCACCCTCGACGCACTGGGTGTGCGGCGCTTCGGGTACGCGGGCTGCTCCATCAGCGGAGCGATCGGCGCCGACCTCGCGCTGCGGCATCCGCACCGGATCGCCTCGCTCGCCCTGGTCGCCGCCTCGGCCCGGTTCGGCAGCGCCGACGAGTTCCGCCAGCGCGGGGTGGTCGTCCGAACCAACGGGCTGGAGCCGATGGCCCGCACCGCGCCCGAGCGCTGGTTCACCCCCGCGTTCGCCGAAGCGCAGCCGGCCATCGTCGAGTGGGCCGTCCAGATGGTCCGTACCACAGACCCCGGCTGCTACATCGCCGCCTGCGAGGCCCTGGCCGCCTTCGACATCCGCGCAGGACTCGCCAGCATCACCGTCCCGACCTTCGTCCTGGTCGGCGCCGAGGACCGGGTCACCGGGCCGGGCGACGCCCGCACCCTGGTCGCGGGCATACCGGACGCCCGGCTCGCCCTCGTCCCCGGAGCCGCCCACCTCGCCCCGGTCGAACAGCCCGCGGCCGTCACCGATCTGCTCCTCACTCACTTCTCCACGGCCTGGCAGGACACCCTCGCCGGCATCCCCATGCCCGCCGACACCCCGCGGCTCTCGGCCCCCGTGCTGCCCGTCGCGGAGATCACCGCCGCCGAGCGGCCCGAGCCTCCGGCCGCCGGGCGGCCCGACCCGTACGACCACGGTCTGAAAGTGCGCCGCGAGGTGCTCGGCAACGCCCACGTGGACCAGGCCACGGGCGAGGCCGACGAGTTCACGGGCGACTTCCAGGAACTCGTCACGCGGTACGCCTGGGGCGAGGTGTGGACCCGAGAGGGCCTGGACCGCCGCACCCGCAGTTGCGTCACGATCGCCGCGCTGGTAGCCGGAGGGCACCTGGACAGCCTCGCCGCCCATGTCCGGGGCGCCCTGCGCAACGGCGTCGCACCGACGGAGATCAAGGAGGTGCTGATGCAGACCGCCGTGTACTGCGGCGTCCCGGCCGCGAGCGCCGCGTTCTCGGTCGCCCGGACCGTGATCCGGGAAGAAACCACGCCCCGGCCGTAGCAGGATGGACCCCATGAACGCCGTGAATCCCACGCACCTCACGCTGACCAAGAAGAAGCACTCCTGCGTCCGGCTGGAGAAGGAGGGGCGCACGCTGGTCGTCGACCCGGGCGGCTTCTCCGAGGAGGACGCCGCCGTCGGCGCCGACGCGATCCTGGTGACGCACGAGCACCCCGACCACTTCGACGAGCGGCGGCTGCGCGCCGCCCTGGAGGCCGACCCCGCCGTCGGGATCTGGACCCTGCGCAGCGTCGCCGACCGGCTCTCGGCGGCCTTCCCCGGCCGAGTCCACACGGTCGGTCACGGCGACACGTTCACCGTGGCGGGCTTCGACGTGCAGGTGCACGGCGAGCTGCACGCGGTGATCCACCCCGACATCCCGAGGATCACCAATGTCGGCTTCCTGGTGGACGGCTCGGTCTTCCACCCGGGCGACGCGCTCACCGTCCCCGACCACCCGGTCGACACGCTGATGCTCCCCGTGATGGCCCCCTGGAACAAGATCTCCGAGGTCATCGACTACGTGCGCGAGGTCGCGCCGCGCCGCGCCATCGACATCCACGACGCCCTGCTCACCGATCTCGCCCGGCCGATCTACGACAGCCAGATCGGTGCGCTCGGCGGCGCCGACCACGGCCGACTGGCCCCGGGGGACTCCACCGGCCTGTGACCTCCCGCCGGCCCGCGCCCGCCGGAGCGAAGGGCGCTAGGTTTACGTACATGCGCATCGCCACCTGGAACGTCAATTCGATCACCGCCCGGCTCCCGAGGCTGCTGGCCTGGCTGGAGAGCACCGGCACGGACGTGCTGTGCATCCAGGAGACCAAGTGCACCGCCGAACAGTTCCCCACCGAGCAGCTCCGCGAGCTGGGCTACGAATCGGCGGTCAACGCCACCGGCCGGTGGAACGGGGTCGCACTGGTCTCCAGGGCCGGTCTGTCCGATGTCGTGACGGGCCTGCCCGACGGCCCCGACTACGAGGGCGTGCAGGAGCCGCGGGCGATCTCCGCGACCTGCGGTCCGGTCCGGGTCTGGTCGGTGTACGTGCCCAACGGCCGCGAGATCGAGCACGCGCACTACGCGTACAAGCTGCGCTGGTTCGAGGCCCTGCAGAAGGCGGTCGCCGCGGACGCGGCGGGCTCGCAGCCGTTCGCGGTCCTCGGCGACTTCAACGTGGCCCCGACCGACGAGGACGTCTGGGACCCGGCCCTCTTCGAGGGCGCCACGCACGTCACCCCCGCCGAACGCGCCGCCCTCGCCGCGCTGCGCCAGGAGGGCCTGTCCGACGTCATGCCCCGTCCCCTCAAGTACGACCGCCCGTACACCTTCTGGGACTACCGCGAGCTGCGCTTCCCGAAGAACAAGGGCATGCGCATCGACCTCGTCTACGGCAACGCGCCCTTCGTCGGGGCGGTCCAGGACAGCTACGTCGACCGGGAGGAGCGCAAGGGCAAGGGCGCGTCCGACCACGCCCCGGTGGTCGTGGACCTCGGCTTCTGACGCCATGGACCGGGGCCCCGCCGTCGTCGCGCGGCCGATGTCAGTGGCCGCCGTTACGGTGGTTGTCGTCCTTATCCCGCTTGCTGGCTGCTTGCTGAGACCAGGACAGCCCCGCCCGTTCAGCGCCGGGCGGGGCCTCGGCCGTCCTCGGACCGGGTGTCCGCCTACCGGGCGGCGGGCACGCCGTCCCGGCTCCGCTCGGTGGCCGGGCGCGTCCCGAGCACGGTCCAGCCGGTGCCCAGCGCCAGGACCATCAACAGCGCGCTCACCCACAGCGGCGACCGGAAGCCGAACCCCGCGTCGATCGCGAGCCCGCCGAGCCACGGTCCGAGCGCGGCGCCCACATTGAACGCGGACGTCGCGAACGAGCCGGACAACGTCGGCGCGTCGGCCGCCAGCCGGAACACCCACGACATCAGCGCCGTCCCCGTGCCGAACGCGAGCATCCCCTGCACGAGGACGAGGAGCACCGTCGCGACCGGGCTGCCGGCGGTCAGCGCGAACACGGTCCAGCCGACGGCGAGCAGGGCCAGCCCGCCCGCGGTGAGTGCGACCGGCCGCGCGTCCACGACCCGCCCGGTGATGGTGACCCCGATGAACGAGCCCAGGCCGAACAGGGCGAGCAGCACCGGCACCCAGCCCTGGCCGAGCCCGGTGACGCGGGTGGCGAGCGGTTCGACGTAGGAGAACGCGCAGAACGTCGCTCCCTGCACGAGGGCGCTGGTCAGCAGCGTCAGCAGCAGCCGCGGACCCGTCAGGGCCCGCAGCTCGGTCCCGGCGGACGCCGTGGCGGACCGCGTCCGGCCCCCGGGGATCGTCCTGGCGATCACGACGGCGGCCGGGACGCAGACCAGCGCCACCGCCCAGAACGCCGACCGCCAGCCCAGGTGTCCGCCCAGCACCGCCCCGGCGGGCACCCCCGCCACGCAGGCGACGGTGACGCCCCCGACCACCACGGCCGTGGCGCGCGCCCGGGCCCCCGGGCCGACCAGGGACACCGCGGTCACCAGCGCCACGGCCCAGAAACCGGCGTTCGCGAGCGCCCCGACGACACGTGTCGCCAGGAGCACCCCGTAGTGCGGGGTGAGCGCCCCCACGACGTGGACGGCGCCGAAGACGCAGAGGAAGAACAACAGGGCGCGGCGGCGCGGCCAGCTCCGGCTGAAGAGGGCCATGAGCGGCGCCCCGGCGATCATCCCGACGGCGAAGGCCGAGGTGAGCAACCCGGCGGCGGGAATGGACACATGAAGGTCGGCGGCGATGTCCGAGACCAGACCGGACAGCATGAACTCTGACGTGCCCTGGGCGAAGACGGCGAGCCCGAGCGCGTATACGGCGAATGGCATGAAGGAACCCCATGAACGGCTGACGGATGGACCGGGTGGAGGGGTGCGGGCCGCGCCCGGACGTCGTGACGGGACGACGGTCGGCGACGCGGAAGACGTCCGGGTGTCCGGGACGGAACCGGCCGGGCGGTGAACGCCGGGACGGGAAACCCGCGCACGAGCGCGGACGGGGAAACGCGCGGCCCGCATGAGGACGGTCCGCGGCGGCAACCGGGCAGGAGCGGCACTCCCGGCGGCTACGGCCGCGGGGGCGCACTCGACTCCGACATGGCCACCGGGGGACCGGTGGCTAGCCTCTGTTCGCCTCGGGGCTGGACATGGCCGCGAAGCTACCAGCCGACGCCGGTGCGCCGCCACCCCGTTCCCGGTCCGCGGCCCGGTGCTGGGTGCGGGGCCCGTTCCCGGTCCCGTCCCCGGACGGCGGCCCGCGCGCCCTGTGGTGCGTATTCCGGACGGGATGCGACCCTGACTGGTATGAACATCCCTTTCCTGGACAACTGGCGTAAGCGGAACGACGATACGCGAGGGCCGGGGCTCGCCTCGGCCGTGGCGGCCGATCCCGAAGGCGTGGCGGAACTGCTCGCCGAGTGCGAACTGCTGCGCGTCCGGGCGGAGCAGCGGGGCCTCGAACTGGACGACAGCCCGGCCTCGTTGGCGGCCCTCGACCAGTTGCCGCCGCGCTGGCGAGACGATCCCGAGGAACTGCCCTGGCTGGGCAACGACGCGGGGCTGTACCTCGGCACGGTCCTGGTGCGCAATGTCCCCGGCGCGGTGTGGAGCATCTGGCTGAGCGGGCGCCCCGTGGTGCGGCTCGCCTCGGGGCGGGAGATCGACGTGGTCGAGGCGGGGCTGGACTGGGCGATGGCCGGAAGCCCCGAGCTCTCGCAGGTGTACGCGGAGTCGGCCGAGGGATAGGGCTCTCCGTAAAATCGAAAAAGAATCCTTATGCCCTGTTTATGCGTGTCGCCGGTGAAGCCCCTTTTTCCGCTGGATAGTTTGCGCTGACCTCGACAAAGCGAAGAGTGGGTGGGGCAGCGCATGGCCGTCGATCCGTTGATCGAACTGCGGAACGTCAACAAGTACTACGGACGGTTGCACGTACTGCGGGACATCGATCTCACCGTCGACCGCGGCGAGGTGGTGGTGATCATCGGCCCCTCCGGCTCCGGCAAGTCGACGCTCTGCCGGACCATCAACCGGCTGGAGACCATCGAGTCGGGCCGCATCGTGATCGACGGCAGGCCCCTTCCCGACGAGGGGAAGGCGCTCGCCGGGCTCCGCGCCGAAGTGGGCATGGTCTTCCAGTCGTTCAACCTCTTCGCGCACCGGACCGTGCTGGCCAATGTCTCGCTCGCCCAGCTCAAGGTCCGCAAGCGGAAGAAGGCCGAGGCCGACCGGCGCTCCCGGGAACTGCTGGAGCGGGTCGGACTCGCCACGCACGCCGACAAGTTCCCCGCCCAGCTCTCCGGCGGTCAGCAGCAGCGGGTGGCCATCGCCCGCGCCCTCGCCATGGATCCCAAGGCCCTTCTCTTCGACGAACCCACCTCGGCGCTCGACCCCGAGATGATCAACGAGGTCCTCGAAGTCATGCGGCAGCTCGCCCGGGACGGCATGACCATGGTCGTCGTCACGCACGAGATGGGCTTCGCCCGCTCCGCGGCGAACCGCGTGGTCTTCATGGCCGACGGCCGGATCGTCGAGGACCGCACTCCCGAGGCGTTCTTCACCGCCCCGGAGAGCGACCGCGCCAAGGACTTCCTGTCCAAGATCCTCAAGCACTGACGGGGGCTGCCTGTTGCGTACGAGAAGAGTTCTGGCCGCCTGCGCCGGTCTCCTGCTGGCCGTGCTGGCCGCCGGATGCGGGAAGGAAGGCAGCCCGCCGGTGAAGGGACCGCGGCCCGACCAGCTGCCCGTCTACCGGGTCGACACCGCCTTCCGGCTTCCCCAGTCGCCGACCTGGACCGCGGCGAGAAAGCGCGGCTTTCTGCGGGTCGGGGCCAAGGAGGACCAGCCGTACCTCGGCGAGAGGGACCCGGCCACCGGAACCTACTCCGGATTCGACATCGAGATCGCCCGGATGACGGCCGCCTCGCTCGGCTTCGATCCGAAGACCATCCGCTTCCGGACCATCGCCTCCGCCAACCGCGAGACGGCGCTGCAGAACGGCCAGATCGACTTCTACGTCGGCACCTACACCATCAACGACCTGCGCAAGAAGCTCGTCGGCTTCGCCGGGCCCTACTACATGGCAGGCCAGTCGCTGCTCGTGCGCACCGACGAGCACGACATCCACGGTCCGCAGGACCTGGCCGGGAGGACGGTCTGCTCGGCGGCGGGATCGACCCCGTACCAGCGCATCGCCGCCGAATACCCGAAGGCGGTCCTGGTCTCCTACGACACGTACTCGATCTGCGTCGACAACCTGCTCACCTACCAGGTCGACGCCGTCACCACCGACGACGCGATCCTGCTCGGCTTCGCGGCCAAGGCGCCCGACGAGCTGAAGGTGGTCGGCAAGCCGTTCTCGAGGGAGCCGTACGGCATCGGCGTCCCGAGGAGCGACAACGCGCTGCGGTTCGCCATCGACGACGCCCTGGCCGCCAACGTGCGCAACGGCAACTGGAAGAAGGCGTTCGAGGCCACGCTCGGTCTGTCCGGAACGCCCGCGCCGACCCCGCCGCCCATCGACCGCTACCCGGCCGGCTGAGAGGACGGGACACGACATGGACGTACTCACGCACAACTTCTCGCTGTACGGCAAGGGCTTCCTCGGTACCGTCGAGCTGACCGTCTACTCCTCCGTCCTGGCCCTGCTGCTCGGCTTCGTCATGGCCTCCTGCCGGGTGGCGCCCGTCGGCTCGCTGAGGGTGCTCGGCACGGCATGGGTGACGGTGCTGCGCAACACCCCGCTGACCCTGCTCTTCTTCGCCGTCCTGCTCGGACTGCCGCGCTTCGGCCTGGTGCTCCCCTTCAAGGTCTTCGCGGTTCTCGCGCTCGGTTGCTACACCTCCGCGTTCATCTGCGAGGTGCTGCGCTCCGGCATCAACACCGTGCCCAAGGGGCAGGGGGAGGCGGCCCGCAGTCTCGGCATGACCTTCGGCCAGACGCTCAACCACATCGTGCTGCCGCAGGCGTTCCGCTCGGTGATCCCGCCGATCGGCTCGACGCTCATCGCCCTCGCCAAGAACTCGGCGATCGCCGGGGCGTTCAGCGTCACCGAGCTCCTCGGCACCTACAAGACCCTCAACGAACTCGGATACAGCATCATCTGGAGCTTCGTCTGGATCGCCGTCGGCTACCTGATCATCACCCTGTCCATCAGTGCGCTCTTCAACGTGATGGAGAAGCGCTGGGGAGTCGCCCGATGACCACCCGCACCGCGCCGGCCCCGACCGCCCTCTACGACGTCCCGGGACCCGCCGCCCGCAGGCGCCACCGCACGTACGGGATCGTCTCGACGACCCTGATCCTCGCCGCCGCCGGCTGGATCGTCTTCCTGCTCCTCGACACCGGACAGTTCAGCGGGGCCAAGTGGACACCCTTCGCGTACAAGGGAATTCAGGAACTCCTGCTGCGCGGCCTGGGCAACACCCTCAAAGCGTTCGCGTACGCCGCGGTGCTCTCCCTCGCGCTCGGGGCGGTGCTCGCCGTCGGCAGGCTCTCCGACCACCGGGCCGTGCGCTGGGTCTCGACGCTGCTCGTCGAGTTCTTCCGGGCCATGCCCGTGCTGGTGATGATCTTCTTCGTCTTCGTGGCGCTGAAGGCGCAGCCGCTGACCGCGCTGGTCACCGGGCTGACCCTGTACAACGGCTCGGTGCTCGCCGAGGTGTTCCGCACCGGGATCAACTCCGTGGACCGCGGCCAGCGCGAGGCGGCGTACGCACTCGGGATGCGCAAGACCCAGGTCACCACGTTCGTGCTGGCCCCGCAGGCGGTGCGCGCCATGCTGCCCACGATCATCAGCCAGCTGGTGGTGGCGCTGAAGGACACCTCGCTCGGCTTTCTGATCACCTATGAGGAGTTCCTCCACGCGGGCAAGCTCATCGCGTCCAATCTCGACTACGATCTTCCCTTCATCCCCGTGGTGATGGTGATCTCGCCGATCTACATCGGGCTGTGCATGCTGCTCTCCTGGTTCGCGACCTGGGTGGCCAGGCAGGAGCGGCGCAGCCCGAAGACGAAGGCGGTGGAGGTGGCCCCGGCCGAACCGGGAACGGTGCTGCCGGGAGTGCGGTAGCCGGGAACCGCCGCGCGGCGGTTCCCGAGGAGCGGTACCCGTCCGGCGGCAGTCGGTGATCACTCCTCGTGCACGGGACGGACCCGTACGCACGCGCGCATGCGCGCGTGTCGCGTCGGGTCCGCCGCGGCCGAGGAGAAGGTCAGCTGCGAGCCGGTCGGGCCGCTCCCCGCGCACGGCGGGGTCGATCTCGTGCGACGGGGAGCCGCTGCGCCGCTGCCCGGCTCACCTCAGCGAGCTCTTGGCGCGCCAGTCGGCCCAGGACACGTTCCAGTTCCCGTATCCGTTGCCCTCGGCGACCGTGCCCTTGGCGTCCGCGCCGGTGATCTCGAAGGGGTCGCCGACGCGCACCTGCCGGTACAGCTCGGCGGCGTTCGCGTCGCTCATCCCGACGCAGCCCGAACTGCGGTTGGCCGCCCCGAAGTAGGCGGCGTTCCACGGGGCGGCGTGGGCGTACATCCCCGACCAGGTCAGCCGCATCGACGAGTCGACCATCTTGTCGTAGGCGTCGCCCAGGCCGACCGTCTCCGAGCGCATGTTGATCGTGCCCTCCTTGGACATCAGCACGGCCGTTCCGCGCCACGAGGCCTTCACGCCGCCCGGGGTACCGGCCGACATGGGTACGTCCAGCACAGTCTTCCCGTCCCGCTTCAGCGCCAGCCGGTGCCGGTCGAGGTCGACCTTGACCACCTGGTGGGCGCCGATGCTGAACGTGGTGCGGTAGTCGCGCACGAACCAGCCGCCGGAAGGGCCCGAGTCGACACCGTTGAGAGCGGCGTCGAGCGTGACCTTCGTACCGGACTTCCAGTACTCCTTGGGGCGCCAGTCGACACGGTCGCGGCCGGAGTAGTCCCGCAGCCAGCCCCAGGAGCCCTCGGTGTTGTTCGAGGTGGTGACCTTCAGCGCCCTCTCGACCGCGGCCCGGTTCTTCACCGGGTTGTCGAAGACGATCGACAGCGGCTGGGCGATGCCGACCGTGGTGTTCTTGCCGGGGACCAGGGTGAGCTTGTTGACCTTGTCCGCCGCGGCGGTGGTGAACCGGGCCTCGGCGTTGCCGCCCCCGGTGTCCCGCGCCTCGACCCGGTACGCGGTGCCGGGTGCGGCCGGCCGGTCCGACGTCCAGGTCCGTCCGTTCGCCGATATCCGGCCGGTGAGTGCGTCGCCCCCGTCCGCGCGCACCGTGACCGCCTTCAGCTTCCCCGTGTCCATGGTCACCTTCACCGGCTGTCCGGGGGCGGCGCCGGAGCCTCGGAGGTTCACCGAGATCCTGGTTTCGTGCGCGGGCGCGTTCCCGGCGCCCTTTCCCGAGTCCGTCCCGGAGTCCGACGCGGATGCGCCGTTGCAGGCGGTGAGGGAAAGGCCCAGCACCGCGGCCCCGACGATCAGGGTGAGCCGGGCGGGGCGGGCGAGCGGTGACGTGCGGCGGGTGCGTCGGCGTGCGGACGGCAAGGGAGGACCTCCAGGGCAGTGCTTTTCGATGAGGGAAGAGGTGCGCATCCGACGATAGGTTCCGCAAATCGGTCGAAAACTGGGAAATCCCCTGTGTGACATCGGTCGCAGCGCAACGGTCATCGTCCGGTCACATACGCCGCTCGGCGCGGTCACGGACCGCTGTGAGCATCCTTCTCGCCCCGCGGAGCCGACAAGCGGGGCGGAACAGGGAGGGCCACGAAACATGTCAGCGCTGCTCGCCGCCGAGGACCGCGGCCGTGACCGGGAATCGCGGATACGCGTCCTGACCGCCGACGAACACCGGGCCTTCCTGGCCACCCGCACCGACGCGAGCTTCCTGCAGCACCCGTCCTGGGCCGGGGTGAAGGACCAATGGGCCGCCGAGACGATCGGCTGGCACGACGACTCCGGTGAACAGGCCGGGGCCGCACTGGTCCTGTACCGCCAACTCCCCGGAACCCGAAAGTACTTCGCCTACCTTCCCGAGGGGCCGGTGGCCGACTGGGCCGACCCCGGCATCGACCGCTGGCTGGACCCGCTCATGACGCATCTGCGAAGGGCCGGCGCCTTCGCCGTCCGGATCGGCCCCTCGCCCGCGTACCGCCGCTGGGACGCCGCCCGCCTCAAGGCGGCCACCGGACCGGGCCGCAAGATCGGTGACGTGCTCGCCACCGAGGTCGACCCGCTCGGCACCGCCGTCGCCGAACGCCTCCGGGCCCGGGGCTGGCGCCGCTGCGGAGGCGACACGGGCGAGGACGCCGACGCGCAGCCCCGCTACGTCTTCCGGGTGCCGCTCACCGGACGGACCCCCGGTGACCTGTGGTCCGGGCTCAACCAGGAATGGCGCCGCAACGTCCGCAAGGCCGAGAAGGCCGGGGTGCGCGTCGTCATCGGCACCGCGGCCGAACTCCCCGAATTCCACCGGCTGCTGCGGATCACCGAGGAACGCGACGGCTTTGGCCTCGGCCGTTCCCTCGCCTACTACCAGCGGCAGTACGCCGTGCTCAACGCCGAACACCCCGGCCGCATGAGGCTCTACCTCGCCGTCCACCAGGGCGAGATCCTGGCCGCCCACACCATGATCAGCACCGGCCGGCGGGTCTGGTACCAGACCGGCGCCTCCGCCGACCACCGCCGCGAGGTACGCCCCAGCAACGCGCTCCAGTGGAAGATGATGCTGGACGCCCACACCCTCGGCGCCGATGTGCACGACATGCGCGGGGTACCCTCCACCCTTGACCCCGACGACCGTCCCTTCGGACTGCTGCGCTGGAAGCTGGGCACCGGCGGGCAGGTCGTCGAGACCCTCGGAGAGTGGGAGGCATCGGTGGGCGGAGCCACCAACAACGCCCTGTACCGGGCGTTCCAGAGTTACATGGCCCGCCGATGACGGCCGCCACCACGCACCCCGCGAAGACCCCGGAGCGCGGCTCGGGCTCGGTACTGCGCAGCGGCGCCCTCATGGCGTCCGGCTCCCTCGTGTCCCGGGCCACCGGCTTCGTCCGCTCCGCCGTCGTCGTCGCCGCACTCGGCACCGGACTCCAGGCCGACGGATACACCGTCGCCAACACCGTGCCGAACATCCTCTACATGCTGCTCATCGGCGGCGCGCTCAACGCCGTGTTCGTCCCCGAACTGGTGCGTGCCGCCAAGAACCACGCCGACGGCGGAGCCGCGTACACCGACCGGCTGCTCACCGTCTGCACGACCGGGCTGCTCGTCCTCACCGCGCTCACCGTCGTCGGCGCACCCTGGATCGTCTCGCTCTACGCCCCCGGCTACCACGGCGAACAGGCCGAGCTGACCATCGCCCTGACCCGCTACTGCCTGCCGCAGATCCTCTTCTACGGCCTGTTCACGCTCCTGGGCCAAGTCCTCAACGCCCGCGACCGGTTCGGCGCGATGATGTGGACCCCGGTCCTCAACAACCTCGTGATCATCGCGGTGTTCGGGATCTACCTGGCCGTCGCGGCGGGCTCCGACGGCACGTTGAGTGCCGCGCAGGCCCGCTGGCTCGGCTGGGGCACGACCGCCGGGATCGTCGTGCAGACGCTCGCCCTGCTGCCCTCGCTGCGCGCCGCGGGGTTCCGCTGGCGACCGCGGTTCGACTGGCGGGGCAGCGGACTGACGCGCCCGCTGCGCGCGGCGGGCTGGCTCGTCCTGCTCGTGCTCACCAACCAGATCGCCTACTGGGTGGTCACACGGCTGTCCACCGCCACCGGCCAGCACGCCGTGGAACAGCATGTGGCGGGCGGACCCGGCTACACGGCGTACAGCTACGCCTACCAGCTGTGGGTCGTGCCGCACGGCATCGTGACCGTCTCGCTGGTCACCGCCCTCATGCCCCGGATGAGCCGGGCCGCGGCCGAGGGCGACCTGGCGGGGGTGCGCAGCGACGTCTCGTACGCCCTGCGGACCTCGGCCGCGGTCGTGGTGCCCGCGGTGACCGTGCTGTTCGCGCTGGCACCGTGGGTGATGGGCGCCGTGTACGGATACGGGCGCACCAGCGACGCGGACATCGCGGTCATGGCGGGCATGATGGCGGCGTTCGCGCCCGGTCTGATCGCCTACTCCGGTCAGTACGTGCTCTCGCGCGCGTTCTACGCGATGAGCGACACCCGCACCCCCTTCCTCCTCAATCTGGTGATCGCCGCCCTCAACGCGGGGTTGTCCGTCGCCGCGTACCTGCTGCTGCCGGTCCGCTGGGCCGTGACGGGCATGGCCGGGGCGTACACGATGGCCCTGTTCGCGGGCTTCGGCGTCACCGCGTACGTCCTGCACCGCAGGATCTCCGCGCCCGGCGCCGGGGGAGTCCCGGACACGGGAGCCGGGGAGGTCCCGGGCATCGGGGGAGTCCCGGGCAAGGGTCTCGACACGGCCTCGCTGCTGCGGTCGCCGGGACTGTGGGCGCAGATACGACTGGTGGTCGCGGGGGTGCCGGCCGGGCTGCTGGGCCACGTGACCGCCCGCGCCTGCGACGGGCTCGGCGACTTCGCCGCGGTGGGGGCGGGGACCGTCGTGCTCCTGCTCACGTTCGTGCTGCTGGCCCGGCCGCTGCGGCTGCGGGAGATCGGCACCGCCCTCGCGGCGGCCCGCGGCCGGCTCCGACGCACCTGAAGCCCGAGCGGGCCGCACGGGCCCGGGCCGACTCCGACGTGCATGACGCCCGCGCGAAACGGTCGTACGTTCGAATCCACTCCTTGATCGCTGGGATACTGCTGCCATGCCTCGCGTGCTCCTGATCGAAGACGACCCCTCCGTACGGGAAGGGGTCGAGCTGGGGCTGCGGCGGCGCGGTCATGAGCTGAGGGGCGTCGAGACCGGCGAGGAGGGGCTGGCCGCCCTGGCGGAGTTCCGGCCCGACCTGGTCCTCCTGGACCTGATGCTGCCCGGGATGAACGGGGTCCAGGTCTGCCACCGGATACGGGAGACCAGCCAGCTGCCGATCATCATGCTCACGGCGCGTGGCGACGACTTCGACGTGGTCGTCGGCCTGGAGGCCGGGGCCGACGACTACATCGTCAAGCCCGCCCGCACCGAGGTGATCGAGGCGCGGATCCGCGCCGTACTGCGCAGGCTCGCCGAACCCGCGGGCCGCGACGGCATCGAGTTCCACGGCGAGCTCGCCATCGACCGCGCCGGGCTCTCCGTCGCCAAGGCCGGGCAGCGCCTCCTGCTCGCCCCCTCCGAGCTGAAGCTGCTCCTGCACCTCTCCGCCTCGCCCGAGCAGGTCTTCAGCAGGCAACAGCTCCTCGAATACGTCTGGGAGCACAGCTACCACGGGGACGCCCGGCTGGTCGACGCCTGCGTACGGCGGCTGAGGCAGAAGATCGAGGACGTGGCGGGCAGTCCCCGCTACATCCAGACCGTCCGCGGCTTCGGCTACCGTTTCGGGCCGCTCGCATGAGGCTGCGCCCCGTTCTTCTTCGGCCCACCCGGTCCGGGCTGAGGACCCGGCTCGTCGCGGCCTTCCTCCTGGTCGCCGCGATCAGCGCCGTCACCACCGCGACCCTGACCTACCGCGAGGCCCGCTCCGCCATCCTCCAGCAGGCCCAGGACACCGCCGTGGACCAGTTCCGCGACCGGATCGGCACCCTGGCCATGACCCTGCCCGTGGAGCGCGAGCACCTGCGCCGGGCCTGTCAGTCCCTGGCCAGGGAGGGCAAGCCGCACACCTGGCGGGTCTTCGCCGAGTACGGGGACATCAAGGTCTCCTCGACGGACCGGCCCACCTCCGACGTGATCACACCCGCCCTGCGCGAGGCCGCCCGGGGCAGCACGCACGGCTCGTTCCAGCGCGTCGTCAAGGACGGGGACCCCTGGCTGACCGTGGGCATGCCCGCGCTCTTCGACCGGGGCGACGGGCGGCAGCCCACCGGCCTCGTCCTGTACGCCGTGATGCCGCTCACCACGGAGGAGGCCAATGTCGCCGCCATGGTCACCGCGGCCCGCGACGGCGCCCTGCCCGCACTGGCGATCGCGGTGATCCCCGCCCTGCTCGCCGCCCGCAGTGTGCTGCGCCCGGTGCGCGACCTGGAACGGGCCGCGGCCGGCATCGGCAGGGGGGAGCTCGACACCCGCATCGAGGTCAAGGGGTCGGACGAACTCGCCGAACTCGCCCGCACGTTCAACGAGTCGTCGACGAAACTCCAGGAGTCGGTGGCGGAACTCCAGCGGGCGGAGGCGCGGGCCAGACGCTTCGCCTCCGACGTGTCGCACGAACTGCGCACCCCGCTCGCCGGGATGCTCGCGGTCACCGAGGTGCTCGACGAGGACGCCGCGCAGCTGAACGCCGACACCGCCGCGGCCGTGCGGCTGATCAGCGTCGAGACCGGAAAGCTCGCCACCCTCGTCGAGGACCTGATGGAGATCTCCCGGTTCGACGCGAAGGCCGCCGACCTCCATCTCGACGAGGTGGACGTCGCCGAGACCATCCGCAAGACCCTGCAGAACCGCCACTGGCAGGACCGGGTCGACACCGAACTCGCCGACGGGGTAAGGGCGATGCTCGATCCGCGCCGCTTCGACATCGTCGTCGCCAACCTCGTCGGCAACGCGCTGCGGCACGGCTCGTCGCCCGTCACCGTACGGCTGCGGACGGAGCGACGGGGCGCCGACCGGTGGCTGGTGACCGAGGTCGCGGACAGCGGGCCGGGCATCGACCCCGCGGTCCTGCCGCACATCTTCGACCGGTTCTACAAGGCCGACGCGGCCCGCACCCGGTCGGCGGGCAGCGGACTCGGGCTGGCGATCACCCAGGAGAACGTACGGCTGCACGGCGGTACCGTGCGCGCGGCAGGCGGACCCGGGGGAGGGGCCGTCCTCACCGTGGAACTGCCGTTGGAGGGGACGTGAGGCGCGTACGGCTGCCTGCCCTGCTGCTGCCCCTCGTGGTGGTGGCGACGGGCGGGTGCGGCATACAGGGGACCGAGATCGTCGAGGTCGGTGATCCGGCGACCGTGGAGGTGGCCCCGGGACGCGAACAGGGCACCCTGCTCTACTTCGTGTCCCCACCGCCCGCGAAACGCCTGATGCCCGTCGTGCGGCCGGTCGACCTGACGGTCCATGACCGGCCCGACGGCACGGGGGCGGTGCGCGCGTGGCGCGGCTCCGACAAGGCGATCGCCATGCTCCTCGACGGCCCCGACGAGACCGAGACCGCCGCGGGCCTGCGCACCGAACTGCCGCACGCCGACGCCATGTCGAGCCCGAGCCTGACCCTGGGGCCGGACGGGGTGCTGGTCCGGCTGGGCACACCGGTCGGGGAGTTGTCCGGCATCGCCCGGCAGCAGCTGATCTGCACGGCCGCGCAGGCACTCACCTCGGGCCGTGCGGTGGCGGTACGGGTGTCCGGTACCGACGGGACCATCGGGCCGGACCACTGCTCCCTGTGAGGACGGCGCCCGCCTCCCCGGCCGGCGGCCCGGTGCTCGGCGACGCCCTTCTCCGCCCGGTGGCGTTCCGTACCTGTCCGTAACGCGCCCCGATCCGGGCCGGGTTCGGGATCGGTGTTGATCCTTACACCGGGCAACAGCGAATGCGGATGGGCGGCCATCCGACGGTTGGACACCGGCCCGCCGACGCAGAACTCGGTGCGTTCCCCGGCGCGGTCGTGTGCGACCGGGCCCACGGCGCTCCTGACGGCGTGGGCGGAGCGGCGCTACCCTGCGGCGGACAATCCTTCACCGGAGGTGCGCATGCGACGATCCCTCGCACGGAAAGTGTCGTTGACGGCGGTGCTCGCCGCCGTCGCCACGATCGGGGCGGCCGCCCCATCGTCCTCGTCGGCGCCGCCCCACACGCCGACCCCCAAGTCGCCGGTGGCGGTGGGCTACGGAGGGGCGGTCGCCAGCGTCGACGCGGACGCCTCGGCCGCCGGGATCGAGGTGCTCCGCAAGGGCGGCAACGCGGTGGACGCCGCGGTGGCGACGGCCGCCGCGCTGGGCGTGAGCGAACCGTACTCGTCCGGGCTCGGGGGCGGCGGTTACTTCGTCCACTACGACGCCAGGAAACACACCGTGGAGACGATCGACGGCCGGGAGACCGCCCCGCGCAGCGCCGACTCCTCGCTGTTCCTGGAGAACGGCAAACCGATCGCCTTCGACGACGCCGTCACCAGCGGGCTGAGCGTGGGCACCCCCGGCACCCCCGCCACCTGGGCCACCGCGCTCGACGCCTGGGGCAGCAAGTCGCTGCGGGAGGTGCTGAAACCGGCCGTACGGCTCGCCAGGGACGGCTTCGTCGTCGACGGCACCTTCCGCTCGCAGACCGAGGCGAACCAGGCCAGGTTCGCGGACTTCCCGGCGACCCGGAAGCTCTTCCTGCCGGGCGGCCGACTTCCGGTGGTCGGCTCCGTCTTCAAGAACCCGGACCTGGCGCGCACCTACGAGCTGGTGGGCCGCGAGGGTGTCGGCGAGCTGTACCGGGGCGAGGTGGCCGACGACATCGTACGCACCGTGCGCAGGCCGCCGGTGGATCCGGGAGCCTCCAGGGCCGTGCGTCCGGGCGACCTCACCGCCAAGGACCTGCGCTCGTACCGTGTGCTGCGGCAGGCCCCGACGAAGGTCCGCTACCGGGGCCTGGACGTGTACGGCATGGCGCCCTCCTCGTCCGGCGGCACGACCGTCGGCGAGGCGCTCAACATCCTTGAGGGCACGGACCTTTCGAGGTCGACCGAGACGCAGTACCTGCACCGCTTCATCGAGGCGAGCCGGATCGCGTTCGCCGACCGGGGCCGGTGGGTCGGCGACCCGGCGTTCGAGGACGTACCGACGAGGGAACTGCTGCGGCAGCGCTTCGCGGACTCACGGGCCTGTCTGATCAAGGACGACGCGGTGCTGACCAGCCCGCTCGCCCCGGGAGACCCGAGGCATCCGTCGTCCGGCTGCCGGACCGGGGGACCGGCGTCCCCGACGACGTACGAGGGCGAGAACACCACGCATCTGACGACGGCCGACAAGTGGGGCAACATCGTCGCCTACACCCTCACGATCGAGCAGACGGGCGGCAGCGGCATCACCGTCCCCGGGCGTGGCTTCCTGCTCAACAACGAACTGACGGACTTTTCGTTCGCACCGGCCTCCCCGGCCGTCCACGACCCCAACCTGCCCGGTCCGGGCAAGCGGCCCAGATCCTCCATCTCCCCGACGATCGTGCTCAAGGACGGTCGACCGGTGCTGGCCCTGGGCTCTCCGGGCGGTGCCACGATCATCACGACCGTGCTGCAGTCGCTCATCGGCACCGTCGATCGCGGACTGCCACTCGTCGAGGCCATCGCGGCGCCGCGCGCCAGCCAGCGCAACGCGGCGGCCACGGAACTCGAACCGGGGCTCTGGAACAGTCCGGTGCGGGCACGCCTGGAAGCCCTGGGGCACGTCTTCAAGCCCAACCCGGAGATCGGGGCGGCGACGGGCGTGCAACGCCTCCCGGACGGCCGGTGGCTGGCGGCGGCGGAGAAGGTGCGCAGGGGAGGCGGGTCGGCGATGGTCGTCCGGCCCGCCGGAAGCCCCTGAGTCTCTGACGTTCCATCAATAATGTTTAATGCGGGGCTGTTTGGTCACATCCGTTGGGTGGTGAAACGGCCCCGCAGTCTTGACGAGGGCATGGCTTCGGGTCCATCTTTGCGGCGTCGGTAAGGAAAGTTTCCTAATAGAAGGGCACCCCCCCTGTGCGTACCCGAACGCTCGCCCTCTCCGCAGCCTCCGTCGTAGCCCTGTTCGCGACCGCCGCGCTGTCGTCGGCCGCCGAGGCCCGCCCCGCGCCGGACGCCGCGTCCGCCCCCACCGCCCCCCGCGCGGGCTCCGCCGTCGCGGCGACCGGCGCGGGGGTTAAGGAGGGCTCCGTCAGCGCGGCCGACCTGCTGGCCAAGGTGACCTCGTGCTCGCAGATATCCAACGGCAAGTACCGTACGGACGAAGAGAGTTCGGCGACCGTGCCGGTCTGCGGCAAGAACGGTGCCGTGTTCTGGAAGGCCGACATGGACATCGACTGCGACGGCCAGATCACCGCCGCGTGCAACGAAGACACCGACCCGTGGTTCCAGCCCGACACGGCGTTCCACACCTCCGACGACAAGCCGTTGAACGCCGAGAAGCTGCCGTACGTGGTCGTACCGAGCAGCAGCAGCATCTGGAACTACAGCAACGCGGGGATCAAGGGCGGCGGCATCGTCGCCGTTATCTACAACAACAAGGTCGAATACGCCGTCGTCGGCGACACCGGCCCCAGCAAGATCATCGGCGAGGCCTCGTACGCCACCGCCAAGGCGCTCGGCATCGATCCCGATCCGGAGACCGGCGGCGCCGAGTCGGGCGTCACCTACATCCTGTTCAAGAACTCCAAGGCGTCCCCGATCGAGAGCCACAGCGCCGCCGTCACGGCCGGCGAGGCGCTCGCCAAGCAGTTCATCCAGAACAACTAATGCTGTGACCGGGAAGGTTCACCGGCTCGCGACGCCCGGCACGGCACCTCGCGGTGTTGTCGCATCACCCGCGTACGTCCAGTACGCGGACGATGCTCCGCCTTGCGATGCACCGCACCGGACGCCGCGAGCCACCCGGCAAACCTTCCCGGTCACAGCACTAGCGTTTCTCCCGGCGCTGGCATGCGCCGGGGCCGGGGGCGGGAACGGGCGCGGGGTCACAACGCGGTCAGGATGCGCGGGCCGTCGTCGGTGATGGCCACGGTGTGCTCGGCGTGCGCCGCGCGGGAGCCGTCCGTGGTGCGCAGCGTCCAGCCGTCCCGGTCCTCGCGGAAGGTGTCCACGCCGCCGCCGATCAGCATCGGCTCGATGGCCAGCACCATTCCGTGCCGCAACGGCATGCCGCGGCCCGGCCGCCCCTCGTTGGGGACGGCCGGGTCCTCGTGCATGGACCGCCCCACGCCATGCCCGCCGAACCCCTCCGGAATGCCGTAACCGGCCTTGCGGCACACCGTGCCGATCGCATGCGCGATGTCCCCGATCCGGTTGCCGACGACCGCCGCCGCGATCCCCGCGTCCAGCGCCGCGAACGCGGTGTCGATCAGCCGGGTGTCCTCGGACCGGGCGCGCCCGACGGTGAAGCTGATCGCGGAGTCGCTCGCCCAGCCGTCGAGCGTCGCGCCCGCGTCGATGCTCACCAGATCGCCGTCGCGCAGCCGCTGGTCGGTCGGGATGCCGTGCACGATCGCGTCGTTGACCGACGCGCAGATCACGGCGGGGAACGGGGTGGGAGCGAAATGCGGCCGGTAGTTCAGGAAGGGCGACCCGGCGCCCGCCTCGCGGAGCACCCCCCGGGCCACCTCGTCCAGTTCCCGCAACGAGACGCCGACCGCCGCCGCCTCCCGTACGTCCGTCAATAGCCGGGCCGCGACCCGGCCGCTCTCGCGCATGGCCTGGATGGATGTGTCTGTCTTCAGCTTCACCATGCCAATTACTATACCGGTCCGAGTGGTATTAGAATGACGGCATGGTACGAACGCCCCTGACCCCGGAGGAACGCCGCCGCGGCGAACGCCTCGGAGCACTGCTCCGCGAGGCGCGCGGTGGACGCAGCATGGTCGAGATCGCGGCGGGCGCCGGCATCTCCGCCGAGACGCTGCGCAAGATCGAGACGGGCCGCGCCCCGACCCCCGCCTTCTTCACCGTCGCGGCCCTGGCCGGCGCCCTCGGACTCTCCCTGGACGACCTCCTCGCCCGCTGCGCCCCGGAACCGGACGCGGTGCCGCTGGCCGGGTAGGCGTTCGCTCCTGGTTCCTCCGGCCCGGCGGCCCTCCGAGGTCTGAGGCTCTTCCGTCCGGTGGGCGCCACATGCCCCTGGGCAGGGGCATGTCGAGAGGAGTCAGTCGGCACCCGGGAGCGGCACCGACCAAGGGCTGTCCGGTGATCCATGACGGGACCGGCGCGGCGTCGGATGTGGTGCATCGCACGACGGGGGCCGCCCTCAGGCCGGCTGCGGCGCCGCGTCCTCGGCCGGTGGCGGGTAGAACCGGCGGGCCCAGCGGCGGAACGGGCCGATGGGGCCGTCGCCGGGGGCGAGGCGGGGTGGTTGCCGGTACTCCTTGTGGTGCCAGATCGGGAAGTCGGCGGCGGTGAACTCGCAACTGGACCGGAAGATGGCGCGGTCCAGCAGCCGGGCGGCGGCACGGCTCACCGCGCGGGCCAGCGGCGCCGGGAGCCGGGCCGGTTCCGAGAAGGCGACGCGGTTCTGCTGCCGGAACTGCATGCGGTTGGGGGCGATGGCCGTCGGCATCACCATCGTGCACATCCGCAACCCGATGCGGGGCGTGTGCACATCGGCGTGCAGACAGCCGAGGCCGTAGCCGTCCACCTCGACCTCGACCTCGAAGTCCCCGAGCACCGGGGCGGATTCGTGGGCCCGCATCGACACGTGGAACCGGGCGTCGTCGTACACGACCGGACCGCCCATCTCGGCCTTCTTCCAGCCGTGCAGGGTGGCGAAGTGCCCGAGGTCCACCGAGTTCTCGATGACCTCCTGGGCGTGCCCGGCCAGCTCCCAGGCGGCGGTACGGGCGGGACGGTGTCCGATCCGGTGCCATTGGGGGACGAACCAGTCCGGGGCGCGGCCGTCGTGGTGCCGCCACACGAAGACGGCACCGTTGACCTCGTGGACCGGCAACTGCGCCAGGGGTGATCTCGGCGGGCTGGTGTCGTACCCCGTCCGAACGCACTTGCCGTCCGGACCGAACGCGAAGAAGTGGAACGGGCACACCAGATCGTCGCCGTCGACCGTTGCCAGGCCGAGATG
The DNA here is from genome assembly GCF_001905795.1 of Streptomyces sp. CB01580. Taxonomy (GTDB): domain Bacteria; phylum Actinomycetota; class Actinomycetes; order Streptomycetales; family Streptomycetaceae; genus Streptomyces. The sequence goes on from NZ_LIXJ01000003.1 coordinate 446,866, forward strand.
GGCGCCGAGGTGCGGACAGTACGGCTGGACGGCGCGCAGCGCTCCCGTACCGAGCCGGTAGAGGACCACGTCCTGTCCCGCGAGCGGCCGGGTGAGTACGGTACCCGGCCGTAACTCGCCGGAGAAGGCGAGTGCGGACCAGCCGCTCGGGTAGGGCAGGGCGGGTGTGCCCGCGGCATCGGAAGGTGTCGGTCCCTCGCTGAAGCCGCGCCCGAACTCGCGTGACAGTCCCACGACGTCCCCCTTTCAAGGCTGATCGTTCGGAGCCTGCCCAGACCGTTCCGAGATCCTCGCCGCGCCGACCACATCACCCGAACGGGAACGGCGGAAAGGGGAGGGGAGCACGGCGTGGTGGACGACAACCGACGGGGGACGGGGGACGGGGGACGGGACGCCCGTGGTGTCGCCCGGTGAGCGCGAGCGGGTCCGGCCCTCGACGCCCGACGGGGGATCAGCCCGGGGCCATGCGGCTGAGGTGCTCCCAGGTCCGGTCCTGCTCGGCTCGGGCCTGCTTCATCTCCTGGACGAGATCGAACGACCGGCTGCCGAGGATCAACCGCCGTGGTGGCTCCGGCAGTCCGGCCAGCTCCATGAGCGCGGGCGCCGCCGTGCGGGGATCCGGACCGGCGTCGTCTCCCCATGTCTCCGCCATCCTGGCGCGCAGCGTGTCGTAGGCCGGACCGGGTGCGGTCGTCGTGGTGCCCGTGGTGAACAGCCCGGTGTCGTACCCACCCATCTGCACGGAGGTGACCTTGATGCCGAACTGTTCCACCTCCATCGCCAGCGCCTCGCTGAGCGAGTCGAGCGCGGCCTTGCCCGCCCCGTAGAAGCCGACGGTGGCCATGCCACCACCGGCGCCCATGGACGTGATCTGGAGGAGGCGTCCCGAGCCCTGTGCGCGCAGATGGGGGACGACGGCCTGGGCCACCCACACCGCGCCGAAGAAGTTCACATCGAGATGGGCGCGGATCTGTTCCTCCGTGGCCTCCTCCACCATGCCGTAGAGCAGGCCGCCCGCGTTGTTCACCACGACGTCGAGTCGGCCGAAGGACGCCACCGCCCGGTCCACCGCCGCGAACACGGCCCCTCGGTCCGAGACGTCCAGCGAGAGTCGCACGAGCTCGTCCGGGTACTTCCCGGCCAGGTCCGCGAGCGGGTCGATGTCGCGGGCCGCCGCCACCACCCGCTCCCCGGCGGACAGCGCGGCCTCGGTGAACGCGCGCCCCAGACCGCGGGATGCGCCGGTGATGAACCAGGTTCTCGTGCCCGGCACGGGATCCTCCTCGCTCGCGATGCCCGCCGTCCGGCCGCGGACCGCCATGTCCGCCGGATCCACCTGGGCTGCCGGGTCTGCCGCGTCCGCCGGACCTCCGGGGGCCGGCCGATCTGTCGGATCTCTCGGATCCTTCGGGTCCACGAAAACCCTCCTCACGTTCATGGGGAACGCCGCGCTCTGCGGATGCTGCCGGTCCGGCAGTCCCGGATGTCCAGGCAGCCTCGGGTGTCCCGGGCGTTCCCCGTAAGTCTCTAGAGAGACGAAACGATCCGTCTCGTTGGGCACGTGGGAGACGTTAACCGAGCCGCGCCTTCCGGGCCAGTGGATTACGTCTCGCCGCTGCGGAGGAGGCCCGAGGAAACGGAACGGTGGCCACTCGCACCGGGATCGTGCGAGGTGACCACCGTTCCGTTCCGTTCCGGGCCGGGGTGCGGCCCGCGCGTGCCTACCGGGCCCGCTGCTCGTACCCCACGAGGCGTACGCAGACGGCGAGTCCGGCGATCGCCTGCTCCAGTTCCGCGAGGCCCGGGTAGCTGGGCGCGATGCGGATCACCGCGTCACGCGGGTCGTCGCCGTACGGGTGCGTCGCGCCGGCCGGGGTCAGCACGATGCCCGCCTCGGCGGCCCGGCGCACGACCTCCTTCGCGCAGCCGCCCGGCACCTCCAGGGTCACGAAGTAGCCGCCCTTGGGGGACGTCCAGGTCGCGAGGCCGGTACCGCCCAGCTCGGCGTCCAGGATCCGCGCCACCGCCTCGAACTTCGGCTGCAGCAGGGCCCGCTGGCGCTCCATGTGGGCGCGCACACCGTCGGCGTCCCGCAGGAACAGGACGTGCCGCAGCTGGTTGATCTTGTCGGGGCCGATCGACCGCTTGGCGTTGTTGCCGAGCAGCCACTGCACGTTCGCGGGAGACGAACCGAAGAAGGCGACTCCGGCACCCGCCGCGGTGATCTTCGACGTGGAGCCGAAGACGAACGCGCGGTCCGGGTTGCCGGCCTCGGCACAGGCTGCGAGCAGATCGGCGATCTCGACCGGCTTGTCGGTGAGGTGGTGGGCGGCGTAGGCGTTGTCCCAGAAGATCCGGAAGTCGGGTGCCGCGGTGCTCATGGCGGCCAGCCGGGCCACGGTCGCGTCGCTGTAGCAGACACCGTCCGGGTTGCTGTACTTCGGTACGCACCAGATGCCCTTGACGGTCGGATCGTCGGCGACGAGCCGCTCCACGGTCTCCATGTCCGGGCCCTCGGCGGTCATCGGAACCGGGATCATGTCGATGCCGAACCGCTCGCAGAGTGCGAAGTGCCGGTCGTAACCGGGCACCGGACACAGGAAAGCGATCCGTTCCTGGTCCACCCAGCGCGATTCGGCGCCGGGTATCACGCTCAGCAGGGCGTGCACCAGGCAGTCGTGCATCAGCTCCAGGCTGGAGTTGCCGGCCGCGAGCAGCTGGGCTACCGGCACTTGGAGCACCTCGGCGAAGATCTCGCGGAGTTCGGGCAGGCCCTGCAGACCGCCGTAGTTGCGCACGTCCGTGCCGTCGGCGGACGTGCGCTGCCCGCCCGGCAGGCTGAGCAGGAGGTCGGAGAGGTCGAGCTGCTCCGGCGCGGGCTTGCCGCGGGTGAGATCGAGCGCGAGTCCGAGTCCCGCCAGGGCCTGATAGTCCTGGCGGGCCTGATCGAGAAGTCCGGGCAGGGCGTCGGGGCTCGGCTCGGTGGTCATGGTGTTTCCTCTCGCAGATGCCGCGTGGAAGGGATCCCCGCCGAGAATACAAACTGCTCATCGGTCACCCACCGGCGCGCTCCGGTTAAGGGAGCGATACGGCCGACGCGCTCCGGTCGGGGAGGAGGGCCTCTGGTGGCGCCGCCGGGACTCGGCCGGCGGCGATGAGACGAACGGCGCTCCGCCCACCCCGCCCCGGCTGCCTCGGCCCGGGGCGACCCGGCTTCCCCGGCCCCCTCGGCGCATCCCGGGCGTTCCCGGCCGGACGAGCGACCGCACGGGGGCACACGGGCCGTGCGGGTAGGTGGCGGGTACGAAACTGGACCGCACGGGTGCGAATCATGATCGACTCCGCTGGTTCACGGCGATGGTCTTGCCCCGCTGTGTGGCGGGGCTTACGTTCTCCTCTACGTCCGTGTCTACGGGCGTAGAAAACGCGTTGAGGCTCTCTGACGCCGCGTCGAAGGAGCAGCTCATGTCCCACGTCGTACGCGCCGCACTCGTCCAGGCGACCTGGACCGGCGACACCGAATCCATGATCGCCAAGCATGAGGAGCACGCGCGCGAGGCCGCCCGCCGGGGCGCGCGGATCATCGGTTTCCAGGAGGTGTTCAACGCCCCCTACTTCTGCCAGGTGCAGGAGCCCGAGCACTACCGCTGGGCCGAACCGGTTCCCGACGGTCCGACCGTCCGGCGGATGCGCGAACTCGCCCGGGAGACCGGCATGGTGATCGTCGTGCCGGTCTTCGAGGTCGAGCAGTCCGGCTTCTACTACAACACCGCCGCGGTCATCGACGCCGACGGTTCCTATCTCGGCAAGTACCGCAAGCACCACATCCCGCAGGTCAAGGGATTCTGGGAGAAGTACTACTTCAAGCCGGGGAACGTCGGCTGGCCGGTCTTCGACACGGCTGTCGGCAAGGTCGGCGTCTACATCTGCTACGACCGGCACTTCCCCGAGGGATGGCGGCAACTCGGGCTCAACGGAGCCCAGTTGGTCTACAACCCCTCCGCCACCTCGCGCGGCCTCTCCGCCTATCTCTGGCAGTTGGAGCAGCCCGCCGCCGCGGTCGCCAACGAGTACTTCATCGCCGCGATCAACCGCGTCGGACAGGAGGAGTACGGCGACAACGACTTCTACGGCAGCAGCTACTTCGTCGATCCGCGCGGACAGTTCGTCGGTGACGTGGCCTCCGACAAGGAGGAGGAACTCGTCGTGCGCGACCTCGACTTCGGTCTGCTCGACGAGGTCCGGCAGCAGTGGGCGTTCTACCGGGACCGCCGTCCCGACGCCTACGAGGGACTGGTCGAGCCGTGAGCAGCCTGCACGAACGCCATCTCGCCGTCAGCCCCGGCTGGCTGACGCTCTATTACAAGAATCCGCTGGAGATCACCCACGGCGAGGGCCGGCACGTCTGGGACGCCGACGGCAGGCGCTATCTCGACTTCTTCGGCGGCATCCTCACCACCATGACCGCCCACGCCCTGCCCGAGGTGACCAAGGCGGTCGGCGAGCAGGCCGGGCGGATCATCCACTCCTCCACGCTCTACCTCAACCGTCCGATGGTCGAGCTGGCCGAGCGGGTCGCCACGCTCTCCGGCATCCCGGACGCCCGGGTCTTCTTCACCACTTCCGGGACCGAGGCGAACGACACGGCCCTGCTGCTCGCCACCGCGTACCGCCGGTCGAACCAGGTCCTCGCGATGCGCAACAGCTACCACGGCAGATCGTTCTCCGCGGTCGCCATCACCGGCAACAGTGCCTGGTCGCCCACGAATCTGTCCCCGCTGCAGACGCTGTACGTGCACGGCGGAGTGCGCGGCCGGGGGCCGTACGCGCACCTGGACGACGCCGAGTTCATCGCGGCCTGCGTCGCAGATCTGGAGGACCTGCTCGGCCATACCCGCCCGCCCGCCGCGCTGATCGCCGAACCGATCCAGGGCGTCGGCGGGTTCACCTCGCCGCCGGACGGCCTGTACGCGGCGTTCCGCCGGGTCCTCGACCGGCACGGAATCCTGTGGATCTCCGACGAGGTGCAGACCGGCTGGGGCCGCACCGGTGAGCACTTCTGGGGCTGGCAGGCGCACGGCCGGAACGGGCCGCCGGACATCCTCACGTTCGCCAAGGGCATCGGCAACGGCATGTCGATCGGCGGGGTGGTGGCCCGCGCCGAGGTCATGAACTGCCTCGACGCGAACTCGATCTCGACGTTCGGCGGGTCCCCGGTCACGATGGCGGCCGGACTCGCCAACCTCTCGTATCTCCTGGAACACGATCTGCAGGGCAACGCCCGGCGCGTCGGCGGACTGTTGATCGAACGGCTCCGCGCGGTCGGCGCCGCTTCCGATTGCGTACGGGAGGTGCGCGGCCGGGGGCTGATGATCGGGATCGAGCTGGTGAAGCCGGGCACGGACGAGGCGAACCCGCAGGCGGCCTCCGACGTGCTCGAAGCGGCCCGGGAGGGCGGCCTGCTCATCGGCAAGGGCGGCGGCCACGACACGAGTGTGCTGCGGATCGCGCCGCCGCTCTCGCTGACCATCCCGGAGGCGGAGGAGGGCGCCGAGATCCTGGGCCGGGCCCTTCGCGCGGTGGGATGAGCGGCGCGGTGCCGGGGGAGTGGTCCGGCCGGGGGCCCGCGCGTCACGCGTGCGCGCCCCGGCCGGACCCCGGCCGGTCCTCGGGGGTGGTCCCGGGCCTCGGGCTCCGAGGTTCGGGTGCCCCCGGGGCCCGGCCGGAGGGTCAGCCCCGGTGACCGGTGGGCCGGTCGAGGTCCAGGGTGCGGACAGGGTCGAGCTCGCCGTGGTACGCGAGGTCCCGGTAGCGCACGTCCGTCACGGTGAGTGCGGCCTCGGCGACGCCCCGGGGGACGGTGACCTTGAACGTCACCGAGCCGTCCTTCTTCGTCGTGCCGGTCAGTTCGCGCACCGTGCCGTCGGCGGTCAGCTCGGCCGTCACCCTCGCGCCCTTCACCGGCTCGCCCTGCGCGGTCCGCACCACGGCGTGCGCGGTGACCTTCCAGGGGGAGTCGGAGCCGGGCCACCCCTTGGCGTCGGCCGGGAGCCTGGTCTCGTCGACGGGGCCCCGCAGCGAGCCGCGCAGCGCGTCGTGGTCGGCGGTGACGACGACGAGCCAGTCCTCGTCGGCGTACGTCGGACGGGAGGCGACGGCGTCGAGCAGTCGGCCCACCTGGGCGTCGGCGGTGTGCAGGGCCTTGATGTACGCGGGGCTCGCGGACCCGGTGCTGTGACCGGCGCCGTCGACCTCGTCGAGGTGGACGAAGGTGGAGTCGGGGTTGCCGTTGGCGAGGTAGTCCGCCGCCTTGGCGGTCGTGCCCTCGTCGTTGCCGCCCGCGATCCGCAGATCGGTCTTCGCGCCGAAGATCTTCTGAGGTACGGGGCTCCAGGTGCCGACGACCAGCGTGGAGACGGCCGGGTCGGCGGTCTCCAGCCGGGTCGCGTACTCGGGGTACCGACCGTAGTTCGGGTTCGTGAAGTCGTTGTCCTTCACGTTGTGCTTGTCGGGCCAGACACCGGTGGCGATGGACGACCAGCCGGCGCCGGAGACGGTCGGGGCCATGGGGGAGGCGTAGAGATTGCTGCGCGCGGTCAGCCCCTTGGCCATGAGCTGCCTGAGGTTCGGGACGTCGGCGCGCGAGAAGGCGTCGAAGGTGGCGCCGTCGATACCGATGACGAGCGTCTTCGCCTGCTTGGTACCGGACGGCAGCCCTGCGTACGCGACGGCGGTCGGTGCGCCGGAACCCCGGGCGCCGCCGCCCGTCGCGCGCTGTAGGCCGGTGGAGTGCCGGGCGGCGGAAACGGAAACGTCTTCAGCCGTTGATCGCAGCGGTATTGCCACAGTGGGTGACCCGCTTCTACGTTCTTCACCACGCACCTGTCTACGTGCGTAGACCCGTTCCGCCACAGTGAGGAGGGGTACATGAGCCGCACCGTCATCCACGGCGGTCTCGTCATCACCGCGTCCGACGAGATCCACGCCGATGTGCTCATCGAGGACGGCCGCATCGCCGCGCTCGCGGCACCCGACAGCGAGGCCGCCGGGAGCTGGAGCGCCGACCGGAGCATCGACGCCACCGGCAAATACGTCATCCCCGGCGGCGTCGACGCGCACACCCACATGGAGATGCCCTTCGGTGGCACCTACGCCTCGGACACCTTCGAGACCGGCACCCGGGCGGCCGCCTGGGGCGGCACCACCACGATCGTCGACTTCGCCGTCCAGACCGTGGGCCACGCGGTCCGTGAAGGGCTCGACGCCTGGTATGCGAAGGCCGACGGCAACTGCGCCGTCGACTACGCGTTCCACATGATCCTCTCCGACGTGAACGAGTCCTCGCTCAAGGAGATGGACCTCCTCGTCGCGGAGGGCGTCACCTCCTTCAAGCTCTTCATGGCGTACCCCGGCGTCTTCTACAGCGACGACGGACAGATCCTGCGCGCCATGCAACGGGCCTCCCACAACGGCGGGCTGATCATGATGCACGCGGAGAACGGCATCGCCATCGACGTCCTCGTCGAACAGGCCCTGGCCGCCGGCCACACCGATCCGCGCCACCACGGGGACGTCCGCAAGGTGGCGCTGGAGGCCGAGGCCACCCACCGCGCCATCCAGCTCGCCCGTGTCGCCGGAGCCCCGCTGTACGTCGTCCACGTCTCCGCCGACGAGTCCGTCGCCGAGCTCGCAGCCGCCCGCCACAAGGGGCTGCCCGTCTTCGGCGAGACCTGCCCGCAGTACCTCTACCTCTCCACCGACAACCTCGCGGAGCCGGACTTCGAGGGCGCCAAGTACGTCTGCTCCACCCCACTGCGGCCCAGGGAGCACCAGGAAGCCCTCTGGCGGGGCCTCAGGAACGACGAACTCCAGGTGGTCTCCACCGACCACTGCCCCTTCTGTTTCTCCGGCCAGAAGGAACTGGGACGCGGGGACTTCTCGAAGATCCCCAACGGGATGCCCGGCGTGGAGAACCGGATGGACCTTCTCCACCAAGCGGTCGTGGACGGACACATCTCACGCCGCCGCTGGATCGAGATCGCCTGCGCCTCCCCGGCCCGGATGTTCGGCCTCTACCCGAAGAAGGGCACCATCGCCCCGGGTGCCGACGCCGACGTCGTCGTCTACGACCCGGCGGCCGAACACACCATCTCCGCCGAGACCCACCACATGAACGTCGACTACTCGGCCTACGAGGGCAAGCGCATCACCGGCCGGGTGGAAACGGTCCTCTCGCGCGGCGAACTCGTCATCGACGGGCGGAAGTTCACCGGCCGGGCCGGTCACGGCACGTACACCCCGCGCGCCACCTGCCAGTACCTGGACTAGGAGTACCCGCATGGACTTCGGACTCGTCCTCCAGACCGACCCGCCCGCCTCATCGGTCGTCGACCTGATGCGCCGCGCCGAACACAACGGCTTCAGCCACGGCTGGACCTTCGACTCGGCGGTGCTCTGGCAGGAACCGTTCGTCATCTACAGCCGGATCCTCGAACACACCGACCGCCTCGTCGTCGGCCCCATGGTCACCAACCCCGGCACCCGCACCTGGGAGGTCACCGCCTCCACCTTCGCCACCCTCAACGACATGTACGGCAACCGCACCGTCTGCGGCATCGGCAGGGGCGACTCCGCGATGCGGGTCGCGGGACGCAAGCCCAACACCCTGGCCCGTCTGGGCGAGGCCATCGACGTCATCCGCGACCTCGCCGAGGGGCGGGAGGCCGTCGTTGACGGGCAGTCGCTCAGGATCCCCTGGGTGAAGGACGGCAAGCTGCCGGTGTGGATGGCCGCCTACGGTCCCAAGGCGCTCGCCCTCGCCGGGCAGAAGGCGGACGGCTTCATCCTCCAGCTCGCCGACCCGTTCCTGACCGAATGGATGGTCAAGGCGGTGCGGGACGCGGCGCAGCGGGCCGGCCGCGACCCGCGCTCCGTGACCATCTGCGTCGCCGCACCCGCGTACGTCACTGCCGACGACTCGCCAGGGGCCCTGGCCCACGCCCGCGAGCAGTGCCGCTGGTTCGGCGGCATGGTCGGCAACCACGTCGCGGACCTCGTCGCCAAGTACGGCGAGCACTCCGGCATGGTCCCGGACGAACTCACCGCGTACATCAAGGACCGGCACGGCTACGACTACAGCCACCACGGCCGCACCGGAAACCCCGACACCGCGTTCGTGCCGGACGAGATCGTCGACCGGTTCTGCGTGCTGGGACCCGCCGAGGCGCACATCGAGAAGCTGCGCTCCCTGCGCGATCTGGGTGTCGACCAGTTCGCCGTCTACGCGATGCACGACGCGCGCGAGGAGACGATCGACGCCTACGGCTCCCGGATCATCCCCGCCCTGACCCCCTGACACCCGCCACCGCGCGCCACGGACAGGCCCGTTCGGCGACCCGGAGGCCAATCCCGTTCGTCCGACGGCCCGAGTCGCCCGACCGCCCGTCCGGCCGATCCCGTACGACGGTGGTGGGCCCGCCACCACCGTCGTACACGCCACGGCCGTAAGCCCCCCACGTACACGCACGGCACAGCCCCGCACCGCACGGCACCGCTCCCGAGCGAAGGGTCCAGCCGCCATGACCTCGACCGTCCCACCGACCCCGCCCACACCGCCTCTCCCACCGGCATCGCCGCACGGCCGGACGACCGACGGCACGGACCGCGTCGAACTCGCCCCGGGCGACGTCCCCGCCGACAGCCGTTTCGCCAACGAGGACCTGCTGCCCGTTCCGCTGGAACGGCGCCGCTGGACGACGTACAACTTCACCGCGCTCTGGGTCGGCATGGCCCACAACATTCCGTCCTGGTTGCTCGCCTCCGGCCTGGTGGCCCTCGGCATGGACTGGAAGCAGGCCGTTCTCACCATCGCGCTCGCCAACGTCATCGTGCTCGGGCCGATGCTGCTCACCGGGCACGCCGGGCCCAAGTACGGCATCCCGTTCCCCGTTCTGGCCCGGGCCTCCTTCGGACTGCGCGGTGCGAATCTGCCCGCCCTGATCCGGGCGGCGGTGGCCTGCGCCTGGTTCGGCATCCAGACGTGGATCGGTGGTGTCGGCATCTTCACGCTGCTCGGGAAGATCTTCGGCGGCTGGGCCACCGCCTCCGTCGTCGCCGGACAGCCGTGGACGCTCTGGCTGTGCTTCCTGTTCTTCTGGGCGCTCGAACTCGCCATCATCCACCGGGGGATGGACGCCCTGCGCCGGTTCGAGAACTGGGCGGCACCGTTCGTCATCGTCGGCGCCGCGGTGCTGCTGATCTGGATCGCCGTACGGGCGGGCGGCTTCGGCCCGCTGCTCGACCAGCCCTCGCGGCTCGGCTGGGGCAAGGAGTTCTGGCCCGTCTTCTTCCCCTCCCTGATGGGCATGATCGCCTTCTGGGCCACGCTCTCCCTGAACATCCCCGACTTCACCCGCTTCGGAGCCGGCCAGCGCGCCCAGATCCGGGGCCAGGCGCTCGGACTGCCGACCACCATGACGCTCTTCGCGCTGCTGTCGGTCCTGGTCACCTCCGGTTCGCAGGCCGTCTACGGGGAGGCGATCTGGGACCCGGTCCAGCTCGTCGCCAGGACCGACAACGTCTTCGGTCTGCTCTTCGGCCTGGTGACCGTGCTGGTCGCGACGGTGTCCGTGAACATCGCGGCGAACGTCGTGTCACCGGCGTACGACCTGGCGAACGCCGCCCCGCGCTTCATCGGCTTCCGCACGGGCGCCCTGATCACCGGCGTCGTCGGCGTGCTGATCATGCCGTGGAAGCTCACCAGCACGCCCGAGCTGTACATCTTCACCTGGCTCGGACTGGTCGGCGGGCTGCTCGGCACGGTCGCGGGCATCCTGATCGCCGACTACTGGATCGTCCGGCGCACCGTTCTCGACCTCCCGGACCTCTACCGTCCCGGTGGCCGGTACTGGTACGCGAACGGCTGGAACCCGCGGGCCGTCGTCGCGTTCGCGGTGGGCGGCGTCCTCGCGATCGGCGGCTCCCACTCCGCTCCCGGCACCGGCCCGTTCCCGGCCGACGGCCTGATCCCGTTCCTCAAGCCGCTCGCGGACTACGGATGGGCGGTCGGGCTGGTCTCGTCGCTGCTGCTGTACGTGGTGCTCGGCGGCCGGTCCGCGATCACAGGGGCGCCGTCGTACGGCCCGGCAGAGCGTTGATGTCGTACGTCTCCTCCGGCGGCGGGGCGGTCGCGGACACCGGCGCGTCGAACGCCGAGAGGTCCGCGACCGCGTGCGCCCTGCCGCCCTCCACCGTGATCCTCAGCGGGTAGGGCCGGCCGGTGGCAGCGACGTACATCGTCAGCGTCCGGCCGTCCCTGATCCGGGTCAGCGGCACCACCGGAGCCCCGTCGAGCGTCGTGCGCCTGCCCTTGTTCAGCGTGCCCCGGTCGTTCTCCGCGTTGTCGACGACCAGCCGACGGAGACGGTCCAGGTCGCATCCGGCCGTCACACCGTGCAGCCTCGGATCGTCGGCCGAAGCCTTCAGGTACCGCCCGTCGAGGATCGCGGCGAACGCCGGGCCGCCGACCGGCACCTGGTTCTTCCAGAAGTCCGTGTCGGGCTTGAGCCATATGTCGTCGGCGCGCTTCACGATCCGGACCGACCCCCGGCCGCCGCCGAGGTCCACCGAACCGTCGCAGTTGCCGTCCCGGTCCATGGTGAGTGCCAGTTCCGCCGACGGGTCGTGGCCGCCGAGGTCGCCCCGCGAGCCGAGGTGCAGGGAACGGACGCCGAGCAGCGCGTCGCGCGAGCGGTCGGCGATCTGCTGGGCGGAGAGCGTGTCGATGCCGTTGTCCGCCCGGGCCGTACCGCCCCCGAGGACGCCGTCGCTCACGAGTCCCGCCATCGTCAACAGGGCCGCGGCCAGGGCGATCCGGCGTGCGCCGGTGCGTCGGGTGGTGGTGATCACGGCGCCTCCCTCCACGAGCCCGTAGGGGCCGGTCCAGGTATGCGATCCGATCCATCCGAGCGTACGACGCAGCGGGACGCGGTGCGCGACGGCGCACGCCGGGGCGGGCGGGCCGCGTCGCGCCGTCGCTGGTGCTGTGGCCGGAGAGGTTTGCCGGGCGTCGCGAGCCGGTGGACCTTTCCGGTCGCAGCACCAGGAGTACCGCTTCGGGCCCAACGGTTGAGCGGACCGTCCTGAACTGGTTACCCTCCGGTAAGCGCGTGCGGTCATACGGGTGCGGGCGCGGCGCGCACCCGTCGGCACGAGGAAGGCGGGCAGCCCATGTCCTCAACGGAAGCCGTGGCGGCCACCGGACCGGCCCACCCGGCCGGGCTGGCCGACAGCGCACGGGAGCTGGCCGAGGGCCGTACCACCTCGGAGAGGCTGGTGTCCGAGGCCCTGACCCGTATCGAGGCGTGCCACGACACCCTCAACGCGTTCCGTCATCTGCGTGCCGATGCCGCGCTCGCCGAGGCGGCCGAGGCCGACCGCCGGCTCGCTGCGGGAGAGCGGCTGCCGCTGCTCGGGGTGCCGGTCGCCGTCAAGGACGACACCGATGTCAGCGGGATGCCGACCTACTTCGGCTGCGGCGGTGATCTGCCCTCGGCCAACGCCGACAGCGAGGCCGTGCGACGGCTGCGGGCCGCCGGTGCCGTGATCGTCGGCAAGACCAACTCCTGCGAACTCGGCCAGTGGCCGTTCACCGAGGGCCCCGCCTTCGGCGCCACCCGCAACCCGTGGCACACCGGGCACACCCCCGGCGGCTCGTCCGGCGGATCCGCCGCGGCCGTCGCCGCCGGACTGGTGCCCGCGGCCCTGGGGTCGGACGGCGCCGGTTCCGTCAGGATCCCCGCGGCCTGGACCCACCTCGTCGGCATCAAACCGCAGCGCGGCCGGATCTCCGTCCACCCCCACAGCGACGCCTTCCAGGGACTCACCGTCAACGGACCACTGGCCAGGACCGTCGCCGACGCGGCCCTGCTGCTCGACGCGGTCGCCGGGCCCCACCCCGACGATCCGCACCGCCCGCCCGCCGTCGAGGCGTCGGCCGCCGCCCGCCGCGAACCGGGCCGGCTGCGCATCGCCCTGGCCTGGCGCCCCCCGCTCACCCTCACCCGCGCCGAGCCCCACCCCGACGTGCGCCGGGCCGTCACCGCCCTGGCCGAGACGCTCGCCCTCCTCGGCCACGACGTCGAGGAGGCCCGGCCCCGCTACGGGCTGATCGGGCTCGGTTTCGTCCCCCGCGCCACCGCGGGGATCGCCGAACTCGCCGCCCGCCACCCGGACCCCGCGCTCCTCGACCCCCGCACCCGCAGCGCGCTGCGCACCGGAACCCGGCTCGGCGGCCGGGTGGTGCGCGCGGCCAGGGCGCGGGAAGTGAGCCAGCACCGCCGGATCGGCGCGTTCTTCCGCGCGCCCGGCGCGGCCACCGGCTACGACGTGCTGCTCACCCCGACGACCGCCCTGCCGCCGCCCCCGATCGGACGGTTCGACGGGCTGAGTGCCTGGCGCACCGACGTGGCGATGGCCGAGGCGTGCCCGTATGCCTGGCCCTGGAACGTGCTGGGCTGGCCGGGCATCAATGTTCCGGCAGGGTTCACCTCCGAGGGGCTGCCTGTCGGCGCCCAACTGCTCGGTCCCTCCCGCAGCGAGGAACGGCTGATCTCGCTCGCCGCCCAGCTGGAGGCGGAACGCCGTTGGTACGAGTTCCGGCCGCCCGCCGCCCGTCCCGCCCCGGCCGCGGGCGGGCGGTGACCTTCCCGTCCCCTCGCGGTCGCGTCGGCGGCCGGCCTCCGGTCGGACGACGGCGGTTCGAAGACGGGCCCCGGCCGGTCGGCCGGCCCGTCGCCGGACCACCCGAGCGGCCCACCGGACCCGTGACGAGCGATCGCCCCCGCCGGTCACGCCCGGCTGATACCGACTCCCCGCCGACGGCATGCGCCGCATGCGCCCGACGACGCCCCGCGCACACCGTTGTCCGCACGCCGGGGCGCCGCGGACGTTCGCACCGGAGCGCCGCAGGCAGGACCATGGAGTGGACCGGAGTGGATGGGTGGTGAGCAGTATGGCGTCCGCAGGCCCGCAGCCCGCGCCCGGCGCCGAACCGCCGCAGCCCAGTTTTCTCGGCAACCTCCACCCCGCCTTCGACACGGCGAACGACGCGACGGCGGTGCTCTCCGGAAGCGGAACGGTCATCGGGTGGACGCAGAGCGCACAGGACCTCCTCGGGTACCGCGCCGCCGAGGTCGTCGGGCGCTCCGCCGCGTTCCTGCTCGCGACGGCCGAGGACCCGGTCCGCGTCGCGGGAATCGCCGAACGGTGCCGTGCCGGCGCCGGGTGGACCGGGATCGGCGAGGTGCGGCGGCGCGACGGCCGGCGGACCGAGGTGGATCTGCGGGTCTCCGCCTCCTTCCAGCTGGACGGCCGGGAGGCGTTCCTGGTCTCCGCCCGGGAACGGAGGGCGGAACGGGCGGTGGGGCAGTCCGTGCTGGACGCCTTCCTGACCAGTTCGCCGATCGGCATGGCCGTGATGGACCCGCAGCTGCGCTGCGTCTGGGTGAACGACACCCTGGAGCGGATCGGCGGCATCCCGCGCGAACAGCGCCTGGGCCGTCGCATGAGCGAACTGCTCCCGGGACTGGAGGCCGACGCCATCGAGACCCTGATGCGAAGGGTGCTGGACACGGGCGTCCCCGTCATGGACTACGAGTACCGGGGTTGGAGCTGGGCGGATCCGCACCGCCAGCGTGCGTATTCCACCTCGTTCTTCCCGCTGACCGACGGCGAGGGCGCCGTCACCGGCATCTGCTACATGGTCACGGACGTCACCGACCGGTGGAAGGCCCAGCAGCGCCTGGCCCTGGTCAACGACGCCGGGGCCAGTATCGGCAGCACCCTGGACGTGATGCGCACCGCCCAGGAACTGGCCGACTTCGCGGTGCCGCGCTTCGCCGACCTGGTCTTCGTCGACCTGCTGGAACCGGTGGCCCGCCCCGGGGAACCGGGGCTGTGGCCGGGCGACCCGGGACACGCGCCCCCGGTGGTCTTCGCCACGCCGCTCTCCGGGAGGGGTGCCGTGCGTACGAACGCCGCCTCGTCCCGGCCCAGGATGCGACGCGCCGCCATGAACTCGGTGCGGGAGGGCGTCCCGGAGGCGGTCTGCCGGATCGGGGACCCGGTGGACTTCCTGCCGCCGCCGTACGACGCGCGGTTCCTCGTCGAGGGCGAACCCGTCCTGATCCCGGTCCTCGAATCCCTCAGCCGTCTGCTGACCGTCGAGCAGCCCGCGCGCGCGGAACGCATCCGCGAATTCGGCCTGCACTCCCTGATCGTGGTGCCCATGCGGGCCCGGGACACGGTCCTCGGGCTGACCACCTTCATGCGCTCGGTGAACAAGGTCCCGTTCGAACCGGACGACGTGCTGCCCGCCCGCGAACTGGTGGCCCGCGCGGCGGTGAGCGTGGACAACGCCCGCCGCTACACCCGCGAGCACGCCGCGGCGCTGACCCTGCAACGCAGTCTGCTTCCGCACACCCTGCCCGGAGGGATGGCCCTGGACGTGGCGTCCTTGTACCTCCCGGCGGATGCCAAGGACGGGGTCGGGGGAGACTGGTTCGACGTGATCCCGCTCTCCGGCGCCCGGGTCGCCCTGGTCGTCGGCGACGTCGTCGGACACGGCATCAGCGCCGCCGCCACCATGGGCAGGCTCCGCACCGCCGTCCACACCCTCGCCGACATGGACCTCCCTCCCGACGAACTCCTGGCCCACCTCGACGACCTCGTCCTGCGCCTGAGCGAGGAGGAACCCGAGGGAGGGGCGAGCGGCATGACGGTGCTCGGCGCCACCTGCCTGTACGCGATCTACGACCCGGTCACCCAACGCTGCACCATGGCCCGCGCGGGCCACCCGCCGCCCGCCGTCGTCTCCCCGGACGGGCGCGTCAGCTTTCCCGAACTGCCCCCGGGACCACCGCTGGGGCTGGGCGGAATGCCCTTCGAGACAGCGGAGATCGACCTCCCGGAAGGCAGCCTGATCGCCCTCTACACCAATGGCCTCATCGAGGGCCGGGACCGGGATCCCGAACTCGGCATGTCCCGCCTCGGCGGCGCCCTGTCCCAGCGCGGACTGCCCCTGGACGCGCTGTGCGACTCGGTCGTCGAGCAGCTGCTCCCGGCCCCGCAGCCCGACGACGTGGCCCTGCTGCTGGCCCGTACCCACGAGCTGAGCGCCGAGCACGTCGTCTCGTGGGAGGTGCCCTCCGACCCGGCGGCCGTCGCGGGCGTGCGGTCGCGCACCGCACGCCTGCTTCGGAGCTGGGGCCTGGAGGAGCTGGAGACGACGACCGAGCTGATCGTCAGCGAACTGGTCACCAACGCCGTGAGATATGCCACGGGACCGATCCGGCTGCGGCTGCTGCGTCAGTCCGTCCTGATCTGCGAGGTCTCCGACACCAGCAGCACCTCACCGCGGCTGCGGCACGCCAGGACCACGGACGAGGGCGGTCGTGGCCTCTTCCTGGTCGCCCAGCTCACGCGCCGCTGGGGGACCCGCTACACACCCGAGGGAAAGGTCATCTGGACCGAACAGGATCTTCCGCGGACCGGCGGCTGAGTCTCCCTTGGAGCGGCGACCGGATCTCCCGCGGAGCGGCGACCAGATCTTCTGCGGACCGGCGATCTTCCGCGGACCGGCGACGGAATCTCCTGCGGGCCGGTGAACGAACCTTCTGCGGAGCGGCGGCCGGGAGGGGCTCCCGTGTTCCCTCCGCGCCGTACGCGGCGGCCCCTGCCGCGTGATCACGCACGCACGCGACCATATGGTCTATGACCGGTGAGTATAGTCCCGTGCATGATCTCCGCCTTCCCCCCATGTGATCGGTTCGTACGCGGTGTGCGCCCATGCGCGCACCGTGTGGTGGTGCCCGGTGCCCGAATATCCGACCGGAGCTGGTGACGGATGTCGACAGCGATTCGGAAGCAGGAACCGGGAGCCGGTTCTGGGCCCGCGAGCGGCGCATCGCCCCGGAAGTGGCGCTGGGACTGGCCGGTGCTGCTGGTGTGCGCGGTCTCGGCGCTGGCGGTGGGGCTGTCCTCGCCCCCCGGTACGGCGCAGGAGGCCTGGGGCCTGGCCGCGGCGGTCGGTTACGGCTGCGCGGCCGTGGTCGCGCTGACGACGGCCACGCCGTGGTCCCGGGTTCCCGCCGTCGTCGCGACCGCCGGATCGGTGGTGGCCCCCCTGCTCTACCTCACCGTCGTCGGCAAGGCGCAGATGGAGGTCGGGGTCGTCGAACGGTCGGCCGACCTGCTGTTCTCCTCCGGCACCGTGTACAACGACGCTCCGCACGTGGTGCCGGACTTCAACCCGTACCTGCCCGGAATGGCGCTGTTCGGCATTCCCCACGTGCTGTTCGGCGACACCCCGTTCACCAGCGCCCGGCTGTGGTTCGCGCTCGGTTTCCTGGCCGCGGTGATCGGTACCGTACGGGTGCTGACCAAGGGGCGGGACACCGAGGGCGGTGCGGGCGGCGCCTTTGTCCCCTCGGCCGTGACGGGCGTGTTCTGGCTGGTCGCCTGCCCCGTCGTCGCGCTGCCGCTGACCATCGGGGGCGTCGACCCGCCGGTCGTCGGACTCGTCTGCCTGGCCCTGGCCTTCGCGGACCGGCGCAACGACCTGGGGGCGGGGCTGGCCCTCGGCGCCGCCGCCGCGCTCAAGTGGACCGCCTGGCCGGCCATCCCGGTGATCGTCGCCCTGTTCGCGGTGTGCCTCGGCAGGCGTGCCGCCGTCAGGAGCGCGGTGCTCGCCGTCGGGATCGCGGTGCTGTGCACCGTGCCCGTGGCGCTGGTGGACCTGGACGCGTTCTACCAGAACGTGGTCCTCTACCCGTCGGGACTGGCCGAGGCGGCGTCGACCGCGGCGAGTCCGCTGCTCGGGCACCTGATCGTCACCCTGGTCCCGCACGGGCAGACGGTCACCATGGTGCTCATCGCGTTGAGCGCCCTGGGCGTGGGCGTGTCCCTGCTGGTGCGTCCGCCGCGGACCCCCGTCGCGGCCGCGGACCGGCTCGCGCTGGGGCT